>CAVQNY010000051.1:0-288117 GCA_963714225.1 uncultured Acidobacteriaceae bacterium | reverse complement strand
ATAGACAACCCAAACTTCGGAGAAAGTCTCATTATCCCTGACCATTTGCTCCGTGCGGTCCTCCATGAATCACCACAATAAGCGGATGCTTGGACGTGGCGGTCATGCCGATCGGCTTGGTGAGAAACGCCTCGACTTCGAATCGATTGTCGTTCCGGTCGATGTCGAACGTACTCACGTCTGAGAACCGCAGGCCGGGTTGTGCTCCGAAGATATACGGGCCTACTTCAAGGCTGCCTCGACGGCCTGACCAGTGAACTCCCAAACGACTCCGTTGAGGCCAGAAACGAGAGTGGGGACAACGTCGGATCCTTGAAATGTCGTCCCCCGGCCGTTATGGTCTGCGCGAAATTGTTCAAGACATACTTTACGGGTCGTCGCCAGTCAATTTGATTCTGATATCGGAACGTGATGGCAATCAACCTCGGCTTTGGCGTCAGGCTATGTCAATCTTCAGATTTCTGTCGGGCAATTCGGCAAGGTTCGCAGATGATTGCCAGTCAACATCGCCTCCGGGCCTCTCAGAACATGGCTATTATCCACTTCCCGGAGTGCATCGGAAAGACTGCGTTCTCGCCGCACCGGAAGGTCAATAAACGAGACTCGCTTCGCGCCCCGATAGACAGTCCATGTGGGAGTTCCTGCGGCTGGATATCTTTGAAATACATTGGCGTCGGCGCCGGCCAAAGCCAGGCGAATATGGTGTCCTTTTCGCAGCAAGACTGACGTGGGGTAGAGTGAGAAGCGCAGTGTTGTTGGCTTCCCGGGTACCATCGGCTCGGCGTCTCTACGCAGGAAGCTGTGGGGCGGGCCCAAAGGTACATACGGCAGGGTCTTCGGGTCAACTTCTTTACGATCGATAAAACGAAGAATTCCTTCGTCCAGATATGTGACCCGACCTCCGGGGGACACATCCTCCAGATAAGCGTGCACGGCTCCGTCGGTGCTGGTCGACGCGAGTTCGACGGTCAAGACCGGGCTACCGGTAATCTCGACAGCAGCTTCGAGTGGCGAACTGTTGTAGACCAATAACTTCTTATCCTCAGCGGCGCGATCGGGATACACGACGTCCCCTCCGCCGTAGCCTGTAGCCCAGACGTTTTGTTTCCCGGTCGAGGCTGTGAAGTCTACCGTGTAGGAATCGCTCGCATCGGGCAACGAAGAAGCTTCAGGGGTCAACGTGTTTTTTGATCCGAGGTAGAAGCGCTTAGTTGACAGTCCCTCCGGCGGCCAAACTCTGGTCGTGTGCCATCGCCCTTCGCCCATCGTGTAGTAGCGAATCGAAGATTGAATCGGCGTCGGTGGGTCGTTCCGCAGTGTTTCATCAAAGAAATCCGCCTCCATCTTCAATTGGTCTTCGACCGTCGGTTCTGCTGGCGTGTGTTTCGATGCGAAAGGGTCAACGTTGAAGCCCCCGCCATGTGAGAGCGGAGCGATCACCACGATCTGCGAATTTGAGAAGTTCTTATAACGTGTCACTGCATCCTCCCCACCTCCCCCGTCCAGCCATCCCACCCAAACCATCATTGGAACCCTTGACGCTTCGATTTTCGTGCGCAGGCCCGAAGGGCTAATCTCGGACAAACTATAGGTTCCCAAGCGATCGTCAGCAAACTCAATCTTCGCTGCGGTTGTCGCGACGTTGAAGTTGTGATGTTGCTGCACCAGTTCCGCCAGATGCCTCCCCCCTCGGTCGCGATCCACGGGGTGCACTCCGGGCGTCATTAGACGGTCCCGCCAGCAATTCCATTCGGTAACCTCGTCCGCGCCGCATACGTCATCGCGATCTAATGCGGCAACGACGTCGCTCCATTCCTGTAACAGGCTGCGCTGGGCCACGCCTCCGGCCTGAATCGCCCACAGTACATCAAAATTGTCGTAAAGGGGCATCACTGCTCGAATCGCGGGTTGATTCGCTGCTGCCGCCAATTCGGCCGCATTGCCATCGTAGGAGATTCCGAAGGTTCCAACTCGACCGTTTGACCAGGGTTGTTTCGCTGCCCAGGCAGCAACTTCGCCCATATCGGCGACCTCGGCGGGGGACCATTCCACGGGCCGGTTTCCACCGGATGCGCCACTGCCACGTGCATCCACAGCCAGTACTATGAAGTGACGCTGATTGAAGTAGGCCGCCTGTGGGTCTTCGATCTCGTCGGGAGGGCTCGCCAGGTGCAGGCCGATGAGCATTCTGAAAACCAATCCGATTTGCGGCTCACGCCAATAGCGCGTAGTCCGCATCAGGATCGGAAACTTGTCGCCTGTATGCAAGTCCGCCGGCACTTTTACGGTCACAGCAATTTCTACTCCGTCGCGCATTGTCACATAGGTGGAGCTTGATCGCCGGATGCCGGCTGCAGTCATCTCCTCGCCTGGCAACTTCGTCCGAGCCGTGACGATCGCAAGCACGATGAAACTGACAAATCCCAACCCCAAGACTCCGATACCGACAATCCTCAACCACCGCCGCATACATCCTCCTATCTCGAAAGCTTCGAGCTTCCACCATGCGGTTTCCGGGTCTCAGGCGACGCCAATTCCAGCATCATGCTTGCGATCTTCGGGAATGTCTTTCGACATTCGGGCGCACGCTGTCCGCGGGCCACAAACCCCAGCCACACGAGGTACAACGTCTCGACTAGGTGCAGGTCGCCGATGATGCGCTTCAGGAGTCGAACCCTTTGTCTCTCCGCGCGATTGACTCGTCGGGCCACCTCGGGCGACACCGCCGCCCAAGCGAAAATCGCGGCGTCCGAGGGCAAAATTCCTTGGTCACCGAGTGGAACCCTTTTCACCAACAGTTGTAGCAGCGACAGCAGAGCCTCTTTACCACGCCGTCCTCGCAATCGAGGGATGATGTCCTTTGCCAATTCCTGCTCCCACTCGCGAAGCAGGAGTTCGAGTAGTTCCTCGCGGTCTCTGAAGTGCCAGTAGAAACTTCCCTTGGTCACGTGCAGATCGCGCGCTAAACGCTCGACCCGCACGGCATCCTCCCCACCTTTCAGCAAGGCTAACCTGGCAGCTCGCAGCCAATCGTGTCTTCCCAGATCCCTTTGCATACGGTACCGTATGGTATACCCGAGACTGACGAGCAAGTCAATACGCTAGCGTATGGAAATCTCATGGTGCAGATTTTCTGTGATCTCAGAGCGACGGTGAGCCAGTCGTTGTGGTCGGAGCCCTGCCAACGAGCTTGGCTGCTGCCATGGACTTGTGGGCGTTTTGATGTGCCTTGCCGACGATCGACACTCGAATCGTGTCGCAGGCGTCTACTTGTGCGTTGTACTTTGTTCGATCAATTGCTGCTCAATCCTCTTGGAATAAAACGCGGGAACGGGACTCCAACCCGGGGGCCTGCGTGATAGGCAGGCGCGCGCTAGATTTTGTATTGCTTCATGCGGCAATCGCGTGGCTAAATTTAGTGATTCCGCCCTATGCTTCGCGTTCTTGTCAGTCATGGCTTGAAATTGTTCGATCGGCGTTTGCTGACGACACTTTCGTATGTCTTGCAATGGTTGTCGCGGCGCACGCTTATGAGTACTTGAAACGTGTGCAAAGACAAGAGGCCGAGAGATGCGAGTACCAGCAGGCGGACAGTTGTCTCTTACGTGAACGAAACAGGGGGCAGGTCAAGTTGATCACTGCAGTGTAGAGCGAGAGGCCGTGGTATCCTCTGAGTCAATGATCATCCTTCGGACACCGCAACTATTCGCGATATTTCAGGGCGAGGGGCGTAAGCGGTATGAAACCACTCTAGCGCAAAATCTGCACGCACGTCTCAAGAGGCGATGCCCGAAGGCTGTGATCATCCGGATCATGGCTCTTTGATCACCGCAGTTTTCAGGTCAAAAAGGACCAAGTGAGCTTGTCTGAGTTTTATGTACCTAAAACAAACTGTGATTTGTCCCCTCATTTTTTCATTGGCTGCGGTGTCCAATTCCGCGCCAGGCAAGAAGACGGAATCAGTTGTGGAGCGCGTTGCGACGCAGAATGCTCTGTTTGACGAGCAATATGAATCGGATCTGCGCGAATTTCCGGAGCGAGCGACTGATTTCGGCGACTATCGTTATAACGACAAGCTAGCCGATGACTCACTGGCTGCCATCATGCGGCGGGAAGAGCTTAACGAGAGCTTCTTGCGCCGGCTTCAGGCGATCTCAACTGCAGGCTTCTCCGAACAGGACCAGCTTTCGCACGATATTCTCATGCGGGGTCTCGGGCAACGGATCGCGGATTTCCAGCTCAAAGAATACGAGATGCCGATCAATCAGTTCAGTGGGATCCACACCGAGTTGGCAGATCTGCCAAACTCTGTTCCCCTGGACTCTGTCAAGCATTACGAAGACTACATCGCCCGCCTCCACCAGCTCCCCCGTGTCCTCAGTCAGACTATCGAGGTCCTCCGTTACGGCATGAAAGACAGGCTTATGCCCGTGCGCTTCCTCATTGAAAAAATACCAGGCCAGTGTCAGGGCATTATTGATGAGGATCCCTTCTTAAAGCCAACCAAGCAATATCCTCCGAACATCTCGACTGAAGACCAGAAGCGGTTGACCAAACAAATCACCGACGCGGTCAATCTCGATGTAATCCCCGCATATAGGTCGTACGCTGATTTTGTGCGGACCGAATACGCACCTCACGGACGTATCACTCTCTCTGTCACTTCTCTGCCTGATGGCGAGAAACGGTACCAGAACGACATCTATAAGCGGACTACCACCCACATGACTGCGGACGAGATTCACCAACTTGGGCTGTGCGAGATGGATCGGATCGAGGCCGAGATGCTAACGATCGCAAAGAAGGAAGGCTTCACCGACCTTGCCTCGTTCCGAACCTGGGTCAAAACCAATCCAAAATACATTCCCGCGTCGGCTGAGCAGATCCTCAATGATTTCCGGCATTATGTCGGACAGATGCACCCCAAGCTCCCGGAACTGTTCACCGCACTCCCGAAGTCCTCCCTTACGGTGGAAGCAATACCGAGTTTTCAGGCAGCCACCGCAACTCATTACGTCGCCGGTACGCCGGATGGAAAACGTCCCGGGCGGATTGTCGTTGCCACATCCAATTTCGCTGACCGCTCGCTGGTAAACGACGAGGCCATCGCCTACCACGAAGGTATCCCTGGGCATCACATGCAGCTATCGATCCAACGACAGCTCACCGAAATACCCAAATTTCGGCAACAAGGGTTAGGTTTCAGCGCCTTCGTTGAAGGTTGGGCGCTATATGCTGAGCAACTTGGTAAAGAAGTCGGGTTCTACCAAGATCCGGTTTCAGATTACGGCCGACTTTCTTCCGAGCTTCTGCGTGCGGTTCGCTTAGTTGTCGACACGGGGATCCACTCCAAGGGATGGACGCGCGATCAGGTATTGGAGTTCATGCGAAAAGCAGGTGTAGCCGACGAGCCCTCCATCCAATCGGAAACTGATCGTTATATTGCTTGGCCTGCACAAGCACTCAGTTACAAAATTGGCCAACTCAAGTTTCTCGAACTCCGTGAACGCGCTCGCAAAGAGCTGGGCTCCAAGTTCGATATTCGTACGTTCCACGATGAATTGCTGAGCGGCGGAAGCATGCCTTTGGACCTCCTTGAAACCCGTACTGACTCGTGGATTGCACAACAGCGGTCAAACGACTAGTTTCAGAGCGGTGGCAACTCTCACACAGAGACGTAATGGAAGGATTGGCATGATCCGCCAGCTACTCGCTATTTGCATCGCAGCTCTCGCTTTTCCGGCAATGGCCGCACCTGCGGCCCATCTACGATTGTGGAGGCTCGACTGCGGAACCATTCAGGTTAGTGACTTGAATGAATACTCCGACACGTTTGCTTACGCGGGGCAAACCAAGCGTCTGGTCGGAAGTTGCTATCTGATTAAGCATGGAGACACGTATATGTTGTGGGACACTGGACTCCCTGAGGCTGACCTCGGCCTACCGCTCGAGGGACCAGGATCCACGGGCGACTCACTGTCCCGCACGATTCGCGACCAGCTCGCCGAAATTAATGTTTCGCCCACATCAGTGTCAATCCTGGGTATAAGCCACTACCATTACGATCACACCGGGCAGGCCGCCAGCTTTCCCCAGGCCAAGCTGTGCATCGGGCGCGAGGATATCGAAGCATTGCGAAAGCCAGGCAACGACGACGCCAAACCTCTCGAACACTGGCTTAGCGGTGTCGGAAAACTAGAGGAGGTCAGCAAGGATAAGGACATTTTTCATGACGGCAGCGTATTGATGTTGGACCTGCCTGGCCATACGCCGGGCCATCACGGCCTGCTGCTTAAACTTGCGAAGACTGGCTACGTGCTGTTGTCGGGCGATGTTGCGCACTTCCGAGAGAACCTCGAAACCGACGGGGTCCCTCCATTCAATTACGATCGCGCGAAGTCGCTTGCCTCGCTGGACCGCTTCAAAAAGATTTCTTCCAATCTGAAGGCGGTGACGATCATCCAGCACGAGGAACGGGACGTCGCCAAACTGCCGAAATTTCCGCAGTCCGCAGAGTAATCATTTCTTCCACTACAACAACTGGCCGTGCACGCCGTCCATCACTTCCCGTTATGTTCTGCTACTATGCGGCGCATCGTGGTCTCCAGAATGCGGATTCATGGGCGTTCAGTGGAGCGAGGGCGTAACGGCTTGGTATGCATGGTCTGTCGACAACTGGGGAACCAACTTCCAGGGAAATTCCCCCAAGGTGCGGCGCCCTAAGAACGGCTTCCGTAAAACGTGCTCGGGGCGTTTTCCGTCCCGGGAAATCACGGGATGCAGACCCTGCCAGAGGGGTACCGTTCACCAGAGATGCGGAAGCGAGCAAGCTTGAGGATCCGTCCTCGGGCCGAGCCGCACGCAGTTCATAATCCAGGGAACCGTTCAAGTTTTGCAGCGGAACCACGTAATACAACGCTGAACCGTCGGGGGCCACGGCTGGCGTGACTTCTCACACCAAATCATCCAGCTTTAGCGCCTGGCTTCCGCCCTTCCAAGACGTGTCAAACTGTCTCTGGATAAATCCCGCGTCATAGTCGAGTTTCTGTTGCAGCAGGGCCTGATGCAGCCCCCAGAGCGAGCGGGGATTCCGGGGATTGCGGTCGAGGTCGTCGCGAAACACTTTTTCGGCAGCGGCGGGGTCTGCACTCATCAGGAGCGCTGCCCCCAGGGATTCGCGCACGGGAAAAAACCAGTCGGGGGGCTCGCCGTACTTGAGCGTGTCCTGGATGGCAACAGCCTCGCGCAGCATGACGACCGCGTCACTATTGTCTTTTTTCGCCACCGCGATCTTCGCCCCCAGAACATCCTTTGCGATTTTCATGATGTCTTTGGTCTTGTTGTTGATGGGCATCTGGAAGATCTGATCGGGCGAGGTGGCTGCTTCCGCGTCGGAAACAGTTTTGTATTCTGCCTCTGCATCGGTCACTTTGCCCGTGCCGGCCAAAGCCATGCCGCGCGCGAAGTGCCAGAAAACTGTTGTAGTTTTCAGGGCAGGATCAGGCGGCGGCATCTTCAGAATTTCGTCCCACTGATGAAAACGAACTTCCACCGCGATCGGAATCGTGGTGAAGCCTTCCAGCGGCGGCACCTCCTTCACATGGGGAGCCACATTGGCCATCAGCAGCTCCGCATTCTTCTTCGACTCCGCATAGTCACCGTTCATCGCCGCGCACATGGCGATGAAGTGCAGGTTGTGGCTGTAATACATCATTGGATAAATCCCTTGCGCTCCGGTGGCTTTGATATAGGCGCGGTCGACTTCTGCCGCCTTCTGGTTGGTCTTCACAGCGGCCTCGTAATCGCCGGTGCGGATGTAAATATGCGCGGGCATGTGCACGATATGTCCCGCGCCGGGGGCCAGCTCAGCAAGCCTATTCGCTCCCGCCAGGGCGCGCTCGGGAGTAGGCGAAGCCTCCACGGAGTGGATGTAATAGTGGACCGCGCCCAGATGATTGGGATCACGCTTTAACACGGACTCCAGAGTGGACACGATTTCATTCGTACCGGCCTCGGGTGTGCCATCGACATGCCACAGTCCCCAGGGATGCAAATTCATTCCAGCTTCGGCAAAAAGCGTGGCGGCATCCAAGTCGTCGGGGAATTCGGCCACCAGTTGCCGCATGGCGTCGCGATAGTCTTCGGCGGCTTTTATCAGATCGGAATGTGGATCGGCGGGAAAGCGCTTGGCCAGAGCCTGAATGTAGGCCTGATCGCTGGACGAAGCATCCTTAGAGAGATCGAGGGCCTTTTGCAAGGCCTCATGCGCCTGCTTGTAGCGGTCGGAATCGGCGGGATCGTTGTAGTTCGGTCCCACGGCCTCGGCGACGCCCCAGTAGGCCATGGCGAGTTTAGGATCCAACTCGGCGGCGTGCTGAAAGGATCGTGCCGCTTCATCATGGATGAAGGCATAGATGAAGCGCAGCCCCTGGTCAAAGAATTGTTGCGCCTGAGGATTCTTCGTGGAGACAGGGTGATGAAGATCTCCGAATCCGGTGACGAGCGTAACAGGACGCGTCTGAGAAGGCGACCCATGCTCCTGGGCAGGCGCCCCCACGCACAAAAGCACGATGCAGATAAAGTGCACCAGAATTCTCATCTGCTTATCCTCCTGAATTCAAAATCATAGGCGGGCGGCCAAAAGAGAGTTACAGGGAGACACGCCCTTTCCCAAGTTGAAACAGCTTATGCCACACTCAGACTGCTTGCCAAGCAGGTTCGTGGCCGTCGACCGCCCAACACAAACGACTGAGGCCGGTTTGGGTTAGGAGAGGAGGTCTCCCAAAGGAGAAAAGTCTAAGAGTGCCGAACTCATTTGGATTGAGTCAACTCCCGATTTGTGGGCAACCCTTACCTATTTCAGACTCAAGATCGGAAATACGGTATGAGATCGGTTTCAGAATCGCGTTACGTCAGAGTTGCCCGTGATAAGGGAGCGAACCTTGAAGACAAATTCATTTTCTGGGTTGTTCGCTTCTGAACAGCGGAGTTCGGAAACGGACATCGAGCCACCCTTTTTGCCGACATCAATCAGCCCTTACTTGCCGCTTTTCAATGGATTGTGAATTGCACAGCTCCGGTGTGAGAATTGCATTCTCGCTGTTATCTATTTTGGGCCAAAGTTTCAGGGCTTGGATTCAGCGCCATTGGAAGATATTATGACTGGCCTACTTCAGGATGTCCGCTACGCCGTGCGCATGCTGCGCAATAACCCTGGTTTCATGGCGGTTGCAGTGCTCACGCTGGCGCTCGGCATCGGCGCCAACACCGCCATCTTCCAGCTGCTCGATTCCATCCGTCTGACCGCGCTTCCGCTCAAGAAACCGGACCAACTGGCCGAGGTGCGCATCATTCAGCCGCATGGCCGTACCGGCAATTTCACGGCGGCGCACCCTAATCTGACCTACCCCCAGTGGGAGCAGATTCGGGCCCAGCAGCAGGGGTTTTCGGGCATCTTTGCCTGGAGCGAGAATCGTTTCAATATCGCCCCGAGCGGCGAGACGCGCTACGTGGACGGCCTTTATGTGAGCGGAGATTTCTTCCGCGTGCTCGGCGTGCAACCTATTTTGGGGCGACTCCTCACCGTGGAGGACGATCAACGCGGCTGCGGCTCGCCCAGCGTTGTTATCAGCGACGCCTTCTGGCAGCGTGAATACGGCGGAGAGAATTCAGCCATCGGACGCAGGATAATCATCGAGCACCATCCCTTTGAAATCATTGGCGTTACGCCAGCCAGCTTCTACGGCCTGGAAGTCGGAAAGCAATTTGACGTGGCTGTGCCGATTTGCGCCGACCCGGTGATCCGGGGCGAGGAGGCGCGCGTGGATGTGCCGCATGAGTGGTGGCTTTCCGTCATGGGCCGGCTCAAGCCCGGATGGACTATCGAGCGGGCTTCCGCGCAGCTTGCCGCCGCATCCCCGGGAATATTCGAAGCCACGCGCATCACGAAATTTGGAGCGGAAGAAGAGAAACACTATCTCACTTATCATCTCGGCGTGCTCCCGGCAGGCACTGGCGTCTCAGACATGCGCAAAGATTACGAGACGCCACTGGACTTGCTGCTGGCCATCGCTGGATTTGTGCTGTTGATTGCCTGCACCAATCTCGCCAGCCTTATGCTGGCGCGAGCCAGTTCGCGCGCACGCGAAATCGCCATTCGGCTGGCCCTGGGAGCGTCGCGCGGACGCCTGATCCGGCAACTGATGGCCGAAAGTTTTCTCGCAGCGGCAGCCGGAGCCGGTCTCGGTCTTTTGCTCTCTCACTCGCTCGGCAGGTTTCTGGTTTCATTGATCAGCACTCAGCAGGATCGGGCGTTCTTGGATCTAGCGCCCGATTGGCGGGTGCTCAGCTTCACGTTTGCTCTCGCCATCTTGACCTGCTTCCTCTTCGGACTGGCCCCCGCGCTGCGCGCCACGCGCAACGGCTCGGCCGAAGTGCTCAAAGCCGGAGGACGCGGTAACACGGCCGGCAGCGAACGCTTCGGTTTGCGGCGTGCGCTGGTGACGGTTCAGGTTGCGCTCTCCCTCGTGCTCCTGGTGGGTGCGCTCTTGTTTTCCCGCAGCTTCGGAAAGCTGCTGAGTGTCGATCCCGGCTTCCGCGCCAAAGGCATCCTCATCACGGATTTGGACCTTACTGAACTAAAGCTCGCCCCCGATCGCCGTCAACCGTTCAAGCGTGATCTGCTCGCGCAGGTGCGCGCGATTCCGGGAGTGGACGCCGCCGAGACGGAACTTGTTCCTCTGAGCGGCAAAATGTCCAACGACGATATTTGGATGGACGGCCAGGATCCCAGCCAAAAGAAAACGGTGGATAGGAGTTGGGTGAGCCCGGGTTATTTCCAGACCCTGGAAACTCCGCTTCTGGCCGGCCGCGATTTCGACGGAAGCGACACGGCGACTTCTCCCAAAGTGGCCATTGTGAATCAATCTTTTGCGCGTGCCCTGGCCCACGGAGCCAATCCTGTGGGCATGAGCTTCCACATACCTGTGGGACCCCATCATGCGGAATTCGTCGTTCAAATTGTTGGATTGGTAAAGGACACCAAGTATAACGATCTCCGCGATGAAAACGTCGCCATTGCTTTCGTCCCTGTCGCGCAGGACTCAGATCCCGATGATTTTGACACTTTTATGATCCGCTCCCACTCGCCTCCGGGGGAGACCATTTCGGCCGTGAAACGCCGGCTGGCCGAGGCCAACCCAGAAATCAGCCTCACCTTTCACATTTTCCAATCCGACATCCGCGACACCCTCGTACGCGAGCGCCTGATGGCAACGCTTTCCGACTTCTTCGGCTTTCTTGCGGCCGTGCTGGCGGTGATCGGTTTATACGGTGTGATGTCATACATGGTGCAGCGGCGAACCAACGAAATCGGCATCCGCGTGGCACTGGGCGCAGGGCGTCTGTGCATCTTGAACATGATCTTGCTCGAGGCCCTCATGCTCCTGGCGATCGGCATCGTCGTCGGACTTGGGCTGGCAGTCGCGCTGGGGAAGACAGCTAGTTCTTTGTTGTTCGGGGTAAAGCCTGCCGATCCAATTACGCTCGGGCTGGCGGCGGCTCTGTTGGCGGCCGTGGCTGTAGCGGCCAGCTACATTCCCGCGCGGCGCGCCTCGAAAGTCGATCCCATGGTGGCGTTACGCTACGAATAACCTTCGCCCGTCAGATCTTAGCATCCCATAAACTGGGTGAGAGCGAAGTATTCTCCTGTCGAGCAACAAAGAGTTAGCAACGAAGCCGTCAGCTTCCGTGTCTTCCCTTACCGGTTAGGGAAGGGTTGCCCGTCATCCAGATGTAATCATCAAGAGTGAACTTCTATTGAACGCTTTTCCCCGACGCGGGAGAGAGCAGGGATGCAGCTGTCAATCAGCGGGCCTGATCGCGAAGAGAAACATTATTCGCATCTCAACGCAACCACGGGATCAACGTGGATCGCGCGCCGTGCCGGGACATAGCAGGCAGTGAGTGAAACGAGGGTGAGCAGAATCGCCACGCCGACGAATGTCAGCGGGTCCATCGAGCTTACGCCGAACAGCAGGCTTGATAGCAGGCGCGTGAGGGCGAGAGCTGCCTCTGTTCCGCCGATGATACCAATTCCAGCCAGCTCCGCTCGGGATGACAGCTCTGCGTGATCGTTGAATACTCACGCTTTTCATCCCACGCTCCCCGCCGCGTCGTTTATTCTGTCCCCATCCTCCTGATGGCATTGAACAAGCTCAAGCCGAAGTCGCTTTGGAAAGCTGACGACCAGCACGCCCGCTTGGCGGAACTCACGGCGCATTCCGACGAGCCAGCGAAAGACAATCCGCTGCGCCGCGACGTGCGCTCTCTGGGCGCGATCCTCGGACAGGTACTTGTGGAGCAGTCCGATCAGGAGTTATTCGAATCGGTGGAAGAGTTGCGGCGATTGCTGATTGAGCACCGCGAAACTGTGCGTCGCCATCCGGAGCAAACTGCCGCGCCTGAGTTGATGCTTACGGCACAAGAGATTATCTCGCGGATGGACTTGCCACGCGCCTACCAGGTCACGAAGGCCTTCGCGACATATTTCGAACTTACCAATCTCGCCGAGACCAATCACCGCAAGCGTCGGCGCCGCGCCGGTAAATTGGACGGCAAACATCCTCCTCTCAAGGGATCGTTTCGCGGAACGTTGCTGCGCCTGAAAGAAAGTGGAATTTCGGCCGAGGATGCCGCCGCCGCGATCAACCGGATCGCGATCACCCCCGTCTTCACGGCACATCCCACCGAGGTCGCACGGCAGACCGTTCTGCTAAAGCGCCGTCGCATCGCGCAACAACTGGAACGCCTCGATCGCCTTCCGCTGACGGACGAGGAGGCCAAGGATTGCGAAAACAATATCCGCGCGGAGGTTACTTCACTCTGGCAGACCGACGAAGTACGGCTGGCGAAACCTACCGTGAACGATGAAATTCGCATGGGCCTGCGATACTTCCGACTTTCGTTGTTCGAAACGCTTCCGAAGATCTACGCCGAGATCGCGGAATCTTTCCAGGATGTCTACGCTCTCGAATGTGACGAAAACACGTTGCCTAACCTGGTGCAGTTCGGCTCCTGGATTGGCGGTGACCGCGATGGCAACCCGCTGGTCAAACCAGATTGCATTCGCACCGTGCTCGAGGCCGCACGCGCCCTCATTCTCCGCGAATACCTCAATGACGTTGAGTCTCTCAGCGACCGTCTAAGCTCTTCGCGCCGGCAAACCGGCGTTTCGAAAGAACTGCTTTCGCATCTGCAAGTCTACGAACGGACGATTTCGGCCGTCCACCTGGCTTGGGGTCCCAACAACACAACAGAAAGTTACCGCCGCTTTCTCTCCTACATCTTTCACAAACTTCAGCAGAGCCGGAAGGCCGGCGGCGCTCCCGCGGCGTATCGCAACGCCGGAGAATTTGAGAACGATCTCCTGCTGGTAAGGGATAGTCTCCAGTCCAACCGGGGCGAGCGGCTGGCCGGGACTTACGTCTCTTCGCTGTTGCGGAAGGTGCGTACGTTCGGCTTCCACCTGCACACGCTCGACATCCGCCAGCACGCCCGCGTGCACGCGCGGGCCATCAAGGAACTCGGCCCGGAACTAAAGAGCGATGCCCGGTCGTCCGAGACGCGGGAATTACTTGACACGTTCCGCACAATCGCACAGCTGAAACGCATTTATCCCGCCCACTCGATTTGTCATTACATCATCAGTGGCGCGGAATCGGAAAATGATGTAATGGCGGTGATCCGCCTGGCGAATTCCGCCGGCGTTCAAGTGCCCGCATCCGGCGACGATCCTGGCTTGATGCCGGTTCCGCTGTTTGAATCTATTGACGCCCTCCGCGCCGCCGGCGCTGTCATGCGCCGGCTATGGAGTAATCCCGAGTATCAGCCGCTGCTCGATTCCTGGGGACGCTGGCAGGAGGTGATGCTCGGCTACTCCGACTCCAACAAGGACGGCGGCATGCTAACGAGTACATGGGAACTCTATAAAACTCATCGCGAGTTGCATCGCGCCGCGCAGGAATGTGGAGTGAAGCTTCGCCTCTTCCATGGTCGCGGGGGAACTGTGGGCCGCGGCGGTGGTCCCACCCATGCCGCCATCCTGGCGCAGCCGCCGGGCTGTTTTTCGGGCCAGATTCGCATCACTGAGCAAGGCGAGGTTCTCAACTGGAAATACGCCGACCCGGTCCTTGCCGAATGGAATTTGGAACTCATGATCGCGGCGAGTCTGGAAACGCTGACACGGCACAACCACCAGGACGAACGATCCCAGGAAGATCAATCCCAGCAGCCCGCTCGCTGGGAAGAAGCCATCGAAGAGATGTCGCAAGAAGCGTACCGCGTTTACCGCAGGGAGATCGCCGACAATCCCGATGTCCTGGAATATTTCGAGCAGGCGACTCCAGTCAACGAGCTGGACACGGCGCGCATCGGATCGCGACCGTCCCGTCGCGCCAGGGGGAGGAGACTCGAAGACTTGCGCGCCATCCCCTGGGTTTTCGGCTGGATGCAGAGTCGCCATGCCGTTCCGGCCTGGTTTGGCATCGGTCATGCCCTGGAACAATTCGCAAAAAGCGGTCCCGGACACGAGCAACTCCTCCGCCAGATTTCGCGCGGCTTCCCGGTCTTCTCGGAACTTCTGCGGAATGTGGAACTGGGGATGGCGAAAGCCGATCTGGGGATCGCGCGTGATTATTCCGGACTGGTCAAAAACGCGGCGCTTCGCAATCGCGTTTTCTCCATGCTAGAAGAAGAATTCCTGCGCTCGCGCCGCATGATTCTCCGCGTCACCGGACAACGGGAACTATTAAGCCGCAATCGCGTGCTGGCCCGCTCGATCCGCCTGCGGAATCCCTACGTCGATCCCATGAGCCTGATTCAGGTTGAACTTTTGAGACGCAAACAGCAGGGAGAACAGACTTCGGAGTTGGAGTATCCGCTGGGCGCAACCATCAACGGAATCGCGGCCGGTCTGCACAATACGGGGTAGGATGAGAATTGCAGATTTCGATTTCAGATTGGAGATTGGCAAGACTGTCAACTAGCGAAAAATCTCAATCGGGATTTCACCATTTGATATCACTTCAACTGCGGGGCGAGCTGAATCTCGCTCTCAGAGATGTAGGGAACACCCAGCCTCACGGGAAGGCCCAAGTTACCAATGTTACGTCTCACCTCCTGGATCTCGGAACGAGCCCTCTCTTTTCGAGTGAAGATAGAGGATATGAGATTAGAAGTGCTTTCGCTTGTGTGGCGGCTTGACTGCTTGTCTTGTGTGCTCACGGTTTGTTCGACGATTCTGATCGGGAGAAGATGCTGGACGGGCTGGGTGCTAGCGGCGGTCAACAGCCTGATCATTTGCGTCATCGGGTTAAGAACAGGGCAACTGGGCTTGATTCCGGCGAACCTATTTTGTATTGTGCTCTACGCGGTCAACCTTCGAACGTGGCGCAAGGCCGCGTTCTCCTGCCGCGCGGCTCGAAGATGCAACTGTTGAGAATAGACGATTTCAGTGCGCCGGGATAAACCGGCATGAAGCAGAGGATACTGATTAACGTTTGTCAAACCTTCGGAGGCGCATACCGGTCGTTCTGGCCCTTGGTCTCCACAGAGCCGCAGCGGAGAAGACTCCAGAACGAGCGCGCGATCGAACGCGTCATTACGACATATGCATTGGCTGTGGACAAGGCCGATACGCGGCTGGCGGATCAAGTCTTTTCCAACGGCCCGGAGGTCACTTGTATTCATCCGCAGGGCGAGGAGCACGGTCGCGCCCAGATCGAGGCCGATGTATTTCGGAACTTGATGGGCAGTACGTTCCCGGAACGAAAACTCACGCCAATGTTTGCGTAAACTATTGGCGAACAGCAAGGGACTAAGAAGGACTTTTTCCAGCTATTGCACCTTCGCGTACTCCGCCTTGGCTTGCTTCAGGATGGGGATGTCGGGGTCGGCGTCTTTCCAGAGGGCGAGGAAATCTTTGTAGGCGGCAAGTGCACGGACGCGGGCGGCATCGGCGTCCGCTCCCTGCGAGGTTCTCGACTGCAAGGCATTCGCACGCGCTACTCCCAGATGCGCCAACGCTCCCGTCCAGCAGTTCCAGACGATGCCGCTGTGATCGAGAATCTTCTGAAACTCGGCGGCGGCGGCACTCCCCTGTCCGGCTGCCAAGTAGACCTCGCCGCGCACATACACCGGATAGAGGCAGGAAATACTGTCGCAGAACTGGATCAGCCCAAACTCGATGGGTGTAACGGCAGGAAAAGCATTCAAGGCGAGCGCTGGATTCTTTCTATCCAGCGCCAATTGTGCCTGAATCGCAGGCAGCCAAAGCAACCGCATCTGGGTGCTCAGTGGAAAGCGTTTCCCCAGGTTTTGGGCCAAAGATGTGGCCCGTACCGTGTCGCCCGCTATGGCAAGCGCAAGCGCGGCTTCGGTTGCAGTTCCCGGACTCGCGGGAGCCAGCTTTAAAGCTTCTGCCGCTGACTGCCGGGCTCCCGTGGCATTGCCGTAAGCCGCGTGTTGCAGAGCAGAATTCGCCAGATAGATGGCCGCATCCTCTTTGTTGTCTGCCCCGATGGCGGAATCCACCGCCCGCTTGGTAAGTTCCCGCGCTCTGCCGAGATGACCGCCGTACGCCTCGGTGTCGGATGCGAGCCCAAGTCCCCAGTTCTCGAAGTCGGGCCTGCTCGCAAACCACCGCTGCTGTTCCGCCAGCGCAGCGGACTCCGACCCAAGAAAGGCAAGAGCGTAGAGATCATTGTGGAGGATCGCACTATCCAGTTTTCGCCTCTGCGCTTCGTGGATGATCTGCCGTGCTTGGTCGAAGCGCTGCAAGGCAAGGGCGTAGCTGGCGGGATTGTCATACGAACCCACTTGATCCGGCGCAAGGCCCGAGGCTTGCCTGGCGATCTCTGCGGCTTTCTCATGCTGCCCCTGTTCGGCGTACACGATGCCCAGCCTGGCGTACGCTGCGGATTCTCGCGGGTAGCTCTCAATCTCCTCCTGAAACGTTTGCGCTGCCTTATCCAATTCCCCGGTCACAGTGTCATAGTAGTCGGCGGTGATCTCCAACATTTCCCGTTCGCTGGCATGTTCCCGCAACCGGAAGGCCTTAGTTTCGTAGTCACTGGCCCGGCCTGGCTGGCCGAGACTGGCGTAGTCGTCGCCCGCTGCCACGTAGCCCATGGCAAAATTCGGATCAAGCTCGATGGCACGTTGGTAGTAAGGCAAGGCAGCGGCAATACCTTCCTCGTCAGACGCCTTTTTGCCGAGGCTGTACGCTCTTAGAGCTTCCAGCGAAGACGTGGTGGCCTGTTCGAGCGGAACATCGAACTTTTTCACCGTCGCCAACGATTCGCCCAGTTCGCCACGTAGATGGGATGCCGCCCCGCCCAGCGCGTCCAGCACATTCTCCTTGGAGGCCGCTGTCACCTGCTCCTGCGCCAGCGTGTCTCCGCTCTGGCAATTCACCGCCTTTAATCCCAGCACATATTCGCTGCCCAGCATACCAATTGACCCGGCAATATATGCTTTGCTTCCCGCCCGCTGGCAAAGCTCACGGGCGACCTCGGGTGTGAGTTTCGTGCTGGCCGGACGGGTCATCAGTTGCAAGGTCTTCCCAACTTCGCTGTCGGAGAGCACATTCAGGAAGGGCGATTGCCGCAGGGCAACGTTGAGCGCCGTCTTCAACGTGTCGTCGAATATCACGTCTCCAGTGCTGTTGGCAAAATCAGTGAGAACGATGGTGTCCTTCTCGCTCAGGCGCTCGCTTTGCCGATGAGAACGATAGTAGAGGCCGCCTCCGACCAGAAGGCCGGCGAGCACGACGATGAGCAGCACGGGAAGCGCAATTTTTAGGAGCTTCCCGCGCCCAGCCACAGAAACTTCCGGCGCGGCCACCCCGGATGAACTGGTCGCAGAAATGTGTCCGCTGTCGGTGTCGCGCTTCAGCCGTTGCAGATCGGCGCGCATCTCGGCCGCGCTCTGGTAACGCAGATTGCGGTCCTTCTCCAACGACTTGTGAACGATTTCTTCCAGGCGCTCGGAAATGCCTGGATTCAATTGCCTCACACCAACTGGCTGCTCGTGCAGGATGGCTCCGAACGTCGATCCCTTGGTCGGCTTATCGAAGGCGAGCCGTCCGGTCGCCATCTCGTAGAGTATGACTCCGAAGGAAAAAAGGTCAGAACGTCCGTCCAGGGGCTTGCCGTCCACCTGTTCGGGCGACATGTAGGCGATGGTGCCCAGAGTGTCGCCAGCGGTGGTCAGATGGCTATCCCCAAACGTGGGAGCGTCGGGGCTGGTTCCGGCGCCAGGGCCGCCGCCACTTACCTTAGCCAGGCCAAAATCCAGGACCTTGGCCTGGCCCCGCTTGGTGATCATGATGTTCGCGGACTTGATATCGCGGTGGGTGATGCCAGCGGTGTGGGCCGCATCCAGGGCATCGGCGATCTCAATTGCGAACCGCAGCAGCGAATCCAGATCCAGCGGACGACCGGCGATCTTATTGTTCAAGATTCCGCCGTCGAGATACTCCATGACGATGAAAGCGCGGCCATCCTGCTCACCGACGTCGTGGATGGTGCAGATGTTGGGGTGATTCAGCGCGGAGGTGGCTTGAGCTTCGCGTTGAAAGCGGGCAAGCGCCAGCGGATCGCGGGCCAGTTCTTCGGGGAGAAACTTGAGGGCGACGAAGCGATGCAGCCGTGTGTCTTCGGCCTTATAAACCACACCCATACCGCCGCCGCCGAGTTTCTCGACAATACGGTAGTGCGAGATGGTTTGGCCAATCATGCAGTATCGTAGGCGGGATGCGAGTGGCAAGTCAATGAAAACGAGTGGGTTGGCAGTGTTTCAAAAGGATGTTGTTGAAATATCGCCATTTCAAGCCTTCCCGAAGTTAGCAAGTGCGCGAGAAGGTGAATAAGATTTTCGCTTAAAGGGGTTGTTGGCGAAAAATGGGTCTACAGAGGCGGCGTAGGTTATACGCCCGCGCAGGCGAGAACATCACCGCTTCGGGTCCGGTCGGTCCGGTCGGATGATGGGCTCGCAAGCGATGGCTGATGCTGCGGCTGTACCGCCGTCTGTTGCGCGGCCTGAACCTGCGGTGGTGGGACTGATTCATCCGTTTGGGCGGCGAGCTCCGCTGGCGCAGTCGTTAACACAACGCAACCAGAAAGAACAAGAGACAAGGTCTGCTTTAGGAACTTCACAATCATTCTCCGTGCGGCGGGGCCAGTATCTGCGCGCATGATCGTTGATACCCAACAGCAAATGCACGCCGCTTTCCAATCAACCGCGGGAGGGTTTTCAGTGCCCGAATCAGTAGTTGTTGGAGATGTGCTGATGAAGACCAAATAAGGCGTCCTGCGGACGACACACCGCCGCATTTCGACAGCCTTCGGATTTTCAAATGGGCTCCGCGAGCCCAAGGATTCGGTAAAAGCCAAAAAAATAGGGTGGGCTTTGGTTTGACTGTTTGACTGTGTATCGGGAGGGTCCCAAGACTTCCCAAGACCTTCGCTTTACCCCGCGCGGGATCACC
Source organism: uncultured Acidobacteriaceae bacterium (assembly GCA_963714225.1). GTDB lineage: Bacteria > Acidobacteriota > Terriglobia > Terriglobales > Acidobacteriaceae > Sulfotelmatobacter. The sequence continues at coordinate 268,571 of CAVQNY010000051.1, read as the reverse complement.
GCTCTTGGTTCGCGGACGTAGGAAGCAGGAGTCGCCCTCGCAGCGGCAATGAAGGATTAGGGGAGGCAGGACTGCGAAGGCGACTGTCGCTCTTGGCGCATTGCCAGATGCTCCTCTGTTGCTGCAAGGGACGGCTTCGTCACGTTCTTATTTTGCAATGGACATCAATTATCTGAACTAAGCACCAAATGTTTCTTTGTGATTGTGGAACGCGAAATGCATGGAGTATTTTGCGTTGGAGGTCGCCGACGTCGGACGACAGTTTTCCTGACGGAACAATCCCGACTTGATATGAAGCAAGTGCCGAAGCTTCGGCTGGCAGCGCTTTGCTGAGTTCCCGCTACGTGGAGACCTTGCATCTTGGGCTGAGATTCGGGTTCTCGCCGTGCATAACCTTGTTCAAAACTTCAAAGTCAGGCTCAGCTGCACAAGCCTCTGCGAGGTTGCACTGGTTATCGTCCCAAGAGGGGAACCATTGGTCCAAGTCAGGTTAGGCTGACCCCAGCTGGGATGGTTGAATACGTTGAAAGCCTCCAATTGAAATTGCAAACCCACAGACTCGCGCAGCGCAAAATTCTTGGCCAGCCCCATGTCCCAGTCCTGGAAATATGGTCCGCGGAGCACTCCTGTACCTTCGTCGCCAAATGTTCCCGGAGCATTCAGCGCGAAAGCGCACGGGTTAAACCAACTTGCCATGGTATGGACCTGGGACGGGGCAGCGCAGCCTGGATTGGCGGCGATGGGCCCAGCCTGGAAAGGATTCGCAGCCTGGTTGGGGCGCTGGTTGTAGCTTCCCACCCCAGCCTGATCGTTAGGCAAATTCACGGTTAAGGGGGCGCCCGATTGAAACACGGTTATGCCCGAAACACGCCAGCCTCCGAGGAACCCTTTGGTAAGGCGATTCGCGTGCTTAAAAAATGGGGCTCTGAGCGAGAAACTGTAACACCCCCTGATGGAATGGGCGTTTTGATTTTTGGGGATTCTGGATACACTCGGCAGGATGAGAGAGACGGACTGGAGCAAAGTACTGGGTTGGCCGGGGTATCGGGTCTACCGACACGAAATCGACGAACCGGGCAAAAGGCTGAAGCTGTGGGTTCGGCGGAAGCGAGGAAACCGGAAACTGATTTGCTCGGGCTGTGGGCGGAAGCTCAACGATGCCTATGACAGCTACGAGCGGGAGGTACGGGATCTGCCATGGTCGGAGTACCGCACGACGGTGGTGATTGAGTTATATCGAGTGCGCTGTCCAGACTGCGGGGTGAAGACGGAGAAGGTGCCGCAGTTACCGAGCAAGGCGCCGTTCAGCAAGCGCTTCGAAGAGGCGGTGGGGTTGGCCTGTGAGAGTGCGGCGGTGCGACGAGTGGCACGGCAGTTTGGCCTGGCCAGCAGCACGGTGCGAGCCATCGATGTGCGCTATCTGAGTCGCTGGTCGGAGGGGCGAAGGAAGCCGGCGTTACGGCAGATGGGAGTCGATGAGATCTATCTGGGGAAGAAGCAAAAGTTTCTGACAGTGGTGAGCAATCTGGAGACGGGGGAGCCGCTGTGGTTCGGGCGGGAGCGGAAGAAACAGACGCTGGACGAGTTCTTCGAGAAACATCTGAGTGCGTTTCAACGAAGTGCGATTGGAGCGGCGTGTGTGGACATGTGGGAACCGTTTCGGCAAAGCCTGGAGCAGTGGGTGCCGAAGTGCCGGATCATCTACGACAAGTTTCATATTCTGCAGCATGCGAGCCAAGCGGTGGACGAAGTGCGGCGGGCTGAGTTCTTCCGCAAAGGAGGAGCAGCACGGGATCTGGTACGGGGGAAGCGCTGGTTGCTTTTGAGCAGTTGGCTCAATCTGGATCGCGGCAAGCGGCGTCAGTTGAACGCCCTGTTCGCTCTGAATCGGCGCATTTTCAAAGCCTACCTGCTGAAGGAGAGCCTCTCGCATTTGTGGGATTACCGCTACGAAGGGGCCATGTTGCGTTACCTGCAGAAATGGATCGGCCAGTTGCGCTGGCAGCGGCTGAAACCCATGGAGAAACTAGCCGGCATGTTGCTGGCTCATCTCGAGGGCATTTTGAACTATTGCCGGACGAAGGTACCAATGGGGGTGGTGGAAGCCGTCAACGGCAACATCAAAGCTCTGCTCCGCCGCGGCCGTGGTTATCGAGACATGAACTATCTGCTGCTGAAGGCGCAGCGCTTGGCCGCCACAAAGACCGAATTCGTCGCTTTCCAGAAAGCCGCGTAGAATGCGCACTCTTACAGATTGTTGTGCAGAACCAAAAATGGCAGTTCCCAGGAATAGTTGAAGCTAAGGATTTGCGTCCGGTCGAAGTCTGCAGGACCGTATTCGGCGCGGATGTTGTAGCTGTCTTGCGGCCACGTGGTGGTATATGCGGAACCATTGGGGCCGGGATTGTCGGTGAGTGTCTTCGAGTAGGTGTAGGACATCTGGAACGACACTCCATTCTTGAGCCGATGTATGAGGGATGCCTGCAGCGCGTTGTAGTTGGAATCGAAGATGGTCGCATACGCGTCAATAAGGTCGAAACCCTGGTAGGGGCGAAAGTAATCCGGACTAATGTTTCCGTTTGCCACCTGCGCATTGGGTTGGCCTTGATTCATGTCGTAAAAACCCAGAAGATGCGTTCCTTTAGTTCCGACGTACCCCAGGGAAAAGCTTGTGTCTGGCGCGACTTCGTGCTGAATGTTCAATGACCATTTCTGAACCCCCGGATACTTCCATGGAGCTAGTGCTGTGTTTAAGCCCGCGGGAAAGGTCGTGCCGGTTACTCCGCCGGGATTATCAAGCGACGTGTTGAAAATATTGACGGAGCTGTTGAGAGGTGGGTTGTACGCGCCAAACTGGCTGTAGGATCCCCAACGGTCGTAGAAAATACCGTATCCGGCACGAATCGCCGTCTTGCCATTCGAGTAGGGATCCCAAGACAATCCGAAGCGAGGGGCAAAGGCACGCTTGTGGCTGGGAAATAGCGCCTGGCCATAGGGTGAACTGTTGGCCCCAGAATAAGTGTTGTGCCCCGCGATGATGATACCGTCCAACAAGTTGCCGTTGTTGGTGACTACGCCGGCCTGATTCACGGTCGGAGCAGTGGCTGGATTGTAGAGAGCAGGGTCGAATCCGCTGAACTGATTTTGCAGTTCATGCTCGGGCTGGTAGTACTCATACCGCAGGGCCGCGGTGAGCGTGAGGTTTCTACGCAACTTCACCTGGTCTTCAATGTAGGGTTCGAGGTTGTACCAGCGATACTTGTGGAAGGGGTCCAGCGCCGTCTCGGTGTAGTTCGATGCCAGGCCGAGCATGAAATCCGCAAGTGGGTTGTTGGTGAAGTTGCCCAGGAACGTATAGCTGCCATTGGTATTGTTGTCCGAAGGATTCGCCAGTTCGCTCTTGCCCTCGGGAGTGAGGACGGCCCCGAAGCGAATCGTGTGCCGGCCGCGAATCCAGGTGGTTTCGCTCTGAAAAGGAATGCTGAACGCGTCGTTGTGGAAATACCACATCTCCACGATTCCCGCGTAGGGATATGCAAAATACGTGGTGGGAATCCGGTCCAATTCGTCGAGCGGGAATACCTGCTGCAAAGTCAGGCCCGGCGCCCGAGCCTTGCTGGAGAGCGGAGTGTTTTCCAGCGATTTGTCGTTCGCGAAGTACATGCCGGCGGAGAATTCGGTAAAAAGAGTGGGACGCGGAGCGTAGGTGACATGAACGGCCCAGTTGTACATGGGGAAGTTCTGGGTCGATCCTCCAACGTAAGGAAAAGAATTCTCGCCGAACAGTCCGTACGGGTTATCTAGCAGGCTGGTGTCCTGGGTATACCGCCCAAAGAGACTCCACTTATTGTTCAACTTGACGTCGATGCGCGCCGATTCTTCCCGCCAGCGGGTGTAGTTGGGCGCTTGGGAGATGAAATTGTACAAATGGTATCTGCTTGACTCAGGTACCCACTGCCGGTTGTGGTTTGACCTTGGTTTCGGGGTGAAGAATGCGGTCCAAGGGAACGGGTTCAACTGCGACTGCTTGCTGCGCGAGGCGGAAGAACAGCTTGCCGCGACTCTTTGATCGCCGGCGATTGAACCGGAACGTGAACTCATCCAGATAGTAGTCCAGGTGCTTCTGACTGACCGCTCCCTGGTGGGTTCCCAGCAGCCACCGTTTAAGCAATGCGATCACCAGGTGAACCCGTGGCATCAACTCCGAAGGAGTCTTCTTCTTTCCTTTTAGAAGCGTGACATCGTGCCGGTAGCCTTTGTTTTCCAAAGGCAGATATCCCAGCCAACCATCCGTGTGGACGACGCTACCCGCTTCTACTGAGTCCCGCACAAAAGGCACTAGGCTTGCGGCCGAGGCGTCTACAATCTGGCGCATGCGAATCCGACCGATCCCCGGTCCATCTTCTTGAGCGGCAACGACAATCAATGCTTTCTCCAGATTAAGTCGACCGCGCAAGCTTTCCTCCGGACCGCCGATATAGCACTCATCTACCTCCACTCTGCCAGTGAGCAGGTCGCGCCCCGGCCTGACCATGGCACGGCGCAATTTGTGCAGCCACGCCCAGGCCGTCTCATAGCTCTTCAGGCCCAGCACTCGTTGCAGTCCCAACGCACTGGCCCCGTTCTTCTGGGTCGTTACCCACCACATGGCACGAAACCATATCGGCAGCGGAGTCCGCGTGTCCTGGAAGATCGTTCCGGCCGTCACTGATGTCTGGCACCCACACTCAGCACACTCCCACAGACCCCGTACCGGCCATGCCTTCCCTGACTTGCACCGGACAGAGGAAACCCCCTGGCCACCGGAGTCGCGACAAATACGCCCGACATGCCTCTTCGGTGCCGAAGTCTGCTTCCAATTCAGTCAAATTTCGGGGATATTCTTCTTCAGACATCCCCCACACACTACATATGGTGGCTACCTGAGTCAAGCAGATACCCATCTTGTACAAATTGTCCAGACTGTAATTGGGCGTTGGTAGCGGAAAGTACGTCGCGAGGAGAAGTAGTGCGTTCTGGTCCAAGCGGCCCTTCGGAATCGTGTTGTTAAGGAAAGGCATCCCCGTGGTGGGATCAATTGGTTGTATCAGGCTCTGGCTGAAGTTTCCTTCGCGCTCGAGCGAAGTAGGGGCAACGGTAATAACTGGCCCGGAATTCACTACGATTCGCCGCCACTCCTGGGACCAGAAGAAGAAGATGCGGTCTTTCTTGATAGGGCCGCCTACGTCGTAACCGAAATCGTTGTGGCGGTCCTCCGGGGAGATGGTGGAGAAATAATTCTCGGCATTGAATATGTTGTTGCGAAAGAACTCAAAGGCGTCGCCGTGGAATTTGTTGGTGCCGGAACGGGTAACAAGATTGACCTGGGCGCCCGCCGAGCGCCCGGCAGTAGCCGTGTAGTCGCTGTTATCAATGCGGACTTCGGAAACCGCGAACAGGTTCGGCGTAACAAAGGCATTGCCGCCAAAAGTGTCTACATTACGCACGCCGTCAATCAGCAGGTTGTTTTCGTCGTCTCGCACTCCATTCACGGAAAAATTGACGGACGAATTCGACCCGAATCCGGGGTCGACGACGACCGGCATGGAGACGCCGGGTTCCAACGACATCAGTTGCGTAAAGACCCGGTTCGTGAGGGGTAACGAATTCACCTGTTCTCCGGTGATCGTATTTCCCTCGTTGGCAGTAACAGTGTTCACCACCGGGGGTGCCCCGGTGATTGTGACCTGCTCCGATGCGGCGCCAACTTTGAGCGCTACATCCACGCGAGCCGGTTCGGCGGCATGCACAGCGAAAACCGAGTGCAGTACCTTCGTGAAGCCCTGCTTCTCGGCCGTCAGTTCATACGGTCCGGCAGGCACGGTCAGGAAGCGGAACTCACCTGAGTGATCCGTCACTGTTTCGTTGGTCAGATTATTCTCAGTGTTGCGAAGCATAACCGAGACGCCGGGTACGACGGCCCCGGAAGGGTCGGTCACGGTGCCAAGCACAGTGCCGGTATTTCCGACTTGTGCCGCGATCGTGCCTGCTAAGGAAAGAATCACTGCAACCAGCATCGAGCAAGGCAAACGGGACCTGAGTACGTTGTTTCTCATAATCTGTCTCCTTTCCTCGCCTGGGCGTAAGAATCGCTCTTACGGCAAGGCGGCCTCCACCTCCTCGAGTTCCCATTTGTCGGGCGTCTCCAGATGGCAGTCGTATCCATAAAATCTGTCATTGAATATGTGTTGAAAGAGGCACGCGCGCTGCCCGCGCATCACTGGATTGCCCAGCACGGGCTGAAAGCCGCCGTCTGGTGAGTCACTGGCGAATACTTTGACCTGCCACTCGCCCTCGGGATCGGTGGTGTAGCGGTGCGGATAAACTTCGGTTGCCAAGTAGTAAATCCCCGTTTTCTTCCCTTGAACATGGCGAGCGCCCTTCACGTACAGCAAGGTTGGAGCGGCAACCGTGTCCGTGGTCGTCATAAGGATCTTCTCTGGGGCTTTGTCGAGGTTTTGGATGGTGGTGGCACTTTTGCTGATGATCTCGAAGTGGTCCTGGTCGTTACCGCGATAGAACGTCAGATAGAAACGCCGTGAGAGCGGATCGCGGAAAAGATTTGGATTTTGGTTACGCTGGTTGGGAACGCCCTGGACCAGCACTTTTTCTTCCTTTAGATGGATGCCATCTTGCGATGAAGCCAAAACAATGTGGCTGCTTGGCGTGTCATATTCTCGAGTGATGGCGAAATAGAGCATGTCTTTGTGCTTCGGGTCCGCGTTGGCGAGAACAGAAGGCCAGCGGGCGTTTGTCCACAAAGGATTCTTTTCATATTTGGTCCAGATCACCAGATCATTGCTTCGGGCAAGGCCAATTCCTCTTCCTTCGTTCAACCCGTACCAGCCCCAGTAGCGGAATCCGTCCCGCTTAAGTTCGAGAGCGCTCAGCGTATGGGGATACTGGTCACCCTCCCAGGGTTGGGCCTGGGACATAACGTGCCGGGGTTCGGTCAACTTCAGATATGGAATCGAGGTGGTTAGGCCGGTTTCCGTCTTCGCCTGCCCGATTGCGCAGCCAATGACCATCAGAACCAAGAGTGCAACACAGAAAGTACGGTGCAATACGCTCATGAGCTCTCCTCTGCAAAAGCCCTTAGCCGGGCTGAACTTCGGCTTTCCTGAGACTGAGGGTCTCGTTTGTAATGAGCGGCCTGGCCCAGAAACCGGCACTCAGAACGCAGGCGAACGTGACATAGAGGAATGCAACTCCCGCCCGCAGGCCGAAGTGATCGCCGATTCGCCCAATGATGACAGGTACCACGGCCCCGCCCATGATTCCAGTGCTCAAAATCCCGGCGAATGAACCGTGGTGCTCAGAAACGGAATTGAGTGCGAGCGATACCAGGATGGGCCACATCACAGATGCGAAAAGACCAATCCCGGGAAAAGCGATGACTGAAACTTTTGCCGGGCCGAACAGGGCGGCGGTCAAACACAACAGTGCTCCAATGCAAGTGCCGATCAGGACGTAGCGGCTGTCGAAAACCTTCAGAAGCAACATGCCGATGAAACATCCCGCCGTGAGGAGACCCCAGAACCATGAGACTGCAGTGGCGCCGGTGGTGTGCGGGTCGTAGCCGTGGTATTGGGAAAGGAATTTTGAGATCCAGTCGGCTGTCCCCTGCTCCGAGCCCACGTAGGCAAAAACACAAAGGAAGAAAGCCCAGACCATCGGCTTGCGAAAGAGGCTGCCATACATTTCGAGGGAGCCGGCCTGCTCGTCGGAGGTAAGCTCCACGCGAGGAAAGCGGCTGAAGAGAAGGACCGCAACCATAGCCAAGGTAAACACAGCAAAGATCCAGTACATCGAGGCCCAAGGCAGTGCCGGAGGGGTGAGCCTGGCCAGGACGTCGAGCAGCCAATTTCTGCCGGCATGCTCATTGCCCAGGTTCAGGACCAAGTACGAATACATGAATGGACTCAGGAAAGAAGCGCTGCCGAATACGAGCTGTGCGAATGCAGAATTAAAAGCGAAATGCTCTTCGCCCCCGGAAACCCGCAACAGCGGATTGATTGCGGTCTGCAGCGTAGCCATTCCCGATCCCATCACGAATAGCGAGAACACAGCCACCCGGTAGCTCGGGTGCAAGGCAAAGCTCAGCGATCCTGCGGTACCCACCAGGAACGCGGCGATCATCACGGGTTTTTCGCCAAAGCGCTCCACCAGAAAACCCGCGGGGATCGACATCACTCCATAAGCAATAAAGAAAGAGAATGGCAAGAAAGCGGCGGCAGCCAGGCTTACGCTGAAGCTGTTGATGATGTCGGGCACGATCGGGCCGAGAATATTAGTAAGCAACGACATGACAAAAAACGTCAGGAAGACGATGGCCACCATGTATCGGTTTCTCGGGGTAGAAGGTGATGTCATCAGCTATTCCTTGGTGGTCACTTTCGAGGCCAGTTCGAAACGGCCTGGTTCACGCCCCACCTGCGCAGCCAGAGCCAGGGTTACCATCTGCACGGGTAATATCTCGAGAATCGGATGTATGGACTGTGCTGCAGAAGGCAGAGCGCAGGAAGGAGACGCCGCGCCTTCGCCTACTAACTCTGCCCGACCCTGCTCCCCGCGAACATCTTCGAAAAGACGTTGATTGAGTTCGCGGGTTTTATGTTCGCCGGCAAAGACGAGGACGAAAGTCTCGTCGCTGAGCATTTCAAAGGGACCATGGCGAAACGCCGCGCTACTCATGCCTTCCGCGTGGAAGTGATCAGACTCCTTAACAATCAGGGCGCCCGTCCCAACTGCGGCGAGCGAGGACCCTCGGCCAACGAGGAACAGATGTCGAGTACCTTTCAGCACCTGCGCCAGTTCCTGTACATGTTCTTTCCACGGGGCCAGGTAGTCGCGAACCGCCGGGCTGGCAGCCTTCAGTTCCTGGCGGGTGCGCCGCAAATCCCGCTTGCACACAACATCACCCAACCACTGCAATGCCATCAGAGCTGTCACGTACGTCTTGCAAGAAACCGAAAATTCCTGGCCCGCCTGGGTGAGGATTGTAGCGTCGGCCCGATCCGCCAAGGGACTGCCGGGTGTATTGGTAATCGCGATGACGGCCGACCTGCCTCGATTGATCTCCAGCAGCCGGACAACCTCGGCGCTCTGGCCTGATTGAGAAGCTGCGATGATCAGCGTCCTCGGATCGAAGAGGCGGCTTCTGTAATGCAGAAGCTCCGAGGTCTCCACCATCATCGCGGTCAGGCCGTGATTGACGAGCTCGATGTTGAGAGGATGGAGGGCGTGGAAAGAAGATCCCATGCCGGTGAGGACAACTGTCTTGAACTTGCCCTGCTGGAGGCGGGCTGCGAGCTGATGCAGAGTCTTCGAGACCTCCAGTCCGGACAGCGTTTCGTCGAGTGCGCGCGGTTGATCGAGGATATCGCGAAGATAGGCGCCTTCGATTACGGAGAAATCAGATTGCACGGGTCCCCACCTCCAAGCCGTAGCGATAGTGCCAGACCCTGGCGGCTCCAATCAGGTTTGAGTCTTCGCCCAGCGAGGCTAGCGCCAATGCGGTCTTTTCGTAGGGGACGAAGCGGCAACTGGCGGCAATGACCTTGCGAATGCCCTCCAGAAAAAGGACGGCACTTTTCATCACGCTGCCGCCCAGCACGATGACTTCTGGAACGAACATCGTGACCAGGTTCGCGAGGCCGAGACCAAGGTAGCGGCTTTCGTGCTCGACGGCACACATTGCCCAAGTGTCGCCTTGCTGAGCCAGCTCGCAAATTTTCTTCGCGGTCAAGTCAGTACTGTCGTAATGGTTAGCTGGCATATTCCTCTCGAGCCACGTGACCATAGCTGGCCCAGCTGCCAAAGATTCCCAACAGCCTCGAAAGCCGCACAAACAGAGAGGGCCAGAAGGATCGATGACATGGTGGCCAATTTCCGGGTGAGACTGGTCCACGCCGCGGTAGACGTGTCCGTCGAGAATGAGTCCCGTTCCAATCCCGGTTCCGACCGTCACGTAGATCAGGCGACTCTTGTTCTTGCCAGCGCCCCAGCCTGCCTCTCCAAGAGCTGCGGCATCGGCATCGTTCTCTATCGCCACGCTCACCTGGAAGATCTGGCTCAGATCTCGGACCGGATTCTCTCCTTTCCAGTGGGGAAAAAAGTTGACATCGCCGATCTCGCCTGTCAGTGGATAAACCGGCCCAGTAGATCCAATCCCAATACCTGAGATTCTTGTGTTTGCGGTCTGCGCCGTAGCTCGAAGCATCTCAACGATGCGCCGCATCGCTTCCGGATAACCGCGATCAGCGTCCGTCGGGCATTCCAGGCGAGCCAAGACCTTGCCATCACCGTCAATTATCCCAACGGCTATCTTGGTCCCACCAATATCCACTGCTCCAATCAACGGCTCCTCCTATTACACGTGCTTGACTTCCCGGTTACTTCCACTCGAAAACCTCGCCCTCATAAGCTCCTATATCGACCTTGAAGGTGGCGCCCGCAATTTGGAGTGAGGTCGATCCTTGCGGCGCAAACCTGGTGACGGAATGCAATGGGTTAGCCGCAGTAATGGTCACGGTTTGTGGTTCGGGACCGTGGTTGGTTACGACCGCGTATCCATGAGTTCCGCCGCTCAAAGCACAGACTTCCACCGAGGGCTGGTCGCTGCGGAAGAGTGGTTTAACGCCTGACCATTCGCGAAAGGCCTCATAAATTCGATACGTGCTCTCGGGCTTATCGAAAGCCGCCGGCAGATTGGCGAGATAGTTCTCCAGAGGATAGGCGCTCAGCAGCGTCTTGCCCGAGCCCACAGTATTGGCGACCAAGGCAGGCCTGCCGTCCTGGTCGACCGCGATAACCGTTCCGCCCTTGACCTCAAGAATTGCACCCCAGGAACGAGGGGTCGCGGAAGGCACCGAGTAATGAAACGTGTCGCCCACCTTCAGGCCGCCGAACGGAGTGACGATCTTTAGCGTGATGTCATCTTTCGGATTGGCATCGACCATTCTCGCTCCAAACAACGACTCCATCTCGGGTATTGCGGCGTCGGCGGCAACCGAAGCATAGAGCGAGCCTCCTTTCGAGACGTATTGCTTGGCGTTTTCCCAGAAATCCGAGTGCACGTGAACTACAAAGCTATCGGTACTGGTCAATGGCGAGGGCATCAGTAGAAGCGGACGCTTCTGCCAGTCGTCATATTCTCGTGGGAAATCTGCCTTCATGCCGGCGCGCCGCGCGAGCACAAAAGATGATAACCACGAACCGGTAATCCAGGAATTTTCCTCGCTGAAAGTCGGCTGCGATTGTCCCACTACATTCGCCCCCTCGTCCGTCGTCGTGTAAGGAACTACTTCCGGCCCGGTCAAGCCAAAGTGGGAGAAATCACCATGTGGCTTAGACCACTCATAAGGCACGATGATTCCGGCCTCGGCGGGCGCCGGCTCAATTCCGCTGAGATCCAGCCGGCCGACTATATCCTCGAACTCCTTAAACATTCTTGCTGAAGGCCGGTCTTTACCGTCCCAAGTGGTCAGGCCGAATTGGGTTTCATGAGGAGAACGGAGGTACGGGACTTTGTGGAACTGTTCCGGCGCAGCATCGGTATAGCACCAGAGAAGGAATCCGTTGGCTCCAGCGCCCAGGCCCGAGTAGAGGCTCGCCCGCAAGAACTTCGCGATTTGGTCGGGATCGTATTGGGCCGAAGAAGCCCCGATTTCCTGCACCATGACCGGACGGCCGGCACCGCCTGACAGGGCGGTCTCAAAAGCCGATCCGTAGGTGCCGCGCTCGGAAAGCATGGCGTCGGGGAAAAGCTTAGGGGAATAAATGGAATAAGGGTGAACACTAAAGAAATCGGCCTCTTCGCGCAGATTATCGGGGCGGAACGGGCCGCGACCGACATCCTCCATGCTGGTACCAACCACTATGGGATGCAGCGTATCGTGGCGTCGGATCGACCAGGACAGCAGCCGCGTCCAGTTAATCGCCATCGCGTCTGTGGTGCTATCAGGCACAATCCAGAACGGGGGCTCATCGGTCAGATCCCAGCCGAGAATTGCGGTTTCTTTTCCATAGCGACGCGCCAGCTCGGCTACGTGGTCGGTTTCGATGCGCAGCATGTCGGGATCAGAATGAGGATGCCTGCCCTGACGGTAGGGCACGTCCCAATACGCTTCACCTACCTCCCCGCCGATCAAGAGGCTGGGATGCAGATAGATGTGATAACGGTGAGCCAGAGAAATCAGGAAATCCAGTGCGCGAAATGCTTCTGGATTGTAGTCGCCGGGGCGAGGCTCAATCCAAGCCCAAACAAAATCGAGACGAATGGTGTTGAAGCCGAGTTCGTGCATGCGCGCGAAATCGGCCTCGATCGCTTTCGGATCCCACTGCGTGGGCCATTGCATGGCCGACTTTGCAGGGACCCAGTTTGCGCCTACGGGGATAAAACGATGGCCGTCGTGGGAGAAATAATTGCCATCGAGATGGACAGGGGACAAGGGCTTTGCGGAATCAGCCGCTCGAGTGTCCTTGGAATTAGAACTCTCTCCTGCAAAAACAAACGACGGAAGGAACGTGACCAAGATTGCGGCCAGGGTGATCGTAACTTGCCGAGTTTCTCTAAACTTCATGCGTTCATTACCTCCTGAGGTTCTCCTGCGGCAAAGTGTAGCTGTAGGCCGAGGAATCAGGCTGCTTTCGAATCGGCTCAGGTGAAACTAAAACGAAATGCTTACCGAGACTTGGATCTGCCGGGACTCATGCAGCGTACTTGTGATCTGCCCGGCGTTTGGAGTGTCAACCAGGTTATTGGGCAGTGCAAACTGCGGCGTATTGAAGAGATTGAAAATCTCGCCCCGCAGTTCCAGTTGACTGCTCTCCTTGAATTTGAAGTCTTTGAAGATGGAGAAGTCGGTATCATAAAAAGCCGGTCCCCGCAGACTGCCGCGGGTTGCGTCTCCGAACCCGGTCGCATAGCTGGTTCCAACCGGAGGCGTCGGCTGGCCGGGGGCGTTCGCGGGCAGAGCAAAGGCAGATGGGTTGTACCAGCAGTTGATGTTTCGGCTAGTCGACGTGGCGCAGTCTGGCGTCGGACCTCCGACCGCATTGTTGCCGTAATTGAAACCTACGGCAGCAGTGGAGAAGTTATAAGGATTGTCAACGAGGTCGGGCCTTGGACCTCCAGAACCGGTATTGGTTGGATCGTACGACAAATAGGGGGTGAACGCCTGGCCAGAGTAGAGCGAAATAATGCCGTTCAACTGCCAGCCTCCGGCAAGCCAACGCGTGGGGCCGGATCCGTTGAAGAAGCGCTTTCCCGGACCAAACGGAATCTCGTAGGACCATGCTGAAGTGAACTGGTGACGAAAGTCGGGGGTGACGTTTCCGCGCTCGGCGCGCATGTTGTAGGTGTCTTGCGGTTCTCCGTCAGAGTTGGGCACTTCGCTTTCGGTGGCCTGACCGATGGTGTGCTGGTAAGTGTAACTGTTGAGCATGCTCCATCCATGGGAGGACCGTTTCTCAAAACGCACTTGCAAACCGTTATTGCTCAGACTGATGTCGTGGCCCTCGGTGCGGATGGCAGCGATGTTGGGAACGGTGGAGTCGTAAGGCCGTCCTTCGTTTCCGGTTGGGCCGGAAAAGTTCTCCCAGGTTGGCGTCGTGGCCTGATTCAGGTTTCTCAAGTAAGTCAGATGCACGCCCCGCGTGCCCTCGTATCCAACCTGGAGCACCATGTCTTTCGCCAGCTGGCGCTCGATGTTCAGGTTCCATTCCTCAATGTAAGTCGTTGGATTGTGGAAGTAGGCGGCGCTGGCGCGGCCCGTGGGATCCGTAATTGTCGAAAAAATAATGGGCGGTGGGCCTTGAGAGAGAATCATGACCGGAGTTGGTCCCAGAGGCGCAGTAAAAGACTGGCTGCCGTAGACGCCGGGCTGGTCATTATAGGCGAGTTCGGTATCGTTCTGGTCCGCTTGCATATCGTAAAAAATGCCGTAGCCGCCGCGAACGGCAGTTTTATTGTCGCTGCCCAAGGAATATGCAAAACCGATGCGCGGAGAAAAGTTCTTCCAGTTGGTAGCTACATCGCCGGAGCGAGTGGTGCCGGGCGTGACTCCAGGAGCGACAAATAGGCCAGTCGCAAAGTCGAAGTTGGCCAGGCGGTTGTACTCTTCAACCATGGGTGTGTAGATGTCATAACGTATGCCAAGGTTGAGCGTAAGCCTGTCAGAAACACGGTAGTCATCCATCAGATAGGTGCCAAACTCCCACCATCGCATGCCATAACTTCCGGTTTGTGCGTCGCGGAAAAGGCTCTGCGTGTAACCGATGAGAAAGTCTGCGAGGGGGTCGCTAGTGAATTGTCCGGTATAGAACAGGTCTCCGCGAGTATTTTGAACCTGAAAGAAACCGTGCTCGCGGCGCCGCAGATCGCCTCCCATCTTGAAGGAATGACGACCGTGGATGTAGGTGAATGAATCCAGCAGTTGATAATTATCCTCGCGCAAATTTTCGGGAAACCAGTCGCCGTTGCCCAAGGGGTTTAAGCCGCTGATCTGGATGTTGGGCAGGCCGCCAGTGAGGGGGTTATTCGGATCATTGATTCCGGGAATTCCCAACGAGGCCGCAAGCTGCTGTCCTTCAAAAAAAGGAACGGCATCGACCACGTAACGAGAGTAGCCGACCTTCACTTCGTTGATCTTGGTGGGGGAGAAAACGTGCACATCGCTCAGACCCGCCAGCAGAGCTTTATTGTTGATGTTGCCGGTGAATGAGCCTCCTTCGGCGATTCCGGGAAACGGATCGGGATTGTGATTCTGGACGTTACCGTAGCTGAAGATGCCGAAAAAGTTATTCTTGGAGCTGATCTGATGATCGACGCGAACGTCGAACGCGTCCTGATTGTTCTGGTTGACAGGATTGAGCCGAAACAGATCGCCGAGGCTGGCGGAAACATTCGGTTGCGGGAAAAGCGCGACCACATTGAGCGCCGCGGGATCGAGACATGCCTGGTGGTCCGAACTAAGCCCTCCCGGAGTCACACAGGGCGAGATTACGTTAGGCTGAGAGCCGTTCCCCATGAACGGCATGCCAGTTACCGGGTCAACAATGACCGTAGGGGAACTGCCGGTCAAAAGGTCGGAAAAGTTTCCACCAACCTCCGAGGGACTGGGCACGGGGGAAAGATACGTTTCGGAAGTGCGGATGCGCCGTCCCTGATAGTCGGCGAAAAAGAAAGTGCGATCTCGGATGATCGGCCCTCCGAACGATCCTCCGAATTCATTGCGTTTGAAGGGCGGGATGGGTTGGGTGGGATCATCGAAATAGTTCTTTGCATCCATGTAGGAATTGCGAAGAAACTCGAATGCGCTGCCGTGAAAGCGGTTAGTGCCTGCTTTGGTCACAACATTGACGACCGCACCTCCCTTTCCGATATCGGCACCGAAGTTGTTGGTCTGAACTTTGAACTCCTGGATGGCATCAATGGGCGGCTCGATCAATTCGAAACCTATTTGTTGTTCGTTGTTATCGAATCCGTTCAACAGGTAGTTGTTGTTGGTCGCCCACAGGCCATTCACCTGGATCGAACCGTTTCCGCGCTCGTCCTCGGGGATATCGCCCTGCTGTACGTTGCCAGTGCTGCCGGTGCTGGCCGGGCCCATGTTGACACCAGGGCTCAAATAGGCGAGCTGAATGAAGTCGCGTCCATTAAGGGGGAGCTGGTGAACCCGGCTTTCATCGATCACCTGCCCGATGGACGACGTTTGTGATTCCACCAGCGGTTCGGCGGCCGTAACTACCACTCTTTCCTGCACGGACCCAACGACCAAGGAGAAATCAACCCGCACAACCTGGTTGATATCAAGCTTGAACGCAGCCTCAACCGCGGTTTTGAAACCCTGCCGCTCCGCTTTCACGGTGTACGTTCCGGGCTTCAGTTGGGTGACCACATATTCACCCTCACTGTTGCTGGTGGTTTTTCTCTCGGCGTTCGTCTGGGTTTCGGTGACAGTCACCGTGGCCGACAGGATCGCGCCGGAAGCGTCCCTGACCGTACCGACAATTTTTCCTGACTCCACTTGAGCTTCCACAATGCAAGCCGCGCACAACAGGAAAATGATCCCGATGACGCGAGCGATATTCTGAGAACAAGTGGCGCGCACGCGTTCTAGATTCTCGTCAATGGCAAGGTTAGCGGCCATAGGGCAATCTCCGGTACGAAGCATATGAACCTCGTATGCATATATGGTGTCAAGAACATTTTCTCTGCGATTCCGTACGTCATCTCCTCCACGGACTAAGGCGATCAATTAAACACCTGATAATGTTGGTTTTATGTGGTCTGCAACTAGCAGTCGGCCTGCGGATATTCCGTGGCGCCAAAATCGGTTGAAGGCCTCATGTATACGTTGTATACTATGTTTCGTTTGCACGGGAGGGGATCTTGTCGGAAGCCATTGGAGTACCCGACCTCGTCACTGTCGAGAAGCTGGATCTAACCATCGACAGCAACAGCTTCGTGCCCTACTACATGCAGATCGTGGATCACGTGCGCGAGCTGATCAAGAAAAACAAGCTGAAAGAAGGCCAGACCTTCTGTTCGGAAGGCGAGATTGCTCAAGCGCTGAAGATCAGCAAGATGCCTGTCCGCCAGGCATTTCAAAAATTGCGATCGGAAGGACTGCTGGTGATTGCGAAGGGTAAGCGGCCGGTGGTCGGCTCCGGGCGCGTGCCCTGGAATTTTCAGCAGCTTCGAGGCTTCAGCGAAGAGATGCGGAGGCGTGGACTTAATCCATCAGCCCGCCTGTTGGGTATCGGTCTTGAAGATCCTGACCTCGAAGTAGCGCAGGCCCTGAAACTTACTCCCGGAGAGCGCGTATACAGGGCCAGGCGACTTCGCTCCGTCAATGGCGAACCGGTGGCCGTCGTGACCAGTTATCTTCCCGCTCGCATTTTTGCAGGGATCGATAAGCAGGACCTGGAAAAACAGTCGCTCTACTCGATTTTCGAGCACAGCTACAAGCGCAAGCTGCTCTGTGCAGAAGAAGTGATCGGAGCCGTGGTTGCCGGAGAAGAGGAAGCTAAGATACTTCAAACGTCTCCAGGAAACGCACTTCTCATGATCCGAGAAACAACTTATGACGCTCAAAATGTCGCCATTGAATACAGCCTTTCTTTGTTGCGTGGTGATCGCTACACAGCTTCGGTAATCTCGGTCCGCAAGAACTGAGGCGGCAATCGGGAGGTTATGGTTTCCGTTCGTGAACTTTCTTTTGGGAGTGGGCGGACACTGCGCGGTGAATGTAACGCGGCGCAATATCCCACCTTTTTCGCTCTTTTACTGATACCACTGATACCGTTTTTGATGAAAATGGGAGCCCACTCTCTCCGCCACCGTTCTCATTTCAGCCCGGCGGTGCGTCTGTGAAATCCAATCCATTCTTCAATCCATTGAAGCCTCGTCTCATACGTATTTCCAAGGGTTTGGGCGGCCCCTAGCAGCGATGTAAGATGTTACGGGGCTTGAATAGATGGGCTTTGACACAGTGGATGTCGCGTGCCCTCGACAATTCACACAAAGAAATCCACTGGACATGAGCGCGGAAACTAGACAACGGGCCGCCCCATTATGCGCGCCGAGATTCGGGTGTGACTTGAACGAACCAATGGCCGTTTTTGAACCATCGTTTGGCCCGCTAACGATTCATAAATCCTTTGAATCCGACAGCACGAAAAATGCTGATTAGTTGGTTTGAACCATCGCTTGGCCGAAAGTACAGAATTACGGAATTTCCTTCGTCGCAGCTCCTTCCAGATCGTCCGACGCAACGCACACAACAGCGAAGCCTTCTTTAGCCGCCCCTGCCCGCCGAAAAACTGTACTTCTGGCCAAGGGATCGTTCAAAGCCAAAAACCTGTAACGAATTGCGGAAGTAAAGGACTTACGAGTAATGCGCGGCCAAACGATGGTTCAAAAGTGACCAAACGATGATTCAAGTCACATCGGGTGTTGCGCCAGAGCGTGGCAAGGTGCTAGGCTTTGGCGAATAGAAGGCGAATGAGTTTTAGGAGCGTTGCATGACCCCGTCTCAGGCCCTAGCACCACGATCCAGCACAACTCTCGATACCGTTCAGGAGATTCTCGGGACGCTCGTTGCACGCTACCGCACAGACGAAGTACTCACATGCGTGCGACAAATCCCAGCTCGCGAGGCGGTGTTTCGGCCCATGCCGGACTGGGTCAGAAATGAACTGTCTGAGGCGTACCGGTCAAAAGGGATCCAAGAACTGTATTCGCACCAGGCCGCGACGGCCGAGCTGGTCCACAACGGCAGGAACGTTGTTGTCGTGACACCGACGGCGTCGGGCAAAACTCTCTGCTACAACCTTCCGGTATTGAACGCCGTGTTGGAGAATCCCGATACCCGTGCTCTTTACCTTTTTCCGACCAAAGCACTGGCCCAGGACCAACTCGCCGAATTGCACGACCTTGCTAAGCGGCTCGATGACTGCTTTGGCGTGTTCACCTACGATGGCGACACACCGAACGACGCGCGCAAGGCGATCCGAGAGCGCGGACATATTGTCCTTACGAACCCGGACATGTTGCACACGGGAATCCTGCCGCACCATACGAACTGGATGCGGCTGTTCGAGAATCTGCGCTATATCGTGCTGGATGAATTGCACACCTATCGCGGCGTGTTCGGAAGCCATCTTGCGAATGTGCTACGGCGATTGCTACGCGTCGCGCGGTTCTACGGTTCGAATCCCCAGTTCATCTGCTGTTCCGCCACGATTGCGAATCCCGGCGAGTTGGCCTCTCAACTGGTCGAGAGCGAAGTTGACGTCGTCGAGGAGAATGGCGCGCCCGCTGGGGAGAAGCTTTTCGTTTTCTACAATCCGCCGGTGGTCAATCAGAACCTCGGCATTCGGCGCAGCTATATCAATGAAGCCACACGTGTAGCCAAGGAGCTGCTTACACGCAAGCTGCAGACGATTGTTTTCGCCAATAGCCGATTACATACGGAGGTCATGCTCACCTATTTGCAGAAGACGAATCCGCCGAAACCGGGCCAGGCGGAACCGGTCCGCGGCTACCGCGGGGGTTACTTGCCGGGGGAACGGCGCGAGATTGAACGTGGGCTACGTGAGGGCCGGATCCGCGGAGTGGTCACCACGAATGCACTCGAGCTGGGGGATTGATATTGGGTCGCTCGACGCTTGTGTGATGGCGGGTTACGCGGGCTCGATTGCTTCCAGCTGGCAGCGCGCCGGGCGCGCCGGGCGCCGCAGCGGGACCTCCTGCGCCGTGTTCGTTGCGTCTTCTGCGCCGCTCGACCAATTCATCGTGCAGCATCCAGATTACTTTTTTGGGAGCTCACCCGAGCATGCGCACATCCAGCCAGACAATCTTGAAATTCTCGTGAACCACTTGAAGTGTGCAGCGTTCGAGTTGCCGCTGTCGCCTGATGAACGATTCGGCAACGTGGAATTACCTGAGCTCTGCGAGCGACTTGCTGAAGCAGGATTCCTGCAGCGTAGCGGAGGCAACTGGCACTGGGTCCAGGAGGGTTATCCGGCAGACACGATTAGCCTGCGTTCGGTGACCTCCGACAATGTCGTAATCATCGATACTACGGGCGAGGAGGATAGAGAGCCTGAGGTGATCGGAGAGGTAGACTTTTCGTCCGCCCTCACCACCGTCCATCCAAAGGCGATCTACATTCATCAGGGGCAGCAATACCACGTCGAGCGGCTCGATTTCGGCCACCGCAAGGCATACGTGAAGCGCGTGAACGTGGACTATTTCACGGACGCCATCCGCTACACGCAGGTGCGGGTCCTGGAAATCGCCGAGGAGCAGAGTATCCCCGGCCCGGCTGCGCGTGCACATGGCGACGTGCTCGTGCGATCACAGGTCGTCGGTTTTAAGAAAATCAAATTCTTCACGAATGAGAACGTGGGCTCCGGAAAGCTCGAATTGCCGGAGAACGAGATGCACACAACTGCGTTCTGGCTGACGCTCGAACACGAACTACTGGCCGCGCTGCCTTTCACACTTTCCGAGCGGCAGACTGGCATTTTCGGGTTACTCTACGCGCTCGCGTCCCTGGCGACACTGCTGCTGATGTGCGATCGTCGCGATCTTGGCACCGCGGTCGGCGAGCGGCCGCCGAGTGCGGTCGACAACATTGAATGGCAGGAGTTCGCGACTGCGACCGGTACCGAGAAGGAACTCCTCGAGCCGAACTTGTACGTGTATGACGCGTATCCCGGAGGGATTGGATTCAGCGAACCCCTCTACCGCATCTGCGAAGTTCTATTGACGCGCACCCGTGAACTCATCGCGGCCTGTCCATGTGAAAACGGATGCCCTTCGTGTGTCGGGCCCGCCGGCGACAAGAGCGAGCATTCCAAGGAAGCGGCTCTGGCGATCCTTGGGCAGATGTGTTCCTGAGACGCCTCCGGGGCGCCCAGTGTTAATAAAGACGGCGGATGTTCAACTTAACGTGAGTCGGACGACAGCAGATCGCTTTGCCCGGTTGAAGGCGCTCGAGCGCCCTCCGACCCTGCCCCCGTCAGGACACGAGGTCGGGCAGGTGCGGAACCCCGTCGGAGAGGAATCCTTCGGCCGCGGTTCGGGAGTTGCCATTGGAAAAGAGAGGCTTGCATTGATTCTGGGGGCCTCGGTAAAGCGGAACCGCCATGGCGAGCATCTGTCACTGCACTGTTGGCATGGTGTCCACGCCCGATGCGCTCTAAATCGCGCGGCACTGCGGTTGCTCGCACCGGATGCTCCGGAAGATGTCGCGGACGCTACGCAGTGGCTTTTTCTTGACACGGAAACAACGGGACTCGCCGGCGGGACGGGAACGTATCCGTTCCTGGTCGGCCTTGCCTGGTGGGAAGGCGGGGGCCTTGAGGTCGAGCAGTTGTTCATGCGTGAGTACAGTGAAGAGCGTTCGCTGCTCGCGGCGCTTGCCGAACGTTTAGCGGAACGTCCGGTGTTGATCACGTTCAACGGCAAATCGTTCGACTGGCCTCTGCTCGAAACACGTTATCGGATGACCCGAACGATTCCTCCGCCTGCACCACGAGCCCACCTCGATTTCCTTCATCCGGCCCGGAATCTCTGGCGCCGGCGACTTGGCTCCGCAAGACTGTCGCAACTCGAACGTCACGTGCTCGGATGGGATCGGGGCGCAGACGTAGTGTCGGAGCTGATCCCAAGAATCTATCTCAACTTTGTGCGCGGTGGACATGCAGACCCGCTGGTTCCTGTCTTCCACCACAACCAGATGGATCTATGTGGGCTCGCCGGACTTTCAAACCGCGTTCTGTCACTCCTCGGCGATGAGGGGAGGCCCAGCCAGGATGCTCTGGAACTGTATGGTGTGTCTTGCATTTGCGAGCGGCGCGGGGAGGTAAAGCGTGCGCGCAAACTATACGAACAGTCGATTGCCTCCGCGTTGCCGATTGAAGCCGATCGTGCTGCTCGCACGGCGCTTGCACGACTGGCGAGGCGCGACGGGGACCTCGCACTTGCGCGTCAACTTTGGGAAAGCACACTGGGGAACTCTTGTGAGGGTTACGAAGCTTACGAGCAGTTGGCAATCTACTACGAGCACGAAGCTCGCGAGCCGCGACGGGCGCTGGCGATCGCGCGTGAGGCACTTGCCGAACTCCGTCGCGCGAACCAAGTAGGGACGATCGCAGCGGCGACCTATCGCAGGACCAAGGCACGGTTCGAGCATCGCCTCGCGCGCCTTGAACGCAAGGCCGGCCAGATGCTGCTCGACTCACACGACGCCTAGGTACCAAAGACCAGTCTTAAAGACGCCAATTTCCTGAAGCTCGCGCTGGATTTCATGGATCCATGCCGCCTTCACCGCCACCACCATCGCCGCCGCCACCGCCGGCGACACCAGCACCCCGCCGGCACCCGCCCGCCGCCGCCGCGCAGACCGCCTCTCCTTTTCGGGGAGGCCTGCGCGTAGGGCTCCCTCCTCCTCTGCACGGCACCCGCGGCCTTGCTTGTTTTTCCTCTCCGTACTGCCAATAATGGGCTGGCAGTCAATGCGGAAATCTAAAGACAACGTTCAAACCACATGAGCGATGAACGCCGCGGCCATTTAATCCGGTTCTATTCAATCCTCTCCGCGCCTGAGAAGACTATCGGCGGCGAACGCACGCTCGCCGGTTGCTCCGGACGAATGGACTGGCCCGGCAGACTAAGTACTCTGACCTATTGGCCACCACCACCAGTTCTCCCGGTAAACAATGAGAACCGCAGTCGAAGGTCGCGTCAAGGGCCTGTTGACTTAGCACCTAGCAGCCGTTAGCGCTCTCAGCACTGGCAAAACATCTGGTGATCGAGCACTAGGAGGCCCTGCGTATTGTATGCACCGCCATGCCCAAAGCCCCGGCTTCGGACCTCTTTGCCCGTTCGGATCGACTCCGTGAAACTCTTGCCGGCGCCCAGCGCTTGTTTTGTCTCCTTCCATCTTCTTGGCGAATAAAAGGGACGATCATACTCCTCCATGCCTCCGAAAGTCTGATAGTAAAAGCTCCAAACCGCCCCATTCCTTACACCGAATACATTCGTTCCCCATAGCATCGTCGGTCTATTGCGCCCTTGCCCCGCTTTTCGCGTGATCTCTTGCTGGATCGTGTTCCCGTACTGAGCCTTCGTCAACGTACCTTGCAAGGCGAGACCCGGATACGAGGCTAAGTAACTCGCATGCGCCAAGGCGTATAGCGGATCCATGTAATTGGTGTGCGGCGTCGGCACCCACTCCACCTGCCAATTGGCTTGTATCTGCGCGGCCGTTGCGCAGCGGTTGCGGCCGTTCGCATGATACACAATCACCCGCCCAGTGCCAGGATGCTTATCGATAAAGATAGAGCAGCCGGAAAGTTCGGCGGTAAAAAAGAAACCTGGACCGGCTGCTCCTTCCAGAACCGCAGAGGCGATGATGTTCGCTTTGAACGGTAGGAACACCGTGGTATTGCCTACCGAAAAGTCCACCTTCAAGCCGCCCACCAACGGGGGCGGGGCGGCTGTCATATCGTGATTGCAGGTGGGCGATAATGGCGGCGGAGGCGCCACTACCGGAACTGGAATCACCGGTGCCGGGCGTAACATATAGTGGTCGCCTGGATTTGCCGCGGCGGCGTCTGGTTTGTCCGCCGCCAGTGCGTGGCCCGCGGCGTTGTACAACAAATGTCCAGGATCGGAACCCGCGCTCCGCATGATCACCGCGTTCAAGTTAGCTACGTCAATAACTGCCATTTTTGGCTCTTACCCCTTGGACTTCAATTTTTCGGCTCTGAGCGAGAAACTGTAACACCCCCTGATGGAATGGGCGTTTTGATTTTTGGGGATTCTGGATACACTCGGCAGGATGAGAGAGACGGACTGGAGCAAAGTACTGGGTTGGCCGGGGTATCGGGTCTACCGACACGAAATCGACGAACCGGGCAAAAGGCTGAAGCTGTGGGTTCGGCGGAAGCGAGGAAACCGGAAACTGATTTGCTCGGGCTGTGGGCGGAAGCTCAACGATGCCTATGACAGCTACGAGCGGGAGGTACGGGATCTGCCATGGTCGGAGTACCGCACGACGGTGGTGATTGAGTTATATCGAGTGCGCTGTCCAGACTGCGGGGTGAAGACGGAGAAGGTGCCGCAGTTACCGAGCAAGGCGCCGTTCAGCAAGCGCTTCGAAGAGGCGGTGGGGTTGGCCTGTGAGAGTGCGGCGGTGCGACGAGTGGCACGGCAGTTTGGCCTGGCCAGCAGCACGGTGCGAGCCATCGATGTGCGCTATCTGAGTCGCTGGTCGGAGGGGCGAAGGAAGCCGGCGTTACGGCAGATGGGAGTCGATGAGATCTATCTGGGGAAGAAGCAAAAGTTTCTGACAGTGGTGAGCAATCTGGAGACGGGGGAGCCGCTGTGGTTCGGGCGGGAGCGGAAGAAACAGACGCTGGACGAGTTCTTCGAGAAACATCTGAGTGCGTTTCAACGAAGTGCGATTGGAGCGGCGTGTGTGGACATGTGGGAACCGTTTCGGCAAAGCCTGGAGCAGTGGGTGCCGAAGTGCCGGATCATCTACGACAAGTTTCATATTCTGCAGCATGCGAGCCAAGCGGTGGACGAAGTGCGGCGGGCTGAGTTCTTCCGCAAAGGAGGTAACTTTTAACGCATCTTACTATATCGCTAACGGCCTGTGTCTAAAGTCTTCCGAGTAGAGGAGACCCGGGGAGGCGGGAGAGGCAAGATGCGTGCGCGAAGTAGTTCAAATCCTGCTCAGCCATACATCTGCCGCTTCCGTGTCGTCAGCCGATTGATGTGTCCTTCCACAGGACCGTTGCTCGAGCTCTGCTCCACGGCCGCCTCCACCGCACTCTGGTCCTGCTGTCGCGCAGCTCTTAAATCGCGGATTTCTCCACTGCAGCTCATTTTCTGCACTTAAGGCGTCTATTTTTCCGTGAATCAGGCGAGAACTGGACCAGCACAGGCAGCGGTCCGCGGATCGTCAGAGTCGGCCCCACGCGCTTAAAGGAGGCTCCCGCACGAAACTCTGGACGCGCCTGTCCCAGCACAAGGGGCAGGCAGCAGGCGGCGGCAATCATGGCGGGTCCATCTTCAGGCTCATTGTCGGCGCGGCGCTGATCAAGCGGCGCGGGTATGATTTTCCGACCTGGGGGAAGGAATGCCGCACGCCAGGACACGAAAGCCGGCGAGCGCGCTCTGGAGAGCGAGTCAGCCAGGTCATGGCAAAATGACGTTCTTGTCTGGCCATCGAGGATGATGCCGGGCCGCAAAGCCTGCGCTGCGTCATCGAGAGAAATGCGATCGCTCTTTTGAGCAACTAACGCCAAGCCGGCTCTCGATCCGCCCTCGCCGCGTTGGCTCGGGCGCGACTGCAACAGGGACCGCGTGACAAGGTCCGGACTCTGGAATTCAAATCACGTCGATGAGAATTACGATGCGGGTTTTCTGGACGAGCTTGAGCGCCTCGTTTCGGCTATCGGCGGGGGCAGTATGATCGTCGTCATTCAATGCCAGGGCCGCAAGCAACCGATGCCGGTCGGCTGAAATCCGCCGACGGCAAGCCGGTTTACTTCGTCGCCCGACCGGAACTGGCGCCAGCCGATGACAGCCTTCTCTGTGCCCACCCCGACGATCTGTCCGATCGCGGCATGTCCTGGAGGCAGATATTGCTCGACTATAACCGCGACACGCAAAATCCTTTGCGTTTGTACCCCGCCGGGCAGCTTTATACCGACGGCTTCTACGGACGGCTCGCCGCGCGGCTCGGTTCGCAGAATCTCTTTATTCTTTCGGCGGGATGGGGCCTGATCCGGGCCGATTTTCTCACGCCTGACTAGCAGCTAAACACTGGAAAATACGGGTACGATTCAAGTTTGCTGTTCGGAAACCCCTTGCGGATGCCCAAGTTGTTGATCCGTCCACTTAACCGAAAGCACGTTCCGATGACCGCACAAATCGTCTTATCAAACATCAAGAATCGCCTCGGTCATCGGCGATGTCTCGGGACGTCTGGTCTGGTAATTGCCGTGCGACTCGCTCCGGCGATAGCATCGGCTCTAAGCCAACCGGAATCCTCATTCTTGCCTGCTGGGTTACGCTCGCCGTGTACTGGAATATCAGCGCTCGCTCCGTCAAGACCGCGGCAGAACCGCAGAATTTTGCGACCAGGCTGGCCCGGATGCCGGTATGGCTGGGCTTCGTCCTGTTCGTCGCGGCCTGGGTGCACCCGTTTGGCCCGGCCACGATGCGGCGTACAGTCTCTTCGGATTCGGTCGCCGTGGCCATCTGTGCGCTGGGGCTGTTCGTGGCCATGTGGTCGCGCAAGGTGCTGGGCGCCGAATGGAGCCGGGACGTCAAGTTGAAGCAAAGGACACAAGCTGGTGGAATCCGGCCCCTACAGGTTTGTACGCCATCCCGTTTACACAGGGCATCTGCTGATGGGCCTAGACCTAGAGGAACGTCTGTTGCCTCGGGCCTACTGGTTGCGTTTGTGGGGCTGGCGTCGCTGGTGGCAGGGTTCTGGATAAAACTGAACCAGGAGGAACGCCTCCTTCAGCGCGGCTTTCCCGACGAATATCCCGCTTACAAGGCACGCGTCAAGGCGCTGATTCCCTATGTGTTTTGACGCGTGAGACGGGCAGCATAGGGAATGTCACATCCGTCCAGAAGGCCTTCTGTCCGTCTATTGTCGGGATTGTCGGCCAACCTTACCTTGGGACTTCCTGTTTGCTCGTCATCCACCCAGAACCCGACGCGACCAGCATCGAAGCCCCTAACTTCCACGAACCCGTCTTCGCGGGAAGTCAAACCGTGAAGCCGACCGAAGCACCTTCGCTTAGGGGATTCGAGGTCTCGTAGGAGCCGCTTTCAAAAACTGTTTGTCAAAGAACTTCGGGTCTTGCAGAAAGTCGTCGAGTTCAGTTACATACGCGAAGTTTCCAATCTTGTAAGCGCTGCGTTCGTGCAAAACATAGGAATACGTCAAATTTTCTGATGTCCAGCCGTCCCCCGGAGTCGGAGCCTCAAACACAAGAAAGACCGGGTCGGCGTTGAGCACGAATTTGACGCTGCCTAGCGAGGATGAGATTTGCGGCGGTTGTTTTGTGAGTTTTCTTCGGCTTTCCATTGAGGCGAGCCATTCTCTTACCTTGGCCGCACTTTTGGGAGTGAAACTGCTCGCGTATACTTCGTTCTTGCCCCTCTGATGGGCGAGCGATGCATTCCGGAAGAACTCCAGCAACGGCGTGGGAGCCTTAACCTTTTCGTCTCCAAGCGGGAAGTCCATTGGTGAACCATCAAATTCGAGGAAAACGGGATGCGCGCCGGTCTCTGCCTTGCCGTCGACAGGGATCGGGTACTCATATCGCGACTCGATGTTCGGCGAGGGCTGGTAGACGTCGGGCTCGGTCTGAGCCGCCCGGAAAGCATTCAACACCATGACTTGAACTGGAGTGGAACTGCTTACCATGCTCAGCCGCAACCGGTCGTTCCTGTCTGACCCGACATAGAACGCATCGCGCAAGGTGCGGTCCTTCACCATCGAGTCCCAAACAAACATGGTTTTGGACCCAATCTGGACTTGAGCGACAACCTTTAGATGGTCGAAATCGAGGAGGCTTCTGGCCTGATTTATCCAATTCTCAGGACTGTCATCCCCCATGGTTATGATTGTCGTGCCGAGACCCTTCATCTGACTCGGGGATGTCCAGACGCTTGCAAACTTTGCCGCATCCGCTTTGCGAATTGCCTGCACCGCCGTCACAAACATCGTTTGCGCTTTGTCCAGAGAGCCTGCCGCAAACTGGTCAAAGGGAATGTTGTAACTCTTCATTTCGAACTTTAAGTAAAGTGGGCAGTGCACCTGCTGACTATCGATCTCCACCGGAATAGGGACACTAACACGGCTGAATCCCTGGCCGAATAGGCAAGTTGGCACGGCAAACAACGCAATAGAAAGAGCCAACTGCAGAACCGGAGCCGGTCTGCTGCAACGCGCGCGCATTGTCATCCCTAACAACGTCCGTCTCCCCCCAGAACGACGCAAACTGTCAACCACGCCAAAACCTCCTGGGAGTTTCCATTCCAAGGTAATGCTCCCCATTTCGCCGGCAAAACAATTCCGAATGCCGAATTCGGGTACATGATCACAGACGTGACCTGCCCCCAATTCAGCACGGCGATCTTACAACGCGCGCGGCTGAAGAGTGAAGGAATCAAACTCGCTTTGGGGAAAAACCAAAGTCTGGGATTCTGGGCGAATCGTTGGCCAACCGGAAGTTATCGGAGTCGCCATCAGACAGGCAATCGCCTCAAGTGGTGAAATATCGCGATGTCCACTCATTGACCCCCAATGAGTGATGTCTGATTGCAACGGTTGACGCCTACCTTTGATCCGCCCGTGTCATTCAAGCCGCTCATGGAGGGGCAACACCCTCGGTTGCCTAGGGTTACAATCACATTGAGATCCTGTGCATTTCAGAATCCGACGGCTCCTCCGAGAAGAAACTGTGAATTCGCATTCGACGCAAATCTTGGGTTTGGTTGTTATCGCCGCATGGGCCGTCTTGAGTGCGAAGGGGATGACGGGAAGACTACTCACCTTGGTTACCATCCTTAGGTTTTATGGCCGGAGGCCTCGGCGTAGGTTTTGCGATCGGCGCTTGGGATGGAAATGCAGCGATTCGCGGGTAACGCTGCGATCAGCCTAAGGATCCTCCTTGGCGCGGTTAGTGCCGTCGGATGTCTAGTCAGGAACAGACAGTTACGAACAAGAGCGTCAAGCTAACATGAATGGCCGCCCGATGCTGCGCGTGCAACTGACGGGCTTGCGGCGCCGACTTGCGTGACGATAATTGGCGTAATATGGCGGGCGCGGGGCAGAGTATCATTTTGGGCGGGCGTCGCTTCTACCCTATCGAACAGTTCTCAGCCGGAGGACTCATGCCGCTTTCCAGTTACATTCACTCTGTCCGCGCCTTACGCATCGCTGCCATCACTGTCGCACTGTTTTCTCTGTTGATGATGTCGGGTTGCTGGATGTTCTCACTTCAGCCGCTTTTCGATGGAGGATCCGACCCCGATCTCATTTTTGACGAGAGCCTGGTCGGAGCCTGGGGACACGAAGCCGAAGGCTGCCAATGGACGCTGACCGTTCAAGCCAGTGTCCGTGCGTACGACATGGCCATGGCGCCCGGTGCGGGGTGCAAGACCGATGACAAGACCGATGAGAAGACCACACGCTATCTGGCGTATCTGGTAAAAGTGGATAATCACCGTTTTCTCGACGTATCGCCGAAGCAGAGCGAGGTTTGCGATCTGTGCCTCTCCGTGCATACATTCGCGCTCCTTTCGCTGGAGAACAACACGCTTTCTCTTACGCCCTTGGACGGCGATTGGCTGGATAAGACGATAAAAGAGAAGAAAGTCGCCATGGCGTATGTGGGCGGCGAACGCACGGACATCGACATCACGCTCAATGCGCAGCCCGCGGAACTCAAAACTCTTTTGCGCACTTACGCCAACGACAGCGCAGCTTTCAAGCCGAGCGGTCGTTTGGTGTTCACGCGAAAATAGGCGCGCCCTCTTGTTTGGATACGGCAGGGCGGCACGTTGTTGGTGAGGTCGAATTGTTTTTACTTCTAACTGCCGGAGGCGTGACATTCGCGTGGTTGACTCAGAAGTGGCAAAGTCTCTGGGTGACAGTAGCCTTGCACATTTGTATGAACTTGTGGTGGGAATTGTTTTCCATAGCAACAAGTGCAATTGGTGGCTGGTTTCCCTTCATGCTCCAGAACGTCACCATTTTTGGTTGCGATTCTGTTGACGCTTTACGCCAAGCGAGAAAAGACGCCAATGGAGACAGCGCCCTCGTAAAGCCCCTTCTCCAGTCTGATGATTGGCGTAATATCGCCACTAATGGATCAGCCCATGCACTCGGGGGAACAATGAACTGGAAATCTCTTGACAGAGCGCTGCGACGTCTCGGGCCGATTTCACTGTTAATGGCAGGTCTGTGCGTACCAGGTCCGGTTCGTGCCCAGTCCGGTTCACCAGCGCCGTCGGCACAGCGCAAGACCAGCACCCCTTACACTGGCGATCTCTCCATTTTCGATGTGCCGGGGCGCGATAAGCGCCTGCAGATCGACCGCGTCATGGACATGCTGGGCATTGAGCCCGGCAAAAACCTTGCTGACATCGGTGCCGGATCGGGCTGGTTCACGGTGCGCGCCGCACGCCGCGTCACCGACTCGGGCACGGTTTATGCGGTGGATATCAACCCGGAAGCAATTCAATACATTGACCAGCGCGCAAAAAAAGAGCAACTCCAGAACATAAAGACGATCCTCAACCAGCCCGACGATCCACAGCTCCCGGTCGCCAGCGTCGACGCCGTGCTGCTGCTCAAGACCTACCACGAGGTAGCCCATCCGATTGTGCTACTCAGGAACCTGCGCCCATCGCTTAAACCAGGAGCCAAGATTGGCATCATTGATCGCAATGGCAACGGAGCAGACCATGGCGTGAGTAAAGACGTAGTCGTTCGCGAAGCCGCCCAGGCCGGATACGAACTACGCGACTCACAGGATTTCGTCAAAGCCGACGGCATGGATTATTTTCTGATCTTCACTCGGAAGCCGGACTAGGATCGCCGTTGCCCGTTCGGTTTGCGGGATCAGATCCTTTCCATCGGTCGCATTCGAGTCGCAAGACTGGCCATTTCTGATCGCGGTAAACACTTCATAACATTACTGTCCGGCTAAAGGTCGAAGAGATTGAGAAGAGAATCAACTGGTTGACATTTTCGGCGAAATCGGTACCCGCCCTCGAGGGGCTGAAGGGCGCATAAAATGGGCGTTTTCTCGAAAAGCGTTACGCTTAGAATCTGTAGGGTTTGGTAGAGGTTAGCCTCCAGTCCCAGCCGCTTGCGTGCGATCGCCACCAGCACATAAACCGACACCGCGATCCAGATCTGAGTCTTCACTGCATTCTCGCTGGTTCCGTAGAAGGCTTTGATTCTGAGGTGCTGCTTGATCCACCCATAGCACTCAGTGACCAACGGTACGTGCTAACGCCTGTTTCAACAATTGAGGGATCGACGGTTCCCGATTACCGGATTGCTTTTGACGGGATTACGTCAAGCGACTCGGGACAATTACTTCTCTTTGGCCATCACGTTGCCGGATTGTAATTCTCGCTCCAGCACACATCGGTTCGCTCGTTAGAGTCGGTTCGAGCGCTTGGAACAATCTCTCTGCATCAGAGCCGTAGAAGATCAGGGTCGTGCTCTCAGGTATGGTCAAGTGACCCGCGTGCCAACCTACATTCTTCGCTTCGAGAACTTCCGTAAGCCGCCTCCCCAATTGCACATCTTCGCGCTTTCCATCGAGACTGCGTTCCCGAATGCTAATATTCAGTTCGACAAAGACCGCACACTGCACTGGTCCGTCGAGGGCGCTCAAGTCACGATTGACCTGGGGAACAGCTTTCATGGCGCTATGCACCGAGGCCAACCTTGCTTCAGCGTCCTTCAATTCGTCCACTCTGCCGAGCCTTTGCAGGGCAGCAATCTCGCGGTTTAGGTCTTCTGCGATGGTATCGAAGTTCGGGCTTGGCAATGTCTGGTGATGCTCATACGCCGTCCTCAGCCACTCAACCGCTTCCGAATCCTGTCCCTGATGCAGAAAGATCAAGCCGCGCGTTCCATAAGCTGACGCCAGTTCCGCTCCACCTTTGTCTTGCAAAAGGTCGATCGCCTGAGACACGGCCGTGAACGCCTCCGCGAACTTTCCCATTCGGCGGTAGCAGTTCGCGATGTTGTTGCGAGGGGACATTTTCTCTCCGCAACTAAATTGCGATTCCGCGGAAACCCCCGCCTGCCCGCCGCTCTTACCACTTTGGGGAACGTCTTCACGGCGGCACGCAGGGGGATCGCGGCGTGGTCCCCGACCCTCGACAGCCCACATCCACAATTTTCAACGTCGTGACCTGCCGCACCCAACGAGCCATTCTCTTTTGATCAGGGATAACGATCCGGTACGGCCCCGCTTTTGCATCCAGTGGTTTTTCCGTCTTGCAAGAAGGCAAGAACAATTTGTTTATCGGTAAAGTCGGGGTTAATCTCAGGAAGGGCGATGACGGCAATGTAGCTGTCGGCAGCTTCCACGAGAAGACATGAAGCTAACCGCTTGCCTTGGAGTGTCCGAACTCAACTCCCCCTTTTCGAGAACTGTCTTCAATGCCACGCCCTCGAATGTGGCGTTATTCTCTGATTCATGAGTCGCGACCTTGACCTGGGGCAAGGACTCGATGTCCGACCTCGCCAACACAGTCTGTTTTCCGCCCTCCGTTTGAAAGAATATTCGGGAGTTGCTGGCATTGCGGCAGTGCAGCACTCAGCAGCAGAACGATTAGCACCTGTTTTTTCATGAGTCAAACCCGCAAGATCATTACTTCGGTAGCCTTTATGAGGGCAGCGGCAGTCTGTCCCCGCTTTAGCTGCATTTCTCTGGCAGAGCGTGCCGTGATAATCGACGTGATTTGCTGACCGCCAATCGAAACTCTTACCTCGGCCATCAAACCGCTAATTTGCACGGACTCTATTCGACCCACAAGCTGATTCCGACCACTCACCCGCCGGATTTCTTGTTTGCGTTGTTGTTCCGTCTTGCCACGGGTTCGGAAAAGCAACCTGTCCACTTCGCTCTGCGGGATACGATGGTGTCCTCCCGCAGTCTGAGTGCTTCGAATCTTCTTCTTGTAAATCCACTGCTTGATCGTTGGGAAGCTGATCCCAAGCTGCAAGGCTGCGTCGCGAAGCTTTAGCAGTCCCTCACCATTCCGTCCGGCTTTGCCATTCTTCTGCATCGGGACGCAATCGTAGCGACAACGAAGTTCCCGGTCAACTCAGTCGCAGCCGCATAAGTATAGCCCACGGACTCATTGCAAAACAGACAAAACCGTACATTCTTGGACAATAGACTCGTATCTAATATACACTTATATACACTTGCCGCTTCTGTCCCAAACGTTTGATTTTTGGAGGTCGAAATGCGCAAGGCTTACCTGTTTATCGCAGCGGTTAGTTTCTTGCTTTCGTCATCCTCGGCGTGGGCCCAAACGGGAGCGAACCTTTCCGGCGTAGTGACGGACCAAACCGGCGCAGCCCTTCGCGATGTCGCGGTGACGATCAGGAACGTCGACACAGGTGTAACGCGCACGATCGCAACCGACGGCGGGGGGCACTATCAGGCGTCCGGCCTGCCTCCGGGGCGCTTCGAGATTCGAGCGGCAAAACAAGGGTTCGCCGATGAAACGAGCACGGGAATCAGCTTGGCGGTTGGCCAGGATACCACGGTCGACATTAAGATGCAGCTGAGGACCCCCGACGCCTGCGCGAGCGGCCACGAGTTCGCCACCACCGATTGCGCGCTGACCTGGCACGGCATCACGCTGTACGGTGCGTATGACGTCGGCCTCGGCTGGGTCAGCCACGGCTTACCGGAAAACGGCTATAACTATGAAGGCGAATCTCTGGTGAACCGAAACGGCTATCAACATCGATTCCTCATCGCACCGAACAACCTGCAGCAGACGGGTCTGGGCATCAGGGGCAAGGAAGAGTTTCTGCCTGGCTGGTCCGTTGTGTTCAACGCTTCAACTGGCATCAATCCGCAGTCCGGCCTGCTCGCCAACGCGTCAGCCACCGACACCATCAACAACGGCCTTCCCAGGAGCAGCTATTCGGAAGCCATCGACGGCGCGCGCGCGGGCCAACCCTTCAATGACGAATTCTATGCCGGTATATCGTCCGCGCATTTCGGCACGCTGACCTTCGGTCGTCAGCGCGCTCTCGGCACCGATGCGATGCTCCTTTACGATCCGGCCGGCGGCGCCTATGCCTTTTCGTACATCGGGTATAACGGCACGATGGCCGGCGGCGGCGACACCGAGGACACCCGTTGGGACGACGCCCTGAAGTATCGCCTCACCTATGGCCCGGTCCATTTCGGCGCGATGTATAAATTCGCCGATGGTTCTGGCGGCTGCTACTCGGCCTCCGCACCCTGGACTGCCACCACCTGTACGCCGGAATCGGCGCATAACAACGCCTATGGATTCGACCTCGGCGGAGACTACGGCAAGTTCTCCGCCGACCTCGTCTTCCAACATTACAACCAGGCGATCAGCGTATTGAACCCCTTGCTGGGGCCTCAGAGTCAGAGTCCGGCGCAGTCATATCAGTCGACCACCGACAGCATCAATACAAACCCCATCACCGGGCCCAATCTGATCGACACGAACAACACCGTATATGGCATCGTGACCGACAACAACGCAATTATGTTCGCTGCCAAGTATACGTGGGACCCGTTCAAGTTTTTTGCCGGCTACGAATACATCTGGCAGAATAACCCGTCGGACCCGTTGGGCGTTGGCGCCTCGGACCAGGGCGGCTATATCATGAGCGGGGTCGAAGACAACAATCTTGATTCTGAAAAGTTGGTGCAGATCTGGTGGACGGGCGCGAAGTACACCTACCGCAGCAAAACCGACATCACTTTCTCCTGGTATCAACAGCGGCAGAACGACTTCCGTGTTCCGCCGACCTGCTCGCCCTCAGCCGGTTTCCGCAGTTCCTGCGCGGGCACCCTCAACGAGGGGTCGCTCTATGTGGATCATCACTTCACCAAGCGTTTCGACGGTTTTGTCGGAATTGCGTATTCCTACGTGAGCGGCGGTCTGGCCATCGCCATTCCTCATGGCCCCGGCGTCCCCTATAACTACAACAACAACTGTGCTCCGACAGTCGGTGGTCGTTTCACCTTCTGATCGCTTCCGATCAAAGCGGGACTACTCACTGACGAAGGCTGAAGGAACTGCTTTGGTCGAAGTTCAGAGGGGACATACTACTGTGGTGTTGGCGTGGTGGCACAACGTGGTCGATGGAAGAAACAACTTGGGACCGGAAACTTTCGAGGGTTTACCAGCGTATCGCTATCGCCTCACGCGGACCCGTGACGAACGTTCAGTACACGACATTGTCAACTCGGACCAACTCTTTTTGTAGTTGGCGCAGACAAGATGGAAAACATACCCGGAGAGGGAAGATGAGATTCGTTTGACTGACATTCATCTGAGTGAGCCTCCTCAAGCATTAATTGATATCCCGCCCGGGGTGCGCGTGATTGTGACGCCACATTGACGCTGCGGTGCCACCACCCGAGCAAATCTTTGACCTTATTGCTAACTCTGAGAGTCGAGAAAGAGACAGCATCGCCCGCCTCATCCTTTACTTTTCCACCTGCACAATGTAGGCGGGGGGGATTTCGAAGAGGGAGGGGTCAGGCGGGCCGGGGATGATGTCCTTGGTCTCGACGGTTTCGATGCCGATCGATTCGCGCAAGGTGGTCCTGCGCATATCGATGCCGTAGTCCGGCGAGAGCCAGTCCTCATCGATGTGAATGAACTGGTGGTTGTCTCCGTATTTCAAAATGATGCGGTGCACGACCACGGTAATGCCGTCTATCGATTGCGGCGGCAAGTTGTCTGTTGTCGGGACGAATTCTACTGGAGCCGGCTTCGCGGGTTCGCTTTTCTGCGACGGCATCGCGGGCGACGGTTTTTGTACTGCGAGTGCGGAGGATGGTTCGGTGTTCTCGTTTTCTCTTGGCGGAGGAGGAAGCGGCTTTGAGATTTCGCTCATCAGTTTGAGCTTGCGCACCTCAGCGGTTGGCTTTGCCGGAGGCGCGTGGTCGCGGTCGGTGAAGTATCGAGTGATCGTTTGCGCGACGGGGTCGTAAATCTGGATATCGAATCCACCGATCACTAGCCTGCCATCCTGCTTCGTCTCGAAAGCCATCTCGTAGTGGACGCGTCCTTTGTCGTCGCGGGCAATGGTCCAGGAAGCGGTAATGGGATTGCCAACGTCTGATCCGTTTTCCTGGCGCTGATCGGTAAAGGTTCGCGTGGCGGTGAAGGGCTTGTTGGGAATTGAAATCAGGAACGGATTAAATCCGCAGGTTTCGTGGCCCTTCCCGTTGGCAACCTCCTGGTTCATCAACGCCAAAAATGCCTTCTCGAACGGGCTGTTGTTGTGCGGCGGCCGTGCTTTGGCTTGCGCGGTTTGATTGGATTGACCGGGTGGGCCGGGTTGTTCGGATTGTCCGGTCTGGGCGAAGGCTTGAAGGTGAAGCCCTGCCGCGGACGAGAGCACCATGATTAAGAGCCGAGCTTTCGTCGAGAGCGGCCTTGCTGATTTCGGGTTCATGGGCTTCACGCGGGAGATGCAGGAAGTCTACATTTCGGTCTTCTTATCTGATTTTTATCACATAAAGCTAGCTTCGCACTAGCAGTCTTCTGATTATCCGGTTGCTTCAGCAACCCACAATCAGTTGTGGTTGAGGTCTCTAGCTCCTCGAATCTGCTCATACTCGGTTGATTTCTGGCCGGTTCCGAGACCCAGAAGGGTCTGAAACGCAGCAGCCGGCGTCTTGCGGCGATTGTGCCGAAAGACGAATTCGTCGAGGTATACCTGGAGTTGGGCCTTACTCACACCGTGGTAGGTGCCGATGAGCCACTGCTGGAGGTTGCCAATGGCTCGATCGGCGAGGGGAACGGCGGACTTCGCACCTTTTCGTAGCTCCGAGCGGAGCGGCTGGATGCGAGTGACATGTTCGAAGCCGGCCTCACCGAGACCTGAGAAACTTTTAAGGCCGTCCGTATAGATGGTGGAACCTGGTGCAACGTTCCGGGTAAGTACCGGGATTATTGTGCTGGCCTTGAAGTCGGGAATCACATTCATGCGAGCTCGACCGGACGCGCGACCACGCTTTTCCACGGCCACCAGAACGAGAGCCGCTCGTCGATCCTTGAGTTGCCGGCTCCCCTTCAGTCCGGCTTGCTCGCCGCCAACCCACGTGTCATCAACCTCTACCTCGCCGCGCAGGGGGTCCCGAGCCGCATTCACCATCGCCCGTCGGAGCTTGTGAAGCATCATCCATGCGGTCTCGTAACTGGAAAGACCGAGTTGACGCTGGAGAAGCAGTGCGGACACGCCACGCTTGTCAGTGGTCATCAGATACGCCGCCCAGAACCAGTGGGTCAGTGGAATCTTGGTCCGGTGAAGTACTGTCCCGGATGTCAACGAAACCTGGTGCCGGCATTTGACGCACTGGTGACGTCCTTGCTTCACCAATTCATACGCTTTTTCGTGCCCGCATCGCGGACAACTGAACCCCTCCGGCCAATGGCACGCCGTCAGATACTGCCGGCAAGCTTCCTCTGTGGCGAAGTCGGTCTGAAACTGGCGAAGCGTCTTGGGGAAGGGTGGTCGAGCCACCCTTATACACTACCCATTGGGGCTTGCTGAAGCAACCGGATAATCAGAAGCAGTCTAGTCAGTTGTCGTAACTCCGCCATTTCACTCAAGATCGCCACTCGGGGGCGAACAGACAGCGCAAGCTTGTGACATCGCCTGATCTATAAAAGGATTTGTCAAGAATATTTTTCTCCGTTCGCTGGAAACGCGGGTTTGGTTCGCGACATCCAGCCCCTCTCACCATCGAAGACGCTCGTCTGATGGGCTGCACCTGGGTTGTTCCATCGCAGTAGCTGCATCTTCTTTAGTAGCGACGACGCCTCTCAGTTTCGAAACGCATCAAGCCGTGCGGTTGTATGGTGGCAACCATGGATCTATCTGAGGCTCGTGGCCTAGTGCTTTTTCGGGTTGTCCGAAGGGCTGTGACTTGGAAAGCGGTTGAAGTGACTGTCCGTCGAAGAAGATCTCGACCGGACCTCATCTCCCATGATGAGTACCCTAGGAGCTACACAAACGATGAGAAACAGAAAGAAAACCGTGCTGCTGATCAGTTTTTCAGCAGCCTGTTAGGAGTTCCCTTAGGATTTTCGGGGTCAATACCCGCGGCCGTCATGATGGCTCGTCCCAGTTCTTCGGGGGAAACGGAAAATCCTCCGGTCGACGCCTGGCCAGTAACATCTTCTTCGGCGGTGGGTGCGACGAAGCGATAACCCCTTCCTACTACGGTTTGTAGGTATTGCGGTTCGTCGGCGTCGTCGGCCAGGGCGCGGCGGATCTTGCGGATCGAAGTATTGATTCCCTGTTCTACGTCGACGAACACCTCCTTGCTCCACAACTCGCTGGAGATCTGCTCGCGCGTGACCAGTTGTCCTCGCTTTTCGACCAGGAACATCAGCAATTGCAGCGGCAGGCTCTCCATCCGAACTGGGCTGCCACCCCCGCTAAGCTGAAAACGACCGTAGTCCAGCTCGAAAT
The DNA here is from genome assembly GCA_963714225.1 of uncultured Acidobacteriaceae bacterium. Classification (GTDB taxonomy): domain Bacteria; phylum Acidobacteriota; class Terriglobia; order Terriglobales; family Acidobacteriaceae; genus Sulfotelmatobacter. The sequence continues at coordinate 230,733 of CAVQNY010000051.1, read as the reverse complement.
CGTCGAAACGAACCTTCTTCTCTGGCAATGTGAAACTCCTCGGCCTGGTGTTGCGAATCCGTGACTCCGGCCGCCGGGTGGCTGCAGAGCTGCGCTCGCTTTGGACGGGCGAGGGTGCCCGTCCCCACACCGTATCGTCATAAATTCTGTTCTGCCGGGCTTGATGTGTCAAGCACTGGACGGTGATTTCTTCAGATCAATTCAGACGGCTTCAGACCGGCTCCATGGACATTCTTAACGATTTCTATCAATCATCCCTCGCGTTGTGATGAAACGGGGTTGTTAGCAATGAGCAGAAACACAATCACAGTATTTGTGCTTGCGACCGGAATCGTCGCGGGAGCTCTGGCCGGCGTGTCACACCACCGCGCCGCGATCATCGGTCGAGCAATCTTGCAAAGTCTAGGGACGACGATGCCCCCCGCAAGCGGGGCGGCGGACTCTTCAAAGGCAGAGCCTGCTACTACTACCAGCGCGACGGCCGCTGCAACCACCGCGGCACAAGCCATTGTTGTTCCCGTTGGAACCACGCTGACCGTTTGCCTGGGCGAACAGCTCGGCTCCAGGAGCAGCCGGGTGGGCCAAAGCTTTTCGGGCACGTTAGATCACGATGTCGTGGTCGACGGTCAGACCGCCATTGCCGCCGGCGCGAGTGTCAACGGCGAGGTCGCGTTCGCCCGACCGGGTGGGGCGCTGGTGGCTGAGCCCAATCTGCTACTCAAACTAACCTCGGTCAATGTCGAAACACGGATCTGGCGGTCGTCACTTCCATCCGAAGTTTCGGCCCCAGCATCAGAGGCAAAAAGAAGGTGGGCAGATTCATGAAGGGCCTGCTTAGGCGCGGATCAATTGGCTGCCAGTTCACAGCAAGTTCAGAATTCTGCCAGGATTTGATCCACAAGGCCGCGGGTAAAGAGAAGGAGGTTCTTCTCGCTGATCAGTCCGCTTACAGCTTCACTTTGCGGCAGCCCCTGCAAATCCAGTAGCCGGCCTGGGCGCTGTGCAATGGTGCGGAGACCGCGCATCTGATTCCTTCGCGCACCCAGAGTGCCGAAAGCGGATGCAGCAGCACTGGGAGTGTAACGTTTTCTAGCGGCTTGAATTGCGCGCTTCATCTGTACGCGCGTAAGGGCATCCGCCGCACAAGATGGGCAGCTGCGCACATGAGCGTCAAAGCTGCGAATCTCCTCCTCCGGGAGCTCACCGTCCAGGTAGGTGTCGAGTTTTGCCTTCCAAGACTCACAAACCATAGTTTACCGTTGGGTTCATCCTTTTTGAACCTGTGGTCGCAGGCCATCGCCTAGCGCTTTTCTGGCACGCGATAAACGCGACATCACCGTGCCCATCGGGATGACGAGAGTGGCAGAGATTTCCTGGTAAGACATCTCTTCGACTTCACACAACAACAAGATCTCGCGATAGGCGACCGGCAGTTGCTCCAGGGCCTGCCTCACGAGCTGCTCATCCGAACGCTGCAGCAGGATGCTCTCTGGCGTTTCCGTGACTGAGGGCAAGCTTTCCTCTTCACCTTCAACATCGAGCGGCACGGTAGCGGTCGCCTTCAGCCCGGTGCGGGAGGTCAGAAACGCATTCCGCAGAATCTTGTAGATCCAGGCGCGAAAATTTGTGCCCGGCTGAAACGAGGAGAAACCTTTAAGCGCCTTGGCGTAAGTCTCCTGCACAAGATCCTCGGCTTCTTGCCGGTCATGCGTCAGCCAGCAGGCAAAGTTATAGAGCCGCTCGAAGTGCGGCATGGCTAGCTGCTCGAACGACTCCGATGGCAGGCTCCCTTCCGGCATTCACACAAGGGTAAACCGGCCGACGATCGTTTTATTCCCGTACCCCCAAAAAAATGCCGTGGAATAAAACCGAGTGCTGTCGGTTCTGCACAAGGACTCACAGAGCGAACTGGAGTCACCGGGGAATGATGGTGCGGAAGAACCACGCGCTCTTGAGCACCTTGAGGAGCAACAAGATGAAAAACAATCCAAAAAATGCTTGGCTTGGCGTTGTGCATGCTGCCGAAGTCCCTGCATGCCGGAACAGGACAGGATCTGAAACAGGCCTATCAACCCGCCCAAGGGCAGAACGCGCGATCTGCAGAACCTATTCCGGCGGGCACCATTATTCCCATCAGCTTGAATTCTGCCTTGCGTTCGGACGAGACCGGAAGCGGAGCTACCATAATCGCGACAGTCATGCAGGATGTGCCGCTAGGCAAGGGAGAAACGCTGCGTAAAGGATCCAAGCTGACAGGTAAATGTGGACGAAACCATCACTCCTGGAAAAAGATCTGACGAATGAAGAATCACATTTCAATTGGACCAGGTCCGACTTGGCAACCAGACCATCCCGATTACCACCACCCTGCGCGCCGTAGCGTCAAGGTCTGAAGTATCTGCTGCCACACCCGAGCTTACCTCGAGCGAGTATGCCGACAACACGATTGAAATCGGAGGCGACCAGATTTCTTATGGTGCCGATAGTCCGGTAATGGTGGGATCGCAGGTCGTGGGGAAATATACCAGCCAAGGCGTGTTGGCCAATGTGGACCAGGATCTGGGAACTCCGTGCCGTCTCACAATTGACAGCAATACACAACCGCAAGCGTTTTGGCTCTTCTCCGTCAATGCCTGCGGCGCATACGGATTGGGCGACCTGAAAATCCTCAACTCCGGAAGCACCGAGCCGCTTGGTGAAGTCACTTTGGCCTCCAAACGGAAGGCGGTGAAAGTCGGCAAGGGCAGCGCCATGCTCTTGCGCGTGGATGGCAGCGGGACCGAGGAGGCACGGGCCCGCACGACTCCTTCACGAGAGACAGGGCAATAACGAGTTCGCGGGTTGCAGCGGAGTTGGCTTTGTCGAGTCATGTCCTTCGCAGCCCGCAATTCATTCCATGTTGAAAGGGTGCAGCGATGGTAAATCCTTTCGACCTCAAAACGGTATTCCTGGCCAAGCATGCGCAACATGTTGTGCTGATCCATTTTCCGATGGCGCTGTTCATCGCGGCCGTAGCGTCCGACCTTATCGCGCAATGGACGAAGCGCCGTGGCCTGGCGGACGCGGCATACTACAAGCTGCTGGTGGCGGCGATTTCGACCGTTCCGGTTCTCGCCACTGGACTACTCGCGTGGCAGTTCCAACTCGAGGGACACAAACTGAAGGGCACCCTATTGTTGCTCCTCGTTCTGGCATGTGTTGCGACGGTGATGATCTGGTGTGGTGGGTGCATTTCCGCGCTCGACGACGGATGGTGTTTCTGCCGAGTTACCGCCTTGTGGTCGAGCTTCTGGCGATCGCTGTTGTCGCGGTAACCGGGCATTTGGGTGGTTTTCTGAGTGGCGTAAACGGACCCGGTTAAGGATCCCGATCAGCAAGGCGAATGCTTACAAGCTCGGTCAAGCTCCGTGGTGCCTAGAGGCGCGACAAGACTGTTTGACGGGTTATCCCTTCGGTGTCACGGCAGTCCGTCCGAAAAGCAACAGGCGATTGCTCAGAATCTTCACTGAACTTTACACAGCGGTGACATCTTGCTGACAACAGCAACCCCTCGCTAAAGTTACCTTCTTCACTGTGGAGAGGTGACGTAGTTCTATTCCGCCGCTAAGTGAGTCGGCAATACTCTTCGCAAGTGTCTGGTCGCCGTTCGACTTTGTCGGGAATAAAAGGAATAAAAGGGACTCGTGCTAGTTATCAACTCAGAACACAGAAAAATCAAGGAGGGGCAAAATGGCGGAGAACAAGCACCATCTCATCGATCAGAAGTTGCAAGACCTCAACAACGACGGAGTGGGCCGTCGCGGGTTCCTGAAGTGCATGACATGGGCGGGTACTGGACTGGTTTGGACCATGACCGGGGATATTCCGGTGTCTCGCGCGTTCGCCAAGGGCTACCGCAAAGATGCCGGCAAAGGCGCGGACTTCAGTTTTGTACAGATCAGCGACAGTTACATTGGTGTTAGCAAGCTGGCCGACCCGGATGTCACCGCTACTCTGCAGACAGCGATCAACAAGATCAACGCCATGAGAGACCGACAAGGATCCAGTTCCAAACAAAGAAGATCAAGCAAGACATCAGGCTAGAAAGGAAACAAAATAATGACCAGGAAAAATATGTGGGTTGGTGTGGCGACGCCGGTACTGATTGCGATGATGCTGTTGTTTGCGGGATCGCCGAGCGTCAAGGCGAATGAGCAGCCCTCCGCGGCGAACGCGGCGGTGAAAATCGATAATTTCGTTTTTGGGCCGCAGACGATCACAGTACCTGTCGGGGCGACCGTTACCTGGACAAACGCTGACGACATTCCCCATACGTCGGTCAGCACGGAGGGAGTCTTCAAGTCCAAGGTGCTGGATACGGATGAAAAGTTCTCCTACACGTTTACCAAGGCGGGAACGTATCCCTACTACTGCACGATTCACCCGAAGATGACCGGCAAAGTCGTGGTGCAGTGATCGCAGATTTCTAGAGGGCGTGGGCAGCGCGTTGGGCAACAACGCTTTGCCGCGTCAAGCGCAGGAATATGACTATAGACTCAGCACAATTCGCAGTGAGGGAAGCGGCATGCGACGACCTGGATCTTGTCCACGCCACCAAGAATGGGGATGCTGCCGGGATGCTGCCGCTTTCGAGCAACTCGTAAAGCGATACGATCGCAAACTTCTCCTGCTCAAAGCATCACGCACAACAGGGAAGATTCGCAAGATGCAGTTCAGGAAGCATTCTTGAAGGCCTACCAAAACCTGTCCGCATTCCGCGAGGATTCCAAATTCTCAACCTGGCTCTTTCGCATCACCGTGAACCAGTCGCTGATGAAGCTGCGCAAGCAACGCTCCACAAGGGAGGCGTCCCTAGATGACGATTTTCGGGCCGATGGTGAGGTGCTTCCAAAAGAGGTCACCGACTGGGCTCCTAATCCCGAACAGCTCTACTGGGCGTCTGAATTACGAGACATCCTGATCAAGTGCCTGGAAGAGCTAAGCCCAATCTTGCGGATGGTATTTGTGCTGCGGGATATTGAAGGCCTCACCATAGCTCAGACAGTAGAAGTGCTGAACGTGAGTGAGACGGCAGTGAAAGCGCGGCTATGGCGAGCTCGGTTGCAGCTTCGCGAAAGCCTGAACAGGTACTTCAGCAAACGACCACACCCTGCGAGAGCGCAATTATTCCTTTCAGGCAGGCGGACAGGTGGGATTCTCGGCCTGTTTGCCGATTGCTTGCGCAACTCAATATCTCGATCACCCTCGATCAATGTCGCCGAGTCCGACATGTATGCGGCGACTCGTACGGCAGCCATCGAGAATGTTGAACGTTGCTTCAACAATGCATGATTCAGAGTGATATCGCCAGACGGCACCACGCAGTGCTCTCCGCTCCACACTCCCAGGGACCTTCTTGCTAGGTGTTTACGAGAATCTCGACAAAGAGTTGACAATCAAATGAAATCCGGTCCACATCTTGCCCTCAATTGCCGTATCAAACTCTCCATACGTTGTGACAAACAGTTGATAGCCTAGGCTAGGCTAACGGCCGCCGCGAAGCCCCCTCATTCGATGAGAGGGCTCAAACGCGACATGATCCAAAGGAGAATCGCGTTTTCTGCCTCGCGTGTTTACGAAAGCTCCGAGCAGTTTACGAGATCTCGACAAAGAGTTGACAATCAACTTACATCCTATCCCGCACCTAATCCTTAATCGCCGCGTCTAACCAACATAAGTAGTGACTAACCTAAACAAGGAGACTTATGAAGAAGTCGTATTTTACCATTGCCCTTACTCTGACAGTTCTGTTGGGTGCGGGCATAAACGCCCTCGCCCAAGATACCGATCGCGTGATCGTGAAGGTTCCGTTTGAATTCGTTGCCGGAAGCAAGACACTTCCTGCGGCCACCTACACCATTGGCCGTGTATTCCCTGTGGTAAGCTCCGGCTTACGCATTCGCAGCTATGGCAACGGTGAGTTCCTGCTTCCCATCGACGCCGACTACGCTCCTGGCGGGCCCGCAAAGCTCAGCTTTGAGCACGTAGGTGGCAAGTATTTTCTCAGCAAGGTCGAGACACCGGAGCGCATCTATAACATCGGAGCGTCACCCGAGATGATCAAGTTAGGCAAGATGGGGGACAACGGCAACGAGTCCGCTGCAGGCGGTAACTAAGTTGATCGCACCGTCGGTTGTTGTGCGGGTGGCAGGGAGTTCAGCCCAGGAATGTCGTGAGTCTGTTCTGAATACCCTGTCCATCCGTCTACCAGCCTGATGTGGAGAAAGAGCACGCTGGAACTGATGTCTTACGCCCTGACCGGGCTGGCCGCAATGGTGGTCTTAGCGTGTTGGTTTTCATACAGCGCAGGGTTTTCTCTGATCCTCGAAAAACGCTCGATCGATCCGATGAATAAAGCAGCCGGGCTACTCTCTCGGCAGTCTGGCGAGAAAAGCACCGGCGTCATCTATAGCGGCGTCTCAAACGAAGCCGTGCGGGGGGAGGTTTTCCATGGCTGACGCGGCTGCTTCCCTAGTGTCATTACGCACCCGTTCCATGCCGCTGCTAGCCCACCTCGAGGAGTTGAGGAAACGAATCATCGGGGTACTCGTTTATCTCGTGCTGGTCGTTTGCTGAGCGCATTTTTGGTTTAATGCAGCAACCCAGGATGGTGCGGAATCTACGCTATTCCATACACCACCGCCGACATCCTCAACATGTGCCTTGTCGCCGCCCCGATGGTTGCGCTCTACGCCATCAGTATCGGAGTGGATTGGCTAGTCCAATTCCAAGCGCGCACGCGGGCGGACGTTGTCTAGCCTGTGCCGCGATCGGCTCACTCCACGCTCCACTGCTTGTGGTGACTTTGTCACTGTGCCGCTTACAAAGAATTGACAATTCATTGACATCCCTTGCGTATCTCGTCGTGGGTTCACCGCGTCTATTCCGCACTGCTGGGACAAAATCATAAACAAATGAATCGGAGCCTTAAATATGAAAGATGACGATCAGCGCAACTGTGCACCTGCTAATCTGCGCGCCCCCTTGGCATTGATGTTCGTACTCGCAGTGATAACCGTCGCGAGTCTTAGCGCGCAAACGTCAACCACGGGAGCCATCGCCGGCGTTGTTACAGATCCAACAGCAGCTGTTGTGTCTGGTGTGTCTGTCACGTTAAAGAACATCGATACGGGAAGCTCCACCTCCACAACGACCAACTCGCAAGGGTCCTACAATTTCGCTTTTCTACAGCCGGGACACTATTCGATCGTTGCCACTAGTGCCGGTTTTCAAAAGACTGTGAAAAACGTCACGGTAGCGCTGGGCTCGAGCGTTACCACTGACTTGCAACTTGCTATCTCGTCGCAGAGTGAGACTGTCGAGGTCACAGACGCAGTGACGGGCGTTCAAACGGAGGACGCCAATCTTGAAACAAACTTTAATGCCCAGCAAATTGCCGTTCTGCCCAATCCCGGAAATGACCTTAGCGCAGTCGCGTTGACTGCGCCGGGCGTAGTGATGAATACCACCGGCGGCTCTGTGTTTGGCGGCGGTAACTACGAGTTCTTTGGGTTGCCTTCGAACTCCAACGTCTTCACATACGATGGCGCCAATGATAACGATCCCTACTTCAACGTCAATAACAGTGGCGCCACCAACTTAACCCTGGGTCTGAACGACGTACAGGAAACCAGCGTCGTGACCAACGGCTATAGCGGGCAATTCGGTGGTCTGGCGGGAGCGAACATTAACTACGTTTCGAAGTCAGGCACGAACTCTTTCCACGGCAATGCGGAATACTGGTGGAACGGGCGCACTCTGAATGCCAACAACTATTTCCGGAATCAAGCGAACGCCGTTGCTGGAAGTCAGATCGACCCGCGCCCGTTCGTGAACGCCAATCAGTATGCAACCTCGTTTGGCGGACCGATCAGGAAAGATAAATCCTTCTTCTTTGTCGACTATGAGGGCATTCGTTTGGCGATTCCGTCGTTGTTTTCAGTCAACCTTCCCACTCAGCCATTTGAAAATGCGGTGATCGCCAATCTCAACAACGTTAGCCCGTCGTCGGTGCCTTTTTACAACCAGCTATTCGGCATCTGGAATGCGGCCCCAGGCGCGGCTGGCGCTCAGAACACCCTCTCGGGTGGAGGTTGTTCGAACGTAACAACGTTAGCGGGAGTGACATTCGGGGCAGCCAACCCGTGCGCTGAGGAGCTGCAAGGGGGTACATCTCAGGCGACGAACGATTACCTGATTGTGGGCCGCTATGACCAGATCCTTGGCAACAATGACAAACTATTTGTCCGAGTGCAACACGAAAGCGGCCAGCAGGCCACGTACACCGATCCTCTTAACCCCGCCTTCGATGCCCATAGTGCTCAGCCGGAATGGCAGAGCCAGTTGAGCGAGAACCATACATTCGGCGCAAACAAAGTAAACAACTTCATCGCGTCACTGCAATGGTATAGCGCACTATTCACGATAACGAATCCAACCGCCGAATTTCAGACCCTTCCTGAAACTGTTTTTCTTGATGATGGTTCCCTGTTCCCTCTGAACAACGAGGGCACTGCCTTTCCTCAAGGCCGGGTCATAACCCAATATGGGATTGTTGACGACTTCAGCTGGACTCGCGGCCGACACGGGTTGCGCTTCGGAGTTAACTTCCGCCGTGACGACGTGAGCGACCATAACTTCGAGGACGTGATTCCGTTTGTTCAAGAAGTGACTCTGAATGACTTCGCGTTTGGAGGGGTGGCGCCTGTCCCGCCTGGGGGCACGCCAGGAGGGAGCATTTTATCTCAGAACTTCCCCCTCAATACGAATGTACCCATAGCCCTCTATCAGTTGGGATGGTATGCCTCAGACGAATTAAAGGCTACTTCGAACTTGAAATTGACGCTGAGCATGCGTTTTGATCACCTGTCTAATCCGATCTGCCAAACCAATTGCTTCCAAAGCCTGTCGGAGCCATTTCAGAACTTGAATCGGACGGCACCTGTGAATCAGGCCTTAACTACGGGGTTGCACACCGCATTTCCCTCAGTAACGTCGGTTGTGTATCAGCCCAAGGTCGGATTCGCGTGGTCGCCGCTCGGCGCCAAGAACACTGTCGTCCGCGGCGGATTTGGCATCTTCAGTGATGCCATTCCTACCGGTGGGATCGACGACATCCTAACCAATGCGCCAAATGATCCGTCGTTCAACCTGTTCAATGGCGCGCTCTCCCCCGCGGCGCCGGGAAGCCTGAATGGGCAAGCGACCGCTGCCAATGCTGCTTTCCGCGCCAATTTTGCCAACGGCGGCACTGTGCCGGCCTTCAACTTCTTCAATCCTGGCGCGGTTCAGATTCCGCGTTATGACGAGTGGGACCTGGAAATACAGCATGCCCTGGGATGGCACACCACGCTGAGCGCAAAATATGTGGGAAATCATGGTGAACATGAAGAGATCACGAATCCCGCTTTGAACGCTTTCAGTCCCACGGGCGCGCCATTCGGAGGTTTGCCCACGACCCAGCCTGACCCGCGATTTGGAGTGGTCGCCCAGACACAAAACGTCGGCAACTCCAATTACAACGGCGTCACGCTGACTGCCGCGCATACCGTGAATGGCGGTTTCCAGTTCCAGGCTTCCTATACCTATAGTCACGCTCTGGATGAAATCTCCAATAGTTCGCTGAGCCCATTCGGCGTGAACACCAACAGCAACGTTGATGTTGTCACGCCTCTCAATCCGTTTAATATCCGGCAGCTTAACTACGGCAATGCGGACTACGATGTACGGCAGTCGTTCGTCATGAACTACGTTTGGAGTGACGCCGTCCGTCATCTGACGAGCCGGGGTCCGAATGCCCTGGCGAAAGGCTGGACGCTCTCCGGAACGATCTTCAAGCACACGGGGTTCCCCTACTCGATCTTTAGCAGCAACGAGACTGCCGCTCTACAACAAAGCTTGTTCGGCAGTGCAAATCCAGCTACTGCCACGGCTGTGCTCGCCAATGTCGTAGGCTCTCCCAACATCAACTGCGGTGCCTCTGCTGCACAGTTAGTGAACGGGCAGCCGAATCCCTGCTACAACGTCGCTGATTTTGCGGACCCGACAAATAATTTCGGAACCCAGCGCCGTAACCAATTTCGTGGCCCAGGTTATTTCGACACGGACTTCGACTTCGAGAAAGCTTTTGTGATCCCGAGGTGGGAGAGCGCTAAGTTTTCCGTCGGCGCACGATTCTTTAATTTGTTCAATCATCCGAACTTCGCCTTTCCCAATACGAATGCTGACAGTAGCCAGTTCGGACAAATCACCCAGACCGTGAGTCAACCGACGACTATTTATGGCGCGGGTCTGGGAGCCGACGCGTCACCAAGGGTAATCGAATTGCAGGGGAAGTTGATCTTCTAGTCAAAATGCCTAATGGAGGCGGCCTCTCCTGGGTGGCCGCCTCATGTTTTTGCCTTCTCACCCCTTTACAAGACTCGATCGGATTGTCCAGATGCAAGACTGTTTCATTTCAAGGAATATCGCGTGGAATTAGGGACCAACGGTCGACGAGCGGAGTTTCACATACAGATGGAAGAAATCGCAGTGGCTTGGACACCCGGACATGGAGAGCACGATGCGCCAGCTTAGTAGCTAAGCTGAGGCCTTCTAGGAGTCAACAGGTGCGTGACAAAGTCAGCGAGATTTTCGGAGGGGTAAGTGAACGATGAGTGAAATCTGGTTACAACAATCATCAAGTACACTGCGGAAGACTACTATACCCGTGACCGGAGGAATTGAAATGGCTGGAGTAAAGGATGTCCTGTTGATGCGCTTTGTTCCCGAGCGGGCACAGACCGGACTCGCGCTGTTGCGGGTGTGGACAGGAGCGACGCTGTTCCTGCGGCACGGCCTGGAAAAGCAACCGGCCCTGGGTGCAGTTCATGGCGCACTTTCCTGACCCCGTCGGGATGGGGCCGCATGCCTCGTTCCTGATTGCGTTCTTCTCGGATTTCGTTTGCGCGATTCTGCTGACGATCGGGCTAGGGACACGCTGGGCCGCTCTCTGCTGCCTCGGGAACATTTTTGTAGCCTGGGCCTTCGTCCATCATTTCGCATTCTTCGGCAAGGGCGCAGGGAGCGATCATGGGGAGCTAATCGTGCTTTATTTGGGGACGTTGTTGACGCTGCTGATAGCCGGACCCGGCGCAGCCTGCATCGACCGCATTTTGGCGCAGAAGCCGTGACTCAGAGAGGCAGAACAGTGGACATAGTCATCGCAGGGTCTGGACGCGGCCCGAAAGAGCACGGACTACCAAGAAACCTTCACAGTTTCTTCCAGTCGGTCAGAGACACCAATTCGTCCAGGATTTCCTGCAATCTCTGAAGGCGACGTTCGTGATCCGAAGCTGCGCCGGGCAACTTTTTGCCGCCCCGTATGTACAGACGGTTCGATTCGCTAATTTGCGCTATCTCATCTCGTAACTTAGCGATGCGTTCTTTGACGGGATTCTGCATGACGACAGGCTAGCAGAGGACACGGCGGGACACGCTCAGGTCTTACCTATCGCAGCCATCGGTCCATTTCTGCAATTGGGCGCCATGAGGTCGGATAACGGTCGAAAATCAGAGAATCGACCAACGGAACTCCTGCAGCACTTTGTGCGTACCAATAGTGAAGGGCTTGGCCCCAGTTGACGACAGCGTGTTTGCTCGTCCAGAGCGCCTGCTTTCTCCGGCCACGCCCAGGGGGACCGATTCTATGCTTGTGCGGCTGGATCGCTGGCTAATCGCCTGTTCTGGACAACTTCCCGGCTAGCGTTGACATACAATATCTATTGATTATGCGGACTGTGATAGACATCTTCGCGCAGATTTTTCGCAACCTTTGGGCCCACAAGTTGCGCTCGTTTCTCACCATGTTCGGGATCGCATGGGGGGTGGGGTCGTTGCTGCTGCTGGTTGGGGTTGGCGAAGGCTTCCGCTCCGGCAATAAGCGCGAGTTGGCTGAGTTCGGCCAGGACATCATGTTTCTGTTTCCCGGGCGCGCGCCGGCGGTGAAGGGCAACATGAACTCCGCCCGTTCCTATTTGCTCACCTACCAAGACTACATCGATATCAAGCAAGCGCAGCACATCCGCAACGCCTGTCCGTTGATTTCCCGTACCGACTTGCACGAGGTGAGCGAATTCTCCAACGCCAGTGGAGAGATCCTTGGCACTGAGCCGCAACTGAACGAGATCAGTTATCTTCCGCTCAAGGAGGGTCGTTGGCTCAATGAACTGGACGGAACTCAGCGACGAAATGTAATCGTTCTTGGCAACGAACTGCAGAAGACACTTTTTCCCGGGCGCCCGGCGGTGGGCGCATTCGTGCTGATCAACGGCCTCAGATTCGAAGTGGTGGGCGCCGTGCCGCACCTCGGCCGTGGCGACAATATGTGGCTGAATATGCGTGGCTACATCCCTTACCAGGTGATGGCCGCAAACTTCCCGCTCAAGGGAGAAAACCACGAGAACTCCATCTCTTTCGTTGAATACCAGCCGCGCGTGACCGCCGCGCACCTGCATTGCGCAGAATGAGGTCCATGAAATTGTTGGGCGCAATCACGGATTCGACGCCAGCGATGAAAACGCTTTTGACGAGTGGGATTCGATTCAGGAATCGAAAATGGTGGGAACCATTTTCGACGTGATGAACATGTTCCTGGGAGCGGTGGGCATGGTCACGCTGGCTCTGGGCGCAATCGGCGTGATCAACATCATGCTGGTGGCAGTGAGCGAACGCACGCACGAGATCGGATTGCGCAAGGCCCTGGGCGCGACCAATCGCAATATACTCTTTCACTTCTTTCTGGAAGGATTACTTCTCACACTGGGAAGCGGACTGATCGGCATGGGGCTTGCGGGCGGCCTGATGGCGATGATGGGAGGAGTGCGAGGGCCGCAAGGATTTGATCCGCCCAAATTAGTGCCGATGTCGGCTCTGCTGGCGATTGGCAGTCTGACGCTGGCTGGAGTGGCCGCGGGTCTTTATCCTGCACGCAAGGCGGCCATGCTGGAGCCGGTGGAAGCTCTCCGGCAGGAGTGATGCCAAGAACGATACAAAGATTGGTGCGATATGTTCCGTGATCTGCTCCACGAAGCCTATACCGCTATGCGCCACAATCGCCGGCGCACCGCGCTTACTATGCTCGGAATGGCGTGGGGCATTGCCACGGTGGTCATGCTGCTTGCTTATGGCGATGGTTTTGGCCAGGCTTTCGCGAACATCTTTGCCAACTTCGGAACGAAGCTGGTTATCGTGGTTCCGGGCAAAACTTCCACGCAGGCCGGCGGTCAGAAATCGGGAGTGCAAGTCCGCTTCACGGGGGATGATGTGGAGGCGCTTAGCGCCAACCTTCCACAAATCAGCTACATCACGCCCGAGGTCAGCAAGCAGGCCAATGTGCAGTACGACACCAGGGTTTTCACCTTCACCGTCAGCGGAAACGATCCCAATGTATATTCGATCCGCAACCTCAAGCTGGGCCAGGGCCGTTTCTACAACATGGAAGACCAGGTCCAGCGCGCCCGCGTAGCGGTGATCGGCTCGGAGGCGAAGGAGAAACTATTTTCCGGGCGGAACGCGCTGGGGGAGCGCATCCGGGTTGATGGCCTTAGCTTCGAAGTCGTCGGGGTCTTGAGCGCGAAAATGCAGGAGGGGAACGACGATATCAACCGCGTGGTCTATATCCCTTTCACTACGATGAGTGGTGTCAAGGATACGCATTATCTGGATGCCATCTGGTTCAACTACGAGACTCGCGAATACGCTCAGATGGAACCAACAGTCCGCAGCATTCTGGCCGCGCAGCACAAGTTCAACCAGACGGATCGTCAAGCCGTGCGAGTGTTCAACCTGATGATGCAGCTGCATCAGTTCGAAATCATTGCGCTGGGGCTGAAGATTTTGATGGGTTTCATCGGCACGCTTACGCTAGGCATCGGCGGCGTCGGCCTGATGAACATCATGCTGGTTTCGGTGACGCAGCGGACGCGCGAGATTGGCGTCCAGAAGGCGTTAGGCGCGCAACAGCGCGACATCCTCATGCAGTTCCTTGCCGAAGCTCTGGCCATCACTTTCGCCGGCGGCGTGCTAGGAGTAATACTGGCCTACACGGTCGTGCTTTCCGTGGGCAGGCTCACGTTGTACAGCGCGTTTGCAAAGAATGCAGAAGCCGGCGATATTCGCCTAATCATCGCTCCGGCAACGCTGATCGCGTCCACTCTCATTCTTGGAGCCGTGGGGCTGATCAGCGGCATGGTCCCCGCTTTCCGGGCTTCGCGCCTGGACCCGATCGAGGCCTTGCGACACGAATAAACGCTGCTGGAAACCGGCAGCAGCGCTTCGCGGATCTCCACCGGAACTGCCTCCTCTCCCTCGTGTGCGAAGCTCCGGCTGGAACACTTTGGGAGCCGTGTGCCCATGCTCTTGACCAGGCCTCGGGTGGTGTTGATGATCTCCGTCCGCGTTGCCACTAAGGCATCGCGGGCTCGTGCGGCAGGATCTGGTAATGGGTCCACGCGTCCCAAGCGGGCCAACTTATTCGCATCGATCGGATCATTCTTGCGCTTGCGACGTTTCGATCCCTCAATTAACCGCGGGTTGGCCACTAGTACTTCGCTCCCGGTGCTGCAACCGGGCGGATCGATCGTACTGAACGCATCGATAGTTTCCACCACCGGCAGCCCGGCCTTCAGCGTCTACAGCGCGACCAAAGCTGCGGTCCGCTCGTTTGCGCGTACCTGGTCCGTCGACCTCAAGGAGCGCAAGATCCGGGTGAATGCAATCAGTCCGGGCATCATCCCGACGCCGGGCTACAACTCCTCGCTTGGGATGACGCAGGAACAGGTCGATCAGGTTTGTGCAGAGCTCGATTGGCAATATTCCACTGGGCCGTCCCGGCACCGCGGATGAAATCGCGAAGGCGGTCTTGTTCTTGACCTCCGACGACAGCAGCTACGTAACCGGCATCGAATTGTTCGTCGATGGCGGCTTGACTCAGATATAACCTGCGGTATGCCGAAACGGAGAACGCGATGCAAAGTGTTGGCGATCTCTTAAGAAAGAACCTGGAAGCATTCGGCGAGCGCGACGCGGAGAAGCGGCGCACAGCCATATCGACGATATGGGAGACTTATATTGCATGAAGAAAATTGGCTTCCTCTCATTCGGTCATTGGACACCTTTACCGCAGTCACGAACGCAGTCGGCGGCTGACGCGCTCCTGCAGTCCATTGACCTCGCCGTGGAGGCCGAGCGTCTGGGAATGGACGGGGCCTATTTCCGTGTTCATCACTTCGCGCAGCAACTCGCATCGCCGTTCCCACTGCTCGCGGCGGTTGGTGCTAGAACCCGAAAGATTGAAATTGGCACCGCAGTGATCGACATGCGGTATGAGAATCCTCATTACATGGCGGAGGATGCTGGTGCTGCCGATCTTATTGCTGGCGGGCGCCTGCAGTTGGGAATCAGCCGAGGTTCTCCCGAGCAGGTCATCGATGGTTGGCGCTATTTTGGCTACAGCCCAATAAAAGGCGAGGACGATGCAGACATGGGCCGGCGGCATTCCGAAAAATTTCTTGAGTTGCTGCGCGGCAAGGGCTTCGCGCAGCCTAACCCACGTCCAATGTTTCCCAATCCTCCGGGACTGCTACGTCTTGAGCCATACTCTGCAGGATTGCGTGATCGAATCTGGTGGGGGTCTGCTTCCAACGCGACAGCAGCATGGGCCGCGAAGCTAGGAATGAATCTGCAGACCTCAACTCTCAAATTCGACGAGACCGGCGAGCCGCTCCACATCCAACAAGCCGCCCAGATTCGCGCCTTTCGTGCAGCCTGGAAGGAAGCCGGTCACACGCGTACTCCGCGCATTTCCGTTAGTCGCAGTATTTTTCCGTTGCTCGATGACCGCGATCGTAGCTATTTCGGACGAGGCTCTCAGGAAGAGGAAGACAAAATCGGATTCCTTGACGAAAACACGCGGGCGATATTCGGCCGCAGCTACGCTGCTGAACCAGATATTCTCATCGAGCAGCTCAGGAAAGACGAGGCGATCGCGGAGGCCGACACGCTATTGCTGACCATCCCAAATCAACTCGGGGTTGCCTACAATGCGCATGTCATGGAGGCAATTCTGACTACGGTCGCTCCAGCCCTCAGTTGGCACTAAATCGTCGCCAACATTCATTGAGACAGTTGATTACTTTCGAGAAGCCGACATCTCGGTACCGATTGCGAAGCTTCGTCGTAACGACAAAGCTGACTGTCAAATTAAGACATTGGGCACCCGCTACAGGCAGCCGCTGGTTTTCCTGCTGCGGCTCTCCAGCGAGAGCGTCGCCTACTGTTCCCAGCAGAATCGCGTCAAAACCTCCTCTTTCTAGCTGCTGGATGCCGTCGTCCGGCATCATTTTCCCGCTTTTCAGATATCTTTCAGAGCCCAGTCAAACTCCCGGAAGTCAAACTGTATGCAGTCTTGCCGGCGGTTATCCGCCAACTCCCGCGTGGTCGGCTAACCTAACCTTACCGGATTATGGGAGGGTAGCCCGTGATCCAAAAGGAATCTTCCAAAACCGATCTCAATCTTCTTCTGCTCTTTCGGAGAGACGAGCTACAAGTTCATAGAGACCTGAGTCTGATCCCATATTCCAACAGCCAAGTCTGGATGTCCCGTCGCGAGGCGCGGACAAGCTGGCCTCCTGTGAATCGCGTATCGGCGGATACTTCTTGGAAAATAAAGGAAGGAGGCGTCAGGGCGTCAGCCTCGGCTGCCGAATCGAACTCTGCTTCGGCCAGAAGTAAACCTTCCAATTCACCTTCGAATACGTCGATACCAAAAGGCGGCACGCTGTAACGAGTCTTGCTGAGCCTCTTAGCCGAAAGTTGCGCGAACACGCAAAACTCGTCCCCAGTCAGGTAAATGGTCGTGATCAATCCCTCTTGCGCTCCACTTGCTCGGGCTGGAACCTTCTGAGTGAGCTTGAACATCGTTGGGCCACCGTCTTCGCCCTGCTCCCGCAAGCGAAGAGTGGTGCCGTCGATGTAGTGGTCGGTGATTCGATTGACCCGTACTGCAGTTACATTATTTGGAAACTGGTCGAGAAGGAACCGTCGTTCACGTTCGATCCTACCGTATTTGTGATCTGGCAGCATCTTTACATTTTTGCTAGAAACCAGGCAAATGTGAAGTGGAGGAACCTGAGAAGAAGCGAAAGAACAGCTTCTGGCCGGATGGTCGTCAACTCTTACCTTAGGATTATTTCCGGTTATGCCCGTCATTCGCCCGCAATCCCAACTTTCTCAGGCCTATAATTCCTTGTATCGTGCAAGCACTGCTTCGCAACCTTCGTTTCGGCGCGCGCATGCTGGGCAAGAATCCTGGATTCACGTTCACCATGGTCCTGACTCTTGCCTTGGGGATCGGCGCGAACACTGCCATCTTCACCGTGACCAGCGCGCTGCTGCTGCGGCCGTTCCCTTATCATGACCCAGAGCAACTCGTGAGTGTGAATGCGAAGGACAAGACCAAAGACCGCGGTGGCACGTTACTTCGTTACGAGATGGTGCGCGACGCGAACCAGTCGTTTCAGTCAGTGGCGGTTTGGACGAATGACAACCTGAATCTTACCGGCTCCGGCGAACCACTACAGGTGCCGGTGTCGCGCGTCTCGCCCAGCTTTTTCTCCATGCTTGGGGTGCGGGCCCAGGTTGGTCGCACCTTCACAGAAGATGAAGGTCGTCCGGAAGGCAAGCCGGTGGTAGTGCTCAGCGACTCAATGTGGCGCAGCCGATTCCATGGTGACCGCAACATCATCGGCCAGACCATCACGCTCGATGCCACACCGCACACCATCGTCGGCGTACTGCCAGGCAACGTTCAGTTCCCCTTCGTCGGCTCAGCCGACATCTGGACGCCACGATACTTCGAGTTCTCGTTGATGACTCCGCAGCGGCTGCGCCTGGGCGTGGGCTATCTGGAGATGGCGGCGCGCCTGCGGCCGGGAACAACGTTGGCGCGTGCCAATGCCGAGCTTGCCCTGCTCAACCAGCGCTATCGAGAACAGAACCCTGCGGCGCCCGACGCCGATCCCGCCGTGGTCATGTCGGCCGAAGCCTTGCACGACCTCGTTGTGGCCAATGTGCGCAGCAAGGTTTTAGTGCTTTCTGCCGCCGTCGCGGTAGTGCTGCTGATTGCATGTGCCAATGTGGCAAGCCTCCTGCTTTCGCGCGCGTTTGCTCGAAAAAGAGAAATTGCGGTGCGCACCGCGCTGGGCGCAAGCCGCGGGATGTTAGTCCGGCAACTCCTCACCGAGAGCATGCTTCTCGCGCTCGTTGCCGGCGTGCTCGGCGTGGGGTTAAGCTGGGGCGCCACCCGAGCTTTGGTCACTTGGGGAGCAAGCCAGATTCCGCAAGGAATTCCGATCGGCGTTGACCTGCGGGTGCTGCTGTTTATGTTGATCATTTCAATTTTCGCCGGAATTATGTTTGGAACCGTCCCTGCGCTGCAGCTTGCGCGGGCTGACCCGAACACGACGCTGCGCGATGAAAGCCGAGGCGTTTCGACCAGCCACGCGCGGGCGCAGATGAAGAACCTGCTGGTGGTGGGCCAGGTTGCGCTGTCCCTGCTGCTCTTCATCGGAGCGGGGTTGCTGCTGCGCAGCTTCGTAAGGCTGCTCGGCGTCGATCCCGGCTTTGACGCCCAGAACGTACTCACCATGAACCTCTCACTGCCCACTGTGAAGTATGCAAAGCCGGAACAGCAGATCGCGTTCTTTGACGAGGTACTGCGGCGCGTCACGGCACTGCCCGGCGTGCGGAATGCCGCGACATCGGCGGCATTGCCTCTGGGCTGGATACGCATCACGCCAGTGTTGCCGGAAGGCCAACCCGATGTGCCTCTGCCCCAACGCCCGTTTATCGACATCGAGGCGATCAGCCCACAGTGGTTCCAGACTATGCGCGTTCCACTGCGTGACGGCCGCGAGTTCACCGCCGCCGATAATCCGCAGGCGCCCAAGGTCGTAATCGTGAATGAAACCTTCGCGCGGCGCTTCTGGCTTAACCAAAACCCCGTGGGCAAGCACATGGTCGTAGGCCGTGGGCCAGCTCCGGATGAGGTAATTGGCGTGGCCGCGGACATCAAGAACCACGGCCTAGATCAAGACACGCAAGCGCAGCTTTATCTGCCTTTCGCGCAGTTGCCCTGGGGAGATATGAATCTGCTGGTGCGGACCGCAGTGGCGCCGCAGAGCATAACCTCAGCCGTGCGGGTACAGATCGCCACGGTGGACCCGGACCAGCCCATCACCAAGATTCAAACCGTGGAAGAAATCATGGACAGCTCGCGCTCGCAGCCGCGCTTCACCATGCTGCTGCTCGGCGTTTTTTCCGCCACCGCGCTGGCGCTGGCGGTAATCGGAATTTACGGAGTGCTGTCCTATTCGGTGGCGCAGCGGCGGCAGGAGTTCGGCATCCGGCTGGCGCTCGGGGCGGAACAGGCGGACGTGCTGCGCCTGGTCGTGCGCCACGGACTGATGCTGGCGATTGCCGGCATTGCGATTGGTCTGATGGCGGCGTTGTTGCTCACGCGGCTGATGTCGAGCATGCTATATAAAGTCGGCACGATCGATCTGACAACCTTTCTTCTCACGCCGCTGGTCTTTCTCTGCATCGCCCTGTTCGCCAGCTACCTGCCCGCGCGGCGCGCAACGAAGGTAGATCCCATAGAAGCGCTGAGGTGAAGCCGGATAGTGAGCGCAGCAGCAACTGGGACCGGGCCCCCATTAGCCGCTCCGATTGCTTGCTCGGTTCATTCAATGGCCGCGGGAACTGACGCCGCCTGCCTACCCGGAGCCGGCCAACGGTCGCTCCCGGTTGGTCGGCGTAACCGGAAACGATCTAGCCAAGCAAGCCGGTGATACCTATGCTGATACCCATGATCAGTGAAGGGGATCACCGATGAATCGCGAAGTCAATCTCACCAAAAAGTCCAAACACCGTATGGATGGCGGTATTGCCGCCTTGTGTTTTCCGCGAAGGGCCGCATCAAGCCGGACTTAGCTGTCGTCAACGGCAAGCAGGAATGCCACAAGGAAGGCGCGTACTACCTGGAGTGGCGCGAGGGCGCGAAGCGCGTGCGACTTTCGGTCGGTAAAGACCCAGCCGACGCCAGTGCCCGACGACAGCGCAAGGCAGCCGAGCTGAATGCCATGAACAATGGCGTGCCTGTGGCCTCTCCCGATGGCCAGAGCACCCTGCCGCGTTCACGAAAAAGGAGGAGAAAATAACTCCAGTCGTTGAGGCGACACTACACTAGTTATAAGTGAAATTTGCCGTCTCCGCCGCTTCTTCACTGCAGCCCTCGGGTCGCAACTGCCCAAAGAATGCGGGAACTTTCAGGCTCGATCCGCGTATCCTGAATAACGCTCGACGAATGATCCCGTGCTGATCGGTCATGGAAAAAACAAGTGTAAGCACAGCTGAAAAGCCTTCGACCATGCCAAGAGCAGGCTAGTTCAGTCGTTCAGTCTGAATGCGTAAACCAGGAGGAGCGCGGACAATGCGATTGCCGTTATTAGTTTTTCACATCAGTGCTGGTGTGTTAGCGATGTTCGCGGGTGCCGCCGCCATTTCTTTCCGCAAAGGTTCCCGCTGGCACGGCAAGGCGGGAAGCATCTTTGTCGCAGCGATGCTGTGCATGGCGGCGGCCGCCTCGTGCCTGGCGTACATGAAGCACCAATCGAACAATGTGTTCGGCGGCATCCTAACGATCTATATGGTGGCGACGGCATGGGCGACAGCCCGGCGCAGAGATGGAGAAACTGGCATTCTGGATTGGCTTGGATGTCTATTTGCGCTCAGCATCGGAGTCCTGAGTGTGATCCACGGGTTTCAAAAAGCCACCGGACGGGTGCCATCCGATGGAAGTCCGGGCTTCATGGACATTTTCATGGGTTCGGTGATTCTGCTTGCTGGCATCGGTGACCTGCGCATGTTGGTGCGCGGAATTTCCGGCAAACGACGGATTGCGCGGCATCTTTGGCGCATGTGCTTTGGATGGTTTATTGCCACAGGCTCGTTCTTCTTGGGGCAGCAACAAGTATTTCCCGCTGGGTTGCGCGGATCACCCGTGCTCTTGGTGCCGGCCCTTCTGCCACTGGCGCTGCTGATTTTCTGGCTGATTCGAGTTCGCTTCACAAACGCGTACAGGAAAATGTCAATGCCGCGTGCAGAGCATGCTCATTCGCTAGGGACCTAACCTTCGCGCTTACGCCATTAAGACACGCAGGGGTCGAGAAGGACGAGGAGTCATTTCACGACTTTTGCGGTTATTTTCGGTACAACGCGCAAACCGGACGGTCAGACTGTTGTAAACAGGCGCGTACTGACCTTCCGTCAACCAGCCAATCGTGACTTCACCAAAAAAAGGAGCGAAGCGATTGAAAAGACAAGTCGATTGGCTGGTTAACCAACGGTCAACTTGTACTGTGGCGAGGTTTTCAACACCCATCAGGGAGGAATTAGCCGTGCGTGTCTGGCCCGAAGTTCGATACAATTGCGGACTCTTACTGGGCTTTCATCTGTGCTTCAAGAAAGGCCAGCACGTCAGCCCCCCACACGTCTGTTGCCGAGGAACAGAATCCCCAATGTCCATCCTGATGGCTCCTGCCGAAGGCCGGGTAGATCTTTGATTGAAAGTCTTTGTGCTTCTTATTTGCTTCCTTGCTCAAGACATGGCTGGGATCAAGACTGTAATCGTTCTCTGCCTGAATCAGAAACACGGGCGCTCTGGCACGATCGACCGCGCGAATCAGGAGATCTTGAAGCAACTGGTTTTGCCCCCACGACATCGCACCCGGAGCGAACGGCACGAGCGCCTTTACGCCCAGGTCGCGCTCACCAGCGAGCAAGGTTTGGATGCCACCGTAGGAGCACCCCGAAATGGCGATCCGAGCAGGATCAACGAAGGACCGAGACCTCAGATAGTCTAGGCCAGCAATTACATCGTCAACCTCGGCCTGCTGAAGCTCGACCACGCGTAGGGCGCGCTCGCTTGGAGGCGTCTGCGCGACCTGATCTTGGATGTAGTCACCCGGAGAGCGACCTTGCCCTCGGCGATGCGGAACAAAGAACACGTAGGAATGCGCGGTGTAGAAATTAGCCAACGCCGGTTGAGAACCCGGCAGCTTCTCGCTGCCATGATTCCACACGATTGCCCGAAAAGGGCCACTGCCCTCAGGCTTCCAAAGAAAGCCGTGCAACTGCCGTCCACCGCTAGGAAAGACAACTTCTTCAGGCTTGGTTTGGGCAACGGCTCCCCCGGCTGCGGGGAGAGCGATGAAAGCAAGCAACATCAGTGCCCGGATTTTCATGCAAACGCTATTGTAGCTATGGATTGGAGGGGTGTGTTGTGATCAGCCGATTCGCTCAGAACCCGGTCCATGAGTACCGCGATTTAACGCCAATTGACGCAGCGATGTAGGGCGGGATTTCGCGCCAATGTGGATGACTGGCGTACGTCGCTTCCTCCCTTGTCTGGATAGCTATTTCACCGCATTGCACCCAAAGCGTGCTGGTCTTAAAATCGACTCTCTTTTATTTCTTCTTCGGCTGCGATGTCGCGAATAATGACGACCCAATCAAGAAATGCCCTTCCGCCTCATCCGACAACTCCAGATGCATCCGCTGGTAGCTGAAGTTCAGCCGTAGGTAATATGTTTTCCCGGCCTCGGCCATCAGATGCATCGCTTCTCCGACCCTCTCGGACGATTTCTTGAAGGTTCCCGACTGCCACTCCGTGCAGACATTATGTTCTCCCGGGTCGACCTGAAAAAAGAAATATGACTTCCCATCGTTCGCTCCCACCCAATTTCCATCGACTCCGACGCGCATCGTAGGGGCAGTGACAAAATCTACAAAAAAATAGACCAGTGCTTTGCCCTGTTCCGTCTGCCCAACGGGATGTTTCAGGTCCATCGTCTGCACGTTGAACATCTCCCCGCTTGGACCGCATCCCGCCGCAGTTCGCGCCGCTGCCGCATCATCCTGCGCTAGAACTGGCAAAGCTCCCAGGGAAATAGCCAAGCATAAAACGCACCAACGCTTATTCATGGTAGGCCTCCAAATCGCTAACGGTGTCCAAAGACCAGGATTATCCTTTAGCGACTCATCTTAGCTCGTTGGCAGAGGTTCTGTAAGCTAGGTTGCAGCTGGCTGCCCGCCTGTTGGATCAGGTGCTCACACTCAAAATCCTCCCGTCAGTCTTCCGGGCACGTTTTGCGTCGGGCTCGCCTGCGATCCTCCTTGAATAAAACTTGCCTTGGCGGCTAACCGCAGGTTTAGAATTGCCACGCCATGAAAAAACTCCTCGTCTGCTCTCTGTTGGTTTTCGCTTCCGCCCTGCTTCTCGAACAACCCTTAAGCGCATCAGCCCAGCCCGCCATCAACGCGGCCAGCGCGCAAGCGCCTGAAAAGCTCTCCGCCGATACCCCGAAGACCACCGTACTCGGCAGTGCCTTCATCGCGCCGAAGGATTGGTCCATTCGCGTCGAAGGACCGGCGACCATTCTCGAAGCGCCCGAAGGAGACTCCTGGGTCGTGCTCGTCGACGTACAAGCCAAGACGCAGGACGAGGCATTAGCCGTGGCGTGGCGTGTGTACAAGCCCGACGCAAAATGGCCGCTCAAAGTCACCAACGATCTGCCCGACCGCGATGGCTGGAGCCGTCGCCGCCTCTACGACTACCAGACCTCGCCCAATGAGAAGCGCGGAGTAGATGCCTTCGTCTATTACTCCGGATCGAACTGGACCGTCGTCATTGAAGATGTGGCAGATGCGGTAGCGGGAAAGCGCGGCGGACAGCTCGCCCTCATTTTCAGCCGCTTGCTGCCCAAAGGCTATAGCCGCGAGTCGTTTGCTGGAAAGAAAGCCAACACGCTAGACTCGGCGCGCATTGCGGAACTCGGCCGCTTCGTTGAGCAGGGACAAAAAGTTTTGGGAGTGCCCGGAGTCGCTCTCGGCTTGGTGCAGGATGGCAAGGTCGTATTCGCTGATGGTTTCGGTGTTAAGGAGTTGGGCGGTACGGAGAAGCCAGACGGTGACACGCTGTTCATGATCGCCTCGAATACGAAGGCGATGACGACGCTGCTCCTCGCCAAACTCGTCGATGAGCACCGGATCACCTGGGACACCCCCGTCATCAAACTGTTCCCGAGCTTCAGGCTTGGCGACGTCGAAACCACGCACAGCGTGCTCGTGAAGCAACTGATCTGCGCCTGCACCGGAATGCCGCGCCAGGATTTGGAATGGATCTTCGACTACGGCAAGATGACGCCCGAGAGCACGATGGCTCTGCTTGGCACCATGCAGCCGACATCGAAATTTGGTGAACTCTTCCAGTATTCCAATCTGATGGCCGCGGCCGCCGGATATACCGGAGCTCATGTCATCCATCCCGACATGGAA
This sequence comes from uncultured Acidobacteriaceae bacterium, assembly GCA_963714225.1. Taxonomy (GTDB): domain Bacteria; phylum Acidobacteriota; class Terriglobia; order Terriglobales; family Acidobacteriaceae; genus Sulfotelmatobacter. Next base: position 206,262 of record CAVQNY010000051.1, on the reverse strand, counting down.
TTAGGCGCCGCTTACGACAGCGCCATCCAATCGTATGTTTTCGATCCGTTGCAGATGAAGGAGACGACCTTCGATTTCAAGCGCGCTTTCTCCGGCAATCACGCCGGCTCGCATTCGCCCGACGCCGACGGAAAAACTGCCAAGGCGGTCACGGCCATTAATGATGCCGTCATTCCCGCGCGCCCCGCCGGGGGCGCGTGGAGCAGCGTGAACGATATGATGAAATATGTCTCCATGGAACTTGCCGAGGGCAAGCTTCCCGATGGAACAACCTACATTTCGAAGGAACCGTTGCTCGAACGGCGTGCTCCACAGGTCAGCATCGGTAAGGACGTCACCTATGGCATGGGCTTGATGGTCGACACCACCTATGGAGTACCCGTCGTTCATCACGGTGGCGACCTGGTCGGATATCACAGCGACATGATGTGGCTGCCGCAGCAAAACGTGGGTCTGGTCATCCTGACAAACGCTGATCCCGGATGGCTGCTTCGCGACCGCATCCGCCGCAAGTTGCTTGAGGTTCTCTTCGATGGACATCCTGAAGCCGAGGCGCTACTCAATGCCGACGCGAAGAGCTTCTATGCTGACCTGGCTGCCGAGCGCAAATTGATGACGATCCCGACCGATGCGAATGAGAGTGCCAAGCTCGCCAAACACTACACCAATGCATCGCTCGGCGAAATCACCGTCAGCACCTCAGGCGCTTCCACGATCTTTGGTTTTGGCGAGTGGAAAAGCGAAGTCGCCAGTCGCAAAAATCCCGATGGCACAATCTCCTTCATCACCACCGTACCGGGTGAGTTGGGCTTTGAGTTCGTGGTTGGCTCGGGAGCCAGGCGAACGTTGACCATCAGAGACGCGCAGCACGAATACGTGTTTGAAGAACGTTGAGTCACGATGGTTCAATGAGGTCGCGGTAGGGATACCACTCTGCGCGGTACCCCTACCCGCGATCTCATTGTGTCCATTATGGTTCTTTCCCCACTGATACCAGTGATACCATTTTCGACGGAAATGGAGTTCGCAGAAACTATAGTCATTCCAAGCCTGAGACCGAATTCGCTTGTAAGCCGCACAAACACAAGGTATCATCGCGGAACTGTAGGTTTCACTGTGACTTGCAAATGGCCCCGGTATAGAATCCAGCTTTTTGTTGATGCCAATAGACTTACGCGATGGGCTGACGTCCACTGACGTCCATCAACGCGCCATCGCCTGCTTTACTGCTCGCCCGTGCGCCTCGCGCATTGATTCCAGGGCCCCTATCATTAGCGAGTGCCGGACCGCATTCTATGTTCGTGCGTGACATATCCCGGCTGTGGGGCTTTGCACACGGATTCCGCCCCCTTAATATTCTTCATCTATTCTTCATCCTGGCAACCCCGGTAATCGCACTTGCTCAGGAGGTTTGTCGTCCCGTAGGCCCAGAAAAACAGGCTGGCGGAGTTTCCTGTCAGCCGTCCATTCTTGGAACGAGATTTGGGCGATGAGCCGCGGGGCGAGAAAAACTACGCCCTTTTCGCGCGGTGGGTCCCACAGCGCGGGCCGAGATCTCACGTATGGCTGAAATTTTCGATACAGCGTGGCGAGAGATTTCCGATCGAATCCCGTTCCGACTTTGCCGACATAATGCAGCCTGCTCTTGCTATAAGCGCCGAGGAGAAGGGCGCCAAAATATTGGCGTGAGCCGGCAGGCTTCGTGAATCCGGCGATCACAAACTCATCTTCCTGGTGAACTTTCACTTTTAGCCACTTGGTGGAACGTGCTTCCACGTACGGAGAGGAAAGATCTTTCGCGACCAATCCTTCGTACCCCCGACGTTTCGCAATGCGGAAAGCCTCGAGACCATTGGTTGCGAGTCGGTGAGATGGCAATAGCACTCTGCTCGACGATCCGATGGATCTCTCCATCACATCTCGTCGCTTGGACAACGGTTGGCGCCGCAGATCTTTGCCTTCGTGAAAAAGGCAATCAAAGACGGCGTACGCCGGTTCGCCCTTATCCTGCTGCAGCAGTTGGAATCTGGAAACACGCTTCTTGCCAAAGACAACCACCTCACCATCGAGAAGCAGAGTGACGGGTTGAAGAATCCGGATTGCGGCTGCAATCTGAGGGAAGTTTTCCGTTCGGTCTTTTTCATTTCTGGAGAGGAGCCGGACCCGGCCCTCTTCTTTATAGGCAAGGATCCTGACGCCGTCATACTTCTCCTCATAGGCCCACCCGGGCCAGTCGAATGGCTCGGGAACGAGCGTAGCAAGCATGGGCTGAACGCGAAATGGAATCCGGTGCTTCACGGCGACCGCTTTCTTGGCTCGATTGCCCCGAGACTCAGCTGGTACTAACAGGATGTTGCAGCATTCGACATACGACGCTGAACCGCACCCAATCCGCGGAAATCCCACCACCACTGCAAAATCAAGAATCAACGGGTTTGTGGGGGTTATGTCATCCGCGGTGAATTGGTGGCCTTTTTCTCCCCGTGTTTCAAAAGCCGCAGGACCGCGAGGATTGTGTTCCAGTTGCGTGTCGTGGCCGGCACCCCGAATAGCTTATCGATCTGGCCAAGGTAGCTGATTGTCTTCATGTGCCGACGGTACATTCCGAACACGAATTGCTTGTTCGAGGAGATAACTCGCACCAACCATTCCCCGTCGGGAGGGAAGGTAACTGGCAGAGTAGCGCGGAGGCCTCCGGCTTTCGACAGGATGCTCACGAATCGAACGATATCGGGGCGTGACGGCTGGGTTCCAAATGGATGCTCAGTCTCCAGGCGGATGAGATTGCGACCCTCGCAGAGCACAACTTCCGCCTCGAATGGCAGCTTCCGGAGCAGTTCAGCACGGAACTCCCCTCGCGACACAGGGTTCCGAACGATAAACGTGCCCGCAGCGCCCACGTTGACGACATCATAGTCACTCAACTCTCTCGCCAGGATGCTTGGGCGAAATGTCCTGTGGCCGCCAACGTTAACACCCCTCAGGAAAACAATCAGAGCCATAGCTGTCACCGAGTCGTCAGGGTTTAGATTCAAACTTGCGCTAAAACCAATTGGACTTCGCACCCTTGCCGGCTTCAGTGGAGCGACCTTCCGCGGTCATGCGCGGAACCTAGGCCGCCTTTGCGGAATTTTCTTCTCCGGGGAACGTGCGCACCTGGCGCCGCTTGGTCAAAAACGCAATTCCCCACCGCAGTATGACGAAGAAACGATTCGCGAACCCGATCAGGAAATAGATGTGCACAGCCGCCCAGACAATCCAGGCTAAAAATCCCGTGAAGCGTAAAAAACGAAGATCCGCGAGGGCATAGGTGCGGCCCACAATCGCCAGATCGCCCTTGTCCCAGTACCAGAAGGGCGCCGGCGGCCCCTGTCCTTGCACGCGGCGCCGAATCAAGCCGCCCACGTACTTGCCCTCTTGAATGGCCGGCTGCGCTACTCCAGGCATGACCGTTGGCTCTTTCGCCTTCATGCCCAGCAAATTCCGCGCCTGCGCCACGACGCGCGCCGTGTCGCCAATCGCAAAAATCTCAGGGTGCCCCGGCACGGAAAGGTCCGAGTTCACGATAACCTTTCCCGACTTGTCCATGGCCGCTCCTAGCCATCGGCCTGCGGGAGATGCAAGCACGCCCGCACTCCACAACACCGTGCCGGCCAGAACGCGCTCACCATTGGCGACGATCCCAGCGGCGTCCACGTGCGTGACGGGTGTGTTCGTGTACACCTTCACGCCCAGGCTCTCCAGGTGGCGCTGCGCCTTGGCCGAAAGGACCCCTGGAAAAGTGGGAAGCACACGCGGGGCCGCCTCGTACAGGAGGATCCACGCCGAGCGTGGATCGATGTGACGAAAATCGTGCGCCAGGGCCATGCGCGACATTTCCGCCAGCGTGCTCGCCATTTCCACGCCCACCGTCCCCCCACCGACCAGGACAAACGTGAGCAGTTGGCGTATTTTCTCCGTGTCCGCTGGGTCGAGTGCCGCAATCTCCTCGGCGCGCTCGAAGGCCAGCAGGATCTTGCCGCGAATCAGGTCGGCGTCGTCCAGCGATTCGAGGCCCGGCGCCGTGCGCCGCCAGTCCTCGTGACCAAAGTAGTTGTATTGAATTCCGGTCGCGAGCACGAGGAAGTCGTACGGCACCACGTGCTGTTTCAAATGAACCAGCCGCTTTTCCGTGTCGATGCCGCTGACTTCGTCGAGCAACACCTCAACATTTTTCTGGCGGTTCAGGATGGAGCGGAGCGGCCCGGCAATTTCGTCGGCGGATAACAGCCCCGTGGCCACCTGGTAGAGCATGGGACGGAAAAGATGGTAGTTCCGTTTGTCGATCAGCGTCACGCTGACGGGAGCCCCGGCCAACGCACGCGTCGCGAAGAGTCCGCCGAAACCGCCGCCAACGATCACCACGTGCGGCTGAGTTGCGCTCAAGAGTGCCTCCAGATTGCCCGATTCTAACAGCGCACCGGTGTGCCAGCTGTGTGCCAGACTTAGAATTCATTCCGCGAGCCGGCTGTACATTGTTCGCGTTTGCGGACAGTCGAACTGGCCGGACTATCGGCATCTTTGTTAATCGCCACCGACGATAATGATCCTCGATCGCGTGCTCATGGACCCTCCCGAGTGTCGCTTTTCTTGGATCGACATAAGACCACAATCGATCTTGGAGCCAGTAGGTATTTCGTCCGTTCTAAAGGGATTCCGTCGTCCGAGAAATCATCTGGACTGGGCAAAGCGGTGTCCACGATTCTCTTCCACGCCTGTGCTGTTCCCTCCTGCACATTGAACTCCAACTCTTCCCAGTACCCATTGATCATCGTGTAGATGTCATCGTCGCCTTGAGAAGCGCCATGCAGACAGAATGCCAGGCTGTGCGAGTCGTTGGACAAATCGACCGTGGGGCCGACGCCGTACCAGGAAACATCCTCCCGCCAGAACCTGCTCCGGCTCAGCGAGGGATGATTTTTCCGGAACGCAATCATCTTCTTGAAGAACTGGAAAATGTCCTTATTGGATCGGAGTTGACTCCAATCAAGCCATCCAATTTCGTTGTCCTGGTTATAGGGATTGTTGTTGCCAAATTGGGTGTTCATGAACTCGTCCCCGGCCCGGAACATTGGTGTACCGTTGGACAGCAAGAGCAGACAGCAGAAATTCTTTACCTGCTTCCGGCGCAATGCGCGGACCGCCGGGGTTACGCCTTCATCCCCCTCCTGGCCACAATTCCAACTGTAGTTCGCGTCGGTACCGTCCTGATTATTATTTCCGTTTTGCCAATTGTGCTTGCGGTCATAAGAAACAAGATCGTAGAGCGTGAAGCCGTCGTGGGATGTTACATAATTCACACTCTGATATGCGTGATAAGCGTCGGCGCGGCTATCTGGAAATAAGTCATCGCTGCCATAGATACGTCGCATCACCTCGGGAACCATCCCTGTGTCGCCCTTGACAAAACGACGAACGTCATCGCGAAACCGGCCGTTCCACTGCAGCCAGGTCAATCCGGGGAACCCTCGCCCTAGCTGATAAGCGGCTGTGTCCCAGGGCTCCGCGATCAAACGCACCCGCCCTAATTCCGGGTCCGCGGCAATTTCACTGAAGATGGGCGCTTCACCCCAGTTGAGCGATCCATCCGCGTTGCGGCTGAATACCGACGCCAGATCAAAGCGGAATCCGTCGACATGCATTCCTCGCTTCCAATAGCGCAAACTGTCTATCACCATCTTGCGCACATGCGCCTGGCCGAAATTCAAGGTATTTCCTGTACCCGAGTAAGTTGAGGTAAGGGTTTGCCGGATCGGAGGAAAGCATGTAATAGCCGGCGCTGTCGAGACCCTTGAAGCTGTAGATCGGTCCTTTGTAGTCGCCCTCGCAAGTGTGGTTGTATACGACGTCCAGCAACACGCCGATATCAGCCTGATGAAAAGCCTTCACCATATTCTTGAATTCAAGATGCTGCTCATCAGCACGGTGTGTGCTCGCGTACTGAGCATGCGGCGCGAAGAAATTCAAAGGCATGTAGCCCCAGTAGTCGCCTTCTTGTGGATCACGCTGAAAAACCGGCATCAGTTCTACACCCGTCACCCCGAGTTCCTTTAAATAGGGGATCTTTTCCACGAGACCGGCGAATGTGCCGGCACGCGATGGGTCGACACCTGAGTTTGGGTTCTTCGTGAAACCTCTCACGTGAAGTTCGTAGATGACCGCATCCGACTCATGATGCGGAGGCTGATCCCCCGACCAGTTAAATGTCGATCGGTGATCACTCAGCACTCCCAAAGGCGCTCTGCCTGCATTGGATCCTTCTCGCATGGCCAAGTTGCGATCAAATGCGGGCGGGAAGAAGATGCATTTCGCGTACGGGTCGAGCAGGACCTTCTGCGGATCGAAACTGTGCAGTTGAGGAATCGTCTCTCCCGCGACCGAATACGCGTAGTAACGAGCGGCCCCAAGCTTTGTAACCGGGATCCGGCAGTGCCAAATCCGCCCCGACTTGTTGTGCAAAAAATCCAAGTGAAACGTCAGAAGAGGATTCACCAGATCGGCTGGAGAATAGAGCAACAGAGTGACGCTCTCCGCATGTTCGGAGTGAACCGCGAAGTTGAATGCCTGCTCCTCTTCGATCCACTTGACCCCAAGCGGCAATGGGTTGCCCTCGGACTGCTCCCAAGTCGGTCGTTTCATGAGTGGGGCCGCCACCGAGTTGGCAGCCTCGGCCGGACCGTCTATGCTGGCGAGCACATCAACGCTTGAACTGTTCACTGTACCTCTCTTTCATCCGCTTACAACCGCTCGCTTGGCAGTCAACGCGGTAGCGCTACAACTCCGCCAAACTGCGGCAACGAACTGAGCAACTTGCTCGCGCCGTTCCACAGAATCTGCACGCCAATGCACACCAGCAAGAACGCGGAGAGCTTTAGAATTACATTCGTCCCCGTGGGCCCCATTTTGCTCGCGAGCCGATCTGCGTAACCGTAGCAGAGATAAATGGTTACTGCCACGAAAGCGGAACCGATCGCCGCCGCGACAATTACCAGCAGGTTTGCGCCCAAGTGCTGCGGCGCATTCGCGCCCAAAGTGATCGCAACCGAGATGGAGCCGGGACCGACTGTCAAAGGAAGCGTAAGCGGGTAAAATGCCCGGCTCAGAGCATCAGCGCAAGTGACCGTTCGCCTAGTTGAGTCTTGATCGTTCGCGTCTTTCTGATTCAGCATCGCCCAGCCCGTTGAAATCACGATCAGCCCACCGCCGACCTGCACAACCGGGAGCGAAATCCCAAAGAAGGAGAGCACGTGCGCCCCGAGGGTAAAGGACGCGATCAGCAGTATGAAACTATCCACCGCAATGCGGCGAGCCAGCACTCGTCGTGTTTCGGCCGCGTAATCTCTCGTGAGCAGCAGAAAGACCGGACTGCCTCCGATCGGATCCACGATCGGAAAGAGCGCGCTCACGACTAGGAGAATACTCTTGGCAACTTGAATCACCACGCTAACCTTCCATCTGTTTAGATTTGAGCGCTGGCCCGTCCGCGGTCTACATGCGCCCTGGCGGATATTACAGGTCCGACCAAGCGATTGGAACTCTCCGTCAAATCCCGCAGCCATTGAAAAGCCCGAGAAGACAACATGTCTTCTCGGACCCGCCAACGCCAGTTTCCATCCGCGCGACCCGGCACGTTCATTCGAGCTTCGCTTCCCAGGTTGAGCAAATCCTGCAACGGAGCAATCGCGAGCGCCGCTGGTGACGACCATGTCAGCCGCATCAACTCCGGAGCGGCATCCGCACTGGTTCCCGGCGCACGCTTGAGGTAGCTCCAGAAATTCTGCCGCTGGTAGTCGGGCAATTCCTCATACCATTGTCGAGTTGTGGCATTGTCATGCGTGCCGGTATAGGCGACTGTATTGTGGACAAAGTTGTGCGGCAGATATGGATTGTCCGCATGACCATCGAAGGCGAATTGCAGGACGCGCGTCCCCGGCACACGAAACTGGTCGCGCAGGGCCTGCACGTCGGCCGTAATCACACCCAAATCTTCCGCGACGAATGGTAGATGGCCCAGCTCTGTTTGCACTGCTTCAAAAAAGCTGGCTCCCGGACCCGCCACCCACTGCCCGGACTGAGCCGTTGGCGCTCCGGCTGGAACGTGCCATGCAGCCGCGAACCCGCGGAAGTGATCCAGGCGAATCACATCGACGTGAGCCAGCAGAGCACGCAACCGATCGATGCACCACCGATAACCAGTCGAACGCACGGCATCCCAGTTGTAAACGGGGTTGCCCCACAATTGACCTTGTGCGCTGAAATAATCGGGAGGAACCCCGGCGACGAAGCGTGGCCGATGCTGCTCATCGAGCAGGAATAGCTGAGGGTTCGCCCAAACATCACTGGAATCCGGGGAAACAAAGAAGGGCAGATCGCCGATCAAGCTCACGCCCTTGGCATGGGCATGCTCCTTGAGTTGATCGGCCTGGCGGAACAGCAGGAATTGCGCGAAGCGAACCTGATCAATTTGACTTGCTAACTCTCGCCGCGCCTCGGCGAGAGCACTCGGGCTGCGCTGAACCAACTCTGCTGGCCACTCCAGATAATAAGCTCCGCGATACTTTTCTTTCAGTGCCCGGAACAGAGCATAGTCTTCCAGCCAATGCGCTTGCCTCGCGCAGAACTCGTCGTAGGCAGGCGCGAGATCTCTGGCACTGCGCTGTCCGGCTTTGAAGTTTGCCCATGCCGTTTCGAGCAGCCGCTGTTTGAACGGGATAACAGAATCGTAGTCAACCGCATCCGCCGAGAATTGAGACTGAGCATCGCTCGCCTGTAACAGCCCGTCCGAAATGAGAGAGCCGGGACTGATCAGCAGCGCGTTGCCGGCAAACGACGACATCGATTGATACGGCGAGTTTCCGTAACCAGTCGGACCCAGCGGTAGTGCCTGCCACCACGCCATGCCGGCATCGTGGAGACGATCAATCCACGAGAATGCGGACGATCCCAAATCGCCGATGCCATACGGCGAGGGCAGAGACGTGACGTGCAGCAGCAAGCCAGAAGCGCGATATTCAGACGGAAACGGCGGCACAACCATGAGCGCGCCATTGCCGCTCATGTCCGGCCCCCCTGCTTAGGAACGACTGCGGACGAACCCAGGGCATTATTCACCATCTCCTCCGCCTCGCTAAGGATCGCGTTCAGATGAGTCTGGCTCTTGAAACTCTCGGCGTAGATCTTATAAATGTTCTCGGTACCGGAGGGTCGCGCTGCAAACCAACCGCTCTCCGCCACAACTTTCAGGCCGCCGATTGGGGCATCGTTGCCCGGGGCTTTGGTCAGCTTGGCGGTGATTGGCTCGCCCGCCAGGTCTGACTCCTTTACCGCGTCCGGGGTGAGTTTTTCCAACTTTGCTTTCTGCTCGGGCGTGGCGGGCGCGTCGATGCGCGTGTAGTACGGGATGCCGAACTCCGCCGTCAGTTCGCGGTAATGTTCTCCGGGATTCTTGCCAGTGCGCGCGGTAATCTCCGCCGCCAGCAAGTCCATGATCGGCCCGTCCTTGTCGGTCGTCCATACTGTGCCGTCAAGACGAAGAAAACTCGCTCCAGCGCTTTCTTCTCCGCCGAAACAGTACGAGCCATCGACCAGGCCCGGCACAAACCACTTGAAACCCACCGGCACTTCGCGGAGCTTGCGGCCGAGCTTTTTGACGACCCGGTCAATCATGCTGCTGCTCACCAGCGTCTTTCCCACCGCAACTGTGCTACGCCACTGGGGCCGGTGCGTGAGCAAATAGCGGATGGCAACGGCAAGGTAATGATTCGGGTTCATCAAACCCGCAACCGGAGTTACGATCCCGTGCCGATCAGCGTCGGTATCGTTCCCGAAAGCCACCTGGTACTGATCTTTCAGACCGACCAGCCTGGCCATCGCATAGGGACTCGAGCAGTCCATGCGAATTTTGCCGTCGTGGTCAACGGTCATAAACGAAAATGTCGGGTCGACTATTGGATTGGTGACGACGATGTCCAGCCCGTAAATCGAGTTGATCGGCTCCCAGTAAGGCAAGGAAGCTCCGCCCAGAGGGTCGACGCCAAGTTTAAGGTGAGCGCCGCGAATCGCATCCATGTCAACGACATTCTTGAGATCACGAACATACGGCAGGACGAAATCTTCCTGGTGAGTGGTCGCGGACCGGATCGCCTTAGCAAACGGAATTCGCTTGACCCCTGCATTCTCCGCTCGCAACAATTCGTTCGCGCGATTCTCTACCCAGCGGGTCACGTCGGTATCAGCCGGGCCGCCGTTGGGCGGGTTGTACTTGAAGCCTCCATCCTCCGGCGGATTGTGCGATGGCGTAATCACGATGCCGTCGGCGAGATGTTTCTGGCGGCTACGGTTGTAAACCAGAATCGCTCGCGAGATAACCGGCGTCGGAGTTATCCCGTCGTCTTGCTGAATGATCGTGTCCACGTTGTTTGCCGCCAGCACCTCGAGGGCGGTGCGCTGCGCGGGCTCCGAGACTGCGTGGGTGTCTTTCCCCATATAGAGCGGGCCGTCGGTTCCCTGCTCGCGCCGGTATTCGCAGATCGCCTGGGTAATTGCGAGGATGTGCGCTTCGTTAAATGTGCCGCGCAGGGGCGAGCCACGGTGTCCGCTGGTGCCGAAGCTGACTAGCTGGTTTGGATCATCCAGGTCGGGACGCCGCTCGAAATATTCCTTCTCCAGGCGAGCCACGTCCACCAGCAACTCCTTTGGCGCTGGTTTGCCTGCCAGCGGCGAAATGTTAGGTTCACCTGTCAGGGACTGTGTTTCTAGAGTACTGGGCATGGTTCCACCTTCCAAATCTCGCTTGCGTATTCCGCAATCGAGCGATCGCTCGAAAACTTCCCGGAGCTGGCGACGTTCAAGATTGCTTTCTGCGCCCATGCGCCGGGTTCGGCATAGAGCGCGCCGAGCCGTTCCTGTGCCTGGCAATACGAGGTCAGGTCCGCCAGATGCATATAGTGATCGCCCTGGGTCAGAAGCGTATCGCGCAAGGGAGCGAATACTCCTGGTTCGTTGCGGCTGAAGTGGTCAGAGAAAATCAAGTCCAGAGCGGCTCGCGTCTCCGGCTCATGTTCATAATGCCAGTGCGGGTCGTACCAGGCGCGGCTGTTCTCGACCTGCTCCACGGTGAGCCCGAACAGGAACATGTTCTCTTCTCCGGCTTCCTCCGCCATTTCGATGGTCGCACCGTCGCGGGTTCCGACCGTTAAGCGCTCCGTTCATCATAAATTTCATGTTACTCGTTCCGCTGGCCTCGTAGCCGGCGGTCGAGATCTGGTTGGAGACATCGCTGGCTGGAATCAGGCGTTCCGCCAACGAAACGTTGTACTCAGGGAGAAAGACGACGTTGAGCCGGCCGCGCGCCGCCGGGTCGCCATCAATCGTGCCCGCCAGGTTGTTGATGAACTTTATGATGAGCTTGGCCAGCTTGTAAGCTGGCGCCGCTTTACCAGCGAAGAAAAATGTCCGAGGCACTATCTTCATGCCGGGATTTTCCCGCAGCCGGTTATAAACAATCACAATCCGCAGCGCATTCATCAATTGCCTTTTATATTCGTGAATACGCTTGATGTGGCAGTCGAAGATCGTATCCGGGTCCACGACACGCCCCGACGTTGACTTGAGCCAATTGGCAAACTGCACTTTGGCCTCTCGCTTTGAGTTGAGGAAGCGTTCGCGAGCATTGGAATCCTCCGCGAATGGCTTGAGCTGTTTGAGTAGGCTAAGATCCGTAATCCAGCGATCTCCGATGACTTGCGTGATTTCGCGGGCCAGCGCGGGATTGGCCTCGCGCAACCAGCGCCGGGGCGTCACTCCGTTTGTCTTGTTGCTAAAACGCTCGGGAAACATTTCCGCGAGATCCTTGACCGTCGTGGTTCGCAGTAGCTTGGAGTGGACAGCAGACACTCCGTTGGTGCTGTGCGAGCCGACGATGGCAAGGTTCGCCATCCGGATTTTGCGCGGGCTGCCTTCTTCCACCAGGCTCACGCGCTGCACGCGTCCCTCGTCGCCGGGGAAGCGAACCCGAACTTCATCGAGCAGCCGACGGTTGATCTCGTAGATGAGCTCCAGGTGACGAGGAAGCAGTGTCTCAAACCACGCCACCGGCCATTTCTCCAGAGCCTCAGGCAGCAAGGTGTGATTTGTGTACCCCAGCGTCTTCTTCGTCAGGTCCCAGGCCTGGTCCCATCCCAAGTGCACATCGTCGAGCAAGATTCGCATCAGTTCAGGGACCGACATGGAAGGATGCGTGTCATTGAGTTGAATTGCGGCTTTTTCCGGCAACTTTTCCCAATCCGAGTTGTGGCGCTGGAAACGGCGCACCAGGTCGGCCATGGAACACGCGACCAGGAAATACTCCTGCAGAAAGCGCAGCCCCTGCCCCCTCGTCGTAGAATCGTCAGGATACAGCACGCGGGTAAGCGACTCCGCTTGGAGAGTTTCGCCGAGTGCGCCCACGAAGTCTCCGGTGCCGAACTTCTCAAAATCGAAATAATCGGGCGCCGCCGCGGCCCAGAGCCGGAGCGTGTTGATCGTCTTTCCACCGTAGCCCACCACGGGACGATCAAACGGGATACCGATCAGGCTTGACGGTCGGTCGGGGATGATTTGAAAATTACCGTCTTGCAACTTGAATGAGACGTTCAGCCTGACTTCCACATTCTCGTGAAGCCGGGCAATCTCCCAGGGATCGCCGTAGCGGAGCCAGTTGTCGGGATTCTCTTTTTGCCAGCCATCTACAATCGATTGCTTGAACATGCCGTACTCATAGCGGAGACCATAGCCGGTGCCCGGGAGTTGCATGGTCGCCATCGAATCGAGAAAGCACGCCGCGAGGCGGCCCAAGCCGCCGTTGCCCAGCCCAGCATCTGGTTCCTGCTCAATCAATTCCAGCCAGTCGATACCATGTTCTTGAGCTGCATCCGGCAAAAGCGGATCTAGCAACAGGTTGGTGATGTTGTTGGCCAACGAACGTCCGATGAGAAACTCCATGGACAGGTAATAGATGCGTTTGGCATTCTCTCGCTCATAAGTGTTCTTGGTTTGCACCCAACGCCGAGCGAGAATGTCTCGCACGGAATGGGAGAACGCCTCAAAGCGCTCATGCGCACTCGCTACTTTGGGATCGATCGCCCTGTCAAAAACCAGGTGCCGCTCATAAAATGCGTTTTCCGTCCCGATAAACGGCATCGAGCCGTACCCGTACTGTTGCAGAACGTCTGAAACATTAGTTGCGCTGGTGGTCATGGGAACGACTTTTGCGGAGGTTGGGCGCGCCACGCGATTGGTGCTCATAAGATGATCCTTAGTCTTCTAGGTTGTGGAACGGTTCGTGTTCAATATTCAAAGCCACGCCAGTCAAGAGTACAGGTCCTCGTCTGGCCCGAGCTCAATTCCTGACGCTAAAAGGTACGCACGCATGGCCTTTTCGGCCGCGAACCAATCAATTTCCGGTGACCCAAGCGGACTGCCTCTTTTTTCCCAGTGCTGGTACGCGAGTTCTTGCACCAGTTCATGACGATCCTCGCCATGAAAATCGGTCAGTGGCTTGGGCCGTTGCACGCGGTCTTCGCTTCTGGGCTGTTCAGTCATGCGACCCTAGTTTGCTCTTCGGCACAAAAGCGGCATTAGGATGACCTACACGTGCGGTGATGAGTTGATGTTGAGGGTCATACGCTCACATGATTGCTTCCGTTGAATTAATGCGACGAAAACCTGCGACTCTGGTCAAGTTTCCATCTTTGAGGTGAAGTCGAGCATGTTATCGGAGACAACGTCGAAATCCGCGGGGCTCGCGCTGTCGGCCTGGTGGCCCGACCTGTACTCCTCCGTCCCAGACCGATCATGCCGAGTTGCATCGCTAATCTCCTTTACGACTGCTTCGATTTACGGTAATACCGGATCAGGTTGTTGGTGGAACTGTCGTGCGCAAGCTGCGGTTCTGTTGTGCTCTCCAGTTCCGGGATGATGCGTTGCGCGAGGACCTTTCCCAGTTCGACGCCCCATTGGTCGAATGAATCGATATTCCAGATTGCGCCCTGGGTAAACACGGAGTGTTCGTACAGCGCAACCAGCTTTCCGAGAGTTTCCGGGGTGAGTTTTTCAGCCAGGATCGTATTCGACGGACGGTTGCCCTCGAAAACCCGGTGCGGAACGAGCCACTTCGGGGTGCCTTCCGCCTCGACTTGTGCCGGAGTCTTGCCGAAGGCCAGGGCTTCAGTTTGTGCGCAAACGTTGGCAATCAGCATGTCGTGGTGGCGCCCCAGCGGGTTGAGCGGCTGCGAAAAAGCGATGAAGTCGCACGGAATGAGTCTCGTCCCCTGGTGAATCAGCTGGTAGAAAGAGTGTTGGCCGTTGGTTCCCGGTTCTCCCCAATAAATTGGACCCGTGTCGTGCGCAACCTTTTTTCCCTTAAGCGTGACGTGCTTGCCGTTGCTTTCCATCGTCAGTTGCTGGAGGTAGGCCGGGAAGCGTTTCAGATACTGTTCGTAGGGCAAGACCGCGACCGTCTGCGCCCCGAAGAAATCGTTGTACCAGATCGCGAGAAGACCCATCAACACGGGCAGGTTTTGCTGGAAGGAAGCAGTGCGGAAGTGTTCGTCCATCTGATGGAAACCATTCAACATCGCCTGAAAATTCTCAGGACCAATCGCTACCATGGTTGACAGGCCAATGGCGGAATCCATCGAGTAGCGTCCGCCAACCCAGTCCCAGAACTCGAACATGTTGGCGGCATCGATCCCGAACTTGGTAACCTCGGCCGTATTCGTCGAGACCGCCACAAAATGCTTTGCCACCGACTTTTCGTCCCCGCCTAGTCCAGCGAGAGACCACTCGCGAGCCGTGTGAGCGTTTGTCATCGTTTCCAGGGTGGTGAAGGTTTTCGAAGAGATGATGAAAAGTGTTTCCGACGGATCGAGGTCACGGACCGCCTCCGCGAAATCAGTGCCATCAATGTTGGATACGAAGCGGAACGTCATGGCTCGATCGCTATAGTGCTTCAGCGCCTCGTAGGCCATGACCGGACCCAGGTCGGAGCCGCCGATGCCGACGTTGATCACGTTACGAATGCGCTTGCCGCTGTGCCCCTTCCATTCACCACTGCGCACGCGGTTGGAAAAATCCGCCATCCGGGCGAGCACGGCATGCACCTTGGGCACCACGTTTTCACCATCGACCTCGATGGATTCGTCTCGCGGCGAACGCAGGGCAACGTGCAAGACTGCGCGCTTCTCGGTGATGTTGATTTTCTCCCCGTGGAACATGGCATCGATTCGTGCCCTCAGGCCAGACTCTTCCGCCAGTTGAAGAAGGAGACGCATGGTTTCATCGGTGACGCGGTTCTTGGAGTAATCCAGGTAAAGACCAACGGCCTCGACCGCCAAACGCTCACCGCGCTTCGGATCATCCGCAAAAAGCTGCTGCAGATGGAGCTTTGAAACCGTTTTGTAATGTGACGCCAGCGCACTCCACGCTGTCTGTCTGGTTCTCGGTGGCTTCGTCAGTGGTTGGACCTGTGCTGCCATATGCATACTCCTTTTCTGTTCGCGCGTTTTACTGTCAAGCGCTTCATACCCTTTGATTAAACTGACTGCCTTCAGGGTGCTGCTTTTGTTTAGCGAGGCACTCGTAGAAGATTCCCGGCCACCAAGGGAGGTGGCAGGTGAAGTGCCAGAATACAGCAATACCCGTGAGATTGGTTTTATGGGCAAAGATGGCCCACTTCATTCGGTATTCTCCTGTAATGGTGCCAAACTCGGAACGCGGGTGTGCAAGCCACCGACTGGCTCAAAGCAGCTGATTGACCAAAGCCATGGCGATCGGGACGTCCTGGTAATTAATGACAGACAGAGAATCAGTGTGAATGATTACGTGGTACGAGGACCATCCCTGCGAGATTTGCTAAGCTGCCTCGGAACGTGGGGTGCCAATTAAGTCTTGTCGGAGCCGCTCAATTTGCGCTGCCGCTTCCTTCATCTGCTCAGCATATGCGTGCCCCTGCCGGGGAAGGAATGCGCCGTAATTTTCCAGCAGCAACCCTGAAATCGTGTTAATGGCAGTGATGTCGGAACGCGCTTGGCCGGAAAGGGCAGAGGTTAGTCTTTGGAGTTGGAAATCCCGGACGGCTAGCTCTTCTCTGCTTTTGGCAGCTTCTTCTTCCAGCAGTCGTCCATGCCGTCTCATCAGCCCGAACAAACAGGCTGCTATTAGAAGCGTGGCGGAATTAGAAGCGATGCTGATCCACAAAAACTTCTTCAGTGTGGCAGATTTCTCGTTGTCGAGTCTGGCGAAATTGCCGCTTTCCGACGACGCTAGCGAGGCCACAATCTGGCGAATCTCATCCATGTAATCCTTGCCTTCGTTTGTATCCACAACCCTGAATGACCGTAGGCGGTACCCCTGTTGGCGCAAATTAATCGTGCGCTCCATCTCAGCCTGCTTTGAACTAGCCAAAGACGCCAACTGCGACACCAGTGATTGTTGGTTCTCCCTCCGGTTCGTCAGCGCTCCACGAAGTGCGACAAAATTTGCTTCGACTCTGCCCTTCGCGTCTGAGTAGGGTTGCAAATACGTGGCATCACCGGTTAGCAGAAATCCCCGCTGACCTGTTTCCATATCGGTTAAGTCTTTCAAAACAGCCGAGAGTTCCGCTTGGATCGCGGAGCTTTCCATGGTGAGCACGGTAATCTTCTGCATCCGTTTTAAATGGCTGACTGCAAGATAAGCATTCCATGCCATGAGTGCGAGTAGCGTGGGGATTCCTATTTGCAGAGCAAGTTTCCGAATCATGGTTTGGCTCCCTTCAGGCAAGGTTCAGGACACCCGTAGTCGTGATTCGACGGGCTTTGCAAATCTCTCCCGCAACCTTGGCCGCTGCCTTGCTGCTGTCGGTCTGCTCCTCTGCTGACATTACGGAACTGGCAGCCAGCGTGAAAAGCACAGCATCTTCCTGATTGTCGAAGTAAAGGATCACTTGATTCGCTGTCATCTGTGCGACTCCTAGCGATTGTTCTTAGGGAATGATAGGCTTATGCACCACAAGAAAGAGGTTATCTGTCTTGGTGCACCCCGATTACAAAATTGTCGTCCCTCCGATGAGCGAAACGAATGGAAACGGCGCGGAATAGGCGGGAAGATCGTACTGATTCCGTGATGCCATAGCAGAGGCGAATTGATTCCGGTGCCGAGTTGTTTTCACAGTTTTTTCCAATCGGTCAGCGCCACCAATTCGTCTATGATTTCCTGCAACCTCTGAAGCCGCCGTTCGTGATCGCCTGCCGAGCCGGGAATCTTTTTGTTGCCATGCATGTGCATACGGTTTGCTTCACTAATTCGCGCTATTTCTTCTCGCAACTTTGCGATGCGCTCTTTGACGGGCTTCTGCATAACAATAGGCTAGCAAAAGCCTATGTGAATTTGGAGGTGACGCCGGGGGCGCGAGCGGTCGAAAGCTGCATGAAGTCGTTCGCACCGATGATCCGGAGTGCGATCCGCACGAAAAGAGGAAATCGTCGCCGTGTGGGGTCGTGCACGATGGTGGGTGCCGAAAGCTGATACTGCAGGCCACGAGTTTCAAGCTGGCATCCCCCGGCGGCTATTAGGTTCCTGACCCATTCACTTTCTCGTCCGTAGGTGAGCGCAATCAGGAATCCCTCCGGCGCTCGAAAAACATTCACTGGTGTCCGATAGACCTTGCCGGACTTCCGACCTACATGCGTGAGAATGCCGAAGCCGGGCAATCGGACCGCAAATCGGCTGGTGATCCGGTTCGTAACAGCCAAGTTGAAGGCTGCCACCCACCGTTTGCGGAATCGGATCAGCAGGATGGGAGTGAACACGAGCACCAGAAGCGAGATGACCCACGCTGTGATCGGCATTCCAATTCCCTACACTACGGCTGCCGCTAACTGCTCTACCGGTTGCTTCCTCGGAGCCAGCGCGATCAACGCCACGCCGATGACGACGAAGAAAGCCACGCCTATCAATTCTCTGCGTGAGATCAGGTTAAGAAATGCCTGCACCGCCATCACCGTAGCATGAGCAAAACTCGACCATGCTGTGAAAGCGATCAGGCTGCGATTCGCGGATGGGTTTCGGGCTGCCAGTAGCAAGTAAACGCCCAGGGTGACGTAAAGGCTCAGCATCATCGCCAGCGCGGGGTCTTGCTTCGTAAACACCATCAACGGATAAGCGCCAGCGCAAAACAGCAATCCCAACACGACCAGCAATACCTTCAGCGCAGGTTCTCGACGCATGATGCCCTCCTCCTTGTTGTCACCGACGACATGATAGTCCCCTACTGCAATTCGGCGTGCTCGGCTTTCTCTTGCTTCAGGATGGGATGTCGGCATCGGCATCTTTCCAGAGGGCGAGGAAGTCTTTGTAAACAGCTTTCGGCTACTGCGGCAGGCCCGATCCGGTGTACGAGAGCGTAGCGGGCGTCAGAGCGAATATTGTCAAAATACGGCTCAACTTTAATTGTCAGTATGGAGTCATCTCGGTCGCGGAATGCTTTCTCAAGCACAGCAAACGCGCTGTCCTTCTCCGATTTTCTCCGATAGTGTCGTGTATCCCATTTACAGCACTGTAAGACATGACCACCCGATGGTACTGCTCGCGGTTACGCCCTCCACCCGCGATCCGAACTTAACGGCATTAACGGTTGCCGTCCCGGACTGTTGTCTTGATTTGATCCCGGCACTCTCCGCCGGCCAGTGGAGGCCGGTGTTATTTTCGGCGGTCAAAGTAGTCGCTCCAGCAAGCACTCCATTAAAGTCATCGACGCACTCGCAGAGATGGGGTGAGCACAAGATGGTAACGAATGGATAACGAGGGCGACCAACCGGGATCGTCGAAAGCGACAAAGCGCATGCAGGACTCTTCCTTTGTTCCAGGGGCAAGAGCATGTCAAACACTTCCACCGAAGAGTATTTCAGGCTACCCACAGGAGCCTAGATGTCTTCGTCCGGGGGGCCTCCCGCACCCGCGAGATCCTGCGGCTTGATCTTCTCGACGTTGAATTTTGCCGCGCGCTCTCGCATGGTCTTAAGCACCTCTTCAAGTGGAGGCGGTTCGCCCTTAATCCAACGCAGCGGGTTGATGCGCGCTACCACGAACGAGCGCAAGTACGGGCTGACGAGACCACGTTCTTTCAGCCTCTTTACCGCTGCCGCAACTTTCTCCTCGAGGTCGAGCACCATCGTGGCCCGTTTCTCGTGATCCTTGACGGCATCGCGGAGCGGTTCATCGGTAAAGGTCTCGAGTCGCCGTAGGATTGGATGGTAAGCACCACCGCCGAAGCGAGGGAAGCGTTCATAGCAGACGCCGAGAGTGACTAGGGCGGGTTCGTCTAGGTAGAACGTGAACCGCGACTCAGATCGCGTGGCATCTTCTTCCACCAGACCGCGGTAGATGCGGATGACCTCCAGCGAGCGTTCCTTGAGGTTGTGGGCCTTCTCCGTATTCAGCGCAAGGATCTGCCAGGCGACTTCGCGGTCAGCCACGACGAGCGCGGTGATTGATTTCGCCCCAAGGCGGCGCATGGCTTCGAGGCGATGCCGGCCATTCGGAGTCCAGAAACCTCCCTTCGGTGCCACGACAGCGATGATCGGGTCGAGAAAACGCCCGGTTTTGTTGATGACATCCGCCAGCCGCTTGTGATGAGCATCGGAGAGATCTCGTTGGAAAGGGGTCGGTTCGACGGCATCGATCGGTAGAATCGAAAGCAAGACAGGGTGTCCGCCGAGTGGCTCCTTGTACGATCCCACAACGCAGCCGCCGGCTTTCGCGATCGCCTCTGCAGCTTCCGCTGCAGCTCCGGTCGGCTGCTCGAGCCGGCATTCTGCTGGGCCGAGGCCCTTGGTTCCGGGTTTGGCTTTGCGAGGACGCCTCCGTGCTGGTGCACGCTTGACCATGGTAGAGACTCTATTCTAGTTCCAGATGGATTGTCTCTCGAGGCCGATCACGGTTCCCAACGAGAGTGCGCTCGCGCGCCCTCGCACGTCGCATTCGAGATGAAAGATTTGTTCCCGGGTACCGCTCGTCCCAGCAGTCTGCCCGCTTCCTTCCGGCACCGGTCGAGTGCCGGGTTGCAAATAATCTCGATATAAAGAATCCTTATGTAAGGATAAGTCATCTCATTGACTGCGCCTCTGTAGTTTCGGCGCGAGACTGAATGAAAGGACTTTCCCGATGATTCGGAGACTAATTGCCACCGACAATGACGTCGCGACAGCTATTGTTCGCCTGGTGCTCGGCGTGATTTTCTTCGCACATGGTGCCCAGAAGATGCTGGGTTGGTTTGGCGGATACGGCTTCACCGGAACGATGGGCTTTTTCACCGGCGTCATGCACATTCCGGCGCTGTTCGCATTCCTGGCGATCGCCGCAGAATTCTTTGGCGGACTCGGCCTGATTTTTGGATTCCTGACCCGAATTGCGGCACTGGGAATCTCCTTCAATATGATCGTGGCTGTGGTGATGGTACATCACCATTTCGGCTTCTTTATGAATTGGACAGGAGCACAGAAGGGCGAGGGTTACGAGTACCACCTGCTGGTTTTGGCGATTACGACTTTTTTGATGATTCGCGGCGCCGGAGCAGCTTCCATCGACTGGATACTGTCATCATCGCCGGCAAGGCAGGCGTCCCTGGGGCAACTTGCGTGATGACAAGACTATGAAAGAGACCACCGGCGAAATTACGGCACCCCGCGTTTGGTCGGTGATGACGAGGAGCTACCATGCACTAAGGCTCCTCGCCGAGCAGAGCATCGCAAAGGCGGGACTGTGCCTCACGGATTTCGCTGCACTGGAAGCCCTGTTGCATAAGGGGCCGCTCAGCATCTCAGAAATTCGGGACAAGGTGCTGCTGGCCAGCGGCTCCATGACGGCGGCAATCGATCGTCTCGAAAAACATGGACTCGTCGTCCGGAAGTCCACTGCAAGCGATCGGCGCGCACGAATCGTGCAACTCACGCAGGAAGGTAAACGAGTAGCGGCAGCGTGCTTCGAAAAGCATGCGAGTGACCTTGAGGATCTTATGTCGGTGCTTTCGGCGAACGAGAAGCAACAACTATACGCATCACTGAAGAAACTCGGACTGCTCGCAGCACAGAAACTTCGTGGTTCCCGCCAGCCGGTTCAAGAGTAAGACGTTTTGGAGGTGGGATGCTACCTGTCAATGTCGGCGAGCGAGAATTGCTGCTCAAGACTGCGAAGGAGAAATGGATTCACCGGGGCATCCAATTCGGAGATCTCGCGAATATCAGGAGTCACAAAGATGCAGATCGGTGTCGACAGCTTCGGGGCAGTCATCTCTGATCCCGCTACGGGCCGTACCCTCAGCCCGGTCCAACGCATGCAGAATCTACTCGAAGAGATTGTGCTCGCCGACCAGGTTGGTCTCGATGTCTTTGGCATCGGCGAACACCACCGCAGCGAGTTTGTAGATTCTGCCCCGGTCGTCATTCTGGGGGCGGCCGCCACTCGCACAAGAAACATTCGCCTTACAAGTGCCGTGACTGTTCTCAGTGCGGCTGACCCGGTCCGCGTCTTCCAGGAATTTGCCACGCTGGACCTCATCTCCCACGGTCGTGCTGAGATCGTCGCCGGCCGCGGTTCTTCCGTGGAAGCATTCCCGCTCTTCGGTTTCGATTTGGACGACTACGATTCGCTTTACTCGGAAAAGCTGGATCTTCTCCTTAAGATTCGCGAGAACACCCATGTTCACTGGACGGGTAAGCACCGTCCATCGCTCACAGGACAGGCCATCTATCCGCGTCCGCTGCAAAATCCTCTGCCTATCTGGATCGGCGTCGGGGGCACTCCTGCCTCATTCGTTCGTGCCGGTACACTCGGACTTCCGCTGATGGTTGCCATCATTGGCGGCGAACCAAAACGATTTCGGCCGCTTATCGACCTTTACCGCGAAGCTGGGCGCCGCGCCGGACATTCCGCGGAGAAACTCGTCGTGGGTCTTCACGCAATTGGCTTTCTGGGAGACACAACCGGGCAGGCCGCGGACGATTTCTATCCAGGATATGCCCACACGTTCACTGAGATCGGTAAAGAACGCGGCTGGCCCCCGGCTACGCGCGCACAATTTGACGCTCTGCGAGGATCGACAGGTGCGCTGCTGATCGGCGACTCCGAAACGGTCACACAGAAGGTACTGTATGTGAACGAAGTCCTCGGCGGCCTTGCTCGCATTACTTTCCAGATGGGTGTCTCGGCGCTCCCGCACGAGAAGATGTTACGGTCGATCGAGCTTCTGGGAACCCGCGTCGCTCCCATCGTCCGTAAAGAGCTCACTGCTGTCTCTTCGCGTTCCTGATTGAGAACTCCGATCAGATTTTGAAGAACGGGGGACTGGCAACTCTAAATTGCTCAGACCGTGCCCATCCACTTCATAGGGTTAGAAACATCCCGGCCAAAAGGCAGCCATGGGGCCGGATTCATCAGATCCCCGAACCTTCCTAGTTTTGGCGTCTAAGGCGGACTTTTCTTTGGGAAACTCGATCACTTTAGCGCGCCGTTCGCGGGGTACCGACTTCCCCTTTTCGGAAAGAGATCGCGAACGTAAAATTCGATCACTTTCGCCATAACATCATCCGGCCACGGACATCGGCGAGTTAGGTGAAATCTGCTACTTGTTGGATGCGGTGTGAGACCGTATGGTCTCAGTCGCGTGAGCCCAGCGCAGCTCATTTCCTCAACAGCGCTGATCGCTAATTTCGCAAGCCAGCAATAAGCCAATGCCAATGCCAATGCGAATGCCAATGCCAATGCCAATGCCAATGCCAATGCCAATGCTTGCATCCCTCAATGAACCGCCAGAATGCTGCTGGTCACCTGTTGCGAGACATCATGGGTGGTGTGATTCCACAGCCGGCTAAACAGCAAAGAATGCCTGTGTAGACCCAGCACCAGCAGATCGCTTTGGGTTCTCTGTGCGCATTCCACGATCCCCTGCACCTCATCTCCCTCCACAAGTTCAGTCGTCAGGATTACGCCTTCCTGCTGGGCGGCCTGTTCCGCACGGGCCTGCAGGTCCCGGTAATACTGAGTAGCCTGCTGACGGAGGAGCGTGGTCCCTCCCGGTACCTCCGCATCGATGTACCCAGCGTACGGAGGCAGCTTCTCCTGTACCGTTACTGCTCTCAGTTCGGCGTTGAGACTCTTGGCAAGACGGATGCCAGCGACCAGTGCGCGTTCGGATTCGGGAGATTCGTCATACGCAACCAGAATTTTCTTGAACATCTTTGACCCCTTCCTATCGCCGCTGGAGCGTCTTCGCTATCGAGTTGCATTTCGAATGCAAAGTCCGACCTCTCAGCGCACTCTGACCGAAGGTTCAACCGACATGCCGGGCCGCAGCAGATGCTGCGGATCCTGATCGCGATTGAAACGAATCCGCACGGGCAGCCGCTGCACAACTTTGACGAAGTTGCCGCTGGCATTCTCTGGCGGCAGGAGGCTGAACAAGGTTCCCGCGGCGCCTGGGAGATTTTCGACGGTTCCTCTGTAATCGCGACCGAACGTATCCACGTGGATGCTCACGGACTGACCCGGGCGCATGTACTGGATCTGAGTCTCCTTGAAATCGGCTGTCACCCAGATATCATCAACAGGAACGATAGCAAGCAGACTTTGGCCAGGCTGAATCCGTTGTCCGAGTTCGACAGTCTTGCGGCCAATGATACCGCTGACCGGGGCATAGATCTTCGTGTAGCCAACATTAGAATAAGTTCTGCCGTGCGCACATCCGCTCTGGCTCGCTCCACTTCGCCGATGCTCGATTGCGACTTTGCTTGAGCATCCACCACCTGCTGGGGAGCGGTTCGCGCCTCCTGCACTTGCGCCTGCCTCTCGGTGACAAGACTGCGAGCTGCAGTGACCTTCTGCCGAATGGAAGTGACAGAGGCCCGGTCAGACTCCAGAGCTTGTGAAGCTGAGACCGACTCCGTCTCTCGCGCGTCGTATTCGGAACGAGAGATCTCGCGCTTCTCGACTAGAGCTTGATAGCGGACTCGGTCCCGCTCCGCTCGGGCGTAGATAGCTTCGTCCTGCTGGACCTTGTGTTGCGCGGCCGCGAGATCGGCCTCCTCGGCGTCGGCGCTGGCGGCGGCTTCGTGTCGCGCTGCCTCGGCCAGGCGAAGCCGGCTGAAAGCGCTGGTATCCGTGATTGGCACGTTGACTCCCGCCGAACGCGCCTCGCCCTCCCGGGTCGCAAGGTCTGCCTTGGCATGGTCCAGGGCAGCTTGGTAATCGTTCGGGTCGAGTTCAACCAGTAACGTTCCCGCTTCGACGTATTGGTCGTCTTCCACCTGTGGATGGATGTAAACAACAGTTCCGCTGATGCGAGCACTGATCGCGTTCAGATGCCCATCGATCTGCGCATCATCGGTCGATTCAAAACGGCGGGCATACAGCCACCAGGAAAGAAGGACAACCACGGCGACCGCGGGAACAACAAACAGCACCCATCGCGGAACTCTTCTGGGTCGAGACAGGTGTTTTGGCAGCGGCTCTTGTGCCCGGCGCATATCACGTTTTGTCACCGTGGAGGACTGAAGTTCCTCTTCGAGCGTGTCGATGGTTTGTGCCATGTTATTTCCCTCCGAAGAATTCTGAAAAACGGCGCTCTGCGACTCCCATCGCTCGCGCGAGCGCCATCTTCGATACGCTGAACGAATAAAAGCTCTGAATGTATTTTTCCTGTGCCGCGGTCAAAGTCTCCTGTGCCTGGAGGACTTCGAGATAATTCGTAACTCCATTCGAGTACCGGTCTCGCGATTGGGTAAGAGCACGCTCCGCCAGTGCTTGATTCTTCTGTGCCACCTCGACCCCAGTATCGGATGCCCCAAGGTCCAGCCAGGCGACACGGACGTCATAGGCGACTCGCCCTTTCAAATCTTCATATTCCGCCTGCCTGCGGGCGAGATTCGCGCGCGCCTCGTCGAGATCAGCCCGAATACGGCCGCCAGTATAGATAGGGAACGAAACGCTGCCAGCTACGGTGTAGACCGAGTTGAAGCTTCCCCCGTTCACTCCGGCCCCGCCGTAGTCGGCACGCAGCGAAAATGCCGGGAAACGCTGTGCTTTCTCGGCTCGAACGCCGTAATCTGCCGCGTGCACGTTCGCCTCCGCGCTGCGAAGGTCGGCTCGATCCTGTAAGGCCTCCGCGGTCGCCGACTGCTGGGTGAGTTCTGGCAACGGCCGGTATGCAGTCGCGTTCAGCAGATCGAACTTCTGGTCAATGGGAATTCCGATAATGCGCCCCAGCGCCAGCTTGTCCTTTTCAAAGGAGTCGGTGGCGTTAATCAAGCGTTGCTCCGCGGTTCGTCTCTGCACCTGTGCGCGGATCGAGTCGATCTCGGGCGACACTTCGTTCTTGACCTGGTCCGCCGTTTGCTGGTCCAGTTCTTGTGCAGACTCCAACTGGGCACGTGCGGTCTCGACTCTCGCGGCGCTGGCGACCACCTGGAGATAGGCAATTCCAACGGCGTAGACGACAACGTCTCGCGCGTCCCGCGTGCTGAATGCAGATGCCTGCTCAGCACTCTTCTGCGCCCCATACCGGTCATGCAGTTCGGCGCTGTACAACGATTGCGGGAGGCTGACGCGGGCATCCTGATAGCTGAAAGCCCCACTCGTTGCGGGAAGGCCGGGAAAGCCTGGAAATGGCGGCAGTTTCAGCCCAATTTCCTTGAGGCTGTCATCCTCAAAGGCCTGCTCGCCCTTCACTGATAAATTCGGGAGCAGTGCCGAAAGAGTGCGCAGCCGCTGGGCTCGAACCTCCGCCGTCCCTTGGCTGCTCTCAATCAAACCGAGGTTGTAGCGCAGCCCGCGCTCCACTGCTTGACGAAGCGATAACGAGATAACCTCGTCCGTGGCTTTGCCTGCCGGCAAGCTACCAAAGTAGGGGTTCTGCCCCTGCGTGGCGAGGGCGCTTGGGTTGGTTGTGCTGGCCGCCGGATTCGTGGGGTGCGGCGTGGAGATCAAGTAACCCTGAGGGTGCGGTCGAACCTGGCAAAGCGCGACTCCTGCCGCCATCACAAGCCATGTCGCCGCGCTCAAGAATCCGATTTTGATGAGTGTCTTCATACGACATTCCGATCAGTGTGCCGCCGCGCTCCCACCCTGTCTGAACTTGCGAATGAAGATGGCAAGCAGCGGCCCGGTGAAAGCGACCAGTCCAAGCAGCCAGAAGCAATCGAGAAACCCCAGCATGTTCGCCTGCTGCTGTACCGTGGCATAGACTTGCGCCAGGGCTCTGACCGATGCGTCTGCTGCGCTGTAGCCATGTTCGACAAAACGATTGGCGATACCCGCAAGTCTTGCACTCAGAGTCGGGTCAAAGTTCGTCACATGTGTGACCAGCACGGACTGGTGGTATTGCGCACGTCGAGCGAGCACTGTGGTGACAAACGCAATGCCAAAGCTTCCGCCTTGATTGCGAAACAGGTTCGTGAGACTCGATGCTTTATTGTTCTTGTCCCTGGGGAGATACGAATAGGCAAGTTGAGTCATGGGGACGAACAGAAATGCGAGGCCCAGTCCTTGAAGCGCACGCGCCCCCGCTTCTCTCGCATAGTTCGTCGCCAGGTTGAAGCTCGCGAAATACCACATGGACAGACCAAGAACCGAGAATCCGACCGCGAGGAGGCGAGCGACTGGAATCCGGTTTACCAGGCGAACAACGAGCGGCGCCAAAATCACAATCACCATCGCGCCCGGTCCCAGCACCAAGCCCGCATCGGTCGCCGTGTATCCATACAAAGACTGCAGCATCTGTGGAACCAACACGGTCGAGCCGAAGAGCACAAAACCAAAGAGAAAGTAATAAACATTGGCGATGGCAAAATTGCGTTCTTTAAGCAGTGCGATTTCGACCACCGGGTCGGGATGGCGAAGCTCCCAAACGACCGCAAAAACCAGGGCCGCGATCGCGATCACGAAGAAGCCGACGATGAAATTGCTTTCAAACCAGTCCAGCCTTTCGCCGCGGTCGAGCACAACCTCCAGACAGGCAAATCCGATCGCAACCAGGATAATTCCCGCATAATCGATCTTGAGCTTGCCCGCCGCGCGGGCCGCTTCCGCTTCGCGCTTGAATTCTGGCGGGTCGGAAACGATGCGGCTGGTGAGCACCAGCGACACGATCCCAATCGGAATATTGATGAAGAAGACCCATCGCCAGGAAAAGCTGTCCGTGATCCAGCCGCCAAGCGGTGGTCCGATGGCGGGGGCGGTTACGATCGCCATGCTGTAGAGGGCAAAGGCTGCCGCCCGCTTTGCCGGAGGGAAAGTATCGACCAAAATCGCCTGTTCCACAGGCGCCAACCCTCCGCCACCGATGCCCTGGAGTACGCGGAAAAAGATCAGCATGCCCAGGCTCGGTGCGAGACCGCACATCAGCGAACTCACGCTGAACAGTGCCACGCACGTCATGTAGTAGTTCTTGCGGCCAAAGACCCGGCTCAGCCAGGCGCTAAGCGGTAGCACCACTGCGTTTGCGACCAGATAACTGGTGAGCACCCACGTGCTCTCGTCGTAACTGGTGGCAAGTCCGCCTGCGATGTGGGGAAGGGACACGTTCGCGATGGCGGTGTCGAGCAGCTCCATGAACGTCGCCAGCGTCACCGTGATGGCAATGAGCCAAGGGTTGACGTTGTTTTTCTGGGCGATACCCGTGGTGAGCAGTGATTTCCCCAGCGCCATGTTCCCCTCTTGCAGTAATCAGATGGCGTAAGAGACCGATCGGTCGCATGTTTAATCACAGCGTCAGGGACCGTGTTGCTGGTTAGGAAAAGGAAATCGCGTGCTAATAGAAAGGTACAAATCTGGGCCTTCATGCAATGGCCCATAAACAACCCGGGAACGCCTCACAAATCGCACTTTGGATGCCGCGTTTCTCCTACTCGCCAACGGAAGCTCTCCACCAGCTTCTTTCTTACGGCGTCTGTTCCAGTTCTTTCATAATAATGTGGCGACATGGTCTGCCCACAACTCTGGATGAGCCATCGTAAGGTGACCGAACGAAGAACTGCTGCCGGGCTGAATTGCATATTGGCCATGTGGAACCCGTGGCATGAGTTGCTCAAGGATGCGGAGTTCGGCCGGATTGAATTCATCGTCACCAAAATTGAGCGCATAAACCGTTGTCTTGATCGAAGTCAGGCCTGGTTCGGGGTTGTA
Source organism: uncultured Acidobacteriaceae bacterium (assembly GCA_963714225.1). GTDB lineage: Bacteria > Acidobacteriota > Terriglobia > Terriglobales > Acidobacteriaceae > Sulfotelmatobacter. The sequence goes on along the minus strand of CAVQNY010000051.1, from coordinate 178,032 downwards.
ATCATTCATCGACGAGCGTAGCGAATAGATTACGTCATTCGCATCCCTCGCGCTCGCTTCCTTCTCTGCTTCCTCGATGAACGAGTCAGCGGCTGCGACGTCCGGCACCGTTGGCCCGGCAGACATCGCGCGGGCTATTTTGACCTGCGTCGAATCGTCGCTGCTTGTCGACGAACTTTGATCCGACGGCGTTGTCTGAGCCGCGCCGCGGAGAAGCATTCCAGCTATGTGCTGAACATCTATTGTGAACGTACCGCGTCGTACTGTGAGATCAATCCAAGCCATTTGCCTTTCCGGCCCTCCCTGTCTGACACTCTAGCTGGCAAATGTGGCTAGAGCTTTCATACGGGTTCCGTCTTTCTGACAATCACTTCACTTGACCGGCGCACTATGAGCGCCGGCGTTTTTTGTAACCAACACCATGCGGAAGCGCGCCTTGCCTTCCATCATGCGGGCGTAAGCATCAGCAGCCTGTTCCAGAGGAACGGTCTCGATCATCGGGCGAATGTTCTCGAGGACGCTGAAGGCAAAAGTATCCTCCCCATCAATCGGCGTGCCTGTCAGGCTCCCGTAGATCGAGCGCCCTCCAAAGACGAGCGAAAACGCATTCAATTGGATTTGGTCCTGCGGTACACCGACCACGATGAGCTTGCCGTGGGCCGCAAGACCGGACACAAGTGATCCCATGGCATTACCGCTGGTTCCTGTTGCAAGAATCGCTCTGGCCCCACCCATACGCTGCAGCACCGCAGCGGCGTCGTCCGCGGCAGCATCAATGTAGACGTGGGCGCCCAAGTCTTTCGCCAGTTTTTCCTTGTCGCGTCCACGCCCGATTGCGACAGTACGGAATCCCATGTGCCGCGCAAACTGAACACCAAGATGCCCAAGTCCTCCGATGCCTTGCACAGCAACCAGATCTCCGCCACGTAAGCCGGCATTGCGAAGAGCGTTGTAGGTCGTAATCCCCGCGCAGAGAAGGGGAGCGGCCTCTGCTGACGTGAGCTCATCCGGAACAGAACTGATGCCGCGCGCTTCGGCGATCATCACTTCCGCATATCCTCCATCCACGGTAACTCCTGGTGTCACCGGGTTCTGACAATTGACAATGTCTCCGCGTCGGCACGGTTCGCACACCCCGTCTTCTCCGGCGATGAGGCCGACACCAACCCGTTGGCCGATTTTCCATCTGGACACTCCCTTGCCCAGGGCTTCAATGCGGCCAACCACTTCATGTCCAGGAACGCGTGGCAGGGTCAGACCGGGGTAAATGCCCGTCACCGTTGCCGCATCGGTGTGACAGATTCCACATGCTTCCACCCGAATCCGAACCTGGCTCGGGCCGGGTTCAAGAATTGTTCGTTCGACAACGCGAAGGTTGCCCGGCGCCGAGACTTCAACCGCTTTATATGTTTTTGCCATTTGAATCCCCCTTTCACTTTCCGCATCTCGACCGATGCGTTGTCTTTCTTTTGGTGAAATTACGCCTCGAGTTCAGAGGAGAAACTCCCTGCCGTAAGGGTGAGCTCCACACGTCCAATGCCAGAGCGCGGTCGAAATCCTTTTCACGCACCGATCGCATGCGAAAATGAAATTCACAACCAGCCTCGTGACTGGTCGTTCGCGCCAAACCTCGCATACCACCGGAATAGAAGCTGTATCGACCCCTCGCGATTTGTGCCGGGTCAGAGCCATTTCCCATCCTCTTCGCCCTGCACCTCCCACTTAGTTTGATCAGATGACAGAAGGGACCGATCGGTCGCAATGAGCGGCAAGATAAGTTTTGAGGTCCGGAGCAAGTGAGGTGCGCCCAAGGAAGACGCGTCGGCACGCTATTCCCACTCGAGCGCGCAAACACGCAAGCAATGGATCGCTGTGCTCGATATAATCGAAACGCTCAAACCCTGCGCGGTGATCGCAGGGCATAAGAAAGCTGAGAAGGATGACAGCCCCGGAATCATCCAAGAGACCCGCCAGGAATGGCACAAAGTAGTTGAGATCTTCAGCGAAAAAGGCAATATATAAGGAGTCTTAAATGCCCACCTACGTTTGCTCGGTTCCTGCAGGTTCGCTGAATGCGACGCAGAAAATTCTAATCGCGCAAGCAATCACTCGCGTTCACAGTGAGAGTACCGCCGCACCCCAGTTCTTTGTCCAGGTCATTATCGACGAAAATAAGTCTGTCGACCGTTTCCTCGGTGGGCATCGTTCTGCAAACCACGTCTGGATTCGCGGCGATATCCGAGCTGGCAGAACGGAAGACCAGAGGAAAACTTTGATGGTCCGCGTCGTGAAAGAGGTGAGCCAAATCGCCGGTATCAGCGAAGAGTCAATCTGGGTATATCTGTGCAACCTCGAACCGACTGACATGCTTGAATACGGCCATGTTCTTCCTGCTCCTGGGAACGAAAAGGCTTGGTTCGATCGACTCCCACAGTCCCTGCAAGATTACCTCGCAGGTCTTGGCACGACTAAGAACAACTTCGGACTCTGATCCTCAAAGACGACTTGTTCTCAGCCGCCACGGCCAGTGGAGTCCTGAAGAGCGATAGGGTTCTAAGGCACCGGCCGCGCGTCCTGGGCTCCCCCTTCCTCAAAAGCGATCTCCAGTATTCAGGCGCGAGCAGTTCTCATATTCCTGGGATTTGCGGCGTTTATCGTCCTGATGCCTTCTGGCCGCGAAGCGCCATGCACGTGGAAGCCGCTTTCGCGACCAATCGGTTCTCCTCGTCGGTTATGGTGCACTCCACGTAGCCAATCGTGTGGCCCCGCCGCACGACAGTTCCTTCCGCTTTGAGTTGTGCCTGCCAGACCGGGCGAAAGAAATTGATTTTCAGTTCCACGGTAGTAAAGGATTCATCTGGGGCGAGAGTAGTTGCAAACGCTATGCCCATCGCGGCATCAGCTATATCGCAAAGAACACCGCCGTGCAGCGTTCCCATGGGATTTGCATGCTGCGGTCCGACTGCCAAGACGACCGTCGCCCGTCCGTCAGCAGCCTCTTTTGCCTCAAATCCAATCAGACGCGCGATTGGAACGTCGTTCGTTTTTGCTCGTTCCCTGAAGTCCGCTTGCGAGGAAAGTTCTTGAGCACTCATGATTTGTCGGCTCCGCCCTTTGCCTTCGGGGCACGAACTTTGGTTTCGAGGTATTCCTCGAGATGACGGACGGCAAGGTCACGAGGCTCTTCCTTCTTCTGTAGCCGGCTCATCATATGGCTGCCTTCGAGGGTGCTGGCAATCAACGTGGCCAATTTCCCGGAATCGACATCGGAGCGGACCTCGCCTCGTCGCTTCCCCTCCTCGGCGATGGATTGCATACGATCAAGCCAAGAACTGAGAGCCTGGCGAGCTTTCGCTCGCAACTGGGGATTGCCGTCGTCGCAATCGATGGCCGCGTTCAACAGCGGGCAGCCTCCCGGCACCAGTCCGGTGCGCCGGTCCCGAAAGTTCCGCACGATTTGTTTGAGGCGGTCAACGGTATTTGGAATCTCCTCTGTGCCTTGGAAGCGCGTATCCATTGCGATTTTCCAAGCGTGGTCGAAGGCGTCTCCCGCAAGCTCTTGCTTGCTCCCAAAGTGCCGGTAGATTCCACCCTTTTCTAACCCGGTCGCTCGCATGAGATCGGAAAGCGCAGCGCCGTCATATCCTTTTTGATTGAAGATCGGCGCTGCCTTTCGAATGATCAGTTGTCGCGTTTGCTCGCCTTTACGCACGTCCTGCTCCGTTAGCAATACCAATTCAGCGATCATATGGTTGCTGACCGCACGATACAAGTGGTTCGATGAGACCGACCGGTCCCAGGTCGCATTTGATATCCGGCCACTTAGACGAACCCTCGTTCTCGAATGCCTGCGTCGGGCTTCGTTCCACCCCCCGGAACGTTTACGAGGCCTTTGAAAACCTATAGCAGCTCAGGCGCAGGAACGTGAGGTCATCGTGGGTCAGTGGCTCACCGCTTTGCTGGTGGTGGTAATGATGCTCCTACACGCCATTCGTTCGATCTCCGGAAGGTGTGCCAGCTAACAGCGCAGATTTTCCCTGACACCCCGACTAACTCCAGTGTCCACGCAGATTGGGTCTCGTCGACAGCATCTCCAGGGATCGCCGTTTCTCGAATGGATATCGACACACCACCGACCTCGGCCATGGCATGAAAGGGCTGCTCTCCACGAAGCTGACCAGGGTGGCGGCGCTGCCTACCATGCGCAGAACGGCAAGGGGACAAAGATAAGCCTTCTAAACTCAGCGCACGGTCCCGCGAGCTGAAGCCGCTCGGACACTTCTGGAAGTAGTAATAAGCTCGCTCCAGATACAGAGTGGCCGAGAACGCCTTCGAAACTCTTACCGTGGTGTCCTCGGTACTGCCCCGGAGCGTAGGGTAGGTACGCCCCGGCGTGATCGGAGGTGTCGGCATGGAGCCAACCCAGGGCAGGCACCGCCACGCGCAGAGCCTGCTGCCGGGCGGCGGTTTCCAGCGCCTCAAATCTAACCCTTGCACCGCCGGTCGGCTTAAGAGCGCTTCGATTTCTTGGGCAATCGCGGCCTGGAAGTCCGCTTCGAGCCCCCTTTTTTGGCCGCCTCTGGCGAGGCCGCCGTGGAATCCTCCAGTCGGCGATCGGCCCAGTGCTCGCAGGCCTCCCAGTAGTCGTCGACCTGGCTGCGGAACTTGCGGCCGGCTTCGATCTGTTCCTGGACTGCCTCGGCCTGCGGCGGGCTGAGAAAGCGGGAATGAGTCCTACCCGAGACGGCTCGGGTCAGGCTGTAGTAAGGACCGTGCCGTGCCTTGGGGTCCCGCCCGCAGGGACAGCCTGGCTTATTGCACTTGACGTTACGTTCGGAAAGCGAACCCCGCCGCATGGGTTTGGGTTGGGAAAGAGCGGTGGCAAGTTCGCGAACGCGAGATGGAACATCAGCAGGAGTGGTCATGCCATCATCTTACGGCTATATGTGCCGTAAGGCAAGCTTGAGAAACTGGCCCACATCGAGCCAAAATGCGCAATTCTTCAAGCGGTAATTTGCGTCCTTGTTCTTAAAGCGGAAACCAATGCCCCCATCGCCCCGCGTGTCGCGAATGCCTATAAGTCCCGGCCTCTGATAGACATTCCTCCATCCGCAAAAACCGCCATCTCCAGCGTCTCGGCCACAGACCACCGGTATTCGGCATTCACCAGCGAAGATCCGTTTCCATGGAACCGGTAGCGGTCATAGCCGCGGAGATCGTCGGAACTGCCCAGCGTAGGTTGAAGATAGAAGGGGACCTGATTATTGCCCTGGACAAAAGCAGTTTCGTTCCATTAGTTAGCGATGGAGCTTCGAGCGAGGTCTGTCCTCGCCACCAGAGCTTGGTCGACCCCACCACGTAGGTATCGCTCACCAGGTTGTCGCGGTGCAGGTCGCGGCGCACATACTGCGGGCCGAGCGAAAAGCCGCCGCCAGTGGGCAAGCCGCCTAGCTGCAGGCCCAGGCCGTTAGGGGTGAACAACGGGTCGATCACCTTCTTCTCGATTTCGACAAAGTCTTTTTCGCCGCGCGGCATTTGCAGTTCTAGAAGGTGCTGCGCTTTTGCTGTTTCGGCCGATGTGATTTCTTCGGTACGCGACACCGGAGGATCCGGTAATTCCGAAGTCTACTGCGCTGCAGCCCCCATGGCGCAGATCAAAGGGAGAATGAAAAACAAGAAACGAAGCGGCCCTCGAGCTAGAATGGCCATTGACGGGTGAGAGCTAGGTCTAACTGCCGTCCCCCCGCCCGTAGAGGCATTGAGCAACATGCCAGTCGTTTCTTGCGGCAACGGCTGACCCGCTGCTTCGTTTAGTTCGCGGCTTGTGATCTTGGCGAGGCGATCACAGACCTTCCATAGCAGGCACGAGACAACCGTCAGAAAGACAAGGACAATCCGAAGAGGCAAGCCTTTATGGAACCAGAACAGCGATTGCAGCAGTCCGGCCGCGATCCCGTCCCCGATGCGTTCCCCCGCCACATCAATGATCGGCCGCGATTCCAGTCGAAGCCGATGCGGTAACGCGGCGTACGTCATTTCTTTCCCGAAGCGAAAGAAGGAGTTCCTCAGCGCGTATTCGCCGGTTCGCATGGCCGTGAGCAAGGCAAAGCTTGGGACAACAATGGCAAGACCGCCCGCCATGGCTTCGAGAAGTGCGTAGGTGGCCATCGTGGATCTCTCACTGCTGCGCGGCTTGTAGCGGGACAGTCCCAGTTGGGCGACAACCGCTGCTACGCCGAGGGCGGCCTGGAGATGTCCGAAAAAGTGAAGCAGCTCGATGCGGGAGCTGTATTGCTGCGCCGCGCTGATGCGATAAGTTAGGTCGAGCAGAGTCGAACCAGTCGAGCCAAGCACGGTAGCGGCGGCCAAGGTCAAGGCAACCACCCGGGCACGGCTCAGATTCGTAGTGGATCTGGGTTTGGGATGGTGTACGACAAGTTTTTTGCCCGCCATGTGCTCGGGATGGAAAGACAGAAGTGCCGCGGTGAGGATGTCGACGCCGGCAAGAAAGACATTTGCGCCAGCAAAACTCTCTGCGAAATGCAGATGCACCAACCCGAAACCCGCCAGCAATCCCCCGGCAGTGCCTGATACAAGCAAAACCCCTACCGCTCGGGATTTGTGTTGCACATCATCGCTGATCCAGTCGTTTGCCAGCAGCCACACCAGGGACAATCCGATTGCGGTCGATGCTGATACTAAAATGTAGAACGCCTCGTAGGCCAATCGCGGCGGCACATGCCCAAAGGCTAGAAATAGCTCCGCCGATCCGCTGATGAGATAAGCGCCCCGAATCACATTCGAGCGACCTCCCTGCCGAAAAAACCAGGACAGGAGCAAACTAAAAATGAGAGCCAAGACTGTACCGATGAGGATCAGCCCTGGCAAAGTACCGATGGGCAGACCGTTGCCTAGCAGCGAGTCGCGAAACGCACGACTGAAGACAAAATGGATCATCACAGCAATGCAGCTCAGAGAGAAGATCGCTATGTTTATGATGAAGCTGCGCAACCTGAGATGGGTTCTCGCCATTGTCTTAGCCGTATTGTGCGAGCCATAATGAAGCAACAGCCCTGTCGCCAGATACGTAAGCAATACTTAGGCCAAACCGTCGAAGGACCTAAGGGATTGACTTTAGATGCTTTCATAAGAACCCAAGAGCTGACGGTAAACTGTGGAGGAGTCCAGCGAAATGTTGCCTCGAGAAGTGTGAACAAGTTCCCATTCCATCTTCATCAGCAACTTACGCTTCCCGAGGTTCATCAGTTGGGTCAATCGGTTGGTTGGATAGTGTCGAACGGCATTTCGACGAATGGTCGTGGTCGCCGGTCCGGAAGTCCGGTTCAGGGAAGCGGCATGAGTCCAGATGGAACTGACGTATTCACACGACCCGCTTTGCCGAATCGTTGACATGTGTCAAAATCGCTGTCAAAGCACTCGACAAAATCGGCTGTCGAGTTTGCTTCAGTTCGCCGCAAAGCCGCATTAACTCAAGCACCTCGAGCGCGCGGGTGTGGGCTATGACTTTGGCAACACCCATGCGTCTAATGGACCAGCTTATAGGGGACTGCTCTGCTCTGAAGCAACGCTCGAACAAATCGAACCTAATTGCTAAGGGCGCGGAATCAAAAGACAACCAGAACACGCCATCATGGTTGCCAGGTCGGAAAAAGGTCGACTGGAGAGGCTACTCTCCGTCATAAGCGATGTGCGCCCGGGTGAGAGCCAGGGAGCCTTGCTTCTGACACTCGACCTCGCTCTTCTCCTGGGCGCCTACTACCTGCTCAAGACGGTGCGAGAATCTTTGATTCTGGCGGAAAGCGGCGCGGAAGTGAAAGCCTACTCCTCCGCGGCTCAGGCGATTCTCTTGCTTGGCGTTGTGCCGCTGTATGGGTGGATCGCCACCCATCTGAACCGAAACCGGCTTATCCGTTGGACCACTTTGTTTTTCGCCTCAAACCTGGTTGTCTTCTACTTCCTTGGGCGCGCCGGGTTTCGGGAGGGAGTCGTCTATTACATCTGGGTGGGCATCTTTAATGTCTTCATCGTAGCGCAGCTGTGGGCCTTTGCTGCCGACTTATTTACAGAGGAGCAGGGGAAAAGGTTATTTCCAGTGCTAGGAATTGGTGCGTCGGTCGGTGCGGTGGGTGGTGCATGGGCCGCCGGCAAACTGATCGGACCGTTTGGGCCTTACAACCTCATGCTCATCGCTGCATTTGGTCTGTGTGTTTGTGCACTACTGTCACGTCTGGCGGCCTACGTGGTCACCAAGAGACAAGGAGAAACGGAAAAGCAAAAGAACACCGAGCCGCTTGGCAGGGAAGGAGGATTCCAGTTGATCCTTTCGGATCCCTACCTGCGTTTGATCGCCATTCTCACGGTCCTGCTCAACATCGTGATTGGCTCGGGCGACTTTATTTTTGGCAAGCTGCTGGTCGCTCACGCGAATGAGGTGGTCGGTACCGCCGCCACTCTCATGAAGGCTAGAAAGGCCTACATCGGCGCATTCTATGCGAATTACTATGGGTGGATAAACCTTATCAGCTTTCTCATTCAGGGTTTCCTGGTTTCGCGTATCTTCAAACGCATCGGAATACGCGCCTCTCTTTTTGTGCTTCCAGCGCTCTCGCTTGCAACCTTTCTATCGATTCTTGCCTATCCCGTGCTTGGCGTTGTTCGAGTGTTAAAGATTGGCGAGAACTCCGCGAACTACTCTTTGCAAAACACCGTAAGGCAGGCGCTCCTGTTGCCGACTTCACGAGAAGCGAAGTACAAAGCGAATGCGGCCATCGATACCTTCTGCGTTCGATTGGGGGATGTCCTTCAGGCCGCCGTCATCTTTGTCGGATCCAGATTACATTTCGACGTTCGATCTTTTTCCGCAGTGAGTCTGGTGATGACGATCGTATGGATCTTCGTCGCCGTTCGACTCTATCAACAACCCCAACATTCGAATCGTAGTCCACAATTTCGGGGTTCGTTGGGACATCCGGCCGTACTTCAGGGACCAGCGTCGTCAGTGCCGGAAGCGCCAGTTCAATGAGTTTTAAATGATTTTGACGCTTCGGTGACCGGCAACGAACGTTCCATGATCCGTGTCGTGCCGCAAGATCCTTCTTCCCGGCAAATGTCCGTGTCGCTGCTCGCAAAGAGCTTCCGTTGACACCGCGTTGTAGGCTCTTTCTCCGACGCCGAAAAGAATTCGTTGGCGAGCCCTACGATGCACTGCATGAGGGCAATACCCCAACGTAGCGTACTCTTCCGTGTATGTATCGCTACGTGTTGGACACTATGCCAGTTTCCCGCGATACCGGCTTGCCGTCTCGATTAGTTCCGGGTTGCCAAAAATAACCGGCCCAAATCTGTTTGAACCTCATTTCAGCGTAAGCGCCTCAATAATCAAACAGTTTGGCCGGTTATTTTCGGCATAACTGGTCCAATCTGTGCACGCGCCCCTAAATCTTTCCATCCGTTTGAGTTACGTCCGCGCGGGCATCATGATTGGCCAGTTATGCCCGTGACCCGCCCCGAATTGCGCACCCGCCTATGAACCCATTCAGGCCGGCGCTCCAAACCAAGTAAAATCTCCCAAATGGAACTCAAGGTGGTGTTCAGTGAAGATCCTGCGTTCGTTTTGAGCAGGGCTCAAGTTTTCCTTTCCTCGCAACCGGTTCTCCACAATCTGATTCTCTCCATCCTGCATGCGCGCGTTGCACAAGGCGATCCGGGCCGCTATTGGATGGCAATTCAACGGGAAGACGTCGTTGGCGTTCTACTGCAGTCGCCCCTGACATTCCCAGCGACACTGACAGCGATGGAACCGCCGGTAGTGAGGGCAATGGCCGACGCGATTGCGGATGCGGGCATCCCTCTGCCAGGAGTCAACGGCGAGGCGGCGACAGCGGCGATTTTCTCGGGCCAATGGAGCGAGCGTTCCAGATCGGCAGCCACGCCCTTCCAGGGGAACCGCCTTTATGAACTTCTGGAGATCAGAGAAGTTCCTGATATCGAAGGCACGTTACGGCAGGCGGGTCCGAAAGATCGCAGCTTGATGATTCTCTGGACCCGTGCTTTCCAGGATGAAATTGGTGACTCTGCTGACGATACCGAACTGCGTGTGGATCGAGGGTTGGCGGCCGGACAACTGTGGTTGTGGGATCGAAACGGAGAAACGGTCTCTATGGCTGTTGCCCGCGACCCGGTAGATGGAGTAGTCCGCCTGTCGGGCGTCTATACGCCCCCTGAAAAACGAAAACATGGTTACGCGGCGGCGTGCGTTCACGCTCTTTCGAGACGGCTGCGTGACGCTGGATATCGCTGCATCCTCTACACTGACTTGGCGAATCCCACATCAAATTCCATCTACCGGCGAATTGGATATCGAGCTGTCGCAGAAGCTCTCCGCTATCGCTTTGAGTGATGTCGAGGCGGAACGTGGCAGCTCTAAGCCTTATCTGAATCTGAAAGGGTTCTTGGTTTACGCCGAAGTCGCTAAACATTGACCAACTAGCAGCTCAAGCAGGGAACTGCGCCGGTCGTCCGATACCGGTTTTTCTGAGCTGTAGGCGGCAGTTGCCTGGAGTGCGACGCCATGGCAGTTCCAATTTGCTCGAAAGCGCGATGGCGCGCGGCGACGACGTCCCGCCGTGCGCAGCCCAGTAGAACCGAACAATCTTGATCGGAGTAGCGTTCAAGAACCGTCATTACGTAGACAAAGCGCTCAAACGGCTCGAGTGCAAGAACTGCGGCAATCTCGACCTGCTCCACCGACCCTGCTTTGCCATGGCTGCTGACCGAGGCAGAACTCGAACGGCCATTTTCTTCCATAGGCCGCGGATTGATTGCCCTCACGGCGTTTACAATGATCACCCGCCGAGCCCAGGAACGCGCCCATTCCCTGAAAACCGGGTTGCCCTCTACCGCGTCCTCCAGGCCGGAGACAAAACACTGCTCAGCCTTCTCACGATCCGCGGTTAGCAGGAACGAGAGCAGGTAGAGGCCGTTCATGTCCTGGTCAAAGACCCGGCGGAAATCGTCGCTGCTTGCGTACGGCATGGGTCTCGTAATTTGCTTGGCCTCCGGCATGTTCACCTCCGTCTTTCACGTATTAGTCGTTTGAGGTTGGTGAAAATCGACAACGAAAACTGTTTTTCTGATGTTTTCTACATCTCACTCTTTCTTTTCCAGTACCTGCGACGGTGTGCATTGGCATTTTCGGGCCAGTTCCTTCAGCACGTGTCGCGTGAGAATGCCGGCGCAGGAAAACTTTGCTCCTTGATTCATGAGATCGAAAATGGCGTCTTCCCCCTCGCGGCTGATGACGGTCAGGCTGCTTAAATCGATAACCACTTTGCGGCCACCTGAGTCACGGCTCGCATCTCTCCAGCTGGAGCGAAGCTCACCAACCCACGGTTCGCTCAGCCTTCCTTCCACCACCAGCTTGCGTTGAGTTCGGGTATCGACGATGGAAATCTTGAACATATTGGATCTCAGGACGGACCAGATAAGCGCAACGCGCATGCCAAAGGCGCACGCCTGCAAGATGTTGAAACTATTGGCGGGAGCAAAATCGTCGAGCATTGTGTCAACGAATGTCAAAATCAGAACTGACACTTTTCGAGACCCGAGACAAACAACAACGTGGAGTTGTGACAACGGCAGGAACGGTGCGAACTCAACTCAGAGAATCTGAAAAGTTCGAGGTCATGGCTGACCTGCTTTCCAGATCCTTCGACGTCAGCGTCGAAACCTCAGGACACTCTCCGCGGGTCGACGCCCAGCTTCTTCATGCGAGCGATGAGAGTCGTGCGCTTAAGGCCCATACGGGCCGCAGCGCCCTCGGTGCCTGCTACTCGTCCGTTGGTGGTCTTCAAAATGCGGACTATTTCATCCCGTTCATTCGCTTCGCGCGTCCCAGCCAATGGAGTGGTCCTGCCGTTGTTGGTCAGTTCAGCGATCGGCGCTTGCAGCGCCGCGCCGTGGGTAAGGATCACAGAGCGCTCGATGAAGTTCTCCAGCTCGCGAATATTCCCCGGCCAATGCCAACTCGAGAGCTTTCTCATGGATGCGGCGGGAATCGATGCGATCTCCTTGTTCATGAGGCGGCCGTACTTCTGCGTAAAGTAGCGGACCAGTAATGGAATATCCTCCGGGCGCTCGCGCAAAGGTGGGATGCGGATCGGAAAGACATTCAGACGATAGTACAAATCGCTGCGGAACTCGCGATTCTCCATCATTGTTTCGAGGTCGCGATTGGTGGCTGCTACCAGTCGAACGTCGACTTTCTTGGTTCGGTTGCTGCCCAGCCTTTCAAACTCACGCTCCTGCAGAGCGCGCAGCAATTTGGGCTGGATCTCGAGAGGAATGTCCCCCACCTCATCCAGGAACAGCGAGCCCTGGTCGGCCAGTTCGAGGCGGCCAACCTTCTGTGCAATCGCGCCAGTGAAGGCGCCTCTTTCATGTCCAAAAAGTTCACTCTCGAGCAGTCCTGTCGGAATCGCAGCGCAGTTGAGCTTTACGAAGGTCCGTTCCTTTCGGCGGCTGCGTTCATGGATCGCCCGCGCGATCAATTCCTTTCCAGTGCCGGTCTCCCCGAGAAGCAAAACCGTCGAGTCGCTGGGAGCAACGGTTTCCACGAGGTTCAAAACGTGGCGGAGAGCCGAACTTTGCCCCACAATTCCTTCGAAGTCCATCTCGCCACGAATTTCATCTTCCAGATACAATTTTTCCTGTGCAAGCTTGTCCTTAAGATCAGCGATCTCACCGTACGCCAGCGCGTTCTCCACAGCGATCGCGACCTGCTGTGCGACTAGGGACAGAAAGGCGGTCGCCTCCCGATCAAAAGCATTCTCTTCCCGGCTCGCCAGGGCAAGCACGCCAAGCGAGCGATTCCTGCTAATGAGAGGCATGTCGCAGACCGAATTGATGCCCTCGCCTGAGGCCTTGGCGTACATCTCGGGAGGAACTTCGGCCGGATCCAGGCGGTTCAAGACCCAGGGCTTGCCGCTTTGGTAAGTTTCACCGGGAAACGAATCCGCGATGGGAATCAATACCTGTTTTTTGAAGAATCCCCTGCTATCTGGGAAGTCGAGAGCGTGCACCCGCAAGTGCGCTCCGTCTGGCTCGGGAAGCATGATCGCGGCAGCGTCGCAGCGCATGACTTGACGAACACTCGCCGAAATCGTTCGCAGCAGTTCCTGAAAATTCAGGTTCGAGACGACCTGGTTGGTTAGATCAAGGATGAGCTTCAACCGATCCTGCGCCTGCCGTGACAGGTGGAAGTTCACGGCAGCATCGATGGCTAGCGCAATCTGGTCGGCGACCAGAGAGAGGAAGCGGACTTCCTCCTCGGGGTAGGCATGCGGGTGGGTGCTGCCAATGCTCAGCGCACCGAGCCGGCGCTCGCCCCTCGCCAGCGGAAGCACACAAGTAGAGGCGATACCTAGTTCATTGAGGAACGCCCCATGCTTCGCAAACCGTGCCTCCGCCCTCCAGTCTGCCGTTACGAGAGCCTGCTGAGACTCATGTACCCACGCAATGGGCGTATCTTCGAGAACAACATCTGCCTGGGGCACATCGTGCCTTCTGCCATTTGAGTAGAGCAAATGCCAGCCGACTGTCTTGGTATCACTCTCAAACGCGACCAGCTGCAGGTGGTCAAAGGGAACAACCTCGAGCAGCGTCTTCAAAAGCACGTCAGCAGCGGCGTCGCAATCGCTGCACGTCCCAATCGCATTGGCCGCGCGCAGTAGCGCCTGATAGCGTTGGACGTAGGTCTCTGAGATGGGTGCTGCCAAAGTGCTCATAGACTGGTTCGCTTGTCACATCGATTAGGAACACCCCAGCCACGGCAAACACCCCCCGGGCGGGCGCTGCGGATTCGTGGATATGTTTGATCTGATGTAGTCAAACGGCAGAAAGCTTCGACAAAATGTCGTTGCCTTTGCCACTTGTCGAAGGATGTGTCGGAGCGCTTGACAGACCACAAAGTCAACTTTCGGCTTCAAGTGCGCAACCTGCCCTCACTCAAGCATTTCCGAACAACTCCGCCACGGCCGCAACTTTGGCACCTGAGATGCCACTATCGAATGCGAGACAGGATTTACGTGCTGTGACCGTCAAGGTCGCGGAATCGTACGCACAGATTCAAATATGGAGGAGTCACATGATACGACGTACTGCAATTGTGCTCGCAAGCTTTGTCGTGCTGATAGTTCTTGGCGCCACGGCTCAAGAGAGCCGGTCGGAGATCAGTGTGCAAGGCACGGGCTTTTTTACGCAGGACACTAGCGGCCAAGGGGTCTCGCGGACAACCACAAATACCGGTGGTTTTCTCGTCGGGTACCGTTATCACTTCAATCGCTGGCTCTCCGGCGAAGCGAACTACAGCTACGACCGCGATACCCAGAGGTATTTCTCTGCTGGCGGACTGTCGCGAGTTCAATCCGACGTGCACACAGCCACTGCCGCTGCGGTTATAAGCCTTCCTTTCCGGATTAGCAGGCTCAGTCCCTACGTTCTTGGCGGAGGTGGCAGCCTGGTGTTTCATCCAACCGGCAACGCGGGCGGCTTTGTGTCCGGCGCTGATACCCAGGCGAAAGGTACTTTTCTCTACGGCGGCGGCGTCAGCTACGCGCTGACCAGACATTGGTCTTTGCTCGCTGAGTACAGGGGTTACGTTTACAAAGATGCCGATTTTGGCGTCAGGGCACTCAACACTGACAGCTGGGCGCACACGGCGCAACCGTCGGCTGGAATTGCCTTCCGATTCTGATCGTAAGGCTCCTGGCAGGCAGGGTTTTCCTGCCTGCCAAGGGTGCTTGGATCGTTGTCGAGAGTTTGGGTAGTTGATCTGCAAGTGCTGCACTGTTCTTTGAGGAGCCGAGTTACGTTTGCGAAGCTGGGACTTCGGGCAACCCCAATCACAGACGGAGGGAGATGCGCATGCTGGAAAGCACGGTTGAGTTGTTGGGCGGTCTAGGTTTGAGCGCTCTGCCTTTACTGGTCAGTTTTTGTATCGTTGGCTCGATTGTTGCGGCCCTGAGAGCGGTCAGCCGGGCAAGCGCCACGGTGAGCACGAAGGGGAAGGTCTTCGGTTTCGTCGCAGAAGTGACGGTCTGGGATGACCTCAACCACGATATTCCAAGAAGCCAAATGTCCGGAGGAAATGCACCATGGCTGAAACAGAGCGCAAGAACCGGAGAGAGTTGTGCAACGCCGCATTAGGAGCAAAAGATCCCGATGAGTTGCTGAAGATTGTTCAGGAACTCAACCAGGCCCTAAACCGCGAAGAACCAGTACGGCGTGATTTCAGGGAGGCCATGAGAGCGCACAAGGCTTCGGCCTCAATCAACTGTTGAGAATTGCGAAATTAGGGGTGAAACGGTGACATTTCAACGGAGTGGAAACCCGTCCACGCAGGCCTCGAGAGGTTCCGCCCCAACACTGAGAATGGAAACACCTAGGGAGCACTCTCTTGCTGTAGCTAGGACTGCCTGCAGCCTGTCCGCTTTGATTCGCGACAACATGCGGTGCGGAGGCCTGTCGGCTCTGATCCTGGTGCTTTCTGCGTTGCATCTTCTAGTGTTCGTTTCATCTGCCCTTGCGGTATCCCCCGCAGAGGGAAAGAACGGCGGCTCCCAGCAATGGAGCCTGCGAGTCGACAAAGTCGATACCGGCGATGTGAGCCCGGATCCATCTCTCGAATCCGCCCTCCACAAGAATCTAATGAGAGAGCTAGCCAAAACGAAGCGCTTCAAGCAAGTGCTGCTTGGCGGTGACCGAAACGCGAATGACGTTCCTGAGCTGCTGATTTTGAAAACGACAGTGCAAGAATACGCGCCAGGTAGCGAGACTCGTGGGGCCGCCCTTGATGACGCAGGTTTGCTGGGAGACGTCGCGGAACTTTTCCTTAGGCTTTGGGGATCGACTACGGTGAGTGGGGCGACCAAACTGAATGCCCGCATTCAGCTTTACACACGGAAAGGCCACCTCGTTCTGGACAATGTTGTCGAAGGCGATGTTGGGTTCACCGGCGACAACTCGCGAGCTACTCACAACCTGGCACACAACGTTGCCGTCACCTTGAAGCGGTCAAACTTGCCGGAGACGGCAATCGTGGGCTTCGAACAAGAGACCGCGAGCATGTCCAAATACCAAGTTGGCACGATCACTGCAGCGCAATGCCATCAAGCCGCCGATGCCGATACTCGTGTCACCAGCTGCGAGGTTTCGGTGAGAGTCGGCACCACAGCTTATGGGGTGTTGTACGCTGCGCCCGTCGGCACGGATAACGTACGGTATGAAACAGGTCGCGAGCTCCTAGTTCTGGTCGGAGAGGACACGATCACTTACAACGACATGCTAGGCAATTCATTCCAAGTGCCGATTCTCAGCCGCGCGACTGTCACACCGCCGCGTGACCGGTGAACTTCGGGCTGTTCTTCGTAGATGTGCCGATCGAAGGGGCGCAACAGCTACTCATGAGCCAAACCAGAGTTCTTTGCGTTGAGAACCACCCGGAGTACCTGGGGGCGTTGAAAAACGTGCTGGAAACAGCCGGCTACGAAGTGATGGCGGCGACGAATGGCGACCAGGCGCTGCGCCTGGTGACAACTCTGGATGTAGACGCTGTTCTCCTGGAATACGACCTTCCCGATGCTGCTGGCAGTGTGGTACGGGCGGAGATGAAGCGGATCAAGCCAGACGTACCAGTCCTACTTTTTGCCGGCATTGGCAGTCAAACGCCATTCTTGCTTCGCTTTCTTGATGCGTATCTCCAAAGTCCCGCGAGGCTCGAGCCTGATCTTCGCGACATGGACGGACAGTAGGCAACAAGCGTCAAAGCGGAAACAACGGTCGCGCGGACGGGTCGAAAGAAATTGATCTTCAGTTCCACCGTAGTGAAGGATTCCTCGCTTGCGAGGAAATTTCTTGAGCACTCATGACTTGTCGGCTCCGGCCTTCGCCTTCTGGGCACGAACTTTGGTTTCGAGGTATTCCTCGAGATGACGGACGGCAAGGTCACGAGGCTCTTCCTCCTTCTGTAGACGGCTCATCATATGGCTGCCTTCGAGCGTGCTGACAATCAACGTGGCCAATTTCCCGGAATCGACATCGGCGCGGACCTCGCCTCGTCGCTTCCCCTCCTCGGCGATGGATTGCATACGATCAAGCCAAGAACTGAGAGCCTGGCGAGCTTTCGCTCGCAACTGGGGATTGCCGTCGTCGCAATCGATGGCCGCGTTCAACAGCGGGCAGCCTCCCGGCACCAGTCCGGTGCGCCGGTCCCGAAAGTTCCGCACGATTTGTTTGAGGCGGTCAACGGTATTTGGAATCTCCTCTGTGCCTTGGAAGCGCGTATCCATTGCGATTTTCCAAGCGTGGTCGAAGGCGTCTCCCGCAAGCTCTTGCTTGCTCCCAAAGTGCCGGTAGATTCCACCCTTTTCTAACCCGGTCGCTCGCATGAGATCGGAAAGCGCAGCGCCGTCATATCCTTTTTGATTGAAGATCGGCGCTGCCTTTCGAATGATCAGTTGTCGCGTTTGCTCGCCTTTACGCACGTCCTGCTCCTTAGTTAGCAATACCAATACAGCGATCCTACGGTCGCTGAGACCATCAAGTAGTTTGGATGAGACCGACCGGTCCCAGGTCGCATTTGATGCGCCCACGGAGAGGAACTACCATGTCGAATAACCGCGTCTGGCCTCGGTAACCCCCAGTCCGTTTACGAGGGCCTTTAAAAGCCTGTAGCCGCCTCAGGCGCATCCAACCTGAGGTCACTGTGGGTCAGTGGGTCACCGCTTTGCTGGCAGTCGTAATGGTGCTCCAGCACTACACGCGATTCGTTCCATCTCCGGAAGGTGCGCCAGCTTACAGTGCAGATTTTGCCGGAGACCCCGACCAACTCCAGTTTCCACGCAGATTGGGTCTCGTCGATAGCATCTCCAGGAATCGCCGTTCCTCGAACGGATATCGACACACCACCGACCTCGGCCATGGCGTGAAGGGGAGCCAGGAAGCTGAAAAGAAGTGAGCGGACTCTCTCCTTTCCGCGAAACGGTTCCTCCATGGTTTCGCTGCTTCCCTCGAGATCATCGGCATAAAACTCGTCGAAGATCTCCAGATATTCTTCGTAGCTTCGGCTGATGTCAGCATGGACGATGGCAGCGTTCAGGGTACGCTCCGCATTCCGAGATTGTGTGTACGGATCGGGATGAAACTGTTCGGCCGAGATGAAACCATGTTGATTGCTCATTAATCTGGGCCTCGCTCTTGCCTTCTCGCATGTTGGAGCGCCCGCGATTACCACCGCGAACGCCAGCACGTCCCGGAAAATATAGAGGCGCTGACCAAACCTGAGTTTCGATGCTCAGCACAGAGCCACTGTTGGGGGCGCCAACTCTTTGATGACAGAAGGGACCGGTCGGTCGCATAAATGGTCGTTGCGCGTCCGTTCCATACTGCGCAGTCTCCGCGTGGATCACGGTTTCGCGCGACTGATTCCCTTTCCGCTGTCATGCGTGCGAAGCATTGCTCCTAGCTCAACAAAGTATGCTTCAGCGGCGCTACCACGAGCTGGCCTCGCCATCTAACAAGGTGATCCAAGCTGTCCCAGACCAACTCGTCTACCTGGTAGCCATGCCTGGTCTGCATGGCCGCCGGATCAATAGGAGGCACAAGCCGGCACAGTCACGAGTTCATCCGTTGTTGTGAGGTTTGCGCCGCTGCGGTGTTATGCGACCCGAACGGTCTCTTGCATCATCTGATCGAGGTGAAAAGGCAACTCGCACAGCAGGAGGCGAGGCCCAAGAAGGACGACAATGAAAACGCATGCATTACGCGATCCTCACTTCGTAACCAGCAAGGTCAGCCTCGCGCTGACGTTACTGCTTGTACTCACAGTTTCTTTTTCCATTCCCGCCCATGCCCAGGAAACCTGGCGGCTGGACTCGCAGCTTTCGATTGCTCGCTTGTCATTGGGGTCGGGGACGAATGCATTGGAGATCGGGTTGGCTCGTGTAAACGGTGAGGTGGTTTTCCATTCGAATGATCCCCTCGACCTATCCATCAGCCTCGAGATAACCCCGGGGGATGACAGAGGTGCCGAACACGCGAAGATGAGCTTTACATCGAAGCGGTCCGTGATAACAAGCGACGGGAAGTTGATAGTTACCGGCGATCTGTCTGTCACGCGCTTCGAGCGGAGTGTTACGGCGGAGCCAAGTGAAGCTTACGCCGGACCCGAGTACGGTGATCCAGTGGCCCACACTCATACCCGTCAAGTCTCTTTGGCATTTGACGATGCCCGCGGGTTCTTGGCGCACCACGGCATGACGCCTTTGGCGGCGACCACCTCTGTTATCCGCGAGGACTTCCCACAGTTGCTCGATGCGCTGACCCTGGACGACTGGCCGACCGTGTTGGTGAATGACGAGAAATGTGAGGCGCCTCCGACCGTCGGCGAAGACTTCTCCGGTCTGAAGTGCTCGGGAACTGAAATCGCGGCGGTAAGCAATACCGGGGTCCCGACCGGGGTGGGCGAGGGTTACTCCGGTTTCCAGCCGGCCGTTACCCCAGACCACAATCACGCCACCATGACCCTGAACCTTAGGCTGAAACAGGTGGCGGCGACACCTTCTGTGGCTTCCAAAGCGGCAGATTCTGCCGGCCATTGAACTCGAAAGAACCGACGGGGAGACCCCAGAACCGAGGGGTGTCTCCGCAGGAGTTTCGGCGCAAACCTCACGCACAAGGAGACCGAATATGCGACTCGTAGTCGGATAAACCGTGCCCGCATAATATAACTGAGACCGATCGGTCCCATTCTGCATCGAACGTTTCATTGGAGCGAAACGAGTGACTGAGGCGGACGATGGGGATCGTCTTACGAGTTTCTGAATGCGGTGTCACCAGTGGTAGGAAAGCGTCTTTGTAGGTGTCGCTTTCGTGAAAGGGTAGGCCGTCAATGGCGGAGAACTTCGCGGCTACGTCGAATCCTTTCGATGAGCGCCGTGGCCGAGCAAAGGTGAGTCCATGTGGATTGTCAGACTAGCTCTTAATCGGCCTTATACGTTCATTGTCGTTGCGATCCTGATTCTCTTACTGAGTCCGGCCGTCATTCTTCGGACCCCCACTGACATCTTTCCGAATATCGACATCCCGGTCGTTTCCGCCGCTTGGACGTACACGGGGCTAAATCCTGAGGATTTGGAAACCCGGCTGACTACTCCTTTCGAGAAGGGCCTCACGACGTTGGTAGACAACATTGAGCACATTGAATCGACGACCTACAACGGAACTGCCGTGGTAAAGATCTATCTTCAACCTGGCGCCAGCGTGGACCGCGCGAACTCGCAGGTGGTCGCTCTTTCCGGCTTCATTCTGCGGAGTCTTCCTCCGGCCACCCAGCCGCCGGAGATCATCAACTTCAGCGCTTCTAGTGTCCCAGTCCTTCAGCTGGGTGTCTCCGGACCCGGATTGTCGGAACAGCAGCTTAACGATCTCTCGCTCAATTTCTTGCGCACTCAGCTCATTACGGTGCCGGGCGCCGTCATCCCTTTACCTCACGGCGGCAAGCCACGCCAGGTCATGATCAACATGGATCAAAACCTGATGCAGGCGAAAAACGTCTCGCCCAGCGATGTCTTGAATTCGGTCAATGCGCAAAACCTTATCTTACCGTCCGGCACGGCAAAGATCGCCGGGAGAGAACTGGACGTCCGCGTCAACGTTACTCCTCGCACGGTCTCGGAGCTTGGTGATCTTCCCATCAAGCAGGTCGGGGCGAAAACGATCTATCTGAGAGACGTAGCTCGCGTAAGCGATGGGTTTGGCCTGCAAACCAACGTGGTACGACAAGATGGCCATCGCGGCGTGCTGCTCAGCGTGCTCAAGGCGGGAACTGCATCGACTCTCGATGTCGTGGCCGGAATTCGAAAGGTTTTGCCCCGTGCCGCGCTGACCTTGCCACCGGAGATGAAAATTACTGCGCTGGCAGACCAGTCTCTGTTCGTAAGGAGTGCGATCGACGGCGTAGTTCGCGAAGCGGTGATTGCCGCGGCGCTCACAGGAGTCATGATTCTTTTGTTCATCGGCAGCTGGCGAAGCACTCTCATCATAGCCATCTCCATCCCGTTGTCGATTCTGAGTTCGATTCTGGTGCTCAGTTTTCTGCACGAGACGATTAACATCATGACCCTGGGCGGATTAGCGTTGGCAGTTGGGATTTTGGTGGACGACGCGACTGTCGAGATCGAAAACATCAACCGTATCCTCGAAGAAGGTCACGAGACCGAGATTCGGCAGGCCATTCTGGATGGCGCCCAGCAGATCGCCGTGCCTGCGCTCGTTTCCACACTGTGCATCTGCATCGTCTTTATGCCGTTGTTTCTGCTTGGCGGAGTAGCACGATATCTGTTCGTTCCGCTAGCGGAGGCGGTAGTCTTCGCGATGCTCGCGTCTTACCTTCTTTCGAGAACGCTGGTGCCGACGCTGGTGATGTACATGCTCAAACTCAATGAGGGCCGAGGGGAATCGCAGAATCCGTTCGTGCGTCTTCAGAAGAGATTCGAGAAAGGCTTTGAACACCTTCGCAACTCGTACCGAGGTATCCTGACGCGATGTGTTGAAAGCCGGCGGGTCTTCATTCCAGCGTTTCTCGCGATTTGTCTGTGTGCTTTTCTTCTGGTCCCTTGGCTGGGCCAGGACTTCTTTCCGGAATCTGATGCAGGCCAATTCATCCTCCACATTCGCGCGGAGACAGGCTCGCGCATTGAGGAGACTGCTCGTCTGTCGGATCTGGTCGAGGACGCGATTCGCGAGAAAGTTCCGCCGGCGGAGCTGGACAACATTCTCGACAACATCGGACTGCCGTATAGCCCCTATAACACTATGCATTCGACGTCGGGAGTTATCGGCGCAAACGATGCCGATGTGCTTGTCTCGCTCCGCAAGAATCACCGGGCCACCGCTGACTACGTCCGCGAACTGCGCGCAGAGTTGCCGCGCGAGTTTCCCGGTGTGAGTTTCTATTTTCTTCCCGCAGACATCGTGACCGAGATCCTTGACTTCGGTCTTCCTGCCCCCATTGACGTGCAGATCGAAGGTGCGAATGTGCAGGCCAGCCACGAAATCGCTGAGAGAATTCTGACCGAATTGCATCAAGTGTCGGGTCTTACGGACTTACACATCCAGCAGCCACTCGACTACCCGACCCTCGACGTAAACGTGGACCGGACCAAGGCCGCGCAGGCGGGCTACACGGAACGCGATGTGGCCTCAAGCGTTCTGAATTCGCTGAGCGGAAGCTTCCAGATAACCCCGATGTTCTTTGTCAACTGGAACAATGGCGTGGCCTACAACCTAGTCGCGCAGACGCCGCAATATCGTCTGCAAACGGTCAAGGATGTCGAGAACATTCCCATCGCGGGCGGCAGCAAAGGCAATCCGGAGATTCTTGCCGACGTAGCTTCGATGCTGCGCTCACGGGAAATGGCCATCGTTTCCCATTACAACATTCGCCGCGTGGTCGATATTTACGGCGCGGTTCAAGACCGCGATCTAGGAGCGGTAAACCGGGACGTGCAACGCATCGTCGATGCCGAGCGGAAATCACTGCCGCGAGGAACGTTTATTACGATTCGCGGCCAGGTGGAAACCATGCGCAGCTCGTATCTCGGTTTAATCATCGGCATGGGCCTCGCCATCATACTTGTCTACATGTTGATCGTCGTGAATTTCCAGTCGTGGCTGGACCCTTTCATCATTATTACTGCTCTGCCGGCTGCCATGGCGGGCATCGTTCTTTTTCTGTTTTTCACCCACACGACCCTGAGCGTTCCGGCGCTGATGGGCGCTCTGATGTGCGTTGGGGTTGCGACGGCCAATAGCATCCTCGTGATTTCGTTCGCGAAAGAAAAGCTACAACTCCATGGCGACTCCGTTAAGGCCGCCATCGAAGCGGGCGTCACCCGTTTCCGTCCGGTCATCATGACGGCGCTTGCCATGATGATCGGGATGGTCCCGATGGCGCTAGGTCTCGGCGAGGGAGGAGAGCAAAACGCACCTCTGGGACGCGCGGTCATCGGAGGCCTGCTTTGCGCCACCGTAGCGACGCTGGTGTTCGTCCCATCTGTCTTCGCCGTGTTTCATCGGCGCAAGTCGAATGATGCATTGGAGCCATTCAAAAGTGTTCAAGATCAGGCAAACGCGGCATGGAGAGGATCTAGCCATGACAACAAGTGAAACAAGAAATCTTGCAGTCGCTACCGAACTGGCTGGGAACGATCCAGATCCGAACAGACCAGGTCCGAACAACCCAGGTCCGAACAACCCAGGTCCGAACAACCCAGGACGTGCATTCAGCAGGCGAGCCATCGCGATTGTCGTGATCCTTACGGCGTGTGCGGCCCTGGCGATTGCCTCCGGACTACACTCCCGGCTTACGGCTCAAACCAGACTGCGAGAGCGCGCGCAGGCTGCGGCGATTCCTTATGTGGACGTGGTCTCGCCCAAAGCGAGTGCAGACGCCGATGAGATCGCGCTGCCAGGGAGTTCGTCAGCCTTCAATGACACTCCCATCTACGCCCGGACGAGCGGCTACGTTAAGCACTGGTACGTAGACATCGGCGCTCGCGTAAGAAAAGGCCAACTTCTGGCGACGATTGAAACCCCGGAACTTGACCAACAGCTGCAGCAGGCGCGGGCCGATCTGGAGAATGCCGAGGCGAATCTCCAGTTAGCGAAAATCACGGCAGCGCGCTGGCAGCATCTGCTTGAGACCGATTCTGTTTCGCACCAGGAAACCGATCAGGCCGTCAGCGATCTCCACTCGAAACAGGCGCTTGTGAATTCCAGCAAAGCCAACGTGGAACGCTTAGAGCAACTCCAAGCCTTCGAGCGTGTTACCGCTCCCTTTGATGGTGTGGTTACAGCTCGCAATACGGATATCGGGGCCCTAGTGCAGGCGGGCGACAATTCCGGCCCGAAAGAGCTTTTTCACATGGCCGCCATTCAGACGTTACGTGTCTATGTTGCCGTGCCCGAGATCTACGCCGCATTTGTGAAGACCGGAGAACAGGCAAAGCTCACGCTCGATGCACTTCCAGGCGAAACCTTGACGGGGACTGTGGTACGCAACGCCGATGCGATTGATGCGACCTCACGCACACTGAATGTTGAGGTGGACGTTGCCAATCCAACAGGACGCTTGCTGCCCGGCGCCTATGCGTTTGTGCATCTCCGCGTTCCTCCCCATCCCGGCTCGGTCACCATCCCGTCAAACGCCCTGCTCTTCCGCGCCGAGGGATTGCGGGCAGGGGTTGTTCGGAGTGGTCATGTCGAACTCACTCCGATCGCAATCGGGCAGGATTATGGGAGCACGGTCGAGGTGATCTCCGGACTATCGGCGCGCGATACGGTGATTGTGAACCCGTCCGACTCGCTTGCAAACGGAGCCGCTGTACAGCTGGTCGCGAAGAACGGTAAGGGAGCGAGGCAATGAGAATGAGACGCTATGGCGTGGCTCTGGCGAGCGCCATTGGATTCCTCCTGTCCGGTTGAATGGTTGGTCCCAAATACGTCAAACCCGCGGTTCCGGTGACACCCAACTTTGAAGAGACAGAAGCGCTGAAAGAGGGAGACGGATGGAAGGTCGCACAACCAGACGACGACCTTATCCGCGGAAAGTGGTGGGAGCTGTATGGCGATGCAACGCTAAACCAGATCGAAGAGCAGGTGGACCCGTCCAACCAAGACCTGAAGATCGCCGAGGCGAATCTACGCCAAGCCCGGGCCGCGATTCGCTTCAATCGCGCCGCGCAAGCACCGACTATTGGAAGTTCTCCCAGCATCTCCGACATTCGCGTTTCCGGTAACAAACCTTATTTTCCGTCCAGCTTAGTCAACAATGGCAGCGGAGATTTCATTCTTCCTCTTGACCTCTCGTATGAAGTCGACCTGTGGGGGCGTGTTCGTCGCAGCGTAGCAGCGGCCAAGCAGCAGGCCCAGGCCAGCGCGGCTGATTTGCAAACGGCTCGTTTGAGCCTCCATGCCGAAGTTGCGATCGATTATTTCGAGGTTCGGACCGCCGACGCCCAGGAGAGACTTCTAAACGATACCGTGAAGGCCTATACCGAAGCGTTGCGGTTGACACAAAATCGCTTCGAGGGCGGCGCAGCGCCAAAATCGGACGTGGCGCAGGCACAGACGCAGCTTCAGACTGCCCAAGTGCTCGCGTCCGATATTACTGTCCAACGTGCGCAGTACGAGCATGCTCTGGCGATTCTGATTGGAAAACCTCCGGCGGCATTCCATCTCGCTGTTTCTCCCCTGAATCTTCTAGCGCCCGTGCTGCCCAGCGTTCCCGTTACTCTGCCGGCGCGGCTTCTTGAACGTCGTCCAGACATTGCTGCGGCGGAACGTCGCATGGCGTCTACCAACGAACAAATCGGTATTGCCAAGGCCGCTTATTATCCGACGCTGAATCTAGCCGCGACTGCCGGACTCGAGGGCTCTTCGATTTTGAATTGGCTCACTTGGCCTAGCCGTTTCTGGGCGGTGGGCCCGCAACTGTCGGAAACCCTTTTCGATGCTGGGCGACGCCGGGCAACGACTGAGTCGGCCCGCGCAGGATATGACGCCGCTGTGGCTGGCTATCGGCAGACTGTCCTCGATGCATTCCAGCAAGTCGAGGATAACTTGGTCGTTCTGAGGGTGCTCAGCACTGAATCGAGGCAACAACAGCAGGCCACCAGTGCCGCAGAAGAATCGCTCAAGCTGTTTCAGAACCGCTATGCCGGGGGCGTTGACACATACCTGCAAGTGGTCACTTCGCAAACTACGGCTTTGACGAACGAGAGAAACGACATCGATATTCTGAGACGACGCCTCGAAGCGAACGTGCTGTTGATCAAAGCCATGGGCGGAGGATGGGATGTCTCGAATTTGCCTCAGTTATAGAGAGGCCTATTTCAATCGTAGCGAACGGGAACGTTGAAGCTCGATCCTTATGACGATAGCGCATGATCACCGCTGCCCTCATATCGCTCTGAAGTGCTCCTTGCCAAGCGAAGTGACTGCGATTTCTCCCTTCGTGGACACACTGATGCTCTTGCTCAGCAATTGCGGCTGTGTTCCTGAAGGCGTGAGCGACGTTGAAATCGCATTGCGGGAAGCCATGGCAAACGCCATCATTCACGGAAATCATGAGGATCGTAGAAAGCACGTATATATTACCTGCCGCTGTGAGCCTGGCGAAGTATCAATCGCTGTAAAGGATGAAGGAAAAGGATTTGACATTAAGGATGTCCCGGACCCTACAGCCCCAGAAAACATCGGATCGGTGCACGGCCGTGGCATCCACGTGATAAGAGCGCTAATGGATGAAGTTCGCTTCAAGGAATGTGGAGCCGTGATTCACATGCGAAAGAGCGCCACCGAAGCTTCCAAGCCGCCAGCCAAGGATGCTCAACAAGACTCGACGAAGTAGTTCATTCCGGTTTCGAGGTCTATGGCATATTACCGAACAGGCGATCAGTCATGGCGAGTAATGTCCGGGTTTGGCGGAAGGCACACGCCGCTGCAATGCGGACGACCAAAAGACCGCTATTTGAGAGCCAGAGTTATCTGCCCCAAGTGATAGGACAGGTGGTTGGTTCGACTCAGCAGAACAGCCAATCGGTTCCGGGTCGGATCTTTGGCGTAGTCTTCCTCGGACATTGCGTAGTGTCGCTCGAACCATTCGTCCGCCGAAAGACCTGCAAACTGCGATAGCAGTTTACCGTTCACTTCGTCCCAATATTTCCGCAGCTCTCCCACAGGGGGCAATAGTGCCCCTGTCCTGTCAGGACTGGAGACGAAAATCGGATCGAGTTCGGGGTGCAGTCGCTCTCCTAGACCGAGAATTGGGAACATGGCATCGTGAATGGCGGTGAGGTGCCCCCATAGATAAATGAGACGGTTCCTCCCCGGTGCGACCTCTTTCAAGAGCTCGTCTTCTGTGAGACGTGAAAATATTTTGTTGGCTCTCTCCACGACCAGTCGCCAGGAATTGATTGCCACCTGCACTGATAATTTGTGGGATGTCATTGGCACAAGCCTCTCTTTGGATTCCTGCCCATCCTTCCTGCAGCTAGGTCACGTCGCTTCTCTGGTGCGGAAAGCCTCACAGGCGGCCGGCGACGAAGCGATGTCCCTGGGTCATTGCCCTCTCCATGGTTGGATGTTTACGAGACCGTTCGGTCGCAGAAATTTCCATTCGTGCTACGACTGAATGGTTGGGACCTGTGACTTTGATGACACGCCCTAATGGGTGTCGAGCCACTTCCGAATATGCGAGACGGTATCCTCGTAGAACGTCTTGTAATGACCGTGCGATACGTAGCCGATATGGGGAGCTGCCAGTACGTTGTCCAGCGTCCGGAAGGGGTGAGACGGAGGCAGCGGCTCCACGTCGAATGCGTCGATCGCTGCGCCGGCGATTTGCTTGCGCTTCAACACGCTGATCAAAGCTTGCTCGTCGACAATCGGTCCGCGCGATGCATTGATCAGCCCGGCTGTTGGCCTCATTCTCTCCAGCTCCGCGGCCCCTACCAGGCCGCGCGTACGGCCGCTTAACACCAAATGGATCGTCAGGATATCGGCCTGCTCGAACAGCTGGTCCTTGGAAACCAGGGCTGCGCCTGCGGCTTTGGCGGTCTCGGGCGTCATGTTCTAGCTCCAGGCAATCAAATTCATTCCGAAAGCGTTCCCAATCCGTGCGACCTGTGATCCAATCCGCCCAAGTCCCAAAACGCTCAAGGTCTTCCCACGGAGATCCGTGCCTACTGTCTGCTGCCAGCCGCCGGATCGGACGGAGTTGCTCTCCGTCACGATGTGCCGCACGGAGGCCAAGATCAGCGCCCAGGTAAATTCGATGGTCGGGTCCGATCTATACCCCGTGTGAACCACTGCGATCCCATGATCGCCCGCGGCGGCCATATCGATCGACGCGTTTACAGAGCCCGTCGAGGCAATGAGCTTGAGGTTGGGAAGGCGCTCAATGACGTTGCGGGGAAGCGGGGTCCGCTCGCGCATGACACAAAGGACATCAAAGGGCAGCAACCGCTCAATCACGGCGTCCGGATCGGCGAGGTGGTCGTGAAATACGGCGATGTCCGCTCGATCGCGGAGCAGCGACCAATCGGCGCTCTCAATCGCCACATTTTGGTAATCGTCCAGCACAGCGATCTTATACTTCTTCATAGGCATCCATCGCGCGGTGATTGACTCGGCCAGCGACGAAGGCTTGGTCTACCAAATCGTCAGTTTTGGCTGTCAGTGTTTAACATTGGCCTTCGCGCCCCGTTCGAGAGCCAAGAGAAAGTCAGCGGATGGGAATCTTTCCTGCATGGCATGAATAAGGCTGTCCGGATCTTCGGTTTCTTTGAGTCGCCGACGCCGATGTATTTTTTCAATGAGTTTGGTCGTCATTGGAATTCCTCAACGTGGCCTTCGGCTCGATGCGCTTCAGGCATTCATTCCGCCATCAACGGTAAGATTCGCTCCGGTAATGTAGGAGGACTCCGGACCGGCGACGAACGCCACCAGCGCAGCGACCTCATCAACGTGCCCGTAGCGGTCCAGTGCTGTGGCGGCCTTCTGCGGTACCGCCCAATCGCCCGCAGCAGGATTCAAATCCGTGTCGATCGGACCCGGCTGCACGTTGTTGACCGTGATGCCCCGGCTCCCGACCTCTCTGGACAGTCCCTGAGTAAATATCTTCACGGCACCCTTCGTGGCCGAGTAGGGCACAAGCCCGGGCGTCAAGACACGCTCACCCACGGCTGAACCGATCATAATGATGCGACCGCCATCCGTCATGTGCTTCAACGCCGCCTGGGTCGCGAGGAAGACGCCACGGATGTTGATGTCGATCACGCGATCCATCTCTTCCAGCGTCGTTTCTTCGAACGTTTTCGGAATGGCCGTGCCGGCATTGTTCACAAGCACATCCAGTCGGCCGAAGGTCGCGACGGTCTTTTCGACCACGGCTTTGCCGGCGCCGGCGTCGGCGGCGTCCGCCTGAATAGCGATGGCCTTTCCGCCGGCCCGTTCAATCGCTTTGACCACCGACGCGGCCGCGTCGGCACCTTTCGTGTATGTAATGGCCACTTTCGCTCCGTCCGCGGCCAGACGCTTAGCGATTGCGGCACCAATGCCGCGCGAGCCGCCCGTAATGAGTGCAATCTTTCCTTCCAGTTTCTTGGACATTGTTTTCTTCCACTCCTTCAATCTACCCCTTCGCGACTGGTTCTGTTTTGATTCAGAGCCATACAACCTAGGCATCGCTAACCCGACCCGCTATGCCGTTCCGCACAGCTCAGATCACTCCGTTAGATTGCGAACAGCGCTGGCGGTAGCGCCGTTGAAACATACTTTGTTAAGCTGGTAGCGATGCCTTACAAGCATGGGAGTGGGAAATGGAATTACGGCATCTTCGCTATTTCGTCGCGGTTGCCGAGGCGGGAAGCCTGACGGTGGCAGCAGAGCAAAGGCTGCACACGTCACAACCTTCCCTAAGTCGACAGATTCGAGATCTTGAGGAGAAAGTGGGTGCCCAACTCCTGACTCGAAGAGCTCGCGGCGTCGACCTGACACCGGCGGGTCTAGCCTTCCTCGATCACGCCCGTGCAGTGCTATCGCAGGTTGACGCGGCAGCTGAAGCGGCACGCCGGGTTGCTCATCCGGCCAAGCCGTGCTTCTCCATGGGCTTTCTGACCGGCCACGAATTGACGTGGATGCCCGAAGCTTTGCGGATCTTGCGCGACGAACTCCCTAACATCGACGTGATGATATCGAGTCAATACTCCCCCCTGCTTGCGGACGGTCTTTCCAAGGGAAAAATCGATGCAGCTTTTCTTCGACGGGAAAAAGGATTGGCAGGGTTGGCGTTCCGTCTTCTCGTGAAGGAGCCTTTGATGGTGATCCTGCCGAGTGACCACCATCTCGCTGCGCTCAAAACCATCTCTCCGAGGGATCTAGAAGGCGAGACATTCGTGATTGTTTCGAGCACGGCTCCTGTACTGCGTGCGGTCATCGACAATTACCTGAAGCGGTCCGGAGCTAATATCACGCCCGCTCACGAGGCGGACCACGTCACCATGGGACTTTCCTTAATAGTGTCGACGGGCGGCGTAGGGCTGTTACCTGCTTACGCACAGAACTTTCTCCCTTCGTCTGTCACGAGTCGCCCTCTCAAGGGATATACGCCAACTGTCGATCTCGTCCTCGGCTACAGAAAGTCGAACCAGTCGCCCATCCTGAAACTTTTGCTTTCGAGATTGGACGAGTTGGTCGCTCGTGTCTCGAAGAAAGCGCAGTAAGCTTGGGACGTGGCATGGCTAGGCCAAAGGCCTCCTGCCTGGCGGTGCTGCAGGATAGTGCTGCGTCCCTTGAGTAGCCGGCCTGTTCATGCTCGTGGAGCGCGTTGTCGACTCAACTCTAGTTGCCGTGCTCCAGACTGACTTCGGCCTTGCGCCTGAAGGCGTCGAGCTTCTTCCGCTGCTGCGGATCAAGCACATCGTCGATCCTTCGCTGGAGACGCGAGTTCGCCCTCATTAACTGCTTGAGTAGCCGTGCTTGCGTTGCCGCGAGGCTTTGGGCAACGCCTTCGTTGTCGTCGCTCTGATTCTGCCGAATAGCGACGCCCAGTTCTGCGCTAACTGTTTGTAGTTCAAGCATCAACGGTTGAGTTCTTGGCCGTTCCTGGTCCATTAGCCTCTGGATGGATCTGACTTGCTTCGGGTTCAATCCCAAATACTCGACCAAGGACTGATTTAGTTGCAAGGAGGAAAATGGCATTGTGACCAATACCGTCTCGCCACCAGGGGACGGGGCAGGCTCCGTTGGCACAGCCGGCATTGGGCCGATATCCGGCTCTAGTATTGAGTCCAATGCGCCAAAGAGCTGAAATTGCATCATCGCAACCTGGTATCGCTCACCGCTGACGTATTCCCCCTGCTCTCCGGTCATCTGCCCCGTTCTCCCGGCATTCGAAATATCCGCCGCGACACCCACCATCACCACATGCGGCGGTTCGTCGTTCGAGAGCTTACGTCGTACTGCGGTGAATGCTGGCTGCGATGCGGTAACGATGCTTAACAGGAAGGCGACAATTACCCTGGCTTTCATGCTGCGGTTCCTATTCTTGTCCTACTTGAGTCATCTGTTAGTGCAGGATCCACGCCTGAACCGGCCCCCTGCGGAGATCATGACCAGGTGATCGACTGGCAAAATGTTCTGAAATGTGGATGGATACCGGCCTTGGATCGGTGTCGTCGATTCCAACAGAGTTTTCGACAGTTTGACGATTGACCGACACTGCCGCAGGATGCTCACTTTTGATTCTTGGCTCTGGTTAGCCGGCGTAGGACGAATTCCTGAACCAGGTTGGCAGCCGCTCGCTGTCCAGTGTCAATAAAGAAATTGCTCAGGAACAGCCCGACTCCGCGATTCGATGCCGGATAGTAGGCGTTCGTGAGGGCGGCCGCGGCCAGATCTCCGCCCATCGTCGAAAAGTTTGGCTGCCACCTTCCGTTGTCTCCTTCGCAGACGAATGGACTGGTCAGTGCGTGGAGAGCGCGAGACCTATTTGTGCCCGTGCCCTGGTAGAAGTAGCGCGGATCCTGGTGCAGGAGCGAAGGCAGGATGGCGCCACCGATCATGATGTCGCTAAAGCCATTCGCATAGACGGCGCCATAGCGCTCAGCGTAACCGATCATTCCCTGGCGGTAGTTGGGCGTGTTTCCTGCCTGATTGGCAGCAGCCAACACACCTACGCCGGCCAGAGTCACGGGATCGAATGCAACCTTGGCGGCGAGATGGAACTTCATCTTCGCCGTGAGCGGTGCGGCGTTTGCATCATATTGCACAAGAAAGTTGGGGATAAAGCCGAAGATGCGCTGCTGCTCCTCCACCTTGAGCTGCTCGGCGGCGATCTCCTTTCGGGAAGCGGCCGGAGAAGCGACAGTAACTGTGGTGAGTGCTTGTGCGATTTGGAGTTTGCTGCCCGTCAGAATTGCGTACTGGCCGGGCTTGAGAATGATGGCGGGCGAGGACCAGTTTGCAAATCCCTCGGCGCTGACAGTGACCTGATAGGTTCCCGGGTCGACATCGGAGAACTGAAAGAATCCGTTCTCGTTCGACATGATCGTGCGGGGAGGGCTGAGAGCGGGGCCTTGCAAAACGACGGTGGCGCCCGGAACGGCGTCGTTGTTCACATCGACTACAGTGCCGACAATAATTCCTGGCTGCGGCCTGGGGGCGTCAGGCAGCAAAGTCGGCCGCACCTGTGACTCAGACGCCCTCGATCCCCAAAGGCAGAGCAAGAGTGCAAAGACCCGCCACTTCATTGCGCGCTCTCCTGTAAATGACAGCAAAATTCAACGTAAGGCTTCCAGGAACAGTGTGGCCACGCAACTGAGTTGCCAAAGCGAAGCGGCTAGGGTGTCTTGCAAGTCGCAGGAAATTAGTAAAAAAAAGAGGATCAGGCGAGCGTGGTGTCGACGAATGTCAATGGCACCCCTTCGACATTCGTCAAGAAATGTTCAAGGACGGTGGGTCTAGGTGCGATGAACTCGGGGAAGAAAACAAAGCGCGCGCCTGGCCAGGAGGGAGGTGCCAAGCTGACCCATCAAAGATTTGATTTTCCCGCGCTGAAAGACAAAAAGACAAAAGGTCCGACAAAGTGTCAGGATCTTGACACCCGCTAAAACTTGGCGGACCCGGGAACTTGGCTTCCACTTCACAGCCGTAGCCGGCTCAATGACGGACTTCTCTATAGGATTTTCCTATCATGTCTACAGGATTTTCCTGTCATGACTTTGGCATCTTCCTTGCATGCGCCTCAGGCGGCAATGCTGACGGTTCTCCTAACGGAGGAACCGCATAACGCAAACCTTGTCCGAGGTGATTTGGAATGGCCACAGCCGCCAAGTTCCGTATCGACGTAGCAATCCACGATCTTCTGATGAACTCCACGCAGTCCCCAGCGGCACCGGCGGAAGCCAAGGGGCTAACCCTCCCGGAGCCGATCTTTCCTCAGTACCCGGAACGGCTGAACGATCCCGGCCCTGAGACTCCACCCGAGAAGCGCAAGTGGGGCGCCAAGGATGTGTACCGATACTCACGCGGATGGCTTGGGCCCTACATTCGTTCACGAGTGCTTCCCGGGGAGTTCCACCCCATCACCGCCTATTTGTTTGTCGAATACAAATGCAATCTCGATTGCTGGTATTGCTGGTCGTATAACAACAAGGTCAAGGGCATGACCGAGGACGTAGCCCGGCGCTCGATCGACTGGCTACACGACAATGGCTGCCGGGTGCTGGCGCTGATGGGTGGCGAGCCTTTGCTGCGGCCGGAATTTATTCACAAAGTCGTGTACTACGCGGCGAAGAAAGGTTTCTGGGTTTACATCGCCACCAATGGACGCTTGCTGCGACCGGATGTCGCAGACCGCCTCGGCGATGCCGGCGCTGCAGTGTTCAACTTCGCACTCGACTCGTGGGATCTGCAGCCGAGTCTGCCCAAAGCGCTTGTTCCCGCCCAGAAGAATCTGGAACACATCCTGCGGAAACAATATGTGGATGGCTACCTTGTCTTTTTCAACATCAACATCTGCCGCAACAACATGGAGGATGTCAGAAAGCTCACTGAATACGCTCACGACCACCACATCGCCACCGACTATCACATCAATGAAACGCCGATGCTCGAACAGGACGACCACTTCAAGCATCTTTACGACAACCCAACCTACATCCGCCCAGAAGATTGGGGGGAGATCGACTCCCTGGTGGATTGGCTGATCGAGAAAAACAAAGCTGGGTATCAGATGGTGAATTCGGTGCAACGGCTGCAAGAGATCAAGGCCTTTGTGCGGATGTCTTCCGGAATCGATCTACGGGAGTATGGTTGGAATGGCGATGGCACCAGCGGCAACGGACATCAGGCAGAACTCCTCGCCTCGACGCCCGGCATTGTGCAGGAGCCAAACGGCGAGTTGCGCTTTGCGGAATGGAACTGCCGTGCGGGGCAGAATAATGTCATCATTCGCACGGACGGCACCGTCGCTCCCTGCTTCCCCATGTACGGCGCAACTTTCGACTGGGGCAACATCGATCAGCCAAAATTCGATCAGAAGCAACTCTCG
The DNA here is from genome assembly GCA_963714225.1 of uncultured Acidobacteriaceae bacterium. Taxonomy (GTDB): domain Bacteria; phylum Acidobacteriota; class Terriglobia; order Terriglobales; family Acidobacteriaceae; genus Sulfotelmatobacter. Next base: position 143,840 of record CAVQNY010000051.1, on the reverse strand, counting down.
GCCATGAAGTCCACCTGCCAGCAGCACTGTTTCTCAACCCTGAACCATAACCTGGCGTACTGCTACAACGACGCTCGGGTAATCAAGTGGCTTTGGACGAATGCAAGAAACAGATTTCAGGGTGGGGTGCGCAGTTTCGAGGATTAAAAGGAGAGGCCATCGTGCCTGGAAGAAATACGACAACGCCGCACACGAAGATTCGACTCTTTTTTGTCGACGCCGCATTTCTGGCGATGACAACGTTCGCTGTGGGCGCGCACGCGCAGCTGAACCAACGGAGCCAAACGGATCTTACAACCCCGCTCGAACCCGTGCGACCCGGCGTCACCGCGGTCCAGATCTTCGACGAATTGGTCGCCCGCAACTCCCTTCGGGCCGCGACGCTCGTGAACTATACCGCCCTGAGGACCTATCAAGTGGTGGATCTGAAGGGTAAAGTGCATGCCGAAGAGATCGGGCGAATGGAGTACCTGGCGCCGGACCAGAAGAAATTTGTGGTCACGTCCGAAAATGGGTCGGTGGTGGTTCGTCGTTTGGCGCTCAATGCGTTAATCGCCAGCGAGGTCGAGACCGCAGCGGGTAAGCAGCATCACGATAGCGCTATCTCTCCGGCAAACTACACTCTGGAGCTGCTCGGTGAGCAACAGGTGGGACCCTATCACTGTTTCGTTGTGCAGGCGGCCCCCAAACGCAGGGATAAATACCTATTCGAAGGCAAGGTATGGATTGACGCTGAAGACTATGCGGTGGTCCGGATTGAAGGCCATCCCGCGAAGAAGCTTTCTTTCTGGATTCAACGGGCAGACTTTGTGCGTCAATACCAGAAGATCGATGGTTTCTGGCTTCCACAAAGAGATCTGACATTCGTCGACGTTCGACTGTATGGCAAGAAGGTTCTGACCATTGATCACCACGACTACAGCGTGAATTCGCCGGTCGCTATCTATGGGTCCGTCGAGAATACGCAAAGTTTTTGAGACTTGTTTTTTCCCTTGAGCAAATCTACGGGATCATTTCTGCAACGGGATGTACTGCTCATAGCCCTCGGTCGCAAAGCACAGGGCGCGATCAAAAAACTGGTCCAGTAGGCGCAGCAATTCCATTTCGCCGTAAATTTCGACTGGGCCACGTCTGAAGCCCTGCCGCTCCAAAAACTCCCAGAGATGTTCCTTAGTCACAGCAACTGACCAGCAGAAGTCGGAAAGAGCCACGCCTTGGGAGGCGCGGCGCTCACCGAGTTCAAGATAACGCCGCTCGATGTCATGGGCGATCTTGATGAGCAGCCACTCACTCAGGTGCCGCAGGACCTCCTCGATTTGTCGCTGCAAATCCTCGACCGGGACTTTGCGCAGGTCGGCAGTGCGCGGGGATGTTCCGAGTTTCGTGACCAGTTCGGCCGCAAGTTCGTTGGAATGACGTTCAATCACGTGAACCAATGTTAAGGCGATCATGCCAGCCTCCTCGCTTGATCCGATGAGAATTTCCAAAGGCCGGAGGAATTCAAAGGTCGCGGCAGTGTCAAAGTTGTCTTCTGTCGGACTCCGGCTGGGAGCGGTCGCGGCGCCTTCGATAGTGACGCGTGACTTCTGCAGGGTTTGCGGGGCTTATGGATGACCTCACGGATATGGTCGATGACGGCACCATCGTGGAGACGCAACTGCCAATCTGGGGCGCGGTCGAGCAGTTCGGGTTCCGATGCGGGGAATATCTTGAGATTGCTGATTGGCTCGCTTCCCGGAGCCAACAGGTATCTGGTTAAATCTGGATCTTTGTTCAAATGAAGAATTCTCATATTTACCACTAGACCTCTGTGCGTCTCATTGCACCCTGGCACTGAATCTCCGAGCCCCTCCTGAAGACCCGAGTGTTTGGCGGGGTGTGCGATGCGCATGGCTACCCTACGAATTGGAAAAGGGCTGTGGCCGAAGCACACCGCATGCACCCCACAGTCAAGGCTTCCGCAATCCGCCCGATAAGCCCGATAGGAGGATCGCGAGTGCTGCGGTCATAACCACCAGATCGTAGCGTGCGCTGTCCAGGCTGAAATCCGCAATGGAAACAAAGAACAGCGCAAGCACGAGAATCCGCATTACTCTTGTCATGGTTGTTATCAACTCAGTTATCCACTCCAGTCTCCGGTCGAGGCACGATTCAGACTCTCGCCATTTACCTTGCGCGTGAGGCGAAAGTCGATTGCATTTCGATTTGCTCGAATGCGCGAATTCGCGCTGCAATCACGTCCCGCCGGGCGCAGCCCAAGAGCACAGAACAATCCAGATCGGAGTAGCGTTCAAGAACCGAAATGACAAAGACAAAGCGCTCGAACGGTTCGAGTTGAAGCACCGCGGCCGTCTCTACCTGCTCCGCTGCCAGCGTTAGGCCACCACTGTCGAAACTCGAAGGGGGATGTTCCTCCACTGGGCGTGGGTTGATGACTCTTACGGCGTTTTGAATGATCGTCCGCCGAGCCCATGAGTGTGCCCACTCCTTGAAAACCGGGCTGCCCATTCCCGGACTCCGGAAATCCGGAGACAAAGCACTGTTTGGCCTTTTCCCGATCCGCAGTTAGGAGGAACGACAGCCGGTGCAGGCGGTCGTTCTCTTCTTCGAAGATTCGGTGAGAATCACCGCTGCTCGCGTATGGCATAAGGCTAGTGACGTGCTTTGTCTCCGGCATCTTCACCTCCGTCGTGATTCCTGTTGTTTCTTCCGCGCGAGTTGTTTCAGCACATGCTTGGTGAGAACGCTACCGGAGGAAAAGTTCACCCCCTTCTTCATCAGATCGAAAAGCGCGTCTTCTCCCTCGGGGCTTATGACGGTCACGTGGGTCAAGTCGATGACCAGCTTGCGCGCCCTCCTAAATCCTGGCTTGCATTTCTCCAGGTTGTGCCAAGCTCGGCAATCCAGGCTCCGATGAGGATTCCTTCCACCAGCAGCGTGCGCTGCGACGGCGTATCGGCGATCGATATCTTGAACATGTTGCGCGTGTACCGAACCCAGGTACCGCAAGGCGTTTGCCAAAGCCACGTTCCTAGTGTCCTAGCAATCTGTTGAATCTATTGGCGCGGGCCAAACCGGCGACGGGCGTGTCGAAGATTGTCGAGATCAATCGACAATTGTCGAGAGTGGGGACAGGCAAAGCGCCCTTAGCCTGAAGCTTTTGTCACAGAGTTGCGCAGGACAAGGTATAGACGTTGGACGCCGAGGGGAGAGCGTGTTCTGGCGGCACAGTTCAGGTAGAGCCGCAGAGAATCACCGAGGTCATGGGGAAGCCCCGTTCGTGCCACGCCTCGAGACCGCCGGCAAGGGGTCGAACCCGCTCGAATCCACGGCGGCGTAACGCCAGCGCTGCACGCGCGCTCGTGAGCTCATGCAGAGTAGTACAGTAAAGGACGACGTCGCGATCGCGAGGGATTGGCGTTCGCTTTTTAGGATTATCGTGCGGTCCAAGCCGGTGCGGATCGATGCACACCGCGCCGGGAATACCTTGGTGGCCTCGCGGACCATTCCGGCGGCCGTGTACGTCAACAATCATGACCGGTTCACCCGCGTCTAGCTTCTTCTTAAGCTCTTCTGGTGTGATCCGCGCCATTCGAAATTCGCGCACAAAGCGATGCCATCGAACAAGCTTGGGGCTGACGTATATAGCGAGTGCAGCGAACACAAAAAAGACCCAAAGCACGCCCAGTCTGGCTGCGTACGCAGCTGCACGATCCAGGTCTCTGCCGAGGGCATAGCCGAGTCCGAAATAAACGCCTGACCAGAGAGCGGCTCCAATGGCGTCAAAGGCAATGAAGCGGGTCCGGCTTGTGCCGGACAGCCCAGCTAAGGGAGGCGTTGCCGCATCTAGTCCCACGACGAACTTGGCGAGCATAAGAGTGCGAGCCCCATGTCGGACGAAGGCCTCTTTCGACCGGCGAGAGGCGGCGTCCGGGTCGAGCGCGAGCCCGTAAATGAAGCGCAAGATCTGGTCACCCCACCGTCTACCCGCTTCGTACCACATCATGTCGGCCAGCAAACAGGCTGTAATGGGGAGGGCGAGGGCAACGGCCAGGGTCATCCTTCCCGAGTCTGCGAGAGCCCCAGCAGCAATCAGAAACAGAATTGCTGGTACTGGCAACCACATTTGACGCGCGAACACGGAAACGAACAGAACCGAGTAACCATGCTTCACAAGAAGCTGAACGATAACATTCACAGCCGCGCCTCCCGCGCCGCCTCGGTCGTCGCATAGTCCTTGAACTGCTTGCCTTGAGCCTGGGGCGAGTTCGCGTTCTTGCCCGGTTTGCCAACACGACGCTCCCAAACGTCGCGCCAGTCGGTTCGACATTCACCTTGACACTTGAACTCTTTCGTACGTCCGCCCATCCGTCCGCCACACTCGGGGCACACCCAGTTAAGAATGCCGGAAATGATGTCGTCACTGGTTTGCCACATTGCGTAATGCATACTGCAATTCTCCTCGTTGGACCAGACTCTCGTGACTCGTCAATGCGGACTCCTCATTTGCCTCCTCTGTCTGAGAGGAAATGCCGAGTTTCTAAAGCCCCGTCCTAAGCCCAATTCTCGGAGGGTCCTTTCGTTGACACCGCTACCCGAACGGATCCGGTTCGGGACCGCTGCCTGACAGGCTTCAGGCGTACGATCCCAGCCAGCTTGGCGCGCGCCCGTGCGAGCTGCGCTTTCACTGTCCCTTGGGGAACACCCAAAACGAGCGCAGCTTCTTTCGTCGTTAAACCGTCGATATCACGCAACTGAAATGCTTGGCGCAGCTTTGGTGAGAGGTGCTTAACGCCCTCGACCAGCCGCTCTCGGGCTTCCGCTGTTGAACAAACCTCTTCTGGACTTGGCTTCGAATCAGGCAGCCGTTCCGAGAATGTGAGACCGTCTTCTCCCTGCTCTTCGTCCAGCGACAAGTAGCTACCACGGCGGCGGCGTAATTGCATCCGCGCGGCGTTGGTGACGATTGTCGTTAACCAGGTTGAGAGTTGCGCTTGCCCTCTGAACTGGCCCAAATGCTTGTAAGCGGAAAGGAGAGCATCTTGGACGGCATCTTCTGCATCGGTTGCGTTGCCCAAGAACCGGAAAGCCCTCTTGTAAAACATAGGTAGGTAGCGCGACACGACGCTGTCCAGTTCCTGAGCCCGCTCGCCAAAGACACCGCTGCGAACTTCTCGTTCTCCTTCGATGAACGTTGCTATTGCCGACATAACGAGCCTCCTCTTCCAGCAACCCAAGAGTCTTCAAAGCTACTCAATACCTACGGCAAGATCAGACTCCGTCATTGCCAGCAGCCACCCAAGGTCTTCGCCAGCCGGTCGAGTCGGGACTGACTTCTTTGCCTCCGAACAGAACTCGATAACCTTCCCCGGTTGGGGCTGAGCGGCACGCACGCACGGAGTCCGAAAGTTCTCCGGTTTGTAAAACTCAATCACTTTCGCCATGACAATCACCTCGATCCAATGAATCTCTGTGGGAGATGCGGGTTCGAATCAAGTTTCAAGTCCTGATACCCCTGCCAAATCCTTCCGCAGTTAGAGCGTACGGAATCGCGACCGGCGCTTGGGCAAAAATGTCCTGCAAACGCCCACGAACCCATTCCCATGCCTCGGTCCTGCGAGCTTCATCTGCTTAAATTAGGTCTGAGCAATCGAAGGACCAAAGCGAAGTGCTTGGGAACGTCTCGTAAATCGCTGACTTCAGCGGAAAAGATTAGTCCAGAGCAGGGTGGTATTGGGGGAAATGTCGAGGCCAATCTCGACACTTGTCGAAAACTGGTGACAAGCGGTTAACAGTAGAGGCTGCAGTTCAGGGAAGAGAGGAGTCCAGGTGGGAAGCGCTCCGCTGGGCCTGGTTGATAGACGGTTATGATACTTTGCGCGGGTCGATGCCCAGCTTCTTCATGCGCGAGATCAGCGTCGTGCGCTTGATATCCATGCGTGCTGCGGCACCATCAGGGCCTGCTACTCGCCCGTTCGTGACTTTCAGGATGCGGACAATCTGATCGCGCTCATCGGCTTCGCGCGTATCCATCACAGGAGTGGTCCTGCCATAATTGCTCAGCTCACTGATCGGGGCTTCGAGCGCCCCCCATGGGTAAGGATCACGGAACGCTCAATGAAATTTTCCAGCTCACGAATATTTCCCGGCCAATGCCAGCTGGAGAGCTTCCTCATGGCCACCGTGGGAATAGAATCGATCTGCCTCTGCATGCAGCGGCCATACTTCTGCGTGAAGTAGCGGACCAGCAATGGAATATCCTCCGGCCGCTCGCGCAAAGGTGGGATGCGGATCGGAAACACGTTCAGGCGATAGTACAGGTCGCTGCGGAACTCGCGATTCTCCATCATTTTGTCGAGGTCGCGATTGGTGGCCGCTACCAGTCGAACGTCGACCTTTTTGGTTCGGTTGCTGCCCAACCTTTCAAACTCACGTTCCTGCAAAGCTCGCAAGAGCTTCGGCTGGATCTCGATCGGTATATCTCCCACTTCGTCGAGAAATAACGTACCTTGATCGGCGAGTTCAAGCCGGCCAGTCTTCTGTGCAATCGCGCCGGTAAAAGCGCCTCGTTCATGTCCGAAAAGCTCACTCTCGAGCAGTCCGGTGGGAATAGCGGCGCAGTTGAGCTTTACGAAGGTCCGCTCCTTACGATGGCTGCGGTCATGAATGGCACGCGCAATCAATTCCTTTCCCGTGCCGGTTTCACCCAGAAGCAACACGGTCGAGTCGCTGGGAGCCACGGTTTCCACCAGACTCAAAACGTGGCGGAGGGCCGAACTCTGCCCCACGATTCCTTCAAAGTCTATCTCGCCACGGATTTCATCTTCCAGATACAGTTTTTCCTGTACGAGCTTGTCTTTCAACTCGGCTAGCTCGCGATAGGCCAGGCGATTCTCAATGGCGATCGCCAATTGCCCCGCGGCGCGCAGAAGGAAATCAACGTCTTCCGGGCGGATTGAGTTTTCGATCCGGCTGCCGAGTGTGAGCACGCCGAGCGTCCGACCTCGGCTGATCAGGGGCAGAGCGCAACCCGACTCGAGGCCTTCGGCGCGAACATGAGCGCTAACATGGGCAGCCAGCTGTTCACGACTGAGGTCCAATACGACGGGCTTGCCGGCCTTGAATACCATGCCTACCACGGACCCCTCGATCGGTTGCAGCGCATCCTCCTTAGCGAATCCCTTACTCTCTGGGAAGTCCATAGCGGTTTGGCGCAAATGAACGTGCTCCACATCTGGCAGCCACACCCCAACGATGTCGCAATGCATGACTCGCCGAATGCTCGCCGACACCGTACGGAGGAGTTCGCGACACTCTAAAGTGGAGACCAGAGTAGCCGTCATGTCCAGGAGAAGCTTCATTCGGTCGCTCTCGCGTTCCAATTCCGGTCTTGCGCTCCGCGACTCCTGAGCATTGAGTGAGTGGTCCAGTAGCATCGAAGAGGTGCTCATTTGTTAAACCTCTGTCAGACCTCCCGACGGGCAATGTCGCGATCGCTACACGTGCGAAATCGCATTGGCTGCCGGCAGCAGCGCTTCATAGTCTTGCTTATTCACTCGTGAGATCGTTGCCGATGAGGGGCTCATAGACTTCTGTTATCACGGTTGACCACGAACTGTTTCAACCACCGCGCGGACCAAACGACCAGAACCCAGTTCGTGGATTTGCCTGATCTGATGTGACAAAGATGCAGAAGGGTTCGATAAAATGTCGCTGCCCTCGTCGTCTGTCGAATTGGGTGCCGAAGCGCTCGACACTCCCTTCCCGCCCTCTCCAGCTCGCAAGATTGTACGACCGCTGTGCTCGCCCAAAAAAGCGAGAGGAACAGCGATGGCAGCGCAAGCGTTCAAAACCGGGCAGAAGCTTGGCGCAGGGATCGAAGGACGGATTCGAAGCCGCTAAGAGAAGTGCGTTCTGGAGCTTAGCGTTTGATTCATGATTCTCCTGTGTCCCTCCGAATTCAGCCGGCAAACAATCATGAACGCGGACCCAGCAGGCTCGTGAGCGTGGCTGTACATCACGGCTTCGGAAATCTTGCGACCAACCCGGGCGCAAGACTCCGGGGAATCAAAACGCTGTGCGAAAAGGCTGAACTTCCTGAGATTTATCAGTTCGTTTTGTCTCCGAAGACGGGTAGCGAGCGGCTGGAACACTTCTGGCTATGCGGTGATGTTCGAAGGCCCTGATCCTGATTGCTGTGAACCAGTCTGAGGTGAAGACCTTGGGGAAGGACGGACACCGATTAACCCCGAATTGAATCCTGGGACAGTCTGGCGCCATCCTAAGAAGCGGGCGTTATGAACGATAAACCAGGGAAAGTCTTGGTAGTGGAGTCTGACGACGGTCTCAGAGAACAGATCGTCACCGTGCTGAGCGGCGCAGGATATGAGGTCTCGACCGACTGCCAGGCAGGAATGAAGGCAGTCGTCGCCTTCAACCCTGACATCGTTGTCCTGGGTGCTGATCCGCCCCAGCTCGATTGTTGTGACCTTCTTTCTGAAATCAAAGGGTCCGAGCACACGCACAACATACGCCTTGTGATGCTATCTCCGGGAGGGTCCGCCGAGCGCACTCGGGGGCTGGATCTCGGAGCCGACGATGCGCTGTCACTACCTTTCGACTCTCACGAATTGCTGTCGCGGGTGCGTTCCCAACTACGGAATAAGTCCATCGCGGACGATTTGCGAGAGCGGCTGCGCCTTGCCGAGGAGAATCGGAACGCTACCCAGCGGGTCGTGACGGCAGTCAACGAAGAACGGCGGACGCTTCGGGTTGGCGGACTGGCAACTGTTGCAGTAGTTATCGTCGCTGGCTTAATCTCTTTCTTCTTTTACCGTCGCACTCAAGAACAGAATACCCGCGTCTATATGGCGATCACTCGATTGCAGACGGGCGTGCTGACAGAACAACAGTTGATGGATCGTTCACGTCGGGCCCTTGAAGACCGTGACCGCCCTCCATCCCAGGCTGGCGATCCCCAAAAGCTTCAACTTCAGAAGAAGAGTGAAGACCTGAAGTCGCAAATTGCGACCAGCGACCCAGAAAACGCTTCTGCTTTAGAAAATCAGTTAGCCGCGGTAGAAAGCCGCCTGCAGAAGATTGAGACCGACGGTAAGTTTGCCGAGAGAATCATCCAGGCCTATGAACCCAGCGTCTGCCTCATCCACGTTGGGCTTGCTTTCCGCGACCACACTACAGGATTGAGACTCCGCTATTCCGGGGTGACGGCCACCGGTGAGCCTGCGACCGACGAACACAATAATCCGCTCGTGGGCCTCACCGGGAATGGTCCGGAAGTACACCTGGATGTCTTCGGTACCGGCTTTCTCGTCTCCGACGCTGGACAAATTCTCACCAATCATCACGTCGCCGAGCCTTGGTGGCAGAATGACGATCTGAAGGAAATGCTCGATCAAGGGGTTGAGCCGGTGATCGTCGAGATGACAGCATATTTCCCCGGCATTACCAACGGCATCGCCGTCAACACCGAGAAGATTTCATCGGCCGCCGACGTTGCTCTGCTGAAAGGAAACGTTTCAGAGATGGGAATCAAACAAATAGCCCTTGCCGATGGCCGGGGTTCGGCTGTCAGGGGTGGGCCGGTCGTGCTGCTGGGATATCCCACTGGGCTTGATGCCATTCTGGCTCGAGCCGGTGCGGAGACGCTCCAGTCCATCGCGACTGCATCCAAAGGTGATCCGAAGCAGGTCATCGAGGAACTCGCCCGCCGCCATCTAATCCGGCCTACCACCACCCAAGGGCACATCGGCGACGTGCTGCCGGACAAGATTGTCTATGATGCCCAAACCACATCAGGCGGCTCTGGCGGTCCGCTTTTCAACAACGAGGGCAAGGTGATAGGAATTAACTTTGCCATGGTGCGTGAGTTCGGCGGGTCAAATTTCGCCATTCCTGTCGGCTACGGGAAATCTCTTCTAAAACCCTAAGCCCTGCAGAAATCGATGGCAAGGCAACGGGCACGAACCGGGTAGGCCTCTACTCGAGGCGAGGAGTTGATGGATGTTTGAGAGTATTCTCTGCCAGGTAACAGATCATGATCCCGACGTTCTTGAGTCCCTGATTGGGCTCGCAGTCGAGATTGCTCGCGAAGGTCGAGAGGGAAGGCGGGTTGGCACCCTGTTCACGCTCGGGGATGAGACCGCCGTGCTCGCGAGATCCAGACCATTGATTTTGGATCCGTTGTTGGGGCATCCTGAGTCTTCGCGACATGTCACGAATCTCAATCTCCGCGGAACCGTCAAGGAATTGGCGCAGCTGGACGGTGGGTTCGTGGTAAGTCGCGAGGGCATCGTCCTTTCCGCGTGCCGCTACCTCGACGCCGTGGCCGCACAAGTGGACGTGCCTCTAGGGCTGGGCAGCCGTCATATTGCCGCCGCCAACATGAGTGCTGTGACCAAGGCGGTGGGCGTTGTGGTTTCTGAGAGTTCGGTGGTGCGACTTTTCTGCCATGGACAACTGGTCGGTGAAATCATTCCGGAGGTTTGGATGATGGACCATGCCCACCTGCGTGGTACCGGGAAGAGGGAACAAGTCGGCGAACTCACGATTCTGACACCAAACCCCCAACCACCTGCGATCGCGAGTGGGCGTGACTAACCACTGATATACAAGGAACTGAGCCATGACAACGCTGCAGGAATTCAGGTGTGAGGTCTGTGGACTCCTGACTACGAATCCTACCCACTGGTTCGTGATTCGATGTGGAGAGTCCGATCTTACCGTGTACCGTTGGAATTCTGAAAGCGCCAACGCGGCCGGTGCCCGGCATTACTGCGGTGAAGCTCATGCCGAGGTGTACATCAGTCGCTGGTTCGAATCAGCGTGCGCCCCGCCGAAGCCCAGTTTTACATAGCGCCTCGCCGGTGTCAGTTCCATGCGGCGAGCGCCGCGCGTAAGGAGTTGGGCGTCGACCTCGTCTTCAAGAACCCAAAATGGGGCGGCTCGGCAAAGGTTGTGACCGGTGCAGTTGTCGCTCTGCCGCCATCGTTAGGCTTCCTGCCTCGGCAATCGCCACACAACAACGACGACGTCGTAATTCCCGACTCCCATGCTCATGAGGCATCGCTGCCAGCTCAACAAAGTATGCTCGAAGCGCGCCACCAATAGCTAATGTCGCAATCTAACTAGGTAATCTGAGCTATCCCGGAAGCAGCTTTGGCAGACCTTCAGTCATGCCTGACCTGCATGGGTGCCAGTTCCAAGGAGGTAGTATCCGTGAGTTCACCAGTTGTTTTAATTACCGGCGCACTGACCGGCATCGGTCGTGCCACCGCTCTAGCCTTCGCGCATGAAGGAGCGCGGGTCGTTGTTTCCGGTCGACACGAGGAGGAAGGTCAGAAGCTGGCCACTGAACTGCGAAATCTAGGAACTCAGGCCGAATTTGTGCGCACCGATGTGCGGCATGAAGAGGAAGTCAAGAACCTCGTCGACAAGACCATCGCTCGTTTCGGTCGCCTCGACATTGCCGTCAACAACGCTGGCACCGAGGGCACTCCCGGCTCGGCTGCTGATGTGACCCCGGAGAACTATCGAGCCATCTTCGACACAAATGTGCTGGGTGTGCTTCTGAGCATGAAGTACGAGATTCGGGCAATGCTTCGGCAAGGCAAAGGCAGCATCGTGAACATCTCGTCTGCGTACGGCAAAGTCGGTGGCCCGAGCGCGGCGGTGTATGTCGGCAGCAAGCACGCCGTGGAAGGCATTACGAAATCTGCGGCCATCGAACTCGCCGGCACCGGGGTTCGTGTCAACATCGTTGGCCCCGGTCCGGTGGAAACGGGAATGTTCAGCCGCTTTGCGCAAACCAAGGAAAACAAAGCAAATTTCCTCGACTCGCAAGTTCCTAACAAGCGCATCGGCACTCCCGAAGAAATTGCAAATGCCATCATGTTCATTGGCTCTGACAAGGCTTCCTACATCATCGGTGCATCCCTGGCGGTCGATGGGGGAATGATCGCTGACTAATTCCAGGACCGCTCCGAGCATGAGTAGAAGAGGAGACAGAACGTGAGAGAAAAACAGATCAAGCTTCCTGATCCAGATCATCCGATTTCCATCGAGCGCAATCCCGCTCACGTTGTGGTGTCCGTCGCAGGCCTTGCGGTTGCCGATACCCGCAACGCGCTGACGCTGCGCGAGGCGGCGTATCCGCCGGTTCAATACATTCCAGCTGAGGACGTTGATTTTTCCCGACTGGAACGAACGAATCACGTTACCTACTGCCCTTATAAAGGCGATTGCCATTACTACAGCGTCCCTGCTGGAGGACAAAAGTCCGTCAATGCGGTCTGGTCATACGAGGATCCGTTTCCCGCTGTGGTCGAGATTAGGAGGCATGTTGCCTTCTATCCAGAGCGGGTGGATGAAATAGCGGAACGTTAGGACTGCTCACGTGCGGGCGAGCACATTGGCTTTGAAGGAGAGCGGCCATGACGGAAACGATCTCTGAAGAAACAAAGTTGTCGAGGCGCAAGAAGAAAGCGAGTACCTACCGGCGGGTTGTAACGGGAAGTGTAAACGGTAAGTCCATCGTTCAGGGTGACGAAAAGATGGAGGCCTACCAATTTAAGACGGTTCGCGGCTACGAGCACACGCTCGTCTGGGTTAACCCGGCGACCCCGGATCTCAACGAAGAGCAAAAGTTTGATAGCTATCCCGACTCCGTCGTTCCAGGGCCCGGAGGCACGAGTCTGCACTTCGTGACGTTTCCGCCGGGTTCGGTCTTCGCAGACCCGTCCTTCGATGTCGAGGCCGCACAAGAAGAAGCGTTGGTTCGTTTGCCAGGATTAGCCGATCACTTCGAAAGGGAAGACCCAGGGATGCACAAAACCAACACCGTGGACTACGCGGTTGTCTACGATGGAGAGATTTGGCTCGAGTTGGACGAGGGCGAGACTCTGCATTTGAAGTGCGGCGATGTGGTCGTGCAAAACGGTACCCGCCACGCATGGCGGAACAAAGGCACGAAGCCCGTTACGATGCTCTTTTTCCTGAATGGTGCACGAACGTGAAGAGACGGTTAGAACTTGCTTTTGAAGCGCATGAGGGGCTGACGCGCTGGTCGCAGCTGAAGACGGTAACGGCTGAACTCTTCCTGGTTTTGAAACGGAGGAACGGTCAGCGTGGCACGAAGATGGAGAGATCGATATGGAGACGTCTGCGTGTGAGCTTTCCAAACGGAATCGCGGGTCATGGCCGGGAACAGATTTCATCCTTCGGGCCGGCTGGCTGGCTAAGGCGGCGCGAGTACAGAGTCGATCTCTTGGACGGAGCGCCCGCACTCAACGACGCGCATGAGTTTCGCGCGGTTGACGGAATCTTAGGCGGCCATGAAGCGCCGGGTCTATTTCTTCGACATGAACAAACGCAAGATACCGGATCCAGTGGTGGTCGACATCGATACCCACAAAATCGCTTTCAGCTGGTCGGTGTGAGGAGGTACGTAAAATGGCTGCACTTCAAGACAAAACTGCATTAGTTACGGGCGCATCACGGGGAATTGGTCGCGCCACGGCATCAGCGCTCGCCGAAGCCGGGGCGCATGTTCTGGTTCACTACGGACGTTCCACCCAGGATGCGGAATCATTAGTCGCCGGCATCCACGCGAATGGGGGACGCGCGGATCTGATCAAGGCGGACTTGGGAACTGCGGACGGAGCAACACTGCTGGCAAAGGAAGTTCGCTCAATCGTGGGGGAGCGATTGGATGTGCTCGTTTGCAACGCCGGAATCAGCAAGGCAGCAACCATCAGGGATCATACGGTGGAGGATTTTGACAATCTCTTCGCAACGAATGTGCGGAGCCCGTTTTTCCTGGTGCAGCAACTCCTGCCCGTTCTCGGTGAAGGCTCGAACATCATTGCGATCTCTTCGATCGGGGCGCACGCCGTAGTTGGGAAGCCCGGTTTGGACAATCCTTCGATCCTTGCCTATGCCTCGACCAAGGGAGCGTTAGAGACTCTGGTCAAAAACTGGGCTGCCATCCTGGGGCCCCGGGGAATTCGCGTAAATGCGGTCGCTCCAGGCGTGATCGACACTGACATGTCGAGTTTCACCAAGACCGAAGCAGGTCGGGAAGCAGTGCTTGCAATGCAAGCCTTGAAGCGAATCGGCAAGCCGGCAGATGTTGCGGACGTCGTTGCGTTCCTGGCGTCAGACGCAGCCCGCTGGATCACGGGAGCGAGTATCCCGGTCGACGGTGGGTCGAAGCTCTAAGGAACGCGTCTTGCCCGCGTCAGATGGAATTGCCTCGATGAGAAGAGGAGGAACGGAAAATGGCAAAAAGGCAAGCGATGAGTGAAAAGATCGAATCGAAAAATAAGGCTCTTGTTTTAGAAGCTTTCGACACGCTGTTCAACAAGCGTGACTATGCCGCCGCTGAGCGCTTCTGGTCGCCTGACTATATTCAGCACAGCGCTCATATCGCACCCGGGCGTGAGGGTCTGTTCAATCTCATCAAGAGCATCCCCCCAACGTTGAAATATGAACCCGGAACGATTGTGGCCGAAAAAGACTTTGTGATCGTGCACGGGCGCTTCTCCGGCATCGGTCAGCCGGTAAACTGGATTGCAACAGACATTCTTCGCATCAAGGACGGGGTTCTTATCGAGCATTGGGATGTTATCCAGGACGAAGCCACCCAAGAGCAGTCCAAGAGCGGCCGTCCCATGTTCGGCACTACATTCCCGACCTCCACTTGAAAAGGGCACGCCTTGGGGGTAGGTTCTAAAGCCTCCGATGTCGATCGCTCGTTCCGAAAGCTTTCCGATAATCCCTCTCCAACGTAAGCAATATTTGTGCGACCCATCGGTCTCAACAGAAATCTAAGTTATCAATTGCTGGATGAACTCAACCGAAGGAGTTCAAATCATGAAAATCCGTGATTCAGTCGCGTTCGTAACCGGCGCGAACCGAGGAATCGGTCTGGCATTTACGCAAGAACTGCTCGCTGCCGGTGCGCGAAAGGTCTACGCCGCAGCCCGAAATCCGGAACACATCACCCTCGATGGCGTAAGTCGGGTGCGTCTGGACGTGACGAAACCCGACACCATTACTGCTGCCGCGAACGGGTGCACCGACGTCAACCTGCTCATCAACAACGCTGGAATTGCGCTTTGGGCAGGCTTCCTTGGACGCGACGGCGTCGAAGCGGCTCGGTCAGAAATGGAGACCAACTACTTTGGGCCGCTCCTGCTCAGTCGCGCCTTTGCTCCAGTCCTGGCGAAGAACGGCGGTGGCGCTATCGTCAATCTTCTCTCGATCCTGAGTTGGGTAACAGTTCCCAGCGCTGGAACCTACAGCGCTTCCAAGGCCGCCGCTTGGGCTTTGACGAATGGGCTCCGGACCGGGTTGCGCGAGCAAGGTACACAAGTTGTGGGTGTCCACGTCGGTCCGGTCGACACGGATATGGCGAGCAATCTCACTCTCCCGAAGGTGAAGCCTGCCGACGTCGTTCGGCAAGTGCTAAGTGCACTGGAAGCTGGCCGCGATGAGGTACTCGCCGACGACATGACCCGGCAGGTCAAAGCTGGACTGTCGGAGGAACAAGGCATTTACCTCAACTTCGATCCGGAGAATGCTGCTGTGGCAGCGCGGTGAGCCGAGCGCCGTCACCCATCGGCGATTGTAAAGTTTGGCAACTCAAATGCTTTTTGATGAATCGCACATGGAAGACGACAGGACCGATCAAGAGCAAGAGATCTGGTCAAGCATTCGGTACCTCGATCCAGACGGGAAGGATAGCGCAACCAATATCGCCGCCATCATCACCGTCGTAGCTACATGGTTGTCATCTTGATCGTTTGGCTTCGGCTCTGATTTCGAAGGTTGTTATCCAGCGAGCGAAGCGTAGTTTCGCGCTCCGATTCGAAAACGATGTGGAGAGCATCTATAGAGAAAACACTTATGTCTGCCATTATCCAAGCCAATCCCCTCGAGAAGTTGTTGCCAGAACCACTGCCAACCGGAGATTCGTGTGTCCTGGTTATTTTCGGAGCTTCGGGCGACCTGACGAAGCGGAAGCTGATCCCGGGCCTCTACAACCTGTCATGTGAGGGCTGCATGAACCCTGAGTTCGAGGTTCTCGGAATCGGCCGCACGCCCATGAGTTCTGAGGAGTTTCGCAAGAAGACAGGCGAAGCAGCGGCCAAGTCGAAAGACACACGCGACTTCAGCGGGTCGGGATGGACAGACTTTGAAACGCGGCTGCACTACATGGAAGGTGACATCAACAATGCGAATTTCTATCCTCAGTTGCGCAATCAACTGGAGGAGATGGAGAAGAGTGGTTCGAGCCCAAACCATTTGTTCTATGTGTCGACGCCCGCCTCGGTAGCGGGCCCCATCATTGAAGGTTTGGGAGCAGTAGGACTGAACCGCCGTGAACATGGCTGGACGAGAATTGTTCTGGAAAAGCCATTCGGGCGGGACCTGGAATCGGCGAACGTGCTAAACGACGTGGTGCATGCCGTATTCGACGAGAAAGCGGTTTACCGGATTGATCACTATCTTGGCAAAGAGACAGTGCAGAACATCCTTGTCTTCCGCTTCAGCAACTCGCTCTTCGAACCGGTGTGGAACCGGAACTACATCGACTACGTGGAGATCACTGCCGCTGAAACGGTGGGAGTCGAAAACCGTGCGGCCTTCTACGAGGAGACCGGCGCCCTGCGCGATATGGTCGCGAACCATCTGCTTCAGTTGCTGGCGCTGACTGCGATGGAGCCGCCGCTAGCGTTTGATGCGGATTCGGTTCGTGAGCAGAAGGTGCAGGTATTTCGATCGATTCGGCCAATGAGTGTCGAGGACGTAGCGCGATTCACAGTTCGAGGGCAGTATGGTCCCGGCATGATTGACGGGCGGCGGGTACCGGGTTATCGGCAAGAACCAGGCGTGAATCCCAACTCCACAACCGAGACGTACGCAGCGGTAAGGTTTCACATCGAGAACTGGCGTTGGGCCGGAATTCCGTTTTACATCCGAACAGGGAAGCGTCTTCGACGAAATCTGACAGAGATCCGCGTGCATCTCAAACCGACGCCCCAGGCTTTGTTTGCGAGCACATCGTCGGTGATTGCACCGAATGTCATCACAATTAGCATTCAGCCGGACGAGGGAATCTCGATCGCATTCGGAGCGAAGCGACCGGGAACGCAAATGCGGACGGTGACGGTTCAGGCCAATTTCTCTTATCAAGCGAGCTTTGGGTCGAAAGGGCCGGTTGCCTACGAAACTCTGCTGCTCGACTCGATGCGTGGCGATGCAACGTTATTTACGCGCCGAGACGAAGTAGAGGCGGAGTGGCGCATCATCACACCGATTGAAGAAGCGTGGGCGCACTTACCGGTGCCCGCCTTTCCCAACTATGCCGCGGGCAGCGAAGGACCAACCTCGTGGCAGGAACTGCTCGAAATCCGTGGCAATAGTGCCGAACGGGCGATCGGTTAAGGCAAGTAGTGTTCGGGTGGTATCCACAGTGGTCGAAAGCTGTCTTTGTGGTGTCGCTTTCGCGCGGGTTTCTGCCTGCGTAAACCAGTGTAAACACTGTTCCGGCTTTTCGAAAGCTGACCATGAACTCAGCCGCGACGACCTAGAATTACGCCATGGCAGCCAGAGAGCATAACTCCGAACCGGCGGAGCAGGCACGGGATGTTCGCGTTGTTTTTGACACGATCCCGACATCGAAGATCGAAAACGCGCGGAATGCTTGCTTGCCGGAGAGAATCTCGTTCTGGAAATGACTGCCCAAGGCAGTTCGCTGGAATCCCTCCCAATCCGTGAATGGGATGATGCGGAAGCCGTCCCCAGCATCGGTGCAGAAACGTGATCGTTCTCCGAGAATTGCAGCAGAACAAACGGACATGCTTTTTTTGCAACGCCGCCTGAGTCTCGCTACTCCAAAGCAGAAGGGCTGGTCGGCGCATCGGTCCTCATTATGGAAGGGAGAACATATGCCAAATCAAAAGTTCGCAGTGCAACGAATCCGGGCATCGGCTAAGAAGTCTGGCGAATTCCTGATCGGAAACGATCTTCGCGTTACCCGACTGGGATTCGGCGCGATGCGAATTACGGGAGATGGAGTCTGGGGCGAGCCTGCAGATCGCGCAGAGGCCGTCCGGGTTTTGCGGCGCGCTGTGGAATTGGGCATAAATTTCATCGACACCGCCGATTCCTATGGTCCCGGGGTGAGTGAAGAAATCATAGCTGAGGCACTGCACCCGTATCCGACAGGGCTGGTGATCGCCACCAAGGGCGGCTATGTACGGCCAGGTCCCAACCAATGGGTTGAAAATGGAAAGCCAGAACACCTGAGATCGGCTTGCGAAGCGAGCCTGCGCCGGTTGCGCCTTGAGCGGATTGATCTTTATCAGTTACATCGAATTGATCCGAAAGTGCCGGCCGAAGATCAGCTCGGTACGCTTAAGGATTTGCAGGCGCAAGGAAAAATCAGAACACATCGGTTTATCGGAAGTGAGTGTCGAGCAGATTCAGCATGCCCGAACCATGGTTTCGATTGTGAGCGTTCAGAATCGTTACAGCGTCACCGACCGGGGGTCGGAAGATGTTCTGGAATACTGCGAACAGGAAAAGCTGGGATTTATTCCGTGGTTCCCGCTGGCGGCCGGTCGTGTTTCCGGCTCCGAGAGTCCTATTGGTCGTATCGCCGCGCGATGGAAAGCTACCCCATCCCAGGTGGCTCTGGCATGGCTGCTGGCTCGATCTCCAGTTATGCTGCCCATCCCGGGAACTTCCAAGGCCGAACATCTCGAAGAAAATGTGGCTGCTGTAAACTTAAAGATCGACGCAGACAGAACGCAGGAACTAGACCGTCTGGCGCGCGCCAGTTAGCAAAGAAGGACTCTGCTTCTCCCAAATACGCTTCCGCTCTCTGATAAGGAGGTAATTGTGCAAATCGGCATGATCGGTCTTGGAAGGATGGGGGCCAACATGGTGCGGCGACTCATCCGCAAGGGTCACAGCTGCGCGGTGTTCGACAGGTCACCACAAGCGGTGAACGAACTCGTCAAGGAAAAGGCGATCGGCGCCACGTCGCTCGCAGACGTCGTGAAGAAACTTGAGAAACCCCGAGCGATCTGGCTGATGGTGCCGGCGGCGGCTGTCGACGACACCATCGCCGATCTTTCCCCTCATCTCGAGACAGGAGACATCCTCATTGATGGGGGCAACTCGTATTACGTCGACGATCTCCGGCGGGCAAAACAACTCGCTCCTCAAAAGGTCCACTACGTGGATGTGGGAACTAGCGGAGGAGTTTGGGGTCTGGAGCGAGGTTATTGCATGATGATTGGGGGCGAGACCGAGGTCGTCCAGCGGCTCGACCCAATTTTCGCTGCCCTCGCTCCCGGAGTAGGCGACATTTCGCGCACCGCGGGGCGCGACCAGATTGATGGGACGGCCGAACAGGGCTACCTGCACTGCGGCCCAAACGGCGCCGGCCACTTCGTCAAGATGGTCCACAACGGAATCGAATATGGCGTCATGGCGGCATATGCGGAAGGTCTCTCTATTCTCCGTAAAGCGAATGTCGGCAAGCAAGCCAACGTCGCAGTCGACGCGGAAACTACGCCATTGCGCGACCCCGAGCAGTATGAGTACGACATGAATTTGCGAGACATCGCGGAGGTTTGGCGTCGCGGTAGCGTGATCGCCTCGTGGCTGCTGGATCTGACAGCCGCGGCCCTCGTTCAGGACCCGAATCTTTCGAAGTTCGCCGGCCGTGTCTCTGATTCCGGAGAAGGACGCTGGACGATTAAAGCTGCGATCGACGAAGCAGTGCCAGCTCCAGTTCTCACCACTGCACTTTACGAGCGATTCAGTTCTCGGGGCGAGGCTGACTTCGCCAACAAGCTCTTATCCGCGATGCGGTATCAATTTGGTGGCCATCTGGAGAAAACCGACGAGCGATCTAAAGTAGCTTGAGGAGGACGCTGCCTGTCTGACAAAGCAATCCAGGCCTCCCGGTGGCCCGTACTGGTGCAATGGGCAGTAGAGCCTTTACAAGCAGTGGAGAAGCAACGGATATCGGCCTTAAGCCATAATAAGTTCCGGCTCGATCGGCGCCTGATGATTGGGCACTGACGGTCGGAGCGCACGCATCTTGGCTACCGCCCGCGAGACAGGGGCAAGGGAGCAAGGCCGGTTGACCGATACCACTGAAAAGAACTTGAGGGCACGGGGCTCATCGAGCTTGTGGCGGCCCCTCCGTGTGTCGACCTTCCGCAATCTGTTGGTCGCAGATGTGGTTTCCGATATCGGCGCTTTCATGCAGAACGTTGGGGCTGCATGGTTGATGGTGTCCCTCGGTGCCGGGCCGATTTACGTCGCGCTCACCCAGACCGCTTCCTCGCTACCATACCTTCTACTGGCCCTTCCGGCGGGCTCCGCCGGCGATATCTTTGACCGCCGCAAATTGGTTCTGGCCACCGAGTCGTGGATGATGGGCGTAGCCCTGCTTCTCGCAGGCTTGACCATCGCTGGGTTCATGTCGCCCTGGCTGCTGCTCGGATTGACGTTTGCGCTCTCCGCCGGAGATGCGTTCGAAACACCGACGTGGCGAGCAATTCTGCCGGAACTGGTGGCCAAGGATGACCTTGCAGCAGCGTCGGCGCTTAACGGGATCGAATTCAATCTCGCCCGGGCGGTGGGGCCTGCACTCGCGGGCCTAGTCATAGCCGCCGCAGGTGTCGCCACGGCATTTGTCGTGAACTTTGTGTCGTTTTTCGGCGTCATTCTGGTGGTTGCAAGATGGAAGAGGCCGATTCGCAAGCGGACCGCGCCACGGGAAACGTTGACGGGAGCGACTGTCGCCGCCATTCGCTACGTCCGCCACTCGCCCACGATCCTCACCGTGGTGGTTCGGACCGGCATAGTAATGTTCTTCTCAAGCGCGCTCTTTGCATTACTGCCGACCGTTGCCCGGAGCCTGAATGAGACCGCAATCGGATACGGGATCCTGCTCGGATGCTTTGGGGCGGGGGCAATTGGCGGCGCATTGATCATGCAGTCAGCCCGCGCCAGATGGTCCACGGAAGTCGTTGTTTCGACTGGAGTGGTGATTTTGGGGCTGGTGATCGTAACGATCAGTGACTTACACCGATTGAGCACACTTGCTCCTGTGATGCTCGTTGGCGGTGCGGCCTGGGTAACTTTCATTTCCCTGATCAGCGCTCTGGTGCAGAACCTTGCCCCGGACTGGGTACGAGCGCGAGTGCTTGCAATCTTCATTCTGGTCTATCAGGGCAGCTTCGCTCTGGGGAGCGCAGCTTGGGGCGGGGTAGCCCAACGAGCAGGCATCCGAATCGCTCTTGTGTGTGCCGGAGTTGGAACAATCGCGAGTCTGATGTTCGTGCTCTTCGCAAAACTTCCTGAGTCGACCGCGGATCTGAGTCCATGGAACCACTGGCGCATGCCGGTTGTCGTCCGAGAGGCTACAGCCGACCTTCACCGGGGACCAGTGTTAGTTACGGTCGAATATACGGTCATTGCAAAACGCGAGGCGGAGTTCGTGGCTGCGATGCATCAATATGGTCGCATACGACGTCGCGATGGTGCATATCGGTGGGGGATCTTTCGTGATACCGAAGTCACGGATCGCTATCTGGAGATATTTCTCGTGCATTCGTGGGCAGAACATCTGCGTCAACACGAACGGCAGACCCAAGCGGACCGCGAAGTGGAGCAACGCCTATCCAGCTACGTCGCTGCCGGCCCGAAGGTACGTCATCTGATCTACGCGAATTCGATCGAAACATAGCCGGGAACAGGCGGGTTCGCCCCGCTTTGCCGCACCTACGCTCCGGTGCTAGACTGCGCGAATGGCCGCCAAAAAGAAAACTACGAAGAAAGCGAAGAAAAGTGCCCGCAAGAAGGCGACACCAACCAAGGCGAAGAAACGTCTTAAGAAGTTGACCAAGAAGGAACCTGCGCCGAAGGGGGCAGAAAAAAAGAGAATTGCGGCTAAGAAACAGCCTCGGAAGAAAAGCAAGAGTGTGGGTGAGTTGGCGTTCTCACCCGAACGTCGAGGATCGCACTCGGGTGAACAGTCCGGAGATTTACAGGGGTTGTCCCGCCTCGAACCTGCCGATTCGGAGAGCGTCGACGAGTTGCTCCAGGAAGGGAAGGCATTTGAAGCCGACGTCGTCGCTGGTGTCGAACGCGCTGACCACACTGACGAGCAGGAAGTTCGCACGCACGAGGTGGCGGAGGACGGTGTTCCTGGCGATTACCTGGACAAAGAATAAGGTGGGCCGTCCCGGCGCCGTACTCTCGATGAAAGGACGGTACAACGAAAACCTGTTCCTTGGTGTTCTCGGCCCCAGTGGCAAGACATGGCGCGTTCAAACTATTGGTTCATAGCAGCAATGGCAAGTATCGCCAGTTCCCGCAGCCGCCGCTCAAGGCCCTTCCGATCACCCTGCGCGTCTGGGTCGTGTTTGGCTCCCTCTGCCGTCCGCACCAAGATGTGGACGATCTGCTCCACAGTGAGCCCCTGGGGAGGCCCTCCAATCTCGCCTGTTTTCTGGAGCGAGCGCAAAAATCTTGCGAGCCGACCTTCATATTCCGTATTCAGGTCGCCGATCCTCGACCGCGCCAGAGTTGAGAAAGTCTCCTCCAGTTCCGGCATGTGTTCAGATTTACTGAATAGCTCAAACGCCAATCCAAAGTAGGCATCGAGTAACCCAGTCAGCCGGTCCACAGCCGTGCCGCCCGCGCTCTCGGCGACAGCGCATCGCTGTCGCACCTGGTCGCTGAGATATTCAAGAATTGCCAGAAAGACCGCCGCTTTATTCTCAAAGTGCAGGTATACCGTGCGCTTGGCCACCTGCGCCGCGTTGGCAATATCATCAATGGAAGTCTTGCGATATCCGTACTGGGCGAACAGCTTCAGTCCCGCCAATACGATGGCATTTGGCTTGGTCGAACCACCCTCCCTAGCGCCTGCGTTTTTTTTCTGAACCTTTTTCACCGCCCATACCATCCAATGGTACTAAGTATACCATAAACGACTATACGGTATACTGGAAACCGGGGAAGGGAACATGCAAAAGGTGGCAGTGGCCTTCAGAATCAACTTCCCTCTTGAGTCGATCGAGCTTGGCTTGATCGCGCCCCGCGAGGATGGTGGCTCACAATAATGGCCAAAGGACCTATCCGAACTGTCTCCGGTTTAGGATGAATTGCATTTCGTGCGGTTAAACTGCAAGCAAATTTCTGAGGGCTTATGCCAACCATCCGAACGGCGGGTTGGGGAGTCTAATGCACCATGCGTGTACGAAAAGAATTAATCGGTTTTATCGCAGTGGTTCAGTCAGTTCTTTTTTTGACCCATTATTTCCTCTACGAGACGTGGACCTTTTCCCCCGCAGGGAGCGAAACCCCCGGCGCGTTCTGCATCAAACTCGTGCTCGGGTTTTTGTCGGTGAGCTTTATTGCCGCTTCGCTCCTTGCCTTTCGCTATACCAATGCCGCTCTACGGGCGTTTTACAGGGCGGCTGCGGTTTGGATGGGTCTTGTGAGCTTCCTCTTTCTCGCTGCGGTTCCCGCTTGGATTATTTTCGGAGTTGCGCGGCTGGCGGGGCTGAACATGAGCTTCCATCGGACCGTGGAATTGCTGTTCGGTGCTGCGGTAATGGCCGGACTCTACGGGGTCTTCAACGCGAACTGGACACGGATCACGCGAACGACGGTGCGGCTCGCGAACTTGCCGGCAGCGTGGCACGGACGAAGTGCGGCGCTGATCAGCGATGTGCACCTTGGGCACGTGCGAAACGGCAGTTTTCTGCGGCGCTTGGTGGCGAAGACTTTAAGGGAAGAGCCAGACGCGATTTTTGTTGCGGGCGATTTGTATGATGGAACGGCCATCGACGCGCGGCGAGCCGCGGAGCCGTTGAACCAGCTCGTGGCGCCACAGGGTGTGTATTTCGTCGCGGGAAATCATGAGCAATTTGGAGACGACAGCAAATATCTGAATGCCATCGCGGCGGCCGGAGTTCGCGTGCTCAGCAATGAGAAGGTGGAAGTGGACGGTTTGCAGATTATCGGCGTTCCGTACCGGAACGCGACGCAGAATGGGCAGCTCGCGTCGGTGCTTCATGACGTCGGCTTGGATCGCGACCGCGCGAGTATTCTATTGACGCATGCGCCTGACCATCCGGAGATCGCGGAGGCCGCCGGCGTCTCCCTGCAGCTGTCCGGGCATACGCACCTTGGACAGTTCCTACCCTGGAGTTGGATGGCGCGGCGGATTTACCGGCAGTTTGTCTATGGGTTAAGCCGGATCGGGAAGATGCAGGTTTTCACTTCGAGCGGAGCGGGAACCTGGGGACCGCCGCTGCGGCTGGGATCGAATCCTGAGATTGTAATGCTTCGGTTTGAGTAAGTTTGCGAGCTCTTTCCTCTCATTGTCGCCAGACGCGATTCGCGAGGTTTGCAGTTTCGTGCGTCGATGGCGGTTTTCACGCCGGAGGAAATTCCAAGTTTTTCGGGGCTTGTCAAGAACTACACTACGTTTTTGTAGCCGTGCTCGTTTCATAGTCTCCTTTCGTTAGCGAGCACGGACGGCTGAGCTGAGCTGACCACAAGTTTCTTCTGCTTCACGACGGCGTCCAGATCCGCGTGCAGAAAACGCCAGATTCGGCGCTGCGTGCCGGTGAGTGCGTAGGCTTTCACTTTGCCTTGTCGAGCCCACAGCAAAATCGTCCGCACTCGAGAAGCAGCTCAGTATCTCAACGTGCGGAGAGCAGGATGCGTTGGAATAAAGTCGGAATCGCAAGACCCGACCAGGCTCCATCGGACAACAGCAGACCACTGAAAAAGGTCTTGGTTGCGCATTGGCATCCTCCCTGCAGCGGCAGCTTAAAAAAATTGAGGCGCGAGCGTATGCCCGCGCCTCATACCGGACGTCTGCCTAGCCTTGCGTGCGATGCAAGACGCGGAAAGTGCTTCCGGCATTAGACCAGACCAGCACCAGGGCATCGCTGTCCTTCGGGACGCTGGAAAGTGCCTTCTGCACGTCGGCTGCGGAATGTACGGGTTGGCGGTTAACTTCCGTGATCACTTCACCCTGCTGCAAGCCGGCGTTATCTGCCGGACTGCCGGGAGTGACTTGTTGGATCACGGCACCGTGCACGTCCTCGCCGGCTTGCAGTTGCTGCCGGACGTCAGGCGTCAGGTCCTCGAGGCCAAGGCCCCAGCGCGGCCTACCATGGCCGGCATCGGCGCTTTGGTTGTCGTTGTCACCTTTTCCCATCGCCTCCAGAGTGACCGGCACGTCGAGGGGTTTGCCGTCGCGCAGGGCTTTAAGGTGGAGGGTCGTTCCGGGCTGCTTTTGTCCGACTTCGACTTGCAACTCACCTGCGTCGTTCACGGCTTTTCCGTTGAGCTCGGTAATGACATCGCCCACCTTCAGGCCTGCTTTCGCGCCCGGAGAGTTCGGTTCGACCTGGGTAACGACGGCGCCAGAAGCGTTATCCACATGGAAGAACTTGGCTTCCTCGGGAGTAACGTCGCTGATGCCAATGCCGATATAGCCGTGCTTCACCTTTCCGTACTTAATGAGACCGTCGACGGTTGGCTTCACAATCTGGGCGGGGATGGCAAATCCCATCCCGGAAAAACCTCCGGTCTCGGAGACCAGAAAGGTGTTGATGCCTACGACTTCGCCGTGGGCGTTGACCAGCGGGCCGCCGGAGTTGCCGGGGTTGATAGCCGCATCGGTCTGGATGAACTGGCCAGGCGAACGGCGGTCCGCGGCGAACGGGTTGGGACGGTTCAACGCGCTGACGATGCCGCGCGTCACGGTGAAGCGGAATCCCAGCGGATTGCCGAATGCCAGTACAGTTTGGCCCGGATGCAGTTGCGTGGAATCTCCCAATGGCACGCTGGGCAGGTTGACCCCATCAATCTTGATGACGGCAAGGTCCGTCAGAGGATCCGCGCCGATGAGCTTGGCGGGGAGGATTCGGCGATCAGTCATGGTGACGCGAATGTCCACCGCGCCGTCAATGACATGGTTGTTGGTCACGATGTAGCCATCGGGCGAGATAATCACACCGCTGCCCAGGCCGTGCTCAATGTTGGGTTGCGGCACCATTTGTTGGCCAAAGCCATGTTGGCCAAAGCCGAACTGTTTCCCGAAGAACTGCTGCAGGCCGTTGGAGTCATCGTCGTTGCTGTTGTCCCCATTTTCGGCCGGGTTCGAGTGGTCGCCTGATTTTTTGGAGGTGACGGTTACGTTGACGATAGCCGGAGTGACGCGTGCGGCCAAGGCCTCCATAGCTCGATCCAGTGAAAGCAATGCGCTGACGCTGTTGTCGTCGAGAGGCGCTGGGGCTGCGGCGGGTGCTGCGGCGCTGGCGGGTTTTTCAAACTCATAGGCCGTGAGCGACAAAACCATCGCGACTGCGGCCAAAGGGACAAGGAAGCGCCGGTTGAGCGCTGCCTGGCAATTCTTGATCCAGCTTTTCATTTCTCTTCTCCTTGGTTAACAACTAAATGTTTAGTTGGTAAAAGCAAAAAAATTTAGTCTCAAATCGAGTTAAGAACGATGGCCGATTGCAACTGCCTCTCAGCCGAGCTTCCTCCTCCTGCTATTCTCCAAACGCACAGAGTCCAAACCCCAGCTCCGGAAGCGTCATACTGCGCGATTTGCACAATGACGACGGTCTCCTGTATGGGAAGCTGTTCGCGCGTTGCTCTCGCATGCATTACCACAAGCTTACGGGAGGAGGTTGCTTTTAACGGCAGCGGGACCACGGCTGTGTGCGGCTTGAGCACCGCCGGAATCGCTCCGGGTTGCGGGGCAAGACTTGACGGTTGCGGATCAAGCGTCGCCGCTGTGCGACTCATGGCCGCGTCGGCGGCTTCCGGCTGCAATTCGGCGTCGGTCGCTTGCCCGGTCGCCTGAACGGGCTGCCTTTGCCTTTGCATCGGTTGAGTCTCGAACGCCACCAACCGCGGCGCGTAAGGAGTCGCACCCAAGACCAGCGCCAGGATGGCGGCGCCGAGACCCAGAACCGGCTTCCAAAGCCCGGTCCGGCTCGGCTGTTTGGTATCGAGAATTTGCGCAACGCGCAGTGACATATCGCGCATCCGGCTCACCAAAGCTTGCGCCAGCGACAGGGCCCGGGCGTTGTGTAATTTCTCGGCGAACGAGATCAGAGACGATGCGTAAGCTCTGGGGCTCGCCGTCTGCGCCAAAACCATGTCGTCGCACGCCATCTCACGCTCGAGCGTCAGGCGGCTTTCAATCCACCAGACGGCTGGGTGAAAGAAGAACACGGCTTTCACGATCTTCTGGGCAAGATTGCTCCAGTCATCCCAGCGCCGAAAATGCGCGAGCTCATGGAGCAGAACCACCTTGATCTCCTCGGGCGAGAGTTGTGGCAACAGCCATGCAGGGAAAACAATGGCAGGCCGAAAGAAACCGATTGCTGCCGGAACGGCTATGTCGCGGGAAACGCACAGTTTCACTCCGCGACGAGACCCGAAGTCTTGAAGGATCCCGGCAATTGCGGGGTCGAGGCCAGCGAGGTCTACTTCGCAGCATTTCCTGCGAATTTGACGCACCCGCCAAAGCCCGACACTCAGCCTGAAAAGCGACAGAGCGGCGGCGAGGTCCCACACGGCAAACAGATAAGAAGCCCAGGAACTCGAAACGACGATTCCTGCGTGCAGGTTCGCGGGAGCAAGAGCCGGGAAATGGGAGCGAGCGAAGCCAGACCCGGAAAGAAATGGAAGCGCGACAATTGCTAGAAGCGCCGAAAACCAAATCGCAAAACGGGTTCCGGAATTCTGCCGGCCGATGAGGCGAACGAACAGCCATACCAAGCCTGCGAGAACAATGCCCTCAACCGCAGAATTGAGCAGCCGTCCGGTGACAAGTTGCGCCAGGGATTGCAGGCCGAGAACGGTCATTTCACGTCGCTCCGTTCCAGCATCTCGCGCAAGCGTTTGAGCTTGCCGGCGTCGATCTCTTCGTCTTGCAGAATGTTTAGTACCAATGCCTCATGGGAGTTGCGGAAGAAGCGGGCGACTAGATGCTGAATCTCGGACCGGGTAGCCTCCTCGCGTCCCATGATCGGCTCATAGACGTGCGCACGGCCATCCTTCACATGCTTCACATGGCCCTTTTTTTCCAGAATGCGGATCGTAGTCAAGACCGAGTTGTAGGCCAAAGCGGAGGCAAGCCAATCCAGCACCTGCTGGACCGTGCCCGAGCCCCTACGCCAGAGCACATCCATGATGCGAAGCTCGGCTTCGGTCAGGGTTGCGGACTGCTTTGGCGGCACTCGAGCTCTCCTTTCTTATGTCTTTAGACGCGAGAACCTCTAAAAGGTAACTAATTATTTAGTTGCTGGATGGGGCCCTGGGGATGCCCGGTTCCAGCTGCGCGGTGCTCGAAGAACTCCAGGTGAGGCAGCCTGGCCAATGCCCGGCAACTAACCGTGAGCGGCGCTGCTCACCAACGGGCAGCTGTTGATCGCGGGGGGCTCCGGCGCCAACCGTGATGTTGAATCCAGCGCGGAACTGTACACGCCGTCCACGCTGAATCCGGCGGGACTCATCGCGATTACCCTGCGCCCGGCATCGCCGACGGTTGTTGTTGGTGAAACCCAGCCTTTCACCGCTATCGGAACTGTGAACGGCCCACAAACGCCGGCTTCCGTCGGCCGCGTCGATCAAACGCCAACGCTGCTTGAACAACGAATGGTGTTGATCGAAGGTGGGAGTGCGACTCATATTACCGAAGTCGGCGTAAAGCCCCTGCCTTCAGGCATCGGGATATAAGCCGACGATTTTGCTTGCATTAGATTGCTCTTGTGGTCTAGTTTTGTACGGCTAGCGAAAACCAAGCTAGCCAACAATTAAAGCTTTGCAACAGCTCGTCGCCTCGGGATACGTGGAGACGCTAAACGACTGCGGACAAGATGTCAGTCTGGCGATAGCCAGCTGTCTTGGTTGAACCAGTTAAGGCGACCGCAAGGTCGCTAGAATCCCCCCGCCTTAAGGCGTGGGGAGTATCAAGGTCACAATCCCACCACCGACACTTTCGCCGTCACTGGCAGCCTGTTTGATGCCTGCGAAACTGCCACGGCGACGCTGCTGAACAACGGTATGCAGGCGCGCAAGACGAGGCCTCTGCACGCCTCACTCCGTCCGCACATAGCCGTGATACACGT
Organism: uncultured Acidobacteriaceae bacterium; assembly: GCA_963714225.1. Lineage (GTDB taxonomy): Bacteria > Acidobacteriota > Terriglobia > Terriglobales > Acidobacteriaceae > Sulfotelmatobacter. The sequence continues at coordinate 114,621 of CAVQNY010000051.1, read as the reverse complement.
TGCTTGAATCCCGATAGGTTCCGGTAATCGATCCTGCTGTGTTGATGGCGAAGGCGAAGGTACCCTGACCGCTGCCTGTGCCCGCGCCCGGAGCCTGGAAGGTTGTAATCGTGCCGTCACTGGCACGCGAGAAGCCCTGGGAAGCATCGTCTTTGTTGCTGTAATCTCCCGCGATCGTTCCCGCCGTGTTCATGGCCCAGGGTTTGGTTCCGTATGCGCCCGAAACCTCGAAGGTGGTGATCGTACCGTCGGCAGCGCGCGAGAAGCCAGAACCAGCACTGCCTTCGACTCCGTAATTTCCAGCGATCTCCCCCGCCGTGTTGATGGCCACGGCGTCAGTGGTGCTGGTGCCCGAAACCTCGAAGGTGGTGAACGTGCCGTCGGCAGCGCGCGAGAAGCTGGTGGTGCCGCTCGAGTTCTTGTAATATCCCGTGATCGTTCCCGCGGCGTTGATGGCTCCGGCGTAGGTTCCCTCGCCGCTGCCGGTGCCTGCGTCGGGAGCCTCGAAAGTGGTGATTGTGCCGCTCGAAGCGCGCACGAAACCGTGATACACCTTGCTCGAGTCCTGGTAATATCCTGCGATCATTCCCGCCGTGTTGATGGCGAAGGGATAAGTCCCCTCGCCGGCGCCCGTGCCTGCGCCGGAAACGCTGAAAGTGGTGATCGTCCCACCGGAAGTGCGCACGAAGCCGTGACCCACATTGCTCGCGTCAATGTAGGCTCCCGTGATCGTCCCCGCGGTGTTGATGGCTCCGGAGACGGTGCCCTGAAGGGAGGCTTTGCCTGCGCCGGGAGCGTTGAAGGTGGTTATTGTGCCGCTGGAAGTGCGCACGAAACCGTGATACACATTGCTCGAGTCACGGTACACACCTGCGATCGTTCCGGCAGTGTTGATGCCGAAGCATCTGGTTCCCTGACTGGCGCCCGTGCCTGCGCCTGTTACGTTGAACTCCGTGATGGTTTGTGCAGGCGAGGCGATCGCCGCCGCTGCGCAGAGCAGACTGGCGACACAGGCTCGCCGCCAGATTGAGCGATCCGCCCCGCGAACTTGCTGCCCTGGGAGCTTGGATCCTCGTACCTGGGCCGGGAAAAGCACTTCGGTTAAGGTTTGTAGCCGTTGAACCAACGTTGTTCGTTGCATTTCATTCCTCCGTACATGGCAGATTTCGTGAGTGTTCGTTGGCTGACTTCTACTGGTTAATGCGGAAAGTCTGGACGGATGGGCTCAAAAATGTCTTCTGATATCCACAAAATCGGCGTGCGGAACGCTGCCGGCAGCGATTTAGGGAGAATTCAGTGCCATTGACTCCGAGTCCCAGAAATGACTATGTTGCGATGAGCCAGCAGGTTGGGAGGGACCAGGCGTTGCCTCGAGCTGAGGAATCCGTCACGGTATTGCTAGCCAAGTGGAGGGGTGGGAGCGATGAGGCGCTTCACGCCCTGATTCCTCTTGTCTACCAGGAACTGCACGTCCTGGCTCACCACTACCTGAGGGCCGAGCGCCCGGGTCACACCCTGCAAAGCACAGCGCTGGTGCATGAGGCCTATTTGCGGCTGGTGGACCAAAGCCCGCTTCAGATTCAGAATCGCGCGCATTTTGTCGGCATCGCGGCGAAACTCATGCGACAGATCTTGGTGGACTACGCCCGCAGCCGGCGCGCTGCCAAGCGCGGTCCAGAGTGCAGGGTGGAACTGGACGAAAGTTTCGATGTCCCGCAGAAGCAAGGCGTCGATGTGATCGCGCTCGATGATGCATTGCTTGAACTTTCACGACGCGACGCGCAACAAGTAAGGATTGTGGAGATGCGGTTTTTCGGCGGACTGACAGTGGAGCAGATCGCGGAAGCTCTCGATGTTTCCGCAGCCACAGTAAAACGCGATTGGAGCATGGCCAAAGCGTGGTTGACCCGCGAGATGCAAAGAGGCGAAGGTGGAAAAAACCAGGCAATGGGAGAAGGCTAAAGAGCTGTTCGAGGCCGCTCTACAGCGCGAGCCCAGCCAGCGCCCAGAGTTTCTGCGCCAGGCTTGCGGGCAGGATGAGTCCCTGGTGGCTGAGGTCGAGTCTCTGCTTTCCGCTTACGCCCGGTCCGACGGGCTCTCCGAACATCCTTGGACAACCGCGATCAAGCCGGAGGCGCAGCCTCTCCAGTCCATTGGTCCGTATCGTTTGACCAAGAAACTCGGCGAAGGCGGAATGGGGCAAGTATGGCTGGCCGAGCAATCCACTCCCCTACAACGACAGGTTGCCCTTAAGCTGATCCGCGCCGGCATGTACGACGATTCGCTGCTGCGCCGCTTCCAATCCGAACGCCAGTCGCTGGCGCTCATGGATCATCCGGTGATCGCCAAGGTTTTTGATGCAGGAGCGACTCCCGACGGCCAACCATATTTTGTGATGGAGTACGTGCCCGGCGAGCCCATCACCGAATATTGCGATCATAGAAAATTGAGTATTCGAGAGCGGCTGGAGCTCTTCGTCAAGGCCTGCGAGGGAGTGCAGCACGCTCACCAGAAGGCCATCATTCATCGCGATATCAAGCCGGCAAACATTCTGGTGGTGGAAGTGGATGGGAAACCGGTGCCGCGCCTCATCGACTTCGGGCTGGCGAAAGCGGCCACTCCCTTGGTTCCCGGAGCAGCGCTTACCGGTGAGTCGCAGTTCACTCACGTTGGGGGATTTGTAGGCACGCCGGGGTACATGAGTCCCGAGCAGGCTGACCCCAGCGCAGATGTTGACACGCGCACAGATGTGTACTCGCTCGGCGTAGTGCTCTACGAATTGTTAACCGGACTGCTTCCCTTCGACCCCAAACAATGGCAGAAGCAGCCGCTGGATGAGGTGCTGCGGCAACTGCGCGAGCAGGATACGCCGCGCCCCAGCACAAAGGTAGAGTCTGAAAAGGAGTCCTCTGCTTCGGCCGCCGCAATGCGCGGCACCGACCCCAGGCAGTTAGCCAGCCTGCTTCACGGCGATCTCGACTGGATCACGATGAAGGCGCTCGAAAAGGACCGCGGGCGGCGCTACGGAACCCCCTCCGAGTTGGCTGCGGACCTGGCGCGCTATCTAAACCATGAGCCGATTGTGGCGCGTCCTGCGAGCGCCGGCTATCGGTTGCGGAAATACATACGGCGGCACCGCGTCGCGGTGAGCGTGGTGGCAGGATTGATAGTCCTGTTTGCCGGATTTGCCGGCGTGCAGGCAGTGCAATTGCGCCGGATCACAGTCGAGCGCGACCGGGCCACGCGCGAGCGGGATCGCGCCAACCGCATCACCGACTTCATGACCGGAATGTTTAAGGTGTCGGATCCCAGCGAAGCGCGCGGCAACAGCATTACGGCGCGTGAAATTCTTGACAAAGCATCGAAGAACAGCGACACCGGCCTGGCGAAAGATCCTGAACTGCAAGCCCAGATGGCCTCCGTGATGGGGAAGGTATACGGAAGCCTCGGGCTCTACGAGCGCGCGCAATCGCTGCTGCAGCAGACCGCCGACGTTCGCCAGCGTGTCCTCGGCCCCAACGCCCCTGAGACTCTGCAGTCAGAAACTGATCTGGCGTGGATCATACGGCTGCGGGGCCATCCCGCCGAGGCTGAGACGCTGCTTCGACAGACGCTGGCCACGCAGCAGCGTGTTCTGGGGCCAACAAATCCAGACACGGTCAAAACGACCAGCAACCTGGCGGTCGTTCTAAGTGACCAGGGACATTATTCCGAGGCGGAGAAATTGTTTCGAGAAGTGCTCGACAGCCGTCAGCGCACGCTCGGACCAAATCACGCGGACACCATCATAGCCATGAACAACGTGGCCACGATTCTCTTCACCCAGCACAAGTACCTCGACGCGGAGAAGATGTATCGCGAGGTGCTCGACATCCGCCAGCGTACTCTCGGGCCGGAGCATCCGTTCACGCTGCTCTCCATGAACAACCTGGCTGTCGTCCTGCATAGTGAAGGAAATTACGTCGAGGCCGAAAAGCTGAAGCGGCAAACCCTCGACATTCGCCGTCGCATCCTCGGCCCGGAACATCCCGATACGCTTTTATCCATGAGCAACCTGGCCGACACTCTAATGCGAATGAAAGACTACGCCGGTGCGGAGAGCCTGTTGCAGCAGGCGCTGGAGATCCAGCGCCGCGTTCTCGGGCCGGAACATCCGCAAACCATCATTTCGATGACCAATTTAGCCGAGTCTCTGAGGAAGGCCGGTGACTATGCGCAAGCGGAGAAAGTGCTGAAGCCGGCGCTGGAGATCCAGCGGCGTGTCCTCGGCCCGAACCATCCGAACACTGCGCGTTCCACCTACAGCCTGAGTTGCATTGAAGCCCGCCTGGGCAAACGAGCGGAAGCGCTTTCCCTGCTACGCGAGTCCCTGGAACACGGTCTGCCATCATGGGACGTGAAAGACATCGCAACCGAACCCGATCTGCAATCCTTGCACGGTGACCCGCGCTTCGACGCCATCGTCGTCCGCGTGAAAGCAAACGCGGCAAGCCAAACTAACAACTAGCAGGTTGCGTAGCATCGGCATGAAAGTTGTTCTAAACGTAGGTGAAGTCAGGTCGCCGCCGATGGAAAGATTCTTCCCCCATCAACCACGGTATTCGGCTGAGGGCTTGGAGGGTAGAATCACCGCCGCGAGGTGCTCATTAATGATTAGTCGTATTGGCGCGCTTCTTTCCTAGCGCTTGCAGTGACACAGGTAGCCAGGCCCAGGAATACACGGCAAACCTTGCTCTGATCGCGTTGCTACTTTTCCCGACTAGCGGCCAGCTCCAATGACAAGCAAAAATTATCCCAACTACTTTTCTACCTGACCCGAATTGCGCTTTGCAGCTTTGAAGCAGCATTTTTCGGGTCTAGCTCCTTCTGCTAGGATAGATGTCAGCGTAGAGGACGCACCCGGTCCGCGGAAAGGGTAGAAGCCCACCTTCAGATTACGAGCTTTGCGAACCTTCTTTCAGCCCGAATTGTCGGACAACGGGCGCTTGCATTGAAAGGAGGTCGCCATGCCGACCAATTCTCCAGAAGCACACCGCCCGCTTCCCGAACGCCCTAACCTCCGTCATCTGAAAGACCAGGCCAAGGACTTGCTCAAGGCGGGTGCGGCCCAATCGATCACCGAAGCACAGTTCAAGATTGCTCGTAGTTACGGATTCACCAGTTGGCCAAAGCTCAAGGCGCACATTGATTCACTCGAACAGATTGGTGAACTCAAGCAGGCCATCGACACCAACGATCTCCCTCGCGTGAAGACTTTGATGACGCGCAACCCGGAGCTGCATCGGGCTCCGCTGGGCTATGGAAAGAATGGACCGCTCACCTGGGTTGCAGAATGCCGCGTACCCTGGGCGCCGCCCGGCCCGGAGAGGCTGGCCATGGCCGCCTGGATGATTGACCACGGCTCCGATGTGCATCAGGGAGGCGATGGGCCGCTCATGAGGGCCGCGCTCCGTGGCGATCGCATTCCGATGATGGAACTTCTTGTGTCGCGCGGCGCCAACGTGAATGCATTGTGGAGCGGATACTATCCCATCATCTTTGCGCCGTGTGAAACCGTCGAGCCATTGGCGCTGAAGTGGCTGCTCGAGCACAGCGCCAATCCCAATCCCCCAGGTCAGCGGCAGAAGTATCCCGGCACAGCGCTGGATTTCGTGATCGGCACCTATGGACGTTCAGCCGAGCTCGGCACGTGCATGGAGATCCTGATTGAAGCTGGCTGTCCCACGAAATACAAGGTTTCGGCGGTCTTAGATTTATTGCGCAACCGGCTCGACCTTCTCGTCCGACACCTGGATGCCGATCCTATGCTCATGCATCGGCGGTTTCCCGAACTCACTTTCGGAAGCACCGCCGAACGCCGTCTGACCTTGCGAGGAGCAACACTGTTGCATGTGGCAGCGGAGTACGGCAATGTGGAAGCGGCAAATCTGCTTCTGGACCGTGGAGCAGACGTAAATGCGCGCGCGACGGTAGAGGACACCGGCGTCGGCGGGCAGACACCGATATTTCATGCTGTCAGTCAGTTCTACGACTGGGGACTAGCCCTGACTCGGCTGTTGCTGGATCGCGGAGCAGACCTCTCGCTGCGAGTAAATCTTCCGGGCCACTATGAGCGACCAGATGAAGTGGTCAAGTGCACGCCTTTGGGATATGCCCTGTTATTTCCCGCTACCCATGGCCCTCGCCCCAGCAACAGCGCCATTCTGTTGCATGAACGTGGGGCACCGGAGTGAAGCACTGACCGGCCCACATCGATGTTCACTGAAATTACTGCTTTGGTTCCTTTTTCAACAGCCACGGCCTGATTACAACAACTACAACCAACCGAAGCTGCGGACTGCAGACTGCAGACTGCAAGGATGCTTTCCGCAGGCATTCTGTGAAGAGGATTAACAAACGAACGTGACATCGTGCATGAAAATCGGGGTAGTGTCTTAAGACTGCGTTAGGACACCGACGCAGTTTGCCCTCGACGCCTTCCTGTGTAAGATGGTTGCGACACTGGGCGCGAATTAATGTCTGACCCCCCTCATTTTGTAGTGGCAGGCCACCTGTGTCTCGATTTGACGCCCGAACTGACCGACGGCTTGCCTCGGCCCGGAGGCTTGGCGGTAGCCGGTCCTTTACGATTCTCTTGTGGCGGCGCGGTCGCAAACGTCGGATCGGCGCTTTGGCGCTTAGGCTGCCCGGTGCGGCTGATTGGTCTGGTGGGAGACGACCGGTTGGGCGAAATAGCGATCCACTTGTTGCAACCGCTTGGAAATCAATCTGGGATCCGAATCGCGCCCGGCCAGACCACCAGTTACAGCATCGTGATCGCGCCGGAAAAGTGTGATCGCGCGTTCCTGCATTGCCCGGGCGCCAACGCTGTATTCACCTCGGCGGACGTTCGAGAAGAAGACCTGGAAGGCGGCCGCTGGCTTCACTTCGGATACCCTCCCGTGATGCCGGCCATCGCTGCGGACGGCGGCAAAGAATTGGCGGACTTGTTTTACCGCGCCAAAGAACGGGGCCTGCGGACATCATTGGATTTCTGCTCGATTGGCGGCGCTGCTGCTTCGAAAGATTGGCGGACCGTGCTGGCTAATTGTGCCCGAGCGGTGACCGTATTCACGCCCAGCATTGAAGAACTGCGGGCGGCTCTGCGACAGCCGCCGAGGGACGCTGGCAATATCGACGATGTTCGCTCGCTCGCAGCCACGCTTTTCAGCATGGGATTTTCCATACTTGCAATCAAGTTGGGAACGAGTGGCATGTATCTGGCAACCACAGACGCTGACGGGGATCTCGCTGGTTGGCAATTCGGCCCAGAATGGCGCGCTCGCGAACTCATGGCTCCCTGCTTCCGGGTCCACGTCGTCAATGCGACTGGAGCGGGCGATTGCGCGATCGCGGGATTCATCGCCTCCGTCGCAGGTGGCAGCGGACCGGAGCGCGCGTTGACGATGGCCGCCGCGTCGGGCGCTTGCAGTGTGGAAGCCGCGGATGCGTCGAGTGGCGTACGGTCAATGGCGGAGTTAAAGGCGCGCATCGAGTCGGGTTGGGAGAGGATCGAGAGCATGGCCCCCGGCGACGGTTGGACTTATGATCCGCACGTAGGAGTTTGGAACCACACGCGAGAGCAGGAGATGAGATGAAACAAACTGAAATGCTTGCAGCACAAGAGGAAGCGCGGCGAAGGCTGGCCGGCGTTGGCGTTGCGTTGACCAAGGAAGAGGCGGCTAACATCGAAGTGGCCGATCTCGGACTGAATCGCCTGGCCTCGGAAGGGCTGGAGTTGGTGACCTACGTGAACACCGATCGCTACTGCGCGAAGGAGTTGGTTCTCTTTCCTGGCCAGACGTGTCCAGAACACCGGCATCCACCGGTCAATGGACACGCGGGCAAACAGGAAACCTTTCGCTGTCGCCGTGGGCTGGTCTGGTTATATGTGGAGGGACCGCGCGCCTCGCGCATTCAAGCCAAGGTGCCGGAAGCAAGCCAGAACTACTACACGGTGTTTCACGAGATTGTGTTGCACCCGGGCGAACAGTACACCATTCCACCGAATACATTGCACTGGTTCCAAGGTGGGCCGGAGGGCGCCGTAGTCTCGGAGTTTTCCAGTCCCAGCAGCGATGAATTCGACGTCTTCACGAATCCCAATATTCGCCGCGCAACGGTAGTCGAGGGCTGAACGCACATGAGCGTGGACACACTGTTGGTGACGCTCGCGGAAATTCGCGCCAATGCCTCCGGCCGGGCTTTCATTCTTGCTGATGCCCGTGACGCCGACATGGCTTGGGGCATCCCAAGTTTCGGTAAAGCCCGTACGGGACAGGGTTTTCGCTCGGCGCCCGCATTCCTGGAAGAGATACGTGCGGTGGTTCGCCAGGGTATTGTTGATGTATTGCTGGCGTCGGCATCAACACTGGACACGCTGGCGCACAAGGAGCGCCTTTTCGACGGTTCACAAGTCACTCCGGCGGTGCGCATCAACGATGCTTCGGACATTTGGTTGCAACGCGGGGCGCACTATCGCGAATGGTCCTCGGCGCCGTTCGCGACGGCTTACATCCCGGAAGCGCAGTTTGGCAGCCTTACGGCACCTCGAGAAAGCAAGCCGGTCGTCAACCTGGGATTGTATTCAATGACGTTCAATAACGATCTGGAAGCAGATCTTCGCACCTTGCGTGCGTTTCGCGAATTCCGGGCCGAGGCTGAGAAATGCGGCTTCCACTATTTTCTCGAAGTATTTGCTCCAAATTCTCCGAGGACCGGGTTGACTTCCGAGCAAGTGCCGGCATTTGTGAACGACCAGATTGTGCGGACACTGGCGGGCGTGCCTTCGAGCGGACGGCCACTCTTTCTGAAAATCCCGTACTTCGGGCCGGGACCTCTCGAAGAGTTAGTGGCCTACGATCCCTCCGTTATCGTTGGCATACTCGGCGGGAGTAGCGGAACAACTTATGATGCCTTCAGGCTGCTGGCCGAAGCACGGAAGTACGGTGCGAGAGTCGCGCTGTTTGGCCGAAGGATTAAGGATTCCGAGCACCCACTAGCATTCATCCGCATGCTTCGCCTCATCGCCGACTGCGAAATCGAACCGGAAGAAGCGGTCAGAACTTACCACAGCGAACTGGAAAAGCAGGGTATAAGGCCGAAGTACCGTCTCGAAGAAGATTTGCTGTTGACTACCCCGGAGACCAGTTAGTAAAAGCGGCTTAGCCCCAACTCGATTTGGAGGTAAAATGCGCTGACTCCTTTGCGGCTTTAGCAGTTCTGCCGCTCATCTGATCCGCGCATCCGCGGCCCGCTCTGCGGCTGATCGCCCCGTTCCTTGGGATGAAGCTCGTCCTCCGGCGCGTTGTGTCTGTCACATACCGGAAAAACCGAAGCTGCCCGAATGGAGGTACAGAAGCTTGCATCGCTTCGTGACACGCTTACCGAAGTCAACGATAAATACTGGGCAGATCAGGTGGAAATCCAGCGCGAGAGCGCAGAGGCTTGGATTAGGCTGGATGAGGGCAAGAGCGAGGAAGTTCTCCGGCAGATGCGTTCTGCCGCTGAGCACGAAGACGCTAGTGACACCCTGTCACCCCCGGAGTCATCCTGCCCGCTCGCGAACTGCTTGGGGAGATGTTATTGGAACTGAACAAACCGGCCGAGGCGATGGTGGAGTTTGAAGCGACGCAAAGCTCGTCCCCTAATCGCTTCAACTCGCTCTCCGGTGCTGCACGCGCCGCCAAGCGTGCAGGCGATGACGCGAGGGCGAAGACCTACTACGCCAAGCTCCTGTCCATGTGCGAACACGCTGACGGAGACCGACCGGAGCTTGAAGAAGCGCGTACCCAGTTAGCCGGGAGATGAAGCTACTTTCTCCCTGTGAGGCGCTGATGCACTGTGCTCCTTCAGGAGGGTCACCAGGAAGAGAGAACTTGCGCTGAAGGTTGTGCTGGTGTTGTTGGGACTGCTGTTTTCGGCTGGCGTCTATCCCTCGACGATGTTTGTCAAGCAAGACCCGGCGCTGGCGATGATGATGAGCCTTTATGTAACACTCGGCATCTTCCCGCTGCTGGCAGCACGCAACCCGTCCGCGAATCGCAGTTTGATCGCTTTCGCGGCATGGTCGAGTTTCGCTCACGCTGCAATTATGACCGTGCAGGCATCTCTTAATCTGATCCCACGCAGAGAATTGATGGGCCTGACCTTCTTCGTTGTCATTGGCGTAGCCCTGCTCGCTCTGGCTCCGGCGAAGCAGCCAGCCGAGCGAGCTTCCGTTGTCGTGGCGTAGGGCTACCGCGACACTTTTTGTCAGCGTGCTTTGTCGCATACGATCAACGCCGCGAGCGCAGCGGTCTTCTCGTCCTGAGTCCATGGTGAACCGATAGTGCTTCGGAGATCGGAGATACGTTGGCGCACACCAGCCGCAGACCTCCCAAATGCCGCATTCGCACGCTGATCGAGTTCGCGCTCGCGAAAACCCTCAACAGGGATGCGACAGCGTTCACATGCCACGCGAACAACCTTGCGAAAGAACTCTCCTTCGGCGGTATGCACCAGAGCATGGGAGGCTAGGATGTTGGGAAGAGCAGGCAATGCCCGACCGGAGGCAAGTAGCATCGCGCAGCCGACTATTCGATAATCACGCGCATTCACCGTCTCCACCACGTCATGTATCGCCTCTAACGCTAGGCGTTCAGAAACCGCTGCACATTTCTGAAGATGGCACTCCGCTTCCTCAAGCGGCAACGTCTGTGCAAAGTGATAGGGCTGCTTCGCCCCTTCCATTGTGGGTTCGACGACGACAATGCGCCTTCGATCAACTATCTCTGGAGCAGCAAGGTCACCGGAGATGCACACGAGCACTCCCCAACCTGAATGCATGCGAGTACCGAACGCTGCGTTTTTCATGCTCACTGAGGACGCCCCCGAAGCCGCTCCCAGAGTCACGCCTATTTTAGAGACAAATCGGGCGCGATGCGCTAATCGGAGGAGATGGGCAACAGGTTTCGAAAGAGTGCTTGCCTCGTGAACATACGATTACAGATTAAGCATCGACGCACGTTGTCACCGATAGCGATGAAGCATCGTCGAACCTCATCGCAAAAACTCTAAAAGTATCTGCGATCACAAGGTGATAGAACGATTTTCCATTGTCGCTGTGATTTTTGAAATTGGTCGGAACACAATCCCACTCTCTCCGCAGTCCGAGTCTTGGACTCGCCAGTTCGTAGAGATGCACCGGAGCCGAATGAGGCGAACACCGACGCGCAAGCACAATGTTGGATATAGTTCCGTTTAGGTCCCAAAACGCTTTTCAGTATTTTTCCCGCTCTCTCAACCTCTCAATCCCAACCCTGGTGTCAAAGCCAACGATGGCCACGAGAGCAAGCGAGTGTCCAGAAAGTTTCGCCGCAAAACGCCGCAAAACTATCCCTGTCGAGGGCCCCTCAAACACGACCGTTCCAGTTTTTTTCCCTTTGTATCTGGATTAAATGAGACCCTCGACGCTTTCCCCTGCAGATCAATGGCCCAATCGATGCCTTGCGCAACGATACCCCGACCCGATCCACTTCGTCGCGGCAATGCCAGGTTTTCGTTATGCAGTCGTTCCTTTAGCACCTTTATCTGTTCAAATGCAGTCTGCTCCCCCGGTCAAATTCGATCCTGTCGCGAGGATTCGCTAGGCTGGCGCAGGTTCTTCTTATTTTCGGCAGTCTGCTGACCGTAAAAAACGAAAGTGCCCCAGACTCCAGTCACAGTCATGGGGCCCTATCGTCGAACAGCCCTTGTGGCTATCCAGCTGCTAAATTTCACTCAGTGATGATCGTTACCCTGATCCCAAGTGTGCTCGGTTTCCCATCGGCGTTCTTTCCCGTTCCACCACTGGTGATACTGGTCCCAACAATGTTGCCGTTCGGCGTTTAGGTCGCGGCGGCGGTCGTCGGCCTGGGGGCTGTGATCGCCATGGTCATGGATTGCTTTGTCCAGGTTTGCCTCGGCCTTCTCGACTGCATGTTGGCACTTCGAACGGTTATCGGCGTGGGCCTGCGGCGCGGCTGCTACGAACCACATAAGCGCGCCCGCGACTAGGGCTGCCACTGCTGTCATTCCAAATCGTCGATTCAAGGTTTCTCCTCTCTTTAATTATCTTCTTCTTTCGGTGGGCCGCATCCAGGCAGCCGACATGCAACTTCCATGCGGCATTCGCGGCTGGGTGTCTACGCCCAATCTTAGCGGATTTTATGGGGCGCCGATACGGCGTTTCGATACAGTTAATCCTGTATTGTATGTAAGTTGACGATGGTTGATTGAGCTTGATGAATCTTTACTCTTTTCTGCGTGCGGCCACCGTTCGTTCGTTTCTTGCCTGGCCTCCAAATAGTGCAATCGAATGATTCGCGGGCAGGGATAAGGCTGAGATCGGACAAACGAATGCGCCGGAGCTATAAATTCAGGCTCGTTCTGCTTTCCGCCGCTTGTGTTCCACGCAGGTGGGCGCGATACGGGGCTCTCCTGCTGTGGATAGGGGGCAGCCATTTGCTGGCAGGGCTGTTCGCGAAAGCAAGCTCCTCCTCCGCCCGACGGCGCGGCTTGGTTTACTCAGAAATGTGCAAGCTCTCCCCATCGGGATATGACAGGCTCCTGATCACTAGGAGATCCCAGGCCTTCGGGTCGATTCATCTTACGAACCCCGCATTTGCTAGTCAACGAATCAACGACGTGTCCGGATCGGCTCCCCTTTGTGGTGGCTAGCGTTTTGGTTAGAGAGTCTTCAATTCTCAATCCCCATCTGCGTCAAAAGAAATGCATAGTCAAACGCATCTTCTTTCAGCCGGTCGTAGCGCCCTGACGTGCCGCCGTGCCCGGCGGGGCTGAGGTTGGTCTTCAAGATCAGAACATTGTGGTCCGTTCTCAAGGCTCGCATCTTAGCTACATACTTCGCCGGTTCCCAGTACATCACCTGGCTGTCGTTGAACGACGTCTTCACCAGCATGTTCGGATACGCCTTTGCCGCGATATTGTCATAGGGCGAATACGTCAACATGTAATCAAACGCCGCTCTCTCTTTGGGATTTCCCCATTCCTCAAACTCGCCCACTGTCAGCGGCAGCGATTCGTCGAGCATGGTATTCATCACATCCACAAACGGTACACCCACCAGCGCCGCTTTGAACAAATCCGGACGCATATTCAGCACGGTGCCCATCAGCAACCCGCCCGCGCTCTCCCCTTCGATCGCGAGCCGATCCTTCGACCCATACCCGTGCCCCAGCAGATACTCGGCGCACGCGATGAAATCCGTAAACGTCGTCTTCTTGTGCATCATGCGCCCCGCGTCGTGCCAGGCCTTTCCCATCTCGCCACCGCCGCGAATGTGCGCTACCGCCACCACCACTCCCCGATCCACCATACTGAAGATGTTCGGATCGAAAAATATGTCGATCGAGATCCCATAGGACCCGTACCCATACAAAAACAGCGCCCCTTTCCCATCGAGCTTCTTCCCCTTCCCATACACCACAGAAATCGGAATCTTCACTTCATCCGACGCCGGCGCATAAATCTGCTCGACTCGATATCTCGCCCGATCATACCCGCCCGGCACTTCCTTCTGCTTTAGCAGCGTCGACGTCCCCCTCTCCATGTCATAGGCGTAAACCGACTCCGGAGTGATCGCTGACTGATAGCCATAGCGGAATTCGCTCGTGTCATAAACCCGGTTGATGTAGGACGAGGCCGCATATGCCGGCTCCGGAAACTCAATCCTCCTTGACTGCCCGCTGCGCAAATCGGTCACCCGAATCTGCGGTAGCCCGTTCTCCCGCTCATACAAGACGTAGTAGTTCTTGAAGAAATCCACCTCATCGAGCATCACGCCCGGGTCGTGCGCCACCACTTCCTGCCAGTTCTTGCTTCCCGGATCCGCGACCGGCGCCTTCACCAACCTAAAATTCCGTCCCGTATCATTAACGCGAATATAAAAAGAGTCGCCATTGTGGTCGGGATAGTACTCCACGCCCTGCTTGCGTGGCTCCATCACCTTGAACTCCGCCGTCGGCTGATCCGCCGGAATGTACCGCGCCTCGCTCGTCGTATGGCTCGCCGAAATCAAGAAGACGTAAGCCTGGCTCCGCGTGTCGCGGGCTTCAACTTCAAATCGCTCGTCTTTCTCCTCGTACACCAGCGTGTCATGCCCCGTCGTCCCCGCCGTGTGCCGGTAAAGCTGATACTGCCGTTTGGCCACCTCATCTTCCTGCGTATAAAACATTGTCTGGTTGTCGTTCGCCCAAACCACCGACCCAACCCGCTCCGCGTGATCCACCAGCATCTTTCCCGTCCGCAGATCCTTCACCGCCAGCACGTACTGCCGGAATCCCGTATTGTCGAAAGCATACGCCAGCATGTTCCCATCAGGACTCACCTTGTAAGTCGCGATCGTCATGAACGCCTGTCCTTTAGCCAGCTCATTAATGTCTAGCAGCACCTCTTCCTCCGCATCCATGCTGCCCTTCTTCCGGCAGAGCGTGGCGTACTGCTTCCCCGCTTCCGTCCGCCAGTAATAGAAGTACTCGCCCTTCCGGTACGGAACCTCGACATCGGTCTCCTTGATGCGCCCCAGCATCTCGTCGTAGAGCTTCTTCTGAAAGCCCTCAGTCGGCTTCATCACCGCGTCCGAGTACGCATTTTCCGCGACGAGATACGCCTTCACCTCAGGGTTCGGCTTGTCCCGCAGCCAGTAGTAGTTGTCCACCAGCTTGCGGCCGTTGATCTCTGTAACTTTCGGGACTTTCTTTGCCACCGGCGGTGCGGGGAGTGAAGAATCGTCAGCGGCGATGAAGCACAGGACCGAAGCCAGCAACAGAACGATGAACTGAATGTGCCGAAAGATACGCCGCTGCATGGGACACTCCAGAAGTGAATTCGGATTGCGCGCGCCAGTATACTCGAACACTGCGCATGGCCGTGACGGAAACAGCGCAGACAGCCAGCAGCCCTTTTAGTATATCGTTTCAATTAAACATTCCATCGTTCGGAAGCGGCTGGGCCTGGCGGCCAGCCTTTACCAAACGCTACAGATTCTGAGCGTCACGCTTTTCGAAAAAACACCCATTTTATGCGCTCTTCAGGCATCCGATGCAGAAGCTGAATTCACCGAAAACGTTAACCAGTTGATTCTCTTCGACATTTAGCCGGACACTAGTGAGAAATGTTTAATGCTTAAGGGTTTGACCGCTTCTTCAGATCGCCCAGCAGCTTTACCGCTTCGCTCCTCCTGCCGGACGCGACGTAGGCGCGAGCAAGATTGGCTATGCATGTCGGGCTATCCCCAGAAAACTTCACCGCTTCTTGGAGTTCTGCGACGGCTTCATCGTACATGTGTTTTTGGGGTACGCCTCGGCGAGTTGATTATGGGCGAGAGCGAAATTAGGGTCCATTTCGATCGTCTTGCGGCTCTGTCGTCTGGATTCGTCATAAGAGTGTGCCAGGCCAAGGAGTTCTGCCAAGTCGGCGTTATTATAATGATAAGAGATAGCGGATCAAGATTTTCTGCTTTTCTCATTTCCGCAATCGCATCGTCAAACCGCCCAATAGACTCAAGTGCCAAGCATACCAAGGGTGAGCGGTAGCGTAGCCTGGATTCAATTCAATGGCCCGCTGAAATTCCTTCCCGGCAGAGTCAAAATCCCAGTCGAAGCCGTCCAGGAGGAATGCAAGCGAGTTGTGGGCTTCGCCGAGCGTGCCGTCCAACTCCAGAGCTTTGATCGCCGCCGCCTTGGCTTTGGGGAACGCTTCTTTGGGAGTCATCACTGCGTACTGCCAGTCTCCTAACAAAGCATACGTGTCGGCTAAGCCGTTCTGGAGCGCCAAAGTATCCCGCAACTCACCCTCATAGCTCTGGGACCACAAGTGCTTATCCGTAGAGGCGTCGATCAACTGCGCCGTGATACGGACCTGGTCGCCGGAGCGGAGCACAGTGCCTTCCACCACGGCATCCACGTTCAGTTCGCGAGCGATCTGCGGCAGAGGCTTGCGTGCTCCTTTGTATACCATTACGGAGGTGCGGGAGATTACCCGTAAGGCGCTGATCTGGGCTAAGTCAGTGATCAACTCGTCCGTCATGCCGTCAGCGAAGTAATTCTGGGAAGCGTCACCCGAAAGGTTGTCCAGCGGAAGCACCGCTATGGATCGGCTGCCCGTGGGAGCGGGAGCCCGCCAACGAAATCGCCAAGCGAAGAAAATGAGCAAACTCAGGACGAGCGCCAAGGCGCCAATGACCCAACGCCTCGGCCACTGCCGGCGTTGGGGTGCAACCGCCAATCCGGCGCCTTGGATCTTATGCCCTGGGTCTGTACCCGGCGGATCTCCAGCCGCAGGTTCTTGCCTTTTTGGGCGGGCGTCTGCATCGAGGACTGACACGTCCTCGATAAAGCGATAGCCACGTTTTGGAAGAGTCTCGATGAATCGCGGATTCTCCGCCGAGTCCCCCAAGGCACTCCGTAGCTTCCCGATGGCGATATTGAGGGCCTGATCGAAATCACCGAAACTTTCGCTGGGCCAGACTCGGCTGCGCAATTCCTCCCGAGTGACAACTTCCCCCGGATGCTCCAGCAGGATCTCCGGCAGCTTCATCGGTTGCTGCTGACTCTGATTCTTAAACCCGCCTTTCGCCCTTCCCCCGACTGGAGAGAAACCTCGTAAGTTCCGAATCGCACGACGGAATCGGTTGGCGGGGATTCCATAGCGCATTTGGGCTGCGCACAGAAGTCTAGCACTTCGCGCCCAGGAGACTTCCGGATTCAGGATATATGAGGAGCCAACTCGTTAGCCATCAATCACTTAACCGGCAATGAGTTGGATATGTGGAAAAAGTCCTCAGTTAATTGACGCCGGAAGACGGACGAGTCAAAGTGGGCCGCGACCGGGGTTCGAGTTGATTTTCAGGAGAAGGCCAATGAGACTTATTGGGCTTGGCTCACAAGAGGTGGGCCGATTTGGGGCTTCGTCCTCCCAGCACGATCAACCGTTGGCAGGGTTCGAAGAGCTAGCCATGCCCCTTTTCGATGCCCTTTATAACTTCGCGCGCTGGCTGGCGCACGATTCGAACGATGCCGAAGATCTCGTACAAGAGACCTATCTCAAGGCTTTACGCAGTTTCGCATCGTTTCAGTCAGGCACCAATTTCCGGGCCTGGATATTTCGAATCCTGCGGAACAACTTTCTAAGTTCGTGCTCAAAACTCGAGCGCCGCATGACCGTTGCGATGGACTCGGAGGAGGACGGACCTGAACTAGCCGTTGATACCGAAACTCCCGAAACGATTCTAATGAATCGCTTTAATTCCCAACTGGTGCAGCGCGCCATCGACGATCTGCCGGTGCATTACCGGGAGGCCCTCCTTCTTTGTGAAGTGGAAGAAATGTCGTACCAGGAGATCGCGGAAATATTGGCGATCCCGATGGGAACCGTGATGTCACGTCTAGCCAGAGCGCGGAAGGCAGTTCGCGAGTCACTCCTTAGCACTACTGGCGCACCGCCATCGAGAGACTTGTCTCGTCACATCGAGGCGCATTAGGAAAAGGAAGAGCTTATGGCAGCCACCACCTTGGCAGCAACCTTGAACCCTCCAGTATTCGAACTGCAATCGGGTCCGACGGAGCGGATTTTGGTCATCGAGCACGATGGCGCGCTGGGAAAGATCCTGCGGCGACTTTTCTCCTCGGAAGGATACGAGGTCGAGGTTGTTCCTGATGGTAGGGCTGGTCTGGAGATGCTTCGCCAACGATCCCCCTCCGCAATGATCGTCGATCTACAGGACGCAGAACCTTCGGGGTGCAATCTGTGCAGGAACATTGCGGATTCGGTCCCTGGTCTGCCCCTGGTGATTCTTAGCGCGAGCTCAAAGGTCGCGGACAAGGTCCTTCTCCTGGAAATGGGTGCCGACGATTACGTGACCATACCGTTCAGCCCACGGGAACTTGTTGCGCGTTTGCGCGCGTTAATCAGGCGCGCGTCTCGCTCCAGTCCGGAGAACGAAGACGTATATGTCTTTGCGGATGTGACGGTGGACTTTTTCAAGACGGAGATCACCCGTTGCGGCGAGAAGATCATGTTTACTCCAAAGGAATTCAAGACGCTGGAATTCTTGACCAAGAACGCTGAACGTGTGATCTCACGGGACGAGCTTCTCAATGAAGTGTGGGTTACCAGTACTACCCCTGCACTCGGACGGTGGACAACCACATTCTGAGGTTACGACAGAAACTGGAGAGCGACCCTTCGCACCCGTCGCACTTTCTTACAGTACATGGTCGGGGCTATAAGTTCTTGCCTTAAGCAGGAGCAGAGAAATGAGTCGGCCCGACAGAGGTCTCCCCCGAGATGAACTCGCTGCAGAAAGAGACAAGCTTCAGTTTGAGTTCTCGGACATCGGATTTCGAATCCTGAAGAACTTTGCAAAGCATCAGGATTACCGACCTCAAATCTATGACGCGGCTTTAAACAACTTCGCAAGACTGTCGATGTCCGCAGCACTAGCATCGCCGATCACGAAATAGCGAAGCCCGCCTTGACTCCATGTTTCCAGGTTGAACGGCAATTGCTTCGGCGAGACAGGATCTTTGTCCAGCCGGGCTGGCAATGATTGTTCTTGGAATACGAACACGGAAATATGGTGCTTCCCGACGTCGTAAATGAGGTGCGCGCCCGGCGTTTGATCAAGATAGGTCATCCGGCCCCCCAGCAGAGAGAACTCTGTGTTCTGGAGTTCCGGCAAATTGAACGCAAAGGGGATTTTCCCCTGGAACCAGGGCTTCACCGTATGCCGATCGGTGGAGATCACGTCCACCGGAGATGAACTGGCCAGGGTCGCCACGTGCAAGTCTGCAATCTCGCTAAAAACCTGATCTCTGCCCGATCGAGTTCCCAGATAGGCTGAAGTCAATGTCCCGGCCACGAGAATGACCGCGGCCGCCACAGCGAACGTCCATCCCAGACGGAATCTGCGCTGCGGTTTTGAAGCGATCTTCTGCTGCATCCGCTTTCGGAACTCAGCACTGGGAGTGTAACGTCTCCCAGCGGCTTGAATTGCGCGCTTCATCTGTACGCGCGTAAGGGCGTCCGCCGAGCAAGAGGGGCAGCTGCGCACATGAGCGTCGAAGCTGCGCATCTCCTCCTCTGAAGCCTCGCCGTCGAGGTAAGTGTCGAGTTTCGCCTTCCCAGACTCACAAACCATAGGTCACCATTTTAGTTCATCCTTTTTGCAAACTGTTGCTGCAAGCCCCGCGCAGCGCTTTTCTGGCACGGGATAAACGCGACATCACTGTTCCCATCGGGATGACGAGAGTGGCAGAGATTTCCTGGTAGGACATCTCTTCGACCTCACACAACAACAATATCTCGCGATAGGCAACCGGCAGTTGCTCCAGGGCCTGCCGTACAAGCTGCTCATCCGAACGCTGCAGCAGGATGGTCTCAGGGGTTTCCCTGACTGCGGGCAACCCATCCTCTTCACCTTCAAGATCGAGCGGCACGGTAGGGGTAGCCTTCAGCCCGGTGCGGGAGCTCAGGAACGTATTCCGCAGGATCCGGTAGATCCAGGCGCGAAAATTCGTGCCCGGCTGGAACGAAGAAAAGCCCTTAAGTGCTTTGGCGTAAGTCTCCTGTACAAGATCCTCGGCTTCTGGCCGGTCATGTGTCAGCCAGCGAGCAAAGTTATAAAGCCGTTCGAAGTGAGGCATGGCTAATTGCTCGAATGACTCCGATGGCAGGCTCTCTCCGACATGCACACAAGGGTAAACCAGCGGACGGTCATTTTATTCCCATGGTCCACCAAAAAATACCGCGGAATAAAACTGAGTGCCGCCGGTTCTACACAACGAGTCACAGAGCGAACTGGAGTCACCGAGGAAATGCTGGTGCGGAAGAACCACACGCTCTTTAGCACCTTGAGGAGGAACAAAATGAAAAACGGTCTGAAAATGCTTGGCTTGGCGCTGTGCGTGCTGCCGATGTCCCTGCATGCCGGGACAGGACAGGATCTGAAACAAGAGTATCAACCCGCCAAAGGGCAGAACACACAATCTGCAGAACCGATTCCGGCGGGCACAATTCTTCCAGTCAGCTTGAATTCTGCCTTGCGTTCGGACGAGACCGGAAGCGGAGCTACCATAATCGCGACAGTCATGCAGGATGTACCGCTAGGCAAGGGAGAAACGCTGCGTAAAGGATCCAAGGTGACAGGTCATGTGGTCGAAGCCATCACTCCTGGAAAAAGATCTGACGAATCAAGAATCTCATTTCAATTGGACCACGTCCGACTTGGCAACCAGACCCTCCCAATTACCACCACCCTGCGCGCGGTAGCGTCAAGGTCTGAAGTATCTGCCGCCACTCCCGAGCTCACGTCGAGCGAGTATGTCGACAACACGATTGAAATCGGAGGCGACCAGATTTCTTATGGCGAAGGTGGGCCGGTAATGGTGGGATCGCAGGTCGTGGGGAAATATACCAGCCAAGGCGTGCTGGCCAATGTGGACCAGGATCTGAGTACTCCATGCCGTGTCACGATTGACAGCAACGCTCAACCGCAAGCGTTTTGGCTCTTCTCCGTGAATGCATGCGGCCCGTACGGCTTCGGCGACCTGAAAATCCTCCAATCCGGACGCACCGAGTCGCCTGGTGAAGTCACTTTAGCCTCCAACCGCAAAGCTGTGAAGCTCGACAAGGGCAGCGCGATGCTCCTGCGTGTGGATGGCAGCGGGCCCGAGGAGGCACAGGCGCGCACGACCCCTTCGCGAGAAATTCGGCAATAACGAGTTCGTGGGTTGCGGCGGAGTTAGTTCCAGCCAGCCATGTTCGCCGCAGCCCGCAATTCACTCCTCTAAGCCCATTAGGACCCGGCCGGAGAACTTTCTTTAAGCGAGCGTGGAATAAAAGATCAGAAAGCCTGTTATCTCCAGTGGAACTCATGCCGCTCAAAAATGTGGCAATCCGTTTACTGGAACCCGCACGAAGAGGCGGGCCTGAACAAATTCTTGAAGACTGCAGTGAGGAGCCCCTGTTCATGTAACTCAAACTAAGGAGAAACACACATGAGGCAGGTAACAGTGACATTGGCCGCTTGCTTGGTGTTTAGCGCTTTCGCCGCCGGGCAGAGGAATGACGCACCGAGCAGCACCAAGAGCAAGAAGTCCAGTTCCGAGGCCGTGGCAGTTCGTTTGTCAGAAATGCAGAAGGCAATCGAGGTTCAACAACAACAGATTCAGCATTTGTTGGAACAAGTGCAAAGCCGCGACAGTCAGTTCCGAGAACTGCAACAGCAAATGAATCAGGTACGAGGCACGGCTTCACAGGCGCAACAAGCCGCCGAGGTCGCAACTTCGCAAAATACACAGGAGGAGCAGAACATTACGGCGATCCGTAGCGACGTGAGTGGCCTCCAAGGCGCTGTGGGCAACACAGCTATGGCGATACAGGAGACGCAGCAGAACGTGAACACGGCGCTGGAGAGCCCTCTGGCCCTGCATTACAAGGGGATAACCATCACTCCAGGCGGCTTTCTGGCCGCCGAATTCGTACGGCGATCCAGGGCATTGGCCGCCGACGTGAACACTCCCTTCAATTCGCTTACCGTGCCGGGAGCTTCGCAAAGCAGCCTCTCAGAATTCTTCGGATCAGGCCGTCAGTCGCGTATTTCCATGCTGGCCGAGGGACACCTGCAAAGCGCGACTCTTTCCGGCTACGTGGAAGCCGATTTTCTCTCGGCGGCCGCGAGTTCGAACAATAACCAGAGTAACAGCTACTCGTTGCGTCAACGCCAAGCCTTTGGGCAGGTCGCGCTCGACAACGGTTTCACCTTCACGGGCGGGCAAATGTGGAGCCTGATCACGGAGACCAAGCATGGTGTGGACAACCGCTCCGAAGCTATTCCCATGACAATCGACGCACAGTACACCGTCGGTTTCAGCTGGGCACGGCAATATGGGCTTCGCATCGCCAAGAGCTTCAACAACAAGGCGTGGTTAGCGGTGTCGGTAGAAAACCCGCAGGCCACTTTGACCACTCACAACAATGGTGACAACTTTCTGTTAGGTTCCGCCGGTGCCAGCGGCGGTCTTTTCAACGCCGCCGCCACCAGCGCCGGCGCCAACATCGCCAACTACTCGTTTAATCCTTCACCCGATGTCATCGCGAAGCTGGCTCTTGAACCTGGCTTCGGACACTACGAAGTGTTCGGAGTGTACAGCCGGTTCCGCGACCGTGTGTTTCCCTGCGGCGAGGTAGCCGGCAGCACCACACTTTGTGGGGGTAGCACGGTTGCTGGCCCGAACGCTCTTGGAGCCAGCAACGCCTCGAAGAACGGCGGTGGCATTGGCGCGAATGCCCGCTGGTCGTTCGACAACAAGCACATCGACTTCGGTCTGCACGCTTTTGGCGGCAGTGGAGTGGGCCGTTATGGTACCGGCGGTCTTCCCGATGCTTCAATCCACGCTGACGGAACGCTCGACCTGATCAAGAGTTACCAGGCCCTGGGAACTCTCGAGTGGCACAGCCCGAAGTTGGACGTTTACATGAACGCGGGCGCCGAGTATGCCGGCCGGGCATCGGATTTCGATCCCGTCTCCGGGAAGTACGTCGGCTACGGATCTCCCATGTTCAACAACTCCGGCTGCTTCACTGAGATCGCGCCTACGGTCAACAACGGGTTCACTCCCGCCGGCCCTTTGAGCTGTACGGCCGACACGCGCGTGCTGATCGAAGGCACTTTCGGCATCTGGTTCAAGCCTTATGACGGCTCGAGAGAAAAGGTGAACCGCGGCCGAATCCAGTGGGGACCGCAGTTTTCCTACGTAGACCGCAACACCTGGTCGGGGGTGGACGGAGAGCCGCACGGACTGGATGGAATGATTTTTACTTCGTTCCGCTACTACTTACCGTAGCGTGTACGAGCCTCACCCTCGCGATTGCACTCTCCTTTTGCGCGGGGGTGGGGACTTTTTAGGGCTCGTGCGAATTCAGATTGATATGAGCCCGAGCTGCAAATCTGGAAGAGGTATGGCGATGGTAAATCCTTTCGACCCTAAAACAGTATTCTTAGCCAAGCATGCTCAACATGTCGTGCTGATCCATTTTCCGATCGCGCTGTTCATCACAGCTGTGGCGTTCGACCTCATCGCGCAATGGACGAAGCGCCGAGGCGTGGCGGACGCGGCATACTACAACCTTCTCATTGCGGCAATTTCGACTCTTCCGGTTCTCGCCACTGGGCTACTCGCGTGGCAGTTACAACTCGAGGGACAGAAGCTGAAGGGGATCCTGTTGCTGCACCTCGTTCTGGCATGTGTTTCGACGGTGATGATCTGGCTGGTATGGTGGGTGCATTTCCGCGCTCGACGACGGATGGTTTTCCTGCCGAGTTACCGCCTTATGGTCGAGCTTGTGGCAGTTGCTGTTGTTGCGGTGACCGGGCATCTGGGCGGTTTTCTAAGCGGCGTAAGCGGACCCGGTTAGGGATCCCGATCAGCAAGGCGAATGCTTACAAGCTCAGTCGAGCTCCGTGGTGCCCACGCGCGACAAGACCGCTCGACGGATTATCCCTTCGGCGGCACTGCAGTCGGTCCGACGAACAACAGACGATTTGCTAAGAATCTTCACTGAACTTTACACATCGGTTACATCTTGCTGACAAGAGCAACCCCTCGCTGAGATTACCTTCTTCACTGTGGAGGGTGACGTAGTTCTATCCCGCCGCTTAATGAGCCGGCAGTACCTTCACAGATTTATGGTCGCGTTCGACTTTGTCGGGAATAAAAGGGACTCCTGCCAGTTATCACCTCAGAACGCAGGAAAATCAAGGAGGGGCAGAATGGCGGAGAATAAGCACGATCTGATCGATCAGAAGTTGCAAGACCTCAACAACGACGGAGTCGATCGTCGTGGGTTCCTGAAGTGCATGGCATGGGCGGGCACCGGGCTGGTGTGGACCATGAGCGGAGGCATTCCGGTATCCCGGGCCTTCGCCAAAGGTTATGGCAAAGATGCCGGCAAAGGCGCGGACTTCACCTTTGTGCAGATCAGCGACAGCCACATCGGCTTTAACAAGCCGGCCAACCCGGACGTCACCGCGACTCTGCAGACGGCGATCAACAAGATCAATGCCATGCCCCACAAACCGGATTTCATCATCCACACCGGCGATTTGAGTCAGCTCTCGAAGCCGAGTGAGTTCGACACGCTGGACCAGGTATTAAAAGGAGCATCCGCAAAACAGATCTTTTTTGTGCCGGGTGAGCATGACATGCTCTCCGACAACGGCGAGCAATTTCTCCAGCGTTACGGAAAAGGCACCAAAGGCACGGGGTGGTCCAGTTTCGATCACAAGGGCGTTCATTTCGTTGGTCTGGTGAATGTCGCCAATTTGAAAGCTGGAGGCATGGGGTCGCTCGGTAACGAACAGCTGGAGTGGCTGGAGAACGATCTCAAGGGCTGCTCTGCCAGCACTCCGATTGTGCTCTTTGCACACATTCCATTGTGGACCATCTATCCGGATTGGGGCTGGGGAACCGACGACAGTGAACAAGCCTTATCTTACGTCAAGCGTTTTGGTTCCGTGACCGTGTTGAACGGTCATATTCACCAGATCATGCAGAAGGTGGAAGGCAAGGTTTCGTTTCACACCGCGATGTCGACCGCCTTCCCGCAACCTGCGCCGGGAACGGCTCCCTCAGCCGGACCTATGAAGGTGCCGGCCGACCAGTTGCAGCGGGTGTTGGGTATTACTGATGTGAACTACGTGGTCAGTGGTCGCAGCCTCGCAGTCGTCGATTCACCACTCGGGGACTCGGGCGCTTCGGCTTCAGGGAATGCAGGTGGAGCCCCGGCGGTAGTTGACTCGATCCATGGCTAGAAACTGACAAGAGATGCGGTCCCATAAAAGAAGATCAAGCAAGAACATCAAACTGGAAAGGAAACAAAACAATGACGAGGAAAAACATGTGGGTTGCAGGTGTGGCGATGCCGGTAATGATTGCGATGCTGCTGTTGTTTGCGGGATCGCCGAGCGTCAAGGCGAATGACCAGCCCTCCGCGGCAAACGCGGCGGTGAAAATCGATAATTTCGTTTTCGGGCCGCAGACGATCACCGTACCTGTCGGGACGACCGTTACCTGGACAAACGCTGACGACATTCCCCATACGTCGGTCAGTACGGAGGGTGTGTTCAAGTCCAAGGTGCTGGATACGGATGAAAAATTCTCCTACACGTTTACCAAGGCGGGAACGTATCCCTACTACTGCACGATTCACCCGAAGATGACCGGCAAAGTCGTGGTGCAGTGATCGCAGATTTCTAGAGGGCGTGGGCAGCGCGTTCTGGGGAACAACGCTTTGCCGCGTCAAGCGCAGGAATATGACTATAGACTCAGCACAATTCGCAGTGAGGGAAGCGGCAAGCGACGACCTGGATCTTGTCCACGCCAGCAAGAATGGAGATGTTACCGCTTTCGAGCAACTCGTAAAGCGATACGATCGCAAACTTCTCCGAATTGCTCAAAGCATCACGCACAACAGGGAAGATTCGCAAGATGCAGTTCAGGAAGCCTTTTTGAAGGCCTACCAAAACCTGTCCGCATTCCGCGAGGATTCCAAATTCTCAACCTGGCTGATTCGCATCACCGTGAACCAGTCGCTGATGAAGCTGCGCAAGCAACGCTCCACAAGGGAGGCGTCCCTAGATGACGATTTTCAGGCCGAGGGTGACATACTTCCAAAAGAGGTCACCGACTGGGCTCCTAATCCGGAACAGCTCTACTGGGCGTCTGAATTACGAGACATCCTGATCAAGTGCCTGGAAGAGCTAAGCCCAATCTTGCGGATGGTATTTGTGCTGCGGGATATTGAAGGGCTCACTATAGATCAGACAGTAGAAGTGCTGAACGTGAGTGAGACGGCAGTGAAAGCGCGGCTATGGCGAGCTCGGCTGCAGCTTCGCGAAAGCCTGAACAAGTACTTCAGCAAACGACCGCACCCTGCGAGAGCGCAGTTATTCCCTTCAGGCAGGCGGACCGGTCGGATTCTCGGCCTTGTTGCCGAGTGCTTGCGCAACTCAATATCTCGATCACCCTCGATCAATGTCGCCGAGTCCGACATGCATGCGGTGACCACTACGGCAGCCACTGGGAATATCGACCGTTACCTCAACAATGTGTGATTCACGCTGATATGCCAAGCAGCGCCTCGCAGTACTCTCCGTTGCGCACTGCCAGATGATTTTCCCGCCAAGTGATTACGAGATCTCTACAGAGAGTTGACAATCAAATCATCCCGTGCGTATCTCGCCCCTAATCTCGGCGTCTAACTCTCATACATTGTGAAAACAGTTGATACGTGAGGCTAAGAACAGACTTGTGGAATAAAGTCTCACGAGCTCGGTTATCACTAATGAACAAGGTAATACCACTTTAATAAGGAGAAATCATGAAGAAAACGTATTTGGCAGCAGTACTTACTCTAACTTGCATGCTTGGGGTGGGCATAAGCGCCCGCGCTCAGGACACCGAGGGAGTTCGTGTGAACGTTCCGTTTGAGTTCGTCGCTGGAGGCGCGACCCTGCCAGCGGGCACGTACACGGTTGGCCGACTCTCTCTTGAGGCATTTTCAGGCATAGCAATCAGCAGCTACGGCCATGGAGCGTTTGTTCTCCCTATCGCTGTCGATGGAACTCGTGCTGGGCAGCCAAAGCTTAGCTTCGAGCATGTAGGAGACAAGTATTTCCTGAGCGAGGCTGAGACACCGGGAGGTGTCTATACCTTTGCGTTACCGCGGGCGATGGTCGCGTTGGCGCAGACGAAGGATCAAGGTACCGTGTCCTCGGGTGGTACTAACTGAGTCGAAGACCGCATCAGCATTCATACGGTTGTGGGGGGAGTTCCGGGATAAGACGTACATCAGCCAGCCCGAATTCCTCCTTCATTCCGCAACAACAGCTCCATGGTGGAAAAGGAAACAACGATATTCAGCACTTCGACACGGACTTCGACGTGGAGAAGGCCTTCGGGATACCGAAATGGGAGAGCGCAAAGTTCTCCATCGGCGCAAGGTTCTTTAATCTCTTCAATCATCCGAACTTTGCGTTTCCAAACACAGATGCCGACAGCAGCCAGTTCGGGCAAATTACGCAGACTGTTAGTCAGCCGACGACCATTTATGGCGCCGGTCTGGGTGCGGACGCGTCACCGAGGGTAATCGAACTCCAAGGGAAGTTCATCTTCTAATCAGAATGCTTACCAGAGGCGGCCTCCCCTGGATGGCCGCCTCATTCTTCGCACTCTTTACCCCTCTTACCCCTCTACTCCAGTCTTGATCGGATTGTCCGGCTGCAGTGCCCCACAACCGTGCCCGACGTAAAGAGTGCTGGAGGGCACCTAGTAGAACCAAGGGTGTTCCAGCTCAAGGGATATTGCGTGGAATTAGGGAATAAAGGTCGACCAGCGGAGTTTTACATACAGATGAGAGAAATCGCAGTCATGAGGAGTCGAGAGATAAGCAGCGTGCCCGTGTTCAAGATCACTCTCTGTCCCGAACACTGGCATTTGTCACCGGGGCCTTCCAAAGAGTTGACAATCAAATGACATTCCCGGCGCATCTCGTCTTTGAGCGTTGCGTCTAACGCACAGTACTGCTGGAACAAAATCATGAGCGAAGGAATTGGAGCACGAACATGAAAAAAAAGCTTCACCCATACAGCATTAGTCGTCCAGTAGACCGCCGTTCTTTTCTGAAAGGTGGTCTTCTGGCAGGAGGCGCAGCAGTGGGCGCCGGTTTGTTGGCAACTGGACCTCTGGCCCGTGCACAAGGCAAAGCACAAGCAAGCGGGTCCCTCAATGCGGGCGATATCGCCATCCTCCGTTTTCTGGCGGCGGCAGAACTGATCGAGTCGGACCTTTGGACACAGTATGCGGAACTCGGTGGGATCGGCACGAATCCGCCCATTGAGGTCGACCCGACCCAAACGTTGAACAATTATCAGGTAGCCTTGTCGAATCTCGATTCCGATGGCCCTCAATACATAACGAGCAACTGGAAAGATGAAATCACCCACGCCACCTTCCTCAATGCCTATCTCGAGTCCAGAGGAGCCGAACCGGTCAACTTCGACGAGTTCGAAACTTTGCCGGGAAGCACAGCTACCGGATCAACGGGCATTGGGCGCCTGACGAACCTCATGAGTCTCAACGTCGACACCAGCTGGTACGTTCGTTACCGCAGCGCGACCAATCCGGACCTTGGCGCCACCTTCCCCCAGGCGATCACTCTCAAAGGGGTTACCGCCATTCCCAGAACCGATGCCGATTTCGAGGGCAGATCCAACCCCAACTTTCTTGGCAACGACCATATCCAGGCGATCGCCAATGTCGCGGGCTTTCACTTCGGATACATCGAGCAAGGCGGCTCGAGTCTTTACGCAGCCCTGAGTCAAAAGGTGACGGATCCGGAGGTGCTTGAGATCACTCTTGGCATTGGGGGAGATGAGATTGCGCACTTTCTGGAATGGGTGGATTTTTCGGGCAACGGAGTGCAAGCCCCTGTGGCGCCGTTTAAGGACCCCATATCCGGCCTGGCATTTCCCAATTTTTTCAGCCCACTCAATCCGCTGATTCAGCCCAGCCTGATCTTTCCGGTCCCAACTGAATTCAAGCCCCACCTTCCCCCGGTCTCGATCATTCGTCCGCTGACCGATAAATTTGGGGGCGCCGTGGCGACGATCAAAAGCTTCACTGCAGATGGACTATTTATCGGCCAAAGCCAGCAGTTCCTGAAAACCGTGCAAGCTATGGCTGTCGAAGCTGATGCCGCAGTGCGCTAAGCGTAGTAACCTGAACCCTAACTGTCCGCCTTATGCGGATCGCTAGTTGTTTAAGTGGGGGCGCCGCACCTGATACACGGGTCGCGGCGCCTGCCTTTCACCCACCACGGATGGTTTGCACGTCTTTCGACGAGAAATTGAGGAACATATATGTTAGAAGGTCTGTTTCAACCGATGCATCTGCTGATCATTTTCGGAATTGCCTTGCTGGTGTTCGGACCTAAGAAACTTCCTGAGCTGGGCAAAGGAATCGGAGAGGGCATCCGTGGCTTCAAGTCAGCCATGAAAGCCGACGAAGAGAAGCCGGTCGGCGCAACAACGACTGTCGCTAACGAACAAAACGCAAACAAGGGGTGAATTGTGGGATTTGGCGTGGAAATCTTGTTTGTGCTTTTCCTCGGGCTCTTGGTGCTAGGCCCAAAGCGGCTGCACACAATCCTGGGCCGCGTGGCGCAGGCTAAAGCTGAATTCGAGAATGCGGCACGTGGCCTAAAATCTCAGCTCGCCGCAGAACTTGATGCTGCGCATGGGGCCGGCACAACCGATTGCTCGCACGTATTGGTTGGGGACTGTGACCTTTGTTCCACTTTCAAGTCTGGGCCGGAGTCTCGGGAGCCTGCGGAAGACGTCCTGATGAGAAGCTGAACAACCACTTCAGCATTTTCAAGATCGAGGGTTCGGTCAACGCTCCTCTGCAGTCATTATTCACGTTTGAACATGTGCTCGTCTAATGCTGATGGATCAACGCGCACCAACCTCGAGCGTCACCAGACTGCCTGACCCAACGAACTTCACGCCTGCACCGGGAAGAGTTCTGGTAGTCGAGGACGATCCTTCCGTGCAAAAAGCACTGAAGCACCTGTTCGAGCTTGAAGGATACGCCGTAGAGATTCACGGCGATGGACAGTCTGCGCTGGAGAGCATTCATGCATTTGCGCCTGCCATCATCGTTCTCGATCTTCGATTGCCTAAGCTTTCCGGCCGCGATCTGTGCAAGCAGGTTAAGGCTGAATCACCTAAGCTGCCGATCGTTGTGTTAAGCGCAGCCATTGACGTATCCGACAAAGTCTTGCAGTTGGAGTTAGGCGCCGACGACTACGTGACCAAACCCTTTAGCCCACGGGGGCTTCTGGCTCGAGTGCGCGCCGCACTTCGTCATGCTTCAAAACCATCAAGTATCAGCGTGGTTTGTTTCGATAACATTTCGGTCGACTTGAAGAAAATGGAAGTGCTATGCGACGGCGAGGTTGTGGAACTGACCGCGCAGGAATTCAAGACCTTGCAGTTCTTGGTGCAAAATCCGGATCGCGTGATCGGCCGCGATGAACTGCTGAAAGAAGTGTGGGGATACCAGAATCATCCTTCCACCCGCACGGTGGACAATCATATTCTCAGACTTCGCCAGAAACTGGAGCGCGATTTCGCACAGCCCGTACACTTCCGCACGGTACAAAGAATGGGCTACATGTTCGTCCGCTGAAGTCTACGTCTTCCGGGCGGGAGCACCCGCAAGTTCCAACAAACGCATTACAAACGTATCGCACAACCCCCACTCTCCCTGCACTGTCATTTCTAGCCGCTACGGGATCCCGGTCGACCGATTCCATTTGGGCGAGGGGAGTGTTTCGCAGCACCTACATTCCGATTCCAAACGAGACATCTGGAAAAAGCGAAAAGGCCGTCCTAATCACCGGGGCAGCCTTCTGACCTCGGCTGGCCTAAATGGATTAAATGAGATGTAGCGTGGGATTCTCAAAGAGTCTCTCGCGAACAAACGCACCCAGTTCTTGGAATAAATCGGGGTCGATCCAGTTAACACTAACAGAGCGCAAATTCCCCTGAACGTTGAAGGGGCACAAGAAGCCCATGTCGCGCTACATGAGATCGTGTCAAACGAGGAATGGAGGTATACAACATGAAATATCGAGCTATAACATTTGCGTCCGCGGCTTTCTTTGTTACTTCTTTAGCTCTTGCTAGCGATACCTGGATTCTCGACTCTAGCAGATCCAATGCCCGATTGTTTCAGGGCTCTAAAGCGAATTCAGAATCGGTGAACACCGGTGTTGCACGCGTGACCGGGAAAGTAAAGTTGGACGCAAACGATCTGGACACCTCGTTCTTTGATCTAAGTATCTATCCTGCGGATGAAAACTGGGGGCAAGTGCTCAGTCCTGAGGGTGCCTTGCCGACCGGCTACGTTCCTGACGCGACCGATCAGACCCTGCTGACATTGAAGTCTACGCGCATTCTGAGGACAGGAAACGGCAAGCTGGAAATCATCGGAGATCTTACATTGACCAAGGTGGAGCGCACCGTCACAGCGACGCCGACTGAAGCCTATGCCGGGCCAGTGTACGGTGATCCTGTCATTCACAATGTAACTCGCGAAATCAATTTTCTGTTCCCGAGTGTGAGCGCTGCGCGTTTATCGGAATCTTTGACTCCAGCAGTGCAGCAGACAAGAGGAGTGCTGGAGGTCGTGGGGGCAGCGCGCGTCGACCGTGAGGAGTTTCCTGGACTGCTAAGTGCGATACAAGATACGAATTGGCCGTCGGTCGTACAAGATGAACACTGTCAGGCGGCATATTCGGGTGGAGGAGAAGGCTACAGCGGCTCCGTATGCACTGGAACGGTGATCGCAGCGACTCAAGCTGACAACTGTCAGGCGGCATACTCGGGTGGTGGAGGAGAAGGCTACAACGGCTCCGTATGCACTCCGGCCGCGGGCAATCAGACGACAATTGTTCTGGACCTGAAGTTCCTCCACAAAGTCCCAGAACCGTCAATAGAAGCACATTCGGGCAAAGAGTCGAGTGGGAATGCCGCTCCGGGTCGACTGAACGGCAACTCGAATTAACGAAAGCAGGATGAGGCTTGAGCAAACCAGGTCAGCAGCGCAGAGGGATCGAAGCCTATGTCGAATATTTCAGCTATTGTGGCCGGCATTGCCTTTGTCACACTGGCTGCCGCCAACGTGGTGGTGATGCTGGAGGCTTCTCAGCCCTCGCGCAGCATAACGACGAGAACCCGCTTGATCGCTGTTCACCGGGCGAGTGGGTACTTGTTTGTGATCCTGCTCTGCATCATGGCCTACAGCATGAGTCATAGACTCGCTGGTTTGGGGATAACGGGTCATTTGCCTACGCACCTGGTTTTGCATATTGCGCTTGTGCTCGTGCTCGTGCCTCTGCTTCTGGTCAAAATATTGATCGCACGCCGCTACCAGCATAGCCATTCGTCGCTGAAGGCATTAGGAATTACCATTTTCGTGATTTCGTTCGTGCTTGTAGCCATCCCCACGTTCTCAGAGCTTCTTCGTTCGGCGAACCCTGGAAGCTTGGGGCTAAGGCTCGCGACCGGCATGGTTGTTGCAGTGTGCCTTGTCCAGAGCGCCTTGGTGTTTAAAAAGAGGAAGCAGCCACATGCTTCCCTAGAGTCATCGCGTATTCCCGAGATTCCTGCGCGGGGAGCCCCATTAAACAACCACGAAAGCCCGAAGGGCCTAGTGCATCTTCTGCTGTCAGAGACCGAGCAGCAAACGCACGATACCAAAACGCTGCGCTTCCGGGTTCTAGGCGAAAGACTGCTTTGTGCTAAGCCAGGGCAGTTTCTGACGTTCCAGTGGACAATCGATGGCCAACGAGTGACGCGTTCTTACACCATTTCCTCCTCGCCGGTCCACGAGAACTATGTGGAAATCACGCCCAAGTGCATGGAAAATGGTTGTGTATCCGTTTTTCTGAATGAGCGGGCCAGGCCAGGGCTGAGAGTGGAAGCAAGCGGACCATATGGCCGGTTTTACTTTGAAGAGACACTCCACAAGAGCATAGTTCTCATTGCGGCCGGAAGTGGGATCACACCCATGATCTCGATGCTGCGTTATATCGACGATCTCGAACTAGCTACTCCAGTGACGCTCCTATATTGTGTGCGCACCGGTGCGGACATCATTTTCGAAAACGAGCTGGTGAGGCTTAGTAGGTCTCTTCCCAACTTCAAGTATGAAGTGTGCCTGTCGAGACCGGACCCAACGTGGAAGGGGCGCAGCGGGCGCCTGACTGAGGAATTTGTTTCCGAGAAGGTGACCGATCTGGATTCACACACTTTCTTTCTCTGTGGTCCCAAGGGATTTATGGACAACGCGCGCCAGATTCTGTCGACTCTCGGCGTAAACCAGGACCGGGTCCTTCAAGAGAGTTTTGGAGAAAGCAAACGTCCCACGGGGCCTAGTCCACTGGAAGCCCGCCCGGGCGAGACCGTTGTGTTCTTGCAGTCGGGGAAGGTATGTCAGGTTTCTGACGGGAACACCCTACTCGAGTTGGCAGAGAAAAACGGAGTGCAGATACCGTATGGCTGCCGCCAGGGCCTATGCGGAACGTGCGCCACGCGAGTCCTGAGCGGCAACGTTCAAATGGATGTTGAATCCGGGCTGACGGCTGAGCAAAAAACTGCCGGCTATGTGCTGCCTTGTGTCAGCCGAGCCGAGGGAACGGTTGTCCTCGCCGCTTAATCTGGCTCCCCGCCGGGAATCAACACAGGCCGGATCTGGTTCATTCGAAGACAGCTAAATGCACAGAAACGAGGGTCTATAGGTTTGAAGGATTGTTTCAACCGATGCATCTGCTGGTTATCTTCGGAATCGCCCTGCTGGTGTTCGGACCGAAAGGCTTCCGGAACTTGGGGGGAAGGGGATCAGAGAGGCGATTTGCAGTTTCAAGCAGGCGTGCACTGGGAGGAACAAACGCCCGCCGCGCGCGAGCAGCAGACATCGAACCCAAGTGCATAAAGGTCGTCGACGACTTGCGTATAACTGATCCACACTTTTCTTTTGCAACTCGGGAATAAATCACATTCTTGCCAGTTCTTCTTCCATAAGAAAGGAGGCAGTTCACGTTTCTTCACCATCTTCGGCGGCAGCGAACCGGTTCGTGGCAAACCGCAAACCGGTAGGACTGTCGTGTGACCTTGTCGAGCATACGAGTTCAGGTGACTACCTGCACGAGAGGAGTTTTCTTATGAAGCCCAGAAAAATCGCACTCTATGCCTGCCTGCTGGCGGGCATAGTTCTCACCGTAGCCGGAATCGCACAGCAGTCCTTCAGGCAAGCGCCCGCCGCCTTCGCGACCCCATTGTTGGCGAACAACCCGGGCTCCCAGAGCGTCAGTAACGGCATCCCCGAACCGGCGATCGCTGGTTTCGTCCACGACACATTCGCCCTTGATCAGCAAAACTTTGAGGCAAGAGAAGGGAACGACACCGGGCTCGGCCCCGTTTACAACGCTACCTCTTGCGCCGATTGCCACCAGAATCCGGTGACCGGGGGACCCAGCCAGATGACAGAAGTTCGCGCCGGGCACAATGACGCCAACGGCAATTTCGTGAACCCGACGATCATCATTAACGAGGGGCAGAACACGATCACGGGCCGCTCCATCATCAATGATCGCGCCATCTGTCCGCAAGCCGAAGAACATTTGCCGCCGACGGAAAACATTCGAACTCTGCGGGCGGCGCTCAACACTCTGGGAGACGGTTTCGTCGAAGCAGTTGACGACACCACTCTGCAGGATATCGCCAACCAGCAACCGGGAAAGAGCAACGGACGAATCCACGGCGAGACCGTGGAGGCGCCAATTTCTGAGGCGCCGGGCGTGACCCGCATCGGGCGCTTCGGCTGGAAGGACCAGCATGGCAGTGTGATGTCGTTCGCAGCCGATGCCTATTTGAACGAGATGGGAGTCACCAACGCTCTGCGCCCGACAAATGTTACTCAGGTCTGTAACACCGACACTACCAGCCCTGAAGATACTGCTGATCAGACCGGCTTGACCGGCCTCCAACACTTCACTCAATTCATTCGCGGCACCCAGGTGCCACCGCGCGACCTGACGCTGGTGGGCACGCGCGACGTGATCGCCGGCGAAACACTTTTTGACAACGCCGGTTGCAGCACCTGCCACGTGAACACGATGCGGACGGTGCCGCCAGGGACGGTTCTGAATGGCGGAACCTTTACTGTACCCGACGCCTTGGGTGACAAGATTATCCACCCCTACGGCGATTTCCTGCTGCACGACGTGGGAACGGGCGATGGCATCGTGCAGGTCGGCCCGCAGGACACAGCGCCAAAGCTGCGCACTCCGCCGCTTTGGGGCTTGCGGGCGAAGTCACGTCTCATGCACGATCTGAAGTCGCTCTCCCCCGAGAGTGCGATTCTCCGTCACGGCGGGGAGGCGAGCACAGCCCAGCAAGCCTTTAAAGCAATGACTCCAGCGGAGAAAAATCAGCTACTTACGTTTTTGAAGTCGCTGTAACTCCAGAATGGCCGAGATCGGCCGGGATGGAGAATCGACAGACGCAGACGCGGCACTCCGAATGTACTCGGGGTGCCACGTTCGGTCGAGTCATGCTTACTTTCCACGACACTCGCCCTGGAACTCGGATACCGGGAGTCGTCTATCTTTCGCGAGATTGGAACCAGATCCGAACGGCCCACAGAACTTCGACACCCAGGGCAATTGTTTGAAGATGAATTCAGACGCCTCCTAAGCGTCCAATTTGAAAGTAATGTGGAGTAGGGAATAAAGGCGACTAGCGCCAGTTATCAACTCGTGAAGGTCAAAATCCGACACATCCTTAACTCAGCACTATTCAGGCGGAACTATGAAACTGACACTTCGCGCGGCAATGCTTCTCGGATTGACGGTAGCCTTGTTTCAAGACTCGCTGGCATACGGACAAACCGAGGTAGCCTCGACTTTCCAGGTAGTTCCAACTCCGAACCAGAACTTCAACAGCGAACTTCTCGCGGCGTCGGCGTCTTCTCCTAACGACATCTGGGCGGTAGGGCAGTCGACGATCCACTTTGATGGCACAACGTGGACAGCGTTTCCCGCTCCGATGATCAAAGGCGACAACAACAGCTTTCTGCAGGGGGTGGTCGCTCTTTCTCCGACTCTGGCCTGGGCGGCGGGAAATGTGACGGACGGGGCGCATCCGGGGCAGGTGATCGAGCAGTGGAATGGAACCAAGTGGAGCCTGTTTCCGGGCCCCAAGTTCGGTAAGAAAGACCAAGCGGATGTCTTCGCCATGACCGCCAGCTCGGCGAGGGATGTTTGGGCGATCGGGAGTTTGGTGAACCTCGGCACTGGGTTGGTCTCGCTCCTTTTCGAGCACTGGAACGGCACGGCATGGACGGCGACAACTGGGGAATCGAGCAATGAGTTCTTGTTTGGCGCGTCCGCCGACGCTGCGAATGATGCCTGGGCGGTCGGATTCAACGGTTCAGACAACATCGAAACTTCAGCGATGCACTGGGATGGCGCGAACTGGAAGACTGTGGCAACTCCCAACGTAGGTGAGGGCACAAACAAGTTGAACGCCGTTCTTGCGCTGGCGCCGAACGATGTGTGGGCGGTGGGTTTTTCCACGCCGGTCGCGCCTCCCAAACAGTCTGCCACGCTGACGTTGATTGAGCACTTTGACGGTACGAGTTGGACGGTGGTGCCGAGTCCGAATGTTGGACCGAATAGTGCGAATCAGTCGAACCGTTTGCTTGGATTGACGGCGAATTCGGCAAATGACATCTGGGCGTTTGGCTCCTACTTCCCAGCCGACGGATCTGGGCACCAGATGACACTTCTCTTGCACTGGGACGGGAACAGTTGGACGATCGCATCCAGTCCCAACCCAGCGAAGGATGGATTTCCTTGTGATCTGCTGTGGGCCGGAGTAGCCCCATCACCGGGCGATGTGTGGATTCTCGGGTCCGTGCATGACGGGACGTTGGCTATGCATATGACGACGGGGCCAGATTCTAGTTTAGTTTCCAGTTTCTAGTTTCTGTCTGATGTGTGCTGTCGGTCCACGGACCCGGTTACAACCGGTGAGATCCCTGAGAGAAATCTTCTCGGAAGGAAGGTTCTACAGACCGTTCTGTTGCGCCAACCTGAGGGCCACGCAATCGAAATCGAAGACAAGTAGGAGGAGATGTGAGTAGCAACGTCCACACCGCGTTGTCCAGAAACGACTGGCACCCTGATCTTGTCCACGATTTGCCATCCCAGTGTCTACAGGGCGATCCAAACATCGACGACCCGGTGAACGATACCGGACTCGGCCCGCGGTGCGGCGATTTCCAGGTTTCGGGTGATTTGCTGTTAGCTAAGCCTGATTTGAAATGCGAAGACCTTCATGACAAAAGAGGAAATTCGACTGGCCGAATCTAGTACGCGCAAGAAGCACTGGAAGCGTTGGGGGCCCTACCTCAGCGAACGTGCATGGGGCACAGTGCGTGAAGACTACAGCCCGCACGGGAACGCCTGGGAATATTTGCCACACGACCATGCGCGTTCACGCGCCTATCGCTGGAACGAAGACGGCTTGGCTGGGATCAGTGATCGCCGACAGATGATTTGCTTTGCCCTCGCACTGTGGAATGAGCGTGATCCGATTCTGAAAGAACGGATTTTCGGTCTAACTGGAAACGAAGGCAATCACGGCGAGGACGTGAAGGAATACTATTTCGGCTCTGAGCGAGAATCTGTAACGACTCCTGATGGAATGGGCATTTTCCTTTAGTGGAATTCTGGATACACTCGGCAGCATGGCAGAGACGGACTGGAGCAAAGTACTGGGTTGGCCGGGGTATCGGGTCTACCGACACGAAATCAATGAGCAGGCAAAGACGCTGAAGCTGTGGGTACGGCGCAAGCGAGGAAACCGGAAACTGATTTGCTCGGGCTGTGGGCGGAAGCTGAGCGATGCCTATGACAGCTACGAGCGGGAGGTGCGAGATCTCCCGTGTTTCGAGTTTCGGACGACGGTGGTGATCGAACTGTATCGAGTGCGCTGTCCGGACTGCGGAGTGAAGACGGAGAAGGTGCCGCAGTTACCCAGCAAGGCGCCGTTCAGCAAGCGCTTCGAAGAGGCGGTGGGGTTGGCCTGTGAGAGCGCGGCGGTGCGGCGAGTGGCACGACAGTTTGGTCTGGCCAGCAGCACGGTGCGAGCCATCGATGTGCGCTATCTGAGTCGCTGGTCGAAGGGGCGGAGGAAGCCGGCGTTGCGGCAGATGGGAGTGGATGAGATCTATCTGGGGAAGAAGCAAAAGTTCCTCACGGTGGTGAGCAATCTGGAGACGGGAGAACCGTTGTGGTTCGGAGGGGAGAGGAAGAAGCAGACGCTGGACGAATTCTTCGAGAAACATCTGAGTGCGTTTCAACGAAGTGCGATTCGGGCGGCATGTGTGGACATGTGGGAACCGTTTCGGCAAAGCCTAGAGCAGTGGGTGCCGGAGTGCCGGATCGTGTACGACAAGTTTCACATTCTGCAGCATGCCAGCCAAGCGGTGGACGAAGTGCGGCGGGCTGAGTTCTTCCGCAAAGGAGGAGCAGCACGGGATCTGGTGCGAGGGAAGCGCTGGTTGCTTTTGACCAGTTGGCTCAATCTGGATCGCAGCCAGCGGCGACAGTTGAACGCTCTGTTTGCTCTGAACCGGCGCATTCTCAAAGCCTATCTCCTCAAGGAGAGTCTTTCGCGTTTGTGGGATTTCAGCTACGAAGGAGCCATGTTGCGTTACCTGCAGAAATGGATCGCCCAGTTGCGCTGGCAGCGGCTGAAACCCATGGAGAAACTAGCCGGCATGTTGCTGGCTCATCTCGAGGGGATCTTGAACTACTGCCGGACAAAGGTACCGATGGGTGTGGTAGAAGCCGTCAATGGCAACATCAAAGCTCTGCTCCGCCGCGGCCGCGGTTACCGAGACATGAACTATCTGCTGCTGAAGGCGCAGCGCTTGGCCGCCACCAAGACCGAATTCGTTGCTTTTCAGAAAGCTGCGTAGAATGAGCACTCTTACAGATTGTTGTGTAGAACCACTATTTCTATCTCGACAGCACGCCTTCGCACTCCTACATGAAGTATCTCTACAAATACCCGCAAGCGGAGTTTCCTTACGCGAAGCTGGTCGAGGAAAACCGACGGCGCGATAAGAGCCAACCGGAGTTCGAGTTACTCGATACTGGCGTATTCGACGAAGATCGCTACTTCGACGTATTCGTGGAATATGCCAAGGCCGACATCGAGGACATTCTGATCAAGATCACGGTCGCAAATCGTGGCCCGGAAGCCGCAAATCTTCGAGTTCTGCCCACAATTTGGTTCCGCAATACTTGGTCCTGGGGAAACCGTGCCCGACGCCCGAAGCTGCACAAAGCGCACCCCGCTCCCAATCCTGTCATTGAACTGAACGTTTCTCCAGTGAAACAGAGTCAGTCCGATGCCCGCTGGCTCCATTGTGAAGGCTCTCCGGAACTTCTCTTTTCCGAGAACGAGACAAACACAAAAAGGCTATTTGGAGTCGGGAATCGCACTCCCTTCGTCAAAGACGGCATCAACGACCATGTCGTGCACGGTATCAAGGAGGCGGTCAATCCCGAACATGTTGGCTCGAAAGCAGCCGCCCATTACAAACTGTCACTGGATTCGGGAGAGACGGTTGTAATAAGGATGCGACTTGCCGACTCGGGCTTCGAAGGAACGAACGCGTTTGACGCCTTCGACAGAACGTTCGCGCTCCGGCGACGTGAGGCCGATGAATTTTACGCAACGGTCATTCCTCGGGATCTTTCCGCAGATGCCCAGAACGTAATGCGCCAGGGTTTTGCGGGAATGCTCTGGTCGAAGCAGTTCTATCACTACGTCGTCAAGGATTGGCTGCGAGGCGACCCGGACAAATGGGAGGATTGAGAAATTCGACCTCGATGGAAAGTTTTTGGGCGAGATTCCAAAGCTGGGAAGAACGTATTCGCTCAAGCTAGGCGCGAATGGGACGCTGTGGGCCGGAATGCAACCGCTGAACGAGCCACCCGGATCTCCCGGCTGGATCGTCAAGTTGGACCGCAGGACCGGCAAGATTCTGGGCTACGTGCCAGTGAGCGAGAGGGCGGGTCTTCACTCCGTGGAGGACGCCGGCGAGGGTCAGCCGATGACGGACGTTGGGAACAGAGTCGTCTGGTTCAAGAGGCGTACGTTGCGCAGTGTCCAATAAAGCGTGCTGCACCCTTGTTCTGAAGATTTCGGAATGGCCTTCTCGGGCCGCCATCCCTTCTTAAGAGGTTCTGGCCTTGACCGCGGCTCTCGCTGAAAATAGCAAAGTGGTTAGGTTTCCGTGATTAGGATATTTCGATCGCATTGCACCAACGATCTCTTCAACCGTCCCGAACGACCTTGCTGCCTTTGCGAAATCCTGGATATAGGAACGAGTGCCGTTGAGCATCTTCTCTGCTTCGTCATCGGGGGCTTCGGGTTTCTTGTGACCGGCAACGACAATTCGGGGATGAAGACGCTCGATGATACCAATGCTCGCGATCCACTTGTCCCATTCAGTCGGTCCTCCGAATGCGAGCGTTTGGTGGATTTGATTGTAAGCGACGTCGCCGGCAACCACGGCATCGAGCGATGGAATGTGAGCACGGCACTCGGCGCGATATCGCCCTGGCCAACTTCAATCACGCGCAATTCGTGCCCTTCAAGGTCTATGAGGCCACGATCGAGCGGCGCCGGCCGCGAGGTCGCCTTCGAGACGGTGTCGCCAAAGTAAGACGAAAACAACTGCGCATCACTCTCGATATGCGAATTGATGTAGTCGACGATGCCCGGGGTGGACACGGCGCGCGCGCTTGGAAATCGCGCAAGGAGACGATCGCTTCCGCAAAAGTGGTCCCCGTGCCCGTGCGTGATGAAAATCGTGGTGCCCGTGCTCGCAATCATATCGCCGAGTGCATCATCGACGTCTTCCTTGATCAACAGCGCGTTCACGAGAACCGCGTCGCTGGCTCCGAAGATCAGCATGGATGTCGTCGGCGAAAACGTTCGATTGGGGTCGCCTGCGATTACCCGCGTAGGACTGGTAAACACGCGAAGCTCGAGTGAGGACCGCTGGGTGTTAGTGGTGATACGAGATGGGTCCGACATTTCTTTCCCCACAAAACCTGCCGTTGATAGGTGTTTTGACTATCGGATTCGATGCAGGTTTGTCAGAGCGGAATGTTCCCAATAGATGTACTGTGCCAAGCCGTGCCGGCGATCGGGTCCCGGTCATCTGAGGCTGTAAGAACGTTGCCAAGCGGGCCGCTCTGCCCTAACAGGCCACGGGCTATTAGCGAAAATATGCTACGGGGCAATCTTCACCTCGCTGGACCCACGTTAACCAGGAGGTCTAGCATCAGCCGATTCACCTCAGTCGGCGCTTCCTGCTCGGTCCAGTGCCCAACGCCGGGCCCGGACCACCTTCCCTGACTAATGCGCTTCTCGTCATTCAAACTTCACTCTTGATAAGCGCATCACTTCCGTACTGCTGACAATTCGATCAGAATCGCGTCAGCTGACTGAGGAGCGGTCCACCTGCCAACTTCAAAATGGCAGAAAATGATGCTCTTTTGTCATTGCTGCCATCGGCGTCTGCCATTAGCATCGTGCCATGAAGAGATCAAGAAAGCTCCTTCCCGCGAAGAATCCATCGAGAACCATCGTTTTTCTTGCGGCGCCAAGCAGTCAGAATGGGAGGATTGAGAAATTCGACCTCGATGGAAAGTTTTTGGGCGAGATTCCAAAGCTGGGAAGAACGTATTCGCTCAAGCTAGGCGCGAATGGGACGCTGTGGGCCGGAATGCAACCGCTGAACGAGCCACCCGGATCTCCCGGCTGGATCGTCAAGTTGGACCGCAGGACCGGCAAGATTCTGGGCTACGTGCCAGTGAGCGAGAGGGCGGGTCTTCACTCCGTGGAGGACGCCGGCGAGGGTCA
The DNA here is from genome assembly GCA_963714225.1 of uncultured Acidobacteriaceae bacterium. Classification (GTDB taxonomy): domain Bacteria; phylum Acidobacteriota; class Terriglobia; order Terriglobales; family Acidobacteriaceae; genus Sulfotelmatobacter. Next base: position 72,965 of record CAVQNY010000051.1, on the reverse strand, counting down.
GCCGATGACGGACGTTGGGAACAGAGTCGTCTGGTTCAAGAGGCGTACGTTGCGCAGTGTCCAATAAAGCGTGCTGCACCCTTGTTCTGAAGATTTCGGAATGGCCTTCTCGGGCCGCCATCCCTTCTTAAGAGGTTCTGGCCTTGACCGCGGCTCTCGCTGAAAATAGCAAAGTGGTTAGGTTTCCGTGATTAGGATATTTCGATCGCATTGCACCAACGATCTCTTCAACCGTCCCGAACGACCTTGCTGCCTTTGCGAAATCCTGGATATAGGAACGAGTGCCGTTGAGCATCTTCTCTGCTTCGTCATCGGGGGCTTCGGGTTTCTTGTGACCGGCAACGACAATTCGGGGATGAAGACGCTCGATGATACCAATGCTCGCGATCCACTTGTCCCATTCAGTCGGTCCTCCGAATGCGAGCGTTTGGTGGATTTGATTGTAAGCGACGTCGCCGGCAACCACGGCATCGAGCGATGGAATGTGGAGCACGGCACTCGGCGCGATATCGCCCTGGCCAACTTCAATCACGCGCAATTCGTGCCCTTCAAGGTCTATGAGGCCACGATCGAGCGGCGCCGGCCGCGAGGTCGCCTTCGAGACGGTGTCGCCAAAGTAAGACGAAAACAACTGCGCATCACTCTCGATATGCGAATTGATGTAGTCGACGATGCCCGGGGTGGACACGGCGCGCGCGCTTGGAAATCGCGCAAGGAGACGATCGCTTCCGCAAAAGTGGTCCCCGTGCCCGTGCGTGATGAAAATCGTGGTGCCCGTGCTCGCAATCATATCGCCGAGTGCATCATCGACGTCTTCCTTGATCAACAGCGCGTTCACGAGAACCGCGTCGCTGGCTCCGAAGATCAGCATGGATGTCGTCGGCGAAAACGTTCGATTGGGGTCGCCTGCGATTACCCGCGTAGGACTGGTAAACACGCGAAGCTCGAGTGAGGACCGCTGGGTGTTAGTGGTGATACGAGATGGTTCCGACATTTCTTTCCCCACAAAACCTGCCGTTGATAGGTGTTTTGACTATCGGATTCGATGCAGGTTTGTCAGAGCGGAATGTTCCCAATATGATGTACGTGCTGTGCCAAGCCGTGCCGGCGATCGGGTCCCGGTCATCTGAGGCTGTAAGAACGTTGCCAAGCGGGCCGCTCTGCCCTAACAGGCCACGGGCTATTAGCGAAAATATGCTACGGGGCAATCTTCACCTCGCTGGACCCACGTTAACCAGGAGGTCTAGCATCAGCCGATTCACCTCAGTCGGCGCTTCCTGCTCGGTCCAGTGCCCAACGCCGGGCCCGGACCACCTTCCCTGACTAATGCGCTTCTCGTCATTCAAACTTCACTCTTGATAAGCGCATCACTTCCGTACTGCTGACAATTCGATCAGAATCGCGTCAGCTGACTGAGGAGCGGTCCACCTGCCAACTTCAAAATGGCAGAAAATGATGCTCTTTTGTCATTGCTGCCATCGGCGTCTGCCATTAGCATCGTGCCATGAAGAGATCAAGAAAGCTCCTTCCCGCGAAGAATCCATCGAGAACCATCGTTTTTCTTGCGGCGCCAAGCAGTCAGATGGGTGCGGCTCTTTTAGATTTTCTTATTCCTATGAAATTCAGGGCCAGCTCGCTGGTGCGAGGGCGGTTACGACTCTCCTTTTTTCTTGACGATTTTCAGAGTGCTGCGACGACTGGGTTGGGATAAGAGGCCCGCAGGCAGAACGACAATCGGCACGCGATGATCGGCATAGTGCGACGCGTGATGGCGTTGGTACTCCTGTTCCTCGTGAAACTTCCAATAAGCATCGAAATCATCACTCGAACGCAGGGCGCGTAAGCGGAGCACGGCTTCGGCGCCGCTTAAACTCCAACGTGCCCCGTAAGATTCATCCGGTCCTCAACCAGATGACGACAGGCACCTTCAATGACACCAGTAGCGATGGGCACGCCGTCAGCCAGTGCCTTGTCGTACTGCAGATACGGCGAGTAATTAAGGAGGTAATCGGCACAGTCGTCAACCGCCTTTCGCTCCGCAGCGGCCATGGCTCGCAGCGTGGCACTGCGGCGGATGCCCGCCGCCACCCAGCTCGCCTTGCCGCGCAGGATCTCCAGCAGGTGCGCTCGCACCCAACGATCTTGTTCGACCTGGTTTTCCGGAATGAGTGCCTGTGCTGCTTCCCAAACATACTGCGCTACATGGATGAAATCCACGATGATGGGCAAAGCTATGTTCCGCTTCTCGGCAAGCCGCTGGAGAAGATCAATTTGCGTGCGATTGCCGTCGACCAGTGCGATCCACTCTTTCTTTCTTTTGGATCCCGGTGCATCGCCTCCTCGAACATCGCCGTGATCACTGCTTCGGGCGAGTTAGCGAGGCTGGCCCATACGCGTTTCTGTTCCGGCTGTGGCCGCGTTGGCTTCTCCCGCCGCTCCTCTGATAGCGGCAGAATTTCCTCTGGCGTGCGCACGAAGCGCTCGACGGTATAGATGGCGGCCACCGAGGCCATCCGTTTGGCGTGCAGCCGGCGACTGCGTCCCAGCCGTGCCGTGAAGCTCTCCGCTCGCTTCGCGGCAGCGCGTTGCGTGGCTTCGCGTAGATCCTCGGGCCGCATCACTACGCCTTTGCCATCTACCGTGAGCACCAGACGGCCCGCTATGGGGGTCAGCGCGAGCGCGCTTCTGGCGATCGGCGTAAAAGGCCTCGAAATCCTGCGCCGCGCGGATTACCAGTTCTTCGACTGCCGCTTGGGAACGTGCGCGCCGTAAACTCCTCCAGCGTCTTGACCCCCTCGTCAAACGCTCCTTTGCCGCTTCGATGGCCACTCGCCGCCGCACTTCCAGCGAGTACTCTCGGGCGCAGTGGCCCACCATCGAGCGGATGCAACTGGCTTGTCTTCGGCTCGATAACCAGTGCGTGTCACCTCCACCGTCCCGAAAATGCTTTCCAGGCTGCGCGGTGCGCCGGCGTAGGCGTGAGGTCGTGCCCGCCGCATCCCGTACCGGCTCGATCGCTTTCCCCGGCTGGCGTAAGTCGAGATGCGCTTGCAGCAATTTTCGCATCAACTCACCCCCTCCCCCCAACTGCCGCTCCAAGTCACTATGCTTCACCTGACACGCCTCCTCCGAACCTAGGATTGGCTGATTGTCGCATAGGCTTGTCGGCCGCAGCAACGGATCCGCAACCGGACAGGCAGCGCGCTCATGGGTCACCGCTCTCCCCGCAACCGTGCCCGCGCATCCCGCCTTAGCGGATACAAGAAGACCCGCTTGCGCCGCGCTCCATGGCGGCGATGCTGACGATCATCGCGGCCCCGCCCCTGCTCTCCCAGCTCCACCCAATTTGCCGCCCGATAACAAGTGCCGCTATACTGCGCCGTCCACGAAGTCCACCAGCAGGGGTGACGCCGTATTGCGCCTGCCAGTCCGCGGCAAACGCCGGAGTCCGCGGCCAAGTGGCACTAGCTAAATTTTTGATGTGGACCCGGAGCCAGAAGGAAGCGACTGTTATTGACCACCTGCGGCAGATGACGCGCGCGGTTGCGTCGTCCCACCCAATCCATTGATCGCGCACCTCGATCCGCCACGCCGCACTGGAAAACTGCAGACCGCCCACCACCGTCGGCACCGGCTGGCTAATCAGCCAGATATTCCAGTGTCCTCCGAAAGTATTTTGTAACCCAAGGTGATAGCGTCGACCAGTTCGCAAATCGCTGTCGCGCCCCAGCATCGCGGATACGCTCAACCAAGACGAGCAAAGTTTCCAGTCGTCCGCTCAGCGGCGCACCCGGTTCGCCCTCGTCGTGTGCGATCGAGTCGCCGACCCCATCGTCGCGTCTGCTGTTTCGCCGGTAACGCAGGCCCGTCGCTTCCAGCCGCGTTAATAGCATGAGGCATTCGGCTTCCTTTAATAAACCATTCGCCCGCGTCCAGCCCACCAACTCGCTGATGGTGTTGGCCAGCTCTTTGCGACTCAGGCCACGACAGGTTGCCACTACCTCGCGCATCAGAGCGATCTCAGCCGGGATATCCGGCGCTGCACTGGAACGGTCTCGCGTCCACCCCCTCCCCTGCAGCCTTACCATAGCCAACACAATAGCCCTCACCACCATCCTATCAACATAAAAAGTCCAGCAGCGCCAACTCATGCGCTCTCCAACACCCATCAAAATCACCACCACACTATACACACACCCCTCATATCCAAAACACTGTAACTTCAAATGCAAAAGAGCCGCCCCCAGTCAGATCCTCGACGTGGCTGGCCCATTTCAAATCTTTGTCCGGGCAGCGGAGCTCTTCGTCCAAGAGTACCCGACACGGAAGGCACCTTATAACGTTCTGCTGGCAAGCACCACCCGGAGCAGATCTGTAGCCACAAACTGCGGATTAATGCTGACCGGAAGTGAAACTTTCCGCACTCTCCGCGGACCGATCGATACTCTGCTGGTGGCGGGTGGAAGCGGCGTCGAAACGGCTTCCCGCGACGAGGAATTACTTCTCTGGCTGCAAAAAGCTGCTCAACGAGTGCGCCGCATCGGCTCCGTCTGTACCGGCGCCTTCCTACTTGCTTCGGCCGGGCTTTTGGACGGCAAGCGCGCGGCGACACATTGGAAATGGGCGGCGGAGCTGGGAAATAAATTCAAGCACATCACTGTCGATCCCGACCCCATCTACATCCGCGATGGAAACACGTACACCACCGCAGGAGTCACAGCCGGCATGGATCTCGCATTGGCTCTGGTTGAAGAGGACCTTGGGGCGCCGATGGCCCTGAAGGTCGCACGCGAGATGGTCTTGTATTTTCGCAGAGCCGGAGGTCAATCGCAGTTCAGTACTGCGTTGTCTCTGCAGGCCTCCGACCGGAAACAAATCGCAGAGATTCGTTCCTGGACCCACGACAATCTGGGCCAGGACTTACCGGTAGAAAAGCTTGCCGCAAAGGCCGGCATGAGTCCGCGTAACTTTTCGCGCGTGTTCCTCAAAGACACAGGCACAACCCCAGCGCGGTTCGTGGAGCGCCTGCGCGTTGAAGCAGCCCGGCGCCGATTGGAGGAATCGCCCGACAAACTCGAAAAGGTCGCAAACGACTGTGGTTTTGGCTCGATTCAGAGTTTGCGCCGGTCATTTCTTCGTGTTCTGCATGTTCCTCCGAACGACTACCGGCACCGCTTCACGGACTTGGCCACGAACTAATTTGGAGGACTGGGTTTTATCCACCCGGGAAAATTGTTGTGACGCCATTGCTCCTTCCTTTTCCTTCTAGCGTGGACATTATGAATCGAAGAGAATTGCTCAAGAGAACTGCGGCTCTCGGTGTGGCAGCTGGAATTCCATCTCTGTTGGCCGGCAAGTTGTTTGCCGGGACAGACGGAGTCCAGGCCAAGAGTGCCATAGACGAAACTAAAGCCGTTTCCAATCCGCTCACGCCTCCCGCCCAAGGCAGCATCCCGGTTGCCTTTCCCATTTCCGAAGGCGTGGTGATCATCGACTTCTGCGGACCCTGGGGTTCCAGGATGTCGAAATCCACGGCCGCAAGGTGCCTGCATTCGTCTCTATACCGTGGCCGAGACAAAGACCGATCATTGCAAGCGGGGGGATGAAAATCATTCCTGAATACACCTTTCAAACGGCGCCCGTGCCCAAGCTGATCGTCATTCCGGCGCAGAAAGCAAACGACGCGATGCTGGAATGGATTCGTACATCGACAAAGAGCACGGATGTAACCATGTCGGTTTGCACAGGTGCATATGTGCTGGCCAGAACCGGTTTATTGTCGGGTAAATCGGCAACCACGTTTCACCGTGCGTATGAAGACTTCGCCGTGGAGTTCCCGGATATCCATCTGAAACGGGAGCCAGATTCGTGGAAGATGGCAATCTGGCGTCCTCGGCGGACTTACTTCTGGCATAGATCTTGTTTCCGTACGGTGGAACGCTATTCGGCCGCGATGTAGCCGAGGAAACGGCCTTCAACATCGAATACCTAGACGCGCTGACGACCCGGACTCGAACCTGATCTACACCAAACAATACGTTTCACCGCCACAAAAATCTCTGCCCGGTGTGCGGCATGGACGGCGACCCCGCGATTACCTCCGTCTACAGCAGGACCTATTTGTTCTGTATGAGGACCACAAGGAGCCCTTCGACAAAGCTCCTGCTAGTTTGTCAGCGCAGCTCAAGCCAGTGACCTGTGCTTCGGCAGAGTTCAGTTCGTGAGCAATGTGCAGGTGAGCTCCCGTATGACGGCAAACCTGACGTAATCCGGTAAGGTGAGGTTGCCGACAATCCGCTCGAATCCGTAAGCGCTACGGCGTTTATCGCGAGTTAGCTGGCTCGCTAAAAGATCGCAAACCAGCTTTGCCCAAAAGTCCATTTTCTATCTACTTTTTGGACAGAATAAACTTTTCAGAGCATCGTCACCACGTGTCTTCTAAACCAACGGCATTCAGCATGCGCACGCTCCATGAGGCTTGTGCAGCGAAAATCCTCTGAGTTCCGACACACCACGAGCCAGTGAGCAGACCCTTCGCAGTATCTGTCATCGCTTTACTGCTCTGACTGACAATCCACACCCAGCGCCCATCCCGCTTTCAAAGACATCGAACCACGTAAGTGCCGCTGAATTCCTTCTCGTTTACGCTGCCCAATTCGTAATTGCTCCCTGCACACGCAGTGAGCCAAAACCCTATGAAAAACAAATTCCATGCTCGCTACCTAATCTCCCCGCCATCTCGTCCGGCATTATAGGGGGGCCTCTCGGCTGTTGTTGTAATCTGCGTCGTCCATCAACGCACTCTCCCAGTGAAGGGCGATCCGGAAGTGATCGGCATTCAACCTGTCACACAGCGTGCAAAAGGTAGCCAACTAACCCGCAGGCTCTGAGTTGTGAGGTATCTCACTCAGGCAAGCCAATACGGCGCATAAGCTCTTCAAAGCGCGGGTCCGAGCGGAGAGGATCGAATCCAGAGCGCAGTAGAATGCTCGGATTAAATCGTTCTTCGTACGCTCTTTCGAGCCAATGCATGGCTTGTCGTTATCCCCCATGGATGCATAGATCATGGCGATCTGTGGAGCATTTGTAAAGCTAGTGTCTGAGCTTTTCTTGAGATCGCTCAGCAGCTTCATCGCTTCGTTCATTTTGCCGGATGCCACGTAGGCACGGGCGAGATCGGCGATGCATATCGGGCTGCCCCCGGACAGCCGGACCGCCTTTTGAAGTTCCGCAACCGCTTCCTTGTTCATCTGTTTTAGCAGGTAGGCATCGCCAAGCTGTTTATGTCCGATGGCAAAAGTCGAATCCATTTCGATGATCTTGCGGCCCTGTTCTACCGATTCGTCGTAAGAATGCGTAAGGAGAAGAAACTCCGCCAAATCTGCGTTGATGATCAGGGATAGCGGATCCAGATTTTCCGCTTTTCTCATTTCCACAAGAGCCTCTTTGGGCCGACCCAACAGCCCCAAATTCATAGCATTCCAATGGTGAGCGGTGCGTAGCCTGGGTTTAGTTCAATGGCCCGCTGAAATTCCTTCCCGGCAGAGTCAAAATCCCAGTCGAAGGCGCGCAAGCTATAGCCAAGTGAGGTGTGAGCTTCGCTCAGCGAACTGTCCAGTTCCAGAGCGTTGATCGCTGCGGCCTTCGCTTTGGGGAGCGCCTCCTTGAAGCTCATCACCCCATACTGCCAATCTCCCAACAATGCATAAGTGTCGGCTAAGCCAGAGTAGGCTTGGGCGTACTTCGGATCCTGTTCGATTGCCTGGTTGAAATAGGCCAGGGCGGCTTTCAAACCATCCGCCGTTCTCTTATTCCAGAAGTATCGCCCTTTGAGATAGGACTGGTAGGCTTCCGGATTAACGGCCTTTGCGCTTTTCAGCGCGGCTTGCTCCTGCGGAGTCAAGTTGATCCGAATTTGATCTGCTATGGCGCTAGCCACGCGGTTCTGGAGCGCCAAGGTATCCCGCAACTCACCCTCATAACTCTGGGACCACAAGTGCTTGTCCGTAGAGGCCTCGATCAACTGCGCCGTGATACGGACCTGGTTGCCGGAGTGGAGCACGGTGCCTTCTACCACGGCGTCCACGTTCAGCTCGCGAGCGATCTGCGGCAGAGGCTTGCGTGCTCCTTTGTATACCATTACGGAGGTGCGGGAGATTACCCGTAAAGCGCTGATCTGGGCCAAGTCAGTGATCAACTCGTCCGTCATGCCGTCAGCGAAGTAATTCTGGGAAGCGTCACCAGAAAGGTTATCCAGCGGAAGCACCGCTATGGAACGGATGCCCGCGGGCGCAGCGCCACGCGAACGAAAACTAGCCAAGCGGAGAGAAGCGAGAAAACTCAGGAGAGCGCAAGGCGACGATGACCCACGCTCCGCCACAGCCGGCGTTTGAATGCAACCGCCAATCCGGCGCCTTGAAGCTTATGCCCAGGCTCTGTCTTCTTTTCTTGTGACCCAGGCAGATCCCCAGCCACAGCTTCTTGTCTTTTTGGGCGAGCGTCTGCGTCGACAACTGACACCTCCGCGATAAAGCGATAGCCACGTTTTGGAAGAGTCTCGATGAATCGCGGATTCTCAGCCGAGTCCTCCAAGGCACTCCGCAGCTTCCCGATGGCGATATTGAGAGCCTGATCGAAATCACCAAAACTTTCGTTCGGCCAGACTCGGCTGCGCAATTCCTCCCGGGTGACGACTTCCCCCGGATGTTCCAGCAGGATCTCCAGCAATTTCATCGGCTGCTGCTGCACTCTGATTCTCAAACCCGATTTGCGCAGTTCGCCCGACTGGAGAGAAACCTCGGTAAGTTCCGAATCGCACGACCGAGTTGGGCGGCGAGGATTCCATAGCGCACTCGGGCTTCGCACGGAAGTCTATCACTTCTCACAGACCAGAGTGTCAGACCGCAGTCAGGATATCTGCAGAGCTAACTCATTCGCCATCAATTACTTGACAAACAGCGAACCGGTTATGGAGAGAAAAGCCTCAGTGAATTGACGCCTGATGACTGGCGCGTCAGATTGGGCAGAGATGACAAGATCAAGGAGATCGTTATGGCAAAGGTGATTGAGTTTTACGTACCAAAGAACTTCCGAAAACCGTTGAAGTGGGCTCCTCAGCTACAGTGCGGAAAGGTCATCGAGTTTTGCTCGCAGACAAAGAAATCAGCCTAGCTGGAACAGGGTTTCAAACTGATTCAGGAGAAGGCAACAGCAGCAGAATATCACGAGATTTGGGTTCATCAGTTGCAGGCTAGCCTCCTGCGCTTGTCGACACGTGGCCGGCAAGTAATCGTGGACGCGCAGCACGACATGGCGGAATCGCCGGACTCCATCGTCACAGCAGTGCGACAGGTGGTCGACGAAGTACGAGCAAACAACAACGTGGCGGAGGTCCGCGCTGAAGCACCGAAGCCGGTGAAGTAGCTCTAGACTCTGACGACCAATACTAGAGAACGGCCCGTTGCGACCACGGAACAGTCGTGAGTGGGTGGATGGTCGGCTACCGGGAAACTACGAAGCAGTTGGTCAATTGATGAAATCCCGATAACACTCAAGATCCCCCCACCGGGGCGGCTCAACTTGAGGTCGGACGCAGCCCATTCGTCTCAGACCGTTGGGAAACCGCACCCCTTAGAGTTGGGGACCTCCGTATGCTCTATTCATCCGGGAGCGCCCAACCCCTTCAACTCTTGCAATTATCGTCTTATCCCTGACAATCCCACAGGCAGCTCAATCTTGAGAACATCCCCCATTTGAAAAGGACGGCAGCCCGTGAGAGGTATCCGGGATTGCACACCAAAGACTGCCATGCGCTGTGGTATTTGTAGTCGGGGATTCGCCCGATGTCGCCAACTCGACCGGAGGTGAATGTGGCAAGCGCATCGATTCCGAAAGAGAGATGGTCGGCTCGTATCGCACTCGTTGAGCACCATATTCGACTTGAGAACGAGCATGATTGAGCCAAGTCGGAGACCAGTAAAGGCAGTATGCAAGTGCCCTGTCGAACTCAGACCCACTCATAAGTTCTGAATACCACACTTGGGCGTTCCCATGCATGGTGCGTGGTTTCTAGCCGGCGCTATTCCGTCAGCCGCAATCGTCGGCATGCTTCGAAAGCGCCGCGTCCCCTAACATATCGAGTTGAACGAATTTGGATTGCCGTCGATCTTGTTCTGCGATCAATAACGCGAGGTCTCTTCAACCGAGACGCAATTCTCCCTCACTTGCGTAACATCTCTATGACAATCAATTACACTCACTGACCACGTGGGCCAATTCTCAAAGAGTGAAATCTCCTTAACGATAACGTGGAGCGAAAACGGGGCTTACCTCAGCACCTGTCTGAAGTACCTAGACGCCAGCTACTGACGTCGAGCGGTGATGGTGTTGCCGTTTACAACGAGAGACAAGCAGCAAATCCTGCCCTGAGCGTCAGCGGTGAAGTCAACATAGCTATTCTCGGCTCCGACGATAATGAACCTCGCTGGGGACACAGGTGAGAGAGCAAGGCTTGGGTGTCCTGCGGCAGCCAGCGAAAGCGAGAGGTGATCACCTTCGATTTGAATCGAAATCTTCGCCGGTGGGTAGTTGGAGATGTATTTTCCGACATACGGGTCAAGCCAGATCGTCCCTCCGCGAGCTCGGACGGGCGCAGCAGGAGTACGAGGGCTACTTGATGCGATGGTCTTACTTTGAATACCTTCCGGCTCGGTGGGAATTACATCGAACTGCAGGCGTGTCTGGGGGCCAACTTGTTGGCTTGAATTGACCGCTATCCTCGGAATAGGCAAATTCAAGACATGAATCCAGCTATAACGGATCGCGAAGACGCTCATGCAGAACAGAATCAGCGACAGCACCGTGCCGTTAATGATTGCTGACGCGCGAGGCCGAAACGGATCGAGTGTCTCGAATGAAGGAATATGGTCCGCCGCTGGACTTAGCAGAGGAGCGGCGGGTAGCTCGATGCCGATGTGTGGTCGCAACGTCCACTGTCTTACGAGCGAGAAAACACAGTCCAGCATTACACCGAGCGCAGACAGCGTTCCCTTTTGCTGATCGAAGATGTAGAGCATCTCCTCTCCGAAGCGTCGGCGAAAGCTGGAAGGATGCAAGCGCACGGCACAGCGATATAGACGCCTAAGCATCAGACTCTCCTAGGGCTTGGTACTCGCAGTCGCGAGCGGGCCTCGCGGACAACCTGCGTTAGGCGCGCGGTCTCGGCTCTGAGGACCTCTCGTCCAGCATCAGTGAGTCGGTAATAGCGCCTGCGAGGATCATCATCTCCCCGCCGTGGTCCCAATTCCTGAACCCATCCAAACTGAACGAGCTTCTGCAGATTGTCGTACAACGTGCCGGGGCCGAGTTTGTATATGCCCTCCGATTGCCTTGCGATTTCCTGCATGATGCCGTAGCCATGGAGGTCTTCCCCGGCTAGAGCGAGAAGGATGTGCAAGGCCGCCGAGGACAACGGTAAATATGAATCTAATCGTTCGGCCATAGTCGGAAACAGATATATCGTATTCCGAGCTAGTCGTCAAGTATTCTCGGTCGAAAGACCCTTTTTCAGTTGGCGAAAAAGTGCGTCGTGAAAAGGCGCTGGACTTCAGCGGGCGCAACTTCCGGGTTGGGTCCTAGCTCAAAAAATCAACGGCGACCAGCATTGGGATGGTAATTTCTTCGATCTATGTCATCAGGACTGAAAACTTCGTTTAAAAAAGCTCCCTTCATCTGAAAACCATCCACGGAATCTGTCGCGTTTGATTTGTACTCTTTCTACCACTCTTTTGAAAATGGAAAACCGCTGCATGTCCTCGTCAGCTGATAAGTTAGAGTTAGACAGTTGAACTGTTCACCTATGCCCGTCGTCGTCACGATCAAGAAAAAATACCAGGTCGTAATCCCGCAGCGCGTGCGCGAGCAAATCGGGGTCCGAGTCGGCGACCTTCTGGAAGCCCAGGCCGATAAGGGCAAGATTGTGTTCACACCTAAATCCATTGTCGACCGGGCCCTTGCGGAAGGATTGGACGACCTCAAGAAGGGCCGCGTCCACGGACCCTTTGCCAGTGCCGGCGAAATGCTGGCCGCTCTCAAAGGCAAGGGTCGGAAATCCGTCAGGAGAACTAAGAGCCACGGTCGATGAAGTGGCTCCTCACCCATCGCGCCTGGCGGGACTATCAAGACGCTCCCGCTTCCGTGCAGAAAGCTTTTGACAGGCAGGTTGGCCTGCTGGCTGAGAACCTTCGCCACCCCTCGCTTCGGGCCAAGAAATACGATCAGGCCAATGATATTTGGCCATATTTGGCAGGCCAGAACAACTCCTGACTGGCGCGATTCTATTTTCAAGTGGAGGGGGACACCTACACGATTATTTCCATTATTCCTCATCCCAAATAGTCGACCCTCCACTTGGGCACAGAATCACCCGAGCCGACGAACCCGCTGCATTTGAATGCCTGATTTCGACAGTTAGCTTCCGAATTGCACGCTGTTTGATAAGCAGAACGTCGATCAATAGCGCTAATCTCTCGTCGCCAGCTTCTCGCCTGCTAACTTCAGCGCAGCCTTTAGTGCGTCGGGAGCCCTGGACCTTGAAATCCGGTTCGATTCCCGTATCGTTCCAGTCGCTCTTGGCGTAAGGATTGATGGAACGTACCTCAATCGTCCCAACATAGAAATTATCTCGGACGCTGTGAAGATTCGCTGCATGACCGCCTCCGGCGGACCGGCGATCAATCTCCCCGACTACGCAGGCCATTCCAACCGGATCCTGCGTGCGGAGCGAGATGATTTCGCGCAGCCTCGGCGCTCCCAAAATCATCAGTAGGGTGTATAGTAACGATTTTTCGCCAATTCAGGTCAAAGGTTTCCTGAGGCGACATGAGACGCAAACGATGAAAACAACCGGCTTATTGCAGACGTTGGTGATTGTAGGGGCTCTTGCACCTGCGGTATGCGCGGGTCAGGACTCGCTGGCTCAGACGCAATGTCCCACCGGTCAATGGGTTTTCGCAGAGGCCAATACGGTCGAAGCGAATACAGAAAGCGATGACTCGGACCGCAAAAACCCGCCCGTCCAAGATCGCCGAGATCGAATTTTTTATCCGGGGGACACCGAGAACCCAAAGACTCTCCTCCGAAAGCTAGCTTTGAACATCGTGCTGGACGAAAAAGACATTTTCACCAGCCCCTTCCACGTAAATCGCCACAATGCGCTGGAATGGTTGGTGCCAATCGCTGTCACGGGAGGATTGATCGTCGGCGACAGGCGAATAGCGGGTATCTTGGAAAATAGCCGTGGTCAGGTTAGTTGGGGTGGACGCATTTCTAATATCGGAGCGTCGTACACTTTGATTCCTATCGTAGCCAGTTCTTATGTTTATGGAGCATGGCGCGACAATCCGAAAGCCCGGGAAATCGGTGTTCTCGGAACGGAAACGCTGCTCGACAGCCTGATTGTGGTGGAGGTGTTGAAGGAGATCTTTCGTCGCGATCGTCCCGACGATAAACACCCCGGCGACTTTTGGGCCGGAGGATCTTCATTCCCGTCCGGTCACGCGATGGAATCATGGTCCGTCGCCTCTTTGTTGGATCATGAATTCAAACACAAGAGAATCGTCGGCATAACTGCGTACACCCTTGCCGGGGTGGTGAGCGCAGCACGTATCGCTGCACGAAAACACTTCGCGTCAGATGTCGTTGCGGGGGGCACAATGGGCTGGTTTATCGGACGCCATGTCTATGATACGCACATCAGTCATCTCGCTCACATACACGCGTCCCTGCTACCCATGATTGTGCCTGAAGCAGATCCGGTCCAACGGAGCTACGGCGCCGCGCTGGTGTTTAACCTAAGCGCAGGCAGGTAGAAAGCATCGTCCGATGGATACTGTATGGTCGAAACATCCTACCCGGAGATTTGTGGGCCGGGAGTCGTTGGTGTAGCATCCATTGCGCTCATTGTGTCCATTATGGCTCTTTCCCCACTGATACCAGTGATACCATTTTCGACGGAAATGGGGTTCACAGGAGAGACTGTAGAAACTCCAGCCCTAGACCGAATTCGCTTGTAAGCCGCACAAACACAAGGTATTATCGCGGAATTGTAGGGTTTCACTGTGACCTGCAGGGGACGGCGGCATAGAATCCCACTCGTCGGAGCTCTACCTGTTACCCGTGCACGGCTCGGATACCCAGTGGTACAAGAACGTGCTCAAAAGTTGCGAACCCCGAGTTGGGGACCATCGAGAGTATCGACGGAGACCGTCGGCTGCGCTTGAGAGGGATCCGCGGGGTCGAAGTTGATTCGCACAAGCATCCGCATCTCGACCATGGCTATGCAATGACCAGCTACTCCAGGCAGGGACAGCGGCGCACAAGATAGAACCACAAACCACGCACACGAATAAGAGTGCTCAGGGTTTCGGTCTTGGTCTGTAGTTTTGCAATTCCGAAATGACATTCCCCGGATAGCCAGAGCGTCGCCGAGGCCCCGTCCGTGTCAAGACTCTGCCACCGCGTCCCGCGGCGGGCTTCACCCGGTCTTGACACAGACCTTAGCGACCTCGGCTTGGGCTTCATCTATCCCGGGAATGACAGATTCTCCGGTAGCTCCCTTCCGATTTCTTCGATCTGGGCATTCTCGACACCCAAATTCATCCGAGTTCCGTCACAGGTAGGGCCCGAAATCCGTTCGCAAGCGGAAAGCTGTTTGGTGCGCGGCAGACGACGGCACCACCAGCCACTCGCGATTTGCCAACCACGTTGCGCACGAAATCGAGATTTACTGTATCGCCGACATCTGGCAGTTCCGTCCACTTCGCTTCAAATAGTTCCAGGCGTCCGCCGGTATCTACCACAAAGTCCACTTCGCGGGTTCGGTCGCGCCAGAAGAAGACGCTGCCTGTACGCCCTCCGCGGCGTTCGCGGTCCCGAAGCTGGGCGAAGACAAATGTCTCCCAGACTGCGCCTACCGCCGGTGATTGCTGAAGCGCTTCCTCGGACCGAATATTCAGCAGAGCGCAAAGCAGGCCGGTGTCAGCGAGATAGAGTTTTGGGCTCTTGACGATGGACTTGGTTCGATTCGAGAACCACGGTTCAAGCAATACGATCTGACCGGAAGCCTCCAGCATCGACAGCCAATGGTTCGCGGTGGAAGGGGCAATACCGACATCGCGTGCGAGATCCGCCTTGTTCAACAGATTTGCAGAACGGAGTGCGCAGGCGCGCAGAAATCTCTCGAAGTCGCGCAGACTTCCAACATTGGTTAGGGAGCGCACATCGCGTTCGAGATAGGTAGCGAGATAGGAATTGTAGAAAGCTACGGAATCAATGTCTGGGTTGGCATACAGCTCTGGGAAACCACCACGCACGACAGCTGTTTCGGTCCGGGTTTGCGGCAATGCCGCTTGAATCTCGGCAAATGACAGGGTTTCAAGTTCCACGATGTCGGCCCTGCCCGCCAGCGATTCGGAAACGTTCCTCATCAGGGTGAACTTCTGCGAACCAGTAAGCAGGAACTGTCCGTTGCGCGTACGGTCGGCGTCCACGGCCACTTTGAGGTGCCGGAACAAGCCCGGCGCATATTGAACCTCATCAATAAGGACGGGCGGCGGATGACGTTGGAGGAAAGTGCCTGGTTCCTTTTCAGCCTGCTCCGCTTCGGCGGGAAGGTCGAGGGCGACAAACGCATGTTTCGGGAACAGGCGCAAAAAGGTAGAGGTCTTGCCGGTCTGTCTGGCTCCGGTCAGCACGACCACTGGCCTCGTCTTCGCGGAGCGTTGCAGGCGGGGTTCAACCGCTCTGGGAATCCACATATGCAAAATATACGATATAATCAAATATTTTGCATGACATTTGTATAGCTCGGGATTGGAACTGAGCCGTGATCCAGACCTGGTCGCCGGAGCGGAATACGGTGCCTTCCCCCACGGCATCCACGTTCAGCTCACGAGCGATCTGCGGCAGAGGCTTGCGCGCTCTTTATATGCCATTACCGAGGTGCGAGAGATTGTCCGTCAGCGCTGATCTGCGCCAAGTCAGTGATCAACTCATCCGTCACGCCGGCAGCGCCGTAATTCTGTAAAGCATCGCCGGAGAGAGTGTCCGGCGGATGCACTGCCAGGGACCGGATGCCCGCGCTTTGTTTTGCGCGTTATGAAATTATGCCCCTCTTGGCCTAAAATGCTGGCCACCTGCTTTAGCGGGGCACATCGGCGCGGAAGTGACACTTTTCCATGGCAGCAACGACCCAGGTCAACGGGGATAGTGACGTAGAGTACGCCGGAAGGGTTGCCGGTCCTTGCGTATTCGTGCTATTCGGGGCCGCTGGAGATTTGACCAAACGCAAGTTGGTTCCAGCGCTTTTCAACCTGGTGAGGGCAAAGCTGCTTCCTGACAACTTCGCAGTGATGGGCGTTTCCGTCGACGACTTGGGGGTCGAGGAATTTCGCGACCAAGTCACTGGATTCCTACCCGCCGGAAATGACGGAAGAGACAACCTGGAGTGGTTTCGGCAGCGGCTCTTTTACGAGCGCGGCGATTTTGGGGACGCGAACACATTTTTGAAACTCCGGGAGCGGCTCAAGGCCGTGGACCTTGAGCGCCACACCGAGGGCAATTACCTTTTTTACCTGGCGACTGCGCCCAAGTTTTTTGCGAACATCGTTCAGCAACTGGGAAAGGCTGGGCTGACGGTCCAGGGGAATGGGTGCTGGCGGCGCATTGTGATCGAGAAGCCTTTTGGCCACGATCTGGTTTCCGCAAAGGCGTTGAACCGGGAGATCAAGGGTGTGCTGCAGGAAAATCAGATTTACCGCATCGATCATTACTTAGGTAAAGAAACCGTGCAGAACATCATGGTCTTCCGCTTTGACAATGCCATTTTCGAGCCCATCTGGAACCGGCGTTACATTGACCATGTACAGATTACGAATGCAGAGACCGTCGGAGTGGAACGCCGGGGCGGTTACTTCGACACTGCAGGAACACTCCGGGACATGGTCCCGAACCATGTGATGCAGCTTCTCAGCTTGACCGCCATGGAGTCCCCCGTGTCGCTTCAGGCGGATGCGGTGCGCAATGAGCAAGCCAAGGTCCTTCATTCAGTTCTGCCTCTGAACTCCCAAGATGTGTTGCGGCAGAGCGTGCGCGGCCAATATGGGGAAGGATTGCTGGGTGGGGAAAGAGTTCCCGGCTATCGATCGGAATCTGGAGTTGCTCCCGAATCGCGGACAGAAACCTTCGTGGCGTTGAAGCTCAACATCGACAATTGGCGATGGGCGGGCGTGCCCTTCTATCTGAGAACTGGCAAGCGGATGGCCAAGCGCCACACGGAGATTGCCATCCAGTTCAAACGCTTGCCGTTCGAATTGTTCCGCATCGCTGCATTCCGCAAGCTGCACACGAACACGCTGGTCATACAGATTCAACCGGTGGAAGGGATCTCGCTAAGCTTTGGCGCCAAGATTCCAGGAGCCCTCCTGCGGGTTGGATCGGTGAATATGAGCTTTGAATACTCGAAGTATTTTGGAACCGACGCCTACACCGGGTACGAAGTTTTGTTATACGACTGCATGATCGGAGACGCGACTTTGTTCCAGCGTGCGGATATGGTCGAAGCTGGGTGGAGGGTGGTCGATCCGGTATTGGACGTGTGGAGGGCACTGCCTCCGCGCAAATTTCCGAACTATGCATCCGGCACCTGGGGTCCATCAGAGGCCGATCAATTGTTGGAACTCGACGGCCGGAAATGGAGGAAGATTGAATCATGATTCTTGCAGGTGACATCGGCGCTACACGCACCCGACTCGCCGCTTTCGAAACCGAAGGCAACCGCCTCCAATGCGTGGTGGAGAAGACCTACATGAGCCAGCAGCATGACGGTCTATCCACGATTCTTGCGGAGTTCATAAGAACAGAAGGCATACCCGTGCACAGCGCATGCGTGGGCGTAGCTGGGCCCGTGAGAGGCGGCCGCAGCAAGATTTCTAACCTGCCTTGGATCATCGATTCACGAGAGTTGGCAAAACAGCTCAAGCTCAATTCCGTTGGGCTGCTCAATGATTTGGAAGCTTACGCCTACGGAATCGATGCTCTTGAATCGAAGGATTTCGTCAGCTTGAGCGAGGGTGCCGAAGATGCCGAAGGGAACAGGGCCGTAATCTCGGCGCGCACCGGACTCGGTATGGCAGGCCTCTTTTGGGATGGCTTCCGGCATCACCCTTTTGCTTGCGAAGGAGGTCACGCCGACTTCGCGCCCAGAAACGATCTCGAAATTGAGTTGCTGAAATACCTTCAGAAAAAGTACGGCCGTATCAGTTGTGAGCGAATTCTCTCCGGGCCCGGGATCAAGAATATTTACGATTTTCTTCGGGATACGCACAAATCGGACGAGCCGGAGTGGCTGCGAACGCAGATGGACGCGGCGCCTGATGCTCCCGCGCTGATTTCGCAGCTGGCACTGGGGGGCAAGGCCAAGATCTGCGATCAGGCGCTGTCTATCTTCGTGAGCATCTTCGGTGCTGAAACCGGGAACTGTGCCTTGAAGTTCATGTCCACCGGGGGTATTTTCATTGGAGGCAGCATTGCGGCGAAAATCGTGCCCAAGATGGAAGATCCTGTGTTCATGCAGTCTTTCCTGGACAAAGGCCGTATGGAAGTACTGCTGAAGGACATGCCGGTCAAAATCGTGCTCAACGACGACTGCGACATAATCGGCGCGGCCCGCTACACACTCATCCAAAAAGCGTTCCACGGACCGAGCCGGGCGGCGGATTAGGGACCCGCCAAACACTGCCCTTGCGCCGGACGGGAACAAGTCTCGCTCAGCGTTGGTGAACAAGGTTCCAAAAATTTGTCAAGCAGTTCCTCCGCCCACGGAGGTCTCAGCGTTTCGGCCTGGATCGGCGTCTCACCCGGTTGCAGTTAGGGGGAAAATGCCCTGCCCGCCTACTGCACCGGCGCGTTCAACGCCGCAACCAGCTCCAGGAAACTTTTCGCATTCACCGCTTGCTCCACCGCTTCTTTGCGGCTGAATAACTCGCTGGCATCTCCCAGCAAATCGTGTTGTGACTGGTTATCCCCGGTCAGGATCATGATAATCAGCCGCGCCGGCTTGCCATCGCGCGCGTCAAAATCGATCCCCTCTGACTTCGCCACCACCACCAACGGCCGCGTCAATCCATTCACGCGGGCATGGGGCACGGCTAATTCATTTTCCCAGCCGCTCGGGAGCACCTGCTCCCGTTCCGAAACCAGGCGCAGCAATCTCTCGGGCGCGTTGCTTACGGCCTCCGCCGCTATTTCGCACATCTCCCGCAGGGCTCCCAGCCGGGTCGTCGCCGCCAGGTTGGGCAAGAATAGTTTGGCGGTCACGGTCTCCTTCAGAGTCAGCTTCCGCCTTCGACGGATCAGGAAGTGAATGGCCGGCGCCGACATCAGCGAAGTGAACAAGGCCATAATCACCATGGCCACAAACATGTTTTCCCGGATCAATCCCGCCTGCAGCGCCAGGATCCCCAAAATGATCTCCATGGCTCCCCGCGCATTCATCGCCAGCCCTACCGCCAGTGACGACGTAGGGTCCATTCCGCCCAGGCGCGCGCCCCAGCCTGCTCCCAGCAGCTTGCCCACGCAGGCGACGCCGATCACGGTGGCGGTTAATCCCAGGTGAAAGTTCGAGACAAAATTCGTTCGCAATCCAATGCTGGCAAAGAAAAACGGCGCGAACACGTTGGTCACGATCTGATGAATGTGCTCGGACGTCCGCTGCCGCAAATGTGCCGACTCTCCCACCGCGATGCCAATTACAAACGCTCCAAACACCGCATGAATTCCGGCGTATTCAGTGAATGCCGCACCCGCCATCGTAAGTGTGAAAATGAACCCCAGTACGCCGCCCGGCCACGTAGTGTGCGCCTGCAGCACCGGCAGGATCTTATCGATCAGCCAGCGTCCCAGGGTCAGGGTGAGGCCGACGAACAGCAGCACCAGAACGATGGTGTGCTTCACCCCACCGCCTATACTGCCGTCCGCCGCTGGGTGCATCATCCCCAGCACGAACGAGAACAGAATCCATCCCACCAGATCGTCAAACATCGCCGACGAGATGATGACCGTCCCCATCTCGGTGCGCAGAAGATTCAAGTCCATTAGGATCTTCGCGATCACGGGCAGCGCCGAAATCGATAGCGCTGTGCCCACGAAAAGCGCGAAGATCAGAGGGTTCGCTCCCGCCTCCGCGCCCATATATTTGGGAAAAGCGCTGGCCGCGAGGACACCGGATGCAAAAGGAAACGCCACGCCGAAAATGCTTACCAGCAAGGCGCTCTTGCCCTGTCGGAAAATGCTGCGCAAGTCAATCTCGAGCCCGGCCGTCAGCAAGAAGAACACAACTCCCAGCGTGGTCACCGTTTCCAGCACGATCGGCATCGGCCCGGTCGTGGGAAACAGTGTTTCGTACAGGTGCGGGCGGTAGTGTCCGAGAACCGTAGGTCCCAGAAAAATCCCGACCGAAATCTCCCCTAGAACCGGAGGCTGGCCGATCTTCTGCATCAACTCCGCCGCCAGCTTGGCGCAGCCCAGCAGCGTGGCCAGCGCCATGAACATGGTCATTACGTCATGCGGACTTAAATGCTGCATGGAGAAACCTCGTCCGGGAGTCGACGGATGGAACTTCGGCAACCGTCGCGCCACGGTCGATCCTGGATTTTACAGAATCCCATTTGTGACACAAATTGCGGACTAGAGCAAACACCCTAGTCCCCCATCGTCTTCCATATGCTAGGTTTTCTCCTAGGTTACAGCCTGGACTCAACTGACCGGTTCTGGAAAACTTTCGAGCAAGGAGAGACTGCCATGAAGCGTAAATTGTGGGTCGCCGTTGGCATTCTGTTATCGCTCGCACCCCTGGGCTTTGCTCAGGATCAGCCCTCGGCCAAGGCGCAAGAACGCATCATCAAGGAAGTTCGCCACGAACTTCTCATGCTTCCGTATTTCGGCGTGTTCGACAACATCGCCTACAAAGTGGATGGCTACTCGGTTACGCTGCTCGGGCAGGTCGTGCGGCCTTCGCTCAAGTCCGACGCGGAGAACGCGGTGAAGCACATCGAAGGCGTCGAAAAAGTGGACAACCAGATCGAGGTACTACCCGTCTCACCCATGGATGATCGTCTGCGCCTGGAGCTGTACCGTGCGATCTACGGATACCCGGCTTTGGAGAAGTACGCCCTGGGCGTGCAGAAGCCGATCCGCATCATCGTGAAGAATGGCAACGTCACCCTCGAAGGAGTGGTCGACAACGAAGGCGACAAGAACCTTGCCGGATTGCGGGCCAACGGCGTCTCCGGAACCTTCTCGATGACTAACCATTTGCAAGTGACGCCGTCGAAGTAGAAGGAGAAGTTAGTAAAGAGTTAAAAATGGGCCGACTATAACGCTCGTCGCGCTCGGCCGACGGCCCTGCGCGCCTTTACTATGGATGGTTCGGCCTTAGCGCGAATCCTCACGCCTTCCCAAATGGATCTTCCAGGGACGGGCTTTGCGGTGTGAACAGTTCCGCGCCGCTTTCCGTGATGTGCATATCGTCTTCGAGGCGAACGCCGAATTCGCCGCGAATGTAGATGCCAGGCTCGTTGCTGGTGGTCATATTGGTCTGCAGCCTGGTGGTGTTGCCGCGCACCAGATAAGGCCACTCGTGCCCATCCATGCCGATGCCGTGGCCCAGGCGGTGGGTAAAATATTTGTAGTCAGGTCCGTAGCCGGCGTCGGTAATCAGTTTTCGTGCCGCCGCATCGACCGTGCCACACTCCACTCCGGGACGCGCCGCGGCTAACGCCGCCGCTTGCGCACGATGCACGATCTCAAAGACTTTATTCATTTTGTCCCTGACTTTTTCTGAAGCCTTGCCCAGCACAAACGTGCGCGTAATGTCCGATTGATATCCTTCCACCGTGCAGCCATCGTCAATCATGACGATGGAACCCTCTTGAATCGTCTGCGGCGTGCTCGATCCATGAGGAAGCGCGGAGTATTCACCGACCTGTACGCTGGCCTCGCCGGGAAAGCCTAGCTGTCCGTAAGCCCCTGCGATCAAATCCCCGACCCGCTGCTGGGTCATCCCTTCGCGCAACGCGTGATAGACAGCTTCGTAGGCAGCCAGCGTTACCTGACAGGCCAGACGCATCAGCGCGATCTCGTTGGCGCTCTTGATCGTGCGGCACCCTGCGGTCACCGGCGTTGCGCTCGTAAGCGTGACTTGCTGCGCGGCTTTGGCAATTCCATCGGAAAACACGAAGCGCACCGTTTCTTCAATCCCAATCTTGCCCGCGGCCATGCCGCGTTCTTTCAGTCCTTGGGCCAGGCGCTGGTACGGGCTTTCGTCCTCCTGCCAGGTGCGCAGATCCGGACGTTCGCCGTCTGGCGCGTTGACCAGTTGCTCGCGCGCACGGCCTTCTTCAAATGCCGGACAAACATAGAATGCAGCGCCTTTTGCCGGAAGCACCAGCGCGAACATACGCTCGCCGCCCCACCAGTCAATGCCGGTGAAGTAGTTCAGCGACGTGCCTTCCATGAGCACGATGGCGTCGAGCGCGTTCTCGCTCATCAACTTGCGGGCGCGCTCCTGGCGTTCGCGCCGCTCTTGGCGCGAAATAGGAACGGCTTCGCTCTTCCGCGACTTTAAGCGGGCCAGAGAAGGTGGCAGGGAAGAGTCGTCTGGCTTTTCATCGCTTGCCGCGCCAGAAGCCGGCAGGCGACGAGACACAGCAGCGACCCCTGCCGCTACCCCGCCTACTTCCAGAAACCGTCGCCGCGAGATCATGAAGCCTCCAGTAGAGATCGGACTGGCTATTATAGGGCAGTGGAAATTCCGCTTGGCAGCACGTGTGCCGGCCGCAAGGGTGCGGCATAATTGCCTTATGGAAACCGGCTTCCAATGCGCAGGTTGCGGCGAGTGGAACTCCACTACCCTGGACGAATCCGCAGGACGCCGGCAAAGTTATGTCGAAGACTGCCAGATCTGCTGCAGGCCCAACGTGCTGCGGGTTGAGTATGATACGGCGTCGCAGGAATTTTTTATTGCGGCCGCGCTGGAGTGAGATTCGGGGATTTCCAATTTGCCATTTCCAATGGTCGATGGAAATGCTCCCGCTCGGGAGCACAAGCGCTGTGACGGACCAAAGTTCGGCGGTCGGCAATTGGAAATTGGCAATTCGTCGGACCCGCACATGCGTTATAGTTAGCTGCTCGGGCACAGCCTCAAGCGGTCGTGCTTGGTTCAGAAAGGAATGACAGCGATGGCAACCAGCTACACCGGTGGTGGGCGGATGGTGGCGCACAACATGGTCACGACGCAGTTCGAGTTGGATGGTTTCCGCGTGACGCGCACGCTCGGAGTGGTGCGCGGTATCGTGGTGCGCTCGCGCTCGATCTTCGGCACCATCGGCGCGGGATTGCAGACCCTGGTCGGCGGCAACATCACGCTGCTTACCAACTTGTGCGAGAAGACACGAGCCGAGGCTTTCGACCTGATGCTGCAGCATGCGGCCGAACTGGGCGGCAACGCCGTGGTCGGCGCCCGCTACGACGCTACGGAAGTGATGCAGGGCGTCACCGAAGTGCTGGCCTACGGGACGGCGGTGTTCGTGGAACCGGTCAAGTAGGCGCTGTCGATGGCCGATTTCCAATTGCCGATTGGAGCCGGTGTCATCCGCCTTAAGCTTCTTCAGTCCTTGTACAGCCAGCCTGCGACCAGCGCGGCTAGGACGGCGCCAGCCACATTTCGATCATCCAGCCAAAAGGAAGCGCGCGGTCACCGGCGAACCAGGTTGCCTGCGCGAAGTTATCCGGGAAGCCAGCGAAGAAGCCTGCCAGAAAGCCGATCTTCAGAGCGGCGCCGGGACCAGGTCCCAAGCCCTGACGTGCCCAGGCATAAAGATGCGCGACCGCGATCGCCAGAATAAACAGAAGCACGATCCACTGGACTACGAAGAGGGGATAGCGCGGCGTTTTCAGGAAAAACCCGGCGTTCTGGGCCGCCACGTAGCGCGCATCGGTGATGACAAACTTTCCTACAAGAAAACTCCAGAGTGTCCAGACCACGCCTCCTGCCAAACCGCCCAGCCACATCCTGCCTCGGTTCAGATGCATAAGCGGCTCCGTAAGTCGCCGTCGAGTAAATGGACGCAGTGTACACCCATTGGTGTGCCACCGCGCAGGGAACGCGGTTACTGAGGTTGGCGGGTGTTTTCCACAGGAAAGTCCGCCAGGGGCGCGGAGTGCAAGAAAAATATTAGCGAATAAATAGCGAAGGAACCTAGGCCGTAAACCCAAGCCCTTGTGGTCGTCTTTCTGGTTAACCACAAGCAATCGTAGTTTGTCGAGTCACTCCCATAGTGGGACCCCTACCTTCAAGTTTCTGCTTGACAATCAACGACTTACGGGTAAGATGTGGTACAAAGTGGAACAGAGTGGTAGGAACAGTAGAGTGCGTGGGAGTCAAGGAGCTGAGTAAAGAGGAGCCGGTGGGAAACCGACCCAGAAGCACGACAAACAGCCCGAAGCACCCGAGTTTGACCGAACTTTGCGCCGCTTTAGCCTCCCTGGTTGCAGTCGTAGTGACAGACCAAAAACATGTTTCGCGGCAATCACCCAACTCGCGTCGACGAAAAGGGACGGTTGAAGGTCCCGGCCGAATTCAAGCGGGTGATCGACGAGAAGTACGGACTGCAATTCTACATCACGAGTCTGGATGGGAAGGTTGCACAAGTATATCCCTTCGAGGAATGGGAGCGGATCGAGCAGAAGCTGGCGGGGCTCTCCAATTTCAATCCGACGAAGAAAAAGTTTCTCGACCGCAGCGAACTATTACGGGCAGCAGGTCGAGATGGACGGGCAGGGACGGTTGTTGCTGCCGCAGTTGTTGCGCGAGTCAGGGCAGATCAAGGGCGAGGTAGCGGTTCTGGGGCATTTGACGTATCTCGTGGTCAGGAACCTGGAGCAGTTCAAGAAAGAGATCGAGGAAGAAAAGTTCACGCCTGACGATGAGAAGACGCTCGACGAATTGGGCATCTAGTGGGCGAGGGTTCAACAGACACCCCTCAGGGGGTTGGGCATGGGGGGAAGGGAAACCAGCCATGTTCCGGTTCTTTTAAAAGAAGCGATCGACTTTTTAAGCGTGCGGCGTGGCGGGACCTATATCGACGCCACGGTGGGCTTGGGCGGACACAGTTACGAAATCGCAAAACGCCTCGGCGCACCGGGACATTTGATTGGGCTCGATAAAGATCCTGCAGCGCTCGAAATCGCAGGCTCCAGGCTTCGGGCTTCGGGCGTCGGCGAAGTGGATTGGCCGGCCATCGAATTGCGGCAAGCGTCCTTTGCGAGTTTGGCCGAAGCCCGAAGCCCGATAGCCGACGGCCTGCTTGCCGACATCGGAGTGAGCAGCTTGCAACTGAACGATGCGGCGCGCGGATTTAGTTTTCAGGCGGAGGGACCGCTCGACATGCGGATGGACCCGCGGTCGGAGCGTACCGCCGAACAAGTGGTAAACCACCTCGACGAGCGCGAGCTTGCCGATGTGATTTACGAATTCGGAGAGGAAAGGAGGTCGCGGAGAATCGCCAGAGCCATTGTCCGGTCGCGGCCGATACGATCTACCGCACATCTTGCGGATGTCATATCAGCCGCGGCCCGGCCAATGAATTCTGAACAACGGCGAATTCATCCGGCGACCCGAACTTTTCAAGCGCTCCGAATCTTCGTAAACCGCGAACTGGACGATCTGCGGGCGCTGCTGGGAGCGGCGCCCCGGGTGCTGAAGCCAGGGGGACGGGTGGTGGTGATCAGTTTTCACTCGCTGGAGGATCGCATCGTGAAAGATGCCTTCCGCGAGGCAGCGAAGCAGGGTTCCATGAGTTTGCTTACGAAAAAGCCGGTCACCGCGACAGAAGAAGAGAGTGATCGCAATCCGCGGGCACGCAGCGCGAAGTTGCGGGCGGCGGAAAGAATTTAAGCTGGCTAGCTCGGAAACCTGAAAGATGATTCAAGGAGAAAGTTTGATTCCGGAAAACCTGCCGGAGTCCCCGGCACAGCTGTCATGGCGTGCCGGGAGTTCAGGTTCGGAAAGGCGGACGAAGATCCGCCAGCAGAAAACTCCGGAGGCCGAAAGCCGGTCACCGGAGGCCAGGTTCTGGGGTTCCGTGGTAGGAATCCAAATTGAGGTTGCAAAATGTACACGGGCACATTGATTAAGGATCTGAGTGCGATGGTGGAGCGGGCCGAACGGGGCGCTCAACAGAAACGGATCGCCGATGCGATGGAACTGCACCGGCTATTTGAGTTGCGGGCTCCGCAGATGCACAGTGAACCGGTTCTTCTAGGAGCGGCATAAATGGGGGCGGCAGCAGCGGCAATTCGGAGTGCAATCCCAGCGGCGCGTCGGAATACGCTTTTCACCGGAACTCCGGAAATCTACTTCGCCAAAGCGATCGATAATTCGCGGCTCGTGAAGGTGGAAGATCGTGGACGCAATCGCGAGATGAAGCAGTTTGGCACCGCGCTGGCTTGCCTGTTCCTGCTGGTATTTACTTATGCCTGGCAGCACTTCCGGGCGATTGAATATGGTTACCAGATCGAGTCGGCGAAGCGCGAACTCAATAACCTGACGGAGATGAACCGGGCACTGCGGTTGGAGGATGCGTCGTTGCGCGATCCGGAACGAATTGATGTGATGGCGCGGCGGATGGGACTGGTGCCACCGGAACCAGGGCAGGTGATCCGCATGGATGGCGCGTCGGCAGATTCGAACGCGCCGGTGATGGCTAGCGCGGAGCCCGCGATGGCGCTGGCGGGGCAGTAGAGGTTTATGGGGGACCGGCTCTTCGATCCGGTCGGCGAGCGAGAGCTCGGCTAGGTTTCGGCGGCCTGTCTGTATGTGGGCCGCCATGTTTGTCTAAGCGAGCCAACGACGAACGACTAACCACGGGTTTCCATGGCGACTCCCTCAAAGCTCGGCAAGAACTCCCGGCTTTACCTTCTGGGAGCGATGCTCCTGTTCTGGTGCGTAGCGATTTGCGGACGGCTGGTTTATCTGCAAATCTTCCGCTATGGCAGCTTTGTGAAGCAGGCGGAGCACCAGCAGCAGCGCGAGATTCCGCTCTCCGCCAAGCGTGGCGTGATTTATGACCGCGCAGGAAAAGAGCTGGCGATGTCCGTGCTGGTCGATTCGGCTTTCGCCGTGCCTACCGAAGTAAAAGACCTGCCCACGGCGGTTTCCCTGATTACCCGCATCACCGGCGAGGATCACAATGTGGTGCTGGCCGACTGCCGCAATCACAAGACGTTCTGCTGGGTGGCGCGCAAGGCAGATGACGAGACGATCGAACGCATCAAGTCGCTAAACCTGCAGGGCATCCATTTCCAAAAGGAGCCGAAGCGTTTTTATCCCGCGCGCGATCTGGCCGCCCAGGTCGTTGGAACTGTAGGCATGGAAGACTCCGGGCAGAGCGGCATCGAGCACGAGTTCGACGATGAACTACGCGGGCGCGCCGGGAAGATGTTCATCTCGGTGGATGCCCGCCGGCAGTGGTTTTCTGATGTCGAGAAGCAGCCAGAGCCGGGCGAGAGCCTGGTCCTGACCATCGACAAGAATATTCAGTACATCGCCGAGAAGGAACTGGAGCAGGCGATTCACGACACGCAGGCAATCGCGGGCACGGTGATCGTCGAGAATCCGCATACGGGGGAAATTCTGGCGCTGGCCAATCGTCCCACGTTCAATCCAAACCTGCGCAAGCAGATCACACCCGCCGCGCTGACCAACCGCGCCGTAAGCTATGTGTACGAGCCCGGATCGACCTTCAAGCTGGTGACCATTTCAGCGGCGCTGGAAGAGAAGCTGACGAATCCCGATGAAGTGTTCGACTGCCAGATGGGATCGATCGTCTACAACGGCATGCGCATTCGCGACTCGAAGCCGCATGGCTTGCTGCCGGTGTGGGGCGTGCTGGCGGAGTCGAGTGACGTGGGTGCGATCAAGATTGCGCTGCGGCTGGGCGAAGACCGCTTCTACAAATACATTCGCGCGTTTGGATTCGGACAGCAAACTGGAATCGAGTTGCCGGGCGAGACACGCGGGCTGACCAAGCCGGTGAGCCGCTGGTCGAAGGTTTCGATTGCAGCGATTTCCATGGGCCAGGAAATTGGGATTTCGCCGATTCAGTTGGCGGGACTGGTCTCCACATTTGCCAACGATGGCGTGTGGGTGGCGCCGCGCATTGTTGCAGGGAAGGTTGACCCAGGGGACGCCCCGCAGTCCGGGATGAAGGCCGTGGCGTTTCATCCGGGCGCGTCGCGTCGCGTCGATCTCGAGTTATACGGCTGCCGAGATGCGAGCCATGATGCAGAAAGTGGTGCTCGAAGGCACGGGCCGCAAAGCGATTCTAGAAGGCTACACATCGGCGGGGAAGACGGGGACGGGACAGAAGGTAGATCCGGCGACCGGCGCGTATTCGAAGACGAAATACGTCGCGTCGTTCGCGGGATTCGCGCCGCTGAACAATCCGCAGATTGTGGTTGCTGTGATTCTGGATTCGGCCGTGGGACTGCACCAGGGCGGGCAAGTATCGGCGCCCGTATTTCGCCGCGTGGCGCAGCAGGTGCTGGAGTACCTGCACGCGCCGCACGATCTGCCGCTGTCGCCGAATCATCAGTTGCTGCTGGCTCAAGCGGAGATGCAGGATAAAGACTTGGAAGAAGGCACGCCGGATCATCCCGGCGAGCCGCTGGAAACAGCGGAGGTGAACGGGGATGTGGCGCAACACCCGGTGGGTAAGGACCAGGTGGCGCAGGCGCCCCTTCGGCAGGCTCAGGCGAGGCTCTCGCCCGCGACTGCCGGAGGTGAAGGAAACGTCGTGCAGGCGGCGACGCGCGTGAGCGAACCGGTATCGAGCAAGCAAGTTGGAAGTTCAGCGGGTCAGAGTCCACCGCAACCGATGGCGCCGAACCCGGCCGCCGCAGCCGCCGCAGCACAGGCTAAGCTACCAACGAGTGGAACCGTGGTCCTAGATGTCGAGCAAGGCGGAATCGAAGTGCCGTCATTTGTCGGCAAGACCGTGCGCGGCGCCGTAGAAGCGGCTCAGGATGCCGGGCTGGAGCTGGAAGCCGTGGGCAGCGGCGTGGCGCGGCAGCAGTCTCCGCCAGCCGGCACGCACGTTGCCGCAGGAGCGCACGTTACGGTGCAGTTCGGACGGTAGCTTTTCTTAAGAAAAACCTCAACCCCAGCGGACACAGGAATCGCAGAGGGATTCCGAGGGTCCCGCAATGTTTTCCTCTTGGGAACTCTGCCCTCCGCCTTGAAGTCCTGTGGTTTGACCGCCCGAAAAAGCGCGTGATACGGTAAAGAATCACACCATCCTGGCAGACCAGCCACTGCTCTCTGATTGAGGTTTGGATTTTGTCTTCTGTTGAGGCGACGCCCGCCGGCACCACGACCGCCGTGCGCAAAACCGCGCTGAACGCCGTCCATCGCCAGATGGGCGCGAAGATGGTCGACTTCAATGGCTGGGATATGCCGGTAGAGTATCCCGCGTCGATCGGCGGCGGCATCATCAATGAGCACTTGGCGGTGCGCACCGGCGTGGGCATTTTCGACGTCAGCCACATGGGCGACATTCGGCTCGCCGGACCGCAGGCGCTAGCCGCGGTGCAGCACATCTCCATGAACGACGCTTCGCGGCTGGCGGTGGGGCAGGCGCAGTATTCAGCGCTGCTCTATCCGCAGGGAACGTTTGTGGATGATGTGATCGTCCATCGGCTGGACGAGAATGAATACCTGCTGGTGATCAATGCGGGCACGCGCGAGAAAGATTTCAACTGGGTGCGCGACAACACGCGGCAGTTTGATTGCGCGGCGGAAAATCTGTCGGACGACTTCACCCAGATTGCGATCCAGGGGCCGAAGGGCGTGGAGGTTCTGCAAAAGCTGACGGATGCGGATTTGAGCGCGGTGAAGTTTTACTGGGTGACGCGCGGGTCTGTCTGCGGGCTGGGGAATATTCTGATTGCGCGCACAGGGTACACGGCGGAAGACGGTTTTGAGATTTATGTTCCGGCAGAGGAGGCCACCAGCACGCGGGTTTGGAATGAGATTCTGGCGGCAGGCAAGGAATTCGGCATCGTGCCGTGCGGTTTGGGTGCGCGCAACACTTTGCGCCTCGAAGGCAAAGCTGCCACTCTACGGGCACGAGATTTCCGATACGGTCAATGTGTGGGAAGCCGGTCTTGCTCGCTTCTGTAAGATGGAGAAGGCGGAGTTCGTCGGCCGCGACGCACTGGAGAAGGCGAAGGCAGAAGGTGTGACGCGGACTCTGGTCGGCTTGGAGATGGTTGATCGCGGAATCGCGCGGGACGGATATAAGGTGTTAGACGGCGGGGGACGTGAGATTGGGTACGTTACCAGCGGTTCGCCCGCTCCGTTCTTGAAGAAGAATATCGCGCTGGCCTATGTGCCACCGGAGTTCGCGGCGATCGGCACGGCGGTGAAGTGGAGATTCGCGGGCAGGGTGTGGGAGCCCAGGTGGTGCCAACGCCCTTTTATAAGAGACCAAAGAAAGCAGCTTAACCACAGAGGGCACAGAGTAACACAGGGGAATTCGGTTGAAGCTCATAGCCGGATGCTCAGGAGCTAGAAGAAATCATGGCCTACCCAACAGATCGCAAGTACACCAAAGAGCACGAATGGATTCAGCCGAGCGGGACGAAGGCCACAATCGGCATCACCGACCATGCGCAGGAGTCGCTGGGCGACATCGTATTCGTCGAATTGCCCAAGGTGGGCGCCGAACTAGCGGCGGGCAAGTCGTTTGGCACGGTCGAGTCGGTGAAGGCGGTCTCAGATTTGTTTGCTCCGGCCTCCGGCACGGTGACCGAGACGAACGGCGATCTGGCCACGTCGCCGGAGAAAGTGAATAAAGATCCGCACGGCTCGTGGATGGTGAAGATCACGCTGAAAAATGCAGGCGAGTTGGACGGACTGCTTTCCGCCGCTGACTACGAGAAGTTCGTGGCAGAAGAAGCGGGACACTGAAAGTCATGGGATGGTGAACCCGGCGCGAGCCAGCGGGCGACTGTCATAATCGAACTGACCTCGAGTTACATCTAAACTACTTCCTATGCGCTATCTACCGAAATCTGCTGCCGACCGCGAAGCCATGCTGAAGGCGATTGGCCTGCGCTCGGTCGATGAACTGTTCGCGCCGATTCCGGCGGAATACCGGCTCAGCCGCGACCTCAAAGTCCCGCGCCAGATGGCGGAATCGGAAATCGTGGACTATTTCCGCCAGCGCTCGCGGGAAAACGGCGAAGGCTATACCAGTTTTCTGGGCGCGGGCGCTTACTCTCATTACCGGCCCGTCATTATCGATTCGCTGATCTCGCGCGGCGAATTCCTCACGGCGTATACGCCCTATCAGGCGGAGATCTCGCAGGGCACGCTGCAATCGATTTTTGAATTTCAGACCATGATCTGCGAGCTGACGGGCATGGAGGTGGCCAACGCTTCCATGTATGACGGCTCAACCGCCGCGGCCGAGGCCGTGATGATGGCGGTGCGGCTTACGGGACGGCGGTCGGTGGTGGTGGCGCGGAGTTTGCATCCGGAATACCGCGAGGTGCTGGCGACTTACGCGACGCATCAGGGAATGCCGCTGTCGGTGGCGGGTTTCGGCGAGGATGGGCGGCTGAATCTGAAGCAACTGGAGAAGTCGATTACGCCGGAAACGGCCTGCGTGCTGGTCCAATCGCCGAATTTTCTTTGGCACGATTGAAGACGTAGCGGCCATTGCCGAGATCGCGCACAAGCACGGAGCGATGCTGGTGGTTTCGATTGCCGAAGTGGTGTCGCTGGGAATCGTGGAACCGCCGCGTGAGGCCGACGTCATCGCGATGGAAGCGCAATCGTTTGGCGTGCCGATGGGGTTCGGCGGTCCGTATTGCGGCGTGATTGCCACGCGAGAAAAGTTTGTGCGGCAAATGCCTGGGCGGTTGGTCGGCCAGACCGTCGACAAACAGGGCAAGCGCGGATTCGTGCTCACGCTGGCCACGCGCGAGCAGCACATCCGGCGCGAAAAAGCAACGTCGAACATCTGCACCAACCAGGCGCTGGTCGCGCTGATGGTCAACATCTTCATGACGGTGTACGGCAAAGTTGGATTGAAGGAGTTGGCCAGGCAGAATCTGGCAAAGACGGCATACGCGGCGGCGCAATTCGCCAAGCACGGCAAGGTACTATTTGCCGCCGCGCCACGGTTCAACGAGTTTGTGCTCGCAGACCAGCGAAGATCCGCATGCCATCAACCGCCGGTTGCTGGGACACAAAGTGGTCGGAGGCCTGCCACTCAAGAAGTTTTATCCTGAACTGGGGAACGCCGCGTTGTGGTGCTGCACGGAGCTGACTACGCGGAGCGCGATCGACGAGACCGTGAGGCTCGTGGCCGAGAGCGGGCCGTCTGTGCGATCCGCCAAAGAAGAAGCCGATTGAGGAGGTGGCGCGATGAAGGCCACGATACGCAAGGCCACGCGCCACGTGAATCAGAACGAAGGTCTGATCTTCGAGAAGTCGTCGGCAGGCAAAGCCGCCTGGAAACTGCCGCCGCTCGATGTGCCGGAAGTGGATACATCTGCGTTGCTCGGTGCCGTCGGAAAGAAAAGAGCTCGGAAACATGCCCGAAGTGAGTGAGATCGAAATCATCCGCCACTTCACGCGACTTTCAACGTGGAATTATGCGATTGATCTCGGCATGTATCCCCTGGGCTCGTGCACGATGAAGTACAACCCGCGAGTGAACGAAGCTGTGGCGCGGGTGGAGGGAATTGCGAACGGGCATCCCTACCAGCCGGAGAAGATTTCGCAAGGCGCGCTCGCACATTCTGAAGACCTGAGCGAGTGCCTGATCGAAATCACAGGCATGGATGCAATTACGCTGCAGCCCGCCGCGGGAGCGCATGGCGAGATGACCGGGTCTGCTCATGGTGCGGGCCTATCATCAGTGCTCAGGGGCGACCCGCGGAAAAAGATTCTGATTCCCGACTCAGCCCACGGCACGAATCCGGCGACGGCGGCGATGGTCGACTATGCCGTCGAAAACCTGAAATCGGATTCGCGAGGCATGGTAGATTTCGCGGCGCTGGAAGCGCAGATGAACGAAGATGTCGCTGCGCTCATGCTCACCAATCCCAACACGCTGGGAGTTTTCGAGCAGGATATCCACAAGATTGCCGACATTCTGCACGCCAAGGGCGGGCTGCTCTACATGGACGGCGCGAACATGAACGCGCTGGTCGGCAAGGTGCGCCCGGGCGATTTTGGCGTCGACGTGATGCACTTGAACCTGCATAAGACATTTTCCACGCCGCACGGCGGCGGTGGGCCGGGATCGGGGCCGGTGGCGATCAAGAAAATCCTCGAGCCCTTCCTGCCCACGCCGGTTGTGGTCACCAAGTCCGATGGCACGCTGGGTTTTGAATACAACCGTCCGCAGTCGGTGGGGCGGGTGCGCGCGTTCTACGGCAACTTTGGGATGTTTGTCCGCGCGCTGGCTTACATCCAGGCGAACGGGCCGGATGGTCTGCGGCAAACCACCGAAGACGCGGTGCTGAATGCCAACTACATTCGCAAAGGGCTCGAGGGCACGTACGATCTGCCGTATTCCACGCCGACCATGCACGAAGTCGTTTTCAGCGACAAGCTGCAGGCGAAAAAAGGCGTACGCACCATGGACATCGCCAAGCGCCTGATCGACTACGGCTTCCATCCTTATACGACGGCGTTTCCGCTGATCGTGCCGGGCGCGCTGATGATCGAGCCGACCGAGAGCGAGTCGAAGGAAGAGATGGATTTGTTCATTGACGCCATGAAGTCGATTGCGGAAGAGGTGGAAGAGGATCCGCAGACGGTACTCGATGCGCCGCACTCCACGCGGGTTTCGCGGCTCGATGAAACCGCCGCAGCCAGGAAGCCCGTGCTGCGGTGGAAGCCGGCAGTGTAATTGCAGCGCCGACGTCCCGGAGGCTGTCCCTTCGGCAGGCTCCGGGCAAGCCTGGGGGCGTCCCGCCCCCACAGGCGAGACGCCGGCACTACGACGCGCCTCACTTCGCCGAGATTTCCACGGAAGCGCGCGTCGTCTCCCAATCCATGCGCAGCGTGCAACCGTCCGCGGACTTGTCGTAGGTGATGGTGAAGTTCTCGACCGGCGCGGGCAGCTTTGAAACGTTCATGTCCACGCGCGCCAGTTCGTCGCTCTCGTATTTGTAAGGAATGCCCCACTCACCAGTCTTCTTGTTGATGATCAGAGTCCACTTGTCGGCAGTGGGCACGGTGAAGATCGTGTAGCTGCCTGCGGGTATGGTCTTGCCGCCCACTACCACATCGGCACTCGCGACAAAGGTCGTAGCTTCATTGGCCCCGGTGCGCCAGACTTCGCCGAAAGGCACGAGTCCGCCGTAGATCTTGCGGCCTTTCATGCGCGGACTGGAGTAGTTGGTCTTGATGGTTTTGCCGCCGCCCAGATCGCACGTGGCCGAGGCAGCGGGACTGGGCTTGCCTCCGCCCATCTGGGCGAACGCGGCGGTGGTGAACAGGATCAGAAGCGTGGGAAGAGCAATTCGTTTTTGCATGGATTCTCCAGGAAGAAGCATTTATCAGCTAGCATTCGGCCGTTCGGTAGTCCTCAGGATTCCCATTCGGCCGGCGTCGGCTAACTGCCAAGTGCTAATTGGACGTGCAAACCAAGCCGTCGATAGCAATTATGCTCTCCCGTACCCGCACGGTTACAATCTCCGGATGCCGGTATTCGACGAAAAGCAGGAAGAACTGGAACACTACGAGACCATGATGGGCGTGCCGCGCGGGCGTCTGGCCGTAACCATGGACACCATTACCGACGCCATGGCCCTGGTCGGCCAGCACGGCGTCTATTGCCAAAGCCAACGCTGGCCGGGCAAGCCGGTGATGGATATCCAGATCATCATGAAGAGTCTGACCGACGCGAAGGAATTGATCCAGAGCGTGATGGAAGAGCTGAAGAAGGCCACCTAACCGCCTGCGATTACGGTTTCACCGTCACCATCGCGACGCTATGTGAAGCAACCCTCGCGGAAAACTTTCCTGTGAACTTTCCCATATCTCTGGTGCTGCCACAAGTCGCGCACGGAAGCGCTCAAGTGATCGGGATAACCGAGATCCTGCCAGGTCGCGGCGATTTCTTCCTCCGCGCTGCCGCGATTCAACAGAACTACAGCGCGGCTGCCGTCTTTGAGTTGCTTCGCCCAGACTTCTAAATCACCGTTCTTCCACACCCGCTCGCCTTCCCGGCCCAGCGGGTCCTGATCCACGGCAATCACTTCTTTGTTGGTGAGAATGTCGTGAATCTCGGGGCGCATGTCGCGCAGATCGTTGCCTGCGATCAGCGGCGCGGCGAGGATTGCCCACAAGCTGAAGTGGGCGCGGTACTCGGCATCGGTCATGCCGCCGTTTCCGACTTCGAGCATGTCAGGATCGTTCCAATGGCCGGGACCGGCGTAGGACGCCAAGCCGACCTGCTGATCGAGAATTGCCAGCATTCCATTGGAACAACAACTGCCATCCGGCCATTTCTGCGAGCCGCCCCAGCGGTCGTTGATGTCACCGGTGGTCCGCCACGAATTACCACCAACTTCTTTTCCCCAGAGCCAGGGTTTCGCGGTGCCCCATTCGCAAATGCTGAGCACGATGGGACGACCGGCAGCGTCCAGAGCGGCGCGGATGTTCGCGTACGAGGCCCTCGCGTCCTGCGTCGTAGTGTTGCACCAGTCATACTTCAGATAGTCGACGCCCCATGCCGCGTACAGGATCGCGTCCTGATATTCATGGCCAAGACCGCCCGGCCGGCCAGCGCAGGTCTTCGAGCCGGCGTCAGAATAAACGCCGAATTTCAGCCCAAGCGAGTGAATGTGATCGCCGAGCGCCTTCATGCCGTGCGGGAAGCGCTGCGGGTCGGCGACGATGTTGCCCTGCGCGTCACGGCTCACCTGCCAACAGTCGTCGATGTTCACGTATTCATATCCTGCGTCCTTCATGCCGGATTTGACCATCGCATCGGCCATACTCCGGATCATTTCTTCACTGACGTTGCAGGCGAACTTGTTCCAGGAATTCCAGCCCATGGACGGCGTGAGGGCCAGGTTACTGGACGGCCTATTATCCTGCGCAACCAGACCGGTGAACAAAAGCACAATGCCAAGGATGGTTATCAATACTCGCTGGATCGTTTTCATGTAAGCGTTCACCAGAAGAAACTAAGGCTGGCGTCCAACCCTTTCGTGGAAGAATTTCGCCATCAGTTCGAGAGCTTCTTTGGTTTCAGGAAACTGGAAGTGATACCAGAAAGCGTGCGGCAGCGCCTCGAAGACGACGAGTTGTGCGTCGTTTCCGGCGCGAAGCAGAGCGCGCTGGAAGATCGCAGTGTCACTGAGCAACATATCACGCGTGCTAGTCACCAGCAGAGTAGGCGGCATGCCGCGCAGGTCGGCGAACAGCGGCGACAGAACTGGATCTTGGCGATCCGTCTTGCCTGCATATTGATCATCCGGAAGATGATTCGGATCGACCGGTTGCATCATTCCTGGAAATCCATCGAGAGTAAATAGTTGCCGGGAGTCGCCGGGCCGGCTGAAGTCCGCCAGCCCGGAGAAAAAGCCGAGCGCCGCCGGGAGAGGTAATCCTAACTGCTTAAGCCGGACAGTAACCTCGCAAGTCAGGATGGCTCCCGCTGAAGTGCCGAAGATTCCGATGCTCTGCGGCTTGTAGGTTTTTAGAAGCTCTTTATACACGGCGATGACATCATCGACCGCAGCGGGAAACGGATTCTCCGGAGCCAGACGATAGTAGACCGAGACGACCTTAATCTTTGCCAAATTCGCAATCGGGACGCCTTCGATCAGCGATCCGGAGTCGGAGTTAAATCCTCCGCCGTGCAGATTGATCAGAACGCGACTGCGGTTCGTCTCCGAGGAGGTAATCGGCGTAATGATATCGGTGCGCACGCCGGCGATGCTGGTTTCCTCAACGTTGACGGGATAAATCTTGCGTGCCTCGGCAGAGTCTTGCGCCCGCCAGATATCTGTGCGCGTGCGCCGCTCGGCCAGCGTCTCCGGTCCGGATTTCTTTCGCGTCAGCGACGACAGCCATTTCTGCGCCTCGGGGCTGATCGTGGACGGCATGGGAACGACGCGGGTGATGTGAGCGGTTCCGTCGGGATCAAACGTTGCGGAGTCCTGCTGTGCTGCGGGATCCGATTGGCCAACTAAAGGCTGGACGAGCGCAAAGGTAGCGAGGAAGCACAACACCCGGGTTTTCATTAGAACATTTGTACCAGAGTAAGGACTTTACGCCAGCGTGTACTTCCCGTGCTCGATCACCTTCTGCGCGATCTGCTGTCGCAACTCGATGGTGTTGAATGGCTCGTACTTGGCGAGCCGGCGAAGAATTGCAAGTTGAGTGCGCAGCATGTCGCCGTCGGCCACCGCCGCGATCACTTTCTTGGCTGCAGACTCGACCTTTTCCATTGCCTGCGTGAGATAGACGCGCGTCATCGCGATAGGGAGAGCGGCGGCAACCTCGCCTTTTGTCTCCGCAATTTTTTGCGCGCGTAAAACCGCCGACTCCATCGCGTAAGTTTCGATAGTCATGTCGGCGATCGCGCCCATGATCTCCTGCTGGTCCTGGATTGCCTGCATGTACTTCTGCGTTGCGGCTCCGGCGGCGAACAGGCCAAGCTTCTTGGCTTGTCCCACCAGTTTGCGCTCTGCGGCGAGCGGACCCTCAAGTTCCTCGCTCATCGAAGGTCCGGAAAGCACTTCCTCCATCAGCTTCTTGATGGCGGGCATGAGCGGCAACTGTCCGCTCATGGCGCGCTTCAGCAGGAATCCCGTGATGATGAGGCGGTTGATTTCGTTGGTGCCTTCGAAGATGCGGTTGATGCGCGCGTCGCGGTAGGCGCGCTCGGCGGGATACTCCTCGACAAAGCCGTAGCCGCCAAAGATTTGCATCGTCTCATCGACGACGTAGTCGACCATCTCCGAAGCCCAGACCTTGATGATGGAGCACTCCACCGCGTATTCCTCGATGGCCTTGCGAGTTTCCTTCATCGCGTCCGCACTGGATTTGTCAACTTCGCTGAGCGCACCGTCCATCATGCCGACCGTGCGATAGACGAGCGATTCGCCAACGTAGAGCAGCGTCGCCATGTTGGCGATCTTTTCCCGCACCAGACCGAAGTCGGCAATGACTTTGTTAAAAGCCTTGCGTTGCTTGGCGTAGGCGATGGCGTGTTCGAGGGAGACCCGGCCTCCGCCCAAGCACATCGCGCCCAGCTTGAAGCGGCCAATGTTCAGAATGTTGAAGGCGATGATATGGCCTTTGCCGATATCGCCGAGCAGGTTTTCCGCCGGGACCTTGCAATCATTCAGGATGATGGGACAGGTGGAGGAGCCGCGAATGCCCAACTTGTGCTCTTCCGCGCCGATGGAGAACCCAGGAAAACCTTTTTCGACCAGAAACGCGGTGAACTTTTCTCCGTCGATTTTGGCAAAAACGGTGAACAGATCGGCGAAGCCGGCGTTGGTAATCCACATCTTTTCGCCGTTGAGAATATAGTGCCGGCCATCGGAGGAGAGCTGCGCGCGGGCGCGGCAGTTCAAAGCATCGGAGCCGGACGATGCCTCCGACAAGGCGTAGGCACCAACAATTTCGCCGGCAGCCAGGCGCGGCAGATATTTCTTCTTTTGCTCTTCGGTGCCGAAGTAAACCAGCGGCAGCAGGCCAATGCCGCTGTGCGCGCCCCAAGTGGTGGCGAAGCCGGCGTATTGGGCGATGTGGTCGGCGATGACAGCGGCGGTCACTTTGTCCATTTCGAGGCCGCCGTACGCTTCAGGGATTTCAACCCCGCTCAGGCCCAGGTCGCCGGCCTTTTTCAGCAGGTCGCGCGAAATGGAGAAGTCCTTGTGCTCCATCTTCTCTATGTTCGGAAGGATTTCGTTGAC
Organism: uncultured Acidobacteriaceae bacterium; assembly: GCA_963714225.1. Classification (GTDB taxonomy): domain Bacteria; phylum Acidobacteriota; class Terriglobia; order Terriglobales; family Acidobacteriaceae; genus Sulfotelmatobacter. The sequence continues at coordinate 33,890 of CAVQNY010000051.1, read as the reverse complement.
GGTGAATTCCTCCGCCGTCTGCCCAATCAGTTGCTGCTGCTCGGTGAAATCTTCTGGCGTGAAGACTTCGTCAGGCCGGCGGGTTTCAAGCAGAAAACTGCCGCCGGAGATTCTGGTCTTCGGAACTGCAGTAATAGTGGCCATGTCTTACTCCTCTAAATGAGAACCGCAGAATGTGCGGGGGGGCGTTCGGGAGGTACAGACCATTCTAATTCGGGCGGAGTTGAAATGATAGAGGCGGAAGGCGGTGCCAGCTTCAAGGACCTGGCATCCGCAACCGCCCTGCTCATCCCCAAGTCAACCCTGTCCTTCAAAGCGAAAGAGGATCGGCAAGCGTCGCTCGGCAGCTTACGCGTGCCTCGCCGATGAGCATCCGATAGCGCTGCACAGCTCCATCGTAGTTCTGCGTAAGGCGGATGCACTCTTGTCCGTAGGGATCCTCCGAGCAGGCGTTTTGCATCTGTGCTCTGTCCGCGCGTATTTCATTAGCCAGCAGGGCTGCTCGCGAATCGATGCTCGTACACCCGGCTGCGGAGGCGACACAGGATGCGCCATTCCAGTGTTCGTTCGGCTGACATTGACCAGCAGATACGACGCAGGCAGCGCCGTTCCAGGTTTCCTTTGGCAGGCACTCGTGGGAGACCGCCGTGTTCTCAGGCGTGTTCGCCGGAGTTGTGCTTACACACGCTCCGTTTTTCCCCGCTGACTCTCCCGCCGGACACTTCGCGCAATCTCGATCTTTGCAGATAGGCCGCCGCAAGTCGGACTCTGCTGGCTTCAGTTCAGGTTCCTGGCAAGGGCCGTCGGGGCAGATTCCGCGCCGCAGATCAGCCTCAGAAGTCTTGCTGTCCTTCTCCTTCGTGTCCTTCCTTGGCGGAACTTCCCCGATTCGCGGAGACGCAACGATCCTGTCCGCATTGCCCGAGGCGTGGCTGTCCGACGAACTTGGCATCGTTGCTGCATGGCTCTCGGGAATACTCACTAGACTGGGACTGCTCGGGGCGTTGTTGTGCGACGCGTTCGGAACCGAGGAAGGGCTCGAAGTGCTTAACGAAATGCTCGACCCAGGGCCGGGAGCAGGGGCAGGTGGCGGAGTGCTGGGAGCTGCGCTAGGCGGTGGACTGGGCGGTGGGCTGTTGGGAGTGGTTGAAGAATGTTGGGCGTAAACAGCAGACGAAAATAGCATTACTCCTGCAACTACCAGGCTGGAGAGCCGCATAAAGCACCTCCTACCAACCGCGGGCGACTTTGCCTTCTTGCGCCATAGACTCAGCCGTCACCCCAAGGGTTAGCGCAGAACCGGGTAGAAGAGGGTAACAATTCAGTAAAGAAGTGTCAGCCTCACGGCTTCGAAGGAAACACTCGCTCCTCGGCCGTGTGTACGTGAAAACGCCTCGCAGGCTGGCAAGTCGAATACCCGACGGCGTGCGTCGAATCCGAGTGCGGACCGTCGCGGGCAACCTTATAGGTCCGCATCGTAAGGCAGAGCGCATCATCCGCCTGCAGCCCATCCGGGCCAAGAACAACAGTAGGTGGCGGAGATTCTCGGAGTCCTGTTGCCGGGTTTTTCGCGGCCGGGGGAGGCGCCCAAGACGACCCAAACTGCTTTAACTGCGGACGGTACTCCTCGATGCGAACGCCATCCAGCGGTCTCGGCGGATTCAGCTCAGGTTTAAGACTCGGGGAGGCAAGGTCTGCGCCGCCCGAAGAATTCAGCTGTCCGACGTCGGTTGACGGAACCACGCCGGGATTCTTCTCTGGCGAGGACTGCGCTGCCACTGACGCAGCACTCACTGCGATCAACAGTGAAACGGGTAAAAGCCTGGAGATCAACATGGGCTTCCTCCCTGTGCCAGATTATAGCTCCGTCCGTCGAACTCTTGGGTTAATAAAAAGGGGCCCGGTCAAGAACCGCCCGGGGGTTTTGCTAAACCCTGGGTCATAGCCTAATTCAGGTTCTCGAAAATCCCCGCCGCGCCCATGCCTCCGCCCACGCACATGGTCACCATGCCGTAGCGTCCGTTGCGGCGCTTGAGTTCGCGGATGATCGTTGCCGTCAATTTAGCTCCGGTGCAGCCCAGAGGATGTCCCAGAGCGATCGCGCCGCCGTTGGAATTCACCTTCGCTGGATCGAGCCCCGCTTCTTTCATCACCGCCAGAGATTGCGCGGCGAAGGCTTCGTTCAACTCGATCACATCGATGTCGGAGAGCTTGAGCCCAGCCATCTTCAAAGCTTTCGGGATGGCGAACACGGGTCCAAGTCCCATTTCTTCGGGCTTATATCCCGCCGTGGCGAATGAAACGTAACGCGCCAGCGGCTTGATGCCGAGCGCCTTCGCCCGCTCCGCAGACATCACCACGGCAGCCGCCGCGCCGTCGGACATTTGCGAAGAATTCCCGGCGGTCACGGTGCCCTTAAGGTGGAATGCGGGCTTCAGCGCCAGCAGTGCTTCGAGCGAAGTGTCGGCGCGCGGGCCTTCGTCCATTTTGAAAACAATTTCCTGCCGCTTGGGCTTTGAGCCATTCGAAGCGGTAAAGCTTACGGGCACGGCCACAATTTCCTCGTCGAATCTGCCGGCCTGGATTGCGGCCAGCGCCTTCTGGTGGCTGCGCAAAGAGAATTCGTCCGCCGCCTCGCGCGTGATGCCCAAGCGCTGCCCAACGCGCTCGGCGGTAAGGCCCATGTTGAGATAAGCGTCCGGGTAGTGGTCGACGAGCCAAGGGTTGGGCGAAACCTTGTGCCCGCCCATTGGGATCATCGTCATCGACTCCGTGCCGCCGGCAACAATCGCCTCCGCGCCCCCGCTCATGATTCGTTCGGCCGCCATGGCAATTGCCTGCAGGCCCGACGAGCAGAAGCGGTTGATGGTGAGGGCCGAGACTTCGACCGGCAGCCCAGCGCGCAGCGAGGCGATGCGGGCCACGTTCATCCCTTGCTCGGCCTCGGGCGTGGCGCAGCCCAGGATGACATCTTCGATCTCTTTGGGATCGAGCTGCGGCACGCGCTCCAGTGCGCCTTTTATGGCGATGGCCGCCAGTTCATCAGGACGGGTGGCGCGGAGCGTGCCCTTGTAGGCGCGTCCCACGGGCGTACGAACGGAAGAGACAATGACGGTTTCTCGCATGAAAGTTCTCGATTCAGTCCTCGGTCCGAGCGACTATCCCATTAGATGCTTGGCAGGCGCGCGAGCTTCACTTGGCCGGAGCGTAGAAGTAATAGTCCGCCGCGTAGCTGCTCTTTGTCTCGGCATCGCGATGAGCCGCATCACACCCCTCGGCCGGAGGTTGGCCGCCGTGCGTGTGAACTCGCTGAATGGTCGTCACGTTCGTCAGCAAACCGTTTCCCGCGTGACCGACGACGTGCACCAGCAGCCAGGGAATTGAACCCGGATCAAGGGCATCCACATGAGCCACCGCTTTCCCGGTGACCTCGCTGCCATCCTTCACCTTCCACGAGGGTCCGGCAGAATGCTGGCCAATGACCTTATCTTTCCGGTCGTGAAGCTCCGCCTCGGGCGCTTTGAGCGTCCAACTGAACTGGCCATCCGCTGTGGCTTGGCAGGTATAGACCTGGGATCCAATAGCGTGGGCGTACAAAACAACTTCTTCGCCGGCCGGCGCCTGGATCGAGTCGGGCACGTCCGGCGGAACCTCTTTCAGCGGGGCATCTTTGGCTTGGGCATTTGCCAGTGACGTTCCCACGACCCCGACGACCAGCCCGACGACCGCGGTAGCCGCTAGCAGAAGTTTGCGCATGAGGCGATTGTAGCAGGCAAGAATCCTGCCCGCTCAAGGCTTCTCCCAATGGGTTGAGTTGAACCGCTTGGGATCAAACGTGCCCGGGTCGAGCTTCGCATTGCACAGGATATCCGAATACTCCTCAGAGAATGTTTTCTTGTCGTCCACGTAGACTTCGACCCGCGCCGCCACCCAGCCGCCCGCCATCTGCCTGTAGTCTTCAAAGCGGATGTCCTGAAACTTGTTCGGATCAGCCTGCGTCGGTTCAAACAGCCGAACAAACAACAGTCGATTCTTATCCACCCAGAACTGCTTCGACTTCAGATCGCCCTTTTCTGCACCCACAACGTAAACCGGCTGTCCCTCCCAGGTCTCCTCGTGAAACTTTGAAAGGTCGTAGCCCTCGGCCTTCGCGATCCTGATGGTGGCGTCCGGGGCCTGGCGATACACGTCAAACCCCAGCACTAGAAGCATGTTCACCCTGGGACGAGTTCCCGCCTCTTTGCCTCCCCGCAATACCGTGAGCGTCCCATCCACCATCAGGTATCCGTTGCCATCGCTTGGAGCTCCAACATCGATGCGCAATTTCCCCGGCAGCGCCGCCGCTTCATGCCAAGTGTCGGCCTTGCTGGTGCCGTCGGGATTGTAGGTCGTGCTCTTCTGGGTGAAGGTCAAGGTCTCATACCACGACTTCGCATAGCGGTCATGCATGGCTTGCAAGACGTCTTCTCCACTCCGAACGTCTTCAGCACGAGCCCGAGTCAAGGTCAAAAGAATCAGCAGGGGCAGGCACAATCTTGCAGAGTTCATCGGTTCCTTTCGGATGCGGACTTTGTGCTCAACGTCATTCTGAGCTTAGATGAAGAAGAACCACAATGGTCTTGCCAAGCCATTTTACGGCTTCGCCCGTCCTGCCACGAAAGTCCTCTCACACGCGAGAACGCGGAGACTTTCGCTGTCGGCAGCGTGAGTTGACGCGCCAAGCCCTAACCAGCGACCAGGTAGTCGTATGCGCCAATCGCTCTGCCGGCAGCCCGATCCTCAGTTCCTCAGCGTCTTGCCCGTCTTCAGCGTGTACTGAATCCTCTCCTGTGTCTTCTTCTCGCCGCACAAAGATTTGAAACCCTCCCGCTCGAGATCGAGGATGTATTGCTCGCTCACCGGTGTACCCGGGGTAACGTTGCCCCCGCAGAGCACTTCGGCGATCTTTGCTCCCAGCTTCACTTCGTAGTCGGTGATGTAGTCGCCTTGGCGCATCATGTGAACACCCATTTTGAGTGTGGCGAGAAGGTTTTCGCCGGGGGCGGGGACGTCGGTGCGAGGCACCGGGGGCTCATAGCCGGCGCGGACGAGGTCGAGTGCGCGGGCTTTGGCGTCGGAGAGCACGCGCTCGCGGTTCATGGTGATGCGATCGCTGTCGGTGAGGAAGCCGAGTGCGCGGGCTTCGTGCGCGGACGTGGCGACCCTGGCAGTGGCAATCGTCTCAAACGCGCGTTTCATGCCTTCCAGCATCTCGACGGATCCGACGAGGGCGTCGCCGGAAATCTTTCCACCGCGCGCGGAAGCGGCGCCGTCGACCGCCCGCAGCAACATCTCCTTGCAGCCTCCGCCGCCGGGCAGCAAGCCAACACCGACTTCAACGAGTCCCGTATAGAGCTCGGCGTGAGGCTGGCGGACGGCGGCGTGCAGCGAGATTTCCGTGCCTCCACCCAGGCACAATCCAGAAGCCGAGACCACCACCGGCTTAGGCGAGAACTTGATGGCCTGAGTCATGCCCTGGAACTGGCGGATGCCAAGGTCCACGTCATCCCACTCTTCTTCCTGCACGCTCATGAGCAGCAGCATGAGGTTGGCGCCGACGGAAAAATTCGTCGCGTCGTTGGTGATGACAAACGCGTCGAAGTTGTCGCCGGGGCCGCCGGGCTTGAGGGTTTGCAGAATCAAGCTGATGATGTCGGCACCGAGCGAGTTCATCTTGCTGTGGAACTCGATGCAACCCACGCCGTCGCCCAGATCGAGCAACGACGCGCCGGAATTTTTCTTCACCACGCCGTTGGATTTCTTCGCCACCGTGACCGACCACACACCGGCGGGAACCTCGACCGGTTTCCAGCTTCCAGTTTCCAGTTGCCAGTACTTGCGCCCGGAAGCCGTCTTGGGATCATCGCTGTACCAGGATTTCTGGCCTGAGGCGAGCAACTTCTCCACATTCGCCGCCACCGGCTTGCCTTCTTTCTTCATACGGACCACCGTGGCTTCCACGCCAGCAGCGTCCCAGAGTTCAAAAGGGCCAAGTTCCCAATTGAAACCGAGGCGCATGGCGCGGTCGATTTCAACGATCGAGTCAGAGATCTCAGGCACGCGGTTGGCAGAGTAGGTCCACAAATCTGACAAGGCCGACCACAGGAACGCTCCCGCCTTGTCGCCCTTCTGCGGACCGCTGCCTTCAAGGCCGAGCAACATGCGCAGACGCGCGCCGGTGTCCTCGATGTTCTTCGCCATGTCGAGCGCAGCGAACTTCGCCTTCTGTTGGGGATGGTATTCAAGCGTCTTCCAGTCGAGAGCCAAACGCTCGTCTTGGCCGCCTCCGCCTTTCCCTTTCTTGTAGAAGCCGCCCTTGGTCTTGTCACCCAGCCATTTTCGCTCGCAGCATTTGATTGAAGAAGTCGAGCAGGCGAAGCTCGCTGCGTTCGTCGTGGACGTTTGCCGTCATATTGCCAACCACATGCCCCAGGATGTCCAGCCCAACCAAATCGATCGTGCGGAACGTTGCTGACTTCGGCCAGCCGACCGCCTGTCCCGTCAGCGCGTCCACTTCTTCGATGCTAAGGTCCATCTCCTGCATCAGCCGCATCACATTCAACACCGAAAATGTGCCGATGCGGTTGGCGATGAAGTTGGGCGTGTCCTTGGCAATGACGACGCCCTTGCCCAGGCGCACGTCGCAGAAGTGCGAGACCGCGTCGATGGCAGCACGGTCGGCTTCCGGCGTGGGAATGAGTTCGAGCAGGCGCATGTAGCGCGGCGGATTGAAGAAGTGCGTACCAAACCAAGCCCGGCGGAAATCATCGGAGAACCCCTCCGAGATTTTTCCCACCGGCAGGCCGCTGGTATTGGTCGTGACGATGGTACCGGGTTTGCGAATGGCTTCGACCTTGCGAAGCAGCGTCCGCTTGATGTCCAGATTCTCCACGACAGCTTCGATGATCCAGTCGACTTCCGCCAGCTTCTTCAAATCATCATCAAAGTTGCCGACGGTGACCAAACGGGCAAGCGAGGGATCCATGAAGGCGGCGGGCTTGGATTTTTTCGCTGCGTCGAGACCAGCGGCCGCTATCTTGTTACGGGCAGCAGCATTCGCGCCGGGCGCAACCTCTCCGGGCACGATATCGAGCAGGTAGCCGGGGACACCGGCGTTGGCAAAGTGTGCGGCGATGCGAGCGCCCATGGTTCCAGCGCCAAGGATGGCGACTTTATTAATGCGTTTCATGATCTATCCTCGAGTGGCATCGGATAGCCCCTTTGCCCCTCTGTGTCCTCTGTGGTTAAGGGTTTTGTTGCGGCCATTCACCATCAGAAATCTACTATGGCAGTTTATCCACCGCCCACTCGTTCTTGCCAGTGTCCACCATCACAATGCTGCAGAATCGCCGGCGCGCGTGATTCTTCGAATTGCCGACGAGGACGACGGGAAACTCGTATCGCCCGCGCTTCCACAGCTTGCCCCGGCCGATTTCGTAGGCGGAAGGACCGGGGTTGGAGAAAAATTTCTCGACCGCATCGCTCGTGGCTGTTTCCTTGGCATGACTGCTGAGCAACACCATCCCGTTTTCCACATCGCCAGACTGCCAGGCTTGCAGGAAGTGATCCGCCGCGGCCAGCGCCGCGACGTAGCCCGGCTCGAGAGCAGGAGTGGGCCGAGTCTTGGCTGCCAAAGGTGATAGCAGCCAGGGCAAGGACAGGCACAGGACGAGTGGCACAGCTACAGGATGCAAGGCTTCGCGAACAGGCATGGAAGCATTATGCGGGAACAAGCGGTTGGAACGAATTCGCGAGTGCTTCTGGCCTAGAGTTCGGTATGTGCTTTCACATATTGCATCGCGCGCCGGGCCATTTGTTTCTCGCCCGTGTAGGCGAGCAGCCTCGGAGCATCTTCCAGCCGCAGCCAGCGGGCACGCGCGACCTCAACTCGCATTTCGGGAGCGATCGCGTTGATGCGGCCGGAGCGGTAGCGCATTAGGTAGAAACTGACAATTTTGAAAACCCGCCGCCCGTCGCCCCAGGTGCGCGTATAGACGTACTTGCTGTCGCCGAGTTTGGTGACTAAATCGGCCGTCACCCCGGTCTCCTCGTAAACTTCCCGAAGCGCGGTTTCCAGTGCCTTCTCGCCCGCATCCACTAGGCCCTTGGGCAGAGCCAGCACTCGTCTTCGCCTTCCACTGGTGTGTCTGGAGAGCCCCGCCCTGGACCGTCCAGACTTGGATCGTAGCGCCCTGGCGTGGTCGGCTTCAGTGGGTGGCTCAATGGCGGCCATCCACCACTCTCCATCCCGCTTCCGGATCACCACTCCGCCGGCAGAGATCTCTCGCACCATATAGTCGGCAAGTTAGCAGGGTTGCGGGAGTTAGTCATCCTTAACTCCGCAGCTACACCCCGGTAACGTGGGATTGGTTCACTCGTAACCCCCATAGCACGAATGTGCCCTGCAGCCTTCCCCTCGTTAGTGGCATCCTACAGATAGGGTTAGACTGGGTTCCCGGCAAGCTGGGGACGTGGGGTTCCGGTGAAGAGTCTTGGCAAGATCATTCGGTCCGTGCAAGCCCTGGGACGCGAACTCTCCCGCAAGGGCGTTGCGGCTGTGCCACGTCTACCCTCGATCGGCGTGGCGCTGGGCGGCGGTTTTGCCCGCGGCATGGCTCACATAGGAGTCCTGAAGGTCCTCGAAGAAGAAGGAATTCCAGTCCGCATCGTTACCGGCACCAGCGTGGGCGCGCTGATCGGTGCGGCTTACTGCAGCGGTCTTTCCATCGAAGAACTCGAAAAAGTGGCGCACTCATGCCGCTTCAACACCTTCGCCCGTTGGACGGTCTCGCGTTACGGCTTTGCCTCCACCGACCGCATGGTATCGTTTCTAAACCGCACGCTGAAGGTAAAGAGCTTCGAAGAATTGCGCATTCCTCTGGGCGTAACCGCCACCGACTTCAACAGCGGCGAAGGCGTCGTCTTTCATTCTGGTTCGATTATCGATCCCGTGCGTGCCAGTTGCGCCTATCCGGGAATGTTTCTGCCGGTCGAGATTCGCGGCCGCTACCTGGTCGATGGCATGCTCTCGCATCCGGTGCCCACGCGGCCGTCGCGCGAGATGGGCGCGGAGCGAGTGCTGGCCGTGCATCTAAAGGGGACGTGGGCGAAGGGTGGAGCGCCCCGGCATCTCTTTGACGTGATCGGACAATCGTTCGCCATCGCCCAGGACGCGATGTCCAGCCTGTGGCGAGGCGCAGCCGACCTGATCGTCGAGCCCGATGTGGCCGGCTTCGCCTACGACGACTTCAAGCGCGCCAGTGAACTGATCAGCGCCGGAGAGGTAGCGATGCGGAAAGCTCTGCCCGAAGTGCGCAAGTGGCTGGAAACGCCGGCGGTAGCAGTCGTCCCGGCGAAAGTGCGTCCCGCTGTGGCGCGTCCCGCGCCCATGCCGGCAGACTAGAAAAATAATTGTCAGCCCTGGTTTTCACTGTGCCGAGCCTCTCGCTTCATTGACTCGCCAATTTCACGCACGTAAGATTCAGCGCAGTGATCGGCCAAATCATCTCGCATTACCGCATTGTCGAGAGAATCGGCGGCGGCGGTATGGGCGTGGTTTATAAGGCCGAGGACACCCGGCTCCATCGCTTCGTCGCGCTCAAGTTCCTGCCCGAAGACGTGGCTCGCGACCCTCAGTCTCTCGCCCGTTTTCAGCGCGAAGCCCAGGCCGCATCCGCACTGAACCACCCCAACATCTGCACCATTTACGACATCGGCGAGCAAGCTGGTCAGGCCTTCATCGCCTTGCGCCTATACCGCTCTGCAGAATGATCCCACCCTGGCCAAGCTGCGAGGTACGCCTGAGTTCAACGAGTTGCTCGCTACCGCCAAGAAATGCCAGTCCGATTTTCTAGCACAGAGATCGCAAGGTGCACAGTAGGCGCTAGCTTGGCCTACTTCAATCCTGTTACCACGTACGCCTCAGAGAGTACTTGGACGTAAAAGTACGCGTACCCTCTGCCGTAATCCGCTCCAGCGCCGGCGAAACATTGCGATTGGTCTCGGCAAAGTCCGGAGGGTCTTCCCTCAGAATCGCGCTCATCGTATCGGCAGCGGTGTCGCGATGGAACTCGCGTTTTCCCGAAATCATTTCGTAGAGAATCGCGCCGAAGCTGAATATGTCGGAGCGCGCATCCACGGCCGCGCCGCGCACCTGCTCCGGCGACATATATCCCGCTGTTCCGAGCACCACGCCGCCTCGGTAGCGTGGCGTCATGGTGGGCAGGGAAGCGTGATCGCCAGATCCAGACTGCGTCAACTTTGCCAACCCGAAGTCCAGAATCTTGACCCGACCATCTTTCGTAAGGAACAGATTCTCCGGCTTCAGGTCGCGATGAACAATCCCTTTTTCATGAGCCGCGGCCAGCCCATGCGCAATCTGCAAGGCATAGTCCAAGGTTTTGCGCACTGCAATCAATCCGCCGCGCAGGCGATCCCGCAGCGTCTCGCCCTCCAGCAGCTCTGACACCACCTAAGGCGGGCCGTCGCTCGTGCCAATATCGAAAACCGCCAGAATGTTGGGATGGTTCAGGGCGGCAGTGGCCAGAGCTTCCGGCTCAAAACGGCGCAACCGGTCGGCATCCAGAGAAAGCGCCCGCGGGAAAACCTTAATGGCTACTTCGCGCTTAAGACGAGAGTCACGGGCGCGATACACCTCACCCGTCCCGCCCGCACCAAGCGGCGCAACGATCTCATAAGGTCAGAGTCTGGAACCGGGAGTCAGGTTCATCGGTGAGCCGGATTATAAACCAGGCGCAGTCACCCTCCCTGCTTCCTCGCAAATCCTCTTCCAGGCCTTCTCCACATGCCTCGCCAGCGTGTTGGTCTGGCCTACGCAGAAACGCAGAGTGAACTTCCCGTTCAGCTTTGTATGTGTGAGGAAGAGATCGCCGCTACGGTTGAGGCGGTCCATGATCGTCTGATTCGCCGCGTCCCCCCCTTTGTGGCGAAAGCAAACCAGATTCAACGGCACCGCCGCAGCCAGTTCAAAGTTCTCGTCCTCACGCACCCACTCCGCGAATTCCTGCGCCAGGCGCACGTGGCGGCGAATGTGGTGCTGCAAGCCTTCCACGCCGTAGTGCCGGATCACAAACCACAACTTCAGCGAGCGGAAACGCCGCCCGAGCTGGATATGCCAGTCGCGGTAGTCAATCACCGCTCCGGACTCCGTCGCCTGATTGCGCAAATACTCCGGCAGGATGCTCAGCGTCCGAATCAGCGCCTTACGGTCAGCGACCCAGAAGCAGTTGCAGTCGAAGTTGGTGAACATCCACTTATGCGGATTGAAATTGTAACTGTCGGCAAACTCGACTCCGTTTTGCAGGTGCCGAAACTCGGGGCAGAGCGCCGCCGTGCCCGACATGGCTGCGTCCATGTGCAGCCAGAGATTGTGCTGCCGGCAAACCTGCGCGATCTCGGCGATCGGATCCATGGCATTCGAAGAAGTCGTCCCCACCGTCGCGCACACAAAGCACGGAACCAGGCCGGCGCGCTTGTCGGCGTCAATCTGCCTGGAGAGAGCATCTGGGCGCATGGCGAAGTCCTCATCTACCTCAATCAGCCGCAGATTGGAAACCCCGATGCCCGCAATCATTGCCGCCTTCTCCAAAGAGGAGTGCGTCTGCGAGGATGCGTAAGCCACGATGCGCCCGTCGCATCCTTTCTGATTGCTGGTGTAATCGGTGGCGCGTTCGCGTGCAGCTAGCAGCGCGCACAGCGCGGCGCTCGAAGCCGTGTCCTGAATAACTCCGCCGCCGGTGCTCGACGAGAGAAACTTCTCCGGCAAGCCGAGCATAGGCACCAGCCAGTCGAGCACATGCGTTTCCAGTTCCGTGCAGGCCGGGCTGGTGGACCACAACATGCCCTGCACGCCCAGACCAGAAGAGAGGAGATCGCCGAGAATTCCCGGGCCCGACGCGTTGCAGGGAAAGTACGCGAAGAAGTTCGGCGACTGCCAGTGCGTGACTCCAGGGAGAATCAGTTTCTCGACGTCTCTCATCAGCGCCTCGAAAGGCTCGCCCTGCGCCGGAGGATTCGCCGGCAGCGATGCGCGAATCTCGCCCGGCTTCGCCTGCGAGAGCACGGGGAACGACTCGATGCGGGAGTGGTAGTCGGCGATCCAATCCACCACGGCATGGCCATGGCGGCGGAATTCGTCGGGCGTCATGTGGAAGGATTTCTCGTCGGGCATTGTTCTCCAGGAGATTCCGAAAGATGTGAACGTGCCATGCTACTCGTGCCCCAGCCGTCCGAAATACAATCGCGTCTTGTACTCGAACGCCACCCGTCCTTCGAAGGCGCAAGCATCGAAGATGCGCCGCAGTTCGCGCAGCATGGGCGCATGTTGAGGATGCTCCGGCCCGGGCGCATACGAAGACGACAGCAGGCGGCCTTCCACCCCGGCATAGTCGAATTCCTGACGCATCTCGAACCCTCGCTCCTGAAACGGCGCGGGGTCGAAGAATTCATTCACCGCGTCAGTCGTGCGCTCGTGGCGAACGTCTTCGTAGTCGGTACCGTACGTCAGAAGCAACTGTTCGTAGTCGCGCAGAAACTTTGTCGCACTCGTGAGGCGCTCGTTCCACAGAAGCACCAGCCATCCGCCGGGCTTGAGGACACGAACAAACTCGCACCTTGCCCGCGCGCGGTCGAACCAGTGCGCGGCCTGCGCCGCCGTCACGAAGTCCACGCTGTGATCCGCAAGCTTAGTCGCCTCGGCCGTTCCCGCAACGCTCGTGAACTTGGGGAACGCCGCCAGCAGACGCTCGCCCGCCTCGCGCATCTCCGCATTGGGCTCGACGCCGAAAACCGAGTTGCCGTTCTCCAGCAGCATACGAGTCCAAATCCCCGTGCCGGAGGCGATGTCGGCAATCACTGTGACCCGGCGCCAGGCCGCATTCGGTCTTCAGGGCGTCGATAACCTCGAACGGATATCCGGGCCGATAGCGCACGTAGTTCTCGACGCGATCGGAAAAGCGGCTGGTGGCGTTGGAGGCGGGCATAGGGCTTGAAAGTAGCAAGTTTTTCATCTTGCCAGAAAGCCATTTTAATTGCAGAAAGGGATATTGTCCTTCCCCGTCGGGCTCTCCTGTGCCGCAAGCCCGAGCGCCTTCGGTCGCGAATCCAACAGAACAAGGGAGAAATCCTCCTCTGCCGGTAAGTGCGATACCATTCCAACTAAGGGGTGAGAGTCATCGAACGATGAGGGTTGTAGCCAAGCCATGAGAGTGGTCGTCAAAGTCGGCACCAGCCTTATCGCTCCTGGCGGCCAGATCGACGCGAACCTGTTGCGCGGCATGGTGGATCAATTCGATCTCAGCAAGAACGAGTATCTGATCGTCACCTCCGGCGCGATCGCGGCGGGCATGTCCGGACTGGCGCTGCGCAAGCGGCCGAGCGGCATACCCGCCATGCAGGCCTGTGCGGCGGTGGGGCAAAGCAAGCTGATGCACACCTACGAGCGCCTGTTCTTCGGCAAGAAGGTGGTGGCGCAACTTCTGCTTTCCAGTGACGACTTCACTTCGCCGGTCCGCTACCGCAACTTGCAGAATGCGCTGGCCGAGCTGCTTTCGCTGGGCGTAATCCCTATCGTGAATGAAAACGACAGCGTGTCGGTGCGCGAGTTGGTGGGCGCGTTTGGCGATAACGACGAACTGAGTTCGCTGTTGGCGACCGCCGTGAAAGCCGACTGGCTCCTGCTGCTGACCGACGTCGACGGTTTCTACCTGCCCGCCGGACCGAAGAAGTCGCGCAAGAAGCCGCGCCTGTTGCGCGTTGTGCGCAAGCTCACTCCCGCTCTGGAAGCGCAGTGCAACGGCAAGAGCACGATGGGGCGCGGAGGCATGATTTCCAAAGTGCGCGCCGCGAAACTCGCGAGCGAAGGCGGGGTGCACGTGGCCATCGTGAACGGACGCCATCCGCAGGGGATTACCCTGGGCATGGAACGCAAAATCGGAACGTATTTCCCTCCACGGCAGTGGCGAGACAAGTAAGACAAGACTGATGGCGACGATCCTTGCCAACTCGGCTTCCACGCAGCAAAGGCTGCTGCGCGCGCGCGAGGCAGCCGCCAAGCTGGCCCTGCTCTCGACCGGCGAGAAGAACGCTTTGCTGCTGGCGATTGCCGATGCCATTGAATCCCAGATCGAGACGATTCTTGGGCCGAACCGCGAGGACGTGGAGAGTTCAGGCCTCGAAGGGGCGATGCGCGACCGCTTGCTGTTGACCACGGCGCGAATCAAGGATATGGCCCAGGGTGTGCGCGAAGTCGCGGCGCTCGGCGATCCGATTGGCGAGACTCTGGCGGAGTGGACTCGCCCGAACGGGCTGCGCATCCGCAAGGTGCGTGTGCCGCTGGGAGTGGTGGGAATCATTTACGAATCGCGGCCAAACGTTACTGTCGATACAGCCGTGCTCGCGCTGAAGACTGGCAACGCCATTGTGTTGCGCGGCGGCAAGGAAGCAGCGCGGAGCAATCAGCGGTTGGTGGAGATTCTCGCCGCCGTGCCGGGTATGCCGGACGGTGCAATCGAGTTGTTAGATTCGAGCACGCGTCAGTCCGTGCAGGAACTCATCAAGGCCCGTGGGCTGGTGGATGTGATCATTCCGCGCGGTGGTGCGGGGCTGATCGCATTCGTCACCGAGAATTCCGCGGTACCCGTGATCGAGACCGGAGCAGGGAACTGCCACATCTTCATCGATGAATCCGCCGACTTCGACATGGCCGACCCCATCGTGATCAATGCCAAAACACAGCGGCCGTCGGTGTGCAACGCCGCAGAGAAACTGCTGGTGCATGAGCGCATCGCGGCGGAATATGTCCCACGAATCGTGAAGAAGCTGATCGAGGCTGGAGTCGAAGTTCGCGCCGACGGCAAGTCGCGCAGCCTGGCGGTTGGATGCGATCTTGTGCCGGCCGCGGAGCAAGACTGGTACGAAGAATATCTGCGGCTCTGCATGGCGGTGCGGGTGGTCGCGAACGTGGATGAGGCGATTGCCCACATCAACCGCTATTCCACAAAGCACTCCGATTCCATCGTGACGCGCGATGAGGCAACTGCCCGCAAGTTCCTGCGCGGCGTGGATTCGGCTGCGGTGTATTGGAATGCATCGACGCGCTTCACCGATGGCGCGGAGTTCGGCTTCGGCGCCGAGATGGGCATCAGCACGCAAAAACTGCACTGCCGCGGGCCCTTCGCGCTGGCCGAGTTAACTTCCTCTAAGTATGAGATTGTGGGGACGGGGCAGGTAAGATAGTTCTTCAGTCGACCGCCGCTCATCCTCGCCAAACCGGTCTGAGGAACTCGCCGATCGCGGTCTGCACTGCGGTGGTAAGAGATGGCGGCGCTTCCTGGGACTTCCGATCGTGGTCAACGGCCTCGGCTAGATTGTCTGGAAGGCTCAGGGTGGCCCGTTCCATAGGGCAAGTTGGCACCCATTGGTGAAGTTGGTGCATCAAGCTGTCTGTGATACCTTCTACTTTCTCGCCTTGGCCAATGACCCCATGAAACCGCTTTCCGTTTTACTCTTTCTGATTGTTATCTCGGCAAGCGCTCAGAGGTTGGAAAGCGGGCACAACATTTCTGGTAATTCCCAACCCATCTTTGGTTTTCGCGACTCCGCAGCCGAGGCGGCCGCTGAAGTGCGGTTTCTTGCCGCGCCTGATCCCAAGCTGGCGGAAGAGCACCTGCGCACGCTGACCCAGGCGCCGCACATGGCAGGCACCGTGGAAGACAAGGCTACGGCGGACTATGTGGCGCAGAAGTTTCGTGCCGCCGGACTCGACACTGAGGTCGTCGAATACAAAGTGTGGATGAACTATCCCTCGGAGATCAGCGTGGACATCACCGCGCCCGCAGGAGTCGAAATGCATGGACCCACGCGCGAGCACGTGGATGGCGATGCCTACGACGGCGACCCACGCGTAGTGATGCCGTTCAGCAGCATGTCGCCGTCAGGAGACGTCGAGGCGGAGGTGGTTTATGCCAACTACGGCACGCCGGAAGATTTCGAGAAGCTGGAGAAGTTGAAGATCGACGTGCGCGGCAAGATCGTGCTGGTGCGCTACGGTCAGAACTTCCGCGGGGTGAAGGCTTTCATTGCACAGCAACAGGGCGCCGCGGGAGTCATCCTCTATTCGGATCCGTTTGACGATGGCTGGCGGCGAGGCGATAAGTATCCCGTTGGCCCGTGGCGGCCCGATACCGGCGTGCAGCGCGGATCGGTGGGATACATGTTCGAATTTCCCGGCGATCCTACGACGCCGGGATTTGCGTCGCTGCCGTCGTTGCCGGAAAGCAAGCGGATCTCTCCAGCGCAATCCGCGCAGATGCCGAAAATTCCAGTTACGCCGCTCTCCTACCACGACGCCTCACCCATTCTTCAGAACCTGGGCGGGCGCGATTCGCCCCGCGAGTGGCAGGGTGCGCTGCCTTTCACCTACCACGTAGGGCCGGGGCCGGTGCGGGTGAAGATGCATCTCAAGCAGGATTACCAGTTCCGCACCCTCTGGGATGTGATCGGTCGCGTGCGCGGCAGCGAGTTTCCGGGAGAATGGGTGGTTGCGGGCAACCATCGCGATGCGTGGGTCTACGGTGCGGTCGACCCCAACAGTGGCACGGCAGCGATGCTCGAAGCCGTACACGGGGTCGGCGATTTGCTGAAGTCGGGCTGGAAGCCGAAGCGCACCCTGATATTTGCGAGCTGGGACGGCGAAGAAGAAGGACTGATGGGTTCCACCGAATGGGCCGAGCAACACGAATCCGAACTGGCCGATGCCGCGGCGTACTTCAACATGGACGTGGGTGACTCGGGGCCGAAGTTTGGCGCCTCGGCGGTGCCGAGTTTGAAGCAGTTTCTGCGCGACGTGACCAAAGCCGTGCCGAGTCCCAAGGGCGGGACTGTCTACGAGGTCTGGCAGAAGTTCGATCAGCCCGGCGCTTCGTCGTCGACTCAGTCGCCTGCGGAAGCCATCGAGGGCAGCCGCCGCATGCCCGCCGCGAATGGAAAGGGCGATGTTCCGGTCGGCGACCTGGGCAGTGGCTCCGACTACAGCGCTTTCCAGCAGCATCTGGGTGTGCCCTCGACCGATATCGGTTCCACCGGCCCCTACGGCGTGTACCATTCCGTGTTCGATAATTTTGCCTGGTTCAAGAAGTTCGGCGATCCGGATTTTGTCTACGAGCAGCAGAT
Organism: uncultured Acidobacteriaceae bacterium; assembly: GCA_963714225.1. Lineage (GTDB taxonomy): Bacteria > Acidobacteriota > Terriglobia > Terriglobales > Acidobacteriaceae > Sulfotelmatobacter. The sequence goes on along the minus strand of CAVQNY010000051.1, from coordinate 16,661 downwards.
GGCGAGAGTTTTTGGCCTGGAGGCGTTACGCATGGCCGATGCCGACGTTCTGCCCTACGACTACGACAAGTATGGAAAAGAAATTTCCGCTTACCTTGCGACGGCCAAGAAAAGAGCCGTGGATAAATTAGGGGATCGCGCGCCCGATCTGAATGCGGCGACCGCGGCAGCGAAGCATTTTCAGGAGGCGGGGGCAAAGGTCCTGTCGAAGCAGAAGAATCCGCCGCGAGATGCCGCGCGCCTGAACCAGGCGCTGCGTAATGCCGAGCGGGCTCTGCTGGTGCCGGAAGGATTGCCGCACCGTCCGTGGTTTCGCCACGCGATCTATGCTCCGGGCGAATACACGGGGTATGCCGCGGTGGTGATTCCTGGAGTGAATGAGGCTCTCGACAATGGAGACGTGGAACGAGTACGCCAGCAACTGGCAGTGCTGACGGCTGCGCTGGAGCGCGCGGCAAAGGTACTGGAGGGTTATCGGTAAACCCCGTGACGCCCACCCCTCATGCTCGCGGGCAATTCCTGCGCACGCTGCCTCATTCGGCGGCGGCTACCCTTCTGGCACTGTTTCCCATCGTCGACCCTTTCGGCGGCATTCCGGTCTTTTTCAGCATGACGTGGTCCTGGACCCCCAGGATCGCCGGAGTAGAATACCGCCGTGGAGACCGGTCTCTGGGTGTCCGTCATTCTGGTCACATTTGTCTTTTCTTGGCCGCTTCGTCCTCCACTTCTTTGGCATTTCCCTGCCCGTTTTGAAGATTGATCGTCGCCAATTCGGCTTGGCATGGTCACGTCTCACGCGCGCATCACGCCGGAGGAGTGCCACGAGGCCGAGGACAAGGAAGACATCTCCCTCACTCCGCTGGCCATGCCGCTTATGTCGGGTCCGGGAGCCATCGGCGTGGTCATGGCCCTGGCGGCGCACGTGGATAGCGCGGCGTCGTATCTCGGCATGGTCATTCCCTGACGCCGATTTTCCTGGAACCGCCGTTTCGTCCCATGCGTATCCCAAACAGGCGCGCATGCGTCCCGGAGGTGCTCCATGCCCGGAAGGTCTCTCATCCGTTTGATCCTGCTTCACAAGACGATCGTTGTCTGCCTTTTGCTGGCACCCTTTTGTACCGCCTCAGATCACTGGGACTACGCAGAGACTCACAGTGAGGTTCGCGATTTCGTTGCCGGCGGCATGGTACACGTACGCCTAAGCGTGGGCGACCTGCACATCAAGCGCGGCGAATCCAACCAGATCCGCCTGCACTACACCGTGAAGTCGTGGCGTGAAAGCCACGTTAGGGACGCGCACGTGGACATCGACGTCCACCTGCGCGACGCTGATATCGAATTCCACGCGCCGACCGGCGGCAACACCCAATTCGATGTGGAACTCGAGGTGCCGCAAAATACCAATCTTGAGGTGCATGAGAAGGTCGGCGACCTCAGGATCGACGACATCGAAGGCGACAAGGATCTTCAGCTGGGCGTGGGCGACATCCAGGTCGCGTTTGGACGCTCGGCCTATCACCTGGTGCGCGCCAGCACCAGCATCGGCGACGTAAACACCAGCACCGGAGACGTCAGCGCAGGCTTGCTCGGCAAGACCCTGAAATACTACGGCGACGGCAAGTACGAACTGCGGGCGCACGTCTCGATTGGGGATATCTCGCTGGAAGGGAAGTAAAGCCTCTCGTAATTCACCTCGATACAACAACCGTCGATCACGCGCCCCACGGCTCCTGCCGCAGGTGCCCAGTGATTCCCCCAGTTGTATTCATCGAAACGGCTTGGATCGAGGTTCTGCTGCGAGCGCATGTCCTCTGGCATTTGCCATCTCTTGCAAACCATTGTTTCTAAACCGGATAGCGGATAGCGGCGGGGAAACAGAAGAAATCCAAGAAAACACTTGCATTCTTCACTAGTGTTGTAGTTAACTATAACACTAGATGGCTTGACAAAGAGAAATAAGGAGAACACCGAACATGAAACCACGCATCGCAGTTCCCTTTCTATTCGTTATGATCGCCGCCACTGCTTGGGCCCAGTCTGAGGCGCAAAAGTCCTTCGACAAACTGAAAACTCTCGCGGGTTCCTGGGAAGGCCACATGACAACCCTCCCGCCGGCACCCGAAATGGAAGGCAAGCTCATGCAGGTCTCGCTGCGCGTGACTTCCATGGGTAACGCGATCGTGCATGAGATGACGGGAGCTGGAAGACCGGACGATCCGATCACCATGGTTTATCTGGACGGGGACCGCCTGCTCCTGACGCATTATTGTGATGCCGGGAATCGGCCTCGCATGGCGGGCAACATGTCGCCGGACGGAAAAACGGTGGAATTCGATTTTCTCGATGTCGCCGGTAGCACGCAGTACGGACACATGCACCATGCCGTCTTCACCGTGATCGACGCGAACCATCACAGCGAGGACTGGACTTACATGATGCCTGGGGACAAGCCGATGCACGCGCACGTTGACCTGCAGCGGACAAAGTGACGCCGCCTCTGCGGCCCAGTATGGCGAGAGTATCTGGAAAACATTATGGAACGTGAGTGGAACGACAGTCAGCCGATTTATCGCCAGATTCGCGACCGTGTCGTCGCGATGATCCTCGACGGCGTGCTCAAAGAAGGCGATCCGCTGCCCTCCGTGCGCAATGTCGCGGCCGAATATCGGGTCAATCCGCTCACGGTTCTGAAGAGCTATCAACAACTGGTCGACGAGCAGTTGGTCGAGAGTAAGCGAGGTCGCGGCATGTTCATCAATGCGGGCGCGCGCAATCTGCTGCTGCAGGGCGAACGCCAGAAGTTTCTTGCGGAGGAATGGCCGAGAGTTCACGCCACCATTCAACGGCTCGGATTGAAGGCGGAAGAACTGCTGAATGGGGCCGCTGGCTCAACTCCCAAGTCGTTGTCAGACCCTGCGCCGGATACTGCAACGGAGGAACCGAAGCCATGAAGGTTATAGAAGCAAGCGGCCTCCGCAAGGCCTTCGGCGCAACCATCGCGCTGGACGGCGTGAATCTGGGGGTGGATGAGGGCCGCATCCTCGGGCTCATCGGCCCCAACGGCGCAGGCAAAAGCACTGCGCTCAACGCGATTCTCGGCCTCACTCCATATCAGGGAGAACTGAGGGTACTCGGACGCGACCCGTGGAGGGAGCGCGATCAGCTCATGCGCGATGTCTGCTTCATCGCCGATGTCGCCGTGCTCCCGCGCTGGATGCGGGTGTGGCAGGCGCTCGACTACGTGGCCGGAGTGCATCCGCGATTCGATCGCGCGAAAGCGGAAGGTTTTCTGGCCAAGACCGACATCCGCCACGCCAGCAAAGTCAGGGAATTGTCGAAGGGCATGGTGACCCAGCTGCACCTCGCCCTGGTCATGGCCATTGACGCGAGATTGCTGGTGCTGGACGAGCCGACGCTTGGCCTCGACCTCCTGTATCGCAAGCAATTCTACGATTCGCTGCTGAACGACTATTTCGATCGCAGCCGCACCATCGTGGTGACCACACATCAGGTGGAAGACGTCCAGCACGTCCTCACCGATCTCATGTTCATCAACCGCGGTCGGATCGTACTCGATTGCAGCATGGAAGAATTCGAGTCGCGCTATCTGGAACTGACAGTTCGTCCCGAGCAAGTCGCCGCGGCACGGGCGCTCAAGCCGATTCACGAGCGCCAGGTGTTCGGTCGCAGCATCCTGCTATTCGATCATGCGGACCGTCAGCAACTCGCCGCGCTTGGCGACGTGCGCACGCCCAGCATTGCCGACTTGTTCGTTGCTGTGTTGGGCAATAAGGTCGGCCAGTCACAAGGGGTGATTCAATGAATACTCAATCGAACGCCGTGCCGGATTCTCCTCTCGACGCGCAGGGAATCGCGCCCGCAGCAATGTCGGCGACCCAGCCAATGTATTGGTCGGTGCGCCGCGAATTGTGGGAGAACCGCTCGATCTATATCGCACCGCTGGCCGTCGCCGGCTTTGCCCTGGTCGGTTTTCTGATCGCCACGATTGGCCGCTCCTTGTCGACGCCCGATCTTACACAGCGGCGCACCATCCTCGAAGAGCCTTACAGCTTCGCTACCGCCCTGATTATGGGGGCAGCGTTTATCGTCGGGCTATTCTATTGTCTCGAAGCGCTCCACGGCGAGCGCCGCGATCGCAGCATCCTGTTCTGGAAGTCGCTACCGGTCTCCGATCTCACTACCGTGCTCTCCAAGGCGAGCATTCCGTTTCTCATTCTGCCGGGGCTTGCTTTCGTGGTCACCGTTGCCACGCACTTGATCATGCTGCTGCTGAGCACCGTCGTACTGAAGGGAAGCGGTCTGAGCGCTGCCGCGCTGTGGGCGCGGTTGTGGTTGTTTCAGACGCAGCTTCTCTACCACCTCGTGACCGTGCACGTGCTCTGGTATGCACCAATCTACGCCTGGCTGCTGCTGATCTCAGGGTGGGCGCGGCGAGCAGCATTTTTATGGGCTGGCTTGCCGCCGCTAGCGATCTTCATCATCGAAAAGCTTGCGTTTAACACGTCGCATTTCGCCGCCCTGCTGACGTACCGCTTCTCGGGGCCGGAAGATTTCATGTTCACTGAGCCGGGTAGCCTTGCCTTACATCCGATGATGCACCTCAATCTGGGGAAATTTCTGAGCACGCCGGGTTTGTGGACAGGATTGCTGGTCGCCGCAATTTTCCTAGCCGCAGCGGTGCGGCTGCGCCGCTATCAGGGACCGATCTGATTCACAGTGTCTTGATCTGATCGACCGTATCTGGGTCAACCGTCACAGAAAGGAGACAGGACATGAATTCAACGAAGAAGGCAGCAAGAGTCGCAGGTGCGCTCTATGTACTCAACTCCGTGCCCGGCTTCGTCTGCCTCCAGTATGTCCCCGGCAAGCTAATTGTGTCCGGCAACGCGACCGCGACCGCCAGCAACATTCTGGCTTCCGAGAGGCTCTTCCGTTTCAGCATCGCCTGCGAACTGATCGGGGTTACGACGTTTGTCTTCGTGGTCTGGGCCCTTTTACCGGGTTTACGAAACCCTCATTTCCAGGTTTGCGGTAATTCTTATGGCCGGGGAATTGCCGATGATGTTTTGGCTTTTGATTATGGGCGCGAAGGATCAACCATTGGCCGCCACTTCGGCATGCTCGGGGCAGGCTCCAGCATAGTCGCACGCCAGCGTAACTAAGGAGGGGAAAAAATGTCGTACTCACCCATACTACTTCTTCACATTGCGTCCGGCACGCTGGGGATGCTCTCCGGATTTGTCGCCGTGTCCCTCCGCAAAGGCTCCCGTCGGCATGGCCTTGCTGGAGACGTATTTGTCATATCCATGATGAGCCTCGCCGCAACCGGCGTGTACCTGGCGACGCTGAAGCACCAACCGGGCAATATTCTGGGCGGCACGCTAACGTTCTATCTGGTGACAACCGCATGGCTCACCGCCCGGCGCAAAGACGCGGGGACGGGCATTTTCGATTGGGGAGCGCTTCTGATTGTCCTGGCAGTCACGGCTACCGAGGTGACCCTGGGGTTAGAAGCGGCGATCAGTCCGACGGGATTAAAGTACGACTATCCCCCTGGGCCTTACTTTTTCCTTGGTTCCGTGGCTCTGCTCGCCACCGTGGGCGACGTCCGCATGCTCGTGCGCGGCGGCATTTCCGGCATGCAACGTCTCGCGCGCCATCTTTGGCGCATGTGCTTTGCGCTGTTCATCGCGGCAGCGTCCATATTCCTGGCGCGGCAACAAATATTTCCCGCGCTATTACAAAGGACAGGCGTACTTGTTTTCCTGAGCGTCCTGCCGCTGCTATGGATGATCTTCTGGTTATTCCGAGTTCGCTTCGCAAATGCATACAAGAGAACAGGGCCGGGGGTGGCCGTCTCACAACCATCATTGGCTGCACATTGAAACTGGATCTGGAAGGAGAAACGACTATGAACACGCCCGTAATGAAGCGACGGATTCGAGAAGCCTCACCGTGTCCCAAGGCCGGGATTGCCGGTGTCTTTTATTTGCTCACCATACTGGCGGGAGGAGTCTTCTTCTTCGTTCACGGCAGGTTCGGTTTCGCAGTCGACCTCTTCGTGGCGGCGTGCTATCTCGCTGTGACGGCTCTCTTTTATGACTTGTTCAAACCGATGAGTCGGGGCCTCTTTTGGCTCGCGGCGGCCCGCAACCGAGTGCGTCAGATGGCAGAGCGTTCACCAAGAGTTCACAAAGAAGTTAGGAGAACAACATGAAAAGGAAATGGATTTTCATCGTTCCGCTGGCGATCCTGGCGATGCTGCTATTTGCTGTCATCGGCGGCGAAATGGTGCTGCACCTGTGGAATTGGCTGTTGCCCCCGCTGTTCGGATGGCGCCAGATTAGCTTCTGGCAAGCGCTTGGACTTCTGATCCTTTGCCGGATCCTATTCGGAGGATCTCGATGGCGCGGCCCCGGCCGCTCCAGTTTCCGCCGTCGCATGGCAGAGCGCTGCCAGTACAGGACGCCGGAAGAGCGGGAACGATTCCGGCAGCGCGTGCGCGAATACTTCGGCTTCGGCCCATCCGCCTGCGAGAACAAGGCGTAATGAAGCCATCTCGACGGCACCGCAAAGCAATGGGCGATCCTCGCCTGATCGGCAATCCATTCGACGAGGGAGGTAAACAATAGGAACGCCGCTCCAATGAGTCACCATGGACGACGGCAACAAACCGCAGGCCATCGCCAACTATCAAAGGTCGCGCTAAACCCAAAGAACCCGGTGCCGTTGAGATGATTCGGAAACCTAACACCCCCTGATTTGTGCGGCGGCGGGCATTCTGATTGCGCACCGTGTATCTGCGCGTTGTGCGTGCACGGTTCGCTCATCTTAGGTTCCTGGCAGGAGGACACAATGATTCGAGAACGAGCGCTGAAGGTCGTGTTGGTGATAGTGGGCTTGCTGTTCGTAGCTACTGTTTACGCAATAGTGCAACTGCGGGAGGAAGAAACTCTGCAGATGATGCTCAGCATTTACGTTACACTCGGAGTTTTCCTGCTGCTTGCGGCACGTAACCCCTCCGCGAATCGCAGCCTGATCGCCTTCACGGCGTGGTCGAGTTTCGCTCATGCCTCCGTTATGGCCGTGCAGTTATTGCATAATGTGGGCGAATGCGTACATCTGCTGGCCGGCACGCTTGCGTTTGCTGTCATCGGTGTAGCACTGATCGCGCTCGCGCCCGCCTAGCAACGCGAGACGCCGATCTCCGGCACGCCGCTAAAGCAGCAGCTTTTGCGCCCACGGGGAGTGGCAGGTCGCCGAGGCGTTACTTCAGCGAAACCAACCTCTCCACCAGCTCCGAATAATCCTTCTTCTCGATCCCGTGCACCTGCTTGTTGTACTCATCCACCTTCGACGAGTAATTCATCGAGCAGAATTTCGGGCCGCACATGGAGCAGAAGGCTGCCTCTTTGTAGAAGTCGTCGGGCAGGGTTTCGTCGTGCATGGAGCGGGCGGTTTCGGGGTCGAGTGAGAGCGCGAACTGCTTCTCCCAATCGAACTTGTAGCGGGCGTAGCTGAGGGCGTCGTCGCGGTCGCGCGCGCCGGGGCGTCCGCGAGCGATGTCGGCGGCGTGGGCGGAGATTTTGTAGGCGATGATGCCGTCCTTCACGTCTTTTTCATTGGGCAACCCTAAATGCTCCTTGGGCGTGACGTAGCACAGCATGGCCGCGCCGTACCATCCGATCATGGCCGCGCCGATTGCCGACGTGATGTGGTCGTAGCCGGGAGCGATATCGGTGACCAGCGGCCCGAGCGTATAGAAAGGCGCTTCGTAGCAGAGTTCGACTTCTTTTTCGACCTGCTCCTTGATCTTGTCCATGGAGACGTGGCCGGGGCCTTCGATCATCACCTGCACGTCGTGCTGCCAGGCGATCTTCGTCAGCTCGCCCAGAGTTTTCAGTTCGGCGAACTGGGCTTCGTCGCTGGCATCGGCAACGCAGCCGGGACGCAGGCCGTCGCCCAGCGAAAAGCTGACGTCATATTTCTTGAAAATCTTGCAGATGTCGTCGAAGCGTTCGTAGAGGAAATTCTGCTTGTGGTTGTATGCCATCCACTGCGCGAGGATTGCGCCGCCGCGGCTCACGATGCCGGTAATGCGCTTCGAGATCAGCGGCAAATACTGGATCAGCACGCCGGCGTGAATCGTCATGTAATCCACGCCCTGTGCGGCCTGTTCTTCGATCACTTCCAGCATCACTTCGGCGTTCAAATCTTCCACGCGCTTCACGCGGGCAATCGCTTCGTAGATCGGAACCGTGCCGATGGGAACCGGCGAATGGCGCAGAATCGCTTCGCGAATTTCGTGAATGTTGCCGCCGGTGGAAAGATCCATCACCGTGTCGGCGCCGTAATGCACGGCGGTGTGCAGCTTTTTCAGCTCCTCGTTGATTTCCGAAGTGACGACCGAGTTGCCGATGTTGGCGTTGATCTTGCACAGCGACGCTACGCCGATCGCCATCGGTTCCAGTTCCGGATGATTGATGTTGGCGGGAATAATCATGCGGCCGCGGGCGACTTCGTCGCGCACCAGTTCGGGCGCGAGCTTTTCGCGGTGGGCAACGTAGCCCATCTCTTCGGTGACGACACCCTGACGCGCATAGTGCATCTGCGAAAAGTTGCCGTCGGTGTTCTCTTGCTTACGCCGGGCCAGCCACTCTGCCCGCGGCTGGGGGACGCTGTAGCCGTTATTGCCGTTGCCGGAATTGCCATTCGTGGGGGTCATGTCAGAACCAGCTTTCATGGAGTCGATAGGGCCGATTATACGCGGATGGGCGGTTGGAGTGGTGGGTCGAACGCCTAAGCGCGACTCTCGGCAACTCGCGCTCGCGCCGGCTGCCATCCTTGCCCGCAGCGGGAGTCGCGCTTAAAATCTGAACCGTTCCTCGAAAAAGGAGAGTCTCGCTATGCGATGGTTCCGTCTTCTTGCCGGTGTTGTTGCTTCTCATGATTGCCGTCAGCTTCGCCCAAACATCTTCCTCCACGAAGCCCGCCTCGACTAAAGCCGCACCTGGTTTCAGTCTTGACACCATCGACAAGAGCATCGATCCCTGTGTGGATTTCTACCAGTATGCATGCGGCAACTGGATCAAGAACTCCGAGATTCCTCCCGACGAGTCGCGGTGGGTCAGCTTTGTGGAACTTCACGAGCGCAATCTCGATATCGAGCGCGACATTTTGGAGAAAGCTGCCGCCGGGGGCGCGAGCCGTAACCCTGTCGACCAGAGAATCGGCGACCTCTACGGCTCGTGCATGGACGAGAAGGCCGTGGATCGAAAAGGCATCGCCCCGCTCCAGCCCGAGCTCGACCGCATTGCGGCGGCCGAAGACAAGAGCGCGCTGATCGATGAAATCGCCCACCTGCGGCTGGTCGGCGGCAGCTCGCTCTTCCGTTTCTACGCTAAGTCCGATCTGCACAACGCCGACCAGGTTATCGCCTACATCGATCAGGGCGGCCTGTCGTTGCCTGACCGCGACTACTACCTCAAGGATGACAACCCGAAGATGAAAGCGATGCGGCAGCACCTGGTGGAATATGTCACGCAGTCGTTTACGCTGGCAGGCCAGACGGCGCAACAGGCAGCCGATTCCGCGCAAACCGTGCTGCGCATCGAAACCGCTTTGGCCAAGGCGTCCATGGACCGCACCGCCCGCCGCGACCCGAAGAACCAGGACCACAAGATGAGCCGCGACGACGCTGTCGCTCTCGGACCCAATTTCTATCTGAATCGCTACTTTACGGCAGTGGGTGCGCCTAAGTTCTCCCAACTTAACGTGACGAATCCCGATTTCTTCAAGCAGGTGAATGGCGTTCTGGAATCCGAATCTCTGGACTCGCTCAAGACATACGTGAGTTGGCACGCGCTGAACGCCGCGGCTCCGTGGCTTTCGCAGCCCTTCGTCGAAGCCAACTTCAAGTTTCAGCAGAACCTTACCGGCCAGAAGGAAATTCAGCCGCGCTGGAAACGGTGCGCGAACCTTACCGATCGCGAACTGGGCGAAGCGCTGGGGCAGAGATACGTGGATGTAACCTTCGGCACGGAAGGTAAGCAACGCATGCTCAAGATGGTGGACGCTCTGGAGAAGTCTCTCGCGGAAGACATCCACGATCTTTCGTGGATGAGCGACGAAACCAAGAAACAGGCTAAGGTGAAGCTCGATGCCATTCGCAACATGATCGGCTATCCCGATGTGTACCGCGACTACAGTTCCGTGATGATCAAGCCCGACGATCTGCTGGGAAACGTGGCCCGCGCGAATGCATTCGAATCGAAACGCGAGATCGCCAAGATCGACCAGCCGCTCGACCGCAAGGAGTGGGGCATGACTCCGCCAACGGTGAATGCCTATTACGACCCTTCGTTCAACGAAATCGTTTTTCCGGCGGGGATTCTGCAGCCGCCGTTCTTTGACAAGACCATGGACGACGCCGTTAACTTTGGCGGCATCGGGCTGGTCATTGGTCACGAACTGACCCATGGTTTCGATGACCAGGGTCGCAAGTTCGATCCGCAAGGCAACCTGCACGACTGGTGGACGGAGCAGGACGGCAAAGAATTCGAGAAGCGTGTCAGTTGCGTGGCCGACGAATATTCAAACTTCGTCGCCGTCGACGACCTCAAGCTGAACGGCCGCCTCACGCTGGGTGAGAACACTGCCGATAATGGTGGCGCGCGCATCGCTCTGATGGCGCTCGAGCACATGATCGCCGATGACAAGACTAGAAAAGAAGGTCAGAAGATCGACGGCTATACGCCCGAGCAGCGCTTCTTCCTGGGATTCGCGCGCGTGTGGTGTGAGAAGCGGCGCCCCGAAATCGCGCGCACCAGCGTGCTCACCGATCCTCATTCACCGGGCAAGTACCGCGTGGATGGTGTGGTGCAGAACATGCCGGAATTCCAGAAGGCTTGGGGCTGCAAAGCCGGGCAGCCAATGGTGGCCGAGAATGCCTGCCACGTTTGGTGAGGCGGTTCCGGAGCAACCGAAAAGGGACCGGATGCAGGTCCGGCCCTCAAAAACCTTCGATGGAGGTATTCTCTCGCGGAATGGCGCGGCGCGCGCCTAGGTCACAGCGGCTGATCCCAGCCCCGCAGACGCGGCCGCCAGCGACCTACGTTGTGGAGATACTGTTCGTACTCCGTCCCGAACTTTCCACGCAGCGTCGGTTCTTCGTAAAAGACGACAAACAGATGCACGCCGAAGGCAACCGCCGCGACGACAGCGATCGCTGCCCAATTGGCATGCCCGAAAATTATCCACAGCCCAATCCAACCCGTGGCGAAGCCCACGTACATGGGGTTACGCACATGGCGGTAGAAACCCACCACGACTAATCGCTGCGGCGGAGCGAGGGGGGCCGGCGTGCCGCGTCCCGTCCAGCCAAAGTCCCAGACGCAGCGCAGGGCAACCGCGAACCCCAGCACGGACGGAACCGCTGCCAGCCATCGCCAGCGTGCCGCGCCTGCCATTTCCACGCTGAAACCAAGCCATCGCGGCAGCAGCCAGAACCATAGGGCGAAAAAGGACCCGCCTATGGCTAGCGAAAAGGCCGCCGACAGCCAGCGATGGCCGTGCCCGTCTGTTGTAGCCCGCGTAAACTGTGCATCCGTCATACGTCACATCCACGCCTGCGGTATGTTTGGTCGAAGCCTATACCCGGCTCGCTCCAGCGATTTGCCGATTTACAGTTCCGGCGTGACTAGAACGACCCTAGCTTCCGTCGAACGGCACACGTCGATCACGTGCACGACCTGTGCAAATGGCAATAGTCCGTTTGCTTTCACTAGAACCACTTTCTCACTTCGGCTCTGGAGGAGCTTGCTTAGTGTGCTTTCGAGAGCAGCCCAGGGGATCGGCTCATTGTTGATCTTCAGCGTCGGCCATCGCTGCCCCGAGTTGAGCACCTCGACGACGGTCGACACCGAGCCAGAGGGCGACGGCGGACCAACCAGCACTTCCAGGCCTTTCGGGGATACTACGGTCCCCGGTTCCGGAGACTCTTGTTGGGTTGTCAGCAGGATTGGCGCTTCAACACCGGCTGTACTCGCTGCGCCTAGAACCGTCAGCACGTCGGCATAAGGAGCCCGAGCGTCGGCCTTAATGTAGACCTTCTGCATCCGGTTGGACAGACGACTCTTGACCTGTTCCGCCAAGGCAGCGGGAGTGCTCGGAGTGATTCCAAGGAACACACTGCCGTTGCTGGTTACAGTCACGATCAACGAGTCTTCGAGGTCCGCATCGGGCGATGCTACCGCGTTGCTGGCGGTTGCTAACTCTACACGGATCCCCTTTTGCATCACTTGCGCGGTGCACATGGGGGCAGCGAACATTACAGTCACGAGTGCCACGAAGGTGGCGCCCCACACTTGGCGTTTTAGTGTTCCCGCAGAACTTATTCCAACATAAATCATATTCTTCTCCTTTCATGATCGTACTTTTCATATTGACCCTGCATCACTCGCGTTTTTCACTGGGCCTTCGCTCCGCCCAGTGATGCGGTCGCGAGCGTTCCGCCCAGGCCCATCGTCTCTACCGCGGATGAGGGCACAATCACCATCGAGCCTTTTTCTTTAATCGCTTCGTAAAGCATGTTCATCGCGCGCAAGTGCAAGGCCACGGGATTTTCCGCGTAGGCCGCGGCGGCCTGCACAAAGCTGTTGGAGATTTCGGTTTCCGCCTGGCCCAGAATGATTCGCGCCTGCCGCTCGCGCTCGGCTTGAGCCTGGCGAGACATGGCGTCTTCCAACCCTTGGGGAATTCTTACGTCGCGGATCTCGACCGATTGCACGGTGATACCCCAGGGATTGGTTTTCTCGTCGAGAATGCGTTGCAACTCACGGCCGAGCGTCTCGCGCTCGGTGATCATCTGCGCCAGTTCGTGACGGCCAATTGATTCGCGCAGCGCCGTCTGGGCACTCATGTTAATGGCCTCGATGAAGTTCTCCACTTCCAGAATGGACTTCTCCGCATTCCAGACCAGCCAGAAGACGATGGCATCCACGTTGACCGGCACGGTGTCGCGGGTCAGCGTCGATTCCGCCGAGACGTTGGCCACGCGCACGCGCTGGTCCACATAGGGGCTCAGGGTCTCCACGATGGGCACAATGTGGAAGAGTCCCGGCCCGCGCAAGCCGACATAACGCCCGAGTCGCAGCACCGCAACCTTCTCCCACTGCCGCACCACTTTGATGGCGAATAGGAGATAGATGCCGAGAGCGGCACCCGCAATGATTCCTGCCGGATGATGAGTGGCGGCGGTGACGATTGCGCCGGCCAACAGACAAATGACAAACAGTGATCTTCCGATGCCGCTGATCTGACCGATTTCGATTTTCGTCATGGCTTCTATCTCCTTGGCTTCGACTGAGGCGCGAACTCGCGCAGACGCTCAAGCAGTTCTTCCACAGAAAACCCTGCCGCCCCGGCACGGGCGGCGAATTCGTTGGCTAACTGGGTAAGTTGCCGTTCCCGCTCCCCGCTGTTTTTGACGATCTTTTTGTTGCTGATGAATGTCCCGGTTCCCTGGTGGGTTTCGATCATGCCGCCGAGTTCGAGCTCGCGGTATGCCCGCAGGACCGTATTCGGATTGATGGCCAGATCGACCGCAAGCTGCCGCACGGTGGGAAGTTGATCGCCAGCGGCCAGCGTTCCCGCCGCGAGACCGGCCCGGACTTGGTCGATGATCTGGCGGTAGAGGGGAACTCCGCTGCGCAAATCCAAGGTGAGCTGGAAACCCTGCGCGTTGGCGGGAGTGCGTCCCATGTGTGTCAGTGTACTATATATATAGTACATTAAGTCAAGAAGAAAGTTAGGAATATTTCGTTTCTTTTTCTAAAAGAAGCTCGCCTTCAAGGCCCAGCGATCAGAGGCAAAGAGAAAAGGCCCGGCACTTTTGCCGGACCCTTTTTCTCCTAGCCTCGAATCGATCGCGAGATCGTCGACGTTGCGAAACCTTGCTGGTTCTTTAGAAGTTGGCCGCCTGCACGATCAGGTGATCGACGAGGCGGTGCGCTTCGTCGATGTGATGGAGGGCGCGATCCCGCAGACCGCGCACCGACGGGTCATCTTCCTCGCGAGCGATATCATTGTGAGCTTTATCGAGCAGCTCAAGCGCGCGGTGATAGCGGCCAGCGCGATCCATTTGAGCATCGACCGGAGGATGGTCGTTCAAATTCTTGCCATCGTCAATCGAAGCCTGCTTAATCTCGCCAATGGCTTTGTCGATCTCGTCGATGGCGCGCTCTTCTTCTTTGTCCATGTGATGGGTCGGAGCCAGGTTCTCCAGGTGGGCACGCGCGTGCCGCAGGTCGCTAAGGGCATGCAGGTACGCCGGATGTCTCCCTGGTTCGTCGGAAAAGCTCAGGGCGGCGCAGACCGCAACAAGAAACACGAGTAAGGTGCAATGTCGTGCAATTTTCATGGTTTCCTCGAAGCCTTTCGGCAGAATGAGATTCGTCAATAATTAACCCGGAACTACCGTTTCAGACTCGCTGAATTCTACGCGATGGTCCGAGGCCAGCGGAGGTTACTCCGGTACAGGGGGTACAGGGGCTATGGGACATCGAATCCCGCGCGGCCAGCATTTCCAAGCGCCCCCGCCTCAGTGCTTGGCGGGCTGGAAGCCCTTGCGGCGTTGTTCGCTGTAGCGGCGCAGGGCGTCGAGGATGATGGGATACGCCTCGCTGGCCGGGCGTATCTCGTCCACCTCGACGGCCTTGCCTTCGAGCTGTTTGTAATCCTGAAAGAAGCGCCGCAGCATGAGCATGCGGTGCGCCGGCATCTCCCCGGCTTCGTGGTAGGAGTTGAACTCAGGATCTTCGGTGGCGATGGCAATGACCTTATGATCCGGCTTGCCGGCGTCGATCATGGTCATCAGCCCAATGGCGCGGGCGTGAATGATGGTAAGCGGCACTACCGCTTCCTGGCAGAGCACAAGGACGTCGAGCGGATCGTCGTCTTCCGCCAGCGTCTGCGGGATGAAGCCGTAGTTCGCGGGATAATAAACGGCGGAATAGAGGACGCGATCGAGCTTAATCAAGCCGCTGGCTTTGTCGAGTTCATACTTCACGCTCGATCCGAAGGGAATCTCGATCACGCAATCGAATTCCTGCGGCAGCTTGTCGCCGGGAGTTACGTCGTGCCAGGGATGAATCATGGAATTGTCGGACTATTGTTATTCTAGCGGATGACCATAGCCGGTTCCTCCAGAATCTTGATTCTGGGCTTGCGGTCGCGTAGAGTCATGAAGGAAGGGCGGATTGCTTCTGTGGGGTGGTTGCCTATGCCCAGCCAAGGCAGGACTTATCTCAAATTCGGCGCGGCCACGGTCGCGATTCTTTTCCTGCTCGGTTATCTCGCTTATACCGGGGTGCAGGACAGCAAGAGCTATTACGTCACCATCAGCGAGCTACACAAGATGGGGAACGGAGCCTACTCCAAGCGTCTGCGGGTCGCGGGGAATGTGCAACCGGGCTCGATCAAGCGCACCGGAACGCACGTTCAGTTTGTGTTGATGGAACAGGATCAGTTGCTCTCGGTGGACTACACCGGAACCGAAGCTCCTCCCGATACTTTCAAGGACGACTCTCAAGCCCTTGCCGACGGCAGCTTTGGCCGCGATGGCGTCTTTCACGCCAAGGCGCTACAGGCTAAATGCGCATCGAAGTATGCGCCCCAACAGCCGGGCACGCCCGCCAATGGTTCGCCCTCCAGCGCACCGCCAAAAACCATGACCCAGGTGCAGAGGCCCTCCCTCCCGTCGAACTGAGTCTTCGATTGTGATCCGGGACCATCCGTGCTTCGCACCGGAGGGGACAGCTTCACCCAGTAAGAATCGTTGTTCGCGATTCAGTTCGCCCGCAGTTCTTCTTCCGACGGCAGCACAAGCCGGTACTGGCTTGCAAAGAGTTGTTCGTTACCTTGAAGCACGGAGTAGCGGACTACGGAAGCATCCTTTTGGGCACAGGGGATGATGCCGACAGTTGGGTTGGCCTCTGGACTCCGCCTCTGGTCGTCGTAAAGGCGGACGTACATATCCATCTGTCCTGGTGCGTCAGCTTGCCCGTTTTTAAATCGAAGAGCACAAAGCATTTCAGCAGGTAGTTGTAGAAGATCAGGTCCACATAGAAGTCCTTGGAGTCAGTGCTGATGCGCTGCTGTCGCGCCACGAAGGCAAAGCCCTTGCCGAGTTCCAGCAAGAAGGCTTGTAGGTTCTCGATCAGCGATTGCTCCAGGCCGGATTCGAGCAGTCGGTGTTCGGCAATCCTAGGAACTCAAGCAGCACCGGATCGCGGGCAAAATCTCTTGGTGTTGGTTTGTACGCGGCGAGCTTGCGACGAGCCTCTTCGCGCACGGAGCGTCGGTCCTTGCTGGCCAGCAAACGCTCATCGTGCAACGTGCCGATCTGTCGCACCAGTGCCCGCGAACTCCAGTTCTGTTCGGCAGCTTCCCGCATATACCAAGTCCGCGCCTGCGGGTCATCCAGGCGCAGGAGTGTACGGTAGTGGGTCCAACTCAATTCGCGACGCAGTGCGTCACAATTCGGGAAAGCGTCACCAGTTCCAAGGCCTCGTGCCCCTTCGTTCTAGGGGACCCGTTGACCATAAGCGCTGCGGCTCGGGCCGCCGCGCACAAGTTCAGCC
>CAVQNY010000050.1:0-335542 GCA_963714225.1 uncultured Acidobacteriaceae bacterium | reverse complement strand
CCTAGATTCCCATGTTAGTTAATTGACTTAACACCAAGGAGCTTTTGGCAGGCTAGCCGAACGTGAGCTGAAGACGTCTGTTGCCCAGCCACGGTATAGAGGGATGTTCCTTGTCCAAGCCAGCGGCGATCAACAAAGGATTGTGGGCGCGCTTCTGAAAACGAACTTGGATTTCGGATTCTGTGATCATCACCTGGGCCGTGGCATCAATGAAATCGCGAAACAGGTGACGCGAGTGGACACGCTGATAGCCATTGTTGACCTTTAAGGCCAGGAGGCGATAGAGGCTGCTAGCCATGAGGGTTAACTGCAGGTCGCAATCCACCTTCATGGCCACCGCCGAAGAGAGGGCATCGATATGGAAAAAATCAATGCTGTCGGCGATGCCGTTTTCGATCAGCATGCGTTGTGCATAGCGGGTAATTAGCTTCGGCGCTGAGCGAGTGAGGTGGTTGGTCAGCAAAAAGGTGGGTTCCTCATGGCCCAGATCCCTGATCACCATTTGGCGCATCGGACCGGTGTAATCACTGAGCGGGATGGTTTGATCAAGGATGCGAGGGGTGCGGTATTCGCGCGTGACGCCGGTCAACTCTACTCGCCGCCAAGCCGAGAGTGGGAGTTGGTGGACCTTGTGCAGCATCTGTGGCGAGCGCCGGCGCAAAGTGATGAATTTAATACCCCACTCATTGAGGCGATTCAGATTGGCATGGGTGGTGAGCTTGGAGTCGAAGATTAACTCTTGCGGCCATTTTCCGGTGCGCTGTTTCCACCACTCCGCGAAACGCAGGATCTCATCGTTTTGCTCCTCCTTGCGTAGGCTGGCATTGGCGTAGCAAAAGACGCGGGTCTGGGCATCTTGGGCGAGAAACGCCAGAATTCCTTTTTGCTTGCGGCTGCGCTTGGATACGTAGTGTTTCTCCACCAGGGCGTCATCGCCATGATAGGGGATGGTGTGGAAATCCAAGTCAAAGGAATCGCCGCGATCGATGCCCAGTTTGACCATTGCATCGAACCAGTGCTGGATAAAAGCAGGATAGCAGGAGGGGGAAATGCGACAACTGTATTCGGTGAGGAAGGAGCGTTTGGGAATCACATTGAGTCCGGCGAACAGAGCCAGGCCTTCATCAAACACCGAGCTCATGATATGGCTATGACGAGCGTTGCCGTAGAGTTTCAAGGCCAGCAGGGAGCGCAGGGCGGCATCGGCGGGGACCATGCGGGAAGCGGGGAAGCAGAGTTTATCGAGCAACTTGTGCAGCGGGATTTGAGTCAGGAAAGGCACAAACAGAAACAATCCGCCGAAGCGAGTTCGGAAGGAACGCGGCTGGAGGCTCAACTGGCGCACATCCGCCACATCGGCCGCAGTAGGGCGCAGGGCGGGCGGGCGTTCCGCGTCGGAGCGCCGCGGCAAACGTGCGAATCCTTCCTGGGTGAGAGTCTGCGAAATGGCTGCCGCACTGAGCTGGTGTCCGGACTCTTGCAAGGCATGTTGAATGTCATAAATGGAATAGTTTTGCTTGCGCAAGGCAACGATGCGCTCGCGAACGGGATCCCGCTTGGGTGAGGATCGAGGGCCTTTGGGGATAGTCGGGAAGAACTCTCGCCGCGGATTCTGACGGAACTGATGACAAAGGACGCGAAAGCTGCCGTAGGTATAGCCAAAGCGTTGGGCGACCTTTCGAGCCGGCAAATGTTCGACGAAGAAAGCACGGAGAGCCTCGTACTGGCGGTGCAAGGAGCCGGAGGGTTGGAGAAAGATCTGGGCGAGATTTGTTAGCTTATTTACTATACTTAAAGACATACAACCACTATGTCTAGTGTTAACGAGTGAGTCAAGCACAATCCGCAGTTAGCCCGAGTGTAAACAGGTGACAACTTAGATGCTTCTTTATTTATACGGTATCTTGCGGCTATGGCTATGCCACGCAGCCGCAGTTCGCTTTCTGGGAGAAAAGACATGGTTGCCAGATATCGATATGGCTATCGAGTTTAAGTAAATGTTATTACTAACGTTTGGACGGGTGAATAACCGATACTAGGCGGGGGCAAAAAGCCTGAAAAGTTAGTACCAGAAAGTAGCATGGGATTCCAGGCTAGTGGGGACGCTGTAGGAATGAGAAATGCCTTCAGAAACGATGCTGCCATCAGGCAACACCTGGAAGAAAGTGAACTGAACCTGCACACTCGCCGGGACCGATGCATTGATGAACCACGACGATGTTGCGTTGGGCACGGCCAATAGTGGCCCGGTCGCTGAGTTCGGGCTCTGAACGTTGTTTCCCAGCTCCAGGACGTTCCCTGTCAGGTACACGGAAGCACCCGAAGCCGATGGAACATTATTGACTGTGAAGGTCACGGGGATTTGATTCCCGGTGAGAACCGTCAGTGGAAGTGTGTTGGATGTTCCTGCGCTCACCTGCAGGCTGACGTTGTAAATTCCCGGGCGGCACGGAAGGTATGGCGAATGTCACAGAAGAGTTCGACCAGGACTGCACTGCGGCCGCAGTCGTCCCCACCAAAACCGTGCCCGGTGACGAGCCGAAGCCATCGCCACCGACGGTAGCGGTGAGTCCAGCCTGCGCGACCCGCGGACCCAGCGATCCCAACTCCGGAGCAGTGGCTGGCGCGGACGATTGCCACACCGAAACCGTGTTCGCTGCCAGGCTGAAGGCTGTGACCGGATTATTTCCGCTCGTGCCAGCGTTCACCTGGATGGAGAATCCGCCCATCAAGCCATCCAGATAATCCGCGTAGGCGCCCGGCGCCAGTGCGGTGTACAGGCCGGAGATGTTGTAGGCTGCGGTCGCGCTTTTATTTACGGCAATCAGCACAACCTCATTGAAGAATTGCCGCTCCATGATGTAGACGTCGCTGTTGATCCAGCGCTGTTGCGAAGTGCCATACGCCAGCGCCGGATTCGCCTGCCGCAAGTTTGCCATCTCATTGATCAGTTCGTAGGCCGTCGTATTCATGTCGAACGACGCCATCCAGAGCCGGTTATAAGGAACGTTGCCGCCGCTAGTATCGTTGTGCAGGTACTGCTCGTCGCCATACAGCACCACTGGGATTCCCTGGCAGGCGAGTTGCAGCGCCAGAGCTTCATTCAGGCGGGTCTGGCTGTTGTCGATGCTCAGAAGGCGCGGGAGATCGTGGCTGTCAACAAAGGTCACCAGATCGTTGGGAGAAACGAAGTCGCTGTTCTCCTGGCTGATTGTGGTGTCGATTTCGGAGAAGTCGTTGTCGTTTCCGAACACGTCGCGCATCGCGTCAGCCAGCGCAAAATCAAGCAGAGCAATCCCGCTCCGGTTGGAAAACTGGACCGCGTCCGTATAGGTGGGATCGCTGGTACCGCTCAGATCCCACTCTCCGTAGAGAAAGGTGGGTCCGGCAGTGAAGGCAGCGTTAGCCAGCGTGTATTCCCAACCCCAGGTAACGTCCTTCACCGCATCCAGACGGAACCCGTCCGTTCCGTGCTGCATGAACTGCACCACCGCGCTCTTGAGGTAGCCGTGCACCGGGGTGTTCTCCTGGTTCAGGTCGGCTAGCTAAGCTAGGTCGTCCAGAGTGTAGTACTGCAGTTGGAAAGGATCATTGAAGTTTGTAATCGTTGGATTGTGATGAAAAAGGTTGTCGGGAGCTTAGTTCGACTGGCATACTGGTGGAACCTTGCGACACCAGCACCGAACCTGGAGAGACTGTGAGAGTGAAGTTGGGCTGGGGAGGTGTTGTGCTGCCAGCGCCGCCACCGGCACAAGACACCATCAACAGGGTGAAGCAGCAGATTTCTGCTACGAATATGGCGTGCAGGGTGCTGCGGTTCGCCATCAGACCTCTAATACTCGGAGCGGGACGCAGCACCATCATTCTCTCCGTCGTTGAGCATCCGCACTAACGCACACTGAATACGGAGAGTGTCTGGGCCGGCAGTGAGACGCGCACGTTGCCGCTTACAATTTCCGCGGCGCTATTGCCAAACACGGTCTGCAACTGGTGGGCAGTTTCCAGCGGCGTGTTTTCGACGGGAATGTTGAGTGCAACCGTCTCCCGAGCATTGTTGTAGACAACCAGCAGCTTCTCTTCCGGCAACTCACGCAGGAAAGCGTAATAGGTGTCGTCCCAACCGATGTGCCACTGCCTTCCGGTACGCAGCGCGGCGTGGCTATTGCGGAGCGCCAGCAGCGACTGCACGTAGTCGAATACCTCCTTTTCTTCGGCGGTGCGTCCGCTAGGGGTGAAGGCGTTTCGCGGATCACCGGGGAAGCCCCCCGGAAAGTCGCGCCGATTGTCGGGATCACGGCCGCCCGGCATCGCGATTTCGTCACCGGAATAAATCTGCGGAATCCCGCGCAAGGTCAGCAGCAATCCAAATGCGGCTTTGAGTTTGGCGGGGCCGCTGCCCTTCTCACTTACAAAGCGAATCTGGTCATGATTTCCGATGAATGTAACCAGCATTTCGGGATGAGGATAGAGTTCGTCGTGACGAAGCACATCGACGATCTTCGCCATCGGTGCGCCGTTGATCACAACGTCGCGCAGGGCGTCGCGCAGCGGGAAATCGAAGACCGTGGCGAGGCCGGAGTCGATGCCATCGAACTGCTTTCGTCCCCCTTCGAAAAATGCCGTGATCGTCGAATCGCCGTCGGCCACTTCGCCGATGGCGTTGATCTGCGGATAAACCTGGCGCATTCGTTCGTGCCACCCACTCCAGAACTGGCGCGTGGAATAGGGGAATGTGTCCAGGCGGAACCCGTCCAATTGCGCCATCTCCGTCCACCACATCGAATTCTGCGCCAGGTAGACAGCCAGCGCGGGATCGTCTGGATTCAGATCCGGCAACCTGCCGGCGAACCAGCCGTCGAGCGTGTTGAGATACTCACGCGGCGAAGCGTGCGGATCGACCAGTCCGGTGAACGTATAAGCGGGCTCCAGATGATGCGCAGGCGTGCCATGAAACCACGTGCGCGTCGGTGGATCATTGACCCAAGGGTGGTTAGGTCCAGTGTGATTGACGACGTAATCGATCAGCACCTTCATGCCCAGCCGATGCGCGTCGGCAACCAGCGCCTGGTATTGCGCCATGGAGCCCATGTGGTCGTCGAGGGCATAGAAATCGACGACGTGGTAGCCATGATAGTCGGAGTCGGTATTCTTCCAGACTGGAGTCAGCCACAGCGTGGTAACGCCGAGATCATGCAGATATCCAAGGTGCTCTCGAATGCCGCGCAGATCGCCGCCGTGATACGCCATGGGGTTGCTGCGGTCATAAAATGGCCGATCATTCGCAGGGTCGCCGTCGGCGAAGCGGTCGGGCATGATCAGGTAGATGACATCGTCGCGAGAAAAGCCTTCGAAGCGACCGCGGGAGTCCGCGCGAGCCAGCAGCGGCAACGGGACCGTTGTCGATCCCGCCGAGGTGTTCAGACGCAGAGGAACGATTCCTGTAGGCAGATGAGAACTGAGCTGCAGGTGGACGAAGAGATAATGCCCATTGGCTGAAGCTTCCGCGCCGACCACAGTCAGCCCCTTCTTCGGGCTTTCCACGCGGGCGGCGCTCAGATTTTCACCCGTGAGCAGCAGGGTGAGCGCCGACGTATAGTTTATCCACCAGTTGGGCGGCTCGATCTTGTGAACGACGGGCTTGTGAACTACCGCATCTTGCCGCGCCCTCGCATCCGACTGCGGCCATGCCGGCAGTCTCAGCAGGCACGTCAGAATCAGCGACAGCCGTAGGGCGCGTTTGTTTCTCATGGCGTTAGCAGCGCCCCGATTGAGGCAGACCAGCCGAACAACGCGGAGCAAGCAAACCTGGAGAGGACAGCAAAAAGCTACGCGGCTCGAGGAAATCTGGAGACGCTTGAGAATTGCATCAAGCGTCTCCCATGGCCGTTTGTTACCAGGACACACGTAACGCTAGTTCGAGTTCACGATTCGGGGGGGTGACCCGAGCGTTGAGCAGCGTGCCGAAGCCCGTGTTGCCGGTGTTGGTGTAGTTGCTGTCCGGGTTCTGGAACTGTGGCGTGTTGGTCAGGTTGTAGACTTGGGCGCGCAACTGCGCCGTCACTCGTTCCTTGATTGGGATATTTTTCACGAGGGACATGTCCCAGCTGAAGGTTCCCGGACCCGGGAAAGCATTCCGTTCAAGATCGCCTTGCCCAAACGGGCCAGCGGGAGCTGTGAAGACTCCAGCTGGGCAAGCGATCCAAACATGCCACGAGACGCCGGTCTTGCATCCGCCGTTATAATCCGGACGGCCATTCCCGGTCGGCGCGCCCGAAATGTCGATTGGCGTGCCGGTAGCCCGTACAATCACGTTGTTCCACTGCCAACCGCCAATCACGTAGTTAACTGCCCTCGGTGAGTCGTTAGCGAAAGCTTTTCCCCGTCCGAAGGGTAGCTCATAGATGGAGCTAAAGGTGAACAGCTGGCGCTGGTCTGTGTCCGAGTTGCCACGCTCAAACCCCAGCAGCGGCGTTCCGCTGGGTCCCACTATGACGCCGCCTGATGTGCCGAATGCCGAGGCGGAGTCATCCAGGGTGTGCGACCAGGTATAGGCCGCTGTCAGTAGAAGTCCGCTGCTCATGCGGCGCGTCAGTTTCGCCTGCAGAGCGTTATAGTCTCCGCTCCCGATCATCTCCGTCGCGTTGATAGCGCCAACACCGTTCGGATTGATCGCACCCCCAAACGGGAACCAGCTTGTGCCCGCGGGACAACCAGTACAACCAGTGCCAAAAATCGTCTCGTTGGCGTTGAAGGTAGTGGCAAGATTACTCATTTTCGTTCCAACGTAGGCCACATCCAACGATGTCTTGTTATCCAAGGAACGCTCAATCTGAAGGTTCCATTCCTGGATGTGGGAGTTGGGGCTGTTTTTAGGGTAGTAAATCACGTCATTGGTGGTAGTAACCGCATTCGGGGCGATGCCGATTTTCGGCGGGAGAGGTCCCGTGGCGTCAGCGGGGTTGGTGTCTCCCAGGGGCGCTGCTCCCGTGAACGCAAATCGGTAGCCGCTCCCGCAGGTCGTCGCCGTCGGACAGGAATAGTAGGTCGAAGTCCCGTTGAAATCCGGGTTGTTGGAAAGCTCGTTGCCCACGCCGCCGCGGTCCAGGTAGTAGAACAGCCCATACCCGCCGCGAAGCACAGTTTTACCGTCCCCGAACATGTCCCAGGCAAATCCGAGGCGCGGACCGAAGTCATGCTTCGGCGTGTTGATCAGAGAGGCGTTATATCCGCCGCTAGAAGCCGCGGCTGATCCGGCCTCAACCAGTTCCCCGGTCGCGGGAT
Organism: uncultured Acidobacteriaceae bacterium; assembly: GCA_963714225.1. Classification (GTDB taxonomy): domain Bacteria; phylum Acidobacteriota; class Terriglobia; order Terriglobales; family Acidobacteriaceae; genus Sulfotelmatobacter. The sequence goes on along the minus strand of CAVQNY010000050.1, from coordinate 328,261 downwards.
CGAAGTTGGACTGGTGGTTGCTGGCTTCGCTCGGCCAGGTGAGAAGGTCATAACGCAGGCCAAGGTTCAGCGTCCACCTGTGGTTGACGCGCCAGTCGTCTTGGGCGAAGAAGCCGTTCTCCCAGCTGCGGGTCTGAAAATACCCGCTAAATGCGCCAACCGAGTAGGCGCCCATGAACCCGGCGAGCAATTCGGAAGTCTCATATCCGGTAAACGTTCCGTGGCCGGAGGTTGGAGCTGGATACGCGCCAAAGTCGCCATCGTCGATCCAGAAGTAGCCTTTGGCGTCATTTCCCTGATCCCAATTCACATCGCGGTGAATGATGCTGGCGCCAAACTTGAAGCTGTGGTTTCCCTTGATCCAACTCACCGCATCGCTGAACTGCTGCGTGGGCTCGATAACGAGATAGGGGCCGCCGTCACCGACGTAGCTGATATTGCCGTACCAGCCGCCGATGATGGGCATACCGCCGAGTAGCGGAGAAGTGTTGGCATTTTGAATTCCAATGTTGGCCGCCGTCGGAACGCTGCCGTTAGGCTGTTGGTAACCGAGAAGATCCCGCATCCAGCCGTAGTGAAACTCGTTGATGATCGTGGGGCTGACGATGTGCGTCCAGCCCGTGGCAACCTGGCGCGGATGGGACGGGTTGGTACCGCCGCCGACGGGCAAGTTGTGGGTGGAGTCACTCAGTATTTCCGTGCCATTCAGGAAATCCGTGCCCAGGCTGTAACGGCCGAAGAGAGTGTCCTTTGAAGTGGCCACAAAGTCAATGCGCGCGTCGTAATCGTTCTCATTGATGACCTCCTTTTGTGGTTGGCTGATATTAAGGTCGTTGGTCGCGGGGTTCGCCCCCTCGATAGTCGGGAGGGGAAACAAGTTCAGGTAGGGGAGGCCGGGGCCAACTTGATTGGCAGACGGAATCATGTTGATGGTGGGACCGGGCGAGTCGGTGGCAGTGTTCCAGCCGAAGGGCAGACAGGTCTGAGGGTCGAAGACGTACCCGGCGTTCATCCCGTTGGTTGAAACAAAAGCATTTGGATTTGCCGCCATAGCCGCGCTACATCCGGGCAATCCCGAGTAAGGGATGCTCGTAGCCGTAGCAGCAGGGCTTAGATACGCTGTTGCGCAGTTGGCCGCGCCACCGCACAGTTCGGTGAAATCGCCCGTGCGCATCAGAGCCGTCGGTACTCGGTTGGTGTAAGCGCCAGCCGGTAGAACTTGGCGCCAACCCTGGTAATCAACAAAGGCGAAAACCTTCTTCTTCCAGATGGGGCCGCCCAGCGCCGCGCCGAACTGGTTGCGGCTTAGCGATGGAAGGGCTACACAGCCTGACTCACCAAGGAAAGTACATTGAGGATTAGAGGTGTACTGGAAGACATCCGCGGCAGCGATCTTGGATCGGTTAAACCAGTAGGCAGCGCCGTGGATGGCGTTGGTTCCTGACTTCGTGGCAACCTGAATGACCGCGCCGCCCGCGCGTCCAAACTCCGCCGGTGCAACGTTTGTGGTGGTCTTGAACTCCGCTACGTCTTCGATCGCTGGGAAGATCACGATCGTATTCACCAGCGACTCGTTGTTGTCAATGCCGTCCATAATGTAATTGTTAGCCTGAGGTCGCAGGCCGTTTACCGCCAGCGCAGCTCCACCCGAATCGTAGTTGCGCCAAGTCTCGGCTGCGGCCCCCCCAGGGCCGATGCCGGCTGCGTTATTGTTGTAAGCACCGCGGCTGACGCCCGGGGTCAGCAGGGCCAGCGCCGTGAAGTTGCGGCCGTTCAGCGGAAGATCCACTACTTGGCGTCCCTGAATCACTTCGCCGACACTTGACGTAGACGTATCCACAATCGGAACTTCGCCGGTCACTTCAATGGTGGTGGAGGCGGACCCAGTTTGCAGCTTCAGACTGATTTCAAGCACTTGGGAAACATCGATGGCAATGTCGGCGTCTTCCGTCTTAAACCCATCCTTCTTCACTTGGACGTGGTAATTTGCCACGGGCAGCGCATTAACGGAGTAGTTGCCCGAAGCGTCCGTCGTCGCCGTTACCACCCGTCCGGTCGCGACTTCGGTCACGCTAATGGTGGCATTTGAGACGACCGCGCCGGTTGAATCGGTGATAGTTCCAAAGAGACGGCCTGTATCTGTCTGAGCCAAGGCCAATCCGGCTAAGCACAGCACAAGAAGCAGAAAGGTAAAGAATTTGGTCCTCAAATGTCGCCTCCAATTGCCGGTGGGAGATTTGGATTTTCCACAGACGCCCCGATTGAGTAGTGCATTTGTAGTACAAGGGCTGCGATGGCGAAAGTTTCACTATGTTTCAAGACCGTTACTGCTGTAAAATGCTGCTGCTGCAGCACGATGCGATCCTTTGTTACGTCGGTGTTAAATGGCCGTGACACATATTTTTGCCCCGGAGCAAGAGCAATTCTTCCAGCAAATAGATAACATTATTAAAAGTCATAGCCTGCGCGGCTCGGAATCCCTTTGCAAGCTGCTGCAATATCTCGCAAAACAATCCCTCAATCAACCTCAAGCGCCACTGAAGGAGTATCAGATTGCCACCGAAGTCTACGGGCGGCCTGCGGACTTTGATCCACACACGGATTCAACCATCCGCGTCCAGGCTGGGCGTCTCCGTCTGAAGCTTGCGGACTACTACGCTACGGAGGGAGCGGCGGACCCAATCGTAGTCAAGATTCCGAAAGGCAGCTATCACCTCACATTCGAGGTGCGGTCTGTCGTGGCGAAGTCGGTCGATTCCGGAACGCAGCCACAGAACGTGCCTTCGCGCGAGATGCGTGTCCTAGCCCGCCGGCGGATGGCTGTGATCTTGCTGGTGGTCAGTCTCCTCGTCTGCCTGGTCGCTTTGGGAAGGGTGCTGTGGAGCCACAGGGTGGAGGGGGCCACGACGGCTGAGCCCATTGTGGCCAAGGCCGCGAGCCCTCTGGCGGTGTTTTGGAGACCCTTCATTTCCGGTGGCGAGGAGCCTTGGGTGATCTTCAGCAATGCCGCCTTCGTCGGACGACCGGAAACCGGCATGCGTTACTACGATTCGCGTCAGGATTCGAAGGTCGCGGTGTATGACCATTACACGGGTGTGGGAGAAGTATTGGCCATCCACGCTCTCGATGAAGGGCTCGGCACGCTGGGACAGAAAATCCGGGTGAAGCGTGGGAGTTTGTTCTCACTCGACGACGTAAAGAATAACAACTTGATATTTGTCGGATCTCCGTCAGAGAATCTCTCGTTGCTCGACATTCCTAACATGCAGGAATTCGTTTTTCAGCGGGTGGCTTCGGGGCCGCGCCAGGGCGATCTTTCGATCGTCAACAAACATCCGAAGCCGGGAGAGGCCAGCACTTACCTCGCCAGTCCTTCTGGTGCTTTGCTGACGGAAGATTACTCGGTCATCGGACTGGTGCCGGGAATGGGATCTGAGCGGTACGTGATGATTCTGGCGGGAACGACCACTTTCGGTACGCAAGGCGCAGTGGAATTTGCCTGCCGCCCGGAGACAGTGGAGAAACTGCTGCATGAGATCCCCGGCTCGGGCACCGAGCCGATAAGGCTTTTCGAGGCGCTGGTCCGAGTCAAGATCGCTCGCGGCGTGCCGGTGGCAGCTGAGCTGGTCAGCGTGCGCCCACGCTGAGTTGTTCCAGTTGACCTCATCTGCTGCCAGTGATCGGAAGTATATTCCGGGCGGGTTGTTTGTGATTCTGCGTCTCCTGGACTTTTATTTTTTCTTCTCCCGGATCCACGACTCTCTGCATGAGTAGAGCCGCGATGAGCATGAAGCAGCCGCCAGCCACGACGGCGGTCAAGCGATTGTTGCGGAGCATGTGGTTCATCAACCATCCGAAGAACAGTGACGCGATGATTTCGGGCGTCACAATAAAGAAGTTGAAGATGCCCATATACACACCTGTCTTTTCCTTGGGCAGCGATCCCGCCAGCACCGAGTAAGGCATGGAAAGCGTGCTGGCCCACGCGATGCCGACACCCACCATGGTCAAGAGCAAAACGTATTTGTTGTGAATGAAGGCGACCGAAATCAGTCCGATCCCGCCGGCGATGAGGCAGAGGCTGTGCGTGTGCTTGCGTCCGATGGCGCGCGCAATCGCCGGAAGAAAGAATGCGAAGGCAAAACAAACAGCCGAGTACAGGCCAAAGCAGAGGCCACTCCACTCAACGCCTGCCGAATAGAGAGGCGAAGTGGTCTCAGGCGCACCGAAAACGTTACGTGCGACCGCGACCGGGAAGTAGAGCCACATGCAAAAAAGTCCAAGCCAGGTGAGGATCTGCACCGGAGCAAGCTGGCGCATGGTCTTTGGCATCCGGGAGATGGAGTCGAGAATTTCGGCTGCGTTCGTGGCTAAACTGCGCTTCTCAGCCTTCATCCGTCGGAAAGCATCCATGTCTTCGGGGGGGTATTCCTGGGTGGTGGCGATCGTCCACAGAACCGCCGCAAAGAATACCGCTGCGCCGATGTAGAACGAGAGGCGAACCGTCAGCGGAATCGCGTGTCCCGCCGCTCCCGCTCCAAGGTGGAACCAATTGGTGAGCATCCAAGGCAGCGCCGAGGCGACCACGGCCCCGAGGCCAATAAACAGGCTTTGCATGGCGAAGCCGCGGGTTCTCTGCTGTTCGGGCAGCAGGTCGGCGACGAAAGCGCGAAAAGGCTCCATGCTGATGTTGATCGAGGCATCCAGAATCCAGAGAAGGCCGGCGGCCATCCAGAGACCCGGGGAGCGCGGCATCATGATGAGAGCGAAGGAACTCAGAATGGCGCCCGTGAGGAAGTATGGCCGGCGGCGTCCCAGGCGGCCCCAGGTGTGGTCGCTGGCATGTCCGATGATGGGCTGGACGATGAGTCCGGTGAGTGGAGCGGCGAGCCAGAGGATGGGAATCTGGTCGGCGCGGGCGCCAAGATATTCGTAGATGGCGCTCATGTTGGCCATCTGGAGTCCCCAGCCAAATTGAATGCCGAAGAAACCAAAACTCATGTTCCAGATTTGCCAGAAGGATTTGGTTGGCTTTTCCATGTGTGTCTGAAACGTACCTCAACGGCCGTAGAGAGTAACCATTTGTTTTAGCTTGGTCCCAGGCTTCATGCGCCATTTCCAGTTTCCGCTCGATGTGCCGGGAAGGTTCATGCGCGCTTCGCTGCCCAGGCCCAGGATGTCCTGCATGGGCGCAATGGCCGTGTTCGCGACCGACGACAGGATGCCGCGGATCAGTACCCAGTGGATGGGGTCATCCTTGAAACCGAGATACGCGCGCGCGTGCGCATGCTCCTTGGCGACGTCTTCTACCGAGCGCGTGCTGTCGCTGATCCCACTGCTGTTCCACCAACCGACGACGGTATCGTTGTCGTGCGTGCCAGTATAGGCGACAAGATCACGGACGTAATTGTGCGGTTTGAATGTCGGTGCCTGCGGATCATTGCCAAAGGCGAACTGCAATATGGCCATGCCGGGGAAGCCGAACTCATGGCGAATGTCTTCAACTTCAGGAGTGATGACACCGAGATTCTCGGCGATGATTGGAAGATCGCCGAGTTCCTTGCGCAGCACAGAGAAAAGTTCTCGGCCAGGACCTTTTACCCAGCGGCCGTTGATCGCGGTGGTCTCCAGACCAGGCACTTCCCAGTAGGCTTCGAAACCGCGGAAGTGATCGATGCGAACCACGTCGTAGAGGCGAAGGGCGGAGCGCAGCCGTTCGACCCACCACTGGTAGCCGGTCTGTTTGAGCAGCGTCCAGTTGTAAATCGGGTTGCCCCAGCACTGTCCGGTGGCACTAAAGTAGTCGGGCGGCACACCGGCAATCTTCAGCGGTCTGCCGCCTTCATCCAGCAAAAAGAACTGGCGATTCGACCAGACGTCGGCGCTGTCGTGCGCGACGTAGATCGGGATATCGCCGATGATGCGAATGTTGCGCTGTTTTCCGTAGTCACGGAGTTCCTGCCATTGCCGGGAAAATTCGTACTGAAGGAATTTCTGGGAGTCGATAGCGGACGCCAGTCTTTCCGACCAGCGCTTGATTGCTTCGTTCTCGCGCCCAGCGATGTCGGGAGTCCACCTGGTCCACGCGACCAAGTTGTGGACCTCCTTCACGGCCATGAACAGCGCGAAGTCATCGAGCCAGGTTGCGTTGGCTTGGCAGAATCCTTCAAACCGGCGGCGATCCTCGGCGGAGGCGCCGGTGAAGAAATTGGTCGCGGCCTTTTGTAGCAGGGGCATCTTGAACCCAATGACAGCCCCGTAATCGACGCTTTCAACCGGGAATAGCGGGCTGCTGCGCAAATCGTTCCTGCTCAGGAGTCCCTCATCGGCGAGACGGTCGAGGCTGATAAGGAGCGGGTTTCCCGCACTGGCGGAAAAACATTGAAAGGGTGAGTCCGCATAGCCCGTCGGATTCAGCGGAAGGACCTGCCAGAGTTTTTGACCAGCAGAGTGCAGGAACTCGGCGAAGCGATAGGCCTCGGGGCCGAAATCGCCGATGCCATGGGCCCCGGGGAGACTCGTCGGATGAAGTAAGATCCCACTGGCACGGGGAAAATTCATGGGAGAACCATAAACAGTTGTTGCATGACGCGCAAGGGCAGGCTGCGCCGCCCAGGATCTCAGAATCAGCGAGCGGCATTTGTATCGAAAACTGCGCGAGCACGGACTACTATCGTTATCTGGCATGTTCTCGCGTCAACAACCCACGACGGAAGGAGTATCGCGGCGGTGATGATCGATCCTTCACATTGACGCGAACAGGGATTGACGAGACAATAGCAGCCGTCTTGGCGGCCAAAAATCCGGGCTAAGTCTTAAGTATGACTGTGCGAGCTGATGCGGCTAAGAATCCTCAGCACTCCCTGTTTCCCGGCGCATGTTTTTCGGCGTTAACCAAGGGCGCGTCAACCCAGGGGGCGTTAACCCCGACGGCCGGTGTCGGCCTCCAACTCGTGTCCGCGCTCGCAATCTGTGTTGTAGCCTCTGCGTCCTTAGCTCAAACTTCTGCTCCCGCCAGCATGTCCATGCCCACTGCATCACGGGTTCAATCGCCCGGCTGGTGGCCCACCAAAGGGGACGCCACACGAGATAGTTACGTGGGCACGGCAATGTGCGCGAGATGTCATGCTTCCAAGGCTGCGACCCAGCAAAAACACGCCATGGCCCGCGCCGCCGTTCGCGCCGCCGATGCGGAGATACTTCGCCAGCATGACCATCTCTTCTTTCGCCTTGGTCCCTACCGTGAGGAGATCGTAACGAAAAGCGAGAAAAGCGTTCTAACGGTCACGGCTAGCGGTGGCGCGGCACCCTTCTCCGCCGACCTGCTGTGGGCATTTGGCGTCGGTCACCTGGGCCAAACTTACGTCTACGAGAAAAACGGCAGCTACTACGAAAGCCATCTGACCTTTTTTGCGTCTTCCCACGATCTGAATGTCACGCCGGGGCAATCTCTTGCCACGCCCCGCAGCCTTGAAGATGCTGCGGGACGTCGCATGCCTCCGGCAGAGAGCCGCGCATGTTTTGCCTGTCACACAACCGCTTCCGTGACCAACAATCAACTGCATGTGAATGACGCTGTGCCGGGCGTAACCTGCGAAGCCTGCCACGGACCGGGCGCCAGTCATGTAGCCGCCATGAACTCGGGACAGCTGGAGCAGGGCGCGGACCTGATCATGAATCCGAGCCGCTTGGATCCGGTCGAGTCCGTGGATTTCTGCGGCGCGTGCCACCGCACTTGGGAAGATGTTGTGACGAACATTGGACTTGGCGCATTGAACCTCCGCTTTGCGCCTTACCGCCTCGAAAACAGCAAGTGTTGGAGCAAACCAGACGCTCGACTCACCTGCGTTGCCTGCCACGATCCCCATCAGCCTCTGGAGCACGATCCCGCAGCCTACGATTCACGCTGTCTGCGATGTCACGTCAATCAGCCAGGCGCAAAAACAACCGCCGATCACTCGGGCGCGGCCTGCCCGGTAAGCACGAAGAACTGTACAACCTGCCACATGCCTAAAATCGAGTCTGCCATCCAGCACTCGACCTTCACCGACCACTGGATCGGCAAACCCCTCAGATGACAGCAGAAAGCGTTTTCAAAGCGGGTTCGCGGAGCTTGCGGGCTCTGACAAGACCCAACAGTGCGCGCTCCTTGGAAGCGCACGTCAGGAGAATTATTTTCTCCTTGACAAAAGACCGACATGGATGTCGGAAAACAGGAAACTATGTTTTTGGTCGCAAAATTACTTCACGCTAATACCCAGGTCGCTTGAGTCTATGAATGCCGGGCGACCCACACAGCGGGAGTAAGATCTGGAAGGCGGCGGATCGGGAGATCAGCAAGCCGGGGGAGAATCGTGGAAAAGTAATCGCGCACCGGGACTTGCAGCCGACGGCAGCTTTCCACGAGCGAGAGTATCGCCGAAACCTTCGGTCCCGCTTTTGGGCTGCCGATGTGCAACCAATTCTTTGGTTTCAGCAGCGGCTAATCAGTTCGTCACCTATTCCGGACAGCAGTGGTGTTGTATCTAATGACATTCTGCGGAACGAAATGTTCATTCGACGGGAATCCGACAGCCTTTGTCAATCCATTTCCTTGCTCGCGATGGCGGGATTTTTTGGTTCGGACGCATGCGATCTGCGCCGGCTTCCGTTCTTCAACTCCCGCTAAGGGAGCATGTTGCCGATGCGGCGGATTTGGGCGCCTACGGCTTTCAGTTTTTCTTCGATCTTTTCGTAGCCTCGGTCGATGTGGTAGACGCGGTCGATGATGGTCTCGCCGTCGGCGACTAGCGCGGCCAGCACTAGCGAGGCGCTGGCGCGGAGGTCGGAGGCCAGGACGGCGGCGGCGCTTAGCTGGGTTTTGCCGCGAACTACGGCGCGATGGCCTTCGATTTTTATGTTGGCGCCCATGCGGACCAGTTCCTGGGCGTGCATGAAGCGGTTCTCAAAAATGTTTTCGGTGATGATGGAGGTGCCCTCGGCTTGCGTGGCTAGGGCCATGAATTGCGCCTGCATGTCGGTGGGGAAGCCGGGATATTCTTCGGTGTTGAGGTCGGAGGAGGTGAAGGGATTGTCTCCCATGACGCGGACGGAATCGGCGGTGGAGCGGGTCTTGACCCCGGCTTCTTTTAGTTTGCTTAGGACGCCGTCGAGGTGAGTGGGATCGCAGGCGGCGATGTTGAGGTCGCCGCCGGTTAGGGCTCCGGCGATCAGGAAGGTGCCGGCTTCGATGCGGTCGGGGATGACGCGATGGCGTGCGCCTTTTAGTTTGGTTACGCCTTTTACGCAGATGCTGGGTGTGCCGGCGCCTTGAATGTTCGCTCCCATTTTGTTTAGGAGGGCGGCGAGGTCGGCGACTTCGGGTTCGCGGGCGGCGTTTTGCAGAATGGTTTCGCCTTCGGCTAGAGTGGCGGCCATGAGAAGGTCTTCGGTGCCGGTGACGGTGATTCGGTCGAAAGTGATTTCTGCGCCGCGGAGGCGCGTGGCGGTGGCTTCTACGTAGCCGTGCTCTTGGGTGATTTTTGCGCCTAGGAGTTCGAGGCCTTTGATGTGAAGGTCGATGGGGCGCTGTCCGATGGCGCAGCCGCCGGGGAGGGAGACGCGGGCGCGGCCGCAGCGGGCGACGAGCGGTCCTAGGACTAGCGTGGAGGCGCGCATGGTTTTTACTAATTCGTAGGAGGCTTCGGGGGTGGCCAGGTTTTTGGAGTGAATGGTGGTGCGGTGGTGGGCGCGTCCGTAGCCGAGTTCGACCTCGGCGCCCATGGCGGTCAGGAGGTTGCGCGTGGTTTGGATGTCGCGGACTTGCGGAATGTTTTCTAAGATGACTGGCTCGTCGGTTAGAAGAGCGGCGGCCATGCAGGGGAGGGCGGCGTTTTTTGCGCCGCTGACGCGGACGGTGCCGAGGAGAGGTTCGCCGCCGCGGATTACGAATTTATCCATTGGGAGTCCTGGGCTTATTTTAGTGGGGGATTGGGGTGGAGCTGGGTAATCGGGAGGGCACTGGCTCTTGTTTCTCCGAAAAAAGGTCGGAGAGGTGGTGTCGAGCTGTACTAAAAGCCGGAATGGGCTTGGCCTGCTATCAAGGGTGTCCGGTCAATTGGTACAAAAACGATTGTACGAATTGACCGGATTGTTGTACTTAAAAACCGGAGAATCTCAGCTTCTTCCGCTTCGCAACGCGAAGTGTCACATGCACACGCTTCCGCAGTCTATTCTCGCCACGTTCACATAGCCGCCTTCTTCCATTCTCACTTCACTCTCTACTCCCGAGCTGCCCCAAAACCCCTTAAATCCCGTCCCGACAGTGCAACGCCTCGCGAGCATGACGGGCCTGTCCGGCCTTTAAGTGCATTAAGCACAATCCGTCCGGGATTTAGGTGCAACTCGAAATGGTTTTTCGGTCTTTAAGGACACGGAATTTACATCGAACGGGGATCGCCGGCCTTTAAGTGCAGCTCGACACTTGGCTCGGAATGCGCCGCGCAATTAATGCCAGCCATTCCACTGTTTCGGTTACCGATCCAGCGGGAGCGATGCGTTCAAGGATCTTGCGCAGGTCTTGTACCAATCGATCCGGCTGCTTATCGATTCGATGCGAGAGTGCGCGTTCGATGAGGCTCTCGGCGCAGACGACATCTCGGATTGTAACGATTATCTTTTCCATGTGAGGGAATGGGGAGGCGAGCAGAACAGTCTCATCCGTAGCCCAAGTCCCGGCTTGTTGGCCTTCTTGCAGCGGATCGGTTGCTGCATAGCGATCAGTAATCTCCTCCCACTCTTTGAGCCAAGCGTTCTCTGGCGAATCTGGATGTGCTTCGCCGAAGAGCACGAGCGCACCTCCCGTCTGGACTATCTGATCGAGACTGCGCAAGGTCTGGGCGCGGTCCATCCAGTGGAAGGAGCGCCCCATGATAACGAGTTGGAAACAGCCAAGCTCCAAACCAAGTTCGTAGGAGCTTCCTTGACGTTCGGCGTTAATCCCTGTGCTGCCGCTACCGCTGCCGCAACCATCTCCGGCGCTGGATCCAGTCCGATGACCTCCCCGGCAAAGTAGCCGAAGCCAATCGCGAGATTGCCGGGGCCGCACCCGAGGTCGAGCACGCGATGTTGCTCGTTGAGCGCCGTTGCCTCGGCGACTCGGCGAATTAAAACTGGTGGATAGGGTCGGCGCCCTGCTCGATAATGCGCCGCAGCAGTGCGAAAGCGACCTGGTTCAAAGGGCAATGGGTCTGACATCTGTTCACAATCCGTCCGGGATTTAAGTGCAACTCGAAATGGTTTTCCGGTCTTTGAGTACACGGAATTTACATCGAACGGGGATCGTCCGGCCTTTAAGTGCAGCTCGACAGGTGGACAAGAGATCAAAATCCCCGCCCTCTCGCGAAGAACGCGACAAGGGTGGGGCACCCGCATTCTATTTGAGGGCGTTGGTCTGGGCCGGCCGGAAGGCGGGATCGCCGTCTTGCCAGAGGAGGAAGGACATTTCGTCGGCGAACTCGAGGTCGTGCTGGGCTCGCGTTGATCCCATGCCGTGGCCGGCGTCGTAGTCTACGCGCAGCAGGATTGGCTTTTTACTTGAGGTCGCGGATTGGAGGCGGGCTGTCATCTTTGCTGGTTGCGAAGGATCCACGCGCGGGTCGTTGATGCCGGCGGTTAGCAGGACTCCCGGGTAAGCGGTGCCATCTTTTACATGTTGATAGGCGTCCATGGCAAAGAGCCCTTTGAAGCCGTCGGGAGTGGTGACGGTGCCGAACTCGGCGATGTTCGGCGGACCGTTGGGCGTAAATTCCATGCGGGTTGCGTTGGAGCAGCCGACGCGGATTAAGGCTCCGGCGAAGAGATCGGGACGCTGGGTGACCGCGCCTCCGATGAGAATGCCGCCGGCGCTGGTGCCTTCGCCGGAGAGACGCTGCGGGCTGGTGTATTTATTTGCGATCAGGTATTGAGCGCTGGCGATGAAATCATCGATGGTGTGCTGCTTGGTTAGTTTGTAGCCGGCGCGGTACCACTCTTCGCCATATTCTCCGCCGCCGCGAACGTGCGCAAACGCGATTACGCCGCCGCGCTCGAGCCATGCCAGCCAAACTGGATCGAAGTGGGCATCATAGGAAATGCCATAGGCACCGTAGCCGGCTAGGTGCGTGGGGTGGTTGCCATCGAGCTTGATGTTTTTCGCGCGGATGATGGAAAGCGGAATCATGGTGCCGTCGGCGCTCCTAGCCTTGACCTCGACGGCTTCGTAGGCCGAGGTGTCGATGGGCAAGGGCGGTTGAATGCCGGTGTCGGTGGCGAGCCTGGTGCTTGGATCGTACTTCAGCCAGCGCGGAGCGGTCGTCCAGGAGACGACGTGGACGAGGGCTCCAGGTTCGGTGGGAGTGGTGGAGATCCCGGCTACGGACTGCCCTTCACCGGGAGAGACAGGCTCGATCTGGCCGTCGAAGGAAAGGCGGCGCATGCGGCCGATTCCGCCATCGAGATCGCGGATGTAGATGGCGTCACTGGCTACCTCGGCTTCCTGGATTACGACTTCACTGGCTGGAACCACGACGGTGGCATGAGCTACGTCCGGATTCTTGAGGCTGGTGTGGGTTACTTCATAGCGCGGCTTGTTTTTATGAGTCACGAGGTAGAGGTCGTCATTGTGAACGTCGTAGCGCACGACGGCGTCATCCACATCGATGAGTTTCTTCCACACGATGGGCGATGAATTGAGTTGATCGAAAGGAATGTAGTAGGCGGTGGCCTCATTCTGGGTTCCGTGGGCGACGATGCCGAAGAAATAGGGCGAGGCCGGCGAGTAGGCGACGAAGCTGAAATCGTTGTCGTCGATTTTGAGGTCGGGGGAATAGGCGTAGCCGAAGACGAAGCGGTCGTGCTCGGGATCGTCGCCGAGCGGGTGGATGTAGGCGCGGCTGCGCTGCTCGAAGGCGGTCTTAGGCATATCAGGCGTGAGCTTTTGCAGGCGGTTATAGAAGAACGATTTGTTGCCCGGCAGCCAGGCGATGGCGCCGAAGCGGGCACGGTCGATGGAATCGGGAAGCACATTGCCGGTGGCGGTTTCGAGGATGTGAATCACGCTGTTTTCAGAGCCGCCGGGAGAAATTCCGTAGGCGACTAATGTGCCATCGAGCGAGGGCTGAAAATAGTCGATGGAAGAGTGGACACCATCTTTGGTGGTGAGCAGTTCGGGATCTACGAGCAGACGTTCCTGGGCGCCGGCGTGATCGATGACGTAGAGCTTGACGTTGTCGGCTCCGGGATCAGCCTTTAGATAAAAAGTTTTTCCGCCCCAGATTTGCGCGTCGCGAACGCGGGTGCTGGCGGTATCGAGAGCTTTTACACGGGCCAGGAATTGTTCACGTCCGGGAATGCTGTTCAGCGTGGCGCGGGTGTAGTCGTCCTGTCCCTTGAGCCACTGCGTGACTCTTGCGTCGTGCCAGTCTTCGAGCGAGCGATAGGGATCAACGACGACCTGGCCGTAGAAGGTCTCGGTTACATCGTGGCGTTCGGCGACTGGCGGACCGGATTGCCCGCTCAGGGTTGAGGGTGCGATTAAGATCGCGGTCATTGTTAGACTGAGGGCCAATGCGGTTAAAAGAATGCGAAAGCGATCGGATTGAAATTGCTGGAGAGGCACAAAAATGGCTCCTGATCTGGACGCGGGCAGGGGTCGGGTTCCGGTTGAGCATCATACCAGACTGCAGGAGTAGCGTACAGGACCGGTGTGGTTCGGGTGGTTCGGTTGTGGTTCGGTTGGTGGGTCAGTTTGATTTCCTCTTGCTGCTAGATCTAGCGCGCTGCCGCGGTAGCGAGAGGCCTGATGGCCCTAAGTTCCTTTGAATATTTCCGCCGGACCTGATGAACCGCAAAGGCATCCTGCAAACTCAGCCAGAACTGCTCGGAGGTTCCGAAATACTTGGCCAGGCGAGCCGCCATCTCGGGGTGATTCCCCGCTTCTCCCGAACGATGTCGTTGACGGTAGGAGGCGAAACATGCAGCTCCGCCGCCAGCCGGTAAGCGGAGATGCCCATCGGTTCCAGAAACTCCTCGCGCAGAATCTCTCCCGGATGCACCGCCCAACCCGCTGGCCTGTCGCTCTTGATACTCACGATTTCTGCCCCTGCTTAACGATCAGTGGTAATCCGTTATCTCCACATCGAAGGCATCGCCGTCCCGCCAGACAAAGCACACGCGGAATTGATCGTTGATCCGAATGCTATGCTGGCCTGCCCGATCACGACGCAACTCCTCAGGATCTTGAGAGAGGCACTGAATGAACTCCCAATTGTTGCCCTCGGGATGAGTAAGCGCGCCTGCGATATGGATGCGCGTTCGGAGGCGTTGAGTCTCTGTATCCGGCTGACTTCATTCGGCCGCATAATGGACGGGTTCACCGCACCGCCTCAGAATACGAAGCGCAGGGCGAACTGCATGAAGCGAGGCGTAGTTAGAGTCGAAAGGTATCTGCCGAACTCCGCCGGATCGTAGGAGAGCGACGGTTGTGCCGCACGCACGTCGTAGCGCACCGAATTGGTTAAGTTGAAAGTTTGCCAACTGAACTCCACACGCTTCCCCTCGCCAAGAACGAAATCCTTGCTCACCCCGGTGTCGATGTCGAACATACCGTCCCCGATCACATTGTTGCGGACTCCTGATTCGCCCGGCCACTCGGGGCGGAAAGCCGCCTCCGCCGCGGTCGGATTTTGGAAGATGTCCGGACCGATGTCCACGCCGTTGACATAGGCGTTCTTGGGATTGGACGCCACTGGAGGCGGCCCGTTCGGCTCGGCATCGCCCTCGATGTTCCAGTCGGTCGCCCAGGTGAAACCGTTGTTGATCGTGATGGGGAAACCGCTGGTCCAGCGGAACACGCCGGAGACGTGCCACCCGCCAATTAGGGCGTTGAGCAGCGGTTGGGCGCCTCCCCCGAACATCTGGCCTTTGCCGAACGGCAGACGATAGACCACGTTCCCGTTAACCTGGTGGTAGGCGTTGAAATCGGAGAGTCCCCGCAAAGACAGCGGATCCCAGGCATTGATGACAATTCCGCCGCCGTTCAGGTCGTCGCCCGTTCCACCCGTTCCTTCATAAGGACCGATTCGCTCGGCGGCTGATGCCTCGTCGAACGATTTCGATAACGTGTAGTTAAACTGCCCCTGCAGGTTCGCTCCCCAGCGGACACTGTAGGTCACCTGCAACGCGTTATAGGCGGATGTTCCGATGTTGCGCCAGGCGTAGAGCGAACTGAACTGGTCATGGAAGAAATCATACGGACCGTTCTTACTGTTCGGGAGCGCGGGGCTCAATCCGGTAATGGAGGCGGGCAAGTCCATGAGGAACAGAGAGAAAGTTTCGTTGTGCGGGAAACAATTCCAGAGTTCGTAGATGTTTTGTGTGGCTGTTGGATTTCCTGGTAATGCGCCAGGGGCGCAATTGTCGCCACTAGGGGTTGTTGAGCTTTGGTTGTTCATACCTAGAGCATTCTGAACGGCGATACCAGCCCAGCCTGGAAACATATTCTGGAAGAATGGTATGGGTTGGATCTGGTTGACAGGCGTGCCGGCGGCAGCGGCCTTCGAGAGGATGGGGGCTGACTGGAAATACGTCGTCTTGGATGCAGGATCCGTTGGATTGGCAGGCTGGGCCAAATCGACCTGCAAAGGGAGACGCCGGGCGATGGTACCCACGTAGGCGACCTGCAGCGATGATCGGGACGTGAGTTGGCGCGAGAGCGAGAAATTGAAGCGGTGCGCGTAAGGGGTCTTCAAACTTTGGTCCAACCCCCAGTTGATGGCAAAGGCGGTATTGCTTGGCGTAACTGGAAAACTGCCCGATGGCGTGGGGCCGAACAAGCAACTCGGACCGTTTAAAGACGGGCACGGCGGAGGCAAGCAGGACTGGCCGGACGACCCGGGAACAAGGCAGGTAAAGCGTGGGGCATCCTTGACCGTCACCACACCCGCGGGATTTCCCAGATCGGTGGAGAGGCCGAAAGAGCCGTGCTGGTCAAAGGTGTTCACGATCGGAATGCCGAAGTGGTCATACATGATGCTGTAGCCCCCGCGAATCGAGAACTGGTCTTTCTTTCCGAGAATCTTTGAGACCCACCCATCGCCGGTGTCTGGCGCCCAAGCCACGGCGATCCGCGGTGAAAAATCCTTGTGGTCCCAGTTCCACAGTCCGGGACCGTTGTTTTTGGGTCCGCCAAGGACAAAAGAAATCTCCCCGGCGTTGTTGGCCGGCAAACCCTGCGCGGCTAACTTGGCGGTGTTGTTGAACCAGTCAGCGACATTTTGATTGGTGCAGCCGCCGCCTGCAGCCTCCACGCAAGGCGCGACCTGATATCCATTCGTCTCGTAAGGCGGAGCTTCGAGTACCCAGCGCAGACCGTAGGAGAGAGTCAATCGAGGAGTCATCCGCCAGGTATCCTGGCCATAGAACTCGTAGTCATTGACCGCATAACGGCGGTTGATCGGCGCGCCCTGGGCCAGCGCAGCGCCGCTGCGGGCGAAGTTATAAATGCCGTCACCCTCAGCGAAAATTCCTACCAGAATCCCAGTCGCGGCGTCATAGTTCGGACCGAAGTTGGTATTCACAGCCGGATAGCCGTTATTGGCCGGATCCAGCGGGCTGGGAGTGTTGGCAATTCCGCCCGTGTTCAGATAGACCGGGTTGGTCTGAACGTCGGAGAACGAGTCAGCATAGCTGCTGCTGTTGTTGCGAATCAGAAAGAAATCGCCGCCGAACTCAAACGTGTGGTTCTTGCGGGTCCAGTTCAAACTGTCGGTAAACTGGTTGCTGGGCACAAAGTAAGTGATGGAGCGAGTGAAAGGAACAAGGTTGTCGAGCCCAGTCAACTCAACTGCCGGATACTGAGAGACACCGGCGGTCTTCGTTCCCTGGCGGATGAAACCCCAGTGAAAGTTGTTGACGAGCTTGGGGGAGATAAGCGAAGTGAGTCCAACGGTGGAACCCTTGCTGTCGTCCAGCAGTGTGGTAGAAGCGGATTGGCCGGGAAACTGCTGCAGTCCAGGATTCTTGAAATTTTGCGTCTCTCCGCGCCAGAAAAGGGTTTCCGAGCCGCTGGAGTTGATGTGCCAATCCCCCCTGAGAATATAGGTGTTCCATTCGGTGTCAGCGTTCGAGGAAAACTCATAACCAAGCGTGTTCAACCCATCGCCGGCGTTCTCATTGGCCGCCGGATATTGTGAAAGGAGGCTCTCGATTCCCTGACTCGCTCCAATTCCGAGGGGGTCCATCGCTTTGATTTGGGCCGGCCCCAGCGCATAGTATCCCGGTTGGATACCGCTCACCCCGTTGACCGTCCCACCGGGGCAGTCCGACGGCGTTTGGCATAAATACTCGAGATCGCCTGCACGCAGACTCGCGCTGGGTACGATGCGCAATTCGGCGGTGCCCTGGGCTTGCCGCTTCCCTTCATAGTTGGCGAAGAAGAAGAGCCGGTTCTTCCGGATCGGCCCGCCGAAGGTGACGCCGAACACGTTGTACAAAAGCTTGGGCGCCGTGTTGGGTTCGTCACTGGTTTGCTGGGAATATTTCAGGAACGGGTCGTTGGCGCTGAAAATGGTATTACGGTTGTAGTCGTAGGCCGAGCCATGAAACTTGTTGGTGCCGCTCTTGGTCACCAGCGCGACCTCGGCGCCGCTGGAATAGCCGGAATCGGCATTGGAGTTGGCGGTGGTGACCCGGAATTCCTCGACCGAGTCTGGCGGAATGTTCAGGACGCTGATAAACGCGTAACCATTGTTCTGGTCGTTGACCCCAATGCCATCCAGCGTGACGTTGGATTGGTCGCTGCGCACGCCATTCACCGCGCCGCTGCGCGTGTCCGTGGTTGCATTCAGGCTATCGCCCAGATACGCCACGCCGGGCTGGAGGCTCAGCAACTCAACCACGTTGCGGGCGGCAATGGGCAATTCCGCGATTTGGTCTTGCTCGACAACATTGCCTAGCGACGCGTCGGTGCGATTGATGAGTGGCGTTTCGGCTTCGACCGTTACCGACTGCGCCACACCCGCAACCTGCAACCGAATGGGTACGGTGGAGGGCGTGCTGACCACGAGTGTGACCTTCGCCGCCACAAACTGCGCAAACCCGGTTGCCGTCGCCTCCAGCCGATATGTACCCGGAGGCACATCCAGGAACTGGTAGAGCCCTGTCCCGTTGCTCGTAGCGGTCCGCTGCAGCCCAGTCGCCGGGTTGGATAAAGTAAGCTTTGCGCCGGCAACCGCCGCTCCTGACGAGTCAGTCACGCTGCCGTTCAGTTGGCTCGTGGATTGCGCCGCCGCCAACGCGGCCAGCAACGCCAACACTGCGAACACCGAAATGGCGCGCCTTGCTGCCTGCCCACATCGAATGCCAAACCGGTAGCACCGCTCAGATTGCCCGCTGCTCCCTTGCTGATGGATTCGTGTCATCGACATAGCCTCCCAGGAATAAGGCAGCGCCGGCCGAAAACACGTGAGAAGAAAGCGCAGGTCGCATTCTTCCTGCTTGCGCCTTTCCATTTCCTGTGCTCATTCTGGGTCAGATCCAACACCTTCCGCCCGAGTGCCCCGCATTATACGTGAAGATCGTACGTAGGAGTTATCACAAAATGTGATCGATGTGATCGCGCTACGGTTCTCCTTGCCGAATCGGCGACGGGCGCGAAAGATTGCGATTGGGCGTGATGCGATCGCAACGTGCTTTCGAGACGATCCAGAAACGGTAGATGGTTCTGTATCGGATGCGACCCATCGTAGGCGGGCAGGTAGGTTCGGGAAGTCGTAGGGGACGCGTCCGATACAGCTGTTGACAGGAAGCCGCCCGTGGGTGGGATGGACTCTATGGAATTTGAATCGATTTTGGTCTCAAAAGCCTTGCCAGACAGGGGGTTTCGCCAAAAGGCTGTTATTGTTGTTCATCGATGGATTAGCTCTCAGAACCATGTGCATCACTTTTGGTGCATCCGTTCTTCAAGAGAAAAGTTGCGACGCTTGTGTCTCTACACGCGAAAGCGTCTGCCGCGAAGCGGCTTCGTTCAAACGAGCTTGTGGGAAGCGTGCGGCCCGATTCTAGCCGGGTGGTCCACCGGAAACTATGTTTTTGGTCGCAAAATCACTTCACGCTAATACCCAGGTCGCTTGAGTCTATGAATGCCGGGCGACCCACACAGCGCGAGTAAGGTCTGGAAGGCACCTGATCGGGAGATCGGCAAGCCCGGGGAGGATCGTGGATCAAGTAATCGCGCACCGCGGGACTTGCCGCCGACGGCAGCTTTCCACGACCGGGAGAATCGCTCCAACCTTGGGTCCCGCCTGCGGACTGCCGATGTGCAACCAAATTCTTTTTCTTTCGACCGAGAGCTACCGGACGCATGGAGTTCTCCGCCAGGTTAGTACTGACCTCTAATTCGGGATACTCCAAGAAGCGGGTCAGCTTCTTCCCCAGTGCCAGCGCGTACTGGCAGGCCTTGCTAAGTGCGCTGGAAGGCAAAGCAGCGGACTGCGCTGCCTCGATCTTGGTTCTTTCACGGTAATGAGATTTTTCTGCAGCCGAGTCTCGCTGCGCTTGACAGCGCCCTTCGGCTTCCCCCTCGGCTTCGCTCGGGGCTTCGGCAAAAGCGGGCAGGCGGCCGAGGCGGATGTCCCCGCATGAACTGATTTGGTGCAGGCAGTCGCGGGCAAGAGTGCCCGCGCCACACAATCTTATTTCGCTGACGCGATGGCTTGGCGGACGTTTGCGTTTGCTTTCTTGAGCGCGGCTATGGCTTGGGGGCGGTTTACTCCGGCGGCCAGCATTACGAGGGCTACCGGGGTGCGATTGCCGGAGGCTGCGAGGGTGCGGCGGGCGGATTCGTGATTGGCTCCGGTGGTTTGTTCGAGGATTGCGATGGCGCGCTGCAGCAGCTTTTCGTTTTTCGGGGCGACGTTGACCATGAGGTTGCCGTAGACGTAGCCCAGGCGTGTCATGGCCGCGGTGGAGATGATATTGAGCACCATTTTGTGGGCGGTAGCGGCTTTCATTCGGGAGGATCCGGCGAGGACTTCGGGGCCGACCTGGGTAACGATGGCGAAATGAGCGGCGCGTTCCAGGGGGGAGTTGGGATTGCAGGTGAGAGCGATGGTGCGGGCGCCGCGGCGGCGAGCTTCGGTGATGGCGGCGACGGTGAAGGGAGTTCGTCCGCTAGACGCTATACCCAGGACTACGTCGTGCTTGGTGGACTTACGGCGGGACATTTCGTCACGACCGGCTTTGGAGTTGTCCTCGCTGATTTCGGAGGCGGAGGCTAGGGCTTTCGGGCCTCCGGCGATGATGAACTGGACGCGATCGGTGTTGAAGGTGGGCTGGCACTCTACGGCGTCGAGGGCAGCGATGCGGCCGCTGGTTCCGGCGCCGACGTAGATGAGGCGTCCGCCGCGGCGGAGAGCGGCGGAGACTTGATCGATGGCGCGGGCGATTTGGGGTAGAGCGCAGGTTACGGCCAGGGCGACGGTGGCATCTTCGGCGTTGATGAGTTTGGCGATTTCGAGGGAGGATTTGCGGTCTAGGTCGTCGGCGGCGTGGTTGGGCTGCTCGGTGCGGAGGCGGCGAAGAGTGGATGGTTTGCGCTTCAAGTTAGAAGCCCCGGGATTGGAGCGGTCTGTTCATTTTAGCCGCTTTTCGCGAGGCGGACTGAGGTAGCGAAGGAGCAAAGGCAAGAACAAGAGCAACGTCAAAAGCGGCGGGCAGCAGTGCCCGCTCCACACGTAGTGCTTCAGCAGGATCTGTTCGTCATTCATCCTTCAGCGCTTCGATGACCGCGTCGTGAAATTTGGGGCGGACTTGTTTTATGGCTTCATTGGAGCAGTCGGGCCAGGTGCGGTTGGTTAGTAGAGTGATCGAGAGTTGGCGGGTGGGGTCGATCCAGAGAGAGGTTCCGGTGTAGCCGAGGTGACCGAACGAGTTGGGCAAAAAATATTTTCCGGAGTGCGACGGGGTGGAGGGAGTGTCCCAACCGAGAGCGCGGGATGTGCCTGGGGGCGCGGGTTCGCGACGGGTGAACAGAGCTACGGTTTCGGGGCGCAGGATGGTGCGTCCGGAGTTGAGCATGGCGTGAGCGAATTTGGCGAGGTCGGCGGCGGTGGAGAAAAGTCCGGCGTGGGCGGCTACGCCGCCTAGCAAGCTGGCGTTTTCGTCCTGGACTTCACCCTGGATTCGCCTTCCGCGAAAGGCGCTGCGGCCTGGTTGCTGGCTTCCGCTTGACGGTGGTTGTGCTGCCGGCATTTCGCGGGCCGGAGTGCCCCCGCCGCACGATTCTTCTCGTTCGTCGGCGGTGGGAGGAATCTGTGCCCGGAGTTCTATTGGGGGATTGAAGGTCGTGTTGGTCATGGCTAGCGGGGCAAAGATTTCGCGCTGGCAGAAGCGGTCGAGGGATTCGTCGGCGAGGCGCTCGAGGGCGATGCCGAGGATGATGAATCCGATGTCGCTGTAGTCGGCGCGGCTGGCGGGATTTGTGGCTAGCGGGGTGGTGAAGGCGGCTTGGAGGAGTTCGGCGCGAGTGCGGGTTTTGAGGAATAACTTTTCGTAGGCGGGCAGGCCCGAGGAGTGGGCCAGTAACATGCGCAGGGTTACGTCGTGGCGGCGGGGATCTCTTGCGGGGTCTTGAATGAATTCGGGGACTACCGCGGAAACCGCGGCGTCGAGATCCAGGAGGCCGCGTTCGTAGAGGAGCATTGCCATGGTTGTCGTTGCCACAACTTTGGTGAGGGAGGCGAGGTCGAAGAGCGTGGTGGGAGTGGCTGGGGGCGAGTTGGGTTCGTAGGTGAAGCGGCCCAGCGCTCTTAGGGCTATGAGGCGTCCGCGGTGAGTGATCGCTACCGCGGCGGCGGGAAAGCCACGTTGGGGGATGACCGCTTGCAAAACGGAGAAGGCTGGGGCGAAGACTTTGTCTTGATGCTCGAAGGTCTCGAGCAGGGGCGATGAGAGATGTGGGGCGGTCATCGAGAGATCCATGATATGGCATAATGGGCACCCCCTTGCTTGAGTTTCTTGAGTCATGCGGTTGGGGTTGTGTAGAGTCTGAGCATCCTTCCTTTTCAATCAAACTCGCTGGACCTCGCGGACTTCTTTCCGCAAAGATCGCGCCGAGTGATGTTCGGCATCGCCCTGGTGCTGGCTTGCATTCTGAGGGCGACCGGCCAGGCTGCGGGAAGCAGTGGCGCTCGAGAGACTTTCGGGCTGCGCACGGATGGACAGCCGAGGGCGGCGGTCCCCACACATGGTGTAGCACTGCCGACGGTGGATGCTGTTATTCAGCAGGCGATTTCCGAGGGGCAGATCCCTGGGGCTGTCTTGATCGTTGGGCATGACGGGCAGGTTGTCTACCGGAAGGCCTATGGGTTGCGGGCTTTGGAGCCGCAGCGCGAAGTGATGACTTTGGATACAGTGTTTGATCTAGCCTCGCTTACCAAAGTGATTGTTACTACTACGGCGGTGATGCGGTTGGTGGAGCTGGGTGAGGTGCGGCTGAACGATCCAGTGGCGAAGTATTTGCCGGAGTTTGCGCAGAATGGGAAAGAGGACATTACGGTGCGGCAATTGCTGACGCACTACTCGGGGCTGGCGCCGGATCTGGATTTGAAAACGGCGTGGGAGGGGAAGGAGACGGCTTATCGGATGGCGTTTGCCGAGACGCCGCAGGATGCGCCGGGGTCGAAGTTTTCCTACAGCGATATTAATTTTATTGTGCTGGGCGCGCTGGTGGAGCGGGTAACGGGTGAGTCTTTGGATGAGTATGCGGTGTCGCATATTTTTGTGCCGCTGAAGATGATGCGGACGCGGTTTGTGCCTCCGGCGGCGTGGCGGGCGAAGATCGCTCCAACGCAGTATGACGACAATGGGAACATGCTGCTGGGGGTGGTGCATGACCCTACGGCGCGGCGGATGGGCGGCGTGGCGGGGCATGCGGGGCTGTTTTCTACTGGAGATGATCTGGCGAAATTTGCTCAGGCTTTGCTGAATGGGGGCGATGGGATTTTGTCGGCGTTGTCGGTCGAGAAGATGACGCGGCCGGAGCAGCCGCCGTCGGCTCCTGTACTGCGTGGGTTTGGGTGGGACATAGATTCTCCGTTTTCCTCGAACCGCGGGGACTTGCTGCCGGTGGGAGGTTTTGGGCATACGGGGTGGACGGGAACATCGATGTGGATCGATCCGACTACACGGACTTACATCATTCTGCTGACCAATGCAGTGCATCCGCGGGGTAAAGGGACCGCGATTGCTTTACGGTCGAAAGTGGCGACGGCGGTGGCGGCGGCGCTGCCGCTTGCGACCAGCGAGAAAGAGGCGCTGCGCTGGGAGAGCATTACCGGCTACAACGAGGCGGAGAGCGCGGCGCGGCGCATGAGCGTGCGCAATGGCAGCGTGAAGAATGGGATTGATGTTCTGGAGGGGCATGGATTTGACGCACTGCAGGTTGCCGGACGCAAGAGGCGGATCGGGTTGGTGACGAATCAGACGGGAGTGGATGGCGACGGGCGGCGGACTATTGATGTCCTGGCGCAGGCTCCGGGAGTAACGCTCGAGGCGATTTTCAGTCCGGAGCATGGGGTTACGGGGACACTGGATACGACGGACGTTGGTAATTCGAAGGACGCGGCGACCGGGGTTCCGGTGTATAGCGTGTATGGGGCTACGGATGCGGCGCGGCGACCGGCGGCGGATGTGATGAAGTCGTTGGACGTGGTGGTGATCGATGTTCAGGATGCGGGGGTGCGGTTTTATACCTACGAGACAACGCTGGGATATTTTCTGGAGGCGGCGGCTGCGGCTGGGGTTGAGGTGATTGTGCTGGACCGGCCTGATCCGATTACGGGATCGTTCGTGCAGGGTCCGGTAGCAGACGCGCGGCGGGAGAGCTTTACGAATTACTGGACTGTACCGGTGCGGCATGGGATGACTTTGGGCGAGCTGGCGAAGATGTTTGACGCGGAACGGAATATCAATGCGAAACTAACGGTCGTTCCGATGGAGGGGTGGCAGCGCGGGGACTGGTTTGATTCGACGGGGCTGGCGTGGGTGAATCCTTCGCCGAATTTGCGGAGCGTGACCGCGGCGGCGCTTTATCCGGGAGTGGCTTTGATTGAAGGGACGAATGTTTCTGTGGGGCGGGGGACCGATACTCCGTTTGAAGTGGTGGGCGCGCCTTGGATGAAGAGCCGGGAACTGTCGGGTTATTTGAATGGGCGCGGGATTGCCGGAGTCAGGTTTGTGCCCGTGACGTTCACGCCTACGGCTTCGGTTTATAGCGGGTTGAAGTGTGAGGGCGCGAATATTGTTCTGACGGAGCGGAATGCGCTGGATGCACCGGAGTTGGGTGTTGAATTGGCTGCGGCTCTGAGGAAGCTCTATCCGGCGGATTTCAAGATGGAGCGTATGGCGGAGTTGTTGGTGAATCAGGCGGCCTACGATGGACTGGAGGCGGGGAAGGATCCGCGGCGGATTGCGCAGGATTGGCAGGAGGGGATTGAGAAATTCGAGTTGGTTAGGAAGAAGTATTTGATTTATTAGGTACTCGGCATTCCTGTGGTATTGGCTGGGAGCTTGAACGCAGAGGAGGCAGAGCGAGGCCGCGGAGGTCGCGGGGCTAGGTACCTCGGTGAGGGTGGATTTGCATCGTAGGTGCCTAGTGGCGTGGTATTCTCGGGCTGATGGGCTGCGATTGGGGGGTTCCTATGCGTGGGCTTTTGACGGTTCTTCTGATCTCTGGGATAGCGTTGGGACAAGCGGCGGATGTGCAGAAGCCGGATAGTGCGGCTGCGAGTTCGGCGCCTGCGGCGGCGGTGGCGCCGAGTCCCGCGACGGCTGCGGCTTCCGATCCGAAGGTGATAACGATTCCGGCGGGGACGAAGATTCCTTTGTCTCTGGCGCAGGCTATCTCGACCAAGAACGCGCGCTCGGGCGATGCGGTTTACGCCACCACAGCGTTTCCGTTTGTCATGAATGATCACGTGGTTGTTCCCGCAGGCTCTTACATTCAGGGGACGATTGCGAACGTGGAGCGCGCCGGACACGGACACGGGCGGGCGGAGATCCTGATGCACTTTACGTCCATCATCTTTCCCAGCGGATATACGGTGATGCTGCCGGCGTCGGTGGAGAATACGCCTGGGGCGGGCGATAAATCGGTGAAGGATTCGGAAGGGACGATTCAGCAGGATAAAGATACTGGGAAAAGGATCGAAGACGCAGCCAAGGGAGGCGTGTATGGAACCATTGGAGGGGCGACGGCTGGAGGGGTGGCCACCGGCGGGCTGAACGGAGCGCGGGTGGGGGCGGGAGCGGGAGCGGCAGCGGGCATCGCGTGGGCGCTGTTGAAGCGGGGGAACGATGTCAAGCTGGATGTGGGAACGTCGATTGAGATGGAGATTCAGCGGCCGATCACGGTGGATGCGACCCGGATTGCGTTGGCGAAGGCTACGCCGTAGGGGTAAGGGCAAAAGGCAAAGGCAAGAACAAAGTCAAGATCAACGTCAAAAGCAGCGGGCAGGAGTGCCCACTCCACACAGGCATTGCTTCCGCTCGGCTCTTCACCTACATCTCATTTCAAATTAAATAGCGCGTTCACGTGGGCTGTCACCGTCACGTTTTGCGGAGTGAATTCTTCGGTGGGGGGTGGGGTGGCCTCTGACTTGGCGGCCGTGGCGCGAGCCAGACGCGGGACTGGGATGCGCTGGTTTTCGAAGGTATCGACGGAGGCGTAGGAAAGCCCTCCGAGGGTGCGGCCGCTGGCGTGGGCGATGGCCTCAGCGGAGTTGCGGGCGCGGCGGTAGGCGTCTTCGACGGCGTTGTTCTTGGCTTCGTCGATATTTTCGAGAGTGTAGTTCAGGGTTTGGGTTTCGCTGACGTTGGCGTCGGCTAGTTGCTGGGTGATGGGGCCGATCTTGGTGAAGTCCTTGAGCTTGAGAGTGACGTCGGTGGTGACGCGGTAGCCGATGACTTTTTGTTTCGGCTTCCATTCGTAGACGGGCTGAACGGAAAGGAATCCGATGTTGGCGGCTTTGGGGTCGATGCCATTGGCGCGGAGGACCTGGCGGACCTGCTCGGCGTCTTTGGAGGCGTGCTGGTAGGCGGTTTGAGCGGTGTCGTCCTGGACGGAGATGTTGAACCGGATCACGGCGGTGTCGGGAGCGGATTCAAATTTGCCGTCGGCGCCGATGTAGACGGAGTTGGGGAGTGCGGTGACGGCGGGATGCTCCTGCGCCAAGGATGCGGTGGCGAGGATCGAGAGCGCCAGAAGAGCGAGCGCGGATTTCATGAGTGCCTCCGGTATGGGTGCAGTTCTTCTTGATTGTAAGTTGAGGTATGGATTAACCACCAGTTGGAACGCGGAAGTCGCTGTGTCTTGCATAGCGCGGGGGAGCGGGAAAGACGCGGCTGCAAACACGCGGTTCCAAAGACGCGGGCAGAATCGAGAGCTCACCTCAGCGGCTGAAGCCGCAATCATTCTCTCGACTTTACGGCACGACTGAAGTCGTGCCCTTCCCGAGCTGTAATATGCAGCTTCTTGGGTGTTTTTGAAAATTACTGATCAGCCTTTGGCGCTGGCGGAGTAGCTGAAGGGGTAGGCCTGGGAGTTGATCTCGCGGCGGAGATCCTCGAAGATCTCGTCAGGCATCTTCATGAAGACCTCGACGACCTCGGGATCGAACTGGCGGCCTTTCCACTCTAGGATTTCTTTGCGAGCTTCGGCGAGCGACCGGGCGGGGCGATAGGGGCGGTCGGAGATAATGGCGTCGAGAGTGTCGGCGACCGAGAAGATGCGTGCACCAATCGGTATTTCCTTGCCTTTCAGCTTGCGAGGATAGCCGGAGCCGTCGAAGTGCTCCTGGTGGGAGTAAACAATCTCGCAAGCTTCAGCGAGGAACGGGATCTTCTTGAGCATCTGATAGCCGTGATAGCAATGCTCGCGCATGATCTCTTTTTCCTTCTCATCCAGCTTCCCAGGTTTGAATAGGATGCTATCTGGAATGGCCACTTTGCCGAAGTCATGGAGGAAAGCGCCCCGGGCGATGACGAGGATTTGTTCGCGGGGCACGCCCATGTTGCGGGCAATCGCAATGGTAAAAGCGGTGACGCGGCGGGAGTGGCCTTCCGTTTCGGCGTCTCTGAGGTCGAGTGCGTCGCCCAAGGCCTCCAGGGTGATGTCGTAGGAGCGCTCCAAGTCAGCCATGGCAGTCTGAAGCTGATCGGTGCGGGCTTTCACCAGAGACTCCAGATTGGTCTGGTAGTTGCGGTTTTCCGCTTTGAGGCGGCGATGTTCAAGAGCCCGGCCGACAGTGTTGAGCAACTGTTCGCGTTCGAACGGCTTAAGGAGATAATCATGGGCGCCGTTGCGGATGGCGGCGAGGGCGACGGAAATGTCGTGGACGGCGGTGACCATCACGACCGGCATGTCGGGAAACCTTTCCTTGGTGCGTTCGAGCAGGCCGATACCGTCGAGGTCGGCCATCATCAGGTCGGAAAGCATGAGTTCGAATTCCTCGCCGGAATCGAGCAGCGCGAGGGCTTCCAGGCCGGAACTGGCTTGCTTCCAGGTATAACCGGCGGCGGCAAGGATGGCGCAGACAATCTCGCGGATTGCCTCTTCGTCGTCGACTACGAGAATTCGGTCGGACATAACCCTTGTCAGTATACTCGGCGACCGTAGCCCTCGCTGCTAGGTGCCGAAAGTAACCGCCATGGTCCGGAAAACGCATGGATAAAGGGCTGGAGCATGGTATTCAGGAGCAGGGCAGTGTTACGTCTGGATAAGGAAACGAGCCAGACGCGCGATCGCAGAAGCAGGTTCCTCACCGGGCTTGGCGCCCGGTTCGGAATAACAAAAGTGGCAGCGGCTCACCTAGATCCTTCGCTGCGCAAAGAACGCGTGCTCAGGATGACCATTGAAATAAGATGAACGATTCCCTCTGGTCCTTTTGGAACAGCTCCGCACAGCCGGCGCTCGCCGGGCTGAAGGCCGGGGAGTGGGCGCTGCTGCTCGTGCTGGGAGCGTCGCTGCTGGTGCTATCGGCGCTAAGGGAGCGGTATCTTCTGGTTTGGACGGCGGGCTGGGCGTTGCTGGCAGGGTCGCGGCTGACGGGCTGGCATGGGGCCGGGATGGGGATCCCACAGCGCTATGTTCCAGCGGTGGAACAAGCGGCGTTCGTGGTTGCGATGGGACTGTTTGCCGGCGCGGTTTTTGTGTATATCCGAGAGCGGAATCTGCTGCTGCCGCTGGCTGCGATCACGTTGAGCGTGGCGGGATTTGCTGTGGCTCGCGTGCTGCTGTGGCCGGACTCGCTGACCTTGCGCGTCGCTCTGGAAGTTTCCTACCGAATCCTTCTGCTGACCGCAGCCATAGCCTTGCTGCGCGCCCGCCAGGGACGTTGGGAATTGCGGGCGTGGCTGCTGGCAAGCTGCCTGCTGGTGCAGCACCTGAGTTGGCGGCTGTTCACGAGCGAGGTTCCGGCGAGAAATTTTGTGACGGCAGACGGGTTGCTGGGACTGAGCATGCTGCTGGTTGTATTTGGCGAAGCGCGCGCGCTTGGCCGGCGATTGAGGGTGTTGCAGGCGTTGACGGAGAGCATTGTGCTGGCTCAACAGCAGGGCGGCATGATGGAAGACGCGCTGGGAGAATTGCGGCGGCTGACCAGGAGCAAGGCAGCGTGGTTCCGCTTGATTGAGGGTGGGAACCTGGTGGCGACACATGCGGTTGGGGTCTCGCCGGACTTTTTGCGGGACGCCGGTTGTGCGGAGTTGACGGAGAGTGTGTCGCAGATGCTGGACCGGGGTAAGCCAGTGAAGGCGCACGGGAGTGCCGCAAGCCCGGAAGATGCGGGACTGCTGAAATCGGAAAAGCTCAATTCCGCGGTGATGGTCCCGGTGCTGGGGAAGAAGACGCCGATCGGATTGCTGGTTCTGGCGAATGTTCAGGCGAGAAGGCTGACTGCCGAGGAACTGGAGTTTCTGGAAAGTTGCGGACGGCAGTTGGGGATCGCGATCGAGAATTTCCGATTGCTGGAGCAAGCCCTGCGCTCGCAACGGCAGTGGCGGAACACGTTTGATTCAGTGCACGACATCATCCTGGCGCACGACGCGGAATTCCGGATCATCAAGGCCAACCAGATCCTGCTGGAGCAGGTGGAACTGGCGTCGGCAGACGTGATCGGCAGCACCTGCGAATCGGTATTGCCGCACGGGCTGGGCAAGTGGACGGGATGTCCTTATTGCGCGCGCGGGGGCGAGGAAATCAGCGAAGGCGCCGACCCGTGCTTCGGCGGATTCTCCATGGTCTCCACTTCTTCCTATACGGAGCTGGGAAGCAAGCAGAAGGGGACGATCCATATCGTCCGCGACATTACGGAGCGGCGTTCGGCGGAAGAAAAATACCGTTTGCTGTTCGAGCAGGTGCAGGAAGGCGTGTATGTGGCCACGCCCGGCGGGGGTTTGCTCGACTGCAACGATGCGTTCGTGCACATGCTGGGGTATGAAAAGCGGGACGAGTTGCTGACTCTGAATCTGGACGAGGACATTCGGGTAGATGCGGGGGAGCGGGATGCTTTCCGCAGGGAGATCGATCAGCAGAGTTATGTCCGCAACTTCGAAGTGACGATGCGGCGCAAGAATGGAACACTTCTGCTGGCGGCGGAAAGCAGTTTCGCCACACGCGATGCGGCGGGGAAAATCGAAAGATTTCAAGGTTTTGTTCTGGACGTGACGGAAAAGCGGCGCGCGGAAGATGAGATGCGGCGGCGCAACCGCGAACTGAATGCGCTGAATGCCATGGCGGTGGTGGCGACGCAGTCTTTTGATCTGGATGAAATTCTGAACCTGACGCTGCGGCAGGTGGTTTCGTTGTTTGGAGCGGAGAGCGGAGCGGTGTACCTTTCGGATTCGGATGCCCCGACCTATCGGCGACGAGCGGCGTGGGGACCGCGCAGCCGTGACAGGTCGCGGCCAGCGGAGATCAGTTTTGCGGAGGGCTTCGGAGATCTCGTGATGCGGTCGCGCGCCGAAGTGATCACGGCGGAGTATCTGCCGCACCTCACTGGGGCGATGGCGGAGTTCATCCGTTCCGACAGCGACGGCTCCTGGATCTGGGTGCTGTTCTGGGGCAAGGACAGTCCGATCGGCATGATGGGACTGCGTAGCCAGGCGGAGTACGAATACTCCAGCGGGGAAGAGAATCTGATGGTGGCCATCAGCCGGCAGTTGGCCACAACGATTGAAAAAGTTCGTCTTTATGAAGAAACCTGCAAGGCTTATGAAGATCTGCGGCGCACGCAGGAACAACTTTTGCAGAGCGAGAAGATGTCGGCAGTGGGACAGTTGATTGCGGGCGTGGCGCATGAGTTGAACAATCCGCTGACCGCGATTCTGGGATACGCCCAGTTGCTGGAGAGCGAAGGATTGAATGAGCGCGCGCAGGACTATGTAGCCAAGATGTTCAAACAAGCCCAGCGCACGCACCGGGTGGTGCAGAATCTGCTTTCGTTCGCGCGGCAAAGGAAGCCGGAGCGGTCGGAGGTAGACATCCGGAAGGTGCTGGAAGAAACGCTAGCCCTGCGCGACTACGATCTCAAGATCAACAACATCGTGGTGGAAAAAGATCTGGGGGCGGAGGCGGCGCTGGTGGTCGCCGATCCGCACCAATTAGAGCAAGTATTTCTGAACATCATCAACAATGCGGTGGACGCGGTGCTGGAGACGGGACGGTCGGGGAAGCTGAAGATTCGGGTTTATTACGAGAAGGGCGACGTTTGCGCGCAGTTTGCCGACGATGGCCCGGGGATCAAGGATCCCAAGAGAATTTTCGATCCGTTCTACACCACGAAGAATGTTGGGAAGGGAACGGGGCTGGGCTTGAGCATCTGCTATGGGATTGTGAAGGAGCACGGCGGCGACATCACAGCGCACAATGCTTCCGAGGGCGGAGCGGTGATCGAAGTGCGGCTACCGATGGCTGTGGTTGCCGGGGCGGTCGTGGAAGGGGCCCCGCTTGCTCTACCGAGGCGTGAAGGCGCCATTCAGGGTCGAGTGCTACTGATGGAGGAAGAAGAGGCCGTGCTGGAGTTCGAGCGCGACGTGCTGACCGGCGCCGGGGCCAACGTGGTGACGGCGACGAGGAGCGAAGAGGTGAAGACGCGGTTGCTCTCCGAGCCGTTCGATGCGGTGATTATGAGCGGCAAAATGCCGGCGGACTGGAACGCGAAGGAAGCCTACCTCTGGCTAAAACAGAACTGCTCCGACATGGAGAGGCACGTGCTGTTTACCTTCTCCCATGGTGTAGAGCAGGGCGATGAGCGGGCGTTCCTGCGAGAAAACAACGTGCCCTACCTGGTGAAACCATTTGAAGTAGCGGAGCTGATCTCGCAGGCGAGACGATTGTTGCAAAAGGCGCACGCGGCCGCTGGCGCGGGCTAGAGCGTCTCAGCATCGGCTCAGACACCGCTGTCATCCCGAGCAAAGCGAAGAACCTTCGTTCTTGCCTGCGCCGGCGGTGTTGCCACTGCCGGCAAACACCAAGATCCCTTTCGGCTTCCTCAGGGCAGGCTTTCGCATCGCTTGATTGCATAACGATGTTGCCCCATCGCAGCCAGTAGATCAGAGTCAAAGGCGGCGGACAGGAGTCTCCGCTCCACACGGGGAGATTATGTTGTAGAAGCGAGCAATTGTGAACAGCTTGGTGGGGCGGGAGGGGCGCATCATGTCTTTAGGTGTAGATCGTCGCGGAGGGCTATGATGTGGAAAACGTCTCGGGTCCCTAAGAAATCTGACGAACCGCCGGTGGCGTATCCGGGAGCGGCGCCGGACTCGGAGCGGGCCAAACAGCCTCCGTTGCCGGAGGTTCCTTATAAACCATACGGCGAGAAGGCGGTGGTGGCCGAGGCTCCGTATGAGCCTTACGCGAAGAAGCCGGGGCTGCCGGAGGCTCTATATGAGCCTTACAAGGGCATGTAGGCGGGCGCGCGGAGGATCGGGAATCGAGAGAAGGCGGAGTGATGAACGCAATCGGGATTTGCGCCGGGGCGCTGGCGGTGGTGTTCGCGGTGGTGGTGGCTTACAGGATGCGGCGGATGAAGCCAGAGATGGCAGGATATGCATCGCAAAGAATGTGTCCGGCATGCGGGTTGATTACGCCACGGGCGCTGGCAGCTTGCCTGGAGTGCGGGAAAGTTTTGGTGAGCGCTCCGGTGGGGCGGCAGGGTCGGGCGCGAGTTTAGCGGTAAGTTTGGCTGAATCAGGCCGCTTGCGAGTGGGGCGGTTCTGTTTTGGAACGTTCGATTGGGGGATATGGGTTCCTTAGTATCGAGGATGGAGAAGCTGGCATCTAATCCGCAGGTGGAAAAGACTGCGATGTCAGTTTTCGACGAGAAGTATCGAGTGGTGCGAGTGGAGGGGGATCGCTTGCTGTTGCGCGGAGTACACAGCGGCGACGTGGTGACTGTTCTGAACTCCGAGCCCGAGATTCCGCTTACGCAGGAAGACTATCCGGTGGGCAAATTGATTGCCCTGACGGACCCGTCTGGTGCGCCTCTGAATTAAGCAGCAAGAGACAAGAAATCGGGTCCTTCCCGGTTGGTTGAGCCGGAGCGAAGCTGTTTTCGAGTGCTGCCAGCGGAACAAAGTCAAAAGCAGCGGACAGGGTTTGCCGTGAGCTTGCCGAAGGGAGTGTATGCCCCACACGAGGAATCAGCATTTTACTCGCGGGACTCGGGGCTTGGGAGTTAAGCTAGAAGACTGAGTACGTAGGAGGGAGCTTGCGCTGCCGACGATGCGGCAATGAGAATGCCGAGGTCAACCGCTTTTGCGGAATGTGCGGGGCGGCTCTGGTTGCGTCCGATGCTGGGCCGGATGCGGGTGCGAGCACGGGACCGGTGATCACTGGGCCATCCTTTCTTGGCTTGAATACGCCCCCCGGCCAAACGGCGGGGCGTGCCGGACTCCGTAGCGATCGTATTCCTGGCGCCCATGCTGATGCCGGGCGCGATCTACTGCGGCCGTCTTCTAATGTGGACTATCTTCTTGAGGATGAGGAAGAACCCCGGCGGGGCTGGGGCAAGTTGATTTTGGTTGTGGTGGCGCTGGCGTTGGCGGTGGGATTCGGCTACCTGCACTGGAAGCAAGGCGGCTTCGACTGGCTGACCGCGGGCGATAAGAAGCCGACGGCCGCGACGACGCAAGCGCCGGATTCTGGGCAGAGTGGTGCGGATTCGGGAGGGACGCCCGGAACGACACCGGCTCCGCAGGCTGGCGCAAGCGGCGCTGGGATGGCTCCGGCCGCGGGCGCGGCGAGTCCGGAAACGGCTGCGGGGCAAACGACTCCGTCGCAGACTCCTTCGCAGACTCCTTCGCAGACTCCTTCGCAAGCCCCGCCGTCAGAGAGCACTTCGACACCGAGCCCCTCGCAGAGCGCTAATCAGCAGAGCGCTGATCAGCAGAGTGCTCCGCAGAGCAACGCGGCTGATTCGAGTGCGCCGGCGCCCGGGGCACAGGCTGCGGGTTCTGGTTCCGACGAGCCATCGCCTGCGGCGGAGGCGAGTCCTGGGCAGAGAGCAGTCGCGCGCAAGCCTGCGGCGGCAAAGCTTGCGCCGGCGAAAGCGGTTGATTCCGTGATCGAGGCGGAACGCTACATTTATGGACGTGGAGTGAGGCAGGACTGTGATCACGGGCTGCAGATGCTGAAGCCGGCGGCAGAACAGTCCAATGTGAAGGCGATGATTTCTTTGGGTGCTCTTTATTCGACGGGAACTTGCACGCCGCGGGACTTGCCGACGGCGTATCGGTGGTTCGCGCTGGCTCTACACAAAGAGCCTGACAATCAGGTGCTGCAGGACGATCTGCAGAAACTGTGGAGCCAGATGACGCAGCCGGAGCGTCAGTTGGCCATTCGGTTGAGCCAGTGAGGCGGGAGGCTGTGGGCGTGCGCAAATGATGAAAGTCCGGCTTGAGAACGTGAAAGTCTGGACCCCAAAAAATGAAATGGAAGTAAGCTATTGGGACCAATGACATAAGCGGGTGTTAGCCCGTTCGAAATGGACATCCCGCGCGTAGCCGAGCCGGCTCGACCGGTTCGGCGCCGTTCTTCCTAAAGGTTGCTCGCCGCCGATTCCCCGCATCCCCAGGGACTTGCCGTCGAATAAACAACGCTATGGGTTTTAGCAAAACATGAAATTCTGCACGCATAACCTGAAAACCGCTGACGCCAGCCTTTTCAGAACTCGGATTTCCAGTGTTTCCAATAACTTCAATGGTTGCCGTGGGACTGCTAAACACTGGAAAGTACGAGAAAAACGGGTGGATCGTGGGTGATCGCCGTGGGTGATTCTAAAGCGCAAGAAAGCTCGATCGAGACCTGCGAGATTCTCGCCCTGCCACACCAGCAATGATTAGTTCTTTCCTGTTGGCGCGCTTCCTGATTTCCGAAAGCCGGACTCCAAAGACTTCGTCCGCAAAGAAGTCTACACTCCTGTCTTGAACGTTTCCGTTTTTGCATATTGCAAGTTGAATTGCTCGAAAGCGTGACAACGAAAGCAGGCGTTTACATTGAGACATTGAGAATTGCCCGACCCCGGTCAATGAGAGCAATCGTGATTTTTCGCCAACAATCCACACTTGCTTTACACTCTAGGTTTCAGAGGAGTCTGATGAAACCAAGGCAATCACTCGTGTGGCGCGAGAAATGCCCGGCGAATTTCCGCCGTACCCAGGGTTATTTCGTGCGGTCTCAGGGTCCAGAACAGGGGGTGCTCGAATGCCAATTGTTGATGCGGTGAAGGCGTGCCTCACGAAGTATGCGGATTTCAATGGGCGGGCGACGCGCACCGAGTACTGGTGGTTCTTTCTAGCCGTCCTGCTTGGGAGTGCCGCCGCGTCGCTCATCAGTCTTAGGGTTTACACGCTGTTCTCGCTCGCGACTCTGCTGCCGATGATCGCAGCGGGAGCGAGGCGGCTGCATGATACGAATCGAAGTGGCTGGTGGCAACTTCTGGCGCTGGTTCCTCTTGGGGTGATTCTGGTCATTATCTTCTTGGCACAAAGGAGTACCCCCCTAAACCCCACTGAACTGCCTGCAGGTACGCAACCCTGACATTAGTGCGTCAGCCGAGGCGATTATCTTCGCTCCTAGTGAACAGGCACCATCAATGTCCGGGCTGATCAATTCACGAAAACAGGCCATTACACGCTTTGACCGGTTTTGAGTTACGCAACTCAAAACTCCTCGCAGGGTCAATGAGGTGAGGAATGAGGTGGGGCTGGATGTAAGTCACCACGCCCGCATCTCTCAGAGGGGCGGGGAGAAGCTTTTTTACTTGACATCCTTTTTCATAGGATGAGTGAAATGGGATGTTACAACAACTATCCTCTTGAGCGGCCCGCCAACTCCGTGGCTTTCATTGACTTGCCGGTTTCACAGACGTAGGATTCTGCTGCAGTGATCGGCCAAACCATCTCCCACTATCGCGTCATCGAGAAACTCGGTGGCGGAGGGATGGGCGTCGTCTACAAGGCCGAAGATATAAAACTGGGCCGCTTCGTCGCCCTCAAGTTCTTGCCCGACGAGGTAGCCAAAGACCCGCAAGCCCTCGCCCGCTTTCAGCGCGAAGCCAAGGCCGCCTCAGCACTGAACCATCCCAACATTTGCACGATCTACGAAATTGACCACCAGCTCGGCGAGGCGTTCATTGCCATGGAGTTTCTCGACGGCATGACGCTGAAGCACCGCATCGGCAGGCGACCGATGGAAACTGAGTTGATTCTGTCGCTCGCCATCGAGATTGCCGACGCACTGGATGCGGCGCACTCCAAGGGAATCGTTCATCGTGACATCAAGCCTGCAAACCTGTTCGTGACCGAGCGCGGGCACGCCAAAGTTCTGGACTTCGGGCTGGCGAAGGTCACCCTGAAGCCGGAGAGCGTTGCCATGAGCGACCCGACTGTGGACTCGGAGGAACATCTGACCAGCCCCGGGCAAGCGCTTGGCACGATCGCATACATGTCTCCGGAACAAGTCCGCGCCAAGGAACTGGATGCCCGCACCGACCTGTTCTCCTTCGGGGCAGTTCTGTACGAAATGGCGACTGGGGCCTTGCCGTTCCGTGGGGAAAGCACGGGAGTCCTCTTCAAAGCCATTCTGGACGCGGCACCCACGCCAGCGGTGCGGCTGAATCCCGACGTGCCCCCAAAACTCGAAGACATCATCAACCGGGCACTGGAGAAAGACCGGGAACTCCGTTATCAGCACGCCTCGGAAATGCGTTCTGAGCTGCTGCGACTGAAGCGGGACTCTGAGAGTGGACGCAGTCCTGCGGCAAGCTTAGGCACGGCGGCAGTGGCAAAAACCCCTGCGGCACAGGGTGCGAAGCTCTGGAAGATTGCGGCTCCCGTTCTGCTGATCGCCTTGCTCGCGGCGGGCGGGCTTTACTATCGTGCCCATCGAAGCAAGCCACTGACCGACAAGGACACCATCGTTCTCGCCGACTTTACCAACAGCACGGGCGATGCGGTGTTCGACGACACACTGAAGACGGCGCTCAACGTTGCTCTCAGCCAGTCGCCGTTTCTGAATGTACTCCCGGAGAACAGGGTCGCGGCGACCTTGAAATTGATGACGCGTCCCGCGGACGCGAAGCTCACGCCCGAAGTCACCCGCGAGCTTTGCCTGCGGGTTGGCGGTAAGGCATACATTGCCGGGTCGATTGCCAGTCTGGGCAGTCAATATGTGCTGGGGTCAAGGGCGGTGAATTGCCAGAGCGGCGACACGCTGGCGCAGGAGCAGGTGACGGCGGCGTCCAAGGAAAAGGTTCTGGACACGCTAGGCGAGGCGGCGTCCAAGTTGCGCACTGAGTTGGGCGAATCGCTAGCGACGGTGCAGAAGTTTGATGTTCCGCTGGCAGAGGCCACCACGTCTTCGCTCGAAGCTCTGAAAGCGTATAGCCTTGGCAGAAAGGCCGATAGCGATAAAAGCCCGTCCGAAGCTCTGCCTTACTATCAGCGTGCCATCAAGCTTGATCCGAATTTTGCCATGGGCTACCAGGCAGTAGGCTCAGAATACAGCAGTAACGGCGAGGTAGGGCGGGCCAGCGAGTACTTGGCCAAGGCGTTCCAGTTGCGGGAACATGCCAGCGAACGGGAGAAGCTGGCGATCACCGCCACCTACTATCAGACTGTAACCGGGGAACTGGACAAAGCGGCCCAGACGTTGCAGGAGGAGATTGAGAGCTACCCGCGGGAACCTGGAGGGTATAACGATTTTGGCACAGTGTTCTACGCGCAGGGGCGGTATGAGAAAGCCGCGGGGATCATGAGGCAAGCCATCCGCCTTGCACCGGATCAGGTGTCTAATTACTCGAATCTCGCCGACTGCGCCCTTGCCTCGCAGCGTTTCGACGAAGCGCGGCAGATCATTCGCGACGCGCAGGCGCGAAAACTCGATGATTTCATACTCCACCAGAATCTTTATGCTCTTGCCTTTCTCGGGGCGGACTCTGCGGCGATGGTGGAACAGCAAGAGTGGTTTGTTGGTAAGCCCGAATATGAGAACTTCGGACTGGCGCTCGCATCCGATACCGAGGCGTATGGCGGTCATCTCTACAAGGCACGGGAACTGACTAAGCGGGCGGTGGGCTCTGCCATCCGGGCTGACAGCAAGGAAAATGGGGCTACATGGCAGGCCAATGCTGCTCTGCTGGAAGCCGCCCTCGGCAATGCTACGGAAGCTCGGCAGTCAGCGGCAGAGGCTTTGAAGCTGGCTCCCACGAGTCAAGGCGTCGAGAGCGAAGTGGCACTTGCGTTTGCCATGGTGGGCGATACGGCGCGCGCCGAATCGTTGGCGCAAGACTTAGGGAAACGCTTTCCGCTGGACACGCAGATGCACTCACTTTGGCTGCCCGCGATTCAGGCGCAATTGGCACTAGACAAAAAGAATCCATCTGTCGCCCTGAATGCTCTGCAAGCTGCTTCACCGATTGAGTTAGGGGCAATTCAGTTCGTCCAGAATGTCTCCTGCCTTTACCATGTGTATGTACGCGGAGAGGCGTACTTGGCGGCCGGGGAGGACACGCAAGCTGCCGCCGAGTTTCAGAAGATTCTCGACCACAGCGGCATCGTGTGGAATTGTTGGACGGGAGCGTTGGCCCATCTGGGAGTGGCTCGCGCCAATGCCTTGCAGGCGAGAACTTTTCAAGGACAGGGGCAGGGAGCGGATGCCGATGCCGCCCGCGTCCGGGCGCTCGCTGCCTACAAAGATTTGCTCACGCTCTGGAAAGACGCCGACCCCGACATCCCTATTCTGAAGGAAGCCAAAGCGGAGTACGCGAAGCTGCAGTAGCAGCGTGGCGATAGCGCTCATTGACTTGGATCGTGACTGTAGACCGCAATGCGCAGTGTGAATCTGGCAATCGGGAATCATCTGTTTGCCGAACGTTTCACCCGGGTAATCCAGAGTCGACGGACAACGTACGCCTACTGATTTTTGCCATTTTAGAATGTTCCGGTTGGAACATTAGGCCATTCTGCACCCAAAAAAATTGCCAGCCCGCAAGCACTGGCAACTGGATACCGGAAACTGGCAACTGCTCTCGCGTCAAGCCTGCGCCAGCACTTTGTGGTGAACGTCCTCGTGCGTCGGCGTCAGCACCTTCGCCGCCACAGACTGCGCTACCTCCGGCAGCGAGAAACGCAGCGCTTCGTCAATCGTCTTCACATAGTGCACGCTCAGGTTCGCCAACTGCTCCGGCGTAAGGTCTTCCTCAACGTTCATCTTGTTTTCCGCCGGCAGAATCACGTCCGTCACTCCGGCGCGTTTTGCGGCAAGCACTTTCTCTTTAATGCCTCCCACCGGAAGCACGTTGCCGCTGAGCGTGATCTCACCCGTCATTGCCAGCAGCGGACGGATGCGGTGCCCCGTCAGCAGAGACACCAGCGACGTAGCCATGGTCACGCCTGCCGAAGGACCATCCTTTGGAATCGCACCTGCCGGTACGTGCATGTGAATGTCGTGGTCGGCAAAGAAGTCTTCGGGGATGCCGAGCTGGGCGGCATTGGAGCGCACCCAGGTCAGCGCTGCCTGCATGGATTCTTGCATGACCTGGCCGATCTGGCCGGTCATGGTGAATCCACCTTTGCCTTTCATGGCGTTGGCTTCGACGAATAGCACATCGCCGCCCGAGGGAGTCCAGGCCAAGCCCAC
Source organism: uncultured Acidobacteriaceae bacterium (assembly GCA_963714225.1). Lineage (GTDB taxonomy): Bacteria > Acidobacteriota > Terriglobia > Terriglobales > Acidobacteriaceae > Sulfotelmatobacter. The sequence goes on along the minus strand of CAVQNY010000050.1, from coordinate 289,047 downwards.
GGCCACGCCGGGGCGCTCGGTGCGCTCTTCGATTTCGCCTTCGGTGCGGATTTTGATGCCGCCTAGAAATTCCTGAATGATTTCCTGCGTGACTACAAGCTTTTCGGTTTTGCCTTCGGCCAGCCGCCGCGCTTGTTTGCGACAGATGGTTCCGATGGTGCGCTCGAGGCTGCGCACGCCGGCCTCGCGCGTATAGTGACGAATCACATAGCGCAAGGCTGCCTCTGGAAATTCGATCTGCTCGGCGGTGATGCCGTTCTCTTCCACCTGCCGCGGAACGAGATAACGGAATGCAATGTGCAGCTTCTCTTCTTCGCTGTAGCCCTGCAGTTCGATGATCTCCATGCGATCGCGCAGCGGCTCGGCAATGGGGTCGAGCATGTTCGCGGTGGTGATGAAAAGGACTTTCGACAAGTCGAAAGTGACGTCGAGATAGTTGTCGCGGAAGGTCGAGTTCTGCTCGGGATCGAGCGCTTCGAGCAGAGCTGAAGCGGGATCGCCACGGAAGTCGCGGCCGACCTTATCAATTTCGTCGAGCATGAAAACGGGGTCTTTGGTTTCGGCACGACGAATGCCCTGGATGATTTGTCCGGGCAGTGCACCGATGTAGGTGCGGCGATGGCCACGAATTTCGGCTTCATCGTGCACGCCGCCGAGCGAGAGCCGCACGAACTTGCGGCCGAGCGCACGCGCAATGGACTTGCCGAGCGAAGTCTTGCCTACGCCAGGAGGTCCGACGAAGCATAGGATCGGGCCTTTCATGCTCGGCTTCAGGCGGCGGACGGAGAGATAGTCGAGGATGCGATCCTTGACCTTCTCCAGGTCGTAGTGATCGGTGTCCAAAATTTCCTTGGCTTTGGGAATCTCAATCTCCTGGCCGGACGTCTTGGCCCAGGGCAATATTGCCAGCCACTCGACGTAGTTGCGCGTGAGTGAGTAATCGGCCGCCATGGGAGACATGCGCGAGAGGCGGCCCAATTCCTTGAGGGCTTCTTTCTTTACCTCATCGGGCATGCCGGCGTCGTCGATCTTCTTCTTCAGGTCTTCGACGTCGCGCTGGCCTTCGTCCTGCTCGCCCAGTTCTTTCTGGATGGCCTTCATCTGTTCGCGCAGGTAATACTCGCGCTGGGTCTGCTGTACGCGATCCTGCACTTCGCTCTGGATCTTGTTGCGCAGTTGCTGGACTTCGAGTTCCTTGGCCAGATGCTGGTTGATCTTCTCCAGGCGCACGCGAATGTCGAGAGTTTCGAGCGTGTCCTGCTTGTCGGGCGTGGAGAGCGAGGGCAAAGATGAGGCGATGAAATCCACCAGGCGGCCCGGTTCATCGATGTTCAAGGCCACCGTGGAAAGCTCGTCGGAAAGCGTGGGCGAACCGGAGACAATCTGCTGGAACAGGGTGAGCACGTTGCGCTGCAGGGCTTCGATTTCGGAACTGTCCGGTTGTGTCGCTTCTGGAATAGGCGAAACTTTCGCGCGCATGAATGGAGCTAATTGGGTAAACTCGCCCAGGCGCACCCGTTCCAGACCTTCAGCAAACACAAAGAGGCTCTGGTTGGGCATCTTGACGACTTTGTGGACGACCGCGGACGTGCCGACGGTATACAGATCGCTGGCCTGAGGGCTATCGACGCGCGCCTCGCGCTGCGCCACCACCACGATAGTCTTGTCTTCGCCCAGGGAATTAATGAGTTGGACGGAACTCTCCCGGCCTACGGTGAGGGGCAGGACGGCGTGCGGAAACAGGACGGTATCGCGCACAGGAAGTACGGGCAAAGCCCGTACGTCGTTTGTTTCCCGATGCTTAGGAACTTGCTCGGAAAGCGATTGCTGGGCCATTGGCTCTCCTTGAGTGTAACTGACTCAAGCTTTAGATGATGCGGCTGCGGAAAGGTTTCAGGCTTCCCGGCAGTTCTCCGCAAGACTGAATTCTATTCCTGCGGCGGACCGTTCGCACTATATCAAAGGTGCAGCAGCTAACGCGGGGGATACCTCGGCCTCATTCCAGAGGGTTAATGACGAGGGGCTTCGACGACTTGCGCAGCCCGATAAACTCCGAGGACTTTAACGAACTCCGCGACCTCGCCCAGATGGCGGAGGGCGTTGCGGGCGGGTTCGTCGTCGCCGCGGAGGAAGTCGACGTAGAAGACGTATTCCCAGGGGCGTCCGCGCATGGGGCGCGACTCGATCTTGCTGAGGCTGATGTCGCGCAGGGCGAAGACGCTGAGCGATTTGAACAGCGCTCCGGGCAGGTTCTTTACCTTGAACGCGATCGAAGTCTTGTTGGCGCCGCGGGGGATGAGGCCCTGGTAGCGGGGCGCGGCGCTTCCCTTTTGCCGGGCGGCGATTCCCGCTTTCCCCGTCGACTTGCGAATCAGGAAGAAGCGGGTGAAGTTGCGTTTGTCGTCTTCGATGCCGGCCAGGAGAATGTTGCCGGAATATTCGCGAGCAGCGTGGCGGCCGGCGATGCCGGCGGCGTCGGGAAGGCGATGAGCGACGATGTGTTTCACGCTGCCGGCGGTGTCGTAGAACGGGACAGACTCGATGCGGGGGTGGCGGCGGAAGAAGTCGCGGCACTGGTCGAGCGCAACCGGGTGCGAGAACGCCTTGCGCAGCGCGTTCAGCTTCACGCCGGGCGCAGCAATCACGTTGTGCACGATGCGGAGCAGGAATTCGCCTTGAATGAAGACTTCATGCGTGACCAGAAGATCGGCGTGCTCGGCGACCGTGCCGGCCAGCGAGTTTTCGATGGGGATGACGGCGGCGGCGACCGATCCACGCTGCACGCGGTCGAACACTTCGGCGGATCGAGCGCAGGGGACGACCGTGCAGCGGGGCAGCATGCGCTCAGCAGCTTCGTGGCTGAAGGATCCGAGTTCTCCCTGGATGGCAACTTGGATGGCGGCTTTCATCACAAGGCAAGTTAGCTGGAAGAAGCGGGGCAGCGCAAATGGTTTCTTGCGCTGCCCGTTCTAGCCGCTCAGTGAAGGGCTGGCTGGTTCGCGAGCGAATTCGATGGGTATTGCCGAGCGCGACTCTCTCCGCGCCGCCCTCATTCGGCAGTCTGGTTTAAGTAGGGGAAAAGAGGGTGTGATCTCGAAAAGTGGCATCTTCTCGCGAGCCAACGCCAAAGTCACAGGCCGGGCCTTGGCCAGTTCGCCCGGGTCGCTCCGAGGATCGAGCTTGATTCGTCCGCCCAAGGGAAGGGCTGCGATCTGATCGATGCGGTGCTCATCGAGTGCGGGCGCGGTGGCAAGTAGGGCGGACATTTCGGATGCTCTGGCCCGCAGCCAGGCTATTTCCGAGATGCGGACGGATCAGGTTGGGCAAATCCGGCGCGGCGCTGCTCTAGAGTGCGTTCAGGAATAATCCGGCGGTTCCCAGATTCTCTTTGGAGGGCGACTTTTTCAGCAGTGGCGGCCACGCAGTGGGTCGTAGCTCGCGATCGCTCCCTTAAGTGTCCAGTAATTCCTGCTCCCCCGAGGAATTCTGGGGGAAGCCTCTGCGGGCGATTCCTACGGACCGGATTCCAGATTTTTCTTCAGTACCAAGGCATCGACACCGTTCGAATAATAACGAGGGAAGGTATGGATCAAGCTGTAACCGTGACGTTTGTAGAATGATAGGGCGGAGACGTTGTCTACAGCGGTTTCCAGTTCGACTGATCGGCAGTGCGCCGCGCGCAGACGGTCTTCGGCAGCGCGCAGAAGCAGCGATCCCACGCCGGAGCGGCGGGCGGCGGCGATCACGTCAATGGTGATGATGTGACCGGAGGCGCGAGTCGCCTCGGCGACGATGAAACCAGCGACGGTAACGTCGGCCGGGGAGATCGGCGGAAGAATTTTCTTGCCTGCTCCCAAATCGGGGGCGGCCGTTGCTGCCGAGGTAGCGTCTACGGCGAGCAGCGTAAACGATCCGCGGCGGCGGATGTAGAGCTTGAGTTCCGTCCGCGAGTAGGAAATGCCGGGAGGAAAACAATGCTGATCGATGCGCCACAGCGTGTCGAAATCGGCGGGCTGGAAGTCCCGAATGGTGAAGGGCACGGGGCCATTGTAGCGGGGAGTGGGGCTTTGGGAATACGGCTGACCTTGCTTTGGTAAGGTTCTGAGCAAGGCCGCTCCGGGCGGAGCCAGCAATGCCGGGGCAGCGGTGGGGCAAACAATTGCATAGGTCCCCTTCGGCTTCGCTCAAGGGCAGGCTTTGGCTTGGCTCAGGATGACAATGTTCATTTTGCAGCTTATCTTTTTGCAGCTTATCTTTCGGAACAAGCCGAAGCCCATAGATCCCGAGTCTTGGTAAGTGGCGCAATTTGAATTGCACGACTACCCGAGTTTTCCACAGGTAATCCAGGATGGGGCTACCTGGAAGGATGAATTGGGACCGTTGCCCCTTGCTTCCACCCCAACCTCGGACGTACCATGAAGACCATAAGGAGCGTGGTGGGACGCCTGCTGCTGATTGACGTGGCTGGTTCGGTCGCCGTCTTGGGACTGTGGTACTTCGTGTTTTCCACCTACAACCGAAAAAAAGGAGCCGCGGCCTTGCGCTGGGTGCAGACGGCTTGCGCCGGGAAGGGACGCATCCTGGAGTCGCACTGGGTAGGCAGTTCCCGTCTGCAGGCGCGGCTGCACTTTCCTTTGCGCTGGTTCGAGAACGCCCATGTAACCGTGAGGTTCAGGCCGCGAGCGCTGCCGGTGCAGTGGCTGGTGAGCTGCTGGCAACGGCAGAAAGAAACTCTGACCTTCGAGGCCGACCTGGGTGGTTCGCCGAGCTTCCATCTGGAAGTGGTGCGGCATCGCTGGTGCGCCCACAACCGGGGGATCTCATCGCGCAAGCGCGACGACCGCGAGTGGAATCTATACCAGCCCGGGCCCATCATCCTGACCACGCGGACGCACTGGAAGCAGGATCCCAGCGCGGAATTGAATGCACTCATGTCGGCGCGGCGGCAGGACATTCTGCAGGTGCGCTTTCGTCCGGAGTCGCCACAGTTCTCGGCTACGCTCCACCTGGAAGCACTGGCCGACCCGAACGCCGCCGCGGGATTCGTCAGCGCCTTGCGCGAGATCGCCGCGGGGGCCTCGGCGCACCGGCAGTAAGCACGTCTTCAACGACTTTGATCACAGCATCGTCCGCTGAACGAACTCCAGGCAAGGAATCAGCGGTCAGGGAATGTCTCAGTTTGCTTCTGCGGCCGTTCTGCCGTTTCAAGACAAGATTTGTGTTGGCCGAACTTTCATCAAGCCTTACCACGCGGAGACCCGCCGGGAAGATCCGCAGAATGCGCAGTTGCAAGCCGCTTCTGAGGGATCTTCGATTTTGCTGAAACTGGGACACTACCTGAATTCGCTCTTCCTTGATGCTGGCTCGTGTGCTATTGTTCCGGGCCATGAGTGACAGTTTTAGCAATCCCACGCCGCAGTTCGGCACGGCCGAGTATGCAACCAAGCCGGGAAGCGATCGCTGCCAGTTCTGCCAGCAGCCGTTGAGTGGAACTTACTATCGGGTGAATGCAGCGATGGCGTGTCCAGGCTGCGCGGAAAAGATGCGCAGCGAAATCGCCACGGACAAGCACGCGGCGTATGTGCGCGCGCTCACCTACGGCATCGGCGCGGCCGTGGTGGGACTGATTGGGTACGCGGTGATCGCCATCCTGCTGCAGGGCTGGGTGATCAGCTATATGTCGATCGCGGTTGGGTGGATTGTGGGCACAGCCATGATGAAGGGATCGAACGGAGTCGGCGGCCGGCGCTACCAGATTGCCGCGGCTTTGCTGACTTACGCGGCAGTCTCGATGGCGGCGGTTCCCATCTGGATTCATTTTGCCGACCAGCGAAACCAGCAAAAGCAAGCTCAACAGCAAAAGCTTGAGGACGAGCAGCGCCAGTTGGAGCAGGAATCCGGGCAGCGGCCCTCTGAGCCACAACCGGCGCCCAGAGTGGTGAAACCCCAGGTGAACTTGGGAACGTGGCTAGGACGGGTGGCACTGATCGGGCTGGCGTCTCCGTTCATTCAGCTTTCAGGCAATCTCTTCTGGGGGGCGATGGGCCTGTTGATTCTTTTCTTTGGAATGAGGATCGCATGGAGGATCGCCGCGGGCCGGCCGTTTGGAGTCTACGGACCGTTTGCCAATGCTCCACCAGCTTCCCCCTGAACCGTGTACCCTCTCAAAGGGCGTTCTTCCTAGCCGTGTATACAAGCAACCCAGATTTGATTCGAAATTGCAAGCGCTGCTCAGGCGAACTCGCACCCGGCGCGCTGGCGTGCGATCACTGCCACGCGCTCGTACACTCCGAGGAGCTGGAGCGACTGTCCGCGGAAGCGAAGGCGCTGGAGGCCGCTGGAGAATTGCGGCAGGCGCGAGAGAAATGGCTGAGCGGGCTCCAGCTACTGCCGCCAACCTCGAAGCAAGCCGATTGGATCAAGCAACACGCACAAGCGCTCGATGCTGCCGGCGATAGAGGACGGCGGCCTGCGCCGGGCGACAACCAATGGGCGCAACCGATGGGACCGGTGGGTCCGATCGCGGCGGTGGCCGACACGAGCAAAGCTCCAGCGTCGCCGCGGTTCCGGTGGACGTCTCTGCTAAGCTTTGTCGCTTTCCTTGCGATCTACTCGGCTGCGTCCGGAGTGAGGTTCGGGATCGGCTTCGCGGTGCTGATTCTGATTCACGAGATGGGCCACTTCGTCGACATCAAGCGCCGCGGCTTGCCGGCAGATATGCCAGTGTTTCTGCCGGGCCTGGGAGCTTATGTGCGCTGGCAGGCGCTGGGCGTCCCGCTGGAGACACGTGCAGCAGTGAGCCTGGCCGGACCGCTGGCGGGTTTTTTCGCGTCGCTTGCGTGTGCCGCGCTCTGGTGGCAGACGGGCAATCCCTACTGGGCGGCGCTGGCGCGTGTGGGTGCGATTCTGAACCTGCTGAATCTGATTCCTGTCTGGGTGCTGGACGGCGGGCAGGCTGCGCTGGCCTTGAGCAAGACGGAACGCATCGTGCTGATGACGGCGGGTGTCGCTCTGGGGCTGGTGCTGGGAGAAAGGTTGTTCTTCCTGGTGGCCCTGGGAGCGGGCTATCGAGCATTCTTTGCCCGAGATCTGCCGGCGCATCCCAGCCGCGCCATGACTATTTATTTTGTCGTGGTGCTTACGGCGCTGGGGGTGATCATCCGGCTGATGCCGGGCCAGGGTTTGGGCTTGCAGTAGAAACCACGGGACGAGAAAAGTTGCGCCGGGCGCGCCCTCATTGGGAGCGCGCGCAGGAGCATTTGCGGCAAGGTCTGGGCGATCCGGCATGGAGCCAACTGGCGGGATTCCTCGCTGCCATCACTCGAGCCTCCATTCAGGAGTGTTTTTTTGCATCGAGATACTTGGTGAAATTCATTCCGACAGCGGTCGTTCCACCCCTACAAATCTGCTTTCGACAGGCAAGAATAACGCCGCGGTACTTCTCGGATCACGGCTAACCGGAAAGGAATTCTGCCTTAGGCGCGTTTATGGGGTTTACCCGGGAATCCCCGCGAATAAATCTCTTTTATGCCTTCGATTCGCTTTTTCGATTGTCGGGGACTGTGCACTCGCGTTATTCTTCTAGGTTGAAGCCCAGCCATTTCAACCCCCTGTACCTGTGGCCTTGCTTGCCGACATCATCTTGCCGAGACGAATAGGAGACTGAAGGATATCCATGCCCAACGAACTGCGCAATTTCCTGGCACTCACCTACGACGAACTGGAAGACCTGAATCTGGAGGCGAAGGAGCAGCGCCGGAACCGCGTGCCATTCGGCAAGATCCAGGAGAAGCGGCTGAGGTATTTGACCGACGAAAAGCGGATCAAAGCCGTGACCGTGCTGTTCAGCGATCTTGAGGGCCGGCTGCACATGCTGGACTACGACAAGAAGTTCCTGCTGAAGAGTTATGACAACCTGACCTTCGACGGCTCTTCGATTCGCGGGTTCACGGCGCAGCGGGAGAGCGACCTGCGTCTGGGCATTGACTGGGGGGCGTTCTACTGGGGACCGGCCGACGTCTTCGGGCCGGGCAAAGTGCTGGTGTTCGGCGAAGTCATCGACAAGGACGGCGAACCTTACGGCGCCGACATTCGCAGCGTGCTCAAATTGTTCGCCACAGAACAGCACAAGAAACATGGCTACACTCTCAACGCCGCCAATGAAATCGAGGGCTTCCTGTTCCAGGGCTCGGACGCCGAGCGCCGCTATCACGAGACCGGCAAGTTCGAGTACGTCAATACCGGCGGTTACTATCATTCGCTGCCCGGCGATCCCTTGCGCACATTTATTGACACGACTGCTGAAGTGCAGCGCGCTATGGGCTTCCAGAATGAGAAGGACCATCCTGAAGTCGCGCCTTCGCAGTTCGAAATCAACTACGGCTACGCGGAAGTGGTGGCTGCCGCCGACCATATCCAACTCTACAAGCTGATCTGCCGCCAGGTCGCCCGCAACATGGGCCTTACCGCGTGCTTCCTGCCTAAGCCGGTGGTGGGGGTCAACGGCAGCGGCATGCACACCAACGTTTCCGTGAGCGGCAACGGCAAGAACCTGTTCTGGGATCCCAAAGGCGAAGAGAAGCTCAGCAAGCTGGGCTACGAGTTTCTGGACCGTCTGCTCACCCACGGCAACGATCTTTGCCTGGTGTTTAATTCGAGCGTGAACGCCTATCGCCGCCTCGACCCCCACTTCGAGGCGCCCAACCAACTCAAGGCGTCGGCCGTGGACCGGGGCGCCATGATCCGCATCCCGATCGGCAACGAGCGCAGCATGCGCACCGAGGTGCGCGCGGTGGCGCCTGACGCCAACCCATACCTGGTTATGTTCTCGATCTTCAGGACCGGACTCGAGGGCACTACGGCCAAGATCAAGAACCTGCGCCAGGCGGAGCGCTATCTGCCTGACAACATCTACAAGGCGATCGAAAACTTCCGCAAAGCCGAGTGGACGACAAAGTTGCTGGGCGAAGATGTGAAGACGCGCTACGCCGACCTGAAACAGGCCTCAGCCGACCGATGCCCGCGCCTGTTGGGTTCGGTGGTAAAGCCTGCGGAGGTGCAATTCCACCACGAGGTCTACAACCAGTTCTTGTGGAATCTGTTCTAGAACGCGGCAGTTCTGTCACAGAACGCCCTGGCCGCAGGCCAGGGCGTTTCGCTTTTAAGTCGGAATCGCTGATCTCAGAGAAATGTAAAAAACAGGCAAACGCGCAAACCAGGCTCATTCCTGGAACAAAGCGCATCGCGGGGATTCGTTGGCTGTGCTAGATTCGGAAGCTTGATGGACTCCGCTCCCACCATCTCAACTCAGGGCCTGACTCGCCGCTTCGGAGAACTGGTTGCCGTCAACGGCATTGATCTGCGCGTGGCGCCGGGACAGTTCTTCGGTTTCCTCGGCCCCAACGGCGCCGGTAAATCGACGACTATCAAGATGCTTACCGGCCTGCTTGCGCCCAGTTCGGGGCGAATCGAAATCCTCGGGCTGGATCTGGAGAATAATCCGGTCGAAGTGAAGCGGCAAATCGGCGTCGTCCCAGAAGGCATGGCGCTGTTCGGACGGCTGACGGGATCGGAGTTCCTGAACTTCGCGGGACGCATGTACGGACTGGACCGCGAAACCGCGGCCAAGCGGACCGCGGAACTGCTCGACTTCATGCAACTCGCCGATCAGCCGAAGAAGCTGGTTACTGACTACTCGCATGGGATGCAGAAGAAGCTGGCGATGGCGGCGGCTGTGATTCATGGTCCGAAAGTGTTGTTTCTCGACGAACCGTTCGAAGGCGTGGACGCCATCGCCGCTGGAACGCTGAAGGCAATGCTGCAAGGCATGATCGCGCGCGGGGCCACGATTTTTCTCACCTCGCATGTGCTCGAAATCGTGGAGCGTCTGTGCAGCCATGTCGCCATCATTCATCAGGGACGGCTGGTAGCGCAGGGATCGCTCGAGGAACTGCGCGCCGGCGTAGAGGCGCAGACGCCCCCGACATCCGGCGAGGGCCCGGATGACGGTGCCACGCCGGTCGGCGAAAGGATGACGCTGGAACAGATTTTTCTGCGCACGGTGGGTGGCTCGCGCCAAGCCGGGCAGGAGCTTTCGTGGCTGGGCTAAAGCTAAAGAGCGAATCTAGGGATCACTCGGAGGCCCGAAACAAAACGTTATGACGGATCGAAATTTCCCGGGAAGCATTCACCCCTATCTCTTCCACACATAAAAGTTCTTTTCATCCGCGAGCGTTTCGATGGACAGACTTTCCGCCGTCGAGGCGCGATGCACGGCCGAACGGAGGTTTGCGAGTCCAATGCCGCCTACTTCGGCCAGCGGGATTTCGAGTGCCGAACCCGGAGGCGCCGTCTTCAATTCCCTAAGAATCCCTTGCAAAAGGTCATGGTGCTTCCCGCGTCTGCCTCTGTGGAGGTCGGCAACCGCGAGTTGACGGTACTTGAAAGTCGGTTGTGGTGAATTCACCATCTTTTCTTTTGCCATGGACTTTCTCCCTCCCTATCACCAACTATGCTAGCACAACTGTATTTATACTACAACTATACGTTTATTTTACTGTCGTACGCTTGTGGTCTCTCGATCCTCCAGCTATGGGAGACAGTCGTCTCCTTAGAACGTGCTCCCTACCTCGCTGTACGCGTGGCGCACTCACGATAAACGAACTCAATATTCCCACCTTTTTTTAGTGCCGGGAGTACCCTCAGGTCAGCTACTAGAAACCGGGGGTGACTCTTTGACGCAAGACGTCCCATGGCGTAGGTTGTACGCAGCCGCAATGCTCGAACTCGACCGGACCGAACTGCAGAGAAAAATCCAAGCCGCCTATGCGGCCATCAAAACCCGCATCGAGGAACTCGAATTGGGAAGCGATCCGGATAAACGCTCTCGGGAAGAGCGGCAGGCCATTACCGATGCTTTGCACGGCCTTCGCACGCTGCAAAGGATCGAATCCCGATCCTCTCTTGAACCCGACCGCCAGCTCGGTGACGCATCGAGCGGGGTGGCAACATGAAACGCTTGTGCCGCCAGTTGCCAGCACGATCACGGCTCAGACGAAAGTTGTGGCAAGAACTATTTCCGCACGCGCGGATCATCACCGATCCAAAGAAGTTGGCGCAGCTCAACGCCGACGTGGCGCAGCACAAACGAAAAGAAGAGGCCGAGTCAAGAGCTTGCCCCCGACCCGCACACCCGCAGCCCGGGACGAAGCGTGGACGCCTGGACTCAATCACAGATAAACGGTCGAAGCGTGATTTGTGAGATAGTTCAGGCAACATCTCTACAAAAATATGACGCCCATGAGCGATCTCAGCCTCACCATCGACCAGCGCGGCCAACTGACGGCCATAGCTTGGCTACGCTGGCGTCTTTTCGCCAACGCCCTGCGCACCCGGCGGGGCAAGCTGGAATTGCTGTCGCGAGCTGTCATAGCATTCGCGTTCGCCGTCGGCGGACTGGGTGGTGCTGGCCTCATGGGCGGGGCGGCATTTTTCTTCGTCTCCGAAGGCAAGCCAGAGATGCTGGCGCTGCTGCTGTGGCCGGTGTTTGTCTTCTGGCAAGGCTTCCCCATCATGGCGACGGCCTTCACCAACAATCCGGACTCCTCCGACCTGCTGCGCTTTCCCCTCAGCTACCCCTCGTATTTTCTGGTGCGGCTGGTCTATGGCGCGTTCGACCCGGCAACCGCTCTGGGCAGTTTGTGGTCGTTCGGAATTCTGGTGGGCGTGGGGTTTGCGAAACCGGAGTTGCTGTTTTGGGCGCTGCTCGTGTTGCTGGCGTTCGCAGTCTTCAATCTTTTGTTCATGCAAATGATCTTCGCCTGGGTGGAGCGCTGGCTGGCCCAGCGCCGTAGCCGGGAACTCATGGGCATTTTGTTTGTTCTGCTGATGCTGAGCTTTCAGTTGCTCCCTCCGCTGACCGAACATTTCGGCAAGCGGGCCCGGCCGGATGTGCAACGAGGGGTCGAAGTTCTGGCTCCGGTGCAGGGCCTGCTTCCGCCGGGCCTAGCCGCCGATGCCATCGCGCAAGCGGGGAATTCGCGATTCATGGCGGGCTTCAGTTCGCTGGCGCTGCTGTGCGCTTTTGTGTTGGTGATTGGCTACTGCCTGCACGTGCGGCTGCGGCTCCAGTATCTCGGTGAGAATTTGAGCGAAGTGGCAGCCGCACCTGCTTTGCCGAAAGACCGGCCGCTCCGCCTGGGCTGGAATTTGCCGGGATTCGCAACCCCGGTGGCCGCGGTCTTCGAAAAGGAAGTTCGTTATCTTCTCCGCAGCGGCCCTATGCTGCTCACCCTGATCATGCCGCTTTTCGTGCTGGTGATCTTTCGCTTCGGGCACGCCGGTTCCCGGGCGGGGCACGCCGGAGGATTCTTCGGGCCCGCCCTGGCGTTTCCCGTGGCTGCGGGATACACCCTCCTGATACTGACGAATCTGGCCTACAACAACTTTGGCGGCGACGGCGGTGGCATCCAGTTCTTCTATGCCTCCCCGGTGAGTTTCCGCGAAATCGTGCTGGCCAAGAACCTCACCCACGCCAGCATTCTGGCCGTTGAAGTTGTTGCAGCGTGGATCGCCGTCAGCTTTCTTTACGGCCGGCCCGCGCTCGACGTCACCATCGCCGCGCTGGCCGGTCTGCTGTTCGCGGCCCCGATAAACTTTTCCGCAGGCAACCTGCTCTCGATCTACGCGCCGAAGAAACTGGACTATTCCTCGTTCGGACGCCAGCGTGCTTCCCAGATGACGGTGCTGATCAGCCTGGGAGTGCAAATTTTCGTGGTGGGCGTGGGAGTCGCCGTGTTCTGGATAGCACGCGACTACGGCAACTTTTGGATCGCAACACTGCTCCTGCTGGTGCTGGCCGCAATTTCGCTCTCGGCTTACGCAATGATTCTTAACCGTATGGATGGTTTAGCGTCGGAGCGACGGGAAACGCTGGTTGCCGAATTGTGCCGGGCCTAGCCGATCTCCGGTTACTTCTTGTCCGGATTCGCCAGGAACCGGTAGCCCACGCCGCGCACGGTGAGCAAATGGCGCGGTTGCGCTGGTTCGTCTTCGATGTAGCGCCGCAGCCGCACCATGAAGTTGTCGATGGCGCGCGTGTCCGTGTCTTCGTGCAGTCCCCAGACTTCTTCGAGAATCTGCTTGCGGGAGACGACCCGCCCGTCGTTGCGCAGCAGGTGGCGCAGCAGTTGCGATTCCATTAGCGTGAGGCGAGTGACATTGCCGGAGGTGCGCAGTTCGAGCGTGCCAAAGTCGATGGTCTTGCCGTTGAAAGAAAATGTTCCGAAGTCGCTGACGTTGCGCGGGTCGGATGTAGCTTGAACCCCGGACGAATTCGGCGCATGGCCGGTGCGCATCCATTGGCTGCGACGCAGCAGTCCCTGCAGGCGGGCCAATAGGATCGACAGATCGAAGGGCTTGGGCAGATAATCGTCGGCTCCTGCGGCAAAGCCCTTCAACACATCTTCAGGACTGCCCCGAGCCGTCAGCATTAGCACTGGCACATAATTCTGCGCCGCGCGCAACTCTGAAACCACGCTGAAACCGTCTTTGCCGGGCAACATAATGTCGAGCACGATGGCATCGAAGTTTTCTTTCTTGCCGAGTAGACAATCCGTGGCGGCTTCTCCATCGCCCACGACCTCGGCAGAATAGCCTTCGGCCTCCAGATTGAAGCGCAATCCCTGCGCCAGATGGGCCTCATCTTCCACCACAAGAATCCGGCTCATTCCATCGACCTCGGCAGTTCCATCGTAATGGTGGTGCCCTGGCCTTCGCCTGGGCTTTCGGCGAACACTCTGCCGCCGTGCTTTTGTGCAATCGACTTCACGATGAACAGGCCCAGTCCGGTTCCCTTCACGTGCGCCAGCGAGCGGTGGCTGACGCGGTAGAAGCGTTTGAAGATGCTCTTCATATCGTCGGGAGGAATGCCGACCCCCTGATCCTGCACGCTCAGCACAATGCGTTTTTCGTCAGGCATATTGAGGTGCACGTGCACATCCACGTGGTCGCCGGAATACTTGATGGCATTGTCGAGAACATTGAAAACGGCGGTGCGGAGGTCCTCGTCGCTGCCCAGCACAAGCATCCCTGCCCCATTGCCCGGCGCCTCCTGGTAGCGCAAAGCTTCGAGGGGCAGATGATGGAGGCTTCGGGCCACGTCCATGCAGTCGCGCACCAGCTGGCGGAAGTCGACTGCCGACTTCTCCCGTCCGGCTTTCTTGTCGCCGGCGCGGCCGGCCCGCAGCACCTGTTCCACCGTCTCCGTGAGGCGATCCGTATCGCTGAGCATCAGGCGATAAAACCCCTGCTTTTGCGGTTCTGTCAGGTCACGGCGCTGCAAGGTCTCCAGATGCAGGCGGATGGAAGCGACCGGCGTTTTCAGCTCGTGGGTAACGGCGTTTATGAAGCTGTCGTGCTGTTCGCTGCGGCGAATCTCACGCAGCAGGAATGTTGTGTTCACGATCATGCCCGCAATAATCAAGGCAAAGAAGATGATGCCGAAGAACAGCAGCACTCCTTCGCGCCAGTTGAGAATGATCCATCCGACATTGAGGGCAACCGCCAGCGCCACCAGGGTTATGCCCAGGAAAAGGAAGAAGACGATGGCTCCGCGGCGGCTCGTGATGCGCATGGCGTCAGCCCGATTTTACCGCGTTCACGGCCGGAGGGTTAGGAAACGCCGAAGAGGATTTATGGACCGGGACACCTGAGGCTGAGCCGGATTTCCCGTGCTGCCTTCCGCGCACCCATCAACCCGTGGGACACGACAATCTCGCGCTGTACTACGAACCTTCAAAATGTTTTGCGTTTGCAAGGATTTTTCATGGCGTCCATGCGGCCACGGCTGTTCGTTCAGCTGTCAGAGACGTGAGTTGGGCAACGGTGGAGCGTAGCGCGCTGAGGATAGCAACGATCTTCTTGCGACCGTGGGAAGTGAGCTGATAGCGGGGCGTGCCTGTGATCTTGGTGATCAGAGCGTGAGCCCGAAGCAAGCGGAGTTTGCGGCTGATCCAGACGGAGCGACGGCGAAGCTCTTTTTGTCGTCGGTAGTCTGAGGAAAGAAGATGGCGCGGCGGCACCACCACGCGTGAGTTGGTGAGCTTGCGCGAATGGCTGCAGTCAGAAGGCTGCACTCATGTGGCGACGGAAGATGATTTTCATGGCAGATAGCAATCGGCCCAGGGGCTGACTCCAGCATTCCGGTTGGGCACCCCATGAAACGGGCCGCGAGTAGCCCGCTCGGAAACCCTGAACCCAGCGGCTCGCGCAAAAGCTAGGCCGAAGTTCTAGCCGATAGGAAGCAAAACCCTTTGATTTTGAGAAACTTAGATGGTTTTTGTCCCAAATTTGTAGGCATGTAAAGTGTAATTTTGTGCTTGACATATAACGTAGTTAATTGATATAATGTAAGCATGTACATCGCCACCGTACCCAACCGTAACTCTCCCCCCGCCATCCTCCTTCGCGAATCCTACCGCCAAGACGGCAAAGTCAAGACCCGCACCATTGGCAACATCTCTCATCTCGCCTCCCATCAGATCGAAGCTCTCCGCTTGGTCTTGGCCGGCTCTCCCACTTCTTCTTCGACGCCTTTGCAGGATTCCTTCCTCATCACCCGATCCCTTCCTCATGGCCATGTCGCCGCAGTTCTCGGTTGCTTGCGCAACCTGCACTTGGATTCCATCCTCGACTCCGCTTCCAGCCGACAGCGCGATCTCGTCATTGCCATGATCGTAGCCCGCATCATCGACCCGGCCTCCAAACTGGCTACGGCGCGCGGGTTTCATTGCGACACCCTCCACCACAGTCTGGGTGAAATGCTCCACTTAGATTCCGCGGATGAGACCGAACTCTACCAAGCTATGGACTGGTTGCTCCCACACCAGTCGCGCATCGAGCAAGCGCTTGCCAAACGCCATCTCTCCCAAGGCGGCCTAGTGCTTTATGATCTGACTTCCACTTACTTCGAAGGGCGCCACTGTCCTCTCGCCAAACTCGGTCACTCCCGGGACGACAAGTCCGGTAAACTCCAGATCGTCTTTGGGCTGCTCACCAACGCTTCCGGATGTCCAGTCGCGGTCGAAGTTTTTGCCGGCAACACTTCCGACCCCAAAACCGTCGCCGCCCAGGTGGTGAAACTGCGCCAACGATTCGGCCTCTCCGAGATGGTGCTGATTGGGGACCGGGGCATGATCACCAGCGCACGCATTCGGGAAGACCTGCCGGCCACACAGGGCATTCAATGGATCTCCGCTTTACGCGCCAGCCAAATCCAGAAACTGGCCGCCGGCGGCCAGTTGCAGATGTCTCTGTTCGATCAAACCGATCTGGTTGAGATCGCTCATCCCGACTTCCCCGGCGAACGCTTGGTCGCTTGCTTCAATCCTCTGCTGGCCGAAGAGCGCGCCCGCAAGCGGCCCGAATTGCTAGCTGCCACCGAGAAGCAACTGGAGAAGATCGCCGCGGCTACTCAGCGCCCCAAGCGTCCCCTGCGGGGCAAACAAAATATCGGAGTGCGCGCCGGCAAGATTCTCAACCGCTACAAAATGGGCAAGCACTTTCAGTTGCGCATCGAAGAGGACAGTTTTCACTACCAACGCAAAACGGCTAACATCGAGCGCGAACAGAACCTCGACGGAATCTATGTCATCCGGACCAGCGTCAAAAAGGAAACATTATCCAGCCAGGAGGTAGTAGCCAGTTACAAAAGCTTGTCCGGCGTGGAGCGTGCCTTCCGCAGTCTTAAAACCGTCGATCTGCAGGTGCGACCGATCCATCACCGCTTACCCGATCGTGTCCGCGCCCACATCCTACTTTGTGTGTTGGCCTATTATGTGGAATGGCATATGCGCCAACTCTTGGCTCCTATCCTCTTCGACGATGATGACAAGCGGCAAGCACAAGACACCCGCGCCTCCATCGTCGCTCCCGCGCAACGCTCCGCCACCGCCAAACTTAAGGCCCTCACCAAACAGACTGCCGACGGAATCAAGGTCCACAGCTTTCAATCGCTCCTCGGCGATCTAGCGACGATCGTCAAGAACCGCATCCAACCCACAGACAAAAACATTCCCGTCTTCGACATGCTCACTCAGCCGACCACCATTCAGCAACGGGCATTGGATCTGCTCGGAGTCACTCTTCGAACCAACTGACCCCGGACCTGTAGGCAGTAGGCCCTCCCAGAATTTCACTAAGCTATTGATTTCTTTGAGCTTTCCTAACGGAGCCCTAAGAACTTCGGGCTAGGGAACAACCACTTCGACCGGGGCTGACTTCCTGCTTTCGTCGCCGGAGGCATTAACCGCTGTCGTGGCATAGTAATACGTGGTGCCGTTAGCGACCGTGGAATCGCTGTAGAGTGTCGGACCAATCAGGCTCGGGTTGATCTTGTTCCAGGTCGTTCCGTTTGGGCCGCGATAGACGTTGTAGCCGACGACATCGGCCGACGTCGAAGCGCTCCAGCTCAGGTCCACGACATGATTAGCCGTACGTTGGATGACGATCTTGTAGGAAGCGTGAGCGACAGAACCACCGCACCCGGTGACGTCCACGACGACGGAGTCGGTGGCTGCGGCGGTCGGCGTTCCGGCGAGGTGCAGCGATGTCGTCGTGCTGGAGGCCTTCGCGGTGACGCCGGCGGGCAGCGCTCCGGAGGCGATCGCCCACTTGTAGGGAGTGCAGGCGCCGCTGGCCTCGATGACCGCAGAATAGGCGGTGTCGACCGTGCCGTTAGGCAGGCTGGTGGTGGTGATGCGAAGGTCGCTGGCCGTACCTTTGATGACAACCTTGTAGGAAGCGTGAGCGACAGAACCGCCGCACCCGGTGACGTCCACGACGACGGAGTCGGTGGCTGCGGCGGTCGGCGTTCCGGCGAGGTGCAGCGATGTCGTCGTGCTGGAGGCCTTCGCGGTGACGCCGGCGGGCAGCGCTCCGGAGGCGATCGCCCACTTGTAGGGAGTGCAGGCGCCGCTGGCCTCGATGACCGCAGAATAGGCGGTGTCGACCGTGCCGTTAGGCAGGCTGGTGGTGGTGATGCGAAGGTCGCTGGCCGCACCTTTGATGACAACCTTGTAGGAAGCGTGAGCGACAGAACCGCCGCACCCGGTGACGTCCACGACGACGGAGTCGGTGGCTGCGGTGGTCGGCGTTCCGGCGAGGTGCAGCGATGTCGTCGTGCTGGAGGCCTTCGCGGTGACGCCGGCGGGCAGCGCTCCGGATCTGATCGCCCACTTGTAGGGAGTGCAGCCGCCGCTGGCCTCGATGACCGCAGAATAGGCGGTTTTGACCTTGCCGTCAGGTAGGCTGGTGGTGGTGATGCGAAGGTCGGGACTGGCCGTACCTTTGATGACAACCTTGTAGGAAGCGTGAGCGATTGAACCACCGCACCCGGTGACGTCCACGACGACGGAGTCGGTGGCTGCGGTGGTCGGCGTTCCGGCGAGGTGCAGCGATGTCGTCGTGCTGGAGGCCTTCGCGGTGACGCCGGCGGGCAGCGCTCCGGATCTGATCGCCCACTTGTAGGGAGTGCAGCCGCCGCGGGCCTCGATGACCGCAGAATAGGCGGTTTTGACCTTGCCGTCAGGTAGGCTGGTGGTGGTGATTTCAAGGACGGATGCCATGCATCGGGACGCGAATACGATCAGCAGGAGGGAGAGTAGCCAAGGCTTCATGATCCATGCTGGCGCGATTCCAGGATTCGCAACAGGTTGGGAAGGTTCTAAGACCTCTCATTTTTTCATTCGTGGTTCAATGGAAGGACCGCTTCTTCGTGGTTTACAATGGAGGCGTATCCAGCGTCCGAAGTAGTGACGTAATCAGAACATCCCAACTGCGCTGCCCTAGCCACTTGCAAGACAGCTTCCAGCGTCCGCCGAAAAGAGAAACCCGCCGGAGAGGCGGGTTCTGATCCAAAAACAAGCAGAGTGCCCAGCCACCCGCTCTAGTCCCCCGCCGCCGCCCCTTCCGGCAGCGCTGCGCTAATAAGCCGTCCATTCGGCGCCGCCGCCAGCCCGTTTTCCAGATCAGCCAGCTTCACGCGCTTGATCTCCCAAGCCAGGCCCAGCCGCTTCAGCGCCCAGATGCCGTACCAGTTCATGTCGATTTCATACCAAGTGAGACCGTGCTGCGCCGCAGTGGGATGGGCATGGTGATTGTTGTGCCAGCCTTCCCCGAAGGTCAGCAACGCTACCCACCAGCTATTGGTGGAAAGATCGCGCGTGGCAAAACGGCGCGTGCCCCAAGAGTGCGTGGCCGAATTGACCAGCCAGGTAGCGTGCAGGCCAACCACCGTGCGCACGAAGATGCCCCACATAAGAAACGGAAGCCCGCCGATGGCGAACAGTATGACGCCCAGCCCGATCATGGGAACGTAGTGATACTTCGTAATCCAGACGTGGAATTTATCCTTGGCGAGGTCGGGGACGTAGCGGGCCAGGGTGGTCGTGTCATGGTGCATGGACTTGCCCATGAGAATCCAGCCCATGTGCGCCCACCATTTGCCGTCGATGGGCGAATGCGGGTCGCCATCCTGATCGGAGTATTGATGATGAATGCGGTGCGTGGCTACCCAGAAAATCGGTCCGCCTTCAAGAGCCAGCGTGGCGCAGATGGTCAGGAAATACTCGACCCACTTCGGCGTCTTGTAGCCGCGGTGCGTGAGCAGCCGATGATAGCTCATGCCGATGCCCAGGCTGCCCGAAACCCACCACAAGAACAAGGCAACGAACAGCGCCTTCCATGTAAAAAAGAAAAGTGCCGCCACGGCTCCGATGTGAAACAGCGCCATGAATAACCCAGTCACCCAGTTGATTTCATCGTTTGCCGCTTGTCGTTTTTCCAGGCTTTCCAGTTGCATGTCCACAGTGGGCCCCATTTGCTGGTCTTGAGTTCGCTACCGCACATACCTAACTTATCAAGAGATCGGGGTAAGCCACTGTAATACTTGTGTAATAGCGGGAGGCAGGCGCATTACGGAAGTACTGGAAGTATTAGAAGAAGAAAAGGAGCAGGGCGCGGCCACCGGCCGCGCCCTGACGAACAATGACTCGTTCCAACCCTTAGGCGCTCTTCGGCATTTGCTTCATAAATTCTTCCTGCGCTTCTTTCATTTCTTCCATCGTCACATCGCGTTTGTGCGTTCCGATGGACCACTTGTGGCCGAAGGGATCCGCGAGCTTGCCGTAGCGGTCGCCCCAGAACATGTCAGCGACCGGCATCTCCACGGTGGCCCCCGCCTTCACCGCGCGATCAAACGCCGAGTCTACATCCTCAATATAAATGTGCAGCCCCATACCGCTGCCGCCCGTGGACTGTGGCGACAAAGAACCAAACTGGGGGAATTCGTCGGCGAGCATGATGATGGAGTCGCCGATGCGCAGCTCGGCATGCCCGATCTTGCCGTCAGGTCCTTTCATGATGCCTTTTTCGACCGCGCCAAAGGCCTGCTTGTAGAACTCGATGGCGCGAGCCGCGTCGCGGACCGTCATATACGGAGTGACGGTGTGGTAACCCTTGGGAATCGCTTCAACGGTCATGTTGTCCTCCTAAATTAGGGAATTCCAGCGGCACGAAGTTTACACCAAAAAGTGCGGATCGGTTGTTAAATGTGTGTTACAGCGGTATTTTAGGGCCAGCGACAATCTGCGCTCTGGCTGGGAAAGCACTAGAAGAATCGGGTCACGCCCTCTTCCAGCACGACCACGTGGTCCTCGATCCCAGCCGAGCGTGCCTCCTGCTCCAGCAGTTGCAGCGGTTCATCCACCGGCTCGTGCGATAGCCGGAAGGTTCCATAGTGCATGGGCACCATCCAGCGTGCCTTCAAGTCGAGGAAGGCTCGGGTAGCGTCGGCGGGATTGGTATGCACGTTGCGGAAGCTTGGCGGATTATAGGCACCAATGGGAAGCAGCGCCAGTTCCGGCGACAGGCGCCGGCCGATCTCGCGGAAGCCCGCAAAGTAGGCCGTGTCTCCCGCATGATACACAGAGTGTTTGCCTGCCCGAAGCACGTAGCCGCCGTAACCGCGGTGCGAATCCTTGAGTATCCTTGCTCCCCAATGCCGTGAAGGAACGTGCGTCACCGACAAGCTGCCGTGGCGCGAACTATTCCACCAGTCAAGCTCGATGATCTCGGAGAAACCCAGATCGGATACAAGGTCGGTCACATGGCTCGGAACGATGATGGCCGGGGCGGTGCCACGTGTGCGCAGATTGTTCTGCACGATGGCGCGCAACGACGGCCGGTGCAGATGATCGAAATGGGCGTGCGTCACCAGCACCAGATCGATGGCCGGCAAATCGCGAACTCTTAGCCCGGGACGACGCAGGCGCTTCAGCACAAAGAGCCAGCGTGCGAAGTTGGGATCGATCATCACGCTCTGCCCGCCCACCTGCACGAAGAAACTGGAATGTCCGATGAAAGTAACCCCCAACTCGCCGTTCGTGGCAAGACGCGGCTTGTGCGTCTCGCCGCAAAGCGGAGTTACGGCCGAACGGCGTACCAGCCGCCCGAACTGCGACGCGCGCTTGCGGAGAGCCCGACTGTGAAGCGTTGCTTTGATCATCCTAAATTGATCGTCCTGAAAGCCAGTCTACTGGTTGCATGAATGGTGCCAAGATGCTGGCTCTATTTTAGTTCAGGCGAGTAAGGAACGTGCGTAATTCTGGCGGTTCCTCCACGCCGCTTTCGATGCGAGCGCGGGACCCACCCAACGGCAGAGCCAGAACAGCCAAATCAGAGGGTAGTGTCTTAAAAAGCCACCACCCGTGAGAGCCCTTGCAGCTTGACCTCGATCCGGTCGCTCATATCTAATCCGAAAGGTCCTTTCCTAGCGAGGAGAAACTAGAAATGCGCGTTGCTTTCTTAGGTCTGGGAATTATGGGGCACGCCATGGCCACGAATCTGGTCAAGGCCGGCTATGAAGTCACGGTTTGGAACCGCACCCCGGGCAAACAGGTGGAAGGCGCGGGCATCGCTCCCACTCCAGCTGCGGCGGCGCAAGGGGCCGAAGTCGTCTGGCTCTGCGTTTCCGATACCGCCGCTGTCGAGAGAGTATTGTTCGGCCCCGATGGCGTCGAGGGGTCGCTGGCCGAGGGCATGATCATCGCGGATTCCAGCACCATCTCGCCCTCTGCCACCTTGAAGTTTTCCGAGCGGGTTCGCGCCCGGGGAGTGGCCTACGTCGACGCTCCCATGACCGGATCGAAAATCGGCGCGGGCAATGGGACGCTGATCTTCATGGTCGGCGGAGACGAAGCAACCATCGAGCGCCTCAAACCCCTGTTCGCAGCCATGGGCAAAGAGATTTTCCGCATGGGCGAGACCGGCAAGGGTCAGGCTACCAAGCTCGCGATGAATCTGCAGATTGCCCTCATTTTCGAGGGCTTTGCCGAGGCGCTCACTCTCGCCACCAAACTCGGGGTGGACCCGCGGCAACTCGTGTCGCTGATTGAGGCCACTATGGTGCGTTCTGGCGTGGTGGAATACAAAGCGCCCTTCGTCCTGCAACGCGACTTCACGCCCAATTTTCCACTGCGCCTGATGCACAAAGACATCTTGCTCACGCTCGAAGCCGCGAAAGAAGCCCGCGTCAAGTTGCCCGCTCTCGAAACCGTGGAAGAGATCTACGAAATGGCCACCGAAGATGGCCACCGCGACCTCGACTACGCCGCGACCCTGACTCTTTTAGAAAAGTGGGCGGGAGTGCAGGTGAAGGGCGAAGCGGCGTAATGCGTTGACGCGACGCCGCTTGGCTCCTAGTATGGTCGCCACAGAGCGGGCCTTTTTCATTGATCGGCGAAACCATCTCGCACTACCGCATCGTCGAGAAGCTGGGCGGCGGCGGGATGGGTGTGGTCTACAAAGCCGAAGACGTGAAGCTCGGCCGCTTTGTCGCGCTTAAATTCCTGCCCGACGACGTAGCGAAAGACCCGCAATCCCTCGCCCGCTTTCAGCGTGAAGCCAAGGCGGCCTCGGCACTGAATCATCCCAATATCTGCACCATTTATGAAATTGACGACCAGCACGGACAGGCGTTCATCGCCATGGAGTTTCTGGATGGACTTACGCTGAAGCATCGCATCGGCGGAAGGCCCATCGAGACCGATGTTCTGCTGGGCCTGGCGATCGAGATTGCCGACGCCCTGGACGCCGCTCATTCGCAAAATATCGTGCATCGGGACATCAAACCGGCAAACATTTTCGTAACCAAGCGCGGACGCGCGAAGATTCTGGATTTCGGCTTGGCCAAGGTTGCCCTTCCTGCCAGTTCCGCCAGCCAAATCGCCGCACAGAATACTCTGACCGCTGCCTTCGTCGCCGACGAACATCTCACCAGTCCCGGAACGACGCTGGGAACGGTCGCCTACATGTCTCCCGAGCAAGTCCGGGCCAAAGAATTAGACGCTCGAACCGATTTGTTCTCCTTCGGCGCAGTGCTCTACGAGATGGCTACGGGCACGCTGCCCTTCCGCGGCGAAAGCTCGGGAGTCATCTTCAAATCCATTTTGGACGCGGCTCCCACACCTGCCGTGCGGCTGAATCCGGACCTGCCGCCCAAACTGGAAGACATCATCAACAAGGCTCTGGAAAAGGACCGCAATCTGCGCTATCAGAGTGCGGCGGAGATGCGAGCCGACCTGCTGCGGCTGAAGCGAGACACGGACTCCGGCAGGTCGGCGGCTGTGACTGAGCCGGCACCGGTTTCTCCGAGAAGACGGCTGCAATGGGTCGCTGCGGGGGCGGTTGGGGTTATCGCCGCGATCATGATCGCACTCTGGCTCTGGCAGTCTCGGCATGCCGCCGTCGTCTCAGTCGATTCTCGAAACCCCAGAGCGATCGCCGTGCTGCCGTTCCAAAATGCGGGCTCCGACAAGGATACAGATTTTCTACGACTCGCTTTGCCCGATGAAATTGCGACTGCTCTGAGCTACGTGCCGTCGTTCTCGATCCGCCCATTCGCCACGACAAGCAAGTACAACGGGCCGAATGTGGACTTGCAAAAGGCTGGTCGGGAGATGGGAGTGACCTCCATCATAGCGGGACCTCACGGAAGGCAACCAGTTGGAGATCACGCTGGAGGCGGTGGATGTCGCGAATAATCGTAGTGTTTGGCGAGACGCCATCAGTGTTGCAGCGTCAGACAACATCGCCATGAGGGAACAAGTCACGTCGAGAGTCCGGCAAGGTCTTGTTCCTGTGCTCGGAGGATTGTCAGGCTCTGGGGAGGCGGGGACTCGACCTAAAAGCGAGGAGGCCTACGATTTGTATTTGCGCAGCATTGCCGTTCCCCGTGATGTTGCTCCTAACAAGGACGCGATCGCAATGCTGGAGCGCGCCGTCGGTATAGACCCCAGCTACGCGCCGGCTTGGGAGGCTCTGGCCTTGCGGTATTACTTTGACGCCAGCTATGGCGACGGCGGAGAGCAAATGTTAAAGCGTTCGGACTCGGCCTTTGAACGCGCTATCGCGCTTGATCCAAATCTGACTTCCGCCGTCGGGGAGTTGATCGTTAACCGGATAGACGAAGGTGAACTGGGGAACGCCTATGCAGAAGCAACAATATTGGTCAAGCGACGGCCCCAGAACGCGCTCGCGCACTTCGTTCTGAGCTACGTGCTGCGCTATGCCGGGTTGTTGGAGGATGCGGCCCGAGAGTGCAATACTGCCTTGACGCTGGATCGGACAAATTATCAATTCCGTTCGTGCTCAGCGGTTTTCATGGAATTAGACCAGCCTGAAAAGGCAATGGAGTTCGTCCGTCTTGACACGGGTTCAGAATGGGCTGCGAGATCAGCTGCATACATCCTTCTAGGTCAAGGCAAACGGGCCGAAGCACGACAAAGCATCGAGAAAACCTCGGCGGATCCTCGCTTGGGTCGTGATTTGCTTCCCGCCTGTGTTGACCCGTTACAAAACTCGTCATTGGACAGACTGGCGCATGAGACTGAAACCGCCGTGCTGGCGGTGACGGATGCGGAGCCTCGCTTCCTTGTCGGAACTTTGCTGGCGTACTGTGGCCAAAAGGATGCCGCCCTGCGGTTGCTGAAGAGTGCTATCCAACAAAACTATTGTGCCTACACCGCCTTGCAGACCGACCCGTTGCTTCGAAAGCTCCGGGGAACTCCCGAGTTCAGCGGATTGCTATCGGCAGCGAAACAGTGCCAGGACAGGTTCTTGGCGCAGCGAGAACAGCGTCCACAATGAAAGGAGCCGGCCCGACATCACCATCCTGAAGGCAGCCCGAGCGGAGAATGCCAAGCTGCCATTAAGATATTTTCCCAGGCAGTTCTCGATGAGGACTATGGGCCAAGTTAGTAAGCCAGCAGAATCCGCAAATCGCGCAAGTTGTTGCCCGTGGGCCCGGTCTCGATCGCATCGCCGAGCGCGCTGAAGAACGGATACGCGTCAAATTTCTTGAGCGCCGCACCGGCATCAAGCCCTTTCAACTGCGCTCGCTCGAGCGTGGTTCCATCCACGACCGCGCCGGCTGCCGGACTGTTTCCATCCACTCCGTCCGTTCCTGCGCTGAGCACGGTGATGTTCCCGTCTGCAATCTTCGCGGCACACGCCAGAGCAAACTGCTGGTTGCGTCCGCCGACGCCACCGTTGGTGACTTTCACCGTCACTTCGCCACCGGAAATCAGGCACACTCGCCCGGATTCTCTTCGTAGTTCGCGCACGCGTTTCAACAAATACTCTGCCGCGCGCTCGTAGTCCCAGTCGTCGCAAGAGTTGTCCACATGGACAGCGAACCCGGCGCGCTCGGCCGCCGCACTCGCCTGCTCGACCGCGGTCTGGTTCGAGAGAATCGTCCACCAGCGCGAACGATAGAACGCCTGATCGTCGGACTTCGGCGTCTCCTCCAGAGCACGGCGTTCAAAAAGCTCGCGCGTGGAGTGCGGAAGCTGTGGCAGCAAGCCATGCTTCTCTGCGATGCGGTAACAATCCTCTACGCTGGTTGAGTCGGGCATGGTCGGGCCGGACGCCAAAGCATCGGGAATATTGGCGGGAACGTCGGAAACCAGCAGTGAAACCTGCTGCGCCGGAAACGCTGCCTGGGCCAGCCGTCCACCTTTCACGGCCGAAAGATGTTTGCGGATGGCATTGATTTCCGCGATGGGTGCGCCCGAATGCACGAGTGTGCGATAGGTCGCGATCAGATCGTCCAGAGAGATTTCGTTGTCGATGGGCTTCTCGACGATCGACGAGCCTCCGCCACTGATCAGAAATATCACCAGCGACGACGCGGTTTGCGCGTCCAGCGCCTTGCGGATGGCGTTCGCCGCGCGGATCGATTCGGCATTGGGCGTGGGATGTCCGCCGCGAAAATAGCGGAAGCCGCGTACCTGCGCGGAGGGCTCGACCGAACTGGCCACGATGCCTTCGAGCGAAGACTCGCCGACTTGTTGTGTCAAGGTCTCGACCATCGTGTGTCCGGCCTTGCCGATGGAGATCACCAGCACGCGCGAATATGCGGGCAGGTGGTAAAGATCTTCGCAGACCCGCAACACCCCGCGCTCACAATGCACGTGCCGCGCAAATGCCTTGGCAATCGAAGCCTCGGCGAGCGCGTGACGAAAGATTTCGAGGGCTGTGTCACGCATCTGGCGAAACTGCGATTCGCGGTCGGCTTCGGACATGGCAGGATTATAAAGACTAGTTTCAGCCGTCAGCCATCAGGCGTCAGCCGTCAGCAAACACAGCGAAGAATTCGCATCGGGACCAGCAAGCTGGAAGCCAGGCACAAGGCAAATGGTGATTTAGGGGATGGCTGACGGCTGACGGCTGAGAGCTTCCTTCGTCCAATCTTCAATCGCCTCTCGCAGTTCGCGCAACCGGCCTTCGAAGAAATGATCCGCGCCTTCAATCACCACAAGTTTCTTCGGTTCCGCCACCGACGCAACCAGAGCTTCCAGCTTGGCACGCGGACCAAACTGATCGCGCGCTCCGCTGACAAACAACTTTGGCTTCGCGCATTCACGCAGGAAATCAAACGTATAACTGCGCGGCGCTTCCGCATCGGCGGCCACTGGAATCGCTGGAACGCCAACTCCAATCAACGCTTTCACCCGCGTATCCGGACACGCAGCCCGCAGTCCAACTGCCGCGCCGAAAGAGAATCCCGCAAATATCAGGGGCAGGTGAAACTCCGCGGCCAGCCAGTCGAGAGCGGTGCGAACATCTTCGACTTCCCCGTTGCCGTGATCGTGTTCGCCGTCGCTGAGTCCGGCGCCACGAAAGTTGAAGCGCAACACGGGAAAACCAAAACTGTTCAGCGCCTTCATAGTATGGAACACAACCTTGTTATGCAGCGTTCCGCCAAACAGCGGATGGGGATGGCAAACTACCGCCGCGTGCGTCGCGTTTTCTGTGCCTGCGTTGAGCAGCGCTTCCAATCGTCCCGCTGGGCCTTCGAGGAAGAGCGACTGGATGGTTGAACTCTGGGCGATCACAGCATTCAGATTACATGAAGTCAAATGTGAGAGGTCAGAATGCAGGGGTTAAGATTCGACCCGCCGCAGCGTTCTTACTTCTGCCTCCTGCCTTCTGCCGCGCTTCCGTCTGCTATTCTCTTCCCTGATGGACGCTATCACGCTCACTCGCCAACTCGTCGACATCGAATCGATCTCGGGCAACGAAGCTGCGGTCGGAAACTATCTCTATGGAGAGCTTTGCCGCGTCGGCTACCAAACGTGGCAGAATGCCGGTACAGGACGATCGCTTCAACGTCTATGCCACATCGCCAGAGCAGCCGCATCCGGAAGTGGTTTTCTCCACGCACATGGATACCGTTCCTCCGTTCATTCCCTCTTCCGAAGATGCTGCGCGCATCTACGGACGCGGCTCTTGCGACGCGAAAGGGATCATCGCCGCGCAGATCGCGGCTGCGGAACGATTGCGGCGAGAGCGAATCTACGTTGGACTGCTGTTCGTGGTGGGAGAAGAGCGCGACAGCCTGGGCGCGAAGGTAGCCAATGATTACGCCGCGAATCACGACAACACATGGCGTGTATTTAGTCAACGGCGAACCGACCGAGAACCGCATCGCGCTGGCGTCGAAAGGAACTCTGCGGGTTGAAGTGACTGCTTCCGGACGCATGGCACATTCGGCCTATCCTGAACTCGGCGAATCCGCGATCGACAAGTTGATTGAGGCTCTCGCGCGCTTGCGAGCCATGCCATTGCCTTCCGATCCGGAGATTGGTCCGTGCACGTTCAACATTGGATTGATCGAGGGTGGACGCGCGCCGAATGTGATTCCTGATTACGCTCATGCGGACTTGCTTTATCGTTTGGTTGGTCCGTCGCAGGATCTGCGCCGCGAGATTCTCGAAGCGGCAGGCGATCAGGTGAAGGTTGAATTTCCTCTGGAACTTCCTTTTCTGCGCCTGCGGACCATTGACGGTTTGCCTACGATGATCGCGGCGTTCACCACTGACATTCCCAAGCTCACGAACTGGGGCAAACCGCTGCTGATTGGTCCGGGATCGATTCACGTCGCGCATACCGAAGGCGAGTTCATCGAGAAACAGCAACTGGCTGACGCGATTGATTTGTATTGCGCGATGGTGAAGAAGCTTTGAGGACGGTTCTCAGTTCTCGGTTCTCAGTTCTCAGTTTACTGGGTAGAGCTTCATGGGGACAATTGCGGCGTAGCCGGTGAAGTCTTGGTCGGTGGTGAAAATCTGCCAGTCGCGGCGCGAGGCGGCGGCGCAGATTAGGAAGTCGATTGCCGATCCGGCGACGCCACGTGAACGGCATTGGTTATGAATGTGGGCGGCTTCTTCGTAGTCGGCAACCTCGAGGTAGGGTTCCTCAAAGGGGCGGAGTTGGTCGCGGAGTTTCCTGAAGCTGGTTTCGTGGCGTATGCCGGAAAGCAATTCTTGGCGGACGGGACCCACGAGTTGAGCGCGCCCATCGCGGATGAGTTCCCGCAATGCGGCAGTGAGACGCTGCTCACGGGGGCTCAAGTCGATGCTGGTTCGGCGCAGCGCGAGCGACCAGATGGGCGTGTCGACCAGAACCATGGTCACGACTGCTTTCTGCCGCGCTCGGCTTTGTAATCGTAGTTGGGATCGAAGTCCACGGAGCCAAACGCCCTCAGAATGCGAAGCTGCTGGCGGCGTTTGACGTATTCGGCGAGGGCCGCGGTGACCGCTTCTTTTTTGGTTTTGTGACCACCGGCGCGGCGGGCGGCTTCGATCAGGTTGTCATCCAGGGCTAAGTTGGTTGCCATGTGTAGATTATTACACATCGAGATGTGTAATGCGAGGCACCAACCGGGGCTGGGCTTTTCATGGGAATGGTCAGACTCCTTCCGTATTAATCGACGTGGTTGCGGTCAGGAACCTTTCGGGCCTTCCAGTTTGGGGTGTTCCGGATGACTTTCTTCTGTGCTGACCGCGATCCGCTTTGATTTGCGGTAGACGTTCGCCACTGCCATCGTCCAGAAAGGAACTAAATCAACGCCGGGCACGAGCTTAGCCAAGAACGACGGCATAAATTCCCAATGCCAGCCGAGAAGGTTAATCATCGCGGCGGCAATGCCGAGATCGAGAATGTCGTCAGCGGGGGAAAGAGCGCCTTCGACAAATGTAGGAAAAACGACGATTTGCAGTGCGTCCGCGACCACGGCCAGGATCATGGCCGTGCGAAAGCGCGGACCCGGTAAAATCGTGATTGTGTCTTCGGTCATGGCAATGATTACCAGCCCCCTAAGTTTCCATTCTAAGCGATGCGATGGCCAAGCAGTTGAAGTGAGGTCAGCAGGAAGTCAAAACGCTCACCCGGGCAGTGCCTCGCTCAATCTCTCGGGTCGCAACGCCCGCCGCGCGGCGCGGAATAGCTAAGGATTGGCAAAAAAATTCACGCTTCTTTGACGCTCAGAATCGGGAGTTGTAGTCGAAATCAACCAGGCCGTCTCGATAGTCGATCTTGATATCCAACAGGCGCAGCGTGGCAAAACCGAGAGTGCCTGATATCTCCGTTCCAGCAAACTCGCTCAAGGAGTTGAGGTCGAAGGCAATCAGATCCTGATTTTCCTGACGAAGATGGCCAAATTGCAGCACAGCTTTATCGGCGCTGTATACCTGGTTCACTGAACCGCTGAGCCCGGTCACTCGCATGACAGAATCGCCGTGTACCTTGGTGACTTCGCGGGCGGCTGCGGGCGTGATCTGGTTGTTCAAGGCGCCGGTATCGAGCAGGAAAAACTTGATGGGGGAATCTCCCACTTTCGTCGGAACCAGCAGGTCGTGCCCGAAGCGGTACACCCGTGTGAAGGACTTCATCTCGGGCGCGATGTAGAGGTCGTGGAATCTGGAACTGGCGGGAGGAGCCGGCTTCTTTATACCGGGCTGGCTGTCAGCGTCATCCGCGGATGAGCCGGAATCTTCATCCCCGGTGCTCAGGGCAACGGGGCCGGCGGGTCCAGCTTCATCGTCCGGCCGTTTGGGCAGCGGGCTGAGCTGCAACTTTTCCTTCGGAAAATCAAGGTCCACCAGGAAGTCCTGGAAAACGTCGGCTCCGATCAGTCCTTCCTGGTCCACGACCGAGCGCTGCTCCACGACTTCCACGGGACAGTCCTGAAACTCCAGTTCGCCGATCTTGATGGAGTTGGCCAGCCCCACATATCCGCCCGTGCTGCCCTTGTCTCCGATCCCGCCGACGCGGGTTTCCACAAGCTTGTTGATTCCGGCCTTCTCGGCGATGCCGCGGTCAATGAGAATTCCGCTCGCCCCGGTATCAAGCATCAACTTTGCCTTCTGTCCGTTCACATTGACGGTTAAAGCGTAGCCGCGAAGATGGGTTGGGTCCCTCAAAAGCCGGACGAGCGGGGTTGCGGTGGAGGTCACAGTGCTGACCAGGTGGCAGCTCTTTCGAGGCTCTGTGGCAAGCTCTTTCATGTGGTCCAGGTAGCGCTGGAGGTTGGCGCGCTCGGCGCTGCCCATTTCACTGCCCGCCAGACGGCTTTCCAAAGCGTGGATGCGGTCGGAGAGATGGAGTGTTCGCATCCAGTAACGTTGTATGTCGGGGTCGCCGGGATCGAGTTCGTGCGCCTCGTCGATCATCATCTTGCCCTTCTTGTACATCGAACAAGCATTCCTGACGCGGGCCACGCCGAGGAACGCCCGGGCCTCCAGGTGGCCAGAGTGAATTACGTTCACCCACTCCTGTTCGGCCTCCGATATTTTTCCCTGCCGGAAATCGACTTCGCCCAGCACGACGTGCAAACTCGGAGAATCAGAGACTGCCCTGCCCTTGGTGATTGTTTCAGACGCCAGATCGACGTTCCTCTGTTTGAGGTAGGCACGCGCGAGGCCAGCATAGGCGTCCGCAGATTTGGGGTCTGCCTGCAAGGCCTGTCGATATTTCTCGATCGCGGCGGTGAGGTTGCCTTTGCGA
Organism: uncultured Acidobacteriaceae bacterium; assembly: GCA_963714225.1. Taxonomy (GTDB): domain Bacteria; phylum Acidobacteriota; class Terriglobia; order Terriglobales; family Acidobacteriaceae; genus Sulfotelmatobacter. Next base: position 257,643 of record CAVQNY010000050.1, on the reverse strand, counting down.
TAGAGCGATAAAGCCTCCGCCAAAGGATCGGGCGCAGCGGCAGAACGGTCGGACTTCACCGTCATCGCGGCCGCCTCCGGTGCGCTCGCTGCGGGACTCGGCGGCTTTGCCGGCGACGGCGCGCTGCTTATCGCAGCCTGAGGAGGCGGTACGACTGGAACGGTTGCCGGCGCTTGATTGTCAGTGGACTGACCGACACACAAACCCGGAGAACAAAGCGTGAGTACCAGTAGCGAGCGCAGGAGCTGGAACATATGGCGCGCACCTTCCGATCAGAGCCGAACTCTGGGGAAGTCCGGCAGCGGCTTTGCAGTTTGACACAGGGCTGGTGAAGTGTCGAGAATTCTTTGCCCCCGATTCTGCCGGGCGATCCACCCCGCCCTCAGGGCCCACCGCATCTTGGGCGCTTCGCAAGGTTGCCGGCAAAGATCAGGACGCGACGACCAAAGACCTAGGCGTAGAATCATCGGTGATGCTTAGGTTTGCCGCCGTGATGTTGCTGGTCATGATCGGCTCGGCTGGCGCTGTGGCTGAAGACGTCCACTCGATCGCCGCGGCTGTGGATGAGCATTACAACCACTTGCGCAGCTTGCAGGCGGAGTTTACTGAGGTTTATCGCGGGTCGGGGATGGAGCGGACGGAAGCGGGGACGGTTTGGCTGGCGAAAGGCGGGGTGAAAAAACCTGGCAAGATGCGGTGGGAGTACCGTTCTCCCAGGGAGAAGCTGTTTGTGAGCGACGGGAAAGATGCGTGGTTTTACGTCCCGGGTGACCGGCAGGCGCGCAGAACGGAGGCGCGGAAGCTGGACGACATTCGCTCTCCGCTTGCATTCTTGCTAGGCAAGAGCAAGCTGGAAAAGGAGTTGCAGGGGTTGTCGCTGGCTCCTGATGTTGCGCCGTTGGCCGCCGGGGATGTGGTGTTGCGGGGAGTACCGCGAGCCTTGGCCGACCGAGTCAGCGAGATTCTGCTGGAGGTGACGCCGGAGCACAGGATTGCGCGGATTGTCATCGAGGAAGTGGATGGGTCGGTGACGGAATACCGGTTCAGCGATCAGAAGGAGAATGAGGCAATCCCGGATGGGCGGTTCGAGTTCAGTCCGCCGCCCGGTACGGAGACGGTGGAGAGCGAGCCGGAACATTGAACATTTGGACGAAATAGATAGTCTTATCGCATTGATGTGCAGTTACTTACGATGCGAAGCATCCGCGTCGATTGTAGCACTCCTTTAGGGGCTAAAGCCGGCATCTTCAGTTGATGGTGGGCAGCACGGCTGAAGCCGCCCTGTTTGAAGAACGAGGTGCGAGAGGTTACTTGCGATAGTTGAAGGGCCGGGAGTCGGGTGATCTGCGCTCGGGATCACAAGCGGGAATGTTAGACTGAGGCGGGGAGGGTAGCGCCGAGAACGGCTATCGAGAGAACGGAACCATGGCGGAATTCGTCGTAAAAATCGCGGACGAGCGTGGCCACACCCATCAGCAAGTGGAGCAGGGGTACTCGGTGGCGGAGGTGCGCGACCGCTTTGCCTCGCAGGGCTATCTGGTCCACTGGGTAAAGCCGCAGGGATTGCTGTCTGGCGGCTTTTCGTTGCGCCGCGGACGCAAGCTGAAGAACAGCTCGTTTCTGGTGTTTAACCAGCAGTTTCTGACCCTGATCAAGGCCGGGCTGCCGATTCTGAACTCGCTCGATCTGCTGATCAAGCGGCAAAAAGATACGCAATCTGCGGCAGGTTCTTGGAGAACGTGCGGGAGCGGGTAAAGGGCGGAGAGTTGCTGTCGGATGCCTTCGCCGCGCATCCCATGGTGCCGAAGATCTATACCACGACGCTGATGGCGGGAGAGAAGAGCGGAAACATCGACGAAGTGCTGACCCGCTACATCAACTTTCAGCGCCTGGCGATGACCTTCCGCAAGAAGCTGTTCGTATCGCTGATCTATCCCACGCTGCTGGTCACCGTGGTGACGATCATGGTGATGTTTCTGTTCACCTATGTGGTGCCGAAGTTCGCCGAGCTGTTCAACAGTCTGGACGCGAAACTGCCGGCGATTACGCTGTTCATGCTGGCGGTGGGCCAGAACGCGCAGAAATACTTTCCGTTCATCGTGATCGGGACTGGTGCTGGCGGGTTTTGTGTTCTGGCAATGGCGGAAGACGGATCGCGGCGCCGACCAGATTGACCGAGTGATCCTGAGTCTGCCGTTGCTGGGCGATATCCGGCTGAAACACCAGGTGGCTACTTTTTCGCGGATGCTGTCTACGCTGCTGCAAGGCGGGCTGCCGCTGGTGCCTTCGATGGAAACGGCGGGCACTTCGATGACCAGCCGGCGCATCCTGAAAGGTGTGATGCGGGCGAGCGTGAGAGTTCGCGAAGGGCAGGGGCTGGCCAGCAGCCTGGAGGAACAGAGATATCTTTCCCGACCTGGCGGTGGAAATGCTCGAAGTGGGCGAATCCACGGGCGCTTTGCCGGCAATGCTGAATTCCGTGGCCGAGTTCTATGAAGAGGACGTGCAGACGGCGTTGGGCGCGTCCATGGCATTGATTGAACCGCTGATTCTGATCATTATGGCGGTTTTCGTGGGCGGAGTGTTGATTTCGCTGTATTTGCCGATCTTCACTCTGGGAGTGCACTGATCCGGCGTATGACATGAATGCGGGGATTTGAGAATGGCGACGGCGGACAAGAAATCACTTTTCGTAAACGGCGAAAACGGCGGACAGGTGGTGACCACGGGGAATCCCGTCACCGACCTGGAACGCGCCCAGGACGTGGCGCGGCGCTATCGCTGCGAGTTTGTCGATCTCACCGACTTCCAGCTTCACCATGAGCTGTTCAAGAAGTTCTCGCCTGAACTGATGTTCCGCTACAACTTCGTGCCGCTGGAAGAGACGGCGGATGGCAAGCTGGCCATTGCGATTGCCGATCCCAGCCAGCTGATGATGATCGACGAGATCAGCCTGCTGCTGCAGAAGCGGATCGTCACCAAAGTGGCGACGCTGAAGCAGATCTGCGACATTCTCAAGAAGACGGAGCAGTCGCAGCGCGTTCTGGAAGAGGCCAGCGAAGGCTTCCAGATCATCCGGGAAGACGAGAACACGGGCGCCGAAGAGACGCTGACCATCGACAAGCTGACGGCGGCGGGCGACACCAGCCCGATCATCCGGCTGGTCGATACGACGATCTTCACCGCGCTGCAGCGGCGCGCTTCTGACATTCATATCGAGACGCGCGACGATTCGGTGGTGATCAAGTTCCGCATCGACGGCGTGCTGACCCAGGCCATGCCGCCCATCGGCAAAGAGCATCACTCCACCGTGATCTCGCGCATCAAGGTGATGAGCGAGCTGGATATTTCCGAGCGCCGCGTGCCGCAGGACGGCCGCTTCCGGGTGAAGTACAACGGGCGCGCCATCGACTTCCGCGTCTCCATCATGCCCTCGATTCACGGCGAAGACGCTGTGCTGCGCGTGCTCGATAAAGAGTCGATGAGCGAGAAGTTCCGCACGCTCACGCTCGACGTGGTGGGCTTCGACGAAGACGACCTGCGCAAGTTCCGCCGCTACATCAAAGAGCCCTACGGCATGGTGCTGGTCACGGGACCGACGGGCAGCGGCAAGACCACGACGCTGTACGCCGCGGTGAACGAGATCAAGACCGACGAAGACAAGATCATCACGATTGAAGACCCGGTCGAGTACCAGCTGCGCGGCATCACGCAGATTCCGGTGAACGAGAAAAAAGGATTGACCTTCGCCCGCGGCTTGCGCTCGATTCTGCGCCACGACCCGGACAAAATCATGGTCGGCGAAATCCGCGACACGGAGACGGCGCAGATTGCCATTCAGTCCGCGCTCACCGGCCACCTGGTTTTCACCACGGTCCACGCCAACAACGTGGTCGACGTGATTGGCCGCTTCCTGAACATGGGCGTCGAGCCTTATAACTTTGTTTCGGCGTTGAACTGCATTCTGGCGCAGCGGCTGGTGCGGTTGATCTGCGAATCCTGCCGGACCCAGGTGAATTATCCGCCGGAGGTGCTGGAGGCCAGCGGACTGGATCCGGCGCAGTGGTCGAAGGTGGCATTGTATGAAGGGCCGGGATGCATCGAGTGCGCGGGCACCGGCTTCCGCGGGCGAACCGCGATTCACGAATTGCTGGATTTGAGCGACCGCATCCGCGAGATGATTCTGGCCAAGAAGCCGACGTCGGAAATCCGCCGCGCCGCGCGGGAAGAAGGCATGCGTTTTCTGCGCGAGTCGGCGCTGGACAAAGTCCGGCTCGGCCTGACCACGCTGAAAGAGATCAACAAGGTCACCTTCATCGAGGCTATGCGGTAAGAGACAGTGGCCAGTGAGCAGTGGCCAGTTGATGTGGCGACTCGCTGAATTTGCTGACCAGCTGGCCACTGACCACGGACCACTGCCTGAAGTGCCCCTTCAGCTATTGCATTTCGCGACGATACGGCGTTTGAATTGTAGTATGATTAGAGAGTTGACTCCTGAAATGAGTTCTGGTTCCAATACGGCAAAACCCAAGCTGGCGTGTGAAATTGCCGCCGACCGCGTGCTGGTGGGGCGGCTGGCCGAAGATGGCCGCAGCCTGGAAGCTTGCGCCGCCCGCGAACTGGCGCCGGGCAGCGTGGTTCCGGACCTGGTCGAGGGCAACCTGCGCCAGCGCGACGCGGTGAAGTGAGGCCGTACAAGAGGCCCTGAGCAGTGTGGCCGGACGCTCCCACGATGTGATTGCGGTAGTGCCGGACGCCGCCGTGCGCGTGGTGCTGCTGGAATTCGATACCCTGCCCGCCGACTCCGAGGAAGCCGCCAGCGTGGTGCGGTTTCGGTTGAAGAAATCTCTGCCCTTTGACGTGGACAAGGCCAGAGTTTCCTACCACGCGCAGAAAACGAACGATGGGGTTCGAGTGGTGGCCGCGGTCGCCCTGGCCAGCGTGGTGGAGGACTACGAGGCTGCGTTCCGCGATGCCGGATTCAGTCCGGGAGTGGTGTTGCCGTCGATGCTGGCGGCGCTGGGCGCCGCGGAGGGACAGCGTCCCACGCTGGTGGTGAAGGTGGATGCCCGCACCACCAGTATCGCGATCCTGAATGCCGAACAGCTTCAGCTCTTCCGCACCCTCGAAAATACGCGCGGGGTTACGATCACGGGAGAGCAGTTGGCCGAGGAAGTTTACCCTTCGGTAGTTTTCTTCCAGGATACGTATCATCTGAACATCGAAAAGATATTCGTCGCGGGAATATCGGAAACCGGCAGCGCGGCTCCGGCGCTGCGCGCGCAAACCGGAGCGGAAGTGCAGGAACTGGTGAGCTGCTTCGCAGTTGGGAGTGAGCACCGGAGGTTCGGTGCCGCGCTGGAGAATGGCCGGAGTGGTGGGAGCACTGATTTCGTAGGCAGTGGTAGTGGTCAGGTGAAAGGGCTGGCCACTGGTTGAGCACTGGCCCTGAATTAATTATGCGTCTTGACATCAATCTCGCCAGCCAGCCCTATGAAGATGCGCGGCAGTTCTGGCTGCGTTGGGGAACGGCTTTGGTGGTGGCGTCCATCCTGACGCTGGCCCTGCTGACGCTTCACCGTCTCGGACTGGTTCGCGGCCCGGCGCGATCACGCCCAGATCGCCGACTTGCGCGCCCAGATTGCGCAGCGCGACCGGAAGCGCGCAACAGGCCGAGGAATTCCTCAATCGGCCGGAGAATCGCGCCACCCGGGACCAGTCCCAATTTCTCAACGAATTGATTGAGCGCAAGTCGCTTTCCTGGACGCATGTGCTGGAAGATCTGGAAAAAGTGATGCCGGCGCGGGTCCATCTGGTTTCGATTCATCCCGCACTGGATGAGGACAGCAGGACAACCAGCTCGCGCTGAAGATGGTGGTAGCGGGCGATTCCCGGGAGCGAGCCATCGAACTGGCACGCCGCATGGAAGATTCGCGACGCTTCACGCAGACCTACATCGAGACGGAAACTACCGCGGCTGTGGGTAGTGGAGATACGGTTCAATTCGATATCAACGGGGTTTACATTCCTGAGACGCCGGGGGCGCCAGCGGCAACCCGGGTAGCACAGACAAAGACTTTGAAGGGGAGAAAGCCCTGATGCCAGACTTGCGGCAAACCCGGAAAAACATCAAGACCTCGCTGGCGATCCTGCTGGGCGTGGATGTGGTGGCGCTCGCCGTGCTGCTTTCGCCGCTGGTGGGCTCGACCGACTCGCGGCGCCAGCAACTAAACCAGTTGTGGAGTGAGCTGCAGACGAAAACCCGCCAGGTTGAGCCGCTGACGAATCTACCCGACAAAGTGCACGCCGCGAACCGGCAGATCACGGACTTCTACAAGAAGCGTTTTCCCGCCCAGGATTCGCAGATCGCCACCGAATTCGGTAAGCTGGCGGCGGCCAATGGGGTTACGATCGAGCAGGCAAGTACCCGGTTAAAGAGGAGGAGGAGACCGGCCGGCTGGATCCGGTCGAGATGGAAGCGGAACTCTCGGGCAATTACGTTTCCCTGGCGAGGTTTATCAATGCGCTGGAACGCGATGACATGTTTTTCCTCATCAGCAGCATCTCGCTGGCGGGCGAGCAGAAGGGCCCCATCAAGCTGCAAATGAAACTTGAAACGTATCTGAAGGTGGGCGCGTAGTGAAACTGGGAACCGAAAACCGGAAAGAGATGATCACGGCGGCCGTGCTGGGCGTGTTGCTCCTGCTCATCGTTGCCTACGAATTCATGCCTTCCTCTTCGACCATAGCTTCGACCGCGCCGGCGACGACGGAAACAGGCCCGCTGGCGTTGCCGGCGAATGCTGCCCGCCCGGCGGCGCGCCACGGTTCCAAGTCTGCGCCGGCAAAAAAGGAACGTCCTGCGCAGAGCCTCGATCCCACCCTCCAGCTCCAGCTGCTTGCCGCCACCGAAGCGATTAAGTACGAAGGCTCGGGAAGAAACATTTTCGTATCGCAGGCGGAGGTGGTGATTCCTAAGCCACTCGCCCCCGGCACGCCGGACAAGAAGGATGAGAAGATGTTCCAGGTGCCGGCTGTACCGCCGCCGCCGCCCATTCCCCTGAAGTTTTTCGGCTTCGCGAGCCGGCCCGGAGAACCCAAGAAAGTTTTCCTCATCAAGGGCGATGATACTTTCATTGCGGGCGAGGGCGAGATCGTGGACCGCCGCTACAAAGTTGTGAAAATCTCTCCCACCTCGGTGGACATCCAGGATGTAGTGGGCAGCGGGCCGCCGCAAAGCGTACCGCTGACGCAGGGGAACCCATCGTGAAGAAGTTCCGAGCACAGACGCGCGAATCGGAGAGCAGCCGGCAAACCGCGACTGGCTCTCGCCGCCAAGAAAAGGGATACGTCCTGCTCACGCTGCTTGTCGTGGTCGCTCTGATGGGCATCTTCGCCCTCGCAGCTATTACCCCAATTAAATTCGAGATCCAGCGCGACCAGGAAACAGAACTGATCCACCGTGGAGTGCAATATTCGCGCGCCATCCGCGCCTACTACAAGAAATTCGGACGCTACCCAACCAAGCTCGAGGATCTCGACAACACCAACAATCTCCGCTTCCTGCGCAAACATTACACAGACCCACTCAACAAGAACAAGGACTTCAAGCTGCTCCACTTCGGAGAACAGGGCGTAACCCTGGCCGGAGGCATCGCCGGTGGAAGCATTGCCGGCGCAAGCCCGGCCGGCTCTCCTGGAGGACTGAACGGCTCCGGGCAGAGTAGTTCGGCATTCGGCGGCTCAGGCTTGGGTGGTGGTTCCGGATTTGGTAATTCCGGAGTTGGTAATTCCGGAGTGAACAGCTCAGGTGTGTTTGCGCAGTCCTCCGGTTTCGGCGGGAACTCAAGCAGCGGCTTTGGGGCAAACTCCAACTCTCAAGCAACCTCGGGTCAGCCGGGGACGAGTCCTGCTTCAGGGTCAGATGCTACCCAGGCCTCTGCCCAGGTTGCCCCAGGCACGGCCCAGGGAGATACCAGTTCCAGCGGCCAGCAAATCATCGCCAGCGGGCCCATCGTGGGAGTGGCCAGCATCAGCAAAAAAGATACGATTCGCGAATTCAATAAGAAGAAAAAATACAACGAGTGGCAGTTTTTGTACGACCCCACCAACGACCGCGGCGGCTTGATCACCACGCCTTATCAGCCCGCACTCCAGAGCTTCAACGGAACCTCTGGGCAGAATAATTTGCAACCGGCGAGCAATACCGGGAATTCATCCGGTCAGTCGCCATTCGGGCAATCTTCATTCGGGCAATCGGGCTTCGGTAATAATTCGAGTCCGGGCGGATCGACGCCGCCGGTGCAGCCAACCACCACTTCGCCACCACAGCAGTAGTGGATCCACGTCAAGCGCTTGGCTTCGGCAAAAACAAAACGGCCTCATCCGAGGATGAGGCCGTTTTCGTGCACCAAAGTTTCCGCGTCAGAAGTCTCACCGTTCGGCGACGGAATAGCTTATACGCTGAACTTTATACGCTGAACGAGGATCCGCAGCCGCACGTGCTCTTCACGTTCGGATTCTCAAACTTGAAGCCGGCGCCTTCCAGAGTCTCGACGTAATCCACGATGCAGCCATTCAAATACATCACGGAAGTCGCGTCGACGAACACTTTCAGTCCATCCATGTCGAAGGTCTTGTCCATCATTCCGGCGGCATTTTCAAACTGCATGGAATAGGAGAACCCGGAACAGCCGCCACCGACTACGCCAATGCGCAGGCCAGCGGGCACAGGATTCTGCTGTCCCATGATCTCTTTCACCTTGGAAACCGCGCTGGCAGTAAGCGAAACCGGCGGGGTCTTCTTGACTTCCGGGGCGTTGGTCTTCACATCGGGGACGGTGGTCGTAGCCATTCGTATCTCCTTGCCTCTAAAGTGTCTAAATTATAGCAGAGGCCGCAAACTCGGGACAGGAGTAATCGGAGTCGACGCCCCCTAGCCCAGCCCCGTAACATTTTGGATGCCTGCCGGCCGGGCAACGATTCTTTCAGCAACCACTTGCCAATGGGTCTATAATGGTTGCGTTAGGCCCTCCCCAGGGTTCAGGCCGCCGGGCTAGAGGCCCGCATCGTGGGGAGTTGCCAATAGGCTTGCAAACTGTCGAGGTGGCCAATGACGTGGACATGGACTCCTTTAATGCTTGGGCTTGCGATCGTGTGGGGTATTTTCACCATCGGTCTGATCATCCTCCTCATCTACCGCAGCACGCTTACCATGCACGAGGATGAGGCGTTGTATCTCGACGATGCAAGCGCGCACATGCAACAGGAGCAGACTGAACTGCTAGTGAAAGTGAACCGGCTTACGCTCCCGGTATGGGTTTTCGGCGCAGGTTCCGGAGTGCTGTTGCTGGTGCTGGCCGGCATGTTCATCTATCAGGGCCTGAACGCCGTGCAGTAGGCCAGGCAGCCGGGTCGCGGCGCGCGCCATCTCGGCACCCTGTTGTCTATCCCCTTTTGTTGTCTCCGCTTGTGGGCAGACGCGGGCTTGTATCCAGCGCGGTGGTGTAGATCCGCTGGATAGTCCGAAAGAACTCCAACCACTTTGTATAATTAAGCCCCGAATTGATTTGCGGTAGCCGGACGGCAAAGAAGTCTCGACCCACGAAGAAGTCATCGATTTAACTAATGCGAAAGTGGCGGAATTGGCAGACGCACCAGACTTAGGATCTGGCGGGTAAAACCGTGGGGGTTCGAGTCCCCCCTTTCGCACCATAGTTTAGAGCCGATCCGGGCGCTGGGGAAGCGTTGGCTTCCGGCTGCGTCTCTCCGAGCCTTCCGAGTTTTCCAGTACGGCGCTGGTCTTCTCCGTGTTGCGCGGCTGCACCCAGCATCGCCGCCAGCGCATGCAATGCCTCCAAACTTCCGCTGGCGATTTCAATTCGCCTGCATCACGGGCGAAGCCGCCAACACCCCGGCAGCGAGTTCCAGGTCGTGCAGGTCTTCCCGGCTGAAATCCTGGATGAAGCGCGGATCCAATCCTTTGCGTGAGATCTGAATGACACCCAGTACGGTCGAATGCCGATCCAGAATCGGCACCGACATCAGCTTCTGAATGGGCGCGGGCAATTGCGCGTCGTCGACTTCGGCTCCGACCGGCTTGATGGTCTCGAAGATGCTGGCGTGTTTTACACGGGCAAAATTGTTGAAGATCTCGGCTTTCTTGCTCAACGCGGTATGTGCAGCCACCGCCTTGCTGGAAATCGGAATCGCTCCGGTAGTCCGCAGGTGCTCGGGCAAAATGAACTTGAGCAGGCCCCCTTCCAGCCGCAGCAGCGCCACTTCGGCATGCTGGACACGAAACACTTTCGCCAATACCATGTTGACGTCCAGCGGCGTGATGCCTTCTTCCAACACAGACCCCAGGGAGGCCAGGTTTTCGGGAAGAATGATTTCTTCAGTCGCCGCGTCTTCAGGCTTATGGCTCATAGAGTGACTCGCAAAGTCCAATTTAGAAACCGCATCAACCCCAGCATTTCGAACACCCTTCGACACTCATAGTGTAATCCTACAACCCCTTTGGTTTCAGCAAAGTAGCTTACGACCATGACCTTTCGCGGCACCCCCTCCCCGGCATCCGGCCAAAAACCCGTAAGCGGACTGACATTTTTTGTCGGTCGCATCTGCCTTCCACGGACCTTGCAGTGAGTCGCCGCCCACGACAGAGGATTTCTACTGCCATGTCTTCCCTTCGCACCCCTAAAGTCATTACACTGCTTTTCTATGAGCCTTCCTGTCCAACCGAACGTTAAGCTGATGAATGCTCCTGACTACCGCGAAGCCTACGCCAACAGCGTGCAGATGCGAGTGAATGTCTGGGACTTCTTCATGGTTTTCGGAACCCTGCAACAGCAGACAGAAACTCACGTCGAGATTCGCAACTTTCAAGGCATCTACCTCAGCCCGCAACAGGCCAAGGCGCTGCTCGGACTGCTGCAGCAGAACGTCGCCGGCTACGAGAGCGCCTTCGGCGAAATCAAACTGGACCCGCGCCTGACTCCGGCCGGGCCGGTGCACTGAACTGCTTGCCGAACTCGGCACGCCAGAGATGGTCCGGCCAGAGGAGTCCCGTGCAATGGTCAGGCGCTTACTCGGCCCTGGTGTTCGCTGTCATCTTTGTATTCATTTTTCTGCTGCACCTGCCTCTGTTGCAGTTGCCTTACTTCTGGGACGAAGCCGGCTACTACGTTCCAGCCGCGCGCGATCTCCTGCTCACGGGCAGTCTGACCCCTCATTCCACGGTTTCGAACGCGCACCCACCCTTGGTGATGGCATGGCTGGCCCTGTGGTGGAAAGTCGTGGGCTACGCTCCTGTGGTGACTCGCACCGCTATGCTGGTGCTCGCTGCATTCTCGCTTCTTGGTGTGTTTCGTCTTGCCGAACGCGTCGCCAACCTAAAAGTTGCGATCGCATCCACGCTGTGCACCGCGTTGTATCCTGTCTTCTTCGCGCAAAGCTCTCTCGCCCAACTAGACCTGGCCGCCGCAGGGCTTACCTTCTGGGCCCTGTCGGCCTATGGGGAAAGTCAAGCCGTCGCAACCGTTCTCTGGTTCGCCGTCGCAGCCTTGGCGAAGGAGACCGCGATTCTCGCTCCCATTGCCCTTGCCGGATGGGAGATCATCGGATTGCTTGCGGGCAAGAGTTCGCTGCGAAACCTGTGGCTGGACGCCGATCTGGTTGGTAATGACGATCGCAATGGAACGGCATCGTACCCCAGACGCGTGCAGCGCATCGCTGCTCTGCTGATCCCGGCGCTGCCGCTCGGCCTTTGGTATGTCTATCACTACGCGCGCACCGGATACGTCTTCGGCAATCCGGAGTTTTTTCGCTACAACGTGGCAGCGACTCTCAGCCCCACTCGATTTCTTCTGGCGCTGACCATGCGGCTGTGGCAAGTCGTAGGCTATCTTCATCTGTGGGTTTTGACTTTGGCGATGCTGCTGGCGATGTGTCTGCTGCCGCCGCAGCGCGAATCCGCTTCCGAGCGTTCGCGGATCAGCATTCCCGTACAAATGGTTTTCTACGTCGTCGTGCTCACTTATGTAGTGGCGATGGCGTTGCTTGGCGGCGCAGTCCTGGCTCGCTATATGCTCCCAGCCGTTCCCCTGGTCATCATTATTTCGATCTCGACGTTGTGGCGCAGGCTGAGTTTTTGGCCCGCGGCAGCAGCGTTTGTCGCGCTGGCCTTTGTTGCGGCCTGGTTCTGGAATCCACACTACGGATTCTCGCCCGAGGACAATCTTGCCTATCGTGACTACATTGTGCTGCATCAGGATGGCGAACGCTTTCTGGAGGCTCGTTACCCCATGGCGCGGGTGCTCACGGCGTGGCCAGCCTCGGACGAACTAACCCAGCCCTGGCTCGGTTACATCACGCGGCCCATGCGCGTGGTGCGCATCGAGAATTTCTCCCTGGATGAAATGCTTTCTGCAGCCGACTTTGGCGCGAGCTTTTCCCCGAACTATGAAGTCGCCATGATCTTCTCGACGAAATACGAGCCTGGGCCCGCGTGGTGGGATCAATGGAGGACGTGGACGAAACTGAAGTCACGGTACTTCGGTTTCCACCGCGATCTGCCGCCCGCCGCCGCGGCAAAGATTCTCGGCGGCCAGGTAGTGTTTTCGGAAGAACGACAGGGGCAATGGGTTGCGGTGATTGAAGTGGAAAAACACGAAATACAGAATGCAGAAGTCAGAATGCAAAAGTGAGTACGAATCCCGAGTCTCTTCGCGTCCTTTGCGGCTTTCTTGGTGCTCTTTGCAGTCAAAAGCTCTAAACCGTCGAAGGACGCAAAGCAAAGTCGCGAAGAAGAGCCGGACTCCTCCGCTCTGACTTCTTACTTTTTCATTAAGTGACACGAATGGGTCTTGATCACCAGCCACACTTCGCGGCCTTCTGTAAGATCCAAGGCGTCGCGGGCCGCGAGAGTCAGGTGAATATCCATCTCCACTCCGCAATCCACCCGCGCGGAAACCATCATGTCGCGCCTTTCCAGGGAGACCAGCCGCCCCGCCATCACATTACGGGCGCTCAATCCCACGGGCTTTGCGATGGCCAGGAGAATGTCGCCCGCACGAATTCCCACGCGCAGCCGCGAGCCTGCTCCGGCGCGAATCAGAGGCGTCTCGAGAAGAACGCTGCTTCCGGCCTCCCTTCCAAGCAATCGGCACCTCGTTATTCGGCAAAGCATAGTGCCGCGATCCTCGTGTGTTGATTCCACCGTGGCATCGAAGATGTTTTCAAACCCGGCTAATTGCGCCACGGTTTCCTGAAGCGGAGCCCTCAGCACCTCGTGTGGCGTGCCCTGCGCGATGATGCAGCCCTGTTCCATCACCAGCACGCGTTCGCCCAGCGCAATCACTTCTTCGCGGCTATGCGTGACATACAGAATCGGGATGCGGTGCGCCTGATTCCAGCGCCGCAGATCGTCGAGAATCTTCGCCTTGGTCGCGGCGTCCAAAGCCGCAAGCGGCTCGTCGAGCAGGAGCACACATGGGTCAGTCACCAAAGCTCGCGCCAGCGCCACGCGCTGGCGTTCTCCCCCTGAGAGTTCCCCCGGGCGCCGCTGGTGCAGGTGCTCGATACGGAACTCCTGCAGCATCGCTGCGGCTCTCTGCTTGCGGGACTGACGCGGCAGATGCGCGAGGCCGTATTCGGTATTCCGCTCGACCGTCAGGTGCGGGAACAGCGCAAGGTCCTGTAGGACATATCCCACGCCGCGCTTCGCCACCGAAACATCCACGCGAGTGTTCGCGTTGTGCTTGTGCGCGTCATGCTTGTTCGCGTCGAACAAGACCCGCTCGCCCACGGCAATTCGCCCTGCGTCCGGAGTAGCCAGGCCGGCCACGCAGTCAAGCAGCGCGGTTTTTCCTGCTCCCGACGCGCCAAACAGTATAGTGAATCCCGGTGCGGCGTTGAAATCCACGTCGAGCGAGAACTCGCGCCCCGTCGAAGGAAACGTTTTGCGAATGCGTGCGCTCAGAGTTGGGTTTGCCGGTTTTGCTTCCGCAGGCATGGGCATCGAGTCTCGCTTATCTGACCGGACCCATCGTCCATGATCTTTGCATGGGCGTCCCAGGATGCAGGGTTCCCCGGTTCAGCGCGTATACCACCGTCAGCACGGCGAAGCAGAAGACCAGCAGCAGCAACGCCATGGCATTGGCAGCGGCATAGTTGGAAGCCTGCACTTGATCGTAAATACCAATGGAAACCGTGCGCGTCACGCCGGGAATATTGCCTCCAATCATCAGCACCACTCCAAACTCGCCCATGGTGTGAGCAAACGCCAGGACTGCGCCCGTGACCAGTCCCGGCACGGAAAGTGGAACCACTACGCGAAAGAAGGTGCGCCACGCTGAGGCTCCCAGCGTGGCCGAGGCCGCCAGCAACTTGCGATCAACCGATGAGAAAGAGGCCGTGAAGGGCTGCACCGCGAATGGCAGGCTGTAGAGGATCGAACCGATCACCAGCCCTGTGAACGTGAATGCTAAAGTGTGTCCGGTCAAGGACTGCCACCAGCGTCCCAGGGGGCTGTGGGAGCCGAGAGCGACGAGCACGTAGAATCCGAGCACCGTCGGCGGCAGAACAATCGGCAAGGCGACCATCGCCTCCACGAAGAATTTCCAGCGCCAGCGCGAGAAAGCGATCCACCAGGCCAGGGGCAGGGCGAGCACAAAAAGGATTCCCGACACAACCACCGCCAGTTCTATCGTGAGCCGGAATGCCTGCCAATCGATCAACATTCTTCTAGTCAGCCCTTCTTGCCAGTTCCCTACTTCTGCTCGTCTTTCTGATCGGGCAGGCTGAAACCGTAGCGCCGCAGGACCGCCGTACCTTCCGCACTCTTCACAAATTCCAGGAAGGCCTCCGCGTCCTGCCGGTGCGGCGAGCGCGAAATCAGCACCACTCCTTGATCCAGCGGCGGATATGCCTCGGCCGGCACGACCCAGTATCTTCCCTTGCCCTGCATCGCGGGCGCTATGGCATGAGCCAGAGCCACGAACCCTACCTGCGCATTGCCGGACTCCACGAACTGCGCCGCCTGCGAAACATTTTCTCCCAGCACCAGCCGGTCGGCGACTTTTTCGTACAAACCATAATGCTTCAGCGCAGCGGCGGCGGCGCGGCCGTAAGGCGCGTGCTGCGGATTCGCAATTGAAATCTTCTTCACGGCCGGATCGGGCAACACATCCATGCCCTTGTGCTCGACATCGAGGGGCGAATCCTTCGGAACCCACAGCACCAACTGCCCCAGCGCATAACGATACAACGTTGCGCTCTCGGCCTGACCGCCCGCGATCAACTGCCTGGGATACTCCATGTCAGCCGAGAAGAAAACGTCAAACGGGGCGCCATTCTGGATCTGCTGAGTCAACGCCCCGGACGCGCCGAAAGAAAGCTTCACTGTGACGCCCGTTCGCTTTTCGTAGTGAGTGGCAACTTCCTGCAACGCGGCGCTCAGGTCCGCCGCCGCCGCCACGTTGATCTCGTGGTCCGCAGCGTCGGTCCGCGGGATCGACACTCCAGAAACCAACGCCGGAAAAGCTATCAAACCAAGCGATATAAAACGCCGCATCGACATTGGACCGGGCCTCATTGGAGCCTACCTCGATGGGTTTATACGAAACATAAGAACTCGTTGGAAATTGTACAGGCACCGCTCCTTCTAATTTCCGGCATGGTCCCCAGCAAGGCCTTGCGCGCCTTTTTCGTTGACCAGCGGAATCCCTACCGGGTCGCAGTGCAATTTCACTCCGAACCTGGTTGTCCCGCAAACCAATTCCGTGAATGTGGTGCTGGCCATCGCCACCAGCGCTGCAACCGCAGGAGCACCTCCACCGCGCTGCTTGCGGGAACGACAGGCTCACTCTCGCAAAAGACCTCGGTCTCCCTCACAGCGAACAGTTTTCAACTCGCAGTCAGCCAACCTTTCGCCGCCAACGCGGATGCGGGATCTCAGCAATCCGCCAAAGTATCCTTGAACGCCCAACTGCACCGGCTCAGTGACGGCCTGTTGCGATGCCGGCGCGTTTTCGGGTCCATGCTCGATCACGCCCGGCAATCCAATATCGATCGCCGCGGGAACCGCAGCCACGCTGACACGTACCGTCAATATCCCCAGCACCGCGGCGCCGCAGCCCTCGAACCCCTCACAACATCTATCTGATTGTGACCGACTCATCGGGAGAGTCAAATGTCAAATCCTGCCAATGCCGCTCACGGTAATTCAGGATTTCTCCGTCGGCTCGCTTACGCCCGCCACGCCCCGGACCATCACTGCGGGCCAATCAATCAGCTACAACTTCAACCTGCTGCCCGTCGGAGCTTCGTTCGCCAACGCGGTGACTTTGTCCTGTTCCAGCACTCCCGTGATTTCGGCACTGTGCAGTTTCAGCCCGAATCCGGTGACGGTGGCTCCCGGCAGCAGCGCAACCGCTGTCGTAATGACGATCTCCACTACGCCAAAGTGCGGCGAGCCTCTCTCCGTATAGGCCGGGCGGTAATAGGCCAGATCGTGCCGTTTTCTCTTACGCCTTATGGCTGCGCTGCCCGCACTTGCGCCGTTGGGCACCAGAGGCCGCCGGAGAAAGCACGCCAAGCTCACACTGCCGGCTTCGATGCTCGGATTGTTTCTGCTGGCGCTCTTGCTTCCATCTTGTGGCGGAGGAGCAAGCAATGGCGGCGATGGCGGTGGCGGCGACCAGCAGCAAGGCGCGCAGCCCGGCACCTGTCCCATCACGGTCACTGGCACCTCGGGCACGCTCACTGATCCAGCGCCTTCCACGGTAGTCCTGGTCGTGAACTAGCGGTGTCGTGAGGCAGCGTCGTAAATCAGTACCGTGAATCAGCGAAGGCGCACAGTAAGAACAGAAACGTCGCGGTATGATCATCGGTCATGACTGATTCGCGCTGCGACATCGTCATCATCGGCGCTGGCATTGTCGGCCTTGCCGTCGCGCTTGAGATCACCCAGCGCTTCCCCCGTCTTCGCCTGCTGTTGCTCGAGAAAGAAGATCGCGTGGGCCAGCATCAGAGCAGCCACAACAGCGGCGTCATTCACTCTGGCGTTTATTATAAGCCCGGATCGCAGAAGGCCCGGCTGTGTGTCGAGGGCGCGCGCGCCATGATCGAATTCTGCCGCGCGCACGACATCCCGCACCAGGTCTGCGGCAAAGTCATTGTGGCCATACATCAGGAGGAATTTCCACGGTTGGAAGAGCTGCGGCGCCGCGGCGAGGTGAACGGACTCACCGGGTTGCAAATGATCGGACCTGAACAGTTGCGAGAGATCGAACCATACGCCAGCGGACTGCGAGCTCTGCTAGTTCCGTCTACCGGCATTACTGACTACGCACTGGTCTGCGAGAAATACGCCGAGCTGATTCGCGCCCAGGGTGGAACGATTCTGACTTCCACCGCAGTGACCGGCTTGCGGCATCTCACAAGCGAAGTGGTGGTGGAGACCAGTGGCCCGTCGTTCTCCACGAACTATCTCATTAACTGCGCCGGACTGTTCAGCGATCGCATCGCCGGCATGGCCGGCGGAAGGCCGGACGTCATCATTGTTCCGTTTCGCGGCGAGTACTACGATCTGGTTTCCCAGCGTTCGTCGCTGGTGCGAGCCCTCATCTATCCCGTCCCCGACCCGGGGTTTCCGTTTCTTGGCGTCCATTTCACGCGCCGGGTAAGCGGCACCGTAGACGCCGGGCCCAACGCCGTTCTCGCCTTTCGCCGCGAAGGTTACCGGCGAACCGACTTCAAGCTGCGCGACCTGGCTTCATCGCTGGCTTTTCCCGGATTCTGGCGCATGGCCGCGAAGCATTGGCGCAGCGGATTGGACGAATTTCACCGATCTTTTTCCAAGCCTGCGTTCGTTCGCGCCTTGCAGCGCTTGCTCCCCGAGCTGCGCGCAGAGGATTTGATCCCCGGTGGTTCTGGAGTGCGTGCCCAGGCCCTCGGGCGCGATGGCACGCTGGTCGATGATTTTCAGTTTGTCCCTTCGGGCAGGATGTTGCACGTCCTCAACGTTCCCTCCCCGGCGGCGACAGCTTCCCTGGTCATCGGACGCACCATCGTAAGCACGGCGAAGGAGTGTTCTGGGTTACAGTAACGGTTTTATAGATACATTTAACGAATTGACCTTAGGCCAGACTGCGGCGCGCCAACTCTTTCACGGCTTCCATGGCGCTCGGCGCTACCCTGCTGTTCGGCTTCGCAGCCCGGTTTAGGAGCGTGGGCTTCGAACCGGCGGCATGCGCGTCATCGCTCACAGAAGACTCCGCCAAGTCCTTGCGAAGACGGAAGACATAAAGCACAACCTCCACCCGGCTGGAGACCCCCAGTTTGTCGAAGATGCGGAACAGATAATTCTTCACAGTGTGTTCGGTCAGTTTCAACCGCCTTGCGATCTCGCGGTTGGACAATCCCTCGGCCACGCAGCGAACCACATCCTGCTCACGTTTGGAGAGAATCGCTTCGACGCCAGAATCCACCAGCCGCACAGGTGCGGATTCCCGAAAAGCTTCGATCAGGTAACGCAACTCTGCGCTGCTCGCCCACACCTGGCCTTGATGGACGCTGTTTATGCACTTGGCAAGCGTTTTCGAGGATTCGGTGCGCGAGAAAACCCCTTGCGCCCCGCAACGGAAAGCCTCAACCACGGCGGAACGGCTGCACGTGTCCATCAAGAGTATGACCCGGATCTCGGGGTAAGCGGCGCGGATCTGGCGGGTCAGATCAAACCCCAGAGTGGTAGATTGGTCCAAGACTGAACTCACCAGTACAACATGGGGCTTCCTTTGCGCGACCGCCTCCAGGATTGACGACCCTTTGGGCTCTATCCCCGTGACTTCGAATTGGCGGTCCTGGGTCAATGCCTCGGCGAGCAACTGGCTGCTCATCCGTGTACTGTCAGCGGCAAGCACCCGGATCTTCTCCGAGTTCCCCGGCGCCGGAATCACATGTTGAGCCATTCTCTTCTCCCCTCTATGACAGGCAGTTGACTGGACATTACTTGCCACTCCAACCCTCGGAGCAGACTAGGACACAAGCCTCTCCACTCTCGGCGACACAAAGAATCAGGGGATTTCTAAGTTCCGCGAACCGCTATGAAGTGCGCTCTAACTTGTTCAACACGGGGTGGACCATAAAAAGGCCATCCGCTCGGAGTACATCGTTGGTGAGACTTTAGTCTCAATGGCCACGGTCGGTAAATGGCACCTGAGTGCTACGATCGGAGACGGCCTTGGGCACCTGCAATTCCCGCCAGCCCTTGGGTTTTCCGCGCGCGAGCTCGGAAGCAGTAGGCGAGTGGTAGGACAACACCCAATCCAGCCAGTAGACTAAAGCATCTCAAAATGTCGAGAGGCGCCGGAGTTCCGGTCTCTCATCTGCCAGAAAGCGGAGGACACAATTGGTCGTTCTTGTCGTTGGAGGAGCGGGTTATATCGGAAGTCATGCAGCTCGCACATTGCGGCGGCGTGGGCACGAGGTTGTGATCTACGACAATCTTTCGACCGGCCACGCGTTTCTGGCCTCCGGATTCGAACTGGTGCGCGGCGACATTGCGGATGCAACGACGCTCTCCGCTGCCTTGCGCCGCGTCGATTCGGTCATGCACTTTGCCGCACACGCTTCTGTAGGGGAATCGGTCGAGAACCCTCGAAAATACTTTCGCAACAACGTGGAGGGAGGTCTCGTCCTGTTGAATGCTTGCGTGGATTGCGGCGTGCGCCGGATCATTTTCTCCTCCACCTGCGCCGTGTACGGAGTTCCAACCAAGGTGCCCATCCCGGAGCAAACGCCACGACAGCCGGTGAATCCTTACGGCGTTTCAAAGCTCCTCTTCGAGCAGGCGCTCGAAGCTTATGACCGCGCCTACGGCTTGCGCTTCGCCAGCCTGCGCTACTTCAACGCCGCCGGCGCCGATGAGAGCGGAGACATTGGCGAACTGCACGACCCGGAGAGCCACCTGATTCCTTCGGCGTTGCTGGCGGCGACTGGAGCGCGTCCAGAACTGGAACTGTACGGCACCGATTACCCGACTCCGGACGGCACTTGCGTCCGCGACTACATTCACGTGAACGATCTTGCGGACGCGCACGTGTCAGCGCTCGAGCACTTGTCTGGTGGAGGAAACTCACTAGCGCTGAATCTGGGCACTGGCCGGGGCTGCTCCGTGAAGGAAGTGCTGAACAAGATCGAGCAGGTAACCGGACGTGGAGTTCCCACGCGCATCGCTCCCCGCCGGCCGGGAGATCCACCCGCGCTGGTGGCGGATCCGGCGCTGGCCGAGCAGCTTTTGCGCTGGAAAGCAACGCGCTCTTTGGATGACATCGTCACGACGGCGTGGAGATGGATGCAGCGGAGGGAAGCAGCAAAGTGAGGAAAACAACCTAGGCGGCGGAGGCTTCGCCTTCGCGCAGGCTGACCGGCGGGGCTGAGACCAGCTTGGCGGCTACTTTGTCGGCTGCGCGGTCTAGTAACTAACCCGACTGAACGGTCTCGCGGAACACCGGGCCGCTGAACAAGCAATTGTAAGCGCGGGCACCCGTCGGCCAAGACAGCCCGCACAACCTTACTGTAAAATAAACAACGACGGAAGAGAAACGAGACGCAGCTTCAGAGTCTTCCCGAGTGGATCCCGGGTTACCGGGCCAAGTTTTCAAGGTTAAGCTTTCCGGGCTGGGCTTTCTGAAACATCCCATTCCACGACCATCCGCGCGGGAAATCGAGCGGATTGCTGCGCACACATTAAAGGGATCAGGAGAGACGAACCATGGCAGTAGGCGCGAAGATCGCAAAAACGGCGGACCGTAAAAAGGTCATGGACACGAGCAAGAGCACGGATTGTCCCAAGTGCGGCAAGTCGACGCGCATCGTCAAGCGCATGAAAGACCGCGAGCGCGGAGTACCGGGCGGGATCTATATTTCCTGCTCGGCTTGCGAGTTCTACGAGAAGCTGTAAGGACAGTCGCAGCGGCCGGAGCGAGAATCATTCCTACTCCGGTCTGGTTCTCACTGTGCGGAGAGATTCAGAATCATAGAATCAAGTCGGCATTGAGCCATGAAGAACCACCGAAAATTCTTAGTCGCTTTCCTGAAACATCCAGACGGACGAGCAACGGTCGTGCCAGTCCATTCCAGCGAAACCATTGGGCCGGGCTCGCTGCGAGCGATTTTGCGGGACGTGGAAATGTCGGTTGACGCCAGCCTACACGGCGACCGTGACTGACGTCTCGGTCCGCGTTACCGACCGATAGAGTGTATCCCGCTCGATCGGTTCTCGTCCGGCGGCCCGGATCAGGCGCTCCAGTTCTTCGCGGCGCATGCCTTGCGGCGTGGTTGCGCCCGCGTCGTGGTAAATCTTTTCTTCGATCACAGTACCGTCCATGTCGTCGGCGCCAAAGCGCAGGGAAATCTGCGCGATCTTGGCCGTCATCATCTGCCAGTAAGACTTGATGTGCGGGAAGTTGTCGAGCACGAGGCGGCTCACCGCGATCTGCTTGATGTCGAGCATCCCGGTGGTTTTCGGCAGATGCTGCAGCGGAGTGTTATCGGGATGGAAGGCAAGCGGAATGAAAGTCTGAAAGCCACCGGTCTCATCTTGGAGAGCGCGCAGCTTTAGCAAGTGGTCGACGCGGTCTTCGTCGTTTTCGACGTGGCCGTAGAGCATTGTCGCGTTCGATTTCAGTCCAATCTGGTGGGCGAGTCTGGCGGTGTCGAGCCACTGATCGCCATCGATCTTGTGGTCGCAGATGATGTGGCGAACCCGGTCGGCAAAAATTTCGGCGCCGCCACCGGGGAGCGAGTCCACGCCCGAGGCTTTGAGTTGTTCCAGAGTCTCGCGAACGGAGAGCTTGGCGCGCTTCGAAAGGTAGGCGACCTCCACCATGGTGAAGGCTTTGAGATGCACTTGTGGAAAGCGTTGCTTCAGGCCGGAGCAGAGATCGAGGAAATACTGAAACGGCAGGTCGGGATGCAATCCGCCGACGATGTGAAATTCGGTGACGGCTTCGCTGTATCCCGAGGCCGCAGTTTCAAAGGCTTCCTCGAGCGCCATGGTGTAGGCGCCGGGCGCGTCTTTCTTGCGGCCGAAGGCGCAAAGGCGGCAGGCCGCGACACAAACGTTGGTGGGATTGATGTGGCGATTGACGTTGAAATACGTTTTGTCGCCGTGCATGCGCTCGCGGACGTGGTTGGCCATCCAGCCTACGGCGAGAATATCGCCGGTACGGTAGAGGGCGAGGGCGTCGTCCGCGTCCAGCCGTTTCGCGGCAATCACTTTGCCCTGAATCGGCCTGAGACGGGGGTCATCGGTTTGAAAGGTATGCTCGGCGGGCATCAAATTAATGATACCGCAGAGGGATAGAACTGTACTATCGCCATTACCTTCCTGGGTCTGCCTCGGAAGTGATCCGCGAAGGGCTGCGGCCGCTTGAAGAGCAGGAACGGTTGAAGCAGCAGCGGCTGACAGAAGTACGAAGGAAGATTGACCGGGGGATCGAGCAACTGGATCGGGGTGAAGGCGGGGCCGAGGCGCGGTCGCGACTGAGGCGGGCAAGATACGTAAAGTAGCGGCGATGTTCCCGTATGTAGTTTTCTCCCGATGTACTGCGGGGCTTGCAAGATATTTTGGGACTTCGTCGCGTCAGATAATGTCCCCGCCGCGGACAAGTTGGAGAATGAGTTCTTCGAAGCATTCGAGATGTTGGCTAGCGGCCTCGACTGGGACATGCCCGATCCGATCTCACCAAGCGGGACGTGCGATTCTGGCCGGTCGGTTCCCGCCTGATTGTTCGTCGCAGTTTTCCAACCGCGCTACAGATTGTCGCCGTTGCACACAGCGCGCGACGTTACAGAAGTGATCCGAAAAAGGTAGTTCTAACCGGGTCAATCAAGGGGGGCGTGAAGAAATGTCCAAGCGTAAAATGTTTGTCTACCCTTGGCAGGAAAATTGCATCAAACTCAAGCAGGGGGTTCTGGTTGGGCGTCTTCGCAGACTGCAAAATTGGGTCGAATTAGTTGCAAGGAGGCCGTATATGAAACGAGTTCTGTTCGCAATTCTCGCCGGAGGGTTGCTCGGCAGCGCTTCACTGGTGTTAGCGCAGGGCGCGGCATCACAAAATGACGGGATGGCACAGCAGGGTACGGTGCCACGGATTGCGCCGGGGAGCGTCATTCCGGTGCAGTTGACCAAGAGCATCGACGCCAAGAAAACCAAGTCAGGGGACGAGGTGGTGGCGCAAGTAACGCAGGATATGAAGACGAACAGCGGCGAAGTAATAGTTCCCAGAGGCACAAAAGTGGTTGGACATGTAACCGAGGTGCAGGCGCGCAGCAAGGAGCAAAAAGAGTCTGAGGTCGGGATCGTGTTTGACCACGCTATGATGAAAAACGGAAGTGAAATGCAAATGCCGTCGTCGATCCAAGCAATCATCGCACCGCCGAATGCCAATCCGGCCAATGCGAATGGTAGTGGGTCCGATCAGCCCGGCGGGTTGAGTGGAGGTGGAGCACCTTCGAGCCCCGCTGGCGGACGCTCGGCCGGGATGGGTGGCAGCGCTACACCGCCTGCTGCGTCCAATATGCCGAGCAGCACTGGCGCCTCCGCCGACGCGCAGACCGGATCCAGCGCGCACGGCCCCATCAGCGCAAACACGCAGGGCATAGTTGGAATCTCTGATCTGAACCTGACGACGGCGGCATCGAAGCCAAGCCAGGGGTCGCTGGTTAGTTCGGAGAAGAACAATGTAAAGCTGGAAAGCGGCACGGTGATGCTTTTGCGTGTAAATCAGTAAAGACGCAAGCAGTTCGGCAACCAGAAGGCGGCGCAGTCGCGCTGCCTTCTTCTTTCGCGCCAGATTCCAGCAATTTCCAGGCGCTTGATTGCTGACCCGCTGCCGTTAACTTCCTTTTTGCCAGCGGTCGGGCGAAGGCGTTGGGTGGCTTATGGGCGTTTGAGGCGAGAACTTTGCGGTAGTAGTCCATCGCCTGAGATCGATCGCCAGACTTCTCGTACGACTCTGCCAAAAGAGCAACAATCTGTGGATTATGCTGGTTGGCTTTTTGTAAGTCGGCGATGGCGGTCCTGTAGTCTCCGGTGTAGAAGGTGACGTAACCAGTGAGATAGGGAAAGAAACGGGCCTGGTCGGGATGGCTGGCTTGTCGCGCGGCTTTGGCGGCGGCTACATGTTGTTGAGCTTTCGTTGGCTTTGCCGCGGCGGGCCGCTATGCGGGCTTGGGCGTGCTCCCGGCGGAAGAGCCAAAGATTCTTGTCGGCATCCGTGAGATCGGGCTTGTGCTGTGCGGTTTCGTAACGCGATTGGTGCCACTTGTAAGCTTTGGCGGTGTCGCCCGATTCAAGGTAGATCCGGGCGAGTTCGTTGGCGATCTCGGCGGCGCCGGTGAAGTCGCGAGCAAACACTCGTGCTTCGAAAACTTCTTGTTCGAATTTCGCGGATTCCTGGGCGTTTCCCTCAAACGTGTAAGACATGGCCATGGCGCGCAGGGCTTTCTGTTTGGCGTCGGCCGGAGCAAGCTCGATCGCCTTGGCTAGGTGCGACGAGCTTCGCTGCAGTTCCCTTTCAAGTCGAGCGCTATGCCGGATGCGAGATGGGCTTTATATAAATTCGGAGACATCTCAAGCGCCTGGCGGTAAAGAGCCGAGGGCGTCGTCCTGCTTGCCTTCGCTGTTCAGCTTCTCGCCCTGCTTCACGAGATCAATTGCGGCGGGCGTGGGAGTTTGTTGGGCGCAACACGCGCCGATAAGCAGAACAAAGACGAACCTGCGGAAGCATGGCAGGACCTCCGAGACGGACTTATTCTACTCGCTCCTAGCGGAGGCAAACGTGGAGAGAAAGACCTTGCAAGCCAGTTGAAAGGCCGCCTGCGAAGGCGGCCTTTGTAGTTATTTTCACTCGAACACATTAGTTCGGCATGATTACCGTGTCGATCACATGGATCACGCCATTCGATTGAAACACGTTCGGGATGGTCACCAGCGCGGTTCCACCCTTCTCGTCTTTCAACATGATGTGCGTGCCATCGTGCAGTGACGCCCACAGCTTTCCGCCCTCCACCGTCGTGAGTTCTGCCGTCCCGTTCCCTGCCCTGATCTGCTTCTTCAGGTCCGACGCGCTCCACCTTCCCGAAACCACGTGATAGGTAAGCACCTTGGTCAACGTGGCCTTGTTCTCTGGCTTCAAAAGCGTGTCCACGGTGCCAGCAGGCAGCTTGGCGAAAGCTTCGTTTGTAGGTGCAAATACGGTGAACGGCCCGGGGCCTTCCAGCGTTTCCACCAATCCGGCAGCCTTCACCGCAGCCACCAGAGTAGTGTGATCGGCGGAATTCACTGCGTTCTCGATGATGTTCTTGGTGGGATACATCTCTTGCCCGCCTACCACCGGGTTCTTCATCCCGGCGACGGCGGAAGTTACGGCGATGGCAACGATGGCTAGCACAACTGCAAATTTCCTGTTCATTGTCGTTATCCTTTCACAATTAAATTTCTTGCCTCTCACCTCCAGTACGGACGGCCTCTGAATTTGGATTTAGTCGGCGCTTGCGGATGGCTGAGCGCAGCTCGTTGGCTTGCGGAAGGTAAAGGAAGGAGGCTCTCAGTTAGAATCCAAGTCCAGCATGGGTCAGAAGGACAAAGAGCGAATCGGCGCGGACCCCGTAAGAACGCGCACGGCCGAACCCTCGGATGCAGAAAACATTGCGCGTCTGGTGAACATCGCATTCCGCCCCGAACGCTTTTTCATCGATGCGGACCGCACCGACCCAGACAAGGTGCGGGCGCTTCTGCAGAAGGGAAAATTTCTGCTCGCCGAGGAAGTCAGCAAGTTGGTCGGCTGCGTTTACCTAGAACTACGCGGCGAACGCGGGTATTTTGGCTTGCTCGCGGTCGATCCTGCTCGGCAACACGCCGGCATGGGATCCTGCTTGATCGAGGCAGCCGAAGACTACTGCCGTGCCGCCGGCTGTCTCTTCATGGACCTCACGATCGTCAATCTGCGGAGGGAACTGTCCGGATACTATCGGCGTCGCGGATACGTGGAAAACGGAACGCTGCCCTTTCCCGAGGATCAGCATCCCCCCAAGATGCCCTGCCACCTGGTCCGGATGTCCAAACCTCTCGGCTAGTGCTAGATCAGCCCCTATGGTTAGGAAGTCTCATGTCAGTTGGTCGACGGGGTCCTCCGCTCGAACGATTCCCTCAATTCTGACTTCCCCACTTTGCCATATGCCGTGCGCGGCAGAATATGAAATCGCGCGGAAGCTTGTACTTCGCAAGTTTATCGCCAAGAGAGTTCGTGAGTTCTTCGGCTGTGGGGATCGTTGGGCTGACCGCAACTACAAAGCGGCGGCGACTGTGCAGAGCAGTGGTTAACAGTTGGCGCACGCCAACTGATTCCGTTTGGAAGAGTACCTCGATTGCGCAGCTTGGCCGCTGCCTGCAGCTCAGAAAGCGAGCAACCAGTGAACAAGACGCGGGGTGGTAGTCTGCAAGCGCCGGACGCGAAGCCCAAGTTACGCCAATGAGAAGGATTCCTAGCCGCCACTCCCCCGCCATTCTGGTCGTTTGGTAGTGCCCTTCTGCCGAACTAGCTCTTGCGCTGCGACAGTGTCCTGTACAATTTTGCTTCCGATGATTTCGTTCGCAAAATGGTGGCTAGGTGTGTCCGGTGCGCTGCTTCTGGTCTTGGCGGCGCAGGCTGAACCGGTCGCCAAGCTCAAAGCCACTGACTACGTCAACGACTTTGCCCACGTTCTGGACCAGAACACGATCGTGCAGATAGACGAGATCTGCCGGCAGATCGACGAGAAAGCGCATGCCCAGATCGCGGTGGTGACCGTCCACTCCCTTGATGGCTCAGATATCGAAAGCTACGCCGTCGATCTCTTCCATCAGTGGGGGGTCGGAAGCAAGTCCACTAACCGCGGAGTCCTGATCCTGTATGCGATTGACGACCATCGCGCCCGGATTGAGGTTGGCTATGGGCTGGAACCAATCCTGCCCGATGGAAAAGTGGGCGGGTTTCAGCGGGAAGCGGTCCCGCTCATGCGGAGCGGCAATTATAATCAGGCGCTGCTGCTGGTCACCTCGCGCGTTGCGCAGGTCATAGCCCAGGACGCAGGAATTCAACTCACGACTCCGCACCTAGCACCGGCTCCGGCGGAACCGCCGGAGCAGCCGAGCAAAGGGATATCGGCTGGCGGAATTATCTTACTGATTGTCATCATACTTATTGTTCTTTTTACTCCGCTTCGCAGCGTTCTTTTTTGGATTCTTCTTTCTGGAATATTTGGCGGTGGAGGGGGATCCAGCGGTGGCGGAGGCTGGGGCGGAGGCGGATTTGGCGGCGGAGGTGGTTTTGGCGGATTCGGCGGCGGTAGCTCCGGTGGCGGCGGGGCTAGCAGCAGTTGGTAGTCAGCGAGGAAGCAAATGGTTCCGGAGAAAAAGATTAACGACTTTGTCAGCCGGTTGCGAACGGCGGCTGGAGCGAACCTGGAGAGCGTGATCCTGTTCGGATCGGCGGTCGCAGGAGATTTTCATCCTGAGTTCTCGAACGTGAATCTGTTTTGCGTGATTCGCGACAGCTCATTCGGTGCATTGGTGGCCTTGGCCCCTGCCGTCAAGTGGTGGGACGCGCAGAAGCAGCCGCCTCCGCTGTTCATGACCCGCGACGAGATCGAGCGCTCGCTCGACGTGTTTACGATCGAGTTGATCGACATGCAACAGCACCATCGAGTTCTCTTCGGTGAAGATGTTGTTCAGGGTTTGTCGATTCCGGCGAACCTGCACCGCGTTCAGGTGGAGTACGAGCTGCGGGAAAAACTCGCGCTGCTGCGCCGGCACTTGCTTCTGGCCTCAGACAACGACTCGCGCCTGTGGGAATTGCTGCTACGATCGGTATCGTCGTTCGCCACTCTCTTCCGCCACGCACTTATTGTGCTCGGTCACAGTGCCCCGGTTGGAAAGCGCGAGGCGGTACAGGCATTGTCGAAACAGGTTGGGATTGACGCATCGGGCATTCTGCAGGTGCTGGACGTGAGAGAGCGGAAATCCGACCGCAGGAAGTTCGATGTGGCGGACGTTTTTTCCCGTTATCTGACGGCGCTCGAGCAGGTGACCGCCGCTATTGATAAAATGCTGGACTCGGGTACCGTGGGATCTTCGTAGGGTCCGCGGATGCTGCTTTTCAGGAGGATCTTATGAGCAAGGCGCTGATCGTGGTCGTGGTTATAGTGGCAATTCTGTTGCTCGGTGTCTTGTTTTTTGGCATACGTAAGCGTGAAGAATACCCTGGTCAGCAAGAACGAGGCGGTAAAGGCAGCGTGGTCGCAAGTTGACATTGTGCTACAACGCCGCGCCGACCTGATCCCCAATTTGGTAGAGACGGTGAAAGGCTACGCGCAGCAGGAAGTGACAGTATTCGGCGATATCGCAAAAGCGCGCTCTGCCCTGCTTTCTGCTGGCACGCCGCAAGAAAAGATAGCGGCCAACGGGCAGCTCGATGGAGCGATTGGCCGCCTGTTGCTGGTTGTCGAGAACTATCCTCAGTTGAAGTCCAACGAGAATTTCCTGCGCCTGCAGGATGAACTCGCGGGTACAGAGAATCGCATTGCGGTCGAGCGCAAACGCTACAACGACACTCTGCGCGACTACAACACCTACGTGCAGCAATTCCCCAACAGCTTTTTCGCAGGAATCGCGGGATTCAAGCCGAACGAAGCATATTTCGAAGCTTCGCCAGGATCGCGCGAAGTTCCGAAGGTAAACTTCTCAAATCCGGGCGCAGTGGCTCCGCAGGCGAGTCCTCAGCCGGCGCCGGTGCACTAACGGTCCGACCTGCGGGAAGCCATCTCATGGATACAGAACTCGCCACCCTTACTTCCCGGCAACTGTCCGCGAGGAACTTGATCAGGTATTCGGAGGCGCGTTGAATGAGTACCAGAACGCAAAACTGTTGTCCACCAGCACCGTCTTGGCTTAAGGACTGCACCACAAATAAGGCATCGGAACAAATCCTCAATTCCCTGGACTGGGGCCGAACGTGGGCCATGGAAAGCCATTCATCACCGAACCGCTGAACCGGAGACTTTGTTTGGCGGCCTGAGTACTTGTTGCGCAAATGGAGCACGGACGCAGGCATTCGTAAACCGATAATGTCATAATAAATAAATAATGAGGACGCTGACCATGGTTGTAGTCAGCGTCCTCCTCGGGCGGATCGAGATAGGCTCGGAGCCGGTTCGCGACGAGCACTATCCGGGCTGTGGGTCCCCCGACCGAAACAACGGGTCTAGTGGTTAATTGGCCAGATACGCCGCCACGACGATGCCATCGTTGCCAGTTCCCTCGATGGCAAGAATATCTCCGTTGGTGTCGATCAGCAGCGCGGTCACGTTATTGTCAACCGTCACCGTACCGCCGCTCCCAAACGTGGTATCCAGCTCGCCGTTGGTGTCGAGCCGTGCAATGCCACCGGAATTCGGCCCACTGGCGTCCTCAACAATGTCGCCGACCACGACCTGTCCGTTCGATTGCACAGCCAGGGCCTGCGGGATGTTATGGAACCCGCCGAACCCGAAGGGCGTGGAACTGAAGCCGGAATTCAGCACCCCGGTTTCGCCGAAAAGCTGTACTTTCGTGTCAGTGCCGCCGCAGTCCGAGCCGCCTTCACAATGAAGCGACGCAACAAGATAATCGCCGTTCGACTCGAAAATGGTCGGGAAGGGTTCGAGCCCTGCCAACGGGCTGCTCGCCGTCAAGGTTCCGGCAATCACCCCGGATAACAGCTCTCCTGTAGAGCTGAGCTCCAGGACTGTGCCGGACGCCCCACCCACCGCCAGGTAGTCGCCATTGGAGAGAAGGGCCAGCGCCTGCGGCCCTGATATTTGCGCGGGCGTAACCAGCGCGATTCCGGCCGTGCCAAACGTCGGGTCCAGCGCGCCGTTGGAGTTGAAACGCACCAGCGACAGCGACCCCGGGGTCTTCTTGCCGCCATCTTTAAAGCCGCCCATCAGAATTTGTCCGTTGGGTTGCAGCAGAAATGCGTCCGGAAAGTCTGCGCCGGTGACGGCCGTCGCCACGCCGTCGGTGCCAAAGGTTGTGTCCAGCACGCCGTTGGCCGTGAACTGCGCCAGCCCGAAGGTATCTGTGCCTGATACAGTCCCTGCGACAAGGATCTTGCCATTCGGCTCCGATGCAAACGCAAACGGGTCAAAGGTGAAGGAAGAAAACTTGGTAATTGTGCTCCCCTTGGTGCCAAACGTTGTATCCAGCTTGCCGGCCGGGGTGTAGCGCGTCAACCCAATCTGAGTGCCTTCGTCCGACACGAAGTCGAACTGGGAGAGCACCACGATGTCGCCGTTGGCCTGCTGGGCCGCGCCGATCGGCAGCATGACCGGCGTCCCGGCGCCGGTGAAGATGGTGGTTACGGTTCCGCCGGTACCAAACGTTGTATCCAGGGTGCCCGCCTGGGCTTGTGCGAAGTTGACTCCACACACCAGACCAACTGCTAAGAGTCCGGCGATCGTATGAAATGAAAACGTCTTCATTATTTCTGCCTCTTTATCTTGATTTTGGCTCACAGCAGACGATTCGGATGTCGGTCACCGTTGATAGCTGACAAGCGAAGCGTTGATTCTCGTCTGCTTCGCTATACCAGTTCGCCGCGTCCGATGTCTGCCCGTGGGCCATAGTGAGAGAGTACCTTCGCGAGGTTTGGCGGTTGTCAGCAAGATGTATCGGGTAGGTAAAAGTTTCTGCAACCTGCTTTGGCAGATTTTGCCTAAGACCTGAGCGGTAGCCATCGAGTCTCTCCGATGTCTGTCAGGGTTTGCAAGAACTTGAACTGCTCGCGCAGATTCGTTCGCTCGCTGAAGTGCTTGTTCAGGTGTTCGAGAAGCTGCAGCCGACCTCGCCATAGCCGCGTCTGAGATATCGCGTCAACCAGATACTCGCCAAAGAAGGGCGGGAGCGTTTTCGGGAAGGCGGACAGGTCGTCAACTCGGATCGACTCCATGCGAGAGTCGTCGGCCCTCGCTGACGCCCCTGTCCGCTGTGCTGGGGAGAGACTTGAATATAGATCGACAAGCTCAGGGCAGGCTCTGTCGTAAAAGGCGCGACAAGGGCGGGGCACCCGCCCTGGGATGAATGGAAAGCGTGGCCAGCCCCCATCAGAAAAAGTCCACCGCCTTAATCTGCCGCTCGGTTCCGTCCGCCATAGTAAAAATGTGAATTGTTCCGGCGGCTGCCATTTGAAATTTTATGATCGCCTGAGTAGGCCAGGCCTCAAACGGCTTTCCGTCGATCAGACTGATCTTGTCGCCTTTCTTGAACCCCGCCGCTTCAGCCGGGCTGTTTGGGGAGACAAATGCCACCGAAAAGCCATTGGCGACCTTTTTGTCCAGCACCAAGCCGATCCGGTCTTTTTCGATGGAAGTCATCGCCGTTCCCGAGTTGGGGATCGCATAGAGCCGGCTGTGCGGGTAGTCGATGATCAGCCTGAACTTGGCCAGCAGCGGTAGTCCGACGCCGCCTGTAATCGAGGGCGGCGGCAATTCAGTGTCGGGTATGAGCGCGATCGGCACCTGCGCAAAGTCGATGCCGGCAAAGCTCAAGTGATCCACACTGACGACGGTCTCCGAATAGCGACCCGACAAACGCTGAGAGGTAGGACGACCCTCGAGCAGCTTTTGCCTCGCGGCATAAGCCGGAGTGACCATTAACGGGCCGATGACGTTCCCCAGCTCCAACTCAAACTGCGCCGGAGCCGCGCCATTGATGGAGAGGGAGAGCACGCGTTCACCATCCAACTCGATCAGCGGAAGCTCGATTGCGCCAGCGGGCCGGGTCACGGTCCTGGCGTCGCGAAAGGCGACACGATGGTGGGCGTAGTCAACGTCCACCACCACTTGATTGAACACCTCTTCCCCCAGCCTGAAGAGTACGGATTGGCCGAGAATCTTGGCGTCGAAGCCCTGCTTCTGCAGATCGTCTGTCTTCGCGCTGGCGTTCTGCAGGATCAAGTCACCTAGCTGGATCTGAATCCCGTTCACCGAGCTCGCGTCTTCTTTCTTGGCCGCCAGGCCGACGGACTCGACGAAACTCTTATCGATGTTTGAAGGCCCGCCATAAAGCAATGCCATCGCATCGCGACCATTGATCTTGGCAGGCAAATAGATTCCGAAGTTTGTGAGGGGTGTGAAGTCGATCCAACCGCTGGATGAAGTGCTGCCCTTAAAGACCACCGTTTGAACGGGTGCGGGAGCGGCCGGGGTTGGCGTGGTGGACTGAGCGTATGTGGCGGCTACCGATCCCGCCATCAAGCACAATGTGGCGGCAAGCCAAGACAATCTTTGGGGAGTCGAATGACCTGCCTTTCTCAGTGCGACAGTTCTGGGAAAGAGAATGCGAAGATTGAAACGTGAATCGTTCTGCACAAGATGGCCTCAGACATAGCTAAGTTGAAAGCTTCTACTCTGGAATATCAAATCCCGTACATCTTTAGGAAACCGCGGAGCCTCGAAACGAAACAAGGCTCCGCGCCCCCTGCAACCGCCACGCGCCGCTTGCGGTTACGGTTTCACCACGAATACAACGCCGCCAGCCGAGCCCCCACCAGGGTCGCTACCGTCGCTTTTGTTAATAAAGGTGTGCTCTCTTGACCTGCGCACAAGGAACCAGCCGCAAGCCCCATGGTTGCTGCCGCTACCGCTAACCCTTTGCTTATGGTGGTTAAACACTTTTCGTAGTTCATTTGGTAATTCTTCCGTTTAGGTTGAACTTAATTGCTGATAACTGCGCTCGTGACGCCCTTATTCCCACGATGCTTAATAAGGTCCTGATTGGGATGTCTCGTAATAATTCAGATCTCCTGTAGAGTTGTTCAGGATTGGCCACCCAATCGGTGACCTCGATTGGAAATATGTTCCCATCTGCCTGAAAGTCCTCATCGAGAGACTCTTCTCTCGTGGCGCGTTGCTTTCGCAGCTTCATCAGCGACCGGTTCACGGTGATGCGAATCAGCCAGGTTGAGAATTTGGATTCCTCTCGGAATTCGCCCAAGTATCTTGCGCAAAGCAACCGATCGTGTGCTCATTCCACGCAGGCAAGAAGGTCCTTCCAGAACTTTCGCAGCTGGAGGGAGTTAGCCATTCACGGAATGCTTTCAGAATGTTCCTTTCAACACAATGCTCAAACGTGAACAATGACTGCCGAGGAGCGTTGACCGAACCCTCGGTTTTGGAAATGATGGGGTTGTTCAGTTTCTCATTAGCACGTCTTTCGCAGGCTCCCGAGACTCCGGCGCAGATTTGAAAGTTGAACAAAGGTCACAGTCCCCAACTAATACGTGAGCGCAATCGGTTTTGCCGGCGCCAGGCGCAGCATCGAGTTCTGCGGCGAGTTGAGATTTTAGGCTGCGTGTCGCATTCTCGAGTTCAGCTTTAGCCCGCGCCACGTGGGCCAGCATTGTGTGCAGCCGCTTTGGGCCTAGCACCAAGAGCCCGAGGATAAGCACAAACAGGATTTCCATGCCAAAACCCACGATTCACCCCTTGGTTACGTTTTGGTCGTTAGCGACGGTCGTTGTTAGGCTGGCCGGCTTCTCTTCGTCAGCTTTCATGGCTGACTTGAAGCCACGGATGCCCTCTCCGATTCCTTTGCCCAGCTCGGGAAGTTTCTTAGGTCCAAACACTAACAAAGCAATTCCGAAAATGATCAGCAGATGCATCGGTTGAAACAGACCTTCTAACATATATGCTCCTCAATTTCTCGTCGAAAGACGTGCAAACCATCCGTGGTGGGTGAAAGGCAGGCGCCGCAACGCGGGTTTCAGTTGCGGCGCCCCCACTTAAACAACTAGCGATCCGCATAAGGCGGACAGTCAGGGTTCAGGTTACTACGCTTACTACGCTAAGCGCACTGCGGCATCGGCTTCGACAGCCATAGCTTGCACGGTTTTCAGGAACTGCTGGCTTTGGCCGATAAATAGTCCATCTGCAGTGAAGCTTTTGATCGTCGCCACGGCGCCCCCAAATTTATCGGTCAGCGGACGAATGATCGAGACCGGGGGAAGGTGGGGCTTGAATTCAGTAGGGACCGGAAAGATCAGGCTGGGCTGAATCAGCGGATTGAGTGGGCTGAAAAAATTGGGAAATGCCAGGCCGGATATGGGGTCCTTAAACGGCGCCACGGGGGCTTGCACTCCGTTGCCCGAGAAATCCACCCATTCCAGAAAGTGCGCGATCTCATCTCCCCCAATGCCAAGAGTGATCTCAAGCACCTCCGGATCCGTCACCTTTTGACTCAGGGCTGCGTAAAGACTCGAGCCGCCTTGCTCAATGTATCCGAAGTGAAAGCCCGCGACATTGGCGATCGCCTGGATATGGTCGTTGCCAGGAAAGTTGGGGTTGGATCTGCCCTCGAAATCGGCATCCGTTCTGGGAATGGCGGTAACCTCTTTGAGAGTGATCGCCTGGGGGAAGGTGGCGCCGAGGTCCGGATTGGTTGCGCTGCGGTAGCGAACGTACCAGCTGGTATCGACAGTGAGATTCATGAGGTTCGTCAGGCGCAGTTTGCCGGATGATCCCGTAGCTGTGCTTCCCGGCAAAGTTTCGAACTCGGTGAAGTTGACGGCCTCGGCTCCTCTGGACTCGAGATAGGCATTGAGGAAGGCGGCGTGGGTGACTTCATCCTTCCAGTTGCTGGTTATGTATTGAGGGCCATCGGAATCGAGATTTGACAAGGCCACCTGATAGTTGTTCAACGTTTGGCCCGGGTCTACCTCAATGGGCGGATTCGTGCCGATACCACCGAGCTCCGCATACTGTGTCCAAAGGTCTGTCTCGATCAGTTCTGCCGCCGCCAGAAACCGGAGAATGGCGATATCGCCCGCATTGAGGGGACCGCTTTCTTGCCCTTTGCCTTGTGCACGGGCCAAGGGTCCAGTTGCTAACAAACCGGCGCCCACTGCTGCGCCTCCTGCCAGAAGACCACCTTTCAGAAAAGAACGGCGGTCCACTGGACGACTAATGCTGTACGGGAGAAGCTTTTTCTTCATGTTTATGTTCCAATTCCTTTGCTTATGATTTTGTTCAGCGGTACTGTGCGTTAGACGCAGCGATCAACGACGAGATACGTCGAAAATGTCATTGGATTGTCAACTCTTTGGAAAAACCGTTTACAATCTCTTCGCGATAGTTGGAACATACCCACGTAAGTGGCGCGAGATACCTTCATCTTCTTCCGATTCATCCTGGCCCGCGATTCTGATCTTGCTATCTACAAAACTCGGCGGGTCGGCCTTTTATTCCCAATTCAACGAAATATTCATACCCAGGAGTACCTACACCGCACCATGGGACCTCAGGATTGGGAGATGCACAAAGGGAGAGCGGCACTGCAGACTAGAGGGCGTCGGTTGCGCGCCTTCGGGCGGAATTCACCAGCCACGCCACTAAAATACTGAGGGCGTAAAGGGCTATCATTGGGGCGGCGAAAAGACACATGTTCAGGATGTCAGTCGTGGGTGTGACGATAGCTGCGATAATAAAAATGACAAGGATTGAGTATCGCAGATTCCGCAACATCCAGCGCGCGGTGATCACTCGCATTAGGGCCAAAAAGAACACGAGAATTGGCATTTCGAAAATCAGTCCGAGGCCGACGATGATTGTCACGAACAGCTTCGTATACTCTCCAATCGTGATCATGGGTTGGAATCGTTGGCCGTAGCCAATCAGGAAGTCGAGGGACGCAGGGTAGACCATCTTGTACCCGAAGAGTCCCCCAGCTATGAACAAGCCGACCGTACTTAGCAAGAACGGCATAACATAGCGCTTTTCTTTGCGATACAGTCCGGGAGCGATGAACAGCCACAATTGATAGAACACAAACGGAGAGGCCGCGAATACTCCGCCTACAAGCGCCACCTCAAGATAGAGATTGAAGGGCTCAGTTGGGTTTAAGTACACCAACCCACCGCCGATCCCGTGGTGCCGTAGCGCCCCAATAATGGGTTGCTGCAGTAAACCGAAAATGCGATCGGCAAACGACCAGCACGCGAGAAATCCGACGAGTACCCCAAGGACTGAGAAGATGATTCGTTTTCTCAACTCTTCCAGGTGAGCCAACAGCGGCATGGAGTGCGTGCGTAATGACAGTACGGTAGCAGCCGAGTCAGCCATGGAAGCCCTCTAGTGGCCCGCGATCGTTTTGAAAGCTGCCGCTGTAGATGGCGCCGTGGCCTATCTTAACTGGCGATGTTTTCTGCAGCAAGGGTGTCAAGGCAGTTTCCTGTTGCTTATCAACTTCCCTCCGTAACCGCAGGCCGCGTGCCCCAGCCTCGATCATCGGAGAATCATTCCTATGTGCGTTGTTGATTAGATCGTACGAGGACTTCTCGCGAGTCCGTGGAAGTTCATCACCGTAGGCAAAACAGAACGCTACAACCAGCATTGCGGTCAACCCTGTAAGTCCGTAAGACGTTAGTTCCACCACTCTTGCCTCCCGTGCGTTTCTTGGCGATTGGTTGGGCGGTCAACCCAAACCAACATGGGGTCAAAAGATCACCCCTGGGCAAGGGCGCACTGGAGTGCCCCGGGCCCAGGGGTGTTTTGTTTTAGTTGACAGAGACCGTTATAGCGGCGGTTTGGCTCAGAGAGCCGGATGTGCCCGTCACCATCACGGTGGTCTGTTGAGCTGAGGGCGTTGGTGTGGTTGATTTGCCGCTGCTGCTGCCGCATCCCAGGGCGAACAGGGAGACGAAAAGCAGCAAGCCCAGCAGGCCCATCCACCGAATGCTCTTGCGGGTAAACGGCTTCCGTTTGCGAGTCGTGAGAAGCGTTCCGAAAAGCCCAAGACCAGGCAGCAGGGCCACCATGCCGGGCACGTTGTAGCCCGTAGGGGGCGGCGTCGAGACGGCAGAAATGGTCAAG
Source organism: uncultured Acidobacteriaceae bacterium (assembly GCA_963714225.1). GTDB lineage: Bacteria > Acidobacteriota > Terriglobia > Terriglobales > Acidobacteriaceae > Sulfotelmatobacter. The sequence goes on along the minus strand of CAVQNY010000050.1, from coordinate 220,693 downwards.
GTGGAGGACGAAGTGCTTCCAGGTGAGATGGTTGAAGGACTGAAAGCACAGCTCAAACCAGAGGGCGCAGCGCAGGTAAGAGTAATCTGACCGTTGAATCCGCCCACCGCGGCGGCGCTGACCGTGATGTTAGCCGAACCACCCGCATTGACGGTTGTGCTCTGGGCCGAGAGGCTCAGAGAGAAACCTGGGGCGCCAGCTGCGGCCGCTGGGACGAGGCTGGCGAACACAGCCGTTGCGCTTCCTCCAGACGGGAAATTGGGTTGGCCGGCGCTGCCTCCAGCGGTGATATAGAGAGTACCTAGAGCGCCTGGATCATTATTGGCACCGCCGCCTCCGCCAAACACCATATCCCACAGGCCGGGATTCATCAGTACCTTGCCCGATGAGTTGGTAAGCTGGCCGAGAAATTTTCCAGTCGTGTCGAATGCACTAATGGTGCCATCACCGAAATTGCCTACGAGGATATCGCCGGCGAACGTACCGAAGCTGGCCGGAGCCTGCACCACGCCCCAGGGCGCGTTGAGGTTGTTTGTAGCGCCCGCGGCGACGAAGGTGCTCACGAAGTTGCCGTTGGCGTCGAAGATATCCACCTGCCCAGCGCCAGCGCCAGGGACGGCATCGTGCTTGGGAGTATCCTGCATCGCGTAGGCGACGTAGATCTGGTTACCGATGACGTGGATGCCGTGAGGAGCGAAACCAGCGGGAAGCTTTGGATCGGTGAACGTGCCGCCCAACGAAGTGATGGTGTAGTTCGAATCGTAGACGTCTACCTTGCCGCTGTTGAAGTTGGCCGCCAACAGGTTGGTGCCCAGCAGCGCAAGACCTTTGTAAACCGCGCCGCTGGCGGAATTGTCTTTACCGATAATCGCGGTGTTGCTGGAACCGTTCCAGTAGACGACGAGGCCGTCCTCGGTGTCGAAAATGAACGAGCCGCCGCTGAAGTAGGAACCACTGGCGTTGGCCACGGTTCCCGTCGGGCAACCAGGGCTGCAATTACCGTTTGGATTGCTTGAGGCCCCGGGTATGGTCACGATCAGCCCGTTGTCTTTGTTGCCATTTTGGTCATACAGCGTGGAAACGCCGCTGTTGTTGTCGGCGATCCAGAAATCTTGGCCGGGGAGAACGGAAATCCCCCAGGGGTTCAACAGTTGAGAATCGGTGGTGCTGCCTACACCGGCAACATTGGAGACCAGGTTGGTCTGGGAATAGCCGGCCTGCTGAGCCCACAACCCCGACGGAATCGTCAACGCCATGAGCATCCCGAATAATACAAGTGCTTTTTTCAAGTTGTCCTCTTTAACTTTCTTTTATGATTTGTACGACGTTGTTGAATCCCGTTGTTTCCTTTTCTACTGTGAAGCTGTTAGTTGCGGTGAGGGGAGAATTCAGGTTGACTGATGTACGTCTTATCCCGGAACTCCCCCCACAACCGTATGAATGCTGATGGGATCTTCGACTCAGTTAGCGCCAGAGGTGGACCCAGTACCTTGATCCTTCACCTGCGCCAGCCCGGCCATCGCCCGCGGTAACGCGAGGGTATAGACGCCTTCCGGCGTGTCAACCTCGCTCAGAAAGTACTTGTCCCCCACATGCTCGAAGCTAAGCTTTGACTGCCCAGCACGAGTTCCATCGACGACCATAGGGAGAACCAACGAACCATGCTCGTAGCTGCGGATTGCTATGCCTGAATGTGCGTCAAGAGAGAGAGGGCCAACACTGTATGTGCCCGCTGGCAGGGTCGTGCCTCCAGCGACGAACTCAAACGGAACTTTCACACGAACTCCCTCGCTGTCCTGAGCGCGGGCACTTATGCCCAACCCAAGCATGCAAGATAGAGTAAGAACAACTGTAAGATACGACTTATTCATGATTTCTCCTTGTTTGTTGAAATGGTGTTACTTGTTCATGAGTGATAACTGCGCTCGTGAGACTCTATTCCACAAGTCTTTCCTTAGCCTCATTTATCAAGTGCTTTTCACTACATATGCGAGTTAGACGCGACGATTAGAGGGGGGGATGCAGACGGGATGTCATTTGATTGTCAACTCTTTGTCGAGATCCCGTAAATACGTAGCAGGAACATCACTGGAAGTGTGGAGCGTGGGCTACAGCGCGGGACAAGTTTGTCGGTAATCAGTCTGCATCATGCTTATCATGCATTGTTCAGTCCAGGTTCCATATGGTCCGTGCCCGCTGTCGTGGGGGATGCATGTCGTGACTTGGCAACACCGATCAAGCATGTCTTGGTGATCGACTCGCGCAAGCACTCGGCAAAAAGACCGAGAATCCGGCCTGTCCGCCTGCCTGAAGGGAATAACTGCGCTCGCGCCAACTGTGTCTGCTGGCTGAAGTACTGGTTCAGGCCTTCGCGAAGCTGCAGCCGGGCTCGCCATAGCCGCGCTTTCACTGCCGCCTGACTCACGTTCAGCACTTCTACTGTCTGATCTGTGGTGAGTCCTTCAATATCCCGCAACACAAAGACCGTCCGCAAGATTGGGCTTAGCTCTTCCAGGCACTTGATCAGGATGTCTCGTAATTCAGACGCCCAGTAGAGCTGTTCAGGATTAGGGGCCCAGTCCGTGACTTCTCTTGGAAGTATGTTACCCTCGGCCTGAAAATCTTCATCCAGGGACGCCTCTCTTGTGGCGCGTTGTTTTCGCAGCTTCATCAGCGACTGGTTCACAGTAATACGAATCAGCCAGGTTGAGAATTGCGAATCCTCGCGGAATGCAGCCAAGTTTTGGTAGGCCTTCAAAAAGGCTTCCTGAACCGCGTCCTGGGAGTCTTCTCTGTTATGCGTGACGCTTTGAGCAATTCGGAGAAGTTTGCGATCGTATCGCTTTACGAGTTGCTCGAAAGCGGCAACATCCCCATTCTTGGTGGCGTGGACAAGATCCAGGTCATCGTTTGCCACTGCTGTCACTGCGAATTCTGCCGAGTCTACAGTCATATTCATTTAATTGCTCCCTCCGGAATGGCAAAGGGAATCGTGATCTTGAATAAAGTTCCGGTCTCACTTCTCGCATCAAGGTGGATCACCCCGCCATGATCCTCGACGATCTTCTTCGCTATGGCGAGGCCCAGCCCGCAGCTTTCGGCCTTTCCATAGCTCACAAAGGGCTGGAAAACGGAGTCCTGAATCGTCGGGGCAATGCCGCGGCCGTTATCCCAGACGCTAATTTGCAAGTAGGCTCGATTTCCGGTCGTGGTTATGACGATCTGCCCGGACTCCGGAGAAACTGCCTCGCAAGCATTCAGCACGAGGTTGGCGACCACCCGTTCGAGACGGTTGGAATCGAACCAGCCCACGGCCAAGCCTTTATGATGATGCTCGATGGTGATGCGGCGGAACTCCGGTCTCACACTTGTCATCCGAATCGCGCGCTCAACTGTGTCAACGATGTTTCGGACGGCTGGCCGAACTGGGTCACGACCCTTGGAGCACTCCGACAATGAAGAGACCATCGCATTCATTTGGTCGATGGCCCAACGGATTTCCTGGTAAAAGTCGCTCCTTTGCCTCTCGCTAATATCTGACCGGGTGAGAAACTCCGCATTGGCGAGGATGGCGGTCAAGGGATGGCGAAGATCGTGGGAGATGAAGGCGACGATGCTGTTTGCGGCGGAAAGCGGCTCGAGAATTGGAAGATCCCATGGCCTGCTCCGCAAAGATCCAGCCGGCAATAACCGCCTCCTAGACACTGCTTGCTTCAGCATTGAAGCCCCCTTCCATTCGCGATTGGCCGAAGTTCACAGAGGAGGAGCCTTTTCCTTCGGCATCGGCATGGCACTCGTTAAGTGACTCTAGATTCCTCAGAGGATGCCCCATCTTTGAGCTGTTCGGCCATAAACGGGTTTGTGCGCATCAGACCGACGCCGCGACTCCGCAGTTCTTTGAGGAGTACGATCCCGGCGGCATCGGCGAATGAAACGTCCGCCAGCTCGAGGGACAATTGAACCTCCTCGGGGATAGTGTGCACATCGCAGGCTCTGCGGAGCTCCTCGACCGAGGAACCGGTTATCCGACCTTCGACCCGAAGGGTTACGGCGCTTCTTGACGATTCGACAACCGTGACCCTCAGCATCGCGGTTCACCTGATCTCCTTGGACTTGATAAAGCAATTGCCATGCCCTTCACAAAATCAGGCCGGGTCTGAAGCTCTCTCCCGGGATTCACCGAGATCGCCCGAGGCAATGTTTATCTGGAATCAATAAGTTGCGAAGGCTTGTTGCCCATCTGTTCGCCCTCCGGCCCCTAGGATGTGAGACTGCCGTCTGCTCTAGGGCCCTGGACTGAGAGGCGGAACCACCACATACGGTAGTTACGCACCAGTTGAGGCAGGAGGAACTACGATGGGCGGTGACGAGATCCCTTGATGCCGAGCTTATCCATACGGTGGCGAAGCGTGTTTGGATGGAGGTTCAAGATCCTCGCCGCACCTTTTGGACCATCCACTACTCCACTGGTATGTTGAAGAGCAGCGAGAATGTGGTTTCGGTCTATCTCGTCCAGCGTTAGGAGTAGTTTTGGAGACTCGAGGTCAGCCTGCCGACGCTCGGGAGCGTCCGTCTCAGCAGCTTCCCCGCCTTTCGGCATAAGGTCGCGGTCCAGCCGCAGGATCGGATCCGCCGATAAGACGACTGCGCGCTCGATGACGTTCTGCAGCTCCCGAATGTTTCCGGGCCAGGGATAATTCACCAGGTTCTCCATCGATTCCCGTGAAACGCCGTCGATCTTCTTCCCTAACCGCTTGGAGAACCGGGATATGCAGAAAGCCACCAGCTGGGGGATGTCGGATCGGCGTTCTCGCAGAGGGGGAAGCTCGATGGGAAAAACGTTGAGGCGGTAGAAGAGGTCTGAGCGGAAGCGGCCCGCCTGGACTGCTTCGCGGAGGTTGCGGTTCGTGGCGGCAATCACGCGCACGTCCACACGCAAAGAGCGGCTGCTCCCTACCGGCTCGAACTCATGTTCCTGCAGAACGCGGAGCAGCTTCACTTGCGTCTCCAATGACAGCTCCCCGATTTCGTCCAGGAAAATCGTGCCGCCGTGAGCAAGCTCGAAGCGGCCGATGCGCCGCTCCAGAGCCCCCGTGAAGGCCCCCTTCATATGGCCAAAGAGTTCGCTCTCCACCAGACCAGCCGAGATGGCGCTGCAGTTCACATTCACCAGGGCACGGCCATTGCGGGCGCTGCGGCTGTGGATCGCGCGCGCCACGAGTTCCTTCCCCGTCCCCGTTTCCCCGTAAATGAGCACGGTTGAATCTGTAGGAGCGACCTGATCGACGGCGTGGAGCGCCTTGAGGAGTGCCGGACTATTGCCCACGATTTCGTCGAAGTTGTGCTCCGCGAGCAGTTCCTCCCGAAGATAAACGTTTTCCTTCTCCAACCTAGCCTTCAGGCTGTCAATCTCCTGGTAGGACTGCATGTTCTGAATCGCCAATGCGACCTGGTTCGCCACTTCCTGCAGGAACATGGCGTCCTCATCCGAATAGCGATCCTTTTCCCGGCTTACCAAGCTGAGCGTGCCGATACACTTTCCCTGGAAAACCAGGGGCACGACGCACATCGACTGGATGCCCTCTGCGGCAAGGCGGCGCTCATTGAGATACTGCTGCTCTTTTTCAAGATCGCGGCGCACGAGAGGTCGCAAATGTTCGAATACCCAACCGCCGCAGGTCTCGTTGCGTCTAAGCTCCAGCCCCGTCTTAAAGTAGTCCGAGAGCAGATCTCCCTCCACGGCGAGGAAACGGAAAGAATCTCTCTCTGGCTGATAGAGGGTAATCGCGCATCGGTCAAATCGGAAGACAGGATGGAAGGCCTCGGAAATGGAACGCAGGAGTGCCTGCTGGGTTAAATTCGTGATGATGGCATTGTTGATTTGAAGCACGATGCGATTCTTCTCTTCACTTTTTCGGAGCGCCGCTTCCGCCTGTTTCCGCTCCGTGATGTCCTCGGAAAGCGCCATGATAAATCGCGGCATGCTTTCAGTACCCGGAACCAAAGAAACGTTGTTGCTGACCCACCGCAGGGTGTCATCTTTGCGTCGATATTGTTTCTCGATCTGAAACTGTTGTCGCTTTCCCCCTAACAGCTCGCTGACCAACTCCCGATTGGCGTCGCGATAATCCTCTTCGGTGATCTCCAGAAAAGTGAGCTTGCGGAGTTCCTCTTCGGTGTAGCCCAACATTTTCTCGTAGGCGCGATTCACCGCCAGGAAGCGTCCGTTGAGATCTGTAAGCGCCACCCCGATAGCCGAATTCTCATACACGGACCGCCACCGCTCCTCGCTCTTCCGCAGCGCCCCTTCCGCCTGTTTCCGTTCCGTGATATCGATAAAGGTGATCACGGCACCCAAGGTTTTACCTTCGCGAACGACAATATGGGACCAAAATTCCACAGGAAAGCTGCGTGCCATCCTTTCTCCAATAAACCTCATCGTCCCTGTGGACGTCCTCGTTTTTTTGGAAGCCAATATAGATGGGACATTCTTCAATTGGATATGGGGTGCCGTCTTTTCGGGTATGGTGCTCCAGCGCATGCATGTTTTTCCCGAGTAATTCGGCGGGGTCGTCGTATCCGAGAATTCGCGCCGCCGCAAGATTTGAGAAAAGACAAGTGCCTTCTGAGTCGCAGCCACAGATCGCTTCCGTGGCGGAATCGAGGATCAAGCGGATTCGCTCCTCGTTATTGCGCAGAGCGTCTTCCGCTTGCAATCGCATCGTGCTGTCTTCAGAAAGCGGCATGGCGCAAGATCCCGAAATCGCGTGATTGGCTGCTTCCTCCACGCACCCGCTTGAAACCCAGCATATCGCCGAGCTCATAAAGAAGCCACGAGGACTTCGTAAAGTTTCGTAAAACAATTCTGGCTGCTAAATCTAGGTCCATGATCTACGCATCTCTCGGAGATGCGGATCAAGTCATGACTTGGCTCGAAGAGTGCTACCAGGAGCGATTTAAACCGGGCGTCTTGCTGCGGCCGGTGCTCGATCGGGCGTTGAGTGAGAACGAAGGGGAGTAAGAGCATCGGTATTCGGTGAAAAAAAGCACATGCTGAAGACTCCCTATGAACTCGAAGAACGATTCCATTCCTCAGGAACCTCTAGTTGTGACCGACGGCCTGCACTCGTCCTTTTATTAGTTTCGTTTGGGCAAGAGCGGTCAGTCAAGGATGGCCTTTGGCTTGAGTAACGACTCGATCCCGTACCGGCCATATTCGCGGCCGACGCCGGAGTATTTAAATCCGCCCCATGGCGCCTGCGGATCGTCCGTCATGTTATTGATCACCACGCGGCCGGCCCGCAGCTGAGAGCCACGCGACGTGCGCGCTGGAGTTCCGTCCCGATGACGGCAGCGTGAAGAGCGTATTTGGAGTCGTTGGCAATCCTGATCGCGTCGTCCTCGGAGTCGTACGCTATCACACTGAGCACGCCCAAAGGGCAAGATCTCGGTTCAGTGCGCGGGCCATCGGATACATCGCTGAGCGATAAACCTAAGCTTACCGGGTTAGGTAAGGGTACCCGCGGCTCAGGAGGAATCTGAGCGATTGTCAGCGGCAGACTTCCCAGAAGCCGACTTCGGGCCAGCGTCGTTGAGAACTCGGCGCAACTTCCGGTTGGCCCAAAGTGACTCAGGAAGGTTCCAACTTCATGCGCAGACACAACAAATCAGGCCACACACTGTGGAAATCCCTCCCGTCAAAATTTCGCGGTCTGAATGACTATAAGGCGTATTTCCGCCGTAACGCAAGAATCGCCAGTAAAATCAGTCCTGCCAGGCACGCCCACGCAAACCAATCTCCCAGCCGTGAGTAGAGGGTGCGAACACCCTTGGTCGGAATTTGCGAAATCATCGCGTAGTCGGCTGTCTGAAAATGATCCATCGCCGCTAACCGACGACCCTGATAGTCGTATGCAGCTGACAGCCCCCTACTGGTTTGACGAATCAGATTGATCCCTTGCTCAATCGCACGCAAGCTGGCCATTTGCGTGTGCCAGGGATCAATCGCGCGCCAGTCGTTCGAGGGATCAAGCACCACGTCAGCACCTAAGGCTCCCGCCTGCGACAGTAATTGTGGGAAGTCCCCGTCAAAAGAAATAATCGAGCTCACACGTCCGTAAGGGGTGCTTAGGACACGTATTTTTCCGTCGCCTGGGGCTTGGTTGTCAGCCTCAGGACCGGGTACCGGGTGCGCTTTGTTGTACTCCCAGGCGACCTGCCCGTTCGGCTGAATCAGGACCAGCTTGTTCTCCAGCGGCGGCTTCTTGCCAATGCTTAACACGCCCATCGCCATACCCAGATAAGCGTGGTATTTCACGGCCAACTCCGCACCGCGTGCGACGAATGCAGCTTCGTCCTGCTTCGCTGCGAATCCGTTACCCTCACCCCAGAAGACGATCGCAGCGCCCGCTTGCATCTCTCGTCCAGCGCGAGCCAGCAGATCGTCGTCATTCGTGGAATACCAGGTATGGAACGCGCTGAGGTCCGCGCCAGTGGCGGTTCCGTCAAAGAGCCGTCTTACGATGGTGTCGCGGGGCCAAGGCGCCACCTCGCTCTTGGAGATGGAGGCGACGCGCACGGTGGGCGAGGATGGCGGAAACAGCGCCATGCGGGCCCCGCCCAACAGAATCACGCTGGCAATTGTTCCGCCGCAGAGCCACGCGGCTCGACGCGCCGGCCCGTAGTCGAGCCCAGCTTCCCAAAGCCAGTTGCACACTGCCGCGAACCAGCCGATCAGGAAGGTGATACCCCATAAACCTGTCACCGAGACAAGCTGGAGCAAGGGCAGGTTCCCGTACTGTGAGTATGCAACCGAGCCCCAAGTCGCATAGGGCCCGTGCGATAGCGCGTATTCGGTCGCTGCCCATGCGGTCGGGAAGACCAGAGTCGCCTTCAGGCCGTCGAGCCGGTGTGTTAGCAACCGATCGACCAGATAGGGAACGACCAGCGGGATTCCCCAAATTACCAGAAAGATGTAGTAGGCGATTCCCGGGATTGGCACCATCCCTCGGAACTGAAAAGCAAACTCTGCCGCTAGGAGGATGTACGCGACAGGCAGGCCAGCTGCATTGCTCCGTGTGCGCACAAATCGCAACAGAAACACTGGAGCCAGCCATGCTGCAAGAGGAATCGTATTCGCCCCGTTGGCAAACGGCAGAAACACCGCGGCTACCGCCAAGCAGACCCACGATCCCGACGGCGCAGTAGGACTGCAGGGACCGGCCGGCGATACCTTCTCATGCACTTCTTTTTTATAGGCTACTGGGGTTGGCATGATGCTCTCCCGCTTCTGTGCTCGAACACGGCGGCGCGAGTAGGCTGTCCATCGCGGAGTTAATCACCTGCGCGATTACCTTCTTTTTGGCTACCCAGGGGAATGCCGGTCTCTGTATAAGCAGCGACGTGATTCCGTGGACCGATGCCCACAATGCCTGGGCGGTGGTCTCTGCGTCGGCGTTTGGAAATCGTTGCGCTTCGACACAACGCCTCACCATGTGTCGCAGCATCTCAAATGCCGCATGTACTTTGTAAGGACGCTTCTCTAGCGGCGGCTGTATCATGAACGCAAAACGGTAATCGTTCGGATTGCGCAGGCCAAACTCCACATAGGTCCAGAGGCCGCGCCTAAGTTGTTCGGCGGGATCGGAACCGTCTTGCCCATTCCGCGGGACCGTCAAAGTCACCGCCAGGCGCGCGAAACTCTCTTCCACCAGAGACTGGAACAGTTCTTCCTTGCTCTTGAAGTAGAGGTAGACGCTGCCAGGTGAGTACTCGACCTCTTCCGCCAACTTGCGCATGGAAAAGTTCTCGTAGCCCTCGGCCACAAAGATTTTCCGAGCGGCATCCAACATTGCCTGGCGGAGTTCCTTTTTATGTTCGTGGCGACGGGACTTTGCATTCATAATAAATGAACAACGTTCAGTGTACTAAACACTGTTCATTTGTCAAGATCCTGCCACTGGCTCGCTCCATAACGTTCGCTGGCAACGGGAATTCCTCGACGAGCCATGTGACGGGCAGGATAATGGCCGAGTCGTCGGCAACGCAGAACTGATCCTGGCCTTCCGACATTTCGTCGCACGGTCCAGAAACGGGCTTGGAGGAGATCAACGGTGATCTCCGCGAAGCCGACTCATGGCCCGTGTCTTTGAGAGCCCGCCACGGGCTGGCGCGTCCTGCGGGAAGAATGGAACCGGTGTTCGGGACCGTCAATGCGGTTTGCTAGCGGCGGCACTTGCCCCTTGCAAACTCGCATCATAGGCAGCTCTGGCGATGCGAGCAATCACTTGCTCGCGTGTAGTCTCATCTGCAGTCGAATCCGTCACGAACACAGCAATCGCAATTCGCCGTCCGTCCGGTAGCGGGATGAGCCCTATATCGTTCGTCGCGTGTGCCACTCCATCGTCTATGTCGGAGGTGCCCGACTTGTGGGCGACGTGCGTTCCCGTTGGTAGATCACCCTCCAGGCGCTTTGTCCGAAGGGCCGGTGTCATCCAGCCCAGGAGCAGATCCGTATGTTCTGATGCCAGCGGGGAATTGTCGCTGATCCTGCGAAGCAGCTGGACGGCTCCCGTCGGTTCGAACCAGTTCCGGTATTGAGCTGACACTTCACGATGGAGGACAGCTTCACTGTCCTGAAGATGGAAGCCGCTAATCCCGAGCTCGGCGATATACGTGTCGACCGCCTTCGGGCCGCCCACGAGGCGCAGCAGAATGTCTGCTGCTACATTGTCGCTCAGAGAAACGTCCAATCGCATAAGTTCGTGCAGGGGCACATCGACTCCGGCCTCAGGATACTGATCCTGCAGGGAACTGTAGACGTGCGGCACGATCCGGTCCTGCGGAAGAAACCGCACCGGCTGATCCAGCGACAGTGCGCCTTGCTCGACCTGATGTAGAACCGTGAGAGCGAGTGGCAGCTTAAAGACTGACTGCATGGGAGGCTGCGTATTGGGATTGAGGTCGCAATTCAATGCTGAGCCGGGCAGCGAGCACGCCACTGACACTTTGCCGTGCGCCTGGCGAGCAATGGCACGAATCTGTCGTCTGAGAGGTTCCTGTGCAAATGCGCATACGGCAGAGAGAGCAAGAAGCAGGGCTAGACGCATATCGGCTCAGTATAGAAACCTCCGCAACATACGGGAATGACGACACTGATTCAATTCAAATGCGGTCTTGATTGTCGGATAATCGGAGGCTGTCCATAAACGGGTCTCGGAACTCTGAGCTCGAAATTCGGCACTGCCATTTCAGCACCAAGGTCAGCGCAGTGTCGGGGTTCGGCTGGGCCCGACTAAGCAGGATGCGCTTGCCATCGCGCGTAATATCAATAAAGCCAGTGCTGGCGAGCGATCTCCCTCCCAACCGTAGCTGCGAGTCCCCGACACTCAGATCTGCTCCCTGAGTGCGCACAGGCACCGAAACCAATCTGCTTGGTTATCCAGGTACAGCAGTTCGCCGGTATCGACGTGGCCCACCCACCAGGTGCGTGAAGCTCCATTGGTTGAGATCGGCCATTTGCCGCCCGGGCCGGGGAAAGAAACCACATACAGTTCGGAGCGTCCACTTTCGTCAGAGACGTAGGCGATGTATTGGCCGTCGGGGGAGAAGCTGGTATCGCTCGTGGCGCCCAGGCCTCGCGGGAAAGCAAACGGCTTGCGGTCACCAAAGAGAGGCACCACGGTTGTCAAAGCTGGTGAAAGCCAAGAAACCGCCATCCGGCAAGCGCAGCGTCACCCGCCCGGAATCCGCGCGAAGCGCCAGAATTCGACTCGAAGTAAGATGAGCAGATGCAAAAAGCGATTGTTGCTATCGGCGGCGGGGAGATAAGGACCAGAGGAACCGCCTCGATCGATCGAGAAACCATCCGACTTTCGAACAAAAAGAATCCGAAGCTGCTCTTTATCCCAACCGCGAGTTCGGATTCCGAAAGATATTGGAAGCGTGTCCAGGAGTATTTCGGCAAATTTCTGAAGTGCCGGACGGACGTTCTCCTGCTCATCAAGGAGCAACCTTCGAAAGAGCAGATCCGGAAGAAGATCTTGTCGGCGGACATCATCTACGTTGGCGGTGGAAACACGCTGCAAATGATGCGCGTTTGGCGTCGTCTGGGCGTCGATAAACTTATTAAATCCGCTTACGAGAATGGAACTGTGCTCTCGGGTATCAGTGCAGGATCGATCTGCTGGTTCGATTCCGGACATTCCGATTCGATGTCTTTCTATAACCCCAGAAAATGGAAGTACACCAACGTGCGAGGTCTCGGGCTCATAAGAGGAATACACTGCCCCCACTACGACAGCAAGACGCGAGGAATCCCCAGGAGAAAAGACTTCCGGGATATGATCCGCAAAACCGGCGGCATCGGAATCGCCATTGAGAACAACTGCGCTATCGAGTTCATCGACGGCCGATTTTACAAGGTCATCAGCTCGAAGAACTACCCGCGCGCTTACATGGTATACAAAATTAGAGGCAAGGTGGTTGCAAAACAAATACGGCGGCAGAAACAGCTTGCGCCCGTCGAGTGGCTGGCTTATCGACAGCGCACCGTTTAACTACGCATACTCGTTCTCCGCACATCTGAAAGAGCGTGCGGGTTGCAAGAATGGAAGTGTTCATTTGCGAACAGCGATGATCCATTTCGGACAACCGTCAAAGCCGGAAAGACTCAGCCAAGTGGCTATCTCCTGGCAGATCAAAGATTTGGATACGGGAGCCGGGTTGGCACAGCAAATGCACCGACAAGATGTCCCACGTTGTCTCTGAAGGCTTCGGTGCACATCTTACAGGACCTACGGTTCAGCATTCGCACCTTGCGCAGGTCGCCGGGATTTGCGCTCACAGCCCTCCTGACACTGGGCTTGGGAATCGGGTCAGTCACATCGGTATTCAGTGTCGTAAATTCGGTTCTCCTGAAGCCGTTCGCTTTCTACGATCCTGGACGTTTGGTCGTGGTGCGGGAGGTGGCCCGCGAGCGGAACGAGCCCCCGGGTCCGGATAATTACAAGCACTACCTCAATTGGAAAACCAACTCGAAAGCCTTGACCGATGCAGCAATTTTTCGGAACCGGGGTTACAGCGTCTCCGCAGACACCGATCACCCGGACATCGTGCATGGGCTGGAGATTTCTCCCAATCTCTTTTCGGTTCTCGGTGTTCAGCCTGTTCTGGGAGGTAGTTTTCTGCCCACAGAGACGATTGAGGGGCACGATCAAGAGGTCATTCTCTCCTGGAGTGCATGGCAGAGATATTTTCACGGTGATCCTGACGCGATCGGGCGTACACTGCGCATCGGCGGCATCCCACAGACCGTCGTCGGAATTACGCCACAGGGTTTCAACTTTCCGCACATGAGTGAAATGTCGACTGCGGTTTGGGAGCGTGCAATCCGCCCCTATGAGATCTTCAAACCGCTCTTGCCGGACATGACGGAGAGTGGCAACTACAACTACCTGGTCGTCGGCCGCCTGCGGGAGGGAGTTAGTTTGGCGCAGGCACAAAGCGAACTCGACGGTCTGCAACAAGCTTATGCCCGAACCGTCCCTCGCATGGCTGCCTATACTCATGTTCTGGTGGAGCCGCTGACGCAGGAGGTGGCGGGCCGCGTGAGTACGGCCCTATGGCTTTTGCTGGCCGCTGTAGGAGCGGTGCTGCTGATAGGCTGTGTGAACCTGGCAAACCTGCAACTGGCGCGCGCTGTGACCCGCGAGCGCGAGATCGCGGTGCGGGTGGCGCTGGGCGCAGGACGCGGCCGCCTGGTAAGGTCCACCCTGATGGAGAGCTTGCTGCTGGCCGTGCTGGGAGGCGCGTTCGGTATTCTGCTGTCTTTTATCGGTGTCCGGCTTTTCGTGGGCGCCGCTCCGGCAAACTTGCCGCGTCTGAACGAGGTGCACGTCAGTGGGTTGGCGTTGCTGACCGCCGCAGGCTTATCGATGATGACGGCGTTGTTGTTTGGCGTGCTACCGGCGCTGCGGTCGGTCCGCGTCGATCCGCAGCAGGCTATGCAAGCCAATCCCACCCGCATCGCCAACACGCGCGAAGGACAGCGCGCGCGTCATCTGCTGGTGGGCGGAGAAGTTGCCTGCACAGTGGTTCTGCTTATCGTCACCGGATTGCTGGTGCGCAGCTTTTCGCAACTGCTGATGCAGCAACGGGACTTCGACGCCCGCCACATTACCCTGGCTGGCGTGAGCCTCGCTACTCCCCGATACGGCAATTCACCGGAGGAGGCGGGCGCAGTACGCCAGAGTTTCATCGATCATGCCCTGACGGACCTGCGCCGGCTTCCTGGAGTTGAATCGGTTGCCATGACCAGTGAACTGCCCATCGCGGGTGAAACCTGGGTCAGCAGCATCGTCCGCACGGACCATCCCGTGCCTCCGGGACAAGAACCCAGCGCCAATATACGCTGGGTGAGTCCATCCTATGTCAGCACGCTGAAGATTCCCCTTCTCGCCGGCCGTGATCTGCAGCCGTCCGATCAGAACCACCCGACCAACGTGCTCATCTCCGAGCAGGCGGCGCGAGCAGCGTGGCCCGGGGAAGATCCTGTAGGAAGGACGTTCGAAGTTGGCGGAGAGACGAATTACACGGTCGTCGGCGTGGTGGCCGACGCGCGCATCAATGACCTGAAGCGGACTGCCAGCATGGTGTATGTGCCGTACTGGCAGAATCCGTGGTGGAGGGCGTTCTTCTTCATCCGCAGCCCGCAGCCGGCGCCTGCCCTGGCGGATTCGATTCGCCGGACCATTTGGAACATCGATCCCCAAGTTGCGATTCCGACGCTGAAATCCCTGGACGATCAAGTGAACGACTCGGTAGCGACGGAGCGTTTCCAGGCATTGCTGCTCTCAAGCTTTGGCATCGCAGCTTTGCTGCTGGCAGTGCTGGGTGTTTACGGAGTTCTGGCGTACTCCGTGTCGCTGCGGCAGCAGGAGTTCGGCATCCGCGTTGCGCTGGGCTCGGACAAAACTGCGTTGATGCAATTGGTCATGCGACAGGCGGCAATTCCGGTCGTGGGAGGCATTCTGGCTGGCTTGGCGCTGGCATCTGGAGCAACGCGGTGGATCGGTAGCCTGCTCTACGAAACTGAGTCTGGCGATCCCGCGGTCATCTGTGCCAGTACAGCAGTGCTGTTAGTGGCCGCGTTTCTCGCTGCCCTCCTGCCTGCTCGGCGTGCAGCCTCGGTTGACCCCATGCGGGCCCTCAGAACCGAATAATGGTGGACTCTCCAATTTACTTCTATCAGGAGACCCGACACTTCCCCCATAACGTCCTCCCTTCGCGCCCGACCTCTGTTTTTTCGCTCCTCTGCGACCTTCGTGGGGCGCGCCTCCGATAAAGCACTAACGTGACTCGGGAGCAATCGCCAGAGTGCAAAAGCGAACCATAAGTCCGGGTTGGAAAGTTACGACGAATGCGACTGTCGCAACGCGCGCCCCAGCATGCTTCAGCGAAGTGTGCCGACAATGATGTTGCAAGAAAATTGCTGGGACACGTATACATTGAAGTTGTGCCTTGCATGCGACGGTCACTCACCATTACGGCATTTCTGATCATCGTTGCACCGCTGGTTTTTGCCGATTCGTTGCGGGCTGGAGCCGCACAATCGGTGATCACTCCGCAGTTGCTCGGCGCTCACGCGGTGTACCTCGCGGGCTTCGGGAACAACCGTGTCGCTACGGGCGTCCACGACGATCTCTATGTGCGCTGCCTGGCGCTGGAGATCGCTCCGCAGACGCTGGTAATTTGTTCGGCCGATCTGATCGGCCTGTTTTATGACGACGTGCTTACCATCCGGAGGGCGTTTCAGCAGCAGACATCTCCGGCGTCGTTTCTGGTTGTGGCTTCAACGCACACGCACGCTGGACCCGACACGCTCGGCCTCTACGGTTCCCAGCCGCTGCAGACGGGAATCGACGGGAAATACCTGAAGTGGGTAGACCAGCGGATCGCATCCACTGCCGCCGACGCCGTGCGTGCCATGCAACCTGCGCTACTAGAATTGGGGCGCGATGACCACCCGCTGCTTGGGTTGCTGCAAGGGGTGGACCGGCCTCCGACGGTGAAAGATCCTTTCCTCTTCGTGATGCGCGTGGTTTCGCGTTCCACCGGGCAGACGATCGCGACCGTGGTCAACTGGAGCGATCATCCCGAAGTCCTGGGGCGGAAGAACACGCAGATCAGCTCGGATTACCCCCATTGGGTTCGTGACTATCTGGAGAAGCAATTGGGTGGCACAGCACTGTTCTTTTCTGGCTCGATTGGAAAGATCTCGCCGCTTGGCGATCAGGTCTCGCTGCTCGACCCGGAAACGGGCCAGATCGCCGATGACGGGACCTGGCGTAAGGCGGAATTGCTGGGAACCGAAATCGCGCGACTTGCCGAACGCGCACTGAAAAACACCAAGCAAGTCAACCCCGATTCGCTCTCGATCCAGGCCAAGATCGTGTTCGTGCCAATGCATAATTCGCACTTCCGGGCCGCCGAGGCCGCGGGTGTGTTCGTAGGACGGAAGCCGCTCTACACAAATGGCAAACTCGATCCGGCTATGGAAACACGCGATTTACCGGAGGTGGGGAGTGTGAAATATGCTCTCGGCCGCGACATTCAGACTGAAGTTGACTACATTCAACTACGCGCCGGTGGCACCGCGGTGGCGGAGATCCTTACCGTTCCCGGCGAAATCTATCCTGAGCTGGTCAATGGCGGCATGGCGCGCTATGTCGGAGCTGACTATCCGGAAGCGCCGCTCGAACCAGTGCTACGCGAGCATCTCCAGACGAAATATCAATTCATCTTCGGTCTGGGAAATGACGAGATCGGCTATCTAATCCCCAAGGCAGAATGGGACGAAGAACCACCATGGCTGAAGAATGCCGCGCAACCCTGGTATGGCGAAATCAACTCAGTAGGACCGGATGCCGCTGGCACAGTTCTGCGCGCTTTAGTCGCGCTAGTTCGTCCCTGATACGGGAAAAATTCCGTGCCGTTCTCCCTACCGTTGAAATATCGGCTCACACGACCCTTTAGCCGGACCGGAGCTGAGTGCAAGGTGTTTACCCGATTTCCTACTTTCCGGGGCTAACTCACCAGCGACGAGTGGGATGGCGTGTTAAACAACAGTTGCGTTTGGTCGGTCTCCGAGCGCCCGTTGTTCGCCCTAGTGAATTACTTCCTACTTGCCCGTCATTCGCCCGCGACACAGATGTCAATCTGCGGCTCGCAGCGGCGCGAAGGCTGCAGCGAGTCGCTGACACGCAGGTGCGAGTTTGGGAAAAGGGTCAGAAACAGACCCACCGAGTAGGAACGATGCGACCACGCGTGCGCATCGGCGGCTGGGACATTAGATCGCGCATTCGGCGCGGCCGATACCTCTTACGCAGTCACTCCGAGCGCAGCGCTTGCATAACATCGACCCGCGCAGCGCGTGCCGCGGGCAACACCGATGCGACAACCGCCACTGCCATCAACACGAACGCAGCAATGAACACGGGCAAAAGGCCCGGCATTTTGACCTCCCCAAAAAACCTACTCACTAGCCGTGCGAGCATGAACCCGACCGCCGCGCCAGCAATTACGCCAGCACCCGCCATTACGGCTCCTTCGGCAATGACACGGGTCAAGAGGTGCCGACGTTGCGAGCCGATTGCCAGGCGGATGCCGAACTCACGAGTGCGTGCACTGACGGAAAAGGCGAGCACGCCCGCCACACCCACGATGGCGATCGCCAGAGCAACCGCGGCAAATCCGCCGAACACAATTGTGTTGAGTCGATCGGGGGTGAGCACTTCGGCGCGAATGTCTTCGAGCGTAGCCGCGTGCTCGACGGGTTGATCAACCGACGTCTCGCGCACGATGCGCGTGACAGGCGTGACTAGCGCGTAGGGATCGATACGCGTATGCACGAACAGCCGGCCGCCAAAGATGCTCACGCCGTTGTCGGAAAGATTATCCGGCACCTGGCCGAAGGGATGATAGATGGTGAGTGCCGCTCCCGGTATGATGTGCTCAT
Organism: uncultured Acidobacteriaceae bacterium; assembly: GCA_963714225.1. Taxonomy (GTDB): domain Bacteria; phylum Acidobacteriota; class Terriglobia; order Terriglobales; family Acidobacteriaceae; genus Sulfotelmatobacter. The sequence goes on along the minus strand of CAVQNY010000050.1, from coordinate 202,677 downwards.
CATCGACATCAGCGGCGACCCCAACAATTCGGCGCGGTCCTTTGCTCACGCTGACGAAATCCATCACCGGGTCGGTCCACATAATGTGGCGATTGAGGGCATCTTGCCCGGGGAACATCCGCTGCGCGACACTTTGGCTGATGATCACTACAGGCTCGCCACCACGCCGGTCATCATCGTTGAAGTCCCGGCCTTCAAGGATGGGCACGCCGAGCGCCGCGAAAAATCCCGGCGAAACCGCGCGGAACTGTGCCAGAGGATCCTCTTGGCGACTGCCTTTCACGTGACCTTCGCCGGTGAATTCGAATCCCGTACCGAAGTTGCCCGCATCTCGCCAAGGCACGCTGGTCCCTTCTGCGACTCCGTCAACTCCCGGCACCTCCTTGATTCGGCGTATCGTGTCCCGATAGAAATTGATGATCTGATCCGGAGTCTTGCCATAAGACATCACTGGCATATCCATGGCCAGCACGCGGTGCATGTCGAAACCGGTCTGCGTGGCTTGCAGCGTGAGCAGCGTCTTGATCAGCATACTCGCTCCCGACAGCAGCATGAACGAGGCCGCAATCTGTGTGACCGCGAAGATGCGCAGCCGCCGGTTCGTCCCGCCGGTGATGCGCACTCCTCCGCTGCTGAGGTTGATACCTTGCGACGTGTTGGCAGTGGGTAACCGCGGGACGAAAGCCAGGAGCACTGCAGCCAGGATCGCCAGGCTTGCGCCAAGCCAGAGCATGCTCGAGTCAATCTTCAAGTCGAGCGCGCGCACCGAGAAGCGCGAAGCGTACCGCGCCAGGACGTTGACCATCGGACTTGCGCTAACCACTCCCAGAATCGCTCCCGCACCGCAGAGCAGCAAGCTTTCCGCCAGCAGCAGGCGGCGTAACGTACCCGTGCTTGCGCCGAGCGCGGTACGCACCGCCAATTCAGCTTCGCGGCGCACGGTCCGCGCCAGAATCAGATTCGCCACATTGCAGCACGCGATAATGAACACCAGTCCCGAGGCAGCGAGCAGTACCAGCAACACGGTACGAGCACCCGATGTGATCTCATCGCGCAGCAGCTTCGCTGCGATGCTAAATTGCCCGCCTGCAGGGTAGGCTTCGGGGTGATCTTTCTTCATCGCAGAGTACGCCGACCGCAACTCCGCTCGAGCTTGATCGAGAGAAACTCCCGGAGCCAGACGCCCAAACAATTCCGTCATCCGATGAACACGGCCAGTGACCATGGTCGCGGAGAGATGATGCGGGCTGGTCACAACGTTCGCGATGAGCTCGGTGTCCGCAGGGTAAGGAACCGAAGGCTCGAGCACGCCAACGATGGTGGCAGTGCGCGTATCCAGCCGAACCTGCTTCCCGATCACCGATGGATCGCGGTGAAGCACCGTGGTCCAGAAGCGGTAGGTAAGCACCGCTGCGCCTGCAGCATTGGGGCCGTCGTCGCGCATGTCCAGCAGCCGGCCCAGCACGGGGCGTAAGCCCATGACTTCGAAGTAGGAACCGCCCACAACGCCGGCGCGAACTTCACGCGGCTCACCCAGCCCAATCATGGTGAACCCGATCGTCGAAAAGTCGCCAAACTCGCTGACCGATTTCACACTGGCCCGCAAGTCTTGGATTTCGGGCACCGAAAAACGGTCGTTTTCCGCCCCGATGCCAGGGGCGCTCTGTCGAATGTAAATCAGGCGATCTTCGTCGCGGTTGACCAGCGGTCGCAGCAGGACGCCGCGCACAAGCGTAAAGATAGCCGCATTGGCGCCGATGCCGAGCGCTAGTGTGAGGATCACGGCGCAGGCCAGCCCCGGAGTGCGCGCCAACGAGTGGACCGCAAATCGGAGATCGCGAACAAAGGCCATGGTTCACCCCTATTCCGCCGAGGTAGCAGCGTGCCTGCCAATTTTAGACGTCACATTATAAGTCACTTACAGGTATTGAGCTGATAACTGCTGTCCGTTTAAGGACATTCCTGCCCAAATTCGGACACCGATCCCAACGTCGGCTAACATTACGTCGGACCGTGCTGAATTTCTCGGACGTGGTACTTTTGCGACCCTGAATCAGGTGAACGAGCCATGTAGGGCCGAGCCACTCGGAAGGGCTGTTCTCATTCAATGAGCGGATCGTCGGCAAACCTTTCCTTATCGGATTGTGTACTCGGTATTCTTCCCAGACACTCACACGCGTTAGGAAGCCGAACCAGAGCAAACAGAATGATTGCTGGAACCATTGTGGAACCCGGTACGCGATAGCCCTATCTTACGAAAGGACATTTCCCACCTAGGAAGAGTTCGTTTCGACTTTCCCTGCTTGCCTCGTTGGTCCTTCTTTGCCCGTCTGTGCATGCGCACTCCAGCGCACAGCTCGATACTTTGTTCAAGACGATCGAGTCTTTGGACACACAACTTTTTGACGCCTACAACCACTGCGATCTGTCGAAGCTAGGTGCGATGGTGTCGGATGACCTGGAGTTCTATCACGACCAGACAGGGCTGTCAGTTGTCAGTCGGTAAGGCTCCGTTCGTTGCGGCGATCAAGCAGAACATCTGCGGCAAAGTCGAGCGAACGATTGTGCCAGGCTCGATGGAGGTGTATCCGCTGAAAGGATATGGAGCGGTGGAGATCGGCGTGCATCGCTTTCACCACCCAGGAGAAGAAGGATTCGGTGAAGCCAAGTTTGTGACAGTGTGGCAAAACCAAGGTGATGGCGTGTGGAAGGTGACGCGCGCGATCAGCTACAACCATGAATCAGTAACGAAGTAGTGCGGAGAGAGTGTCGGCCCAGAGTCCGGGAGTTACAACAATCAGAATGAAACGGCTCGGGATCGGCCGCGAGTCGGTCGACTGCCCCTGAAGCTACATGGCGGTGAGCTGGATTCCAGTTTGATGCTGGTGAGCTCGTGTTTTTGCCGGGTGCTCTTAAAATAAGTCCTAATCGATGATCACCTACCTTTAGCCCGAATAGAGTAGGTATCCGCATATAGCGCGCATAGCTCGCTGTTCGGTGGATCGCGGACTCGCGCCGGACTCAAGGCCGAGGTCCACCAAAGCGCGGAGAACGGCAACGACGATCCGCTCCGTTGTCCTCGAAACGGGCACTGCCACTTCGTTTTGGTGATCTCGTAATAGTTCCAGCACGCTTTCATGGAACGCGGCGCTGTCGGCCTCGCTTCCGAGTCTTTCCTCTTCAGTTTCCAGCACACGATTTAGCCGAGGGCGGTAGTAATGTGCACTCACAAGCGCCCGAACGACTAACCTAAGGCGGGATTTCAGTCCTTTTCCTTTTCCATCTTGCACGGCCTTTACGACGGTATCGTGGAACGCTTTCTCAAAACTGCCAATCAGGGCGAGGACGATGGAGTCCTTGTTCGGAAAATATTGATAGAGGGATCCAATGCTTACGCCGGCTGTCGCTGCAATCGCGTTGGTGTTGAATCCACGAAGTCCGTCTGATTCCAAAATGCGAGCAGACGCTTCAAGAATGACACCTACTGTCTCCTGAGACCTCGCCTGACCCGGCGCTTTGCGGGCTTTCAGCGTGTTCTTGCGCGGCCGGCCTCTGCCATCGCGAACGCGAGTTTTATTTGTGAGCATTTACTCGTATTCTACATAGCAGAAAGCAGGATTGACATGACAAATGATCCAAAAGTTCTACCCCACAAACTAAACTCCCGATCCCTTCGGATCTTTCGCACAACCCTGGACCTGATGACCCTCGTAGTTCTAATTTTCCCCTTTGTGCGCGTAAGGGGCAATGCTGACACCGGGCCAGGAATGCTGTTAGCTGTCAACCAAGGTGAAGCCACGCTCGGCATTGTCGATCCACGAGCAGGCAAGCAGGTCGCAACAATCGCGGAGGGAGGCGTGACTGGTCACGAGGTGGCTACTTCGTTCGATGGGAAGCTGGCTTACGTTCCGATCTACGGAGATTCGAGCGTGGGCGATCCCGGCACTGATGGAAGAGAGTTGGTAGTGATTGATATCGGCTCTCACAAGCTCGTCCAGCGCTTCGATTTCGGGCACGGGGTCCGCCCTCATTGTGCGGTGATGAATCCCAACGACGGTCTGCTCTATGTCACAACCGAGTTGGACCGCACCGTCACGATCATCGATCCGAAAACACTGAAATTGGTGGGAACGATTCCTACCGGTCAAGACGAATCGCACATGCTTGTGCTTTCTCATGACGGACGATTTGGATACACGGCAAATGTGGGGCCGGGAACAGTCTCGGTTCTCGATCTCAAGGCTCGGAAACTGATTGCGGTTATACCTGTTTCTCAGAAAACGCAGCGCATCTCCATCTCTGTCGACGATCGAACGGTTTTCACCGCCGACCAGACGAAGCCGCGTTTAGCGGTGATCGACACCGCCACGAACAAGTTGAAGACGTGGATTCCTTTGAGCGCTTCCGGATATGGCACCGCCGCTACACCCGATGGACGGTGGATCTTGGTGGCGATGCAGAGTACTTCTCAGGTGGCAGTTGTCGACCTGCAAACGTTGCAAGTCGCCCGCACGATCGACGTACCCCCAGCGCCGCACGAAATCTTCATCTCTCCCGACAACGATGTAGCGTATGTCTCCTGCACCAAGAGCGGCAAGATCGCCGCGATAAGCCTTTCCGATTGGTCGATAAAGAACCTCATCGCTGCCGGCAATCGAGTTGACGGACTCGGTTGGGCATCGTTCGAGTGAGGTGACTCTTACTTCTCGGTATCTGTCCGTATACGGGACCGCAGAAGACCAATATGACCCGGAACAAACGACCAGAACGGAAATGGAAAACAAACCAAAATGCCCGGAGGCTTTGGAGACCATGACAGCAATTGAGCAATGTTCCTTGATTCCGCATATAGATATGGCAAACACCTTGCGTACACCTCAGGTCAGAACGGTTCTTAACCGACTATTCGCCGCAGCAGAGCAGGACCAGGGAACCCCCCGCTGGCGGAAGCCGGGCCTCTCATGGGAAACCGCCACCGCGCAAGAGCGGGCAGACGCCTCAGAGTCCACTTACATGTCCATCTCACCGGGGGGCGGCGACCTGCTCTACATTCTCGTTCGAGCAAAGCGTCCGAACACCGTTATTGAGTTCGGTACGTCGTACGGAATTTCCGCCATCTATCTGGCCGCCGCAGTTGCGGACAACGGCACGGGCCGCGTGGTCAGTACCGAGCTAAGCGAGGCCAAGGTGCTTGCCGCCCGCGAAAACCTGGAAGAAGCTCGCCTCCTGGATCGCGTCACGATTCTGCTCGGCGATGCCATGACAACGTTGAGCGATATCCCGGGACCGATCGACCTCGTACTGCTCGACGGTTGGAAAGACTTGTACCTTCCAGTTCTGCGGTCGCTCGAATCTCGACTGACGATCGGGGCGTTGATCGTGGCAGACGACATTAACCTCCCTTCCTTGAGCTCCTATCTTGAATATGTGCGCCATCCTGCTAACGGATACATCTCGGTTGCCTTTCCCGTGGTAGACGGTATGGAAATAAGCTGCTGGACGGCCATCCGGTGAAGAAGGTGCATTATGACCACCGGAACCGGGAATTCGCTATCCACCGCTGCTCGTTCTGAGCTCTCCTGCGGCCAGTTCGCCCCTTTAGTCCACTTCGATGGTTGAATGGATGCGTTCACTGGATCAGCGCGATCGTGCTGGTTTATGCGTTCATCAGCAACGGCGAAACAACGCGCGCGCTGATAAACCCTCTTGCGATGAGAGGAGAAGTGAAATTGGGCCTCGTTGTCGGCCTCATTTTTCTTATCCGGTTTACCTGGGTGCGAAGCAGGCGCTCCGACGGCGGGCGATGGGTCGGGGCGTCTGTTCTAGTGCCGCAATCCAAAATCAGACGGATAACTGATTTGGGAATCTATCTCGGGGTGGCGGCTTCCGTGGTTTCGGGACTTCTGATCGCATACCTTCGACCAGGCGCCGAGCTGATTCCTGAGGACAGTGGGTTTACGACCAGCAACGCAGCTGTGAACGCTACCATTGACGCTAACGCGTTCATTTCAGACGCCTTGGATGGTTATGCGGTTTTCACGCCGTGTACTCGCTTTGGCACTGGGTGATAAATAGAAAGGAATGGGGCAGAATTGCAGGAGTTTGGCTGGATCGAGCCGCATCTGCCGTAGGCCGCGTGGCAAGGTCGCATACCGGAGGAAAGAGCTTTCGTGTGTAGAGTAACGTATTAAGAAGACAATCCCCGAGAGCGAAAAGGAGCATCATGAGCAAGAGCTGGCTCATTACCGGCGCGTCTGCGGGTCTTGGCAGGTTAATGACGGAGCGCCTCCTTATCCGAGGCGATCAGGTCGTGGCTACGGTACGACGTGAGGATGCCATTGCCGATCTGCAGGCGCAGCACGGCGACCGACTGGCGGTGTCCATGCTCGACCTCACAGACACCGCAACCATCCGGAAGGTCGTGGACGATGCATTCGACCGAATGGGTCGGATCGACGTTGCTGTCAGCAATGCGGGTTACGGGCTGTTCGGTGCGGCGGAGGAGCTTACCGATGCGCAGATCGATCATCAGATCGCGGCCAATCTGACCGGCTCCATCCAGTTCATCCGCGCGGCCATACCACACCTGCGCCAGCAGGGCGGGGGACGGATTGTGCAGCTTTCGTCCGAGGGCGGCCAGATCGCATACCCGAGCTTCAGCCCCTATCACGCGACCAAATGGGGCATCGAGGGGTTCATCGAGTCGGTGGCCCAGGAGGTCGCGCCTTTCGGGATCGACTTCATCATCGTCGAGCCTGGCCCGACTGGCACCAGTTTCGGTGCCAGCCTGGTGCGCCCCGCTCCCATGGAGTTGTATAACGATACCCCGGTTGGCGCATTGCGGCGAGCGATTGCCGAGGGAGGCTTTTCGGTCAGAGGCGATGCCGGACGCACCGTGGATGCCATGATTTCTGCCGCAGATAGTTTGAAGCCGGCGCTGCGGCTGACCCTTGGTAGTACCGCTTACCATTCCATCTCAAGCGCCCTAACACAGCGGCTCGCTGCAGTCGAGGCCCAGCGGGAAATTGCATTCTCGGCCGATCAGGACAAAGCCGAGCCTACGAGCTAACGCATGAAACGTGCAAGGTTCAAAAGCGCCGCCCACGGAAATGATCCGGACTTGAAACCTCTTTGGCAGGCGCTCCATGCATTAAGTTACGACTGGGAGTTTGTGCCGGCGGAGAAGTTTCCACGACTCGAGTAGCGGGTCGTGCCACTGATCTTCAGGAGGAGTGCGTTGAAAAAGGCAATTTTTGTTCTGCTGATGTGTCTCGTTGCGTCGGCTGCGACCGTGAGTTACCAGGTCACGAAGAAGATTCCAATCCCCGGCCAGGGTGGTTGGGATTACCTCACTATCGATGAAGCCGCGCGGCGTCTGTATGTTTCACACGAAACGCAAGTGGAGGTGCTTGACGTGGATTCTGGAGCAATCGTTGGCAGAGTTTTGAAAACGCCCGGTGTTCATGGAATCGCGATCGCTGCCGATCTCGGCCGCGGATTTGTCAGCAACGGTCTCGCTTCCACCGTCACAATTTTCGATCTGAAGACGCTGAAGCCCATCGCAGACGTTCCCACGGGCAAGAAACCTGACGCGATTATTTTCGATCCCGCCACTTCACGTGTATTCGCCTTCAATGGCGAGAGCAATAACGCGACCGCTATTGATGCTGCCACTGGGAAAGTCGCTGGCACGGTTGATCTTGGTGGAGGGCCCGAATTTGCGGCAGCGGACGGAAACGGTTTCGTCTACAACAATCTCGAGGATCAGAATCAGGTCGTGAAGATCGATTCGCGTAAGCTCACCGTTGTGAAGCGCTGGCCGACCGCTCCATGTTCTTCGCCCTCTAGCATGGCGATAGATCGGGCCAACCTCCGTCTTTTTATTGGTTGCCGTAGCAAAGTAATGGCGGTCATGAACGCCATTACGGGCAGGGTGATCACTACGCTGCCGATTGGCGATCATGTGGATGCGACCGTATTCGATTCGGATACACATCTGATCTTCAACGCCAACGGCGAAGGAACGATCTCTGTGATTCACGAGGACAACCCGGACAAATATTCTCCAGTCGAGACCGTCAAGACGGTGCCCCGAGCCCGAACCGTAGCTCTGGATCCAAAAACGCATCAGCTCTTCCTTTCGACAACAGAATCAGGGCAGTTCGAAGTGCTAGTTGTGGGGAAATAACCGATAAGCAAAATTCTCAGGGCCAAGTCATTGCGAGGGGAATTTCCATCCTAGACGCTGGTAATCATCACGGATCAAGATTTTTGTGTTTGAGTCTGCGCCTGCATCTACTCGCGGGTCTTGCCGTTCTCCTTTGTGCAAGTCTGCCCGCATTTGCGCAAGGCGGGCCGCCTTTTTACACCAATGATCCGGGCACTCCCGGCCATCTGAATTGGGAAATTAATCTTGGCTACATGCCATTTCTCTACAGTAATCAGTCCATCTCGCACGTTCCTGATGTGGACATCAATTTTGGCGTAGGCGACCGCATTCAGCTCACGTATGAAAATGCCTGGTTGCGTGTCAAAGATTCGTCTTCGGCGGCGAAGTTTGGAATGGGGCAATCTAATCCCGGAGTGAAATGGCGTTTCTATGATGGCGGTGAAGACGGGCTGTCAGTTTCCATGTTTCCGCAATTCTTTCTGAATAATCCCGACGATGCCGTTCGCCGGGGAATCACGGCAGCGAGCCAATCCTTCCTGCTACCCTTCGAATTTAGGAAAAAGCTTGGCTCGGTCGACGTGGACTACGAGATCGGTTATCAGTTTGTCCACGATGGACCCGACGGCTGGATCACGGGCCTAGTCGTCGGCCACGATTTCACTCCAAAGCTTGAAGGGGATGTCGAGTTCTATTCTCAGGGTGTCTTTCACCCGGCAGGGATTCAGCCCACCCTCGATTTCGGCGGCCGCTACAAGATCAAGGACTCAATCATTCTTCTGCTCATGGCCGGACGCGGCCTGGAACCTACCAGCATTAACCAGCCTGCATTCATCGGCTATTTCGGTGTGCAATTTCTGTTTTCCTCGAAACCTCATAAATCCGATTAACTCATGTTCCTGATTCTGCCCGTAGCTGCATGTATGCCCGTGCGGATGTGTTGAACGCTCCTCTCTCAGCGAACCAAAACTCGTGCCGCCTTATGGCACATCGGAAGACATCGAAACGCTGCAAGGCAATCCTTCGACTGACGGATTTGGAACAGTCGAAGAATGCGGTTTTCCAATCTCACTGCGCACCCAGTTCGCAAGAATCGTACGGTCATGCCATCGACGAAATGGAGCATCGGCGGGAAGCCTAAGTGTTTTCCGCCGGGGCACTTGCGATAGGGTTTTTCAACAATTACTTTGCATGAGCGGCATTGGTACCGCCGGGAGAGACAGGCAAACTGGCTTTGCCAGTGTGTGAACTAGAGCCCGATACATCCTCGCCTTGATCTTCTTCTAATTCGGCTGGAATGACTTATGCGGCTGTGACGTAGCTGTGTCGGTTCTGCGCCAGCAATCGTACAGGTACTCCCAATGCTCATTAGGGCTGAGCGAGCGATGCACTGTGGCCGTGCGCTTCAGTGGGCCGGAGAACGCAATTTTGTAGGACGTCTTAGGTTCGAGTGTGCCTCTGAGCCAGGCGCGGACCGATTGCTCCGACTGGATCTTTACGTCCTGAGGCGAGTCCTTTTCCAGAAAACTCCTGAGGCACGCTTGTGTGGCTTCACAGCAGGTCGCGCTCTCTTCTGGCATCGCCCGTCTGCGCTCCAGCCTGGTGACAGCGCCCGTCAACTCTTGGTGCTGGTCTCCAGGGGCCGGCAGCGTTTCGTAGTAGCGCAGCAAAGGCAGGGCCGATACGTCCTCGATCGGCATCAGGATCCACCAATTATTGTTGCGGTCGGGAAGGTTGTTGAAAAAGGTCAGGACTCGCCGCGTGTTCCCGCCGCGGGTGTGCGGGAGAAAATCATAAATGAAGTGGTTCAATACCACGCGATCCTGCGGTCGATGGCCCGTTTCGAGCCAGCGCAGCAGATCCTCCTGATCCTTCACGCTCATTTTGTCACGATGTCCGGGGTCGGGAAACACGAGCAAGAATTGCAGCGTAACCGGGATCCAAATGTCCCAGTAGCTGCGGAAGCGTTGCCCTTGACGAGTCTCGATGTTGCCTTGCATAAGCTGCCATTGCATGTATTGCGAAGGTTCGGTCGCGAGTAGATCGAGCGCGGCGGGCGCGAATTGGCGGCCATAGTGTCCGAACGCATTAATCAGGACCTGGTGCCGCAGCCACGCATCTGGCTCTTTGTGCAGGATGTTTGACCAGTAACTGATGGTTTCCGGTGAGCGCAATCCGAGGGACTTCAAGGCGACGAGACGGCCCATGTAATCGCAGCTTGGACTGTTGTGTTCATACAAGCTTCTTAGAGCCGAAAGCTCAGTGCGCTCCTGCCCGCGATCGGGGCTGAGAGGAAAGTAACCCAGCCAGTAAGCTGCGAGGGCTTCGCGCACACCGCACCCTCCTTGCAGGATCTTCAGCAGATTCGTTCGAGTGCGTGCGTCCGGCGGAACTAGGTTCCAGCGCGCGTAAATTTCCGAGAGGACTGGCATATCCTGATCGGCAAGTGTATTCTCGGCGAGGTTATGGTAGTCGCCCTTTTCCTGGTACTTCTGGATCATACCGATCGCCCGCTGCGTGCCGATATTCCGTAACGCCTGAAGAACGATCGCCTGCTTGAGTTGACTGCCATTGGAGAGATGTTGCTCAAGAATGTCGACGGCGTGCTCTTGCTGGCCGGACATCACCAAGGCGTACACCATCGTGAAGACCAGTTCCTTGCCGCCGAATCCCTGGTGCAAATCTGGTGGCTGCAGATACACATTGCCGCTGTTGAGCGCAGAGTTGAGAAGGGATGAGAGCAGGTTGTCGAATTTCTCCCATTCGGGATTGTCTTGGTGAAGCACGACAAGCGCCGAGCGTGCCAACATCACATCCAGATAAGTAGCGTGTCCGTTCTGAACGATAGCTGTGATCTGCTCGGTCGTGATCTCTTGAGGAGCTCCAAGCTGCACCGTGCGCAGGAGTCGCGTAGTGGGGGATCCGTCATCGGCCCGGCCCGCAGTGGAGGTGAGCAACAGCGCCATGACGCTGACGATCAGGCGCTTCACTTTCGCTCCGGTTCGGAATTGTTCAGGATAATGTTGCCCACCAGATGTAGCGGCAAGTTGCCGAGCAGCTCGGGCGGTGAGGTTTGCTGGCCTGATTGGTAGGTGCTGATGCTGATCCGGTAATAGTCGGTCGGCCCTTCGCCGCGCATCACTTTCTCTGTGGAGCGCAGCATCAGGCTCTGCAGCTGGAGTGACTCGGGCAGATCACCGGCTTTGCAAGACAGGCTTTGCGCACTTGCCGAGACACACCACCGCTTCCACGCGTCGGTGGTGCAGCGGTCGCGAATTTCCTTGATTTGTTTGTCAAAGTTTTCGATTTCGTAACGGATCACGACAATCGATTGGCGCGATTCCGCGGACGACATGTTGTCGCCAAAGCGGTCCAACCCGAGTTCCATCAAGTGCTCCAGGATGATATCTATCGGAGCATCGGCTGGAAATTCCGCTCGAATCCGTTGCGCGAGCTGAAAGCTGGGATCACGCGGCTGGCCATTAACGGAGCCTTCCGTGTGAATCATCCGCACCCGTTCGAGTTCCGTTAGCTTGCCCCGGTTCTGCTGCACGTATTCGCGAATCAGCTTCATTTGCCTGTCGAGCTGGTCGGCCGCACTTGATGGTTTGAGCGCAGACACAGCGATTCCGCCCGAAATGACAGCCTTGGCTGGCCGCAGCTCTGCTTCGCAGTCGCCGGCGATGGTAATGACACGCGATGGGTAGGTCTGGCCAATCTGGGCGAAGGCCGGGATGAGAAAGGCGTGCAATGCAATCGTCCAACACAACAGCCGCCGATGCGGACGGGCATCCGCCCTAGAAAGGACACACTGACTCATAGTGTTTCTCTATCAAAATAGACACCCGGTCCGCCATTATTTTCGCCGGGCGGGACTTACTTTCGTTTCCGGATACCGAACAACTGTTGCAATCGGAGACTACATTCATTGGGAATTGGGAGACTGGGCGGCTTGATCAGCGGAGCCAGGCGGAACTTACAGCCCCTCTCGAGCCCTTGCGACCGGGCGTGACTGAAGTCCAAGTCTTTGATGAGTTGCTGGCCCACAATGCGCTTCGGAGTGCGACTTTGCTGAACTATACCGCCCTCAGAACCTATCAAGTGGTAGATTTGAAGGGGAAGGTGCATGCCGAAGAGGTCGGGCGGATGGAGTACCTGGCGCCGGACCAGAAGAAGTTTGTAGTCACGTCCGAAAAGGGATCGGTAGTGGTTCGCCGTCTGGCGCTGAACCCACTAATCGCCAGCGAGATCGAAACAGCAGCTGGTAAGCAGCATCACGACAGCGCCATCTCCCCTGCAAACTACGCCCTGGAGCCGCTTGGCGAGCAACAGGTGGGACCTTACAAGTGCTTCGTCGTACGCGCAATCCCTAAGCGGAGAGACAAGTATTTGTTCCAAGGTAAGATATGGATTGATGTCGAAGACTATGCGGTTGTCCGGATTGAAGGCCATCCAGCAAAGAAGCTTTCTTTCTGGATAGAGCGAGCCGACTTTGTGCGGCAGTACCAGAAGATCGACAGTTTCTGGCTTCCGCAAAGAGATCTGACTTTTGTCGAAGTCCGACTCTATGGCAAGAAAGCCCTGACGATCGATCACCGGGAGTACAGCGTGAACTGTTCGGTCGCGAACAATGAGTCAGCCGAGAGAGCACAACGTTTTCGGGGCTCGTTTTAAGCATAACCCGATGCCGGTGGAATGGTTGTATTGGTCTAGTCGTAAGACGACACTAGTTTCCTTGAACGGGAGCAGAATCGTTGAAAAAGAAGTCTGGATTCGTCCGTGTGTGGGACTAAGAAAAAAGCCCAGGAACATTTGGAAGGCCGCCTCGATGACTAGAGAACGAAAATACCGGCGCGAAATTGTCTCCTTCGGCAGGATGTTGCATCAACGCGGCTATGTGGCCGCAACGGATGGCAATCTTTCGGTACGTCTCGACGAGCAGCGCATTCTGGTGACCCCCACAGCGATGAGCAAGGGCGCGCTGCTCCCGGCAGACATGGTGATTGTCGATCCCGGGGGCCGGCAGGTCGCGGGCCGTCGTCACGTTTCCAGCGAAATCTCCATGCACTTACTGATCTACAAGTTGCGTCCCGATGTGTGCGGGATTGTGCACGCCCATCCCTGCACGGCAACTGGCTTTGCTGCCGCCGGCATGGCACTGAATCAGCCTTTGGTTTGCGAACTGGTGATGGGTCTCGGTTCGATTCCGCTGGCCAGCTACGGGACGCCGGGGACATCAGAGCTATGTGACTCGCTGGAGCCTTTGATTCCGCAGTACGACGCTATTCTTATGTCGAACCATGGCGTCGTGACCTACGCCGACACGCTGCATCACGCCTACATGAAGATGGAGACAGTCGAGCACTTTGCCCAAATCGCGCTGGTGACGCACTGTCTCGGCCGGCAGCAGCCACTCGGCCAACAAGACTTGGAAAAGCTCCTGCTTGCTCGGAGTAAGTATGAAGGCTATCACTCCGCCGCAGCGATACCCATGGCAGCCGCTTCCCAGTTTCCCGCCAGAAACCATCGGGCAAAGGCAAAGGCTCCCGTCCGAGCCGGTGCATCGAGAGTCGAAGGCGGAGACTTAGGGTTAAAGGAACTAGCGAACGGAGGTTCATAACTTATGCAGTCGAAATACCGTCCAGGATTAACTCTGAGCGAGCTGTTTGCCGCTTGGGGTAACATCCTGAGTGGCCGGGCTCCTATGCTGTCCATCGAGGTCACGCGCGAATGTCCCCTGAGTTGCCCGGGTTGTTACGCGTATGGCGATTCCCATTTGGGAGGCGGAACTACATTGCGCGAGCTCTCCGACTTGCGTGGAGAGGCGTTGGTCGCGGGTGTGCTTGCACTGGTCAGAAAACATAAGCCTTTGCATGTTTCGCTGGTCGGAGGCGAACCCTTGGTCCGGCATCGCGAGCTCAGCCGCATACTGCCGGAACTCAGCCGCCAGGGCGTGTTCACGCTGGTGGTGACCAGCGGAGTGATTCCGATTCCCGCGGAGTGGATGCAACTGCGGCGTTGCCGGGTCGCTGTCTCCGTAGACGGATTGCCCGAGCACCACGATGAACGTCGCAAGCCGGCGACTTATGCGCGCATCCTGCAGAACATCCGCGATCGCCGCGTCAATGTTCACTGGACAATCACCGGTCCGATGCTGAAACGCCCTGGCTATTTGGAAGAGTATGTCACATTCTGGCAGTCGCGGCCTGAAGTCAACCGCATTTGGGTCAGCCTCTATAGTCCGCAGGTGGGTGAGCACAGCACAGAGATGCTGAGTCCCGAAGAACGCCGGCGCGTCGGCAGCGAACTTTCCGGTTTGCGCGAAACCTATCCCAAGCTTTTGATGAGTCCGGGAATCGCAGAGGCGTTTGTGACACCTCCTCGAAGTCCCGAAGAATGTCTGTTCTCGAAAATGTCCACGAACTACTCAGCTGACCTAACCACTCGGGTGGAGCCTTGTATTTTCGGCGGCACGCCGGACTGCCGCCAGTGTGGCTGCGCGATTTCGAGCGGCTTGCACCGAGTGCAAAAGGTGCGGATAGTGGGACCTTTGAAAGTCGGACCCCTCGTCCGCGGTTCGATGGCCATTGGTTCACTGCGCAGCAGGCTGCGATCAAAGGCGACAGGTCCATCACGCTGGAACCGCCATCCCGCGCAACAGCCGAGCACCGGCCTAGTACAGATCGGCCCACATGACCGCAGCCGCGATTGATGTCTAAAGCAATCGCGACTCATAAACTTCAACCACCAGGTAGGGGCGACTAAGGCGGCCAGACCGATCAAACATCACCAAGCCGATCCGGGAGTAAATGTCGTTCTCGAGTTGCACCATGTAAGCCGGTTAGGAAGCGGTGCTCACCGCCCGGGCAACCACAAGATTCCAAAAACCCGGAATACCGCCCCCACGTACCTGGGTCGCTTATCCAAGAATCGGCGCTTATCGATAGTGGCGCGCTGACGCTGGTCGCTCCGGAACATCCCGGCAGCGATGGCAGCCTCCAAATCACGGTTCGTTGCAGCCAGCACCCGAACATCAGTTCGGATGGATCCAGTTCCTCCGACGCGCTCGAATTCATGTTCCTGCATTATCGGCTCAACGTTTTTCCGATCGAGGTGCCTCCTCTGCGGGAACGACCGGAAGACATTCCAGTGCTCGTTGAGTACAGAACACGCAACAGAGCGATCTGGGTTTCGGCAGGAAGTTCTCCAATTTCATCGAGGAAGATCGTGCCACCTTCGGCCAACTCAAAACGCCCTAAACGCCGCTGAGTTGCCCCCGTGAAGGCACCCTTCTCATGGCCGAACAACTCTGACGCGATCAGGTCGCGTGGAATTACAGCGCAGTTCACACTGACGAACGCTCGCGACGAACGCTGGGATCCTTTGTGGACGGCACGGGCAATCAGTTCTTTGCCCGTTCCAGTTTCGCCGGTGATCAGAACAGTGGAGTCTGTCGGAGCAACCTTGGCTACACGAGAGAGCACCGCGTGCAGGGCTGGAGAAATTCCAACAATCTCCTCGAACATCGAGGCCTGGTCGATTTCCTCGCGCAACGCAATGTTCTCGTTCTGGAGTCGCTGCTCAGCCTGCTCGCGATCCTCGATATCGGTACCCGCGGCATACCAACGGGCGATCCGTCCTTGCTCATCTCGCACGGGGTTAAGGCGGAAAAGGAACCAGCGATACTTCCCGTCTTTTCTCAGTAAGCGCGCTTCGGTCTCGTACGGAGACCCACTCAAAAAACTATTTTGAACTTCGCTCCAGACGCGTTCCGCATCCTGAGGATAAAGCAGCCTATTCAAATCAGCGTCCCGCCACTCCTCCAGTGTGAGACCGTAATAATCGAGCGCGGCCTTGTTGGTATAGAGACGACTTCCACCCTGTCCAAACTCGCCAATGTGCTGAGGTGCGAGATCAAGGACCTGTCGCAGCTCCCTCTCGCTTTGCCGGATATTGCCGGATCTTGGCCTCCGCCTGCTTGCGTTCGGTCACGTCCATCACGGTGCCAACGAGATCGCCGGATGGGCTGAGAACGGGATGGCCTACCACGTGGATGTCGCTGATGTCACCGCCGGGATGAACGAGTCGGTAATCCAGTTCGTAGTCCACCTTCTCGCGCCCCGATGTCTGGACCGCTTCCCTAACTCGAGCTTGGTCATCGGGATGAATGCTCTGAAAGAAGGCTTCATATCGCGGTTGTCCACCGTGCGGATCAAAACCCAATATGCGGTAGCATTCCTCCGACAAGTACCTGATCTCGCCCATGGCAGGTGTCGATGCCCAGCTGCCCGTGTGGGAGAGCCTCTGCGCTTCCACGAGATAATTCTCGCTACGTCGCAATGCCTCTTCGGCCCGCGTTCGTTCGGTGACGTCCATCACGATGCCCATGAACTCACCGATGTCGCCGGACGGTTGGACGAGAGGGCGGCCTCTTCCGTACATGTATCTGGTGGTCCCTTCCGGCAGAACGACTCGGAAATTTGCCTCGACATTAGTTCCTGCGCTCATTGCTCTTTCGAGATCTCCAACGGTCGGACCTCGATCGTCCGGATGAATACGCTGATAAAACTCTTCGAATGAAGGTATCCCGACCCTCTCCGGAACGAGACCAAACAAGTGACGGTGTTCCTCGGACGAATGGATCATCTCTCGAGTGGCAATATTGCATGCCCAGGTGCCTGTCTGACTTAGCTTCTGCCCTTCGGCCAAGTACGCTTCGCTGCGAAGCAGGGCCTCCTCGGCGCGTTTGCGGCCAGTGACGTCCATCACCGCCCCAACAAATTCAATGCCGTCCGATTCATCGCTTAAAGCATGAGCCACAACAACATGGACATATTTGATGGAACCATCCGGCATTGCCAAGCGATATTCATGTTCAAAATCCTTCCCATCCCGCGACGCGTGTTCGATTGTCTGTTTCACGAGGGCAGCGTCTTCGGGATGAACCCGTTGGAGAATACGTTCCACAGTCGGTACCGTGGTGCGGTCGTACTGGAAGACGCGAAAGGTTTCTTCTGACCAGATAATCTCGCCAGTGGAAGGTCTCCAGCCGAAGCTTCCCGTGTGGCTGAGCCTTTGAGCCTTCGCCAGGTACGCCTCGCTCCGCCGCTGTTTCTGCTCTGCTTGCTTGCGCTCCCAGCTTTCCGCATGCAATGCCTCGTTGGTTCTCTGCAGATCTTGAACCGTACGTTTCAGGTCATCAAGCGCGCGCCTAAGCGATTCTTTGGCATTCCTTTGCGCGGTACTCAGCAATCCAATAACGAGGTGTGACGCAAGGTTAAAAGTTTGGATGTTGTTCCTGCGGGCTTTGGACCCCACGAATAGATCGGAGGCTGAAAGCAATAATAGAACGCCAGAGCGGAGAGCATCATTGACAATAAAGCTGGCCCGAGTCCGCCGTACCACGCACTCAACATGACGGCGCAGAGAAACACTACTCCGGGAGGGACCCCTAAATAAAGGACCATCCATCGTGCAATGATCAGGGCGGAGGCAGTCGAGAGAAGA
The DNA here is from genome assembly GCA_963714225.1 of uncultured Acidobacteriaceae bacterium. Classification (GTDB taxonomy): domain Bacteria; phylum Acidobacteriota; class Terriglobia; order Terriglobales; family Acidobacteriaceae; genus Sulfotelmatobacter. The sequence goes on along the minus strand of CAVQNY010000050.1, from coordinate 185,003 downwards.
GCAACCCCGTAGCTCCATATCCGAGATGGTTTGGACCAGAGAAGACGATTGAATCTGAACACGCTCAGCTCCGATGTAAAGGGGGCGGCCCCTGCAGATTATCGAACAAACTGTGACGATTCTGGGCCGCTGGGCGGGCATTTTGCAACAAGTTTCGTTCCTGACCCCTTCGAGTAGGGTTATAAGCAAACCGCCCTATTTGAATTTTACCGTTCCGCTTTTGTGACAGTCGCTGCTTCTTTCCGCTTTCATTCTTGCATTGCTCGCACTAAACGCTAGCCGTTGCTAGAGGAATTCACAGCGGTATTCGGTGATTTATCTTCCTGTCGGTTTTTCGGTGGTTAACCTGAGGTCCAGTCAGGTCGCGTTGAAACAGTGGACTCAGGCGACACCATTGACAGCCACCGGATTCTGAGCGAGTTTTGTACGTAAACGTAGCTGAAAACAAACGGGTCGGGGACGCGGAGCTGGCCAGACGGGAAGTTATCGTCGCTCACCCGCTGGGCGACCGCCGCCTGGTGACGATCCAGCGTCTGGATGAATCGCACTCGATCGCCTTCCGAGTATCACCATGATCAACCCGAAGACCAGCAATACCGCTCCCCAAGCAAGGTTCACATTGAGGCCAAGCGAGCGCTGGTAAATTACCTTGTCACCGAACGCGCCAAATCCCACCAGCAATAAGCCGATCACGCTGAAGAGCAAGCCGATCGGCAAACGAATATCCAGTCCCATTGCAGCTCCTACCAGAAAATAATGTTTAGTATCAACGCCAACACGAGGACGACAATCCCGAATGCTTCCGGCCTCTTGTACCACGGCAAATGACCTTCGGAAGTCCGCTTGGTCAACGAATAGACGAGTCCAACGAGTTCCTCTTCTTTGCGAGGCTGGGTTACCAGACTTACTAGAATAGTGACCACCATACAAACAGACCACGCCCAGATGGCGGTCCAGAAGTTCTGGGCCATTTCGCTGGGATAGATGTGCACAGTCGCGAGCCAGCCACCCTTGATCCCAGCGACCGCGCCGACGGGGAGTGTCAAGCCGTGGTGAACCGCCGCCGCGAGCGTACCTGATAGTAATCCTCCAAACGCGGCATGCCCGGTGGTGCGCTTCCAGAACATCCCCAGCAGAAATGTTGCAAACAGCGGAGCATTCACGAAGGCGAACACGAGTTGTAGAAAATCCATGATGTTGTTGAAGCGGGTAGCGGCGTAGGCTGCAGCAACCGAAAGTGCGATGCCAAATACGGTCGCCATTCGACCTACCCAGAGATAGTGCTGATCGCTTCCGCCTTTGTGGATGTAGGCTTGGTAGATGTCGTACGTCCACACGGTGTTGAATGCCGTCACGTTACCCGCCATGCCGGACATGAAACTAGCGAGCAGAGCCGTTATGCCCAAGCCTAACAACCCGGTGGGAAGGTAGTGCACGAGCATGTTTGGGACAGCGAGATCGTAGTCAAAGAGAGGCTTACCGTTTGCGTCGAGCATCGGCTGTCCGGTGGTTTCATTTATCTTAGGAGGAATGAGGCCCTGGCCGGCTCCGGCTAACTCGCCTTTCGTCGTGTCAATCCCGTGCGCACTTGGGAGAAGACCGGGGGGTTGAGCGGGGAGCGAGATCGCAATTAGTCCCGGAAGGACGACGAGGAACGGAAAGACCATCTTGGGAATAGCGGCGATCAAGGGCGTGCGGCGGGCCGCACTCATGGACTCTGCGGCCATGGCGCGCTGCACTACCAGAAAATCCGTGCACCAATAACCGAAGGAGGAAACAAAGCCCAGTCCCATCACCAGACCGAACCACTCAACGCCAAGCGGGTTGGTGTGTGGGTTGCTCATACCCTGCCAGGAGTGGGTGTACGCCGTGGGAAGTTGTTGCTTGATTCCGCTCCATCCTCCGACATCTTTCAGACCCAAAAGAACCAGAGGCAGAAAGCCGGCCACAATCAGAAAAAATTGGAGTACTTCGTTGTATATGGCGCTGACCAGTCCTCCCAGCAAGATATACCCCAGCACGACGATCGCCGAGATGATTATGCTGATATGAAAACCTGCCGACGGGGGCAGGCCCATCCTCCTGAGCGGAGTATCGAGAATATGGAGCGTCTGCATGAGTTTCGCCATGGCGTACACGGAAATGCCAGACGAAAAAACCGTCATCGTGGCAAAAGAGATGGCGTTAAGCCCGCGAGTCTTCTCATCGAAGCGCAGCCTCAAATATTCCGGCACCGAGCGCGCGCGCGACCCGTAATAGAACGGCATCATGAAGATGCCGACGAACACCATGGCGGGAATGGCGCCGATCCAATAGAAGTGGCTGGTAGCGATGCCGTACTTGGCGCCAGAGGCACCCATGCCGATAACTTCCTGCGCTCCCAAGTTGGCGGAGATGAAAGCCAGACCGCAAACCCACGCCGGAATCGAACGTCCAGCAAGAAAAAAATCAGTGCTGGTCTTCATGTAGCGTTTCAAAGCTACACCGATCCCAAGAACAAAGACGGAATACACCGCCATGATGATCCAGTCAATGCTGGTCAGGCCCATTCTTGAATCTCCTCAGCGCTGGTATCGATCGCGTTTCAACTCCGCTCAGAACATGGGAGACAGCTGAAATCGCCAGACTCTTAATGAATCGATCGAACCGTTTCACCATTCACATCTTGGTCCCTACGGTCACATGGGCTACATGGAGGCCGGGCGAAACGACCCTGACCTGAATCTCGCCCGTTTTGCCATTCGACTTCACGATGGCGAGACACCATCCGTTGAAAGCCTTTCGACGATTCGATCTGCAGTCTTCGTGACTCGCAGAGTTTCCATTGTCGGTTCCAAGGAGCGTTCCTGCACCCTCTATCTCGAAGGTGACTTCATTGTCTGCGGTGGGCACCACGCGGCCCTCCCGCTCCACGATATGGACCGTAACGTGAGCCACATCCGCTTGGATCCGCCACAATCGACCCCCTATCGGACGACAAACTGATCGAAGCCGGCTGTCCCGTCGTGTAAATCTCGCTGGTTAGGAAAATCTTCCCGTCTTTAGTTCCGACCGCTTTCCATACACCAGGTTCATATTGCACATCCCAGGACAAATGCAGGTCCGCGGTCGTCCGCAAAACTTTTGCACGATCCGGCAGGTTGCCCCACCTGCCCTCCATGCCCAAGCGAGGGAACTCGCACCCTTTCACACCCCAAGCGACCGGCCGTTGCGAAACAACCCAACCGTGTCGCAATTTGTGAAACAGGTAACCGGGATGATCTGACCTTCCTTTCCCCTCCAGTTCCAATGGGGAAAAAGCGCTGGCTTGTCTGTCCCCTGGCTGTGATAGAAGTAATAAGCGGATCGGGGCAACCAGTTTGACATGGACCCATTTCCGAACTATTGTAGTCAATGTTGTAATCGTTTACATAATGGATTATTCCACATCCCTTAAGTCTGGTAGAAAGCAGGCCCTCGGATTTTAACCCGGGTTTTGTTTGGGATTTTGGCATGAACCCCGCAGAACTAGGTAGGCATTTCGAGGACCTGTTTGGGTCGGTGCCCCGGATCTTTCGCGCACCGGGCCGGGTTAATTTGCTGGGAGAACACACCGACTACAACGAGGGCTTTGTGATGCCCTGTGCTATCGGTCTCTCCACTCGCGTGGCAATTTCACCCCGTCAGGACCGGAAACTGGTAATTCGCTCAGAGGACTTTTCCGAACAGTTCGAATTCGACGTGGATGAATTACCGACCCGGGGCACACATGTCTGGTGTGACTACGTGGTGGGCACGGCGGTAATGCTTCGGGAGATCGGCCATCCCATTCCGGGCGCGACTTTGCTGATTAAGGGCGAAGTGCCGATTGGTGCGGGGCTCAGTTCTTCCGCCGCCATCGAAGTAGCCAGCGCTCTCGCCCTGTTGAGCCTGAATGGGGCGCAGCTTCCACTGCCGGAGGTCGCAAAACTTTGCCAAAGGGCTGAGAATCTCTTCATTGGCGCACGAGTCGGCATTATGGACCAATTTGCCTCCTGCCTTGGGAAAGCAGGGCAAGCTTTACTGCTCAACTGCCGCTCGCTTGAGTTCAAGCTGATTCCCCTTCCCGATGACCTGCGATTGGTGATCTGCAACACGATGGTAAAGCATGAGCACGCCAGTGGCGCCTACAACCGTCGACGCGAAGAATGCGATGAGGGAGTGAAGCTCTTGGCGAAGTGGTATCCGAGTATCCGCGCTCTGCGGGATGTCCCCATCGAGTACCTGGAGCGACATGCTGCTCAGATTCCCCAGACCATCTACAACCGCTGCCTGCACGTTGTGTCCGAGAACCAGCGGGTGCTGGCCGGCGCCGAATGCATGAACGACGGTGACGTCCGCCGGTTCGGTACCCTGATGCGCGAATCCCATCGCAGCCTTCGCGATCTATTCGAGGTAAGCTGCCGGGAACTCGACCTCATGGTCGAAGTCGCCGAGTCTCTGCCAGGCTACTGTGGCGGGCGCATGACGGGAGGCGGATTTGGTGGATGCACGGTAAATCTGGTGCAGTCCGCAAATGCGCAGGAGTTCGCCGGAAAAGTCTCGGAACGATATCAATCGGCCGTCGGAATCAAGCCAGATGTGTACATCTGTTCAGCGGCAAATGGAGCCGCCGCGGGCTAGTAGCTAGTCGGTAGTTTCCAACGGACTGGACATCGTTTTCTTTCCCGTCCTTTTGCGCTGACTTGGAGAGAGAGCTCCGCAAGGAAAAGACCTAACGATTCACTCCTCAGATGGCTCGCGTCGACTTCCGCATCACAAGATGCGTCGGAACGGTGTAGTCGGAATGGGAGCCGTCTTCTTTCCGGATAAGAGCCTCCAGGGCTGCAAAAGCCGTGACTGCAAGCTGGGTGCGGGACAGGACCACGGTGGTCAGCGGAGGTTGTGTCAAATGCGCGAAAGCAATATCGTCAAAACCGATCAGCGATATGTCGTCGGGAACCCTCAGTCCCGCGTCGTAAATCGCGCCCAGGGCTCCAATCGCGGTAAGGTCGTTCGATGTAACAACGGCGGTGGGGGGCTGGCGTAACTTCAGCAAACTCATCATGGCCATTGCGCCGCCGTCGATGCGATGGTTTCCCTTTTCGGTCATGCCTCGCTCAGAAAGTCCGCGCGATTTGAGCCCGGAGAGGAAAGCGGCGTACCGTATGCGGACCGACTCCAGGTTCATCGGCCCCGTGATGAACCCAATTCGTCGATGGTTCAACGAAAAAAGATGCTGCATCGCCTCGTGAATGCCCTGAGCATAGTCGATGCGGATGTTCGCGGTGTGAGGGCCGGCTTTGCCGGTATCCATAAATACCGTCGGAATGCTTCTTCGCGCCAGTTCGGGGACCATGCCGGGGTCGGCTTCAGAGGTCATGATGGCCACGCCGTCTACTTTGCGCTCCACCATCCGCCGTATGCAGCCCGCCATGCGCTTGGGATTGTAATCCGTGTTTCCAATGATGACTTCCTGACCGCGCTGCACCGCCTGGTCTTCAAAGCTCTTCACCAGTTCGGGGAAAAAAGGGTTGGTGATATCCGAGATGATCAGGCCCAGCATGCGGCTGCGTCCCGACACCAGCGTGCGTGCATGGGTGTTGGGATAGAAGTTCAGTTCTTCGATAGCTTTGCGCACTCGGGCCGCAGTCCCCGGCCTTACCTTCTCCGAATTGTTGATGGTGCGGGAAACGGTTGCCGTAGAGACTTTCGCTCTTTTGGCTACCTCTTTAATGTTCATGCGAACTCACGAGGAAGATACCGGGGGGCAACATCTATTCTAGCAACCACTGCGGAAAACACAAGAAAAGAGCCCAAAATAGCCATTGATCCTGCGTGACCGCGACAGACAAAACTTTACATTCGATCGCGGCCGCTCACGAATCTAGGGTCGCCACTCTCCGTCCTGGTTCTTCCGAGAGCTGGGTAAGCTGCAGCATCGAAATCGCCAGAGTCAAGCGCTTTGCACGGCCGAGTTATTTCGCTGTCGGTCGCATGTTCGCTACGATCCCGCTGCCTTCCCGGATGGTGAGGATCTGGTTGGCCTTCACTTGCGGGAATCGTTCGAGTTTGCCCGTCGTCGGCCATTTCACCTCGATGGCGTCCACCGTCTCAGCCTTCCCGAGGCCGAAATGCAGCCTCAGATCGCCTTGAGACATCACGCTGGATCCGCTGTGCACCTCATCCATCTGAACATGCTCGCCGCTTACCACGCGCACGCGCGCACCGATTGCGGTGCGATTGCACTTGGTTCCGATCAGCTTGATCTTGATCCAATTCTGCTTGTTGCCGCCATCGTTGCGCAGGAGTGAAGGCAAGTCGTTCATGTTCAATATCAGCACGTCCACGTCGCCGTCGTTGTCATAATCTCCGAACGCTGCGCCGCGACTCGAGAAATGCTCACTGATCCCGGGACCCATCACTGCCGACACGTCTTTGAATTGACCGTTGCCCATGTTCCGGTACACGAGGCGGGGATTCTTGTAGGTCTGGCCAACGTCGTGGCCCGCAATCTCGGGATACACGTGGCCGTTGATCTGCATCAGATCCGACCAGCCGTCGTTGTCGTAATCGAGAAAACCGCAGCCCCATCCCACAAACCGGCTGTTGACAGCGATTCCTGAGGGGAACGTCAGGTCGCTGAAAGTCCCGTCGCCGTTATTGTGGTAGAGGTTGCAAGTGTCATCTGCAAAGTTGGTCTTGAAAATATCCAACCAGCCGTCGCAGTCATAATCGGCAACGGCGACGCCCATCCCTGCCTGTTCGTGGCCAGCCTCGCTGTAGGCGCAGCCGGCGACAACGCCGATGTCGGTGAATGTGCCGTCGTGATTGTTGTGAAAGAGGATGCTGGGCTCGGAATCAACTGCCACGTAAATATCGGGCCATCCGTCGTTGTCGAAGTCGTAAGACACAGCGGTGATAGAAAAGCGAGGGCCGGGCTTCAGGATGCCGGCCTTTTCGGAGACATCCAGCGAAAGTCCCATCCCCTTTGTTGTGATAAAGAAGGTTCGTGTCGCCGGTAAGGCCGCGCGGGCCGCACATGACCGGAATCCCTTTCCATTGGCAAGCCGCAGCATCCGCGGAAGCGGCTGCCTGGGCCACATCGAACTTGACGTAATTGCACACAAAAAGGTCGAGGTGCCCATCCCGGTCGTAATCGAGAAAAGTGCAGCCGGCGCCCCAGTGAATCTCTTCGTTGTATAGACCAGACTTGCGGGTTACGTCGCTGAAGGTGCCATCGCCGTTGTTGTGGAAGAGGATATTGTGTCCCCAGAAACAACAAAACAGGTCATCCCAGCCGTCGTTGTCATAGTCGCCGACGCACACTCCGGTCTGCCACCCGGTGCGAGCCAGGCCGGATTTTTCGGTCGTGTTGGTGAAAGTTCCGTCACGATTATTCTTGAACAGCTGCGAAGTCGGTGATTTTCCGGGAGGCCGTTTCTCGTCGAGGCGAGTTCCGTTGGTCAAATAAATGTCGAGCCAGCCGTCGTTGTCGTAATCAAAAAATGCCAACCCACTTCCTTTCGCCTCAATGATGTATCGCTTGTGATCGACTCCGCCCCACACATTGGGAACGTTCAGGCCAGCTTCGCGGGCGACATCGACGAACTGCACGGTCGATGTTGGAGTCTGAGCCGGGGCCGATTGGAGGACTAGACTCTGTCTCCACTTCCACAGCGGAGTTGTCAGCGCCTCCATGAGCGTACTGCCGAAGGCCACCAGTGAGGAACCGAGAAAATGCCGCCGGTGAAAATTCATCTTTGTGATTCTCTACATCCCAGTTGACTTTATTTTGCGCCGATTCAAAGTCGAACCACTAGGCCGGCCAACAATCCCTTTCTGCGCTTATCACCGCTTGCTTACAATTCTTGGAAACTTTCGAGGCACAATTCCTTTACCCTCCTGGACTGCGATGATCTGATCGATGGGCACACTGGTCAGTCGGTCTACCTGGCCGCTTGGCCACGTGATTTCGAGAGATTCGATTTTTGTGTTCTTCCCCAAACCAAAATGGATGCGAGGATCGCTCGCCGACATGTAGCCCATCCCGCCCTTGGCCTGTTCCACATGAGTCTCGCCTCCAGAGGTCAGTTTCAGCGAAGCGCCGGTTCCGTCGCGATTCGATTTCGTTCCGATCAAGAAAACCGTCAGCCAATGATTGGCGTTCCCGCCGTCGTTGCGCAGCAGTGAAGGATAGTCACCGCCGTTATTGGTGACAATGTCGATGTCTCCGTCATTGTCATAGTCAGCCGTTGCCAGGCCACGGCCTACAATGGGACGCCTGAAGTCCGGACCCAGCGAATCCGACACCTTCTCAAATTGCCCCTTCCCCAGATTCCGGAACATCAGTAGCGGCTCTTTGTACGAAACCTCACTGTGATACAGCTGAATATTGTCGAGCATGGCGCCATTGAGCTGCAAGATGTCGGGCCATCCGTCGTTGTCGTAGTCGAGGAATTTCATCGCCACACCGCTGAGATGCATGGCCTTGTTGCCGATGCCGGAGCGGTAGGTATCGTCGGTAAAAGTCCCATCCCGGTTGTTGTGGTAGAGACGGTTCAATTCAAAATCCAGATGGGTGATGTAAATGTCCTGCCAGCCGTCACCGTCGACATCGGCGGCATCGATCCCCATGCCGGCCTCATAACGCCCGTCTTCGCTGGCTGCGACGCCTGACTCGAGCGAAACATCTTCAAAGGTTCCGTCGTGCTTGTTGATGAACAAGAAATTCGGCCACGAGTCATTGGCAATTGCGATATCGGGCCAGCCATCGTTGTTGAAATCGGCGAGCACCACGCCCATGCCCTTTGATTCAGGCTTCCCGACGCCCGATGCATCGCTCACATCGGTGAAGGTTCCATCGTGATTATTGTGGTAGAGCTTGGTTTTCTGCCCTTTGTAGTTTCCGGGATGACAATAGGACCGATAGCCGGGCTTGTGCTCGCCACACCAGATGTTGGTTTTCGGCGTCCACTCGATATAGTTGGTAACCACCAGATCGAGCCACCCGTCTCTGTCGTAATCAAACCAGCCTGCGCTAGTGGACCATCCACCTTGATCGGCCACACCGGCCTTCGCCGTGACATCAGTGAACGTTCCATCCCCGTTGTTGTGGTAGAGAATGGCGTGATCATAGCCAGTTACGTAGAGATCAGGATAGCCGTCATTATCGTAGTCGCCGACCGCAACTCCCTGGCCATAATGTCCCTCGCCACCGACGCCGGCCTTATCGGTAACATCCGTAAACGTTCCATCGCCATTGTTGTGGTAGAGAGCACAACGAAGGGGATGCGGCGGTTGGTAAATGTCGGTCGCCGCCGACTGGACGAAGAAGAGGTCCATCAGTCCATCCTGGTCGTAGTCGAGCCAGGCGACACCGGTGCCCATGGTTTCCAGATAGTATTTCTGGTCGGTGGCAGTGGAGTCCTGCTTGAACTTCAGGCCGGCCGCCTTGGCAACATCGGTAAAGGTGACTGGAATCCCGGTCGACGACGAGAGCACGTGCCCATTCTCGGCGACTGCGCGATGCTGAAACAGGGTTCCCTGGGCCACAGATATCGAAACCACTAGTATGAGAATCCCCATAGCTGGCCCTACGCGGACCGAATCAGAGTTCCTTTCCAGCCTGACCTCCCCCAAATCGAAGCCCATGCATCACCCAAACCCGCGGCAGTCGAACTCCGTTGCGGTCTGGAAGCGACAGGAACCTGGGCGCCGGTGAAAGCGATTACATTCTCGGGCAACGCTATGGTAGCATATGGGGTTTTGAGGGGTTCGGTTACCAGAAGATGCCCGGCTTCCAAGAGCGTGGATTCTCAGTCCGACCTCTTCTCTGCCCCCACTTCGGCTTTAGGGTGAGCTGTTCCCGGTTGGATGATGCTGCAAAAGCGACGGCGATCGTGCAGAGGCGCAAGCGGCAATCTGAAACGAATCGACAGCAGGCGATTCCCGTGGTTATCCGACTGATTGTCTTCCTTTTTGCGGCCTGGGCCATATTCGGCACCCCCATGGCGCCCGCTCTGGCAGTCGTCGTGTCGCAGGACTCGAAAAGCGACGTTCGTGGACGGGATGTCCAAGACCCGCGTGCGGCCCTTGAAGGGGTAGAAGCCGATATCGCCGCGAACAAATTTGGCGAGGCCGAGTCCCGCCTGAACACCTATCTCATAGATCATCCGGATTCCTCAAGAGCCCACTACGACTTGGGGTATGTGCAGTTCAGAACTCATAAGATTGGGCCCTCGATCAAGGAGCTCTCGAAATCACTCGAACTGAATCCAAACAACGGCGAAGCGCACAAAGTGCTCGCTTTGAACTGCAGTATTATCGGCCGTTACGATCTCGCGGAGGTCGAGTTGCTGGAAGCGGCGCGGCTCATGCCTGAATCGGCGGAGATTCACTACTTCCTCGCGCGCACCTATTACACAAGAGGAGTCTACCCTCTTGCCAAGTCGGAGTTTGAGACAGCCATCCGGCTAAACCCCTCCTACATCAAGGCCTATAACAACCTGGGGATCACCCTGGAAGCGCTCGGCGACAACGAAGCCGCCCTGCGGAATTACAACGCCGCCATCCGTCTCGAAGATCGACAGGAGCAAAAGTCCGAATGGCCCTACATTTATCTCAGTTCTTTCTACAATCGCCAGAAAAACGCCGCCGAAGCTCTCCTCTACGCGGGCAAGGCAACGGAGCTCAATCCGGCGTCGGACACCGCCTATTTTGAGATGGCGAAGGCATACCGCACGCAGAAGCAATGGCAGAAAGCCGTTGACGCCGCACGGCGCGCCATCGCCAACAACTCCCATGTTTCGGACTACTATTACGTTCTGGGCCTGGCGCTTCGCGAGCTGGGGAACCAGCGGGAAAGCGAGGAGGCCCTGGAAAAGTACGGGCAGCTTCAGAAACAGGCCAATGAGGCTCTGCCCGACCGTGCCACCCAGGAGCCCCTCGTTGATCCGGAGCCAAAATGAGGCCAAGATCGAATCGACGGTGGGGTCCGAATTCATGAATAGGGCGTGGTTATGAATCGATCGGACCCTCGGCCCAGGGGGTGCGGCCTCCCAGGTCGAAGAATCTGTCGGGAAATTGCGCTTTTGCTTTGCCTTCCCTTCCTGCCCGCGCACGCTTCTGCTGCAGTTCCTACAGATTCGGATCACGTTCAACAGTCAGTGGAACTGATGGACGCAGGCGATCTGGAGGGGGCCGAGAAAGAAGCGAAACTAGCGCTCCGCGACTCCTCCACCCGTTCTATGGCCTGGGCCACGTTGGGTGCCATTCGGATTCGTGAAAAGCGCTATGCGGAAGCAGCCGAGTGCCTGAATGCTGCCCTGCGGCTCAGCCCCGGTCTGGTGGGCGCCCGCATTAACCTGGGTGAGGTTTACGCCCTCACCGGAAGAAAGACTGAAGCGCGAGAGGCCTTCAAAGCCATTCTTCGCGCCGATCCGGACAACCGGGAGGCCCGCTTTGCTCTGGCACAACTCGAAAGCACGAGCGGCAACTTCAGCGCTTCTTTGAGCGCTGCCGAACCCATTCTCGCGGAACTCCGCCGCTCCTCGGATGGCATTCTGCTTCTCGCGGAAGACTACGCTGGCCTCAAACAGAAGGATTCCCTGCTCGCGCTCGTCCACGACTGGAACGCCTTGCCAGAGGCATCGGCAAACACCAGCACTGCGTTCGCGTCCTTGCTGGCAAAGTCTAGCCTGAATCAGCAAGCCCTTGACGTTCTCGAAAAGGCGAAGAGCAGCGGCGAGGTTTCCTATGACATGGCCTTAGCGCTCGGTAATCTCTACTTCTCGAAGGGTGATCTGAACGGAGCTTTTGAGAGTTACGAAGCGGCCCTTAGCCTCAACCCCGGTTGCGTCGATTGCCTGTTGCATCTCGCCAAAATAGCCACCCAGCAAAAGGATTCGGAGAAGGCTCTGGCCTACTTGATCAAAGCCAAGCGTAAGCAACCCGACAATCCCGAGATACTCTTCGAGTTCGGAAAAGCCTGCCTTGAGCTGGACTTGCCTGACGACGCGCTCCCGGCGCTTGAAAAGGCTTCCCGCTTGCGGCCCAGCAACGATTCGTACTCGTATGTGCTGGCATCCGCCAACGTGGCGAAAAAGCAATATGAGGTCGCTGGCAAGCTTTTCCAGGCGTTGCTGGCGAAGCATCCGGACGATGCCGTCCTGAACTATGCGATGGGATCCCTTCTATTCCTTGAAGTGAAGCTGAGTGAGGCAGCAAAATATCTCCGCAAGAGCCTAGAACTCCAGCCGGATCAAACCGGGGCCTACTATTACATGGGCTTGGTCGCCGAGGGAAATGGCGAAAACGATCAGGCCGTTGCCACCTTGCGAGATCTGTTGCAGCGCGATCCTGACTTCGGTCCGGCGTATGAAGCCCTGGGCAGGATTCTGGTGAAAGAAAAAAAGTACGCGGAAGCGCAGCCGATACTCGAGAAAGCTGTTGTTCTCAATCCGGAGTCGGTGAAAGCCCACTACCAACTTGGCATCCTGTGGGGTCGCGCCGGCAGGCAAGACGATGCAAACAAAGAGTTTGAGATCGTCCACCAGCTGAATGCCGAGGAGGAGAAAAGGCTCGGCATGCGCCTGCGTATCCTCACGCCCCACTAAGCTGTCCCAGCCCGTCGGACGGCGAGCGCACAGCCCGCCCTTCACCCATTCGTCAATTTGCCTTTCCCTGTAGTTCCGCCGTGAAGTCGTCTGCGATTTTCTGCATCGGCGTGCCGCGGGCCAGTTCCGATGCTTTCTGAAGGGCTGCGAGGGCGTCAGAAACGCGCCCCTCGCTGGCGAAAGCTTCCGCCAGGCGATAGTAATACTGGAAGGTCGGCTTGCTGGTGGAGGAAATGGCGGCCTGGTAGTCAGTCACGGCCTTGTCGAACTGATCCCACTGCATCTCGTCCATACCCAGGGCGAAGTGAGCATCCGCGGCGAGAGATCCCTTCCGCGCCACGAATTGCTCATCGGTTTCGTCTGGCCGCTTCTGCAATTTCTCGAGAAGGGCCAGGGCCCGATTCGCGTCCGTAGCGCCTTCTGACAACAGCGCTTGTACTTCGCTCGGGGTTCCCTTCAGCATCTTGGGCTGAGGCAAGACGAGCGCCATAATAATCAACGAAAAGGTGTTTTCAGGATCGAGCTTTAAGCTCTTACGGCAATATTCGACGGCTTCAGGAAAAGCGCCGTTCTGTTGTTCGGCTCTTGCTGCTTCCGTGTAAACGTAAGAAAGGAGTGGGCTTTTCGGGAATTTCTTCTCGAATGCATCGACCAATCGAAGGCGACCGTCAGGCGCTTTTTCGTTTTGGATCTCCTGCAAGGCCAGTGCCTCCGTAGCGGAGGCCTGTATCTCAACACCGCTTGGACTGGTCAGGAGCGCTCGCATATGCGCCTTGCCACTCGGCGTGACCTTCCAAATGGCAGCGATCATATCGTCATCAGCCCCGGCTTTTCGCAGTTTTTTCTGGGTTTTTTCGTCCAGCTCGAAGGCAACGCCTCGTTCCGCAATGGTTGGACGCTGCCGCCTGTGGCTCGTTCTTGGCTTGCTTAATCAGCCGCAGGACTTCATCCAGCGTCATCGGCGAAGCGGGAGTCGTTGATTGTGGTGATGAAGCGACCGGAGGAGATTGATTCGATTGAGTTTGGGGAGGGCTTGCAATCAGCGCAGAAACGAAAATCCCGACCAATAAGCCAGGAACTCCAAGCCTTAGGAGCAGCTTACGACCTTGCATTAGATTCGGAATAAGCCTCAACCTTTGATGATAGTGGACCCGGGAACTCTCGCCGCAGGAGCTAGCCCCACGACAGGTGTGTGCTCAACGATTGAATGGCGGCAGGATCCCGAGGGGTCCTGCCGCTATCGGGGTATGTTTCAGTCAAGTCGCGCCTAAAACTCCACTCTCCCTCCGAACTGAACGCTCCGTGGTGTGTTGCACTGGCCAGAAATGGCTCCAAAGTTCGGGTCGCTCCAGTTCATGTCCGGGGCACACCACACGTGGCGATTGAATATGTTCCCTACGTTGGTAATGAACTTGAAATCGACACGTTCCGTAATCTGGGTCGACTTGGTGATACTGAAGTCCTCGTTGAAGTTGTGTGGAAGACGAACCGATGGGTCGTTTTGCGGCTCGTCTCCGAATTGGAGCGGACCAGGATCAGACCAGGCGCTCGATAGAAGATAGTGGCTAAGATTGGAGGTTGAGAAATGTCCGTAGGCAGGCGCCCCCTTCACCCTGTTTGGCCGTTTCTCGTTGCTGAAAATGTAGCTGCAGAAGTCGCACGCCATGGTAATGGTAACCGGACGGCCCTCCTCATAACGCTGCGCCGCCGAGATCATCCAACCGCCGACGATCTTATTGACTGGTCCGTTAAAGTTGTACTTTTTCCCGTTCCCGAATGGCAACTCGTACGACCATGCCAAGATTAGAGTTTGAGGAATATCGTCCACGCTCAACGCGCGGTCGTCCAAGGCTCCGCGAAGTCGGATTCTGAATGCCGGGATCACTCCCCGCGAGTGCGTTTTCCGCACCGCTATTGATCAGCTTGGAGTTGACGTAAGCGACTCGTGCGAGCAGTCCGTGACTGAAGTTCTTGTCGAGTTGGGCCGTGAAAGCATTATAGTGGCTGTTTCCGTACGGAACACTCAGGACATTGAGATTCGTGAATTGCGGCCACGGGCGCAGAGCTTGGGCCACGTCTCCCACGAACCCAGGGTAGGGTGATGTAATTCCAGCGGCTATCGCAGTCGCGGAACCGATGGGAGCCCCCAGAACAGCTGCCCCCAAACCCAATACGGAAGGATTATTCATGTTGTCTTGCAGTCCCAGTGAGGAAGCATTGTCAGGCAGCCGAGTCCCGTGATTGCCGGTATAAAAAGCTCTCACCAACATATCGCGGCCGATCTGACGTTCCAAGGACAGAGAGTAGTTTTGATACCTCGGCAGATCATTCCTGTTTGCTGTCACCCAGGTCGGACCCTGGCCATTGGCAATGCTGGAACTAATGGTCGGGGGAAACTGGATCACTGAGGATGGGATGCCAACAGGGGCGGATTGCGAATCAGCGCTTGGAGCGTCCCAAAAGAAGCCGGGAGCGTAGCCATTGGTGAAGTTCGGAACCGTTGGATTGGTGGAGAAACCGAGTTCGGCCGAGCCAGCAAACTGGTTGGCCGAAAGGCCTCCGTAATAAATCCCGTATCCACCGCGAATCGAGGTTTTGTCATCGATGCGATAAGCGAACCCAAAACGTGGTCCCCAGGCATCGAACGGAGGCCTTTCAAAGCATTTCTGCCCACTACGGCCCGGACCAGTGCCAGCAAAGATGATCGCCCCCAAGTGACCGCCAGCCCCGGGGTTTGGAGTGTTGGGGTCGAAGGTTGACTGGGCGCGGTGCGCCTCCGACAGACAGCCCTGATAATCAAATCGCAATCCGAGGGTCAGGGTAAGGTTCTTGGTGGCTTTGAATTCGTCATTGACCCAGGGAGCGATGTAATCCTCGTTCTCCAAGTGTCGAAAATTGATATTGAAATTACCATTGTCTATCTGTCCGAGCACGAAGGAAGCGACTGGATCTCCCGTTGAAGTCAACTGGAGGCCGGCGGAATTCCAGCCCGCGGTTTCCGCATTGCTGAAGTTATAGCTGCCCGTGGTATTTCCGTTACCGATTGTTGGAAATTGATGGTGCCGGTATTCGAAACCGGCTTTCAGCGTGTGCTTGCCTTTGACCCAAGTAATGTCGTCGAGGAATTGCCAGCGGTTCGCGATGCACCCCTCGGCAACCGTATCTGACTCACCATAGTGTGTATAGGGAATTATGGGGCTAGTAGCGGTACCGCTGCCTCCGTTGCCATTGGGGCCGTTGCTGCTGAAATCAACCCTGGGCGCTCCGCCAGTGTCAGCAACGGGCCCTATAAGCCCTAGGCGCGATACCCAATGTTGGCCCGCGGAAACCGGGTTCGCGGGAAGAACCCAGCGATCGAAGGAAACGGTCGTGTGGTTGAACAGATTGGGCTTGATGATCCAGTTGAACTGCTGATGGACGGTCCGCGTGGTGATGTCCTGGTAGAAGCCCTCTCCGAAGTAGGTCGATGGGTTCGTGAAATTGCAGCCGTCGTTGAAGCTGGCGCACTGTCGCAACGAGGGTCGCGTGTTGGCATTGACCGAAGTCGACATGTTGAAATGCGCTGCGAAGGCTTGGTCGACTCTGACGAACAAGGTCTTGGGTGCAATGTATTTGTTTCCCGAGGGTTCAAACGCGTTATCCACCAGAGCGGGTCGGTCGGGTGGCGGGATCAGGGGAATAAGCTTGGCAGCGATTGCGCTCCGATAAGGATCATTGGCAGGGATGATGTTCGCCTGCCCCGAGATGGGCAATCCGGTCGTGGGATCAAAGCCGAAGCCGTCCCGCACCGGGATGCCGTTTACCGTTCTGGTAGTGGAGGGGTCGAAAATCTCCCCTGCGTAGATCGGCCGTCCAAGAACATCGGTTGCGATCGGCGTGGTGGTATTCAGAAATGCAGGATTTGAAAAATTACCCTGCAGGAAGGCGGTGGTAGGGACAGTATTGACGTAACTCGGGAGGGTGCCTTGGTCGAAGTGAAGGTCGTCTAGGTTGGCAAAGAAGTAGGTTTGGTGTTTCCGGCCATCGTACACTTTGGGTATATAGACCGGTCCGCCGACGAGAAATCCCCAGTTCTCGTTGCGCGTGGGAGTAATTTGCGGAATCAGTTCTCCCGTCGCGTTCAGGCCTTGATAGCCATAGTAGTCATAGACGGCTCCGTGGAAGGCCGAGGTGCCCGACTTGGTCGTATATTCGACGAATCCGCCGCTGGTGCGCCCGTACTGCGCGGAGAAATTGCTGGTGGTGATCTTCGTCTCCTGGACCGAATCATAGGGGACAGAGCGTTCCTGAGTGTTGTTATGGTCGATGGCGCTGCCGAAGGAAGCTCCATCGAGGTAATTCTCCATGGCCATGATCTGGCCGCCGTTCATGCGCGATTCGAACTGGCTGCCGCGGAATATCGGGCAGCCGTTCGGTCGCATCGGGACGTAGCCCGGTTCCAGACCCAGCAGGGACTCAGCCAGGCGGATATCCGCCCCCATCACCACCGGCAGGTCGTGGTAGTACTTTTGTCCGAGGACCTGCGTAACCTCAGCGTTCGACACATTCACCTCTACGGCAGATGCCACCGCTTGCACTTCCACTTTTTCCGTCACGTTGCCCACGTCCAGTCGGGCATCCAGTCGAACTTCCGCGGTTTCAACTACCAGTCCGGCGGCGACGAACGTCTTAAAGCCCGCCTTCTCCACCTGCACACTGTATTTGCCGGGAATGAGTGGTGTGGTTGTGTAATTGCCGGCCGACGAAGTGTCGACAACGATTTTGTCGCCCGTGGCCTCATTGGTGACGGTGACGGTCGCTTGGGTAATGGCGCTACCCGTCTTATCAGTCACCAGCCCAGTGATGTCGCCTCTGTCCTGACCCTGCCCGAATAGCAAACCAGCAAGGGTGAAAAGGGAAACAGCTGTCAAGAGAAACCACCCAATCGCGGAACGAGAATTCATTTCCGGCCTCCCTGGCGCTACCCTGCCTGGCACGCAAGCTGGACTGCACATAATCGTTTTCGGCAACCGAATGTAATCGATTACATTAAACGACGAGGGACATATTGGGCGCAGAGCACACTGTTTGTCAAGAAAAATCTAATACGAATCTATTAGGAACCGGGTTTGATACGCAAACCGGATTTCGCGGGACGACGCCGAAGTATCCTCCTGCGGAGAACTGCGCTCATTCACTGCGGTGCTTCAAAGAGAAACCCCAATACCGCCGCTCCCTTGACTTCTGGCGCGACGGCCCGCCCGGCCCATTTCTTCCAAGTCGCCTCGTCAGTCAGCAACTTAATGAAAACACCTCCCACCACGGAACGCGCCTGAAAATCACGATGTTTTCCCGTGTCCGTGTCGTAGAAATCGGTGAGCGGCACGCGGTCGGGAGTTTCATTGGTGAATTTATAGACAGGTGAAAAAAGCGCGTCGAAATCGGCTGCGCGGTCGGAGAGCGACGCCGTCCAGAGCAGCCAGTCCAGTTTCGTGTAGAGGGCGCGAGAATCGAGCGGAAGGCCGTAAACATTCTGCTTCGTCTTGTAAAAAGCGATCTCCGTACGGGCTATTTCCGGCGGAAAAAGATTCAGAGCCAGCACCTTGTCCCAAATGAGATTATATTTTTGGCTCCACGTCGCCGGCTGATCGAAGGCTAATCGTGAACGGCCGCCATCCGCCGCCATTTGCGACCACTTCTCAACGTCTTCCTGGGCAACTTTACGGGAACTGGCAGCTTCCTCTTTTTTGCCGAGCATCTCGCAAAGTGCTGCGTAGGCGCCAAGGGCAGAGATCGCTTTCACCGAGAGATTTGCATTGTGAGCGAGGGGCCCGGTAAAGTCGTCGGTGACTACCTGTCGCTCCGGATCCAATCCTTTCTCTTCGAGATACTTCGCCCACTTTGAAAACAGTGGCCAGTACCTGGCTGCATAGTCCGCGTTACCGTCCGCTTTCGCGATCGCCGCCGCCATGAGAATCATGTTGGCGCTCTCTTCGACCGGCATGTGACCCTCCACGGAATTCAAGTCAACGTCCTCCGGGTAGTCGTGGCCATTGGCGTGAGGGTAGATTCCGAGGTCGTGCGGAGCCCAGCGGAACGGCCAGTGATAAGTTTCCGCGTAAGTCAGCACCGGGGTCATGGATGCCTTGAGCAGAGTCGTGTTGAACAGCAACAGGATCGGCGCAGCGGGGTAAATCACGTCCACCGTGGCAATGCATCCGCAGCTTGAGTTCTCTTTCGGAAACGAGAGTGGCGTGCCATCGTAATCCGCCGCCAAAGCTTGAGCTGCGAAAGACTCCCGATACGCAAGCGCCGCCAGAAGCGCATAGTCTTCCCCACCCACGCGCCTGAGATCTGCCATAAGTTCTTCGTCAAATTGCCGGCACCGAACGGTGAGCGCCTCGTAATCTCGCATGGATTGTTCGAGCAGATGGGCAATGGTCGCGCCCTTTCGTCGCCAGTAGGGGCGAAGCCAGCGATCCAGATATTGCACCGAAAAGCCCTCGTCGTAGGCCAAAACCACATATCGCGATACTGGTGTCGATCCGACTTTGCCGAGATCAAAACGGTACGCCAGGGTGGGACCGTCCCAATCCCCCGCGGGCTGAGGCGTCTCTACGTCATTGGTCGGTATCGAACTCCGTCTTGGCAAAACCCTCTCTCGCTGCACGGCGGGTGGTGATGACTTGATCCGTGCCGGCCGCGGGAACTGCGACCACATACAGATATCCCCAGTCGATTCTTATGAAGTCTCCAGCCTTCTGCAGAACAGGCTGCTGTTCGCTGCCGACCCGCAGTGCCGTGACGCCGCCGAATCGAAGTCGCGAAGCCACAACCTCTTGAGCGCTGGTATCTACCGCAAGCTGTCCCGACGCATCGAAGTAGAGCGAGACAGAATGCTCCTTGCCATCCTTGGACTGGACCGTCCAGGTCACGTAGGTTTCTGGGCGCGACATTACATCCAGATCGGCCGGCAGCACCGGAGTCATAAACGTCAGCGTGATTGCAACGCCTGCGGCTTCGAACTCGTAAATCGTCCGCGTGGGCAGGACCTGCACCATGCGCTGCTCGATCGCCGGTATCTCCTCTGGTTCGTTGCCGATGATGCGGAAAGGCTTGCCGTCGATGCGAATCAGGCCGCTGAGCGATTGCGGAGTTCCGGTCCAGTGGCGGGTCACATCGTCGGTAAGATGATCGGCCATCGACCATACACTGAAATACGGGCTGTTTGCGATCAACGGGACCGCAGGCGGACGAAAATCCTTGGCCATCGCACTGGAGAATCCGAATAGAGCAAAAACGACCCCCATCGACCCGCGCATTAGCCGCATGTTAGCTCCTGGTAAGAAAGTCGACTCTTTGTGGCTCAGATTTGGCGCGCCACGGTGAAAACGAATCTCATTGCTTCTCAACGGCTTTGGGATCCGGAACAGCGATTCGACGGCCGTCGCGAATCTTATCGGCGACAAGCTCTTCCGCATGTTTGAGCTCCTGAAAGGTCTGCAGGGCCGCCTGGCTTTCTTTTTGCTTTCCGAGTTTTCGATAGATCTGACTCAGGATGTAGAAGTATTGGGCAGAAGTTGGATTGAGCGAGATCGCATTGCGCAATGCGTCGGCGGCCTGGTCCCACTCGCCAGTGGACTGGTAGGCCCTGCCCATTTGGTAGTACCCCAGGTCGCTCTTCGCGTTCAGCTCGATTGCCTTTCGAGCGTAACGAAGAGCAAGCTCTGGGTTACCCAGACGATTGTAATATTCACTTAAGTTGACGTAGGGGGCGTCGAACTTGAATCCTTTCTGGTCGGCGACCTGCATCGCTTTCTTGTAGGCTTCAAGAGCTGCCTTGTCGTCTTCCAGAGACTCTTCCGTGAAACCCAGAGCGTTGTAAGCTTCAGCGTAGGTGGGATCCCGCTGAATCGCCGCTGTGAACTCAGCCTTTGCCTCTTTGAGCATGTCTTTCGCGGAGTAGACCTCGCCCAGGCTGTAGTGGATTTCGGCGGACTCAGGCTTCAGTCGCACGGCCTGCAGCAATTCGGTCTCGGCGTGATCGATCTCCCCGATGATGACAAAGTCTTTGGCAAGAATCTTGTGTGCTTCCGGGTTGTCAGCATTCAGCTCCAGAGACTTGGCCAATTCCCTGATCGAATCGCCGACTTTGCGCATCCGGAACAATTCGTATCCCTGGATATAGTGGGCTCGCCATGAATTCGGGTGGTCTTTGAGGTAGGCGAGCACGAGAGGCTCAACCGCGTCAATTTCGTCCTTTTCAATCGACGCTTCAAAACGCTTGATCTGGTCGAGGTCGTCAGCGTCCGCATTGGGAATCAGCTCACCGGTTGAGGGCCGCGGAGCCAAAGTTGCAGTTGATCCCGGCGAGTTGGTGAGAGCCGTCTGCGTAGAAGCGGCCCTCTTGTCCAAGGCGGCTAGATTTTCCCGAGCTGCCACATCCCCGGGATCGATCTGCAAGGCCTTTTGAAAGGCGGCCGCTGAGCCATTCCAGTCTTCTTGGTCGCTCAACACCAAGCCCAATTCGTTAAAGGCTTCGGCCGAGGAGGGTCGCAGACGGATGGCCTCGCGGAGGGCCGCATTGGCGTCGGCGAGGTCCCCCTTTCTCCGCAGAAGTTGGCCTAAGCCAAATTGCGCCGCGTAGAGGTTTGGCTGGAGTTCCAAGGCTCGCTTGAACTCGGGAATGCTGCCTTCGACGTCGCCCAGCATCGCCAACGCCTGGGCCAGCGCCAAATGACCCTCCGCATAGTCCGGCAACAGCTGCACTAGCTTAGCGAGATTCTCCGCGGCATGCCGAGTTTCTCCCTTGTCCATATCGAGCTTGGCCTGAGCCTCGAGAGCGTGGGCTTTCCGATTCTGTTCGTCGTCCGCGGTGAGCTTAAGGCCTTTCTCGAGTTCCAGCTTGCCTTCTTCAGTCTTATCTGTCCTTGCTAATGCCAGGCCCAGCTGATAATGGCTGGGGCCCGAGGTCGGATCGAGGCTCACGGCTTGGCGCAACGGTGCGATCGCTTCTTGCACCTGCCCCTTCTGCATGAGGGCTTTGCCCAGAGCGTAGTAGGCCTCGGCGAATTTCGGGTCGAGCGCAAGCACCTTTTGTAACTGGTTGATTTCCCTGTCGACGCCATACTTCTGGAGGTATGCCATCGCGAGGTTGTATTGGGCTTTTGTCGAATCCGGCCGCAGGCCGATCGAGCGCTCCAGTTCGCTGATGGCTTCGTCATCGTTGTTCGATGTGAGCGTCGCTCCTAGGTTTCCATGAGCTTCCGCGTAATTCGGATTGATCCGGATGGCCTCGCGAAATTCCTTGATCGCCGCTTCGTCTTCTCCGGTTTGAATTAGAGCTAGGCCGAGATGGTTGTGGGCCTCGGCGAAGCTGGGACGGAGTTGGATGGCCTTTTGAAATTGCTCGATCACCGGCTGCGGGTCGCTTCCTGCCTTGCCCAATAGAAGCCCCAGGGTATCGTGAGCCAGGGGATCGTCTGCATTCTGTTTGATGGCCTCTTGCACTGCATCCACGGCGAGTTTCAGATCTGGAATCTGGTCGGCGGAATCCTGGTTGACGATCGACTGAAACTGTTCGAACGCAGCCACGGGTTGACCTGTCTTCAGTAGGATCATGCCGAGATCAATATGAGGACCCGGCAGATCGGGATTCAGACTGATCGCACGATCAAGGTATCGGCGGCCGCCCTTCAAGTCGCCGCTCTGCCGGGAGGCCATGCCGAGAAACGAGTAGGCTTCGGCGAACGCAGGGTCCAATCGCACCGCGGCCTGTAACTCTGACATCGACTCAGATCTTTGCCGGCCGTACCAAAGCGCGACCCCTAAGTTGTAGCGGGCGGTCGCAAGCGCAGGGTCCAGTTCCACAGCTTTGTGAAGGTGATTCATTGCCACGGTCAGATCGCCCAACTGGCCAATGACGAAGCCTAGAAGATTGTGAGCTTCCGCCCAATTCGGGTCCGCCTCGACGGCCTTCTCAAATTCCTTCTGCGCGCCCTCTATCTCTCCCTTGGAAAGGAGTTCGCGACCCGAATCGTAGCGAGCCTTGGCAGCGTCGCTGGGCTCATGGTGTGGAGATCCCTTCTGCCGAGCGATGCGCGTTGCGTAGGCGGATTCTCCCCGCAATGCCAACCCCAGGCTCTCATAGGCGTTGCCCATCCCGGGACTGAGAGCGAGGGCTTTCTCGGATGCTTCCATTGCTCCCCGGAAGTCACCCCTCTGTCCTAATATCTCAGCGATCTCGCACTCTGCCTCCGCATTGTCACCGTCTTTCAGCAGTAGCTTCAACTCCGTCAACGCCGCGTCGACGCTCCCCCTGGCGCGCAAAACGCGGCTCAGGTTTAAGCGCAATTGCGCATTCCGAGGCGTCAAAGTCAACGCGGACCGGAGTACGCTTGCAGCCTGATCAAATCTTTTAGCCTTGGCGAGAGCCGAGGCCAAATTGTTCGATGCCTCGAGATACTCCGGGCTGAGATCGACGGCTTGCTGGAACTCGGCGATCGAGTCGAGAAGATGATTCTGCTGTGCGTACGCGACTCCAAGCCAGTTGTGGGTTTCGGCCGAACGAGGATCCTGCTGAAGAACCGCCTTGAAGAGCGCGACGGCCTTGTCCGGTTCCCCTAGCTGCTGGAGAATCAAGCCTGAGGCAAGCTGCGCGGCCTCATAATCGGGGCGCAGCTTAATCGCAAGATTGAGTTCGGAGAGGGCCGGACCGATGTCTCCCGACTCTCTCAGCCATAACGCCAAATTGTAGTGCGCTTCGGCATAGCCGGGATCGATTTCGATGGCGCGCCGAAATGCCGCCTGGGAGCCTTGTTGATCTCCCAACTTACCCAGTGCAGCCCCCAAGCCGTTTTCTGCGTCCGCGCGGCGCGGATCCAGCTTAAGCGCTTGTTGAAAGGAGGATACCGCTGCTTTCCATTGCTCCTGCCTTAAGGATTGCACTCCCTGTTGATAGTACTGCTCAGCCTGGCTCGATGAATCTGAGGAGGATCCCGTTTGCGGGCAGACTAAGAGGGAGGCAAGCAAGCACCCGGCGAGAAGAACCCGGGAGTGGCTGACGCGACAGCGGACCCCAAAACGCATACGTGGGAGATCCTAGATTCAATGTAGCTGGCGTCCCCAAGAAACCAACTTAGGTGCCTTGGGCCATGAATGTAAACGATTCCAATGCAACAGGCAACCGGGTGTAGAATTGTGGCCTATTTCTGAAGTCACGAGGAGGAGTTTCGGGGGAGTCAATTGTTCCGGGGAAACGAACACCTGAGGGTGAGTCGAAGCGAAGGAGGAGGGCCCGAGTTAAACAACTGTGAATCATAAAGAACTGTGAATAATCTGGTGAAACATGCCTCCTTGGCTTCGGTCCTCTTCGTCGTGTTCGGGATGGTCGGCTCAGCTCAGCGGCCACAACAGGCCGGACGAACACCTGCTCCAGGCACTTTTCAGCATAGCTTTGACGCCCTCCACCACCCGGTAACCACGAAGAACGTGCAAGCTCAACGTCTGTTTGACCAGGGCCTGGGTTTGATTTACGCGCTCGACTCTATCGGGGCTGCGGACTCATTTCAGCACGCCGCCGCCCTTGATCCAAACATGGCCATGGCCGATTGGGGCATCGCCTACGCACTAGGTTCAGACTACTACTATCCCACGCCCGGGGACCCGGCGCGTGAACGAGCAGCCTACGAGGCGCTCCAGAATGCGCTGACGTTGTCGGCGCATGGTCCCGAGGTTGAACGGGCCTATATCACCGCATTGAGCAAGAGGTACTGTAACTGCCCGAACCCAAACCGTGAGCAACAGGCGGTCGACTTCAGGAATGCCATGCGCGATCTAGCGCAAAGCTATCCCGATGACCTGGATGCGTCGACGCTTTACGCTCAATCGATTATGAACCTGAGCCCCTGGGCCCTGTGGAATGCCGACGGTACGCCGTGGGAAGAAACGCCGGAGATTCTTTCGGTTTTGGAATCAGTGCTGAAACGCGATCCGCTTCACATCGGAGCGGTCCACTATTACATTCATGCCGTAGAAGGCTCGCCCAATCCGGAGCGCGCACTTGCGTATGCGAACGTGCTGCCCTCGCTGGCTCCGTCTATCGGCCATATTGTGCACATGCCCGCGCACATCCTTATCCGAACCGGGGATTACCTCGCAGCGGAAGATGCTTGTGTGAAAGCCGCGCGACTGGATGAGAACCATATTCAGGCCTCCTCTAAGCCGGATATGTTCACAGTTTTGTCTTACCTCCATGACCTGTACTTCCTGGCCACTGCTGCAAGTATGGATGGCCACTATTCGATAGCCAAGGAAGCCGCCGACCAGCTCGTGGACCGGGTCGGTCCACATGTGAGGGGCATGCCGCAGCTGGGGTCATTCCTCACAGTGCAGCCGGCAGTGTTCGTGCGCTTCTATCGCTGGGACGACGTTTTGAAACTGCCCCCGCCGAGTGTAAATCTCAAAATCGCGAACTCCATGTGGCACTTTGCCCGCGGCGAGGCATTCGCCGCGACCGGGAAGCTTGCCGCAGTCGAAGTCGAGCAGCAAGCCGTGACGGAAGCTTTGGAGAGTACAGCGCCAGATGAAACCTTTGCCATGTCTCCCAACAAGACTCGCGACATTCTGACCATCGCTTCGGATGTGATGGCGGCGAAATTGGCAATGGCCAGGAATCAAAGAAGTGAGGCCATTACGCAATTGCGGGCTGCGGTTGCGACTGAGGACCGTCTGAAATATGCCGAACCGCCGAGCTGGTTTTATCCGGTGCGCGAGTCCCTGGGCGCGGCGTTGTTTCTGGACGGACAAGCCTCCGCAGCGGAGCAAATCTTTCGTGAAGACTTGCAGCGAAATCCGCGGAATCCCCGCTCGCTGTTTGGGCTCCTGCAGGTATTGCGATCTCGCGGGAAATCTTATGACGCAGGATTTGTCGAACGCGAGTTGAAAGATGCGTGGAAGGGCGATCTGCAACAACTCAATCTGAGTTATTTCTGACGCCAGCAAGCGAACCAGCAGGAGCGAGCCTCTAGCGCCAGCATGACTGATGAGAAAAGAACAAAGGTGACCCGCAGAGAGATGCTAAAGACTTCTCTGACCGCCGGGGGCGCGACGCTTCTCGGTTTCGGCGATTTGCGGTTACCCGCCGCCCTGGGCAAGGGTGCAAGAAGGGATGCTCTCCCGGAAGGCCAATATCTTGAGTTGATCGAGTTTGTCGGCGAAGGACTCATCCCAATGGAAACCCCCATGGGAGCCGGCCTTGATGGGCGCTTGTATACGGACCTGTCCGCCGTTACGGCGGATCACCCGACTACCCCGAACGAAAAGTTTTACCTGCGCACACGCGCTTCCGAGCTTCTGGATGATCGCAAGCCCTGGGTGATCAAGGTGACTGGGCCCCTTAAACGACCGATGGAAATCAGCATGCCGGCGTTGGGAAAAATGTCAGGGCCCGCCGGTTTGCATTTGATGGAATGTTCCGGAAATGTGCGTTTCGCGCACTTCGGAATGCTCAGCGTTGCCGATTGGGCGGGCGTACGAGTGTCTGAAGTTCTCAAATCGGCCAGAATCGATAAAGCTGCGAGCCGCGTGCTGATTTCGGGCTTCGATCGTTACCCCATTCCTTCTTCCACCTCCGAGCCGGGTGCGAGTTGGATTTTCACAGTGGACAATCTCAACTCATCCCAGGCTTTTTTCGCCACCGAGATGAATGCTTTGTCGTTAACGAAGGACCATGGCGCTCCCGTTCGCCTTGTCGTGCCCGGATGGTATGGGTGCACCTGCATCAAGTGGGTCAACGAAATCACGCTTGTGGGCGAGGACGCGGCTGTGACCTCCCAGATGCAGGAGTTCGCAGGCCGAACCATGCAGCAGGGCATGCCGGAGCTGGCGAGAGACTACCGTCCCGCCGTGATCGAGCAGGCAGCGATGCCCGTTCGGGTCGAAAAATGGCTGGTCGACGGGAAAATCAAGTACCGCGTTCATGGTATCGCGTGGGGAGGTTCCCGGGCGGTGAGCGGCCTGGAAATACGTTTCGACGCAGCCGAGGATTTCATCCCGGTATATGACTTTAAGCAGACCGCCAACGACCCCTGGAGTTTCTGGACACATTCCTGGGCGCCGAAAGGACCTGGGATCTATTCCATCCAACTCAGAGTGAAAGACAATTCGGTTCCCGCAAGAAGATTGAACGCTGGCTACTATGTTCGGTCGGTTAAGATCACTGAAACCTGAATCTGAACTCGGGTGATTATTTATTTTTCAGCTGGATCACCGTCACGCTCTCGTGCCGGAAGGTGTATTGGAATTTCGGTGACTGGATCGTGACCGGCTCTGAGTGAGGATGAACAGCCTCGGGATGCAGTTCATCATTCTGGTCGTAGATGCTCGACGAGAACAGCGTCGTCACCTTGGCACTCGCCGGCACGAAACCGTTCAAGGAGATATCTGCCGAGAGATCGCGGGCTAGATCGCGATTCACGCAGAACAGCGTCAAAGTGTCCTTGGCGTCATTCACAGCCGCCACCACGTCCAAATAGGGTACGTTCGGTATCTCAGGGATCCTGGTGATTCCGCCATGCACATCGTAGGTCTCGCCCTGCGTGTCGGTGGCTACAGGTTGAGAGGCGCCAGAAGTTGAGTACATGGAGAACGCATAGTACGCCGGCGTGCCGTAAACTCTTCCACGCTTTTTCCAGATGCCGCCGAACTCGATCACCCCCGTCATGTCTGAGACAGGGACCATATCAGCGTTGCGAAGCAGCATGTTGAGGAAACCCCCCGTCGCGATAGCTCCTCCCATGTTGTCGAAGCGCGGCGCGACGTCTTCCGGAGCATGGAAAAGCCATTCCGTGAATGCGGTCCGAACGTCCCTCGCTCCGCTGCTTTCCAGTTGTTGGCGCATCTGGCGCAATTTGCGTTCCAGGCCGATCGGTAATGCGAATGACGCTTCGGCGAGAAAGTCCGGAGAAGGGTTTTTCTTCACGGTCTCGGCGTCTCCCACGACGAAATGCGTCGAGAGATAGGCAAACGTTCCCGGAGGGTTCGTTAACTGCGCTGCATTCCAGGCGGAATACGAATCCGGGTCGCCGCCAGTACCGATCAACCATATTCCCGGATCGACGGCGCGCACCGCATCGCTGAAAGCCTTGGTACGGGCGGCAATGAGATCAGTGGTGGGATATCCGGTCTGGAAAGTTCCCCACAGCTCATTGCCGAGTTCCCAGGGCAATCCGCCGGACCGATCTCCCCAATGTTCGTTCACGTACTTCACCCAAGCGGCTGCTTCTTCCGGTGTGCCACTGCCAAGATTCAAAGCGATCTGCGGCCGTGCCCCAATCAATTTGCAAAACTCTAGGAACTCATCGGTTCCGAATTGGTTGTATTCCGGTATGCCCCATGCAACGTTCAGCATGGATACGCGCTTGTCGCGCGGACCAATGCCGTCGAGCCAGTGATAGGCGGAAGTGAAGTTGCCCCCGAAGCGCACGAGCGGAGTCTTCATGGCGCGCGACATGGAGACTATGTCGGGATCCATGCCATCGACGGCGTCCGCGGGGAACAACGCGGCCTGGTCCACCAGCACGCGGGTTCCGTCGCGTGCGGAGAGCACAAAGTCAGCGGGCTCTAACGCTGCGAGTTTCCCTTCGGGGATATCGAGGGTGACCTCGTACTTCTGCCAGCCATCGCCGGTTAGCGCTACGGTCTGTGATGCCAGTACGATATCGGGCTTGTTTCGCTCACGGATGGAGATTTCCAGCGAGGCGGAGCCGCTGATGTGTTTGACGTAGACGCTCGCGTTGTATCGCAGGACCCGATGTACCGGCAGATACACTTTCTGCCGGACGCCGGTGTCCTTTCCCGGAAGAGCCATAATCAGCAAGGAACGATAGGAATTGGCAGCATCCTTCCATCGCGGTTCGTAGCGGGCTCCCTGCCCGTAATCGAGCGGCTCCCAGGGTAGCGGCAGGCCGAGTGCGGAGGCGCGCGCCAGGGCTGGCTCGTCTTTAATCATCTCCGCAATGCGGCCCGCCGACCACAGGTTCTCCTCGAAGCTGGGGTTGGTGAGCGCGTCTGCCCAAAGCCCCCCGTAAGTGGAGTTGCCAATCGGCTCGAGGAATGTTCCAAAGATGGTCGATGGAATCTTGAAGGCCAGCGGCTTGCCGACATCGACCCTAATCAAAGTACTAGACTTGGGCTTCGTTTGTGATTGCAGTTGCGCGCTCGCAAGGGATGCCGAACACAAGACGGAAACACCCAGCCGGAACAGGATTCTACTTCTCATGCCATTTCCTCCCCACGCAGAGCATGCATCTAGCCGAAACGTGAAGGTTATACTCGATGTAAGCGAGTACATCAAGAACTCACGATTCCCGGTAGTGGGTCAGTCTGATTTCCACAGGGTATCGCATCTAACTTGCATCGGCTGCGATATGAAAGTTGTGAGTGGTGATCCCGATCCCAAGCACGTGAGCACATCTTACGTCGAGCGGTTCAAATCTCACGTTCCGCATGGGAATGCGACAATTCACGCGGCTCACGAATGCGTTCTCAAAGAAAGTTGAGAATCACCGTCACATGGTTGCGCTGTTTTTCCTTTATTACAATTTCTGCCGGGTGCACTCCACGTTGCGCGTGACCCCTGCGATGGAAGCGGGAATCTCAGATCACGCCTGGACAATCGAAGAACTCTGTGGACTACTGCCTGAGATGGCATCCGCCACAAGACGCATTGACAGGGGCTTATCCTGAAAGCACTCGGAGAACAGGCGAGTTAATGCGGCTCGAAAATAATCAACAACTGTACGAGTATCTAGCAGACCTTGGTGCGACGCTCAACTCTCGCGGTGTCGTGGACTTAGGCCGCATCGTGCTAGGTGCCAGCAGGACGGCAGCGGGAATACCTGTCACAGAGTTCTTAGGCGAATCTCGCATTGCCCTGCGACGAGTTGAGAACGAGCAGAATGTTCTAACCGAGAGTGAGCGCCTGGAGTTGCTAGACGTTCTGCGTCAACTGGACGAAACCTTTAGCCGACGCTAGCCCCTGTGGAAATCAGACTGACCCACTACCGGATTCCCACCACGCTGGCACAATATTGTTGACAAACTCGGCGTCCGATGCAATCGTTTACATCGTTTGCGCCCATTGGTCTCAATCGTGACAGTCCTGGCATCGGTTCCGGGAACCCGAGCCTCTCGGCACTGCATGTGCTCTATTGAATAATCTTGCTGAACAATCTATGGAGGAAGTCGATGATCAAGCGACTTAGCCCAATTGCCTTGCTTATGACTTGCTTGCTTGCACTCTCCGCAAACACTCTCGCGCAATCACAACGCTGGAGCGAGGCCAAGGCTAACGCGTGGTATCAGGCCCAGCCGTGGCTGGTGGGAAGCAACTTTATCCCGGCAAACGCAATCAATGAACTCGAAATGTGGCAGGCCGCCAGCTTTGATCCCGCGGAGATCGACAAAGAACTCGGCTGGGCGGAGGGTCTGGGCATGAACACGATCCGGGTCTTTCTGCACGACCTGCTCTGGCAACAGGATGCCTCGGGTTTCAAACAGAGGATCGACACCTTTCTGTCGATCGCAGCCAAGCACCACGTTCGCCCGCTGTTCGTGCTTTTTGATTCATGTTGGGACCCATTTCCGAAGCTCGGGCCTCAGCATCCGCCGATTCCCGGTGTGCACAATTCGGGCTGGGTGCAAAGTCCGGGAGCAGCAGCTCTCGAGAATCCGGCCGAATACCCTAAGTTGAAAGCCTACGTCCAAGGCGTCGTCGGCGCATTCGCCAACGATGCGCGGATACTCGGCTGGGATCTTTGGAATGAGCCCGACAACACTAACGACGGCTCCTACGACACCATGGAACCCAAAAATAAAAAAGACCTGGTCGTGGCACTATTGCCTCAAGTTTTTGAGTGGGCGCGGGCGATGAATCCAACGCAGCCGCTCACCAGCGGCGTCTGGGAAGGCGATTGGTCGGATCCCGCAAAACTGGGTGCGATGGCGCGGGTCCAACTGGAACAGTCCGACGTGATCTCGTTCCATAACTATGACTGGCCGGAAGAATTCGAAAAACAGCTTGGTTGGCTTGCGGCTTACCATCGCCCCATCATTTGCACCGAGTTCATGGCACGCCCGGTCGGCAGCACCTTCGACGCGATCTTACCCGTAGCCAAGAAGCGCCATGTGGGAGCCATCAACTGGGGATTCGTTGTAGGTAAAACCCAAACCAATCTTCCGTGGGATTCATGGTACAGACCTTACACGCTGGAGAAACCGGCCGTATGGTTTCACGAGGTTTTCTATGCAGACGGAAAACCGTATCGAGAACGGGAAGCGGCGATCATCCGCGAGCTGACCGGGAAAGCGAATACGAAGTAGTCAGGGGGGACTGGGAAAAGTCATATGGTTTCCGGTTGCGTCTCCTGTCCCATTTGGCGTGGCGAGTTGGCGATAGAGTTCCGGATCGAAGTCCCTGAGTTCGAACATGCCTTTGGCTGACTGGTCGCTCCCCAGGGCAACCACCCGCGGTGCCATCCAAACCCGCGCATTGGGGCAAAGCTCCCGTGTTCATGCTGCCACCCTGGGCCCTTTCGATCATAAATACGTCTAGAGAACGACTGCGGTTGTTGCCAACTCGTATCTAGTTTCCTGTCGATGTTTTGCCGGTAAGCTCGCGAATGATCTCGGCCTCTCGCTCCCGATAGGGTGTACCATCCGCGCGCAGCACGTCGTGAAACCAAACCGTGGGCGGCGTTCTGACATAAGGCCGCTCCCAGGAATCCCAGGGCAAATTGGTCTGTGTCTTGCCAACCACAAATCCCCAGTTGATCGCCGCGACGTGGTACTTTTTCGCGATGGGTAGAACCGTATCAAAAGTACTCCCTGCCGACCGCGCCATGTATTCCGTGCAGAGCAATGGGCGATTGTATTTCTTCAGTCCGATCACATGTTTTTCAAAATTCTCGGGCCAGCTGTAGTTGTGAAAAGAGAGGACATCGGATTCCGCCAACTGGATTTCGGTCACCGGAGTGCGCTTTTCGGGACCGATAGGAGTGAAATCCTGCTGAAAGGTTCCGCTGGTAAGAGGCTGCGAGGGATGAGCCTCGCGGGCCCAAGCGAACACTTGCGGCAGCAGGGCGATCACTTCCGGGCTGCCGGCGGGCTCGTTCCACACATCCCAGGCCACGATACGCTTGTCATTTGCAAACGTGCCTACCACACCAACCACATATTCTTTCAGCCGAGGATATTGCGAAGGATCCTTGAGCGCAGGCTGACCGGGGCTTTGCACCCAACCCGAATTGTGCACGCCCGGGATTGGCGGATGCTGCGGCCCAAGCTTCGGTTCAGCCTCCCAGCAGGAGTCGAACAGCACGAAGACCGGGTGAACATGATGCTTGTCCGCGATGGTCAAGAACGTGTCGGTGCGGCGAGTGAAGGCCGCGGAATCCTGCTGCCAAAGCAGGTCGTGCAGAAACACGCGCATCGTGTTCATGCCCAGACCTTCGGCCCAGCCCAGCTCTTTGTCGATCTGTTGTGGATCAAACGTCTCCGCTTGCCACATTTCCAACTGATTGATTGCACTCGCCGGAACATAGTTGCCGCCTACCAGCCAGGGTTGCTGGGCATACCAGGCATTGGCCTGCGCTTCTGACCAGCGTTGCGCGTGCGCCTTGGTCCAGGCCGGTAAGAGTAGGAATGCGAGGACCGAGAGGACGATTGGCGTCTTTTTATAGCGTTTCATGGGGAACCCTCGTTGTTTAGTTTCGCGGAAATTCAGCTCTTTCAGCTCGTAATGTCCAACTAGATCTTGAGCGACCCGCCTTTTGGCAGCTAGCCAGCTCAGTGTTCACCAGGAATTTGTGCTTTGGATGACCACTTTTTCCAAAGATCCGAAGCGGCGAGCAACGGGAGATACACGCCGCCGACGACCGAACGAGCTTGAAAACCGGATTGTTTACCATCTGTCGTCGAATACCAGTCCGTCAGCGGAACTCGGCTTGGCGACTCGTTGATGAACCGCTGAAGCGGCGCGATCAAGGTATCGAATTCCTTGCGATTGTCTGCCAGGGTCGCCGTCCAAACCTCCCAATCGAGTTTCGTATAGTCGCGCCGGTTGTCGAGAGGCAGGCCAAAGGGATTCAGATGAGCCTCGTAGTAGTGAAGCTCGGTTTGCGCAACTTTTGGGGGAAACAGGTTAAGGCCAAGAATCCGATCCCACACCAGGTTGTATTTTTGGCTCCACGTGCCGGGTTTGTCGAACGCAAGCCGGTAATGATCGCCATCTTCCGCCATTTGCGCCCACCGGTTCGCCATATCCTGGGCCAACTGACGGTACGTGGTCGCCTCGGATTTTCGTCCAGTCATCTCCGCCAACACGGAGTAGCCGCCCAGCGCCAGAATCGCTTTGATCGACAGATTCGAGTTATGCGCAAGGTGGCCGGCGAAGTCATCCGTCGAGAGCTGATTTCCCGGATCCATTCCTTCCTTCTGCAGAAACTCCGCCCATTGGGTCAATTGCGGCCAGTATCGATTCGCATAGGTGGCGTTGCCTTCGATCTTCGCCAGCGCCGCGAACATCAGCAGCATGTTGCCGCTTTCCTCCACCGGCATCTGATTCTCGATCGTCCGTTCGCCCCCTCCGTACACCTGCCCGTCCGCTTTGGGGTATGTACCCAGATCATGCGGTGCAAACGGGAAGCGCCAGCGTCCCGTTTCCGTGTATTCCATCAACGGCTGCAGTTGCGCTTTCAAAAGTTCCGGGTTGAAGAGCAGGAAAAACGGCGAAGCGGGATAGATAACGTCTACTGTCGCAATGCAGCCGTTGCTGAAATCTTCCTTGGGAAAAAGCATGGGACGTCCATCCACGTCCGCTACGAGCTTACTTGCCGCAATGGTCTGCCGAAACGCGAGTTCTGCTACTTCCGCATACGCGTCTCCTCCCACGCGGCGTAGATCTCGCACCAGTTCCTCATCGAACTGCCGGGCTCTCTGATCCAGGCTGCCGTAGTCCTGTTCCGCTTTCTCCAGCAACTGTCCCGCCGTCATCCCGTTGCGGCGCCAGTAAGGACGCATCCACCGGTTCAAGTATTCAATGGAATAAATGTCATCGTAGGCAAGCAGAACATGGCGTGATGACGCGGTGTTGCTGACCTGTCCGAGATCGAACACCGAGGCCAACACGGTTCTGCGATCGGCCCGCCGAGGCATGTCCATGTCGTCGAAGGACAATGCCTTGCCCTCCGCAAATTGTGACTCGACATCATCGCTCAACTGCGTGGATGCACTCGCACCGGCCTGATCAGGCACGGCCAGCAACAAATATCCCCAGTCGATGCGAAGGTCATCGCCCGATTTTTGCAGCACCGGCTGGTCGAAGTCGGATGCCCGCAAAACTGTCATGGCCTTGAGCCGGGAACGCGACCAGGCAACCTCCTGCGTTCCGCTATCGACCGCCAGAGATGCGTCTGCGGCGAACAATAACTGAACGCTGTGCGGCGCTGCGTCGAGCGAGCGCACCGCCATGGTGATGTACGTGACGGGCCGGGACATCACGTCTGGGTCGCTCGGGAGCAAGGGAGACAGGAAATTCACCTCAAGGAATACGCCCTGGCCCGCGCATTGATAGACCGTGCGCGTCGGCGTCACGGTTAGACCGGTCTGCGGCAGTGCGGCTACGCCACGCGGAGCGTCTCCCATCCAGCGAAAGACATTCCCATCGATGCGGACCAACCCGGTGAGACGTTGCACCTTGCCCGTCCAATGGCGAGTCGGACCAGCGTTCAGGTCATCGCTCATCGACCAAATACTGAAATACGGATCGTGCGTGACCAACGGAACCGCAGGCGGTCGACCTGTTTGTGCAAGAGCGTAGGCGCTGAACAGCATGGCAGCCAAAATGTTTACTGAAAGACTGTAACGGCTCATGGAGCAGGATCCCCGTTTTTGCAGTAGTGAACCGCGGCACAGTTTACTTCGTTGCAAGGTGAATGTAAACGTTAACATGCTCGAGTCACTCGCGTTCAGCTCGCTGAAAGAATTACGTGGAAAACCAAACCAATGCCCCCAAATGCCGTTCCCGGGCAATTCGCGTTCCATGATTGAAACTCTGTGCAATGTAAGGATGGAACGCCGAAGATACAAGCCTCAAGCCTGCAGCGTGACAATCGCAGCACTGGCAGCGGGAAGGCGAACCTGCAATCTCCCTCGACTTCCGCTGAACTCTTCTACCCGGGTAGGTTTCCACAGGCCGTCGTGAGATACGCCTGCGCCGCCCAGAGTAACGCCGGATTTGCTCTCCAGCGAAGGCCCTGTCAGGCGGATCAGTGATCCGCTACGAAAAGATGCAGAGGTTGCATCTATGACAACCCTCGCCTTGGACGACTCTTTGTTGATCAGCGTGAGAACGACGCGGTCCCTGGCCGGCTGGACTGCGTACGCCTTGATATTTCGTTCTCCGGAATCGAGGGCGCACCCGATCACGTGGCCGCCGGATTGTGCGAACGCGAGCATGCCGTAGTACTCAGGAGCTGCCCAGTAATGTCCTTGCTCATCGTCGCCGATCGGCGAGTATGAGCTGATAAAGCCGCGCTGGTTGACCCCGGTCTCCATGTTCACGCCGCCGCAACCCGCGGAAGCGACGGTAAGCATGAAGTCAAGCACCCAGAGAGCGGCGGCTAGCGTGTCGCTTACTCCAGGTCTGCCGCCACCGGAGAACGAGTTTGTTTCACAGATGCGGTAAGGAACGCCGGAGGATTCCGACGCGGCCCTGAGTTTTGCAAGAATCGGAGCAAGCTTTGGATCCGGATGAAGAAGTTTGTCGATGGTGCTGGTCGGATTCTCGCCCTCGCGATAGTAGTGGTGCGTCAAGAGCTTGATATCCCTACCTTCGTCCACGGCAAATCTAGTGACCCAGTCGGTCACGACCGCCGCGTCAGGCCCAGCGAAGGCGATGCCGGGGATGGCCTTCCGCAGCGCGTCTCGATACGTGCGATATTCGCCAAGGTAAGCATCATAGTCGTAGCCCGCATGGCGATGACCTTCATGGCGCCCAAACAGGTCAGGCTCATTGCCGATTTCAAACCCAAGCAGATTCCCTTTCGCCTCAGCGGTAACGGCCTTCGATTCCTGAATCGCGTTTTCCTGAGTGCCGTTGCCGAGGTTCAGACCCCAGATAAGTTTCCATCCGGTTGCATTGAGAAAACTACCAAGATGGCGCAGTACCGAGTCATTGACGACCGAGCCTGCTTTTCCCTCAGGTGAAGAGAGCGGCTGCCCCGTTTTGGAATAGGAAGCATAATCCGCGGTATTTCCGCCGACCCGGATAACACCGTGCTTTCCCAACGTTTGGACGAGTTGGACGTAAACGGCATTTTGAGCGCTGAGCAGACCTGGACGCGCTACCGAAGAAATCTCATAGCCGAGACCCATGAAGTCGGGTGGGATAACCGCATGAGTCTGTGCCAGATCGAGTGTGACACGCACCTCTGGTCCACTCGACACAGCTTCGAACGCATGAGCGAAACCAGACTGAGCGATCGCAGCCCCGACCGTACCTGCCGCTTGCGTCAAAAACTTACGCCGATTCATTGTTTCGCTTACGTTCTTCGCCTGTAGCAATGCGCCTGCGGATTCAGATTGTTCAAAACTTCCGAATGGTTTCTGGTTGAACGCGAAACAAACCAGCACTAGCTGCTGAAGATGTTCGTGTTCAGAAATTGATTCCGGAATTTTCCCCGTGGGTCGTACTTCTCGCTCAATTGAATA
Source organism: uncultured Acidobacteriaceae bacterium (assembly GCA_963714225.1). GTDB lineage: Bacteria > Acidobacteriota > Terriglobia > Terriglobales > Acidobacteriaceae > Sulfotelmatobacter. The sequence goes on along the minus strand of CAVQNY010000050.1, from coordinate 148,641 downwards.
AAGTCGCGCAACTTCTTATAAATAGATTCCAGCTCCGCCGGCGTTGTTGTGAACAGTTTTCCCCAGTGCGGGCGGGCGTTGAATGGAGCTAATTCTTTTTCGATCACGGGCAACAGCTTGCTGACAGCAGGCCAGTCCGGCTTCCAGGTAAAGTGAACGGTTACACAGGGCTGTTCGTAACATGGACTCATCCATAAGTGGTCGGCCGCGATTGCGCGAATTTCCGAAATCAATAAATGCGGACTGACCTGATCGCGCAATCGTTCCATCGCCAGAATTGCTTCGACCGCATGCTGGCGGGGCACGAAGTACTCCGATTGCAGCTCCTTGCCGGCGCTCGGCGTGAATCCCATGCGAAAGTGCGGCAATCGTTCGTACCAGGGGCCGAGCAAACCCATCTGCTCCGTGCAGTTTTCGGCGGACAGTTCCGCAATGGGGTGCAGGTTCCTGGTGGCTCGTTTCGCTCCGAAGAATTCCGGGGTGGCGTCAAATGCTTGCCCTTTTTCCTCGCGGCTCTTGATCCAAACCTCGCTAATACGCTGCTTTTGCCAGTCGGTAAACAAGCTCACGCTGTAGGCAGTCGATTCGATCGCGTCAAAGTGATCTTTCACCGCCGAGAGCGGCAGCTTTTCATACACGTACTGCCGCATCATGAAGGTTGGCTGAATATCGAGTGTGACCTTTGTGATCACGCCAAGCGCACCAAGCCCAACCACGGCTCCCCGAAACGTTTCTCCGTCTTGCTGACGGGACAGCTTAACCACCTCGCCATCCGCCGTGACGATTTCAAGGGCCGAGACCGCCGTCGCGAGATTGCCATTCTTTTCGCCCGAACCATGGGTCGCGGTACTGCACGCCCCCGCTACCGAGATATGGGGCAACGAGGCCAGGTTGTGCAACGCAAAGCCCTTGCCATCAAGATACGGGGAGAGTTGCCCATACGTGATGCCTGCATTGACGGTTACGGTGTGCGCGTCCGAATCCAGCGCCGCCACCTCGTCCATCGACTTCAAGGACAGGAAGTTGTGCGTGCTATCAGCTATATTGTTGAAGCAGTGGCGTGTGCCCAGTACTTTTAGTTTGCTTTCCTTCCTAACATAACTCCGCACCTGCTCAACAGTGTCGGCGAAATACAAGCGGTCAGTACCGTATTCGAGATTGCCCGCCCAATTGTGCAATTTCTTGTTGGATGCCCAGGCCAACAGAGGCGAGATAACAGGGCTTGCAATCAATGCAGCGAAGCGCCTGATAAAGGTTCTCTTGTTCATGTTCATGGCTATAGCTCGAGTGCTATCGACTTTGGCCAAGGTTTTTTTCTTCTTCTTTGGCCGCGAGCGCTGTAATTGTACGCGTTTTCATCCTGATCTGTGGAAAGGGCACCGTCACCAACGTGTTGCCACCCATGTTCAAGGTGCAAGACCGTGAATGAAGCCATTCGAAGACCACGCGTTTATAATGCAAGGCTTATCCTCCGGCAACCAAGCGCGACGGTTCGAACCGTGCGCCGTTTTCGACCTTCGGTTTACAATGCCGTGAGTCTTTCTACCGGGGTTGCTATCTGTCTTCTCGCCTTCGAACCCGTTTGAGCCGGCGGCGATTTCTCAAGCAAGTCAGCTTCGCCGGCCTGGCGTCATCTGCGCCCGCCGGTGTTCTCTCCGCGGTAGCGGGCGCCGTTACGGCACCGTCGGAGCCCTTCCGCCAAGCTGCGACTAAGAATCGCACACCCCTAGCGCGGAGCGCGTTTTACCCTCTGCCACTCGGTGCAGTTCGGCCGGCTGGCTGGTTGCTAGCGCAACTGAAGATTCAGGCGGATGGCCTCGGAGGGCATCTGGATGAAACCTGGGCGGATGTTGGTCCGAACAGCGGATGGCTGGGCGGCACGGGCGAGTCTTGGGAGCGTGGTCCTTACTTTCTCGACGGGCTGGTGCCGCTCGCGTACCTTCTCGACGACGCGCGGCTGAAGGCCAAGGCGCAGAAGTATATCGATTGGACGCTGAACAATCAGTCCGCTAACGGTATGTTCGGACCGCGCTCAAACGACGACTGGTGGCCGCGCATTGTGATGCTCAAAGTACTGACGCAGTATCACGAGGCGACAGGCAATCCGCGCGTGATTCCAGCGATGCAGCGCTATTTTGAATATCAACTCGCAGAAATGCCCAAGCGGGGACTGCGCGACTGGGGAAAGTTCCGTTGGCAGGACGAAGCGTTGAGCGTCATCTGGCTCTACAACCGCACCGGCAATGCGAAACTGCTGGATCTCATGCAGTTGCTGCATGCCCAGGGGTATGACTGGGTTGCGGAGTATGCAGACTTTCCCTACAAAGAACGCGTAACGGCGGAGCGAATTAAGCTGTCGGAGGGCGGTGGGCTCAAGGATCTCGCGCTGGCCACGCACGGCGTAAACAACGGGCAGGCCATCAAGACCGGACCTGTGTGGTCCCTGGCTTCCGGCTCGGAGGCCGACCGGAGGGCCGTGATGCGGATGGTCGCGGAGCTCGACAAATACCACGGGCTGCCAAACGGAATGTTTTCATGCGACGAACATCTCGCCGGGCCGAACCCGTCGCAGGGTTCAGAGCTATGCACGGTGGTGGAGTACATGTTCTCGTTGGAGCAGTCGCTGGCGATTGTTGGCGACTCGGCGCTCGGGGACCGGTTGGAGCGGCTTGCGTTCAATGCGCTGCCTGGAACATTGACGGACGATATGTGGGCTCACCAGTACGATCAGGAGCCGAACCAGGTGGAGTGCAGCTTGCACCGGGAGCCGTGGACAACCAACGGTCCGGAGTCGAACCTGTTTGGACTGGAGCCGAACTTTGGCTGCTGTACGGCGAACTTCCACCAGGGATGGCCGAAGTTTGCAGCGAGCCTGTTCATGCTGTCGCAGGATGATGGTGTAGTGGCGGCGGCGTACGCGCCCTGCGAGGTGAGTACGACCGTTCGCGATACTGCTCTGCAGGTAGTGGAAGAAACCGATTATCCTTTCCGCGGCACGGTCCGCTTACACGTCAATCCAGCGTCGCTTCTGGCGTTTCCGCTGCTGCTGCGAATCCCGGCGTGGGCAGCGGGGACGAGTATCAAGGTCAACGGCGAGGTACAGCCCGTGCCTTCGCCAGGCAGCTTCGCGCGCATCGAGAGAACGTGGAAGCCAGGGGATCGCGTCGATATCGAGTTCCCGCTTGAACCGCGGGTGTCACAGTGGTTTCACGATTCCGTTGCCGTGGAGCGCGGGGCGTTGGTGTTCTCCCTTGGAATCGGCGAAGACTGGTTGAAGCTCAGGGATCGCGGGATGACCGCTGACTGGCAGGTGTATCCCACGACGCAGTGGAACTATGCTCTGGCGGTTAATCCTGTCACCACATCACACGACGTCACTGCGACGGACTCTGAGGTCAGCGATCGACCCTTCAGCGCGAAAGGTGCGCCTGTGAGACTCCACGTGAAGGCTCGTCAGCTATCGGCGTGGCAGGCTGAAGACGGAGTTTCCGGTCCCGTCCCACAAAGCCCCGTGACCAGCGACCAACCCGAAGAGACGATCGCGTTGATCCCGTATGCCGCGGCGAAGCTGCGCATTACAGCCTTTCCTCGGTTGAAGACTTAAGAAAGTCCGTTCGATTTGCATTCTGACGGGGATCTTCACGATTCCTGGCGCCCAGTTACGAGGCCTCCAACGCGATGGCGCGAACGGGCGAGCCCTACCATGCTATTCTCCGGCGACTCGAGACCTTTACCGATGAACCACTCCGTAACGCTGTCAAGGATCACGAGAAACGGTCCACGATGGTGATCGACCTCGAGGAGAGAGTCGCGGCAGCGGTAAAGAAGCTGAAGGAACGTGGTCTCGTCAGCCCGTACCTGCGCTCGTTCGTGGTAGCGCACATCAACCCGCCGGGTTGGGTTAAGGGCGAACCGCCTCCACTTAAAGAGGTATTTAAGACGAGGCGCGAGCGCGCGGCAAAATTCAATTTCGAGAAGATCAAGCCGCAGGATCTGGCAGGCGTGGCAGGACCACCGGATGAAGAAGCTTAGAAGGCGCGGATTGGGATGTGCCAGCCCAGCCTCGGATTTGGGGCAAAATCGGAATGGGACTTCGGCCATGGCGCGTTTCCCGATCGGACCACTGATTCTGAATCAGTTGCTTGTCTATAGTGGGGGGCAATCTCGCCTTTCAACGGTGGGGCCGTTGGGGAACTCAAGGGCAGTTATCTCAGGAAAGGTTTTTTCAGGTAACCCGAGGGAAGAACTCTCGCAATTTCTTCCAAGTTGCCATCGCATCGTCCCTCTTCCCGATGCCGATGTACATGAAGGCCAGGATCTTGTATGGAACGACCTGCTAAAGTTGAGCCAACCCACGCACACGCCCGGCGCCAGCGGGCATACTAAAGAGTGCGTTCACGTCATCCCTCGAATCCAAGGAGTCGTAGAACCACACTCGGTCGAACCGATTCCGCTGAGGGTGGTCTGCGTAGAAGGCAGCTCCACGCTTAGCGATCTCACCCAGCCTCAGCGGGTGATGTGGACTGTTTGCTCACCATGGGTATTCCAACCGCCGTGAATCAACTAGTAGGTTTCTACGATTTTGTGCTTCGCGCTAGGTTGACACTGGACGCCTGGCTGAACGCGCCCGCTGCATGATGTCTATCGGTCCTGATGAGCAACTCCACGAGTCGAAAACCGCTGAAAGCAGTCGAGAGGTTGTAGGGCGTGCTTGGAAAGCCTAGCCTAAGCTAGTTCTCGCGTGCGGTTTGGCCTACGGAGAATGAGACGAGTTTGCGCGCAGGCGAGTGCCGGTGAGCTGATTGCCCAGCAAGACGTGGTGCGGGCGGAGGGACTTGAACCCTCATGGGCCGTTTAAGCCCTGCGGATTTTCATACCGTCTACGGCTTTCGCCGCCCGGACGTGGCGCCTTGGAGGGCTCACGTCAGGTTTGCGGTCTGGACTATCCCTTCACCCTCCCCCGGAAAAGTCCGAAGCTTAGGTGCTGCCCGTCTAGTCTCTACACCTTCCCGGTTGGTGTCTCTCCGGGCTTGGCTCGGGATTGCCATTTGAGGTTTCCCCGAATTTGAGCAGTTCTGCATCGCCGGTTTCCCGGCGAGCACTCAAGTTTTCCTTAAGTCCGCTGCGTATGCCATTCCGCCACGCCCGCACGCGGCTGTCTTACTCATGATAGGGCACGTTGCCAGATTTTACACATCCGTTTCCTCTGGGGGTTGCGGTGAAGCCTGAGTGTTCTGGATCGCTTTCTTGCCTTTCTTGTTTTTCTTGGGCCTCATACAGTTCGGCCCATCGCCGGGATTCTTCCCGCGTCTCCACCGCTCCGTACTTACTCTCTTGCGCAGTGAGAGCCACCACCTCCATGCCCGCCGCCTGCAACACGCGCAGCATCTCTTCCCGCCCACTCTTGGCCAGATGATCGGTAAAGAAGTCCTGGTCCGCCCATCGTCATCTTCTTTTTCTCGGCCATAAAGCTCCCGCTGCGGAATACCAAGAAAAGCTAGGCCTATTTTCCCGGCGCGAATTGCCAACAATACATAAGCCCGATCACCAGCAACACCGCCCCCACCACACATTGGCGTGCAAGTGGAACAGGACCACCCCAGGATGCAGCAGGGGGTCACCAGCTGGTGAATCCCCGCCCCCAGGATCAGCGCCCCATTGCCCGCCAGGGAGAGGCCTATGGGTTGAATACCTCTGCGACCGTATTCCGCTTCAAACGCCCTGGCCAGCCTGAAGATCTGGATGCACCCGTCGTTTTCCTCGCCGCAGAGTCGAGCCGGTATGTAACGGGGCAGATCTTGTTGGTAGATGGAGGCGTATCCACGGGAGCAATGCGCGCCCTCGTCGCCTCGGAGCCGCCCCAGCCCGAGCCTCCGTTAGAACGACGCCCGTCTAGGCAATCTCCCGATCAACCGCCGTAATCGCCATTTCAATTTGCTGCTTCCCCAACTGCGGATGAATCGCTACCAGCCGTACCGCTCCCGGCTCTTCCTTCGCCCGAATCCAAATCGCCCCTGTACCGCCAACCAGCGCGAACGGATTGTCCCCGATCATTTCCGCCGGACCCTGCAAGTCGAATGTGATCGCATCATTGGCGAAGGGCCGGATCGCGCCGAATTCATCGGTCACGCGCAGTACCACCCGAGTCGTGTCCGCTCCATCCGCGATCAGTGTGCTGTCGTCGGGCAGGAGGGTAAACTTCATATCGACGCCTCTCCCGGAGTAATGCTTCGTGATCGCCAGCTGCCCTTGAATGTAGCCCTCCAGTCGCAGATCACCCCACTGGTGAAACAGCTCTTTCAACTCAACGACGAACGGCGCATAGAGAAGGTTTGCGAACTGTTTGCGATCGGGATCGGCTTCCGCAACCAGTTCACCGGCAATGTAGAGCTTAAGGTGGTCACAGTTGGAACAGATCACCGCTTTCGAGAATCCTACGGAAGCGTCGCCGCTGGCCCAATGGAACGCGGGTTCGAGCACGATCTCTTCGGCAGGGTCGCACTGCGACTTGTAAAAGCCGGCGGCGGGTTTGGGTTCGCGGAAGATATCGGTTACACCGTGATAGCAAATACGATCTCCGGATCCGAAGTCGCCGTGCGTGTTGTAGTCAAAAGCACACCACCCGATGCCTCCGGCATATTGCGGATTAGACGCCAACTGGTCGTGGATACGGGCGTGACGCAGCGCATGCTCGGTGAGGCGTTCCACCTGGTCGATGGTCTTGGTGGGATAGGTGTGACCGACGAACTCCGTATTCAAGTATCGCGGATGATTCGGCGGCTTCAGCGGGAAGCCGAAATCGTTCATGGTGAACACATCTTCGAGAAACTCCGACTCCTGGAAGTACCGTATGCCTCCCGTCTGGCGCGTCGGATCCAACTTGTGGGCCAACGCATTGGTACGCGTATAGAAGTCATGATTGTCCCTGGACTCGTTGATCCGCACTCCCCAAAGAATGATCGAGGGGTGATTCCAGTCGCGCCGGATCATGCGGCCCACGTTGTCCACAGAAATCCGCTGCCAGGCTTCGTCACCGATGTGCTGCCAACCCGGAATTTCCTCGAGCACCAACAGGCCAATTTCATCGCAGGCATCCAGAAAGTGCCGCGACTGCGGATAGTGCGACGTTCTGACAATATTGCACTTGAGTTGGTGGCGCAGTATCTGCGCGTCGCGCCGCTGCACCCGGCCGGGCATAGCCTGCCCCACGTAGGGAAACGTCTGGTGCCGATCCAGTCCGCGCAGCTTGATCACCTTGCCGTTAAGCTCAAATCCGTGGTCGGTGAATTGAGCGTCACGAAAACCGATGACGCGCGACACGCTATCGACCTGGCGGTTTCCGCGCCACAGCGCAACCTCAACCGTATACAGATTCGGACGTGCGAGATCCCATAATTTGACGGAACTCAGGTGGGCGAGGTGAACGGTGTGCACGACCGCTTCGCTGGTCGCGGCAGAGGCAGGAACATTTTGTGAACCTTTCTCCACCACCCCATCGCCATTGCGGAGCGCAACCTCCAATCGCAAGGGTTCCGGCGACGCCTCAAGGTACTGGATGTGACAGTCAACCTCCAGGCTGCGATGCTCACTCAGTACGTCTTTCGCCTTGGCGAATACGTTCTCGAGAAATGCCCCTGGTACCATGCGCAAGGAGACCTCGCGATAAATGCCTCCGAAAGTCAAATAATCAATCTCGTAGCCGAAGGGAGGAATGTCCGCCCGCTCGCTGGAATCCACATCCACGGCCAGAACATTTTCGCCGTCAACATCAAGATGAGGAGTGAGATCGAAACTAAACGGTGTGTATCCGCCCTTGTATTCTCCGATCCGCGTGCCGTTCATCCACACGGTGGATGCCGTCATCACGCCTTCGAAGTCGACAAATACGTGCCGCCCGCGCGCTTCCGGAGGGACCTTGAAATGACGCCGATAACTGGAAACGAACTCATACGTCTTCTCGTCAAAACTGTGCCACGGCAAACGAACATTGGTGTGGGGAACGACCACCCTTTCATAGCCGGAATCGTCGAAGTCTTTAAGGTGCGCACCCTCCACCACCTTGCGGCTGTAAAGCCAGTTCCGATTCATGGGGAGAACCAGGCGGCCTTCGGCGGTGCCCTGTTCCCGCGCAAACGCGGAGGGAACAAGAGTCGCAGTCGCGATCAAAGTACCTGTTCTTTTAAGAAAGTTGCGTCGATCCATAAGTTTTCCAGTCAGCCATGCCGAAAAGCGTCGCCAAAACGGTTCCGGCTTAAGGCCGCTGAGGGAAGCCGCCTTCTAAGGGATGCCCTTCCGAACCGAGCACCAAGCCCGGTGAGAGCCTGCCCCGACCGAGCGAAGCCGGGGACGGGGACTTTGACCTGTGGGACGGTCCGTCGCCTTTGACTTTGGTTTTGATTTTGATTTTGATTTTGATTTTGACTCTGTCGTTGATTCTGATTCCAACCGGGAAAGGCACGGCTTAAGCCGTGCCGCAAAGCGTCGCAACTGGTTCCGGCTTCGGCCGCTGAGGGAAAACCGCTTTCCACTAAAGGCCACAACTTTCGTCGTGGCCCTCTTCTTAGTGCCGAACATCCGCGTAAATCCGCGCGGCGACAGCTTAGTGTCTTCCCCCGCCAGGCCCACCGCGCCCACGATCCCGCCCACCGCCACCGGGCCTTCCACCGCGACCGCCGCGACCACGATCACGACCGCCGCCGGGACGACCGCCGCGCCCTCCGCGATCTCCGCCGTGCGGCCGGTCGCCGCCCCCAACATGCGCTACGCCGTCGCGGTTAAAGTTCGGTTCGCCTTCGGCTTCGTCCGGGAAATCGCCGCCGCCTTCAATGACAAGCGCTCCGGCTGGCGCTCTTTCGCCTTCTGGAGCCGCGGACACATCTCCTCCGCTGCCCCCGGCTATTTCACCGCTTCCACCACCCATCTTCGCGCGCTGTTCCTTCAAAATCGCCTTGCGCGACAACCGGATGCGGTTGCCTTCAACCGCCAGCACCTTGACCAGCACTTGGTCGCCTTCCTTCAACTCGTCGCGGATGTCGCCAATGCGATGCTCCGCCACTTCGCTGATGTGCAGCAACCCATCGGTCCCGGGAATAATCTCGACGAACGCGCCGAAATCCGCCAGCCGCGTAACCTTCCCCAGATAAGTCTTTCCAACTTCGGCAGTCGCCGTCAGATCGCCAATGATTTGCAGCGCTTTCGCTGCCGACGCTTGATCGCTCGATGCAACCTTCACCAACCCGGAATCCTCCACGTCGATCTTGACCCCGGTTTGTTCCACGATGCTGCGAATCATCTTGCCGCCGGGCCCAATCAGATCTCGAATCTTGTCGACCGGGATCTGCACCGTATAGAACCGCGGAGCGAAGTCGGAAATCTTCTCGCGCGCGGCTGCGATAACCTCGTCCATCTTGCCCAAGATATGCAACCGCCCGCGCTTAGCCTGCGCCAGGGCCTCTCGCATGATCTGCGAAGTAATGCCAGCGACTTTTATATCCATCTGCAGTGCAGTGATGCCATCTTTAGTGCCGGCGACTTTAAAGTCCATGTCGCCATAGTGATCTTCCGCGCCCGCAATGTCGGTGAGAATGGCATACTGCTCGCCTTCCTTCACCAATCCCATCGCGACGCCGGCCACCGTAGCCTTCAGCGGAACTCCCGCATCCATCAGCGAAAGCGAAGCCCCGCAAACCGTAGCCATCGACGACGACCCATTCGACTCCAGAATGTCAGAGACCACGCGCATCGCGTAAGGCCACGTCTCTTCCGAAGGCAGTACTCCCGAGATCGCGCGCTCTGCCAGCGCCCCGTGCCCAATCTCGCGTCGTCCCGCCCCCCGCAAAAACGCAACCTCTCCCACCGAGAATGGCGGGAAATTGTAATGTAAGATGAATCTTTTCTTGGCTTCGCCTTCGAAGCCTTCGAGGCGCTGCATGTCGTCGCTGGTGCCGAGCGTGGTTGTTACTAATGCCTGGGTTTCGCCACGGGTGAAGATGGCGCTGCCGTGGGTGCGGGGCAGGATGCCGGCTTCGATCCAGATTTCGCGGACTTCGTCGAAGGCGCGGGCATCGGGACGGCGCTTCTTCTCTAACACTTCTTCGCGGAAGATGCGCTCGCGGAGGATCTCAAAATACTGTTTGAGCTTGGCTTGGGCTTCTTCATCGTCTTCGGGAATTTCAGCTTGCAATTGCTTCTTAAGGTCTTTGACTAGCGTGTAGCTTTCGGCTTTGGGATGTTTCTTGGTATCGAGGCGGTCTGATAAATCCGCGCCTACTTTCTTCTTCAGCGCATCGTAGTAGGCTTGGTCGAACTCTGGGGGCGTTACTTCGCGCTTTTTCTTGCCGGCCCTTGATTGCAAGTCGTTGATGGCGGCGCAGATCTTTTTGATCTCGGTGTGGCCGAATTCAATCGCGTCTACGACCACTTCTTCGCTTACTTCTTTTGCGCCGGACTCGATCATCACTATGCCGTCGGCGGTGCCTACCACCATGATGTTCAGCAGGCTCTCGCGCATCTCGTCGTAGGTGGGATTGATGATGAACTTTCCGTCGATCTGGCCGACGCGGACTGCTCCGATTGGGCCTAGGAATGGAATGTCGGAGAGTGTGAGAGCGGCGGACGCGCCGTTGATGCCGAGCACGTCGGGATCGTTATCGGTGTCGGCGGAGAGCACGAAGGCGATGACCTGGGTCTCGCACCGGAATCCGTCGGCGAACATGGGCCGGATGGGGCGGTCGATCTGGCGGCTGGTGAGCACTTCGCGCTCGCTCATGCGGCCTTCGCGCTTGATGAAGCCGCCGGGAAAGCGTCCACCGGCGTAGGTGTATTCGCGGTAATCGACGGTGAGGGGAAAAAAATCAATGCCCTCGCGCGCGTCGGCGTTGGCCACGGCTGTGGCGAGCACGACGTTATCGCCCAGGCGGACAACGGCCGCGCCGTGGGCCTGCTTGGCTAATTTTCCGGTTTCGAATGAGAGTTGTTTGCCGCCGGCGAGTGCAACTGTGACGCTGCTAACTTCTGGTTTCATGTTTCATCCTTCTTGTGTGATCAGGAGGGCAACCGCGCTCTTCCGCCGATCTTTAATTTCCGCGGGTTGGGAGTATGGAAAAACGCGTTCAGCCATGGATCGTGGCCGCCATGAGAGGTGGGTTCCGAGATACGGTCGGAATACGTCTTCGAGAATACGCACGGTGTGAATTAGCTCAATGCTCGACCGGCTTCGAGAGGAAGGCGGCTTTCTCAGATACGTTTGTGGGAACTGTCTTCTTCAGAAGACCCCTAGATGGACGCTTCATCGCCTCCCAGGCTATCGCAAAAACCTCGATAGGATGGGCCATCCAGATTTTCCCGGGGTTACTTGCGGATGCCCAGTTTCCCAATGACTGTCTTATAGCGCTCAGAATCGTATCTTTTTAGGTAGTCCAGTAAACGACGCCGTTTACTGACTAGCATGAGCAGTCCGCGGCGCGAGCCGTGGTCCTTCTGGTGCGTCTTGAAGTGGTCCGTCAACTGGCCAATGCGTTCACTGATGATGGCGATCTGAACCTCGGGACTCCCCGTGTCAGTCGCGTGCGTTTGATACTGGTCAATGACGGATTTCTTTTGCTCTCTGGCTAACACTAACCTGGTGCACTCCTGTTCTGATTTATCTTGGTGACAGTAATGAGGTTATCATGCGGCGGGAGGGGTGTAAAGCCGGACAGGGCGCCGTGGGCGCCGTCGGCCCGGTTCAGCTTCCGGAGCCCGAGCCGAGTGGGATGCCCTGCGGATTCGGCGGCGCTTTCCAATGCCCGACGGACAGTTTTCTCAAGGACCTGATCAAACGAGCGATTGAGCCCGGTTTATACTCGAACCACGTTAAAAAGGGTCGTTGAGGTGCGCGGGTGATGCGGTGCTATCCCGTAAGCACTCGAATCAACCACCTCGCCAGCTTCCATGCTGGTCGATGTGGCGGCTTGCTCTGCGGTTTGTGGTTTTTCCCTCTGGGAAGCCCTGGATTGGGTGCAGGTCGATGCCGTTTTTGCGCGACAAAGCAATTCCGATGTACTATGTGCCGAACTGACGGTTTGTCTCGTTTAGGAGGTCACTCCGATGTTACTTCGCGCCGTCGCCTTGATTGCAATGTGCCCGCTCCTTGCCACGCAAACCGCTCCTCAACCTGCGCAACCTGCTCCTCAAGTCGGACAACCCGCTCCTGACTTCACTCTTAACGACTCCGCTGGCGTGCCTATCAAATTAACCGCATACAAAGGCAAGGTCGTTCTGCTCGACTTCTGGGCTACTTGGTGCGGCGGCTGCAAAGTTGAGATTCCTTGGTACGTGGAGTTCCAAAACAAGTACCGGAACGAGGGACTGGCGGCGATTGGCGTTTCCATGGATGACGACGGCTGGAAATCGGTGAAGCCATTTCTCGAAGAGCACAAGCTGAATTATCCAGTCGTGATTGCCAACCAAGACCTAACCATCCGATACGGCGGACTCCCTTCTCTCCCTATGACTCTGCTCATTGACCGCGACGGGAAGATTGCCGAGTCGCACGCAGGCATGGTGGACAAAGACGCCTTCGAGAATAAGATCAAGGCGCTCCTTCGCCAAAACCCTGCTCAGTAAGGCCGCGGCTGCGAGTATCCTCCATGATTCTCGGATTAGTCTTCGCGTTGATCATCGGGGCTCCCCAGCAGGACAGCCGTTCCACTGAGCCGCAGGCGACGATGAAGCAGCAAGCTCACGACGAGTACGAACGACACAAGCAAGCTGCTATTCGCATCAATGATTTTGCCGGGCGAATTAGCTCGGAAGCCGACGCCCGTACCCTCGTGTCTGAAATCGCGGGTCTCTTCGCAAAAGAACTACCTCCAGCTTGGGCCAGCGGCAGTATCCGTCAACGAGTTGCCAAAGCCGAATTCCAATCCGTTCGGGATCCTGCGAAACGCATCCCTGAGCAGCGCATTGTCGATGTGTGGAACCAATACGTCCGAGAGGTGGGAGCGCCGGAGGAGACTTTCGTGACCGTCGCCGAGATTCATAACATGCGGGATGCAGAGCGCACGGTCGCCCAACATCTGTGGGCTCGTGGTTACCAGACGATCTGGATGATCCCGAACATCTACGCGGTTGGAACCGATGAGAGAGTCGCTGATGGCTGCCGAGCCATTGAGGCGATCCGAGTCATTTACGACCTTGATCGGTTCCAAAATCTGCGTAGCGCACGCGACCGGATACAAAGGGGTGTCTTGCTGTCCGAGGAGGTCAAGAAGCGCGTGGGAGAGCCAAACGCGCAGCAACACAGTACGGGCCGACTCGAAGCGCACGTGGACACAAATCCCATTCGCCCTGCGGAACGACACTTTGTGCAGGAGCATGGCTCCGAGGCATACGTGCAGTCGCTTATCCACTTGTTGGACGAACTGTTTCCACCGGATTGACGGCGCTCGTCAGACACCACGGAAGTTGTCGGGCTTCAGGAGATTGAGAGCTACCCACGGGAACCGCGAGCGTGGGGCAATTTGGGCGTCGCGTACTCCGAACAGGGTCAGTATGAGAAAGCCGCTGAGATGACTCGGCAAGCCTTGCGCCTTGCACCGGATCAATTGGGTGATTACAGCAGTCTTGCCAACCTCGCCCTTGCCTTGCAGCGTTTCGACGAAACGCGGGAGATCATCCGCGAGGGGCAGTCGCGAAAAGTGGATAATCTCGTATTCCGCAATGCTCTCTACGCTCTTGCCTTTCTCGGGGCGGACGCTGCGGCGATGGCGGAACAGCAACAGTGGTATGCGGGCAAGCCCGAAGAGAACATTGGCCTGGCGCTCGCATCCGACACCGAGGCGTATGGCGGTCATCTGGGTAAGGCAGGGGAACTGACCAAGCGGGCTGTGGAGTCCGCCACCCGGGCAGACAGCAAGGAAAGTGGGGTGATATGGCAGGCGATTGCTGCTCTCGAACAAGCGGTTTACGGCAATACTACAGAAGCCAGACAGTCAGCGACAGAGGCTTTGAAGTTTGTTTCCGCGAGTCAGGGCGTCGAGGTCGAAGCTTTGGCGGGCGATACGGCACGGGCCGAGTCCTAGCACAAGACTTAGGGAAACGCTTTCCGTTGGACACCCAGATGCAGTCGCTTGGGCTGCCTGCGATTCAGGCACAATTGGCGCTTGACAAAAGGAACCCGGCTTCCGCCCTGACCGTCTTGCAAGCTGCTTCAGACATTGAGTTGGGGCAAATTGCGCTCGTCGCCAATATTTCCTGCCTCTATCCCACGTATATACGCGGGGAGGCGTGCTTGGCAGCCGGACAGGGCACGGCTGCGGCCGTCGAATTTCAGAAGATCATCGACCACAGCGGCATCGTCTGGAACTGCTGGACGGGAGCCTTGGCGCATCTGGGCTGGCTCGTGCCAATGCTTTGCAGTCGAGAACTTTGCAAGGTGCGGATGCCGATGCCGCCCGCGTCCGGGTGCTCGCTGCGTACAAAGATTTCTTCAGCCTCTGGAAAGACGCCGACCCCGACATCCCCATCCTTAAAGAAGCCAAAGCGGAATACGGGAAGCCGCAATAGCCTCTACCATCCTCGGAGCAGGTCAGGCAATACCTCCCCCGCTTTGCCCAAATGACATTCCGTAAACGAGGATGCGTTGGCAGGAATCTCTGGTCCGACGTAGATTGTCCGCGCACAACCACTGGCTTGAGCGACGAAGCTGGCGGCGGGCTCCACGACGCCTGAGGTTCCCACGGCTATGAAAACAGTGCAGGCGTCCAGTGCTTCGTAAATTCGATCCAACTCGAACGGCACCTCGCCGAACCAGCAGATGTGCGGGCGAATCCTGCCGCCACATTCGCAGCGGGGGAGTTCGGTCGGCAGTTCGTAGGGGTTCGAGTCATCAAATGGAATGCGGCTGCAAGTGTCGCAACGGCTCTTGAAAAGTTCCCCGTGCATGTGGACGACATTTCTCGACCCCGCCTGCTCGTGAAGGCTGTCCACGTTCTGGGTGCAGACGAAAAGGCGTTCTTGCATTGTCTTTTCAAGTTCCGCGAGGGCGAGGTGTGCCGGATTCGGTTTGGCTTCCGAAGCCACGCGCCGACGCATGGAATAAAACTCCCACACCAGCCGGGGATCGCGGTGCCAAGCTTCGGGCGAGGCGACCTCCTCGATCCGGTAGTTCCGCCAAAGTCCACCTACGTCACGGAAAGTTGGGATGCCGCTTTCGGCACTTACGCCCGCTCCGGTCAGGATGAATACGCGGTCCCTCGCTGTAATGGAGAACATTTGAGATTAGTGTAGTGCGACAGGAATCCCATGGGAGGGTCGGACTGTTCGTTATACACTGGCCGTGAGTTTGAACTCTTATGATTTTTGTGAGCTCCAGCCATGCCGACGAGAAGTGGCGCAAGCAATTTGAGACCATCTTAAAGCCGCAGAGTCGGTCGGAAGGCATTCGGTTCTGGTCTGACCGCGATATCAAGGCGGGCGAATGGGAACCTCAGATAAAAAAAGCAATGAAAGACGCTGTCGCCGCCGTGCTCCTTGTAAGCGACAATTTTCTCGCCTCGGACTACATCATCGAAAAAGAACTTCGGGTTGATGATTTTCTGGGCACTGTTAGAACCATGCGATTACAAGAGGTTTACCCAGATCACGCGATTTCAAGCCATGAGCACGGGAAACTTGGAGGCACGCTGCGCTAGGAATAACCCACCCACTCGGCAAGCCAGTAATCATGATCACGCAATCGGCGCGGCCCCGTCCGTCGCGGTTCTCGGCGGGCGGGTGTCGCTGAGCTTGATCATCACGGTTCGACCGCAGAGAACAGCAGGTTCCTCACCGGGCTTTCAGCCCGATTCGGAATGACATCCTGTGACAGACGCAGGGGCGGGCAGCCCGCGACGCTCGCTTTTACACTCCTTTACTGACTCTTTACGCCCCTCGCCCGCGACGAAGGCATCCAAAATTTAAGACACAAAAAACTCTCAGCCGGATGGGGTAGAGGTAAACCAGGAGGAAGTATGCATCAGAGAAGACTCTTTGCAATAGCGTTGTTTCTCATAATGGCATTCTCGATCAGCGTTCCCATGATGCGCGCGGATGGGTCGAACCAGAAAACGGAACTAAGGTTCGGTGAATCGGTAGAGATTCCGGGCCGCACGCTGCCCGCGGGGACTTATTGGTTTGTTTTGGTCGACGATAACGCTTTCCGTAACATCGTCCAGATCTTCAGCGCGGACCGGTCGGTGCTTTATGCCACACTGTACACTGTCCCCAGCGATCGCCAACGGCCAAGCGACGAGACGACTCTCACGTTTGCGGAACGACCGTATAGTGAGCCGGCGGCAATACTCACCTGGTTTTATCCAGGCGCGACCGTGGGACACGAGTTCATTTACCCAAAGAATGAGGAGCGGGAGTTGTCCCGCGATCTGCACCAGGAAGTTGTAGCGCAAACTGGCGAATAGTGCGCGGCCATGCGGGAGAAGGCCGCTTGGCCTTCTCCTGCCAGCACTCTTTTAACTTGAGGCTGCCGCGTCCATCGCGGTCTTCGGCCGGGCGGGTGTCGTTGAGCTCGATCATTTAGTTCATCCGCAGAGAACAGCAGGTTCCTCAACGGGATTTCAGCCCGGTACGGAAAAAGTCGCTGGGGAATCGCGTTTCGAACGAGCGATCCGCAGCGAAAGCTGATAAGAAGTAGGGTCTTGACAAGTTTGCGGCGGGTTGGGTGCATCAGTCGAGCAGCCGGAGGCGAGCTGCGCATTTCCCTCTTGAATGTTTTCTCAGTGTTTTCCCTGGCGAAAGCTTCTTAAATTAGCTGTGTGATTGCGGCAGCTTTTCCAGTTTCTGCCGCGTCGTCTGGTCGCCGTCCTGTTCCCGCGTGGATTCGGCCATGCGCGGCTCATCCATTTCCTTTTTGATTCGAGCGAACGTAGCTTGCTTGGTTTCTGGCTTCGGTCTGTTCTTATACATGCTCGTACGATGTCACCAGTCCAGAGGCATTACTGGTCAATTTGGAACAAAGGTGGGAAGTTTCTGAATTATTTTCATACCGTGCGGTTTTGACCAGTCTGGACTCATCTGAGAACTGTAAGATTTCAGAGGTGAAACAACGTGCCCGGTCGGAGGACTTGACTATCCGGGTTGGACTATCGAAGACGAACAGTGTCAGAGGATCGGCGGAGGGTATAAGGCAGTGAAGTTCAGATTTTTACTGTTTCGCTGAATGGAGCCACGTTCTACCTACGCCGATCCAGAGTCCAACCTCACGAACGGTAGAGGAAGCGTGACCTAAGAACTGGAGAAGGATACGGCGAAGTTCGACTGGGTCACTGAGCGTTCCTCATGCGCTCTGCCGAAGGTATTCCAGGCACTCAGATTACAGGTTGAGGAGGACCTTAAGACTCGCAACGCCCTGCGCCCCGATAACTCCCCTTATAAGTTTTCGCTGGCCGGCAATGGCAGCGGCTTTACCGCCCTTCTGGGAGCCAAGGATGTGCACAAGTCGGTGATATTCAGCCTTGCTGCGATTCTAGTGCGGGATGAGAAAGGCGATCCCATGTTTGAAGTGAATGCGACCTTCACTGACGAGGGCGAGTGCAAGCTGAAAGTGAATGGGGAGGAGCGCGCCCTTTGGCAGGTGCGACGGATGGAAGAGCTGCTGTTTCGAGGTTTCTAGGCTGGGGTTCCCACTATGTTTCGGGTGTCGCCGCGGTTGATGCCTCGGGATCAAAATGCCCGCCTTGTCTCTGCAGAAAGCGCAGAGAGTAAGGACGGGCACCCGCCGGTGAGATAGCAGGAAAGGCTCGGCCAGCGCCCCAGACTGTGTTAGAAGCTGATCTTCAGGATTTGGCCTCCATTGCCCACGAACCATCCCGCTTTCGGATTCGCAAAAGCCACCGCCCAGTAGCCGCTCACGTCGGGCAATTTGAACCAAGTGCGTCCTTCATCGGGAGTCCAAGCCGCTGATCCTGTGTCGAAGTTCGGCTCCGTCTCGGCCGTGACCACAACGGTGTGGTCGTGTTCGTGGTCCGCTTCTTTACCATCGCCATTGCCGTGCGCATAGGCCAGGCAGAAAATAGCTCCGGCTACGGGCGGCTTGTTCGTAAGAGTCCACGTTTGCCCGCCATCGTTCGACGTTGCCGCGTCAGCGGAAATGTTTGTAGACAAATCTCCGCCGCCTACAATGCCATTCCAAGGATCACGGAAGGCCACGGAAATCCCGCCTGCGCTGGCCGAGCTCACCAGCGGAGTGTCATAGGCATTCCAGGTGTCGCCTCCATCTCTGGTAGCCAGTATCCTTGCAGTGGTTGAGCCGCCTGTAGTAATCCAGGCATTGCTTTTTCCCTGTGCTGTGATGCAGGTTCCACTTGCCGCAAACGAGGCTTCCCCCGGCAACGCCGGCGGCATATTGTCGGCGATGGACTGCCAGGTCATTCCGTCGGTTGTGCGAATATCGGGAAATACGCCGTTCACCGAATCGCTGTGTGTAATGCCTCGTTTCGGAGTCCAGAACGCGAAACAATCATAGAATGCATTAACAGTCTCATTCTTGAACTGGATGGTCCAGGTCGCGCCTCTGTCGACGGTTTTGTAGACGCGGAAATCTGTAGTGTCATTTCCAATCGACATTAGATAAGCGACCTTATCGCTTACACCCTTCACATCACGGAATTGCAGGGCTTCGGCTCCGGGGACGACAGCAGCCTTCCAGGTCTCTCCGCCGTCAGTTGTGACCACATACGTACCGCCGGTTCCAGCTGCCCAGACCACACGGGAATCCACCGGGCTGACAGCAATCAGCAGCTGTGTAGTGCCGCTGTTCTGCGGAGTGAGTTTGGGTTGATGACGTTTCCCAGGTTCTTGCGCAAAACCGACAGTTGCAAAGGCAGCAATCAGAAAAACGACCAGCGAACGTTTCGACATAGAAGTCCTCCTCGGATAGTGCATTCGTGGCGTGGAGAAGTATAGGAACGTCGCGGAGGGGGTGTCAAACCGGCGAGTCCTGAATCCAACGAAGCTGACGAGAAGTTCGTTCACGGCAAGCAGTCGACCGAATTTCGACTCGATCGCGCGTGGAACCCATGAAATACCCACCTCCAAGACCGCCCGCTTCCTCATACCCATGAATTGTCACGGAGTGGCCAAAATTGGACAGATTGGAGAGAGATAGTTCTGTCACACTGCAGCCATGACAACCAGGACGATTCCGGAGTACCTTGAGGAAGAGGGCCAAAAAGCTACAGACAATCAGCTGCGGAAGAGAAGCTGCGCGCATCCAGCCGCTGCAGCATGGCCACCATCGCACGGCAAAACAGCCCAAGACTGGAATTGCTGCCTGCAGTCAAAGCCGCAACCAGGAAGAAGAAAAAAGAGAAAAACCGTCGCGGTGGTTCGCAAGAAGCCACCCGCCGCGGGACAGATGGCAGCGAAAACTCGCAAGAGGGCCTGATTCGCTTGTAGTGCCGGAACGTGTCTTTCCAAACAACGGGACAAGGCTGCCGTTCAAATTCAGGCTGTCTACACTACTCTCCCGATGGCTTACGCGAGATACACGCGTAGGATTCAGGGGGATGACCTCAACCGCATTCGGAAAATACCGCAACTATACAAAATGGAGGAGGAACTTATGAACAAAGATCAGGTGGCTGGCAAGATCGCTCAGGCAGTGGGCAAAGTGGAGCAGAGCGTCGGAGAACGTGTTGGCAGCGAAAAGCTGGCCAACAAAGGAGTGGTCAATCAGGCTAAGGGCGCGGCGAAGGAAACCTGGGGCGATGCGAAGGACGCCGCGAAGCAGATCCATGAATCGCACAAGAAAGTCGCTTCCGAGAAGGCCGCCCGGAGCCGTGAGAAGATCAGCCAGTCCGTCGATGACGCGAAAGGCAAGGCAAAGGGCAAGATTCAGGAATTCAAAGAGCGCCACTCCGCGTGACATTTGGCGTGTGGGGCTGGCCCACCCCTCGATTCTATTGCCCGCACTAAGGTTAACTTGGGCTGCCCCGCCCGTCGCGGTTTTCGGCGGAGCCTGCCCTGCCGCAGCCGAAGGGTGGGTGCCGCTAAGACTCGATCACTGGCTCATCCGCAGGGTTGGGGCATCAGTCGAGCAGCCGGAGGCGAGTTGCACAGGTCCCTTCGACAGGCTCAAGCTCCCGCCGGGATCGGTGGTGTCTTAACGCAGAACCTGATCAATTTTGACCAGTTTTGCGCCTGGGATGCCGCTTACTATGTCTGCCAACCAACCAGCCGTGGCCAATCTTGGAGGCAGTTGTGGAAGACTACGCCGATTTGATGCAAAGGCTGCTTGAGATCCAAAGCGGCGAAAGACGAAGCCCAAAGCTGATCGCGGAAGATGAGCGATTGATGGTTGTCTGCAGAAGAGAAACAATCTGGCAGCAAAGCTCACGCAAAGCTCAGAGCTCAGCGAGCAATAGCTAGAGCGGGAGTGATCTAGCAATTGCGCAGGCCCGAACCGCTGCGCCGCGGTTTTCAAAGGGGGCCGGCCCACGCCTTCCTAGGCCCCTATTGTCGGCGCTATCTTAACTTGAGGCTGCACCCGTCCGTCGCGGTTTTCGATGGGCGGGTGGCGCTGAGATTTGACTCCGAAGTAGATCCTATTTGCAGGCGACCGGGTCGACGGTATCATCCGGCATGAGTTTTTCGTTGAGCCTGCGTCGAGCTGGGATTGATCGCGCCGTCCAATTGGTCATAAACCTTCAGCAACCAACCGAAAACATCTCCCGGCCATTTTGAGGGCCAGTTGGAAATGACGGGGAGGGTTGCGCACCACGCACCCACGGCCTCCGTGAGCTGCATAATCTCGCAGTGATGCCAGCAGATCAGAACATTACTGCCACCATGACTGCTTCGCTTTCTGCTGGAAGTCCGCCGCCTAAGAATAGTCCTTGTCTTTATACTTCGCATCGTCCCTTGTTAACTACCGCGGCCAGGGGCGTGACGGTAAGCAGCGGACGATCACTGTTGTCTGAGTCCCGGCAAACAAACAAGTAATTCCACTGGATGATCTTACCCTGCGGGTTTTGAGATTCTGAAGGTGCTCTACATAGGCCTTTGCTCGTGCCTGGCCCGCGGACGAGAAACCAGGTCCGGAAGCCGGTTTCTCGGCATGGCGGATCAAGAAGATAGTCGCGTTGGCTAGCATAGGAGACGGATGTTTTGGGGCGGAGTCGTTGAAGGCATGGTTACTCTCTCCCGTGTATTCGTTCTTTCGTCTTGTGAGAAGCGGCGCTGGTCCACCTTTCGCTGGCTATTGTCGCCGCTATCGTAACTTGACGCTGCCCGTCCGTCGCGGTTTTCGGCGGGCGGGGCAGCCGACGCGGCAGAGCGCTATAATGCATCCACTTCAGGGGTGCTGGTGATGTCTCCGCCCAAGAACAATCCACCAACGGCCGCGCCTTACGTTGTTGACCCCAAGGTGCGCATTGGACATGTCCACCTGAAGGTTGCTGATTTGCGGCGGGCGCTGCGGTTTTATGCCGGCGTGCTGGGATTGGAAGTGACGCAGCGATACGGGGACGGCGCGGTCTTTCTGTCCGCCGGCGGTTACCATCATCACATCGCGCTGAATACGTGGGAGAGTTTGGGAGGTTCGCCACCACCTGCAGGCACAACAGGGCTTTACCACACAGCGATCGTTTATCCCACGCGTGCGGCGCTGGCGACGGCGTTGCGCAGAGTGCTGGCGGCCGAGATTGCGCTGCAAGGCGCGGCGGACCACGGCGTCAGCGAGTCGATTTACCTGAATGATCCCGATGAGAACGGAGTCGAGTTGTATTGGGACAAGCCCAAAGAAAAGTGGCCGCGCACCCCCGACGGACGATTGGAAATGTACACCCGGCGGCTTGACTTGCACGAATTACTGAGCGAAGCGCCAGTGGGAAGCGAAGTCGAAGGCGGGCCTCGGGATTTGTAGGACGGATCTTGGGCGAATGCTAGGCCGTCTCGGTGAGGTCCACTCAGCGCGAGAAAAATCAAAAAGCCCGGCCTGATCGGGGCCGGGCTGGTTCTTGGGTTGCCGGAAATGCTAGGCAACCGCGGATCTCTTGGTGCGACCCTCCGTCGTGATGGGTTGAGCTACTTTGCGCACGAGAAAGGGCTGCAGGTTCGGCTCAGAACCGGCCCACTCCAGACTGACAATGGAATGTCCGGGCTGGCACGTAACGAAATAGCGCTCACCGGTCGGGCTGGTTACTTCGAACTTGCCGGTCTCGCCCTGTAGAGCCTCGGCAACGTCGTAGGTTGAAATGCTGTCATTCAGTTTCATGGGGACTTCCTCCATTTCATTTATAGATTTTTTGGATTGTCCCCTGCCCTAGGGAGGAGCGTTACCTTGATGATAGTACGCTGGCGAACAGAGTCAAGGCCGCGCCCTGATTTTTCGCGGATTTTTTCTACGGGATTTGTACTAGAGAATTTACCCGACTACGAACGCGGCAAGAGCGTTAGGGGCCGACCTCCTCCGCTGCGGGAAACTATGTTCGGCACACAATCAAAAGCCCGGCTCGATTGGGAGCCGGCTTGTTTTTCCGCCGCCCAGCAATGCTAGGCAGACGCGGACCTTTTCGTGCGAGTCTCCGCCGCAATGGGATGGGCGACTTTCCGCACGAGGAAGGGTTGCAGGTTGGTTTCAGAACCGGCCCACTCCAGACTGACAATGGAATGTCCGGGCTGGCACGTAACGAAATACCGCTCACCGTTGGGGCTGGTTACTTCAAACTTGCCGGTCTCGCCCTGGAGAGCCTCGGCAACGTCGTAGGTCGAGATGCTTTCGTTCAGTTTCATGGGAGGTTCCTCTAGTTTGTGTTACAAGTCTTTGGTTGTTTCGCCACGTCTGGGAGGAGCCTCATCTCCATGGTAGGACCGGGCGTGGGGGAGTCAAGGCTCGGGCGCAATTTTTCCCCTGTCGAGTTCCTATTTGGGAATTTGGCCGGGGACCAACTGTCGGCACCCAGTTCGGGAAGACAGGAATCTCTCAGTGTGACACGACCGGACGGTAGAGGAGGCCAATGACGAGGCCGGTGACAGTCCACTCGACGAAGTAGGCTGCGGCTTGCTGTAGGGTCAGATTCAGTCCGATGTTCAGGTTGACGTAGTTGTGGACGACGAAGGAGCCGACCGCGAAGAATCCGATCAACGTGCCGAAGATGGCACCGAGGCGTGCACCTTCGGCGACGCTGGAGCCGCCTTGGTATAGCATGGCGTAAATCACCGCGAGCGCCAGTATCGACACAAACATGGCGGCCATCCCGCCCGGCATGTGGCTCTTGATTCCTTCCTGGGTGCGATAGACGTCGGGATATTTGAGAAACTCATTCCGCAACGACGGAAACAGGCCGACCGCGAGACCCCCGAGAATGAAATACGCGGCGAAACCGCCAAGAGCTGCGAGAGCGATGCGTGAGAGGTGCATTCGGAATCCTTTCCAGATCAGATCTCCAGATCAAATCTAAATCACGGGCAAAGAGTGTACTACCACGGTATACTTTGCGGCGAAAGCTCGGCAGGCAGGTGGTGAACTGTGGCGGTAACCTTCGAGATGGCGCGGCGGATGGCGCTGGAGCTGGATCACGCGGAAGAAGGCTCGTCGTATGGCACGCCGGGGTTCAAGGTGGGCGGAGTTCTGTTCGCGCGGCTGCACCAGAATCTCGACGCGCTTGTGGTTCGAATGGATTTTGAGCAGCGCGCCGCTCTGATGGAAGCCGATCCTGAAACCTACTTCCTCACCGATCACTATTTGAATCATGAGTGGGTGCTGGTGCGGCTGGATCGCGTCCATCCCGATGCGCTGCGGGATTTGCTGCGCGGGGCGTGGCGAGCGGCTTCGGCTGCCCAGAAGAAACAGAAGCGGACCGCGCCGCGGCGGCGGCCTGCGGGGCGCTGACGCGGCGTTACTCCTCGCTCTCAAGAAAGCGGCCCCGATCTTGCTCGCGAGGCAGAGTGCAAACTTCAACGCGGCCGAAGATGCGGTATCGGTGGCGGACAACGACGTTATACGCAGCGTCGCGGAGGAATTTGGGCAGGAGTCGCAGGAGGAATGCGATGGCGCGCCACCGACCTGGGAGCTGTTTCAGGACGAAGAGGACGGCGTTGGAGCGGGAGAGTAGAAATTCGTTCGGCTGGGTTGGGTCCTCTTTCGTTGGATCTTCTTTCTTTCGATCGGGGTTGACGGCGACGTAGACCGTATCCAGATCGCTGGGGTTGGCACCGTGGCGGGCGAGTATGGAGGCGGCGAGAGCGCTTTGCAGCGGTGCAAAACGGAAGACGGCATTGTGGTCGCGGCGGAGAACGAACTGAACGAAACGGTTGCAGACTCCGCAGACGCCGTCGTAGAGGAGGATGGGGTGGGGCATGGACGGGTGATCTAGAAGACTTTAGCACCTTGGGAGATCAAAGAGCCCACCCTGTCTCTCCAAGAAACGGAGAGACAAGGATGGAGTATTTTCGGGGATATTTGAGGCGGCCGGGAAATCCCAGACTTACTGCTTCGTGTCGACATACGTTGAGGTCCGGTTGGTCGGCACGTACGTCGAAACCACCGTAATGGTCTTCCCATCAGACGATACGGTCATTTTCGAGACTTGCATAACCTTGCCGTTGAGCTTGTCAGTTTCCTCAATCGTACGGTCGTTAATACGCTTCAACGAGACAGCGTCGTAGGAAAAGGTTCCCTTGTACGGGTAGTCCTTGCCGTCCAGCTTCGCCGTGTAGCCTTCCCCTGCGGGGGTGGACATGGTCAGATCATCGCCGTCGCTCTTGTAGGTTGTCGTGACGCCGTTTTCACTCACGTTAACCTTATTTACTCGCCACGAACCCGACGTGCCATTCGCGCCGGCGGGAGCTTTGCCGATCCGAGTGTAGGTCACTTCCGCAGTTACTGTCTGGTCGTTGCCTGGCCGGTAGCTGGTGCTTTTGAGCGTAAAAGTCTTCCCGTCATCCGAGACGGTTCGAGTCTGTTCGGAGACCGGCTTGCCGTTCTTCTTGGTCTTGACTTCAATTGCTTTGGAATCGATTTCGCGAACGCTGATTGTGTCATAAGACTGTCCAGTGACGGATTGGTCCTGTCCATCAGCCTTGACGTGGATCTGCGGATTGCAGCTCGAACAATCGTACATCGCGTTTTTCAGAGAAACGACGATTGGCTTGGGTGATATTTTCGACTGGTCCATGTTGGTGTGCCAGGTACCATCGAATGGGCTCTGCGCGAACAGCGACACGGGAACCAATAAAACGAGCACGAGAAACAGCGCGAGAGCAAGGGACCGATAGGTAGTTTTCATCCGAATTCTCCTCCCAGCCGGAAGCTTTCTATTGTTACAGTGCAAAACATCATACTCTTCGCCCGACCCATAGACGAGAAGCCAGGCACGAACCGTGGGCCCGGAATCAGACGGTCTGGAAGGGTACGGGGCCGGGGACCGCTCTATTTGGTTGCCGACGCCGGCGGCTGCGACCCCGCGTAGTAGCCGCTCTTGGTGCGCACGACGAGTTTGCCCTTGCCTTTCTTGGCCTCGACGCGAATCTGGCGGAAGCCGCCGCTGGCTCTGGGGTTCGTCGGCTTGTAGCCGATGGTGTACTGATTGCGGATGTCGTGCGCCACTTGCCGGCTGATCGCATCCACTTCGTCCAGAGTCCTGGGAAAAAACGCCAGCCCGCCGGTCCGTTGCGCGATGATCTCCAGCGCCCGCCGGGCTCGCTTGGGGTGCTCTTCATCCCCCAGGACTCCGATCGCATACACCGACGGACCGTTTTCCTCCTGCAACTGCTTCACCGCCTGCTCCAGAGTTTCGCGGCTGGCATTGTCTTCTCCGTCCGTCACCACGAACAACACCTTGCGCTCCAGCGTGGCATCTCTCTTGAGGTGCTCGGCCGAGGCTACCACGGCTTCATAAAGCGCCGTTCCGCCCCTGGCGTCAATCTTCTCCAATGCCTCTTTCAACTTCAGCAGGTCGTTGGTGAAATCCTGGTCGAGATAGTATTCGTCGTTGAAATTGACCACGAACACTTCATCCTGCGGATTGCTGGACCGCACCAGGTTCAGCGCTGCCTGGTTCACTTTGGTCCGCTTTTCCCGCATCGAACCGGAATTGTCGATCACGATTCCCATCGACACTGGAATGTCTTCGTTGTAGAACGAAATAATATTCTGCGGCTTGCCATCTTCGAATATCGTGAAGGCAGTGCGGTCGAGGTTAGTGACGATGTGCTGCTTGTCGTCCACCACGGTGGCGTGCAACAGAACTTCATCCACATCTTTGCGGATGACGAAGGTTCCGTTCTCGTCGCGAGGTTGTTGCGGGCTTGAACCTGCAGACCGCGCAGGGACAGCGCCCGATTGGGACTGAGGAGGTTGCGACGCGGAAGGCTGGGACTGGGTTGACCCTTCGGCTCCGCTCGGGGCAGGTTTGAGCGGGACCGACGGAGACTGAAGCTGCGAAGGCTTCCACTCTGCGTGCCCGGGACAAACCTGCGGCAATAGCGCGACGGCGGCTCCGACCCAGATCGCGCACCTCAGAAAAAGGAAGAATCTCGCAGTCCGCTCATTCTTCGGGAGCGAAATATCCGGTCCTGGCATACACTCGGAGTGGCGGCAGTCCTTTCGGCGGCATTAACTTCACTTTAATCTTACGCCATTTGCCGTCCCGCACTCCTTTGCTGGGACGATACCCGAGCACGTACTGGTTGCGCAGTTCGACGCCGATCTTGGTCGCCACATCGGCCAGGTCGTTCGGGTTCTCCACTGTAAACGCCCGCCCCCCCGTCAGTTCCGCGACTTCTCCCAGAAGTTGCGGGCCCAGTTGCTCTTCCTGACTCTGAAAATACCGGTCGTAAATGCCGATGGCATACACCATCACGTCCGCTTCCTTCACCAGCGCCTTGATCTCGTTCTCGGTGTAACGGCTGTGATTGTCGCCACCATCCGAGATGATGAGCAGCGCCTTCTTCGGATACTTGGCCTGCCTCATCTTGCTGACGCCCATGTAAATCGCATCCAGCAGCGCGGTTCGCTTTTGTGGGAAGGTGTAGAGCAGCTTGTCCTGTATCTCGTCCACCGAACTGGTGAAATCGGTGACCATCTCGGGCTCGTCCGAGAAAGTGACCATGAAGAATTCATCTTGCGGGTTGGCAGTCTTGAAGAACTCCGTCACCGCCTCCTTGGCCCGGTCCATCTTGCTGCTCATGCTTCCGCTGGAATCGAAGATCACACCTAGCGATACGGGCGCATCCTCGCTGGAGAAAGACTTGATCTCCTCCTTCGAGCTGCCTTCGAAAAGCTGGAAGTTGTCCTTTTCCAGACCGGTGACCAGCCGGTTCATGGGATCGGTGATCGTTACCGGCACCAGAACCAAATCCACGGCCACCTTCAGCGGGCGAACGTGTGTGTTCAGGGACGCAGGGACGACGCTCTCCTTCGCGATTTCTTCCGTCTTCGCTTTTTCCGCTTCGCTGGGCGCGGCTGCGCGGGGCTGGACATGGACGTCGTTGACGTCTGTCTGTGCCACAACCGGCGAAGGCAAGGTGCAGGCTGCCCACAACAGGAGAAGCAACATCCAGAGGAAAGGCCGAGAACGGCTTCTATGCAGCCGGGCAAAACTTGGGTTCCAGGGTCGGACCAGGCGGGACTCCCGAACTAGGGTGTTAGGGCGGAGAGCCATAAGCACCTCGATTTGCCGCGATAGTATCACAGCTTGGCTCATGCGACTGAGTTTTTTTTGTCAAATCTTAGGCATCCCGGATCGACAGCCCATTCCGGGCGATCCATTCCAATCCCCTAAGCACAAACCGGGGACGCCGCCACCTTCTTGTTACAATCAAAGGTTTCCATGGCGGACATTCATCCTTTTCGCGCCTTTCGCTATGATCCCCGGCAGGTCTCTCCTGCTCAGGTTGTCACTCAACCCTACGACAAGATCACTCCCGCCCTGCAGGATCGCTACCACGCGGCCAGCCCGCATAACCTGGTCCGCATCATCCTTGGCCGCCGGGAAGAAAATGACAATCCGGCAAACAATGTATATTCCCGCGCTGCCGCCTATTACCGCGACTGGCGGCAACAAGGCATCCTCCGGCAGGATTCCCTTCCCTCGCTTTACCTCTATTCCCAGCGCTTTACCCCGCTCGGCGCGACCACGGAACTGGAGCGCCGCGGCTTCATAGCACTGGGCCGCATCGAGGACTACTCTGCCGGCGTCGTCTTCCGCCACGAGCAAACCCTGGCCAAGCCCAAGGCCGACCGCCTCGACCTGCTCCGCGCCACTCGCGCCCATTTCGGCCAGATCTTCATGCTTTATGAGGACTCAGCCCAGGTTGAATCCCTGCTCGCCACTAATTCCGACCCAGACATCTCGGTCCCCGATGTTCAGATAAAAGACGAATATGGTGTGGTTCATCGTGTGTGGCAGATCACCGATCCCAAACTCATCCATTCCGTTCAAACCGCGATGCGCGATAAGAAACTCATCATCGCCGACGGCCACCACCGTTACGAAACTGCTCTTAACTACCGCGACGAACGCCGCGCCGCCGATCCTTCCACGGCACAGCCGGACTCCGGTCCGGGAGCGTCTCCCTGCGAATTTGTCATGATGACGTTCGTCAACATCAACAGCCCTGGCCTGCTCATCCTGCCGACGCATCGCGTCGTGCACAGCCTGACCTCTTTCTCAGAAACAGACTTTCGCAATTCGGCCCACGCCTTCTTCGACGTTGACGAGGTCGACGCATCTCTCGACGCGTCCCGCGCCACCGCGATCCTACGCGAGTCTGGACGGTGTGGAACCTCCATCCTCGCAGTCACCGCCAACCGCGCCTTCCTGCTGCACCATCCCAATCCAAATATCCCGCAAGTCTTCGGCGGCCTATCCCTCCCCCAGCAAGCGCTCGACGTGGTGCAACTGCACAAGTGTTTGCTGGAAAAAGTGCTGAACCTCTCGGAAGAATCGATAGGCAACCAGCAGAACATCTCCTACGTTCGCGATGCCGCCGAGGCTTTGTCGCGAGTACGCGGCGCAAGCGGCTCACGCGCCAATATCGCTTTCTTGATGAATCCGTGCCGCATCGCGCAAGTGCGTGACATCGCCTTCGCCGGCGAGGTGATGCCCCAGAAATCCACCGACTTCTATCCCAAGCTCCTCAGCGGATTGACCATCTATGCGCTCGATTAGAAGCCAAATTAGCGGGCAGATTAGCGGGCATTCGATTGGCGGATCTCGAAGCGTTGGAGCCGCCGCCGGCACGCTCTTGTTCTTTGCTGTCCTTTTCGTTTCTGCTGCCGCTCCCGAGAGGCACCTCTTCATCTACTCCTCCGCTGCCAACTATTCCCTGCCCATCGTGCAGCGGCAAGGCCACGATTACATTGGCTTGCTAGAATTGCTCGATCCTCTGGGCACGGTTAGCGCAAAAACTGACCCTCCCCGCTGGCGCCTGCGCTACAACAACATCTTCGGAGAATTTACCGAGGGCCAGAGCCACGCCCGCATCCAGGGACGCGACATGGACCTCTCCGGAAAATTCCTAATGGAAAACGGACGCGGTCTCGTGCCGCTCGCGTCCCTCAGTTCCCTCCTGCCCCGCTTTCTGGGTGGTCCCGCAACTTTGCACCCCGAGTCCGGCCGTCTCTTCATCGGCAGCATCGCCACCCACTTCACCGCCACCGTGTCCGCGGACGATCCATCGCGCCTCATCTTTCGCTTCACCGCGCCTGTCAATCCGTCGGTCGCCACCGAACCCGGCAAAGTGCGCATGACCTTCAACCACGAACCGGTCACTGCGCCAGCCTCTCTCACGCTCACCTTCGGCAGCAAAACCATTCCCTCCGCCACTTATTCCGAAAACAATGGCGCCGCCGAAATCACCGTAACCACCGCCCTCCCGCTTATGGCCAGCTTCAGCCCGGATGGCCGAACCATCATTCTCGCTCCCGCGAAATCTCAAACCGCGGCAACCGCACCCAGCGCGCCCGCACCCGTAGTAAGTGCTCCTCGAGCAGCCGCACCCGGCGCGCCCGCCACAACTCCGGCGCAAAGCAACCCGGCCGTCCAGTCCTCCGCAGCAAGTCCGTCGCCCTCCGTCCCGCGCCGTTACTTCGCCATCGTGGACGCCAGCCACGGCGGCAATGACCGGGGCGAAGCCCTCAGCACGACCCTCGCTGAGAAAGACGTCACGGTAGCGTTTGCTCGCCGCCTGCGCCAGGAACTCGAGAATCGCGGAATCCCCACGCTCGTCCTGCGCGATTCGGACGCTACCATGTCCCTCGATGAGCGCGCTTTCTTCGCCAACACCACCCACGCCGCGGTCTATGTCGCGCTGCATGCCGCCTCCAACGGCCACGGCGTTCGCCTCTACACTGCGTTGCTTCCTTACGGTAGCGAAGACGACCTCGGCCCCTTCCGCTCCTGGACCACCGCCCAGCAGTCCTCCATCCCACTCAGTCAAGCCGCCGCCGCAAGTGTGGCTGCGGAATTGAAAAAACAGCAAGTCGAGGTGCGGACCCTCACTGCGCCGCTCCGCCCCTTGAATAACGTCGTCACCGCCGCCATGGCGGTCGAAGTTGCGCCGCTCGAATCCGATCTCTCTCAACTCACTTCGCCGGACTACCAACAGCTCATCGCCAGCGCCGTGGCCAACGGAATCGCCGCCATTCGCTCCCAACTCGGAGCCGCCCCATGATTTCGAGAACAAGGATTCCTCGCCATCTCTTTATCGCCGTCTCGGTGCTGCTGTTCGCCGTGCTGGGGATGAGCCTCTACGCTTGGCACATGCGCGGACGTGCCGCCGCCAATCCCATCGTCTCCAGCGACACTCGTCCCGTCGTGCCCCCCGTGGCCGGGCCCACCGAGCGAGTCACGCTGTTCGTCGCCTATGACGATATTGGTGTGCTCCACCCGCAGTCTGCTCAAATTCCGCTCCCTTCGGTCCGCCAGCAACGCGCCGAAGAATTGCTCCGTGCCCTACTTGCGCTCTATCTGGACAAGTCTTCGCCCCACCCGCTACCGAAAGGCGCCGACATTCGCAGCGTCTACCTGGTCGATCCCGGCCTGGCCGTCATCGACATCAACGCGGCCTTCGCCGACGGCCATCGCTCCGGCGTTCTCTCCGAAGAACTCACCGTAGCGTCCCTGATCCAGACGCTCTCCGCCAACATCCCCGGCATTCTGAAAGTGAAGATTTTGGTGGAGGGTAAAGAGCGGGAAACCCTGGCCGGCCACGCCGATCTATCAGACTTCTTCGACGTTGCCGCCATCAATCAGCTAACCGCACAACTGCAATCCGCTCAGTAGCCGTGGCCGTTCCGTGATGATCGCGGAGGTTACTCCCGAAAAGACCGTTTCTGGATGGTTTTCGGTTTGCCGACAATCCAGGAGTGACCAGGTGCAGACCTCTAATTCTGGGAGGTCCGAAGCCGGGACGCCCAGCGGGCGGTCAAAACGACGCCCTGCAGCCTAATCAGCCGCCGACAATGGGACTGCGGCGTCCAACGCTGGCGGCTTCGCGCCTTTGATGATGAGCCACAACGTGAGCGCTATTTCCCCGAAGAAGGCGGGTTGGAAGATGGTAAAAAGCTTGTCTTGATATTCCGGCGCGAGTATTGCCATAAAGCTCAAAATCAGCCAGGCAAAGCCGCCGAAAGCGAGCCGAACGCCGAGGAAGCGCGGCAGAAAACGTGAGCGGTACACTAGCGCCGCCAACGGAAGCAGCCAGGCAACCCGCAAGGACGAGCGAAGCATTGATTTGAAAACTGTGCAGACGCAGGAACACCATGGCCACTGCGTCCCGCTGAGGCTTGTCGAATCCGGACAAGAAATCGGCGCCACGCACGATCATCTGTGCGCCAAGGTCATTCACCACGTTAACGAAGTAGATGACTGCGGGCATCACGCCACCTAGGATCACCACCAGCACAGCGAGATACTGATCCACCTCCTTAAACAACCGGTAGAAGGCCAGCACTAAGAAAACCAGGATGACCCCGCCAACCAATTCGGCAAGAATGCCGAAACGGAAGAGCAGCCGGAACGCACTAACCTATGAGAACCTGTCCGGTTTCGGACGGCGCCATTCAATCTTGGACAACTTTGTATTCCGAGAGATCTGCCAAATAAAAGAAAACAAATCTATTGGTTGAGGCAAAAACTTGGCCGTCAAGGTGCTACTTTTTCTCCAGTCGGGATGAAGCGATAAGTCCCGAGGACTAAGCTGTCGGCACATTTACCGCTGAGCTCGATAGGCTCCTTTCATAAGGGTGTACGGCGAGTGAGAACGCGAGTGAGAATGATAACGTCATTAATTAACCCAAGATCCGCGCTACGGTAAGCCACGACCGTAAGAATGGCCAAAAAACGATGCATGGATTGACGCAAAACGTCCGCTACTCGTTACGGCAAACCCGCAAGAGCCCGGGATTCACTGCCATCACCGTGATCACGCTCGCTCTCGGCATTGGCGGCAATAGCGCGATTTTCGGTGTCATCAATGCAGTCATGCTGCGTACGCTGCCTGTCAAAGATCCGGGGCGTCTGGTCTTACTGAAATGGAAGGCCAAGAGCATACCCGAAACCAAAGCTTCCTCTAGCTATGCCAACTGCCCGCCGGGTAGCGGACCCCTTCTCGAAGGCGGCGGAGACATCATTTCCGATGTGCCTTTGGACTCTGGAGGATGCTCATTTTCCTTCCCGTTTCTCGAGCAGGTCCAGAACGAGCGAAATATTTTTTCCGATGTGGCAGCGTTCGTACCTGCCGAACTGAGCGTCAACTCTGAAGGACGGACTAGCCGAGAGCACGGTCTCTTTGTTTCCGGCGATTTCTTTTCGACCATTGGTGTGCGGCCGGCAGCAGGCCGTCTCCTTGATCAACACGACGACTCTCAAGCCGCCCCTCCCAGCATCGTGGTCAGCCACCGTTTTTGGCAGAGCAAGTTAAGCGGCAACGGCGCCGTGCTCGGTAAACAAATTTTGATTGGCAGAACCCTGTTCACGGTAGTCGGCGTTACCGCCCCGGAATTCGCGCAACTTGATCCCGGCCTGGCGTGCGATCTATGGTTACCTCTTGCATTCAAGGCTAAGGTGCCGCCTTACGCTCCCAAAGAAACTGCAGCAGACGCCATATGGATCGAGCTGATCGGCCGTCTGAAACCCAAAACTAGCACTGGTCAAGCCGCTTCCGCGCTTAGTGCGGCGTTTGCGGCCAGCACGACGACTGGACCGGAAGCAATCTTAAAAACGGCTGATGCGCCCCAAATCGAACTTGTAACCGCGGCTCATGGCTTAGCGACGCTTCGCCGGAACTTTTCACAAGCACTCTTTGCCCTGCTTGCTGCGGTTGCGTTGGTGCTATTGATTTCCTGCGTCAATATCGCTGGACTAATGTTGGCGCGGTCAGGTGCGCGAAGAAAAGAACTAGGCATACGGGTCGCCCTGGGTGCAACGCGCGGCAGAATCATTTCGCAACTACTTACGGAAAGCCTGCTCCTCGCCTTTATGGGTGGTGCCGTCGGAATGGCGCTCGGAGTCTTTGGGTCACGTATCCTCGTATCGTTCTTCTCGCGAAACTGGTCGATGCCGCTCCAACTCGACGCGCACCCTGATGCTCGCGTGTTTGTCTTTACGCTGCTGGTTTCAGTCGCGGTTGGAGTTGCCTTTGGACTTATCCCGGCGTTTTTCAGCAGCCGGCCCGATTTGGTTTCGACGCTCAAAGCTGAAAGTGGCAGCGCGATGGCCGGAGTCGGCCGGAGTGTGGCGGTCGGCAGCTTGATTGTGATTACTCAAATCGCGCTCGCTATGCCCGTTCTTGCGGCTGCTGGGCTCGTCGCTCGGACACTAGCCAATCTAAGAGCCGAGGACGTTGGGTTCAACCCACAGCATCTACTGGTGTTCCGGATCGACTCGACCTACACTCGAAAGAACCCTGACACTCTCTATCGAGATCTTCAGCAACAACTCAGATCCTTGCCCGGTGTGGTCTCAGTCAGTCGCTCCGGGGTCGCCCTGCTAAGTAATGAGGGCATGGCCGCACCGATTGTTTCGAATGATCAGCCAGGGCTAGAGGTGCGAGCGCATGGCCTGCCCATGTCCAGCGATTTCCTGACAACAATGGGCATTCCTCTGCGAGAGGGACGAATCTTCGACGATGGAGAAGCAGAACGAGCTCGCGGCAAGAACGATCCTACCCAGGTAGTCGTGAACGAAACTCTGGTCCGGCAGCTCTTTGGTTTCCGCGATCCACTCGGAAAATACTTCCACTTGGGAAACGCGTCTGGTCCTACCTACGAAATTATCGGCGTTGTCGGCGACGCAAAGTACGGCAATGTGCGAGACACCATATGGCCCACGGTTTACACGCCGCTTGGCGATTGGAATGACCCCATGTATTTCGAGGTCCGCACCGCCATGGAGCCGAACGCTCTCATACGGGAGATCCAGTCGGCAATCAACGGTTTTGACAGCAATCTCCTTATCGTGGGCATGAAAACCGAGGGGGAGCAGATCGATGAGGATCTCTATCAGGAGCGGCTGATCTCAGTGTTGTCCGGCTTGTTTGCCGCTCTGGCGCTCACTGTGGCTTGTATAGGACTCTACGGCTTGCTTTCATTTCAGTTCGCGTGCCGCACTCAGGAGATCGGAATCCGACTAGCCTTGGGCGCGGAGCGAGAGGATGTGGTGAGGCTCGTTCTGGGGCGAGGAGCAGTACTAGCAATTGTAGGCACATTGACCGGATTTGCAGCAGCACTGGCCATTACTCGATATTCTCAGAGCTTCCTATTCGGAGTGAAACCTGCAGATCCGCTCACACTTGTGGCCGTCGCGGCCTTGCTTGTTGCTGTTGCGTTAATTGCGAGCTACATCCCAGCGCGTCGCGCAGCCAAGGTCGATCCCATGGTGGCGCTGCGATACGAGTGAGGAGACCCCAGGAACTTGGAAAACACCAATTTCGGCCATTTTCAAACATCATGCGTATCTCCTCGGCTATTAAGGTGGGCAAGTTTCGGCATTCTGGACCTCACAATTGGTGAATGACGGGTCACTCTTACCTAGTCCGGTAAGGTAAAGTTGGCCGACCATACACCAAGAGTGCTGACAATTGCACCTCCTCCAGTCCTCATCCCCACATAGGCGGACCTAGGAGCACAACCGCCATTTTGTGCGTGTGTACGCGATCCGGAACCCCTTACGCTCGGCATTGCGCTGGGAATCGCTGCCCGGCTGGGCGACCATCATCGCCAGATCGCAGCCATGGTCGAAGGCGTAGCACATACGCTTGTGAAGGAGCGCTGCTTGCAACCCACGAC
This sequence comes from uncultured Acidobacteriaceae bacterium, assembly GCA_963714225.1. Taxonomy (GTDB): domain Bacteria; phylum Acidobacteriota; class Terriglobia; order Terriglobales; family Acidobacteriaceae; genus Sulfotelmatobacter. The sequence continues at coordinate 113,372 of CAVQNY010000050.1, read as the reverse complement.
ACCGCAACTCCGGAACCGTAGCCGAACCGCCGAACAAAGCAACGCCATCATGAATGCACAGCACGCCAGCAGCGCCAGGTTTCCCGTCATGTTCGGCGAGGAAGCACAGACTCTCCTCGCGTGCTGCAGATATGGCACCGAGATTTAGAAGAAAATCGCGAAGTTCGGGATGTTCGTGCGACCAGCCCCTAGCGCTTATTTCACTCCACAGTTGCGCTTCTTCCGGCGCGATGATCCGCACACTGACAGCACGCTGCTCCTCGGGGCTAGGCCGCTCAACCGGCCGACAAAGAACATTGCTTATCTCGATAGGTCTGTAGTTGCGGGTACAGAGCATTCCCAGCGCAGGGACCCCCGCGAAGGGACTCACTTCGTGGAGCACCGGCGCTCCGCGGTCGAGAAAGAAGCGCTCAATCACGTCCAGCGAGGCCGGGCTCAGTTCGTTGAATATAGCGAGTCCAAAAGTCTGAGTGACGGGAGACTCGATGCCATCGAAGACTGCGTATGCGCCAGCGCATTCAATCCATTCGGCACCGCTGTCAGGGAACAGACGACGCCGTGCTTCCGCGTACTGAACACAGGCGTGCCCTTCGGCGCGCTCCAAACGTTTCGAGAGTGCCAGGTCAGAAAAGTGCATCGCGTTCGATTATGCACACGGCTCGGCGTTGTAGCAAAACCTGCGCGCTGTTGCCCGGCCGTGGGGCCGTGATCGCCTGACGATCGGTTGACGGGCAACCCTGACATAATCCGGTAAGGGGAGGTATGCCGACAATCCACCCGCCAGGCCAGCTTCGCCCATGATACTGATCATTCTTTCCTCGTGGCCGCCCTCATCGCGAGGTATCCTTTCGCCGTCGCTGCTCGCTCTCCTTCATCATTTCGTTAATATCCGCCGCTGCACGTATCTCGATTGTTCCACACTTCAACTTCACTCCCGGTTGGGAAATGAGCTGAATTGCGTGATTCAGATCTCGCGCTTCAAGCACCAGAATTCCACCCAATTGCTCCTTCGTTTCCGCGTACGGACCGTCTGTCACTGCAACCTTTCCGTTCTTCCAATACACGGTCACCGCCGTGTTGGCGGGCTGAAGAGGTTCCTCAGCGACCAAATGTCCGTTCTTCCGCAGTTCGTCGTTGTAGCTAATACACTCGTCCAGCATGGTGTTGCGCTCGCTCTCAGACATGTTTTCGAACTTGCCGGGCTCGATATAGCCCAAACAGATGTATTTCATCGATTCCTCCTTGTTTCCTGTGACGCAGAGAGACGTAGCTCATCGTTCTGTTATCAGATAGTCGTTCGTGAGGCCGAAAATCGACAGCTACTCGCTTTTTAGCCTCGTCAGAGGAATCTGTGGGTCAGTGATGCGTTCGAATGGCGGCCTCGACTTGTCCTTCCGTACCTTTGACCGTGCACTCCGGCACAGCTAGGCTCCAATAAATTTCTTTGAATCTTGCCGGAGGAGCGATTCATGCTTCGATTCTCGCTTCGGTTGCCCTGCTCTGCCGCGGTTCTCAGCATTCTTCTTCTTTTTTCGGCACAAAGGAGCATCGCTCAGACGACGCCAACGCTGACCGTGAACGCCACCGGCAACCCACATCCCATCAATCCCGACATCTACGGAATCGCCAGTTACGGCCTGGACGAAACCTTTGCAGCAGAAATTCAGGTTCCTAATGTCCGCTGGGGGGGCGATGCTACCACCCGCTACAACTGGGAAGTGGATTCGAGCAACTCAGGCTTTGACTGGTATTTCATGGGTGGCAATGGGCAAACGACTCCCACGCCCAGCGCGTCGGCCGATCTGATGATCAACACCTATAAAACCGCCTCCAACGCGCACGCACTATTGACCATTCCAATTATTCCCTACGTGAATAAAAGCTCGGCTTGGAGTTGCAGTTTTCCGGTTTCAGTTTACGGCGCACAGCAATCGACCAATCCCTACGTGTTTCCCAACGGCGAAACTTGTGGCAATAGCATCTCCTCCCCCAGCGGTGCGCAATTAATCGATAACAACATTTACGCCAATCACATCGATAACACGGTGGCGCTGCAGCAAGGCTGGCTGCAGCATCTGACCTCGACATTTGGGACGGCCGCGAATGGCGGAGTTCCCTACTATCAACTCGATAATGAGCCGGGCGGCTGGAGCAACACTCATCGCGATGTCGAACCCATCCAACCTGACTACAACACCATCATTGCCCTAGGCCAGCAGTATGCCGCCATGATTAAGCAGAGCGATCCCTCGGCGAAAGTTTTCGGGCCGGTGGATTTCACCGAAGGTGGATGGATCGGAACTCCGAGCCAGCAGGATGGTCTCTTCGCCGGCCAGTATTATCTGCAACAGATGTCAGCCTACGAGCAGGCCAACCACCAGCGTATCCTCGATTATTTCGATGAACATTATTACGGCGGTGGTTCCACCAACGCGGCCGAACTGGAATCCACTCGCGCCTTGTGGGATCCCACGTTCAATTCCGGCAGTTGGGTCGAGGAGTGGTATTTCGATGGGCCGATGATGCTAATCCCGCGCTTTCAAAGCTGGATTCAGACCTATTATCCGGGAACGAAATTATCGATCTCCGAGTACAGCTTCAGCAGCGGAACCGATCCCCTGGTCGATGCGGTCACTGAGGCCGATGTGCTCGGAATCTACGGTGTCCAAAGCTTGGATTTCGCCAATATGTGGGGCGCGCCGCAACCAACTGCTCCAGTCGCCTACAGTTTCCGTCTGTATCGCAACTATGACGGCGCGGGCGGACAGTTTGGCGACACCTCGGTGACCTCTACCAGCACGAATCAAGGCCAGCTCTCCGTCTACGGCGCACTACGCCCAAGCGACGGTGCGCTCACGGTTATCGCTATCAACAAGACGACAAGCTCAATCCAGACCAGCTTAGCCCTGCAGAACTTCAAACCGACCGGAAGCGCAGCGGTCTACACTTACAGCAACGCAAACCTCACGCAGATCGTTGCAGGAACTCCAGTGCCCGTAGTGTCGAACGCAGTCACTTACAGTTTCCCATCGTATTCCGCCACAGTTTTCGTCTTCACGCCCGCGATCATTGTTCCGGCAGCAACCACCACGTCTCTCGCCGCGTCCTCCACAAATATAGTTTCCGGGCAAAGCGTCACGTTCACCGCTAAGGTCACACCTCAATCCGGAACTGTGTCTCCGTCGGGCTCGGTCACGTTTCTCGATGGTTCTGCACAAATGGGCTCATCGGCGTTAAGCGGCGCCTCGGCGTCCTTCTCGAGCACGAAACTCTCGGTTGGTACCCACCAGATTACGGCTACTTATTCCGGTGACTCCAATTACGCCGCATCGACTTCTGCCGTGCTCAGCATAGCTGTAGCCGCGGCGCCCGCAGCCGATTATTCCCTTTCGCTCAGCAGTCCATCCCTTACGGTCGCGCCCGGTGGATCAGGTACCTTGACGATCACGGTCTCGCCGGAGAACGGGTTTAGCCAAACTCTCACCTTGGCCTGCTCGGGTCTGCCGACGGGGGCTACTTGCAGCTTCACCCCGCAGAGTGTTCATCCATCCGCTGGTGCGATTGCGACGACGTTAACGGTAGATGTGCCTTCTGCCACCGCAATGCAAAGTTTATCGACACTGCCGTTTTCCGCTTGTCCACTTTTGGCGTTTTGCATGTTTACAATTGGGCTGGGTGGAATCGCAGGAGGGGCGCGCAGCAAGCGATCGCTTACCAGAATCGCGAGACTCGCTTCCATGTGTATAGTTTCCGCAACGGTCTTCGCACTGTTCCTCATTAGTTCAGGTTGCGGATCGAATGTCGCGCAGGGCACTGGCCAATCGAGTGCAAGTGAGTCGACGGCCTCCGTTGTCACGGTTACCGCGTCAGGGGCGAACGCTCCGACTCATACCCAGCAGTTCACCTTGAAAGTAATACCCTAGAGGCAAGAAATCCGACGCCTTAGCCATGGCCATGTTGACGCTCGTCAACTGCGATCTCCCCGAAAGCCCGTTTCTGGATAACTTCCGAATTGAATTCCGCGTAGCTCGAGTTCTGCGCCGACAGTCATGATGACTGTAGTAGCGAACCAGAGCATCGAAGGACAATTGTTGCATCGCAACAGCACCGTTGGTCACTCTCCCGACATTTTCACCTCTGCGCCAGATGTGTGAAGGCTGACCGGAAATTATTTCGGGTCAGAAATCCGCTTGGGGAAATGTCGTGCCACGGCCTGCGGTTTGCTCTGCCGATCTCCGCGAGCGCCGTTTGTGGTTCGTTTCCGGGTCGCCGAAAATTGCCTGTAGGACCTATTGGAGCGCTCCAATCTTGTGATACCCTGCCCCGGAAAGGAGGTGCGACCTTGCGCGCTTTGACTCCAGCCGTCAAGTTTGCGTTTCTAGCCGTCCTCATGTGTTGCGCAGCAACTCTGTCGGCGCAGCAGCCGGCCCAATTGCCCATGCCCAAGGAAGGCGACTACGTTTCTCACGATTTCCATTTCAAATCGGGCGAAACGCTGCCCGAGTTGCGAATACACTACGCGACCTTTGGGACGCCTGCGCGGGACGCGAACGGCAGGGTTACGAACGCGGTGCTGCTTTTGCACGGAACCAGCGGGTCCGGAACACAGTTCCTCGTGCCGCAGTTTGCGGGCGTGCTATTTGGTCCGGGACAAATCCTCGATGTCGGGCGCTATTACATTATTTTGCCGGACAACATCGGCCACGGAAAATCCAGCAAGCCCAGCGACGGCATGCACGCTCATTTTCCGCAGTATGACTATGACGACATGGTTCGGTCGCAGCACGAGTTGCTGGAAAGAGGACTGGGCGTGAACCACCTGCGCCTGATCCTGGGCACTTCCATGGGCTGCATGCATTCCTGGGTTTGGGGCGAAACCTATCCCGACTTTACGGACGCACTCATGCCCTTGGCCTGCCAACCCGTGCAGATTGCGGGACGGAATAGACTCTGGCGGAAGATGGTGATTGATGGTATTCGCGACCATCCCGATTGGAAGAATGGAGAGTACACTGTCCCGCCTCGGACCGCGCTGGAAATCGCGGCAGCGATGTTCTACATTGCCTCGGGCGCGCCTCTGCAGATGCAGAAAAACCTTCCCACCCGCGACGCGACCGACGCGGCAGATGAGGACTTCGCCAAGCGGTTCATTGCGGACCACGATGCTAACGACCTGCTTTATGCAGTGAACGCCTCTCGGAACTATGATCCCTCACCGCAGCTCGAAAAAATCACTGTGCCGGTGATGTTCGTGAATTCAGCCGACGATTTCATCAATCCTCCGGAACTCGGGATTGCAGAACGTGAAATCAAACGAGTGAAGAAAGGCCGTTTCGTGCTCATTCCGATCTCCGAGCAAACCCAGGGTCACGGCACTCACACCCGGGCGGCTGTGTGGCAACAGTATCTGAAGGAACTGCTCGAAGTCTCGCAACCCTGAGGCTCTGATAGTCGCCGTCGGTTCGGCGTCTCCGCGACCTCCTACTCCACTTTCTCCGCCACCCACCGCGAAACCGCCGTCACCAACTTCCGCGGAGTAAACCGCACCGATTCCGCCACCAGCCAATTCTGCATCCCAGAAATAACCACCGTTCGCCCAGCCATCAGCCCACGATAGCCGTCGCGCGCAACCGCTTCCCCATTCATCGGCCGCAATTTCTTGAACAGCCGCGAGTTCTCCGTTCCGGCACGCTTCGCGAAACCAGTATCCGTAGCTCCAGGACAAAAACAGCTCACCACCACGCCCGATCCAGCCACTTCATTGGCCAGCGCTTCCGAGAATGAGAGCACATAAGCCTTGGTCGCATAATAGACGGCCATCAGCGGCCCCGGCTGAAAAGCCGCGGTGGATGCCACGTTCATGAGCTTGCCACTGCGCCGCGCCAGCATAGGCGGAAGGAACAGCCTGGTCAGATGAGTGAGCGCCGTAATGTTGAGATAAAGCTGTCCCAGGATTTCTTCCTCCGGCATCGAGGCGAACTGGCCGAAGGCGCCGAATCCGGCGTTGTTCACGAGAATATCGACCGCAACTCCCTCGCGCTGTAATTGATCGAAGAGAAACTTAGGAGCTGGCGCTGCGGCCAGATCAACCGCAAACGTCTTCACCGTAACCCCGAACTGTTCTTGCAGGTCAGCAGCAATTTGATTCAGCTTACCCAAGCTGCGAGCAACCAGCACAAGGTTGTAGTGGTCGCGCGCAAACAGGTTGGCAAGTTCACGCCCGATGCCACCGGAGGCGCCGGTGATGAGGGTGGTTTCGGCTTTCACATTCGTCCGCCCGCGCCGCGCCCACGAACAATTCAAAAGACTATGCGCCTGCCAGCGCTGGCTCTACTTCATAGATCGAGTACCAGGAAGTCGCGGCCTTCAGCTTACTGTTGACATTATTGATGTTCTTCACCCCTTCAGTCTCCAGCCAAGAACGGAACGCCGACGCCCCCTGCTTCGCATAGATCGGAATCCCATCCTTCCAAGTCGCGCGTCCGCACAGCACGCCGTTGAACTTCACCCCGGATTCCCCCGCCAACTCGAGCGTCTCGCTGAATTCTGCGTTGCTGACTCCGGCCGAAAGATAAATGAACGGCTTGGTCGCCACGTTCGCCGCCTTGTGGAACAGGTCAATCGCTTCCTTCTTCGTATAAGCCTTCTGCCCGCCGAAACACTTCACACCTTCGACGAACTTCATGTTCACCGGCACTTCCACCTTCAGCACATCCACGCCATAACGGTCTTTGCTGAACTCGCGCATGCTCTCGGTGACGATCTGGGGTTTCTTCTTCGCATATTCCAATCCCTTCTCATCCGCGCCTTCTTCGTACCCCACAAACTCCAGAAAGTATGGGATGTCATTCGCCCGGCATTCGTCGCCAATACGCTCCACCCAGGCGTGCTTCTTGTCGTTCACGTCCTTGGGATCGAACGGCGTGTAGTAAAGCAGAATCTTCACGCAGTCGGCCCCAGCTTCTTTCAACCGCCGCGCCGACCAGTGATCCAAAAGGTCGCCCAATCGTCCCGGACCAGTCTTGTCATAACCAGTCTTCTCATAAGCCAGTAGCAGACCGGCGTTCTTGGCCCGGCGTTTGGACGCCGGCAGCCCCCACTCCGGGTCCAGCAGGATGGCGCTGGCATGCGGCGTCAAAACTTCGGTGACCAGCGACTTAAACTCCTCCATCATCGCGTCGCTTACTTCGCCACCTTTTTCTTTGCCTAGGGACTTCTGCAGCGACCCGCGTTGATCCATCGCGGCAGCCGCAATCACACCGCGTTCGTTCGAGACTTTTCTAAGACCCGCAAGTTTGCCAGGGGTAAGCTTCATAGATTCCTCCAGGAGTGCAAGAAGGTGAGCGCCTGAAAACACTCCATTGTAAACCAAGAAGGCCACACGCGACCCGGCGGCAGACCGAAGGAACACTTTATGAAGTCGTTTTATTTCACCGCTACGCCCGAGGGATAATCAAGGGTGCTAACCGCCGGTACCGAGTTCAAGGCTCCGGTCGAGAGAGTGATGGCATATTGCGATAGGGTCCCGGGGTAACCGAGGTTGGCCACGAACATCCAACTGTCGTCGCTGCGAATCGCAATCGAGTTCGGAAAAACACCCGTGGCCGCGGGCGTTCCGCTGAATATTGTCAAAGTGCCATTGGTTGCGTTGATCCGGTACCCGGAGATGTTGTTCGACCCGGTGTTCACCACGTATAAGAAATCACCGTATGCATCCACCGCCATGGGCCCCGGACTGTCGCCGGCGGGATAGGGCGAAGCCGTGACTGGGTTCAGGCTAAAGTCCGCGATGGGGCAGGGGGGCTGCGAAAGGAGATTAATAACGCTGCAGATCGTGTAGGCGCTGACATTGTTGCTAGTCGCGTTCGCCACGTAAGCAAACCGGTTGCAGGGATCGACCGCCACTCCGTCGGGTGCCACGTCCGTTGGAATTCCCGGCAGAGAGGTCGAGTAGGGCATCAGCGTCAGCGTGCCTGCCGAGGGATCCACGGAGTAGTTCAAGAGCACGTAATTGCTGTTATCCGTGACGTAAAGATTCTCCGTCGTAGGAGGCGCGACCCCGGAACAATACGAATACTGCACGGGGTAAACCGTTGGTGTCACGGCCAGCGCCGACGCGCTGGCGGTGCTGCCGCCCGGTTCGACCGGCAAGGCGAAGGGAGAACCGGCGACTTCGGTCAAGGTGCCGCTGCTCACCGTAAACACCGAGACTGCTCCAGGCACCTGAACCTCGCCCGTCACGGACGCGCCGTTGCATGTGTATGTAGCCTGCGCACTGGTCGCTGCGTCGGCCACGAACAGCAATTTTCCCGCCGAATCAAGCACCAACGCGGTAGGCATGACAGGTGCATTGACGGTGACTGGTATATTCTGCGTGACAGTCATGCCATTCTGCGTGAAGATGCAGAGAGCCGTCGCCATCGTGCTTGGATTCAGACCTTGCCTCGTTCCTGCCGCCAATTTGCCGTTAGAGCCAATTGCAAACGAGTTGATACCGGTGGCACTGGGAACCAGTTCCGCGTTCTGGTAGACGATTACATACGCGTAAGCGCCCGCCGGATCAAGGATAACGGAGCCTGGCAGTCCCGCCGTCGGGGGACCATTCACGTTGTTAATCTGCGAAATCGCACCATTGCTCAGATCGAGGCTGAAAGTCTCCATCACCGCCGTGGCCTCCGTCGAGCCCTGGGTGGGCACAACCACCAAACCATCAGAGGAAGACGAGTACTTGGTGCTGCATGCCAGCAGGAAGCTGATCGCAACCAGAACCACAATCGCCACAATCCAAGTGAACCTTGTCCGCATTCTTCGCTTGATCTCCTAGGAACGTACTTATGGGTGCTTATGCATCCCCCGGCCGCCACCCAGCAGGCATGAACACCATTTGAAGTCGTGAATTGCCATCCATTTATGTATCAGGAATGTGCGGGAAGAGCAAACGCCCAGCTGGCTAATTGGAACCGTGGAGACGGTTGCGAGTTGCCTGGGAGTGCCTGGGAGCAGTACCGACGACCTAGAAAAAAGACGCCAGGCGAAACCGTGGGCAGGGAGCTTGCTCGGTACTAGGTACTCGGTATTTAAGTACTGACCGCGGGAACTGATTCGAGAGCTTCTTCTGCATCGGGGCTTGCTGGCATAAGGGGCAGGTGGATCTCAACCAGAAGTCCGCCTTCGGCCCGGTTGACAGCCGCGACGCGTCCGCCATGGAAGCGCACCGCGCGCTCCGTAATGGCCAGACCCAGGCCAACCCCGCCAGTCTGCCGGCCGCGAGCATCGTCCAGGCGGTAAAACGGCTGGAACAGCTTTTCCAGCGCATCAGGGGGAACGCCGGAGCCGCAATCGGTGACTCGAACCACGGCCTCCCGGCCGCCGGTGTTCTCCGTCTCCTCCAGATGGATTTCGACCGTTGTGCCTTCGTGAGTGTAACGGATGGCGTTGCGGACTACGTTCTCGATCGCACTGTGCAGCAGGGATGCATCTCCCCGCACTCCCCAGATTCCGGCGGGAATTTCGCTGTGTACGTGGCAATGCCGCGCCTGCGCTTCGAACTCCGCATCTTCAGCCACATTGAGCACAACTTCGTCCAGCAAAACCGGCGTGGCGGGCACGCGCTGCTCGCCATCTTCCAGGCGCGCCAAAGTGAGCAGGCGGCCAATGAGCTCATTGAGGCGGCCGGCTTCGAGTTCGATGCGCTCCAGCATAATCGCGCTTTCCGCTCCAGAGCGCTGCCGGGCCAGGCCAAGAGCTACATTCAAGCGCGCCAGGGGAGACCGCAATTCATGAGAAATGTCATTGAGCAGACGCGATTGCGCTTTGACCAGAGTCTCCAGCCGCGCCGCCATGGTGTCGAAGTCGCGGATGAGTCCGGCAATCTCGTCACGCCCTCTGCTGTCCGGGTCACCCGCTCGGGCCGTGAGGTCACCAGCAGCAATTCGCTGAGTCGCGGCGCGCAGGCGAGTCACCGGCTTGGTCATATACCAGGCCAGGAAGTAGCAAACCAATCCCGAAGAGAGCACTGCAATGGTCAAGCCCGGCAGCGGTGCGCGCCAGGGAGGTCCAAGGAAGAGGCGCGGTCCGGGCGGCAACTCCATCGCGATGGTGTAGAGATGGTGTCCATCGCTGGAGGCCCGCGACTCAGTCAGGATTTGCCGGCCCGGGAAAACCATGGCGGGATGTGGCGGGAGGGGTCGACCAGCGGCAACATGTTCCGCCCATCCCTGGCTGGAACGCCCTGAAATCTCCGTTCCCTGCTCATCGAAGACGTAGGCGCGGACGTGCTGCTTCATCTGCAGGTTTTCCAGGTATTCGTGCGCCGCCTGTGTCCCGCCGCGTTCGTAGGCGTCGATGGCCTCGGTTAGCGCAGTCGAACGCAGCGCTTCCCAGGTTGCATTTCGTTGCGGACGAAACACCAGCATGACCAGGAGCGCGAGCACAAGAAACAGGGCCTGCGCCACCCAGAAGGAAAGAAAAATTTTCAGGAAGAGGCTTTTCATGACGTTACCTTCACCTTTTCCCCAGCCTTCTCCCGCGGACGGGCAAAGATGTAGCCGACGCCCCGGATCGTCTTGATATGCTCGTCGGCGTCAGTATCGCCGAGTTTCTTGCGGACTTTGCTGACGTGCATGTCGATGCTGCGGTCGAAGGGCGAGAACTTGCGGCTGAGCACGGCATTCACTAAACGCTCGCGTGGAACCACGCGGCCAGCCTCACGCAGCAGCACTTCCAGCAGATTAAACTCGACCGAGGTAAGGTCGACGGGCTCGCCGTCGCGGCGTACGCTGCGCGTGGCCGGATCGAGTTCAATTTCCCCTACGCGGACGATCTCGGGGGCGGACGGAACCGACTTGTCACTGTGGGTGCGCCGCAGAATCGCTCGAATGCGCGCCACCAGTTCCCGTGGATTGAAAGGTTTGGGCAGATAATCGTCGGCACCGATCTCCAGGCCGACAATGCGGTCCACATCTTCCCCGCGGGCCGTAAGTAAAAGCACCGGCAGGCGGGAGGTGGCGCGGATTCTGCGCAGCACTTCGAAACCGTTGATGCCGGGTAACATTACATCCAGGACCACAAGCAGGTAGCCGCCGCCGGTGGCGCGTTGCAGCCCGTTCTCGCCATCGTGAACAAACTCGACGGTAAAGCCCTCGGCCTGCAGGTACTCGCCGACCAGGCTGCACAGTTCGACATCATCGTCGATGACCAGAATTCGTTCCATCTTTCTAGCTTTCATTGTGCACCAGGCAGAGGACCGTGACGGTAAAGAATTGTCACCACATGATCAAACCGCCATTGTCGAAATATGGAGTTCCTCTTTGACAAAACTTTACTTGGCTTGACTGACTTTTTACCACTTTCCCGCCGGCGGCGTGTTCTTATAAGTGTACCAAGTGTACGGAAAAAAGGGCCCAGGTTCCGGGAAGGAATCGGCCTTCAGGAGTCAAGAGTTTATGAAATCGATTCGTTTTCGCCTTCTCGTAGCGGCGCTGGCAGTGATGTTGGGCGGCGCGATCGCCAAGTCGCAAACCGCGGATGCAGCTGCGCCTACACCAACGCGCGCCCACGCATGGGGCATGCGAGGCCACATGATGGGCTTCCCTCTTAGACAACTGGATCTGAGCGACGCCCAGCGCGAACAGATAAAGGACGTCATGCAGAAAGAGCATTCCACGATGAAACCGCTGATGCAGCAGCTTCACGAGATGCAGCAGCAACTCAAGCAGTATTCGGAAGGCACCTACGACGAAGCCAAGGTGCAAGCTCTAGTTGCGCAGCAGGCGCAGACCCTGGTGCAACTGAAGGTGCAAGAGACGCGGGTTCACAGCGAAGTGTTCCAGTTGCTTACACCGGACCAGCAGGCCAAGATGAAAGAGATCGAGGCCAATCGCGAAGCGCACATGCAGCAACACAAGCAGAACGCAGCGCCGGCCGCACCGCAGCAGTAAAGCGGCAGACTTCCGGTTCTTTCTTGGAAGCGTTTGTGTTGGTCGCAAGCAGCGCGGGGTGGGGGTCTTCTTGACCCCGCGCCATTTTTATCGGGATTCCCGAGGACCGATGCCATGGATATGGTTCAGGTATTCATCTTCGACGTAGGTTGGGTCTTTTTCGCCGCCTGGGGGATGGCTCTTGTGGCGGTCGGCGTAGTCGCCTTCGGCCGGGACGTTCGAGCATTCACCGACCAGGCTACGGGCGAGAGAGAACGCCCATGAACGGACGGCTAGCGAACTTTGTTCGCGGCTTTCTAAAGACTGCTTAATTCCGCCACTTCCCTGCCCCAGCTGTCTGCTAAACCTTGCACCCCGGCCTGCTAGAATTTCATCTACACAACGGCATGATTCCCAAGCGCATGCATCCGCTGGTGCCCTACCTCAAGCGCTACCGTTGGGGCTTTGTGGCGGGCGTTTTCTGCATTTTTCTGAGTAATGGCGCCTGGGTGCTTCTGCCGCAAGTGATCCGCCACGCGGTGGATGATCTCAAGAGCGGAGTCACTTCCGCGAAATTGCTGCACTTTGCTTGGCAAATGCTGGAGGTCGCAGCCGTCCGCGGGATCTTCCTGTTTCTGACGCGCTGGATTGTGATTGGCATCTCGCGCGACATCGAGTTCGATCTGCGCAACGACCTTTTCGCCCACCTGGAAACGTTTTCCTATTCCTATTACCAGCGCATGCGAACCGGCGACATTATGGCCCGGATGACGAACGATTTGAATGCGGTGCGCATGCTGCTGGGCCCGGCGATCATGTACTCGGCGAACACGCTTGTGTTCACGGCCGCAGCCCTGTCGTTCATGTGGCGCATCAGCCCTAAGCTCACGTTCTACGCTTTTCTGCCGCTGCCCGTGGTCAGCGTGGTCATTCAATATTTCGGGCGACGTATTCACGAGCGCTTCGAACGCATTCAGGCCATGTTCTCTGACATTTCGGCGCGGGCACAGGAGAATTTTTCCGGAGCTCGTGTGATTCGCGCCTATGTGCAGGAAGAAGCGGAGATCGCGTCGTTTGAAAGTGCCAACCAGGAATACATTGCCCGCAACCTGAAACTGGTGCGGCTCATGGGCATGCTTTGGCCCACGCTGGAACTCATGCTCGGACTGGCGGTCGTGCTGGTGTTGTGGATCGGCGGAGGCGAGGTGTTAGCGGGCCGCATGGAGATTGGCGGCTTCGCCGCCTTCAACATCTACATGCTGCAGTTGACGTTTCCCGTGATCGCGCTGGGCTGGGTGGTCAACATTTTCCAGCGGGGCGCGGCGTCGCTGATTCGTCTGAATGAGATTCTCGAGGAGCGATCTGAAATCAAAGACGAGGTGGAAGCGCGCGACCGGCACGTGGAAGGCGAAATCGAATTCCGCGGGTTGGATTTTGCATACGACGGCAAGCCCGTGCTGCACAACTTGAACCTGCGCATCCCCGCAGGCAGCAGCATGGCGATCGTGGGCCCGACCGGGTCGGGAAAAACCACGCTGGTCAACCTGATTCCGCGCATTTACGACGCGGCGCCGGGGATGGTTCTGCTGGATGGACGGCCGATCCGGGAGTTCTCCCTGGCCTCGTTGCGCAAGAATGTTGGTTTTGTGCCGCAGGAAACATTTCTGTTCAGCGACCACCTCCGGGAGAATATTGCCCTAGGCGTGGAATCGGCTACCGATCGGGAGATTCACGAGGCGGCCGTAGCCGCCAACGTCGCGTCCGATATCGAGGGCTTTCCCGAGCAATATCAGACCATGATAGGCGAGCGCGGGATCACGCTTTCCGGCGGCCAGAAGCAGCGCACCGCCATTGCGCGCGCATTGATTCGCAACCCGCGCATCCTCATTCTCGACGACGCACTCTCCAGCGTCGATACTCACACGGAAGACAAAATCCTCAATCATCTGCGCGAAGTGATGCAGGGACGCACCACCATTTTCATGTCCCACCGCGTTTCCACGGTGCGCAACGCCGACCGCATCGCCGTGCTGCACGACGGACGCATCGTCGAATTGGGCACGCATGACGAATTGCTTGCCTTGAACGGCTACTACAGCGACCTGTATAACAAACAATTGCTGGAAGAAGAACTGGCCGAGGTCTGAAGCGCGAAAGCGGCGCCAGCAGCAAACCGCCCTGCCATGCAGCGAGTCGACGCACCTGAGATTCTCGATTCCGACGCTTGTTCTCCCGCCGACGTAGAGACTACGCTGCGGGATCTCGGCCGGGTCAACCGTTGGTTCGGCGGGGTTGCCACCACGCAGAAGATGGTGGAACGCGTGGCTCAGATTTCCGGGGTAAAACATTTTTCCCTGCTGGAAGTAGCGTCTGGGTCGGGAGAAGTCCCGGAGACGGTCCGGCAAAGGCTGGCGCGGCGTGGGATCGCTCTCGATGTGACGCTGCTGGACCGGGCACGGTCTCATCTTCCCTCAGGAAATCGCGCTGGAGGAAATCACGCCGGCCGAAATCATCTCTCGGAAAGCCATGGCGTTGTGGCCGATACGCTTGCCCTGCCTTTCGGCGATGGCGCCTTCGATCTAGTGAGTTGCAATCTTTTTGCCCACCATCTGAACGCGCAGCAACTGGCGCAGTTCGTGCGCGAGGGTCTGCGCGTGAGCCGGAGGTCATTGCTGATCAACGATCTGATTCGGCATCCCTTGCATCTGGTATTGGCGTTTGCCGGATTTCCCCTCATGCGCAGCCGGGTGGCCTGGCTGGACGGGCTGACTTCGGTGCGCCGGGCGTATGTTCCGGACGAAATTCGGAGCCTGCTCGCGTCCGCTTTTTCTCAGGCAGCCGGGCAGGTGGAGATCTCACGCAATTATCTTTTCCGAATGGGAGTGATCGTGTGGAAGGGCCCTGTCGAGAACACGCGGGCTACCTAGCTCCTAGCGGACGACCAGCACTTCGCGGATATTGTCGCGGGCCAGAAAGAATTTGATGGAAGCGAAGTCGCGAAAAAGGTTTTCGATGTGGCGGTTGTTGAACACGCGCTGCAACTGGAAAGCATCCGTGGTCGCGGTGTGAGCCGTTCCGGTGGGGGCGCGACGGGCTTCCCGGCGCAGCACAATTTTTTTCATCTCAAGAGTGTCGGCACCGACGATGTGGAAGCGGTGACAGGGCGAGTCCGGGCCGGCGTCGCGGGTATGGAAGAACGCCAGCAGCATGCCTCCGGGTTTCAGCACCGACCACAGGCGTCCGACCACCGGCTTCACCAGGCTCTCATCGAGATAATCCGGCAGATTCCAGCACAGGACGACATCGAAGTGAGCGGCCGGATAGACCAGGTTATCGGCGAGAAACTTGCGGCTGTCGAGAGCAGTGACCCCAGTTTCGTCTGTGGTGAGAAGTTCGGGTTCGGTGGAGGCGGTGAGCAGGTCTTCACTGTAGATTCTGTGGCCGCGTTCGGTGAAGTGGCGGATGTTGGTAGCTGAGGTCGATCCCAGGTCCAGAACGCAGATGCCTTCCGCGGACTGCCAGGTGCGAGACAACTCTCCCAGGCCGCTGGAGCGGCGGGTCAGCTTCTGCGAGCCTTGCGCCGGGATGGTCTCCGGTCCGGATGAACCGCGAAAAAGTTTCATGAAAGTCTGCGAGAGACTGACGACATCCTGACTTGATCCTCCCAGTCGAACTCTGGGATTCCTGACTCGGGCATTACCCGATTTCGAGGGCGAATCCCGCCCCAGCACCAAAACAGAAAACTGTCGGCGTGCTCCAGTGCCTTACCGCAGCAGGGATTATGCGACTCCAAGCTGACCGACCAAAACTGTCGCTAACCCAGACTAGAAGTCTGGGATTGCGCTCCTCAACCACCGTTCATGTGCTCACTTTACATCGGCCCGGTGAGTATCAACTTTGCCTTTCAAAGAGGCCCCTTCCTCGATCGAGATGCGCTGGGTGGTGATATCCCCGGTGACGATGGCGGACTTACGCAGTTCGACGCGATCGCTGGCCTGAATGTTGCCCTCCAGCTTGCCTTGCACCACCACGCCTTTGGCGTCGACGCTGGCTTTGACCTGGCCGTTGGGGCCCACCGTCAAGCTGTTGCCTTTGAGCGCGATGCTGCCCTCGACCTGGCCATCGAGATATAGATCTTCGCTGCCGGAAAGTTCGCCTTTGATAAACACCGACTTGCCGATTTGTGCCAACCCACTGGCGGGTGCGCTCATGGGACGTTCTCCTGGTGCAACGGGGATCGGTACGGCTTGCTCTTACATCACAATTCTTGAGGCAATACCGGAAGGCCGCTCCTGCAACGACTATACGCAAGGCACCGAGGGCGCGGCAAGTTCCTTTGGGTTACCTTTTCAGATGGCTTGACACGGTTCCCTGCAGGGAATTCGCGAAGGCCAATTGCTACACTAGGGGTGTGCCAGAGAGGACGAGACAGGCGAACGTGTTCCGCGTCGCGACCGCTGTATTGCTGGGCGCGCTGCTGGCGGGGATGAACGCGCGTTCCCAGGATGCCGTCTCGGCGTCGAGTTCTTCTCAGGATTCGCCTTCTCCCATCGAACTGGTGCGGGCTGCGGTAGCAAACGAGGTCGCAGCCGCCAACGACGATTCCACGAAGCACATGTTCCGCTCCCGCAAGCAGACCCCGCAGGGCTCCCAGACCAGGCTCTACGTAGAAACACGCGAAGCCATGGCCGGCATCACCATTGCCTACAACGACAAGCCGCTCACGCCGGAACAGGTGGGGGACGAGGAAAACCGCCTGGCGGGATTTGTGGGCAATCCGGAGCAGCTTCGCCACAAGCATTCGCAGGAACGGGAGAGTGCCGAGCGTACGCTGCGCATCGTGAAAGCTCTGCCCGCCGCTTTCCTCTACGACTACGACGGCGAGGGGCGAGGCGCGGCGGATCTGGGTAAGGATGGGGATCGGCTGATACAGCTGAAGTTTCGCCCGAATCCCGCATACCATCCGCCTTCTCATGTGGAAGACGTGCTCACCGGCATGCAGGGAGTTGTCCTGATTGATTCCGTGGCGGGGAGGCTTGCGCGAATCAACGGAACTCTGTTCAAGGAGGTCGGCTTCGGTTGGGGGATTTTGGGGCACCTCGACAAGGGCGGACATTTTCTGGTCGAGCAGCGTGACGTTGGGGATGGTTCGTGGGACGTCTCGCGGATGTCTCTAGGCTTTGCCGGCAGAATTCTCCTATTCAAGAGTATTTCCATCAAGTCCGACGAGGTATTCAGCGACTTCCGGCGCGTGCCCGCCGACACAACGTTTGCGCAGGGAGTGGAGATGTTGAAGGCGGAAGAGGCGAAGGTGGCCGAGAATCCCAAACAGTGACGACGGACCCGAAGTCGCACTAGGAGACGACGGCGGTCAATGAGTGCTTCTGTCACCGGTAGCTTTTCCCCATCCGTGATCGGGGATCGACCTTCCCATCCCAGCTATCACGATGTTTCAACGGGATGACGAACGCGGGTTATGGTGACTTTCTGCGGAAGGTGCTGATGATGGGTAGTGTGTCGTGGCTTCCTTAGAGTGCGTGGATAGAACAATCGGCTCGGAGAATGATCACCCCGCGATGTAGTTTTGTAGGATTGTTGGGTACTGCCATCTATCGCGCGGTCTCGGGAACCAGCACTCACTCCCGCATTCTTTCCTCCGCACTCGCACGGGTCCGTCACGATCACGATGGACCTGGGCATTCGATCGGACCCCAACTTGCACCGGGCCCCCGTGATCACAAGTGTAGGTCAGCGTCTCCAAGGCGCCAAGGGTGCCTAGATTCAGGAGTCACTTGCGTAATCAGCCATTACGCAACCGCTCGTGAGAGACGGCTTCCAGCGTCATACGCGCAGCGTTTCCTTCCTTACTGTCAGCCTTTCGATGAGGTCTTCTTTAATGCCATAGCCCGTTCCAGCCCGGTTGCTGATGGCAATCGTTCCCTGTGGTGAAACCTGTACTTCGGGATCGATGATGTCTTCCTTCCAGTACCGCTTGGAGGCGGAGACGTCTCCGGGCAGGCTGAAATTCTCGAGCGAGGAAAGAGCGATGTTGTGGGCACGCCCGACACCCGATTCCAACATGCCGCCGCACCAGACCGGAATCTTTTGGGCGTGGCAGATGTCGTGGATCTTCTTGGCTTCCGTGAATCCGCCAACGCGGCCGACTTTGATGTTGATGATGCGGCATGCGCCGGTCTCCAGGGCAACGGCCGCGGTGCGCGCGCTGACGATGGACTCGTCGAGGCAAATGGCGGTGCGCAGTTCTTTCTGCAGGCGAGTGTGGTAGAAAATGTCGTCGTCCCAGAGCGGTTGCTCGATCATCAGCAGATTGAACTGATCGAAGGTCCGCAAGTGTTCTACTTGGTCGAGCGTGTAGGCGGAGTTGGCGTCGCAGCTCAGTGTGATGTCGGCCCAGCGCGAGCGGATTTTCTCCAGCACGTTTACATCCCAGCCCGGTTTGACCTTCACTTTGATGCGGCGGTAACCCGCCCCCAGTTCGATTTCGATTTTATCGAGTAACTGCTCGACCGAATCCTGAATGCCGATGGAGACACCGCAAGAGATTTCAGTGCGCGCGCCGCCCAATAGTTTCCACAAGGGTTGGCCTTCTTGTTTCGCCTCGGCATCCCACAACGCGTTTTCGAGAGCCGCTTTGGCCATGCGGTGACCGCGCACTTTGGAGAAAAGGGCCGGACATTCGCGTGCCGATTCGAGGTTCCGTCCGAGCACGGCAGGGGCAAGGTAGCGAGTGATGGTGAGCCAGGAGCTTTCGGTCCACTCGCTGCTGTAGAAGGGATCTTCGCCGGCTACGCATTCACCCCAGCCGTTGACCCCGTCGCAATGCGCGGTGAGCAGCAGGATGCGGCGGCTGTATGTGCGTCCGAAACTCGTCTCAAAGAAATGGACGAGCGGCATGTGAATCTCGCGGAGGGTAATGGCTTCAATCTTCATAACGTTGGCGAACAAACCTATTTCACCACAGACACCCCGTGGCTAGTACCTAGTCTCGAGTACCGAGAAAATACGACAAAGGGACCGGTTAGGCGAAATCGTCTGCAGTGCTTTCCTCCGTACTCGGTGCTAGGTATCGGCCACTCTGTATTTTTGAGTGAAATCAATCTTGCGATGCTTAGGACCATTCTTCATCCCAGTTGCCGAGCAGGAACTTGCCGCTGCCTGAGGAGTCGCGCTCGTAACCTAGCACGGTGAGTCCGGCATCGAATGCCTGGAGGAATTGTTCGCGGTTGCGTTCCTGCACGCGCTGCGCTTTGCCTCGCGTTTCCGCCGCCGCCTTCCAGTCGTAAATCTGCGCAGGGACTTCGATCGCGGCCTGTTGACTGAACGGCGGATTCTTTCCCGTTGCCAACAGCCTTTCCACGCGCCTGGACTTCAGCCACCACTCGGCGATGAGCCGGTCGCTGGGAAGCCCGCCCTGCAGGGGCGAGGACGTGATTCCGTACTGGTTGATATTGTAGCGGCGTGCAATTGCGCCCAATCTCTCAATGTTCAGATAGGAGTTCTTGATCTCGAGGGGATCGAAGGTCCATTCGATAAGTTCGATGCCGCGCGCGAGTGCGTCCTCGCGCTGCAGCAGCTTAAGGCGGCGGCCCAGTCCGCTATTGCGGTGCTCGTTGCGGACGGCCAGCATGTGCGAGTGAAGATAGACGTGGTCGGATCGCGTTCCTGGCACGGAAAGAGCGAAGCCCACCATCTGGCTGCCGTCAAAGGCGCCCATGACCTGTCCGCCGACTTTCTCGGCTACTACGAACATGCGCAGTGGAACCAGATCGGCATCGCTGAAGTTCCAGATTTCTTTTTGCAAAGCAACGCAGGCCCGCAATTCATCCAGTCCTTGACAGTGGCGAATCACGACGGCGTCCGGGCTCACGATTGCTTCTCCTGTCGCTTGGCCTCTTGCCAGAGGGATTCGAGTTCGTCCATCGAAGTCCTTTCGAGAGTGGCGCCGCTTTCGTGCAGGCGCTGCTCCATCCATTGAAAGCGGCGGCGGAACTTGCGATTGGTCTTGCGCAGCGCGGATTCTGGATCGAGCGCGAGGTAGCGGGCGATGTTAACCAGCACGAAGAAAAGATCGCCGACTTCTTCTTCCAGCCGCTCTCGCAGATCCTCGGGAATGATCTGGCGTCCGGAACCTGCGACGCCGCGGCCTTCGGGGCGCGGACCAGGGGCGGGAAATTCCTGCAAACGCTGGCGAAGTTCGGCAGTCTCCTCGCCGAGTTTCTCGAACAGAGCCTTCCATTTCAGGCCAGTCGAAACCAATCTGCGCCGCGCGCGAACTGAGCTTGTGGGCCTCCAGCAAGGACGGCATGGACGAAGAGATTCCAGCCAGAATCGACGGCAAAGGAGTCATAGTTGTCCCAGCGGGGTTGGCGTCGCTTGCGTCCTTCTTGCCCAACCCCTTCTTGCGTTCCTCGACTTTCAGCGCCTCCCAGTTGCGTTTTACCTCCGCCGCGGTATCCGCTTTCGTATCGCCGAATACATGAGGATGCCGGTCAACAAGCTTGCGCGCGAGCCGGTCGAGCACGTCATCAATCGAAAAAGATCCCTGCTCCTTGGCCATTTCCGAGTAGAAGAGCACCTGCAGCAGCAAGTCGCCGAGTTCGCCGGGGAGTTCGTCCCAGTCGCGATTGTCGATGGCCTCGAGGACTTCATAGGTTTCTTCCAGCGTGTAAGGTTTTATGGAATCGAAGGTCTGCTCGCGATCCCAAGGGCAGCCTCCTGGAGCACGTAGGCGCTCCATGATAGCGACTGCACGTTCGAAACGTTCGCCAGTCGTGGACATTGGCAACCACTCTAAATGAGCCGTCACGGAACGGGCAATGTGCGCTTTCGCACCGCGCCGGCATGTTCTACACTCGCGTTTCGGAGCGGTCGAGCCGACGCACTACGACCTTTTGGCCAGCTATTTTGCGGTACCAAGGTTACCTTTCTCCGGCTGCGGGACGCGGTGCACACTCTAAAGGTCGCAGGTTGGCGGGCCCGGCTCATCGCTCTATAATTACCTTCTGGAAGTTCTGCATCTAATTGATAAACATGACCTTAGCAGCAAATCCCCGCGCGCCCCTGACAGACCAGCACTTTCAAGTGGTGGTGATCGGCGGGGGCATCAATGGCGTCGCCGTGGCGCGGCAATGCGCTCGCGCGGGCAAGCACACGCTGCTGGTCGAGCAGAACGATTTCGCCTCGGGAGTAACCAGCCGTTCTACGCGCATCATCCACGGCGGATTGCGCTACCTGGAGCATGGCGAATTGGGTCTGGTACGGGAATCGCTGCGCGAGCGGGAAACATTACTGCGGGAACGGTCGCACCTGGTGCATCCCATGCACTTTCTGCTGCTGCTCAACGAGAGCAGCCAGCGCAGTGCGTTGAAAGTGCGTGCCGGTTTGTGGCTCTACCAGCGCATGGCCGGAAAACCGCCGGGCAAAGATTCCACCGAAATGGAATTGAAACGGTTGGAGCGGGCGCTCGACGCTGGGCATCGCTGGTCGGTCCTCAACTACGAAGACGCCCAATGCGAATTTCCCGAGCGGCTGGTCGCGGAATGGTTGATGGAGGCCGTGGACGCTGGGGCTATCGTCCGCAATCACACGGAGGCGCTCGCAGTTGACGTGGCCCATGGCCGCATCCGAGGCGTGCTGCTGCGCGACCAGATCACGGAGCGGGACGCGCGCGTGGACGCGGGCTGGGTGATCAACTGCAGCGGGCCGTGGGCTGACCGGGTGTGCCAACGATCTTCCATTCGCATGGCCAAACCGATGTTGGGCGGGGTGCGGGGCTCGCACATTGTCCTGCCGCGATTTCCGGGTTCGCCGAGTGCGGCGGTTTACACGGAGGCGGCCGACGGCCGTCCTATTTTTGTTCTTCCGTGGAACGACCAGATCCTGGTGGGCACGACGGAAGTTGCCGACAACGGCGACCCAGGGAAAACAGTTCCCTCGGAGGACGAGATCACTTACCTGCTGCGCTCGCTGGCGCAATTATTTCCCAAGGCCAAGATATCGGCGCAAAGTGTGAAGCACGCTTTTGCGGGAATCCGGCCCTTGCCTTATTCTCCGGATCATCGTCCGTCGGCGGTTACGCGGCGGCACATTGTGCACGACCACGCGGATGACGGCGCGGCTCACATGCTTTCCGTGATCGGCGGCAAGTTGACGACTGCAGCATCGCTGGCACGGGATTGTGCGCGGAAGATTGGGTTGAGCGCGGAGGAACCGCATACGCTGGCGATGGGACCAGGGGCTGCGCTCGATCCCCTGTTGGACGGCGCGGTGCTGGAGATTGCGCGGATGGGAGGGGTGAGCGAGGAAACAGCTAGTGGGATGGTGGAATGGCACGGCAAACGCGCTGCCGACATCGCCCGCATGGCTCTGGTCAGCGCGGAGTTGCGGGCGCCCATTTGTCCGCACACCTCACACGTCGTCGCCGAGGTAGTGGAAGCGTATCGCAGAGAGTGCGCCGTAACCTTGGGCGACGTGCTGTTACGCCGGGTGCCCGTGGCACTGGGCGCGTGCTGGTCGGAGTCATGCAGCCGCGAAGCCGCGCTGCGCATCGGTGCTGTGCTTGGCTGGAATAAGCAGGTCCTGGGAGCACAGCTGGAAGCTTTTGAAATGGAGCGGTCTGCCTTTCTGCAGCCGGTGGGGCGGGCTGCAGCGCGCGAAGCCGCGGCGGATTGAGCTTGGAAAAGTCAACTTTCTTGGCCACGGATCTGCACGGATTCACAGGGATAAAACCCAAAGGTCAAGAAGGTTAAGATCACGAGAGCATCCGTGAAGGTCGGTGCGAATCCGTGGCTGGGTTTTCTTACACTCCGGACTCAATCCGCCGACCCAGGGTGAGAGCAAGCCTTTTGGGATGGTCAGAGATAATGCCCTCCACTTCCCACTTCGAAAAGCGTTTCATGTCCGCCGGGACGTTCACTGTCCACACTAACATCTTCTTGCCTGCGGCTTTGATCTCCGCGATAAGATCCTGTCGCACCAGCGTGAAGTGCGGAATCACATACTCGACTGGCAACTGAAGCCAGCGGCTCAATTGGGTCCGCGTCTCGCAGATCAGACCAAGCGGGATGGATGCGTCCAACCCGTTGATGGTCTGTAGCACTTCGGGGAGAAACGACGAAACCACGAAGCCGCAGGCCGGGGCAAGTTTCCGCAGCAAATCCGCCGTGATTGTCTCCAAGCCGGAGACCTTAAGTTCGATATCGAGGAAGGCGGTGCTCTGGTAGCGAGCTAAGACTTCGCGCAACGAGGGCAGGGCTAACTGTTTCGCCGGGGACCGTGCAATCTCAAGCCTGCGGATTCTTGCATTGTGACAGACGACGGCCTGCCCATCGGCCGTGAGTCGCACGTCGCACTCGAAACCATCGCAACCGGAAGCGAGCGCGAGATCGAACGAGGCCAGCGTGTTTTCCGGAATGGACTTCCCGGCACGCGCGCCACGGTGACCGAGAAGCAGCGGAATCTCCATCGCGTTCGATTCTATCGGGCCGGGGAACAGTGGCGAGTGGGTTTTTTCTGACCACTGACCACTGCTCACTGGCCAATGCGGTTAATCGAGATCGAAATCGCGGATGGGCTTGCCCGTGTCAGGAGATTCCTTGGCTTTCTTCACCGCCTCCTGAAACTTCTTTTCCAGCAGCTCGGAAGCATGTTTTTGCGCTTCGACCGATTGCCGGAAGATCGATTCGCGGCGGCTGTCCTGTTCCTTCATGGCGCGGGCCGCGTCCTCCATATCGTTGAACATCCGGGGCTTCACCGCGGCGGTGTGGGCGATTACAGCGGCCGTCGCCGTATCAACCTTCAGCAGCGCGCTGCAGCAGGGACAAGTGACTTCGATTGTGGGAGGACTCTTCGCCATTGTGCGCATGATACCGCAAAAGTGGACGAAACGCGCGTCAGATTCAAACTGGCCAGGTTCAAACGGAGTCGCGTTCAGCGGTAAAGTTTGATTGGGAAGATGTGGAACACGCCCAACAACTCCCAGCCCAGCAAAAAGACCGAAAGCAGGACTACGAGCACCGCCATCAACTCTCCGAAGGTGAGACCGCGGCGGTTAGACTCGAAGCGCCTCGCGGCCAGGCTCAGGATATTCAGCGTGGCGAACCCGAAGACCACGGCCCAAAGAATGTTGTAAACGTCGTTCCGGCGGCTGAAATGGCGCGCGAATAACATGAGGCTCGCTGCGAGCACAGACTGAGCGCGCAACAGGTTGTGCAGCGAGAGCGCGGCGGGCGTGGTGCGTGCGAGGCCTGAGATCAGGGTTGTAGTAGACAGAGCCATAGCACGCGCCGAACCCACAAAAGGACACTTTAGTTCGCCCGAGTCATTAGGATATTACAATTTTTTCGCTGCCCGGGTCACGCGGGTCGCTGCCAAAGGCATCAGCGGTGTCAACCGGTGGGCCTAGAGAAACCAGAGCCTGCCTGCCCGCCCGCCTGCCCGCTTCCACGGACGCCTTCAGTAAGATGGACACATGGCGGAACGGCGCGTCATTTTTTTTGATGTCGGCAACACTCT
Source organism: uncultured Acidobacteriaceae bacterium (assembly GCA_963714225.1). GTDB lineage: Bacteria > Acidobacteriota > Terriglobia > Terriglobales > Acidobacteriaceae > Sulfotelmatobacter. The sequence goes on along the minus strand of CAVQNY010000050.1, from coordinate 88,920 downwards.
TCTTTTTCCCAACCGGGCGAAGATGCTGGCCCCCATCTCAAGCGATCGTCATCCCACGCTCGAGCAATGGCAGGCCCTGGAGCGCAAAACGAAGCAAGAGTTCGACCAGGGCATGCAGAGCGGCAGAGTCGATCACGGCTTCTGGTGGACATTTCACACTCACCTGCTGGAGGATCTCGGGGAAGATATGGGGGTCCGCAACGCGCTGGTGGAGAACACCCAGAACTCGGCGAACTGGGACCACATTCTGCGCGGGACGCGCGACGCCCTCGTTCGAATCGGCCAGAACTTCCGCATAGCGGTGATCTCCAATGCCGATGGCGGGATCGGGCGGGTGCTTTCCCGCTGCGGCATTGCCGACTGCTTCGAAAGCGTCACAGATTCAGGAATCGTTGGAGTCGAGAAACCCCATCCGAAAATTTTTGAGGCAGCGCTCGAAACGATGCAGGTGCGCCCCGACGAAAGCCTGTACGTGGGAGATGTGTACTCCGTGGACTATGTAGGAGCCCGCAATGCGGGAATGCAGGCAGTTTTGTTCGATGTGGCCGGCGCTTACCGCGACCGCCAACTGCCGCGCGTGGGGTCGATGGAGCAGCTTGAAACCTGGCTCAAGCGATAGGAAACGTCGAGTGCGGGGCTAAACCGGATGGCCCTCTGCTACAGCTCCAGGATCTGGTGGTCCTGGCAATCGGTGTGCATGGTCTCATGAAGACTTCGCAGCAGTTCCATTCCGTGGCGAGCGACGAAATATATGCCAGCCACACCGCGCTCCTGCAATGCGTTCTTGGGATAGAGCATTTGGCTAAGGGCTTCGGCGTGACGGCGAACCACTTCGCTGCGGCGTAACTCGGAGGCCATGGCGCGTTCGCGAAGGCGGTCGAGTTGATAGTGCACTTTCGAAGCCCCTGTCTGGCTGGCTTCGACTAGCGTGGGATCGAGTTTGGCCAGCGCTTCCTTTAGGCCAGAGAAAGATTCTTGCACAGACTTATTCGCTCGTGCGAAGGCCGCCTGCAAATCTGCAGGCAAAGTGCGCGAGGCAAGCGTTTGGCGAAGCACCTCAGGTCCGTCGAATGCGTTCCGCACCGCGATGCCATACTGGTTCAGCCAGCGCTGCACCTTGGGCTCGACCAGGGTTGCCGAAAAACGAGGCACGATGGGTGTCACGCGACCCAGGATGGCATCATAGACCGCGCCGGCCTGCGCAAAATATGCCGCCTCAGCAGCGCCACCCGTGTAGGCCAACGTTGGCAGAAGGTAGTCCTGCACCACCGGGCGCAACAGGACATTGGGACTGAAGTTTTCCGGCGCTGATGCGATACGATCCAGCAATTCGGCGGACGAAAGCTTCTCAGCTCCGGGTTCGCTGCCGATGGCGAATTCCAAAGCCTTATTCGATCCCTCTCTGCGGTAGATCGGCGTGCGCGCGCCCTCGCGCATCGCGAAAAGCAGTACCGACGAGGTCGTCACCTTCACTTGCTGGGAATAACCAGCTTTCTCCAGCGCCTGACCTCGGGCGAGCAAGGCGGCATCCAAGTCTGCCGCGCGTTCAATTGCAGCTCGATCGATGGGCGCCGCGACGCGATGCAGTTCGGCATCGGAAGCGTCCAGAAGAATCACACCCCATTCAGCGAAGAGACGCGCATAGAAACGAGCGAAGGCCGTGCCCAGTGTTTCCCCCGGACGATACGACTCGCGTAGGAATTGCGACGCCTCAGAATCTCCCAACAGAGATACGGCGTCCTCAACGACCGGCAGGATCTCTTCGCCCAAGCGCACCTCGCTTACTGGCGCGCCCGGAACACCGTGGCTGGAAATCGTGAGCGTGCGCAGGAGACCGTCGGGGCCGGGCAACGAAACGTGATTCACCTCGGCGAGATCGTGGTCGGACGTGGCCAACCAGAAGACGGGCACCGAGTCGACGCCGGCCGCGGTGGCCTCTTCGGCCAGTTTCACCGCAGTGAGAGCCTTGTAGATGGCAAACATCGGTCCGCCGAACAGGCCGACTTGCTGCCCCGTAACGATGGCCGCCGCGCCTTGGCGCAGACGAGTGATGTTGGCGAAAGTCTGCGGCGAGGAGTCGCAGGCTTTGTTCTGCCGTTGAAGAATCGCGCCGACGCGCTCCCGGCGAGATGGATCGTACTGCAACGCGGAAGCTTCCGCCTTCGACCAGTCGCTGAAGTGCGGAGAATGCGGGTAGAAAGGCTGGACGGTCGGAGAGTATGCCAGGAAATCAGCGAACAGGCGGGTGGTATGCGGGATCTGGGCGAAGGGCAGACACTGCGCTTTCACCGCGGGCCCTCCTGCCATCGCCGGTTTGTACAGTCTTTGACAGCTAAGATCATCGCGAGTCAACGCCCTTCATTGTACAGATATGGCGTCGTAGTAGAGATGCCGCAAACAGGCGCAAGATGCAAGATAATGGTGCCTGTCAGGGAAGGAATGCACGATGGGCATTGTCGATTCTCCGTTGAAAATCGTAACGCCGATTACGCTGGAGGGTTCCGTTGTGCGACTGGAACCGATTCACCGCGAACACACCGGGGCATTCTGGGAGGTTGCCGAGAATGCGCTCGACGATATTTTCGAATGGATTCCTTACCGCATGAGGAGGCGCGAGGACTTTCAACTTCTGGTTGAGAACGCCTTTGACGAGCAGAGACGCGGCGAGTCGGTCGTTTTTGCAACAATTGAGCGTGGTTCTGGGCGGGTCATCGGCAGCACCCGATTTATGAATATCGACCGCGTCAATCGCCGCGTGGAGATTGGTTCCACCTGGATCGTGCCGGCCTGGCAGCGCACCGCGGTCAACACGGAAGCAAAATACCTGATGCTGCGGCACGCCTTCGAGGCCTGGAAATGTATGCGGGTCGAGCTGAAAACAGATGCCCTGAATCAAAGATCGCGCAACGCCATACTCCGCCTCGGCGCTAAGGAAGAGGGCACACTGCGCAGGCACCTGATCACGTGGACGGGGCGCGTGCGCGACACGGTTTACTTCAGCATTCTGGATTCAGAGTGGCCGGAGGTGAAGGTGAGGCTGGAGGCGATGCTTCGGGGGAGGGCCGCGTCAAAGAATATTTGAATCCAGTCCGGCGATGAACTGGATTCCGGGGATGAGCTTGCCGACGAGATTCCTGTCGTTGGTTAAGAACAAATCAGTGCCCGCTGTCGCCGCACAGGCGAGATGAATGGCATCTGCGGAGGGTATTTTCAGCGCACCCTTAATTCGTGCGTAGACATCAGCCGTTTCGGCAGTGAAAGGGATTACCGCTGAAACCGAGCACTCCAATGCTGACTTTACGTCTTGGATGCGTTCTTTATTTGCCCCCTGTTTGTACGCCCCCGCGAACACTTCGCCTAAGGCCAAAGCTCCGGTAATAAGTTGGTCATTGCGCTCTTGCATTCTTGACCAGATCGCATCCACCCTTTTTCCAAACTGAGGATTTTCTTCCAGCCAGTAGATGAAGAGCATCGTATCCCAGTAGACGCGGCTCACCTGTCTTTCCCCGGACCGTAGAAATTGGCGCGTTCGTTGCGGAGGTAGTTCTCGCCTCCCCCCAACTCGGCGAAAACATCCTTGAGCGCACCCCGGAGTCGGTTCCAGGCATCCTGACGATCCACTCCTTTGTCTTTTTTTTCTTTGCTGACGAACTCATAGGTATACGTCACTGTCGTGCTCTGGCCCGACGGCGGACCAGTTCTCGAAACCAAGCGCAGTGCGTTCTCATCGAGAAACTCTCGCGTTTTCAGAGCACTGCAGATCGCGGGTGCGCGGCCGTTCAACTTCAAGTCCCGAAGAACGTCTCCGGTTCTGATGGAAAACCGTTTCTCCTGCCGTTGTCGCGCGGCCGCGACGTATTTCTCTTTGCCGTGCAATCGAATCAGATCTGCATTAGTCATAGCTCGGTCCTTATTAGGACAAATCATCGCGGGAATAGAATAGCATTAGCGTTTTTTAATTGCAATAGCATAGCAGGAAAGAAATACTTTTCCCAATCTGAGCTTTAGCGGAGGCTGTCGCCTTCCCTCGTGCCTGTGCAGCCAAGGAGAGAAGTGAACCTTCCCCGTTGGAAACACATCAAACAATTGACTTCTATTAGGTTCGCTCCTAGTCTGGAGTCAGTTCTTTGTGTGGCCAATCCCACCAGTGGGGGCGTCACGGCTTCGACGGAGATGCTTGCGGCCAAGAGGCATGCCGGGGTGCACACACCCGTAATCGTGGGCAAAATGATAATTGCCAATCAACCAATGGCATACGCAGCCTAATTAATTAGGCAGCCGCTTTCCACAGCTTCGCCCTTGGGCTGTGAGCGAGCGTCACACAGAGGGCTGCTCTTCCCCGCTACGTCTGGACGGGGAGGTTAAGATCTCAGGCTAGCGGCTAGCGTTTCTTGTCCGTTCTGAGCGTGGGCCGCGAACGTCCCGGACAGGGGTAGCAACACCTAATGGCTGGGGCATGAACGCGAATAAGCATGTAGTCTCTTGACCAGTAACATTTTCGGACGCGGGTTCGACTCCCGCCGCCTCCACCAATAACTCGTTTATCATCAGTAGCTTACTTACACATTTTAATTTCGTACAATAGCATTCTGCAGAAGCGGGTTCTCCGCCGGGCTTCTCGGTTTTCCTTCTCACCGATTACGAACCAATCGAACGACCGATTGTTCCTGGCAGTTCCTGTTTGCCGACCAAAGGCCGCCAGCTTCAAGACACAAGGAATCCTGGCCCTTCTTCTGGTACGCGAACTGGAAGAAAGCAAGTACGAGGTCATAGCCGGGGCATGTGGCCTTAGAGCGGCGAAACGATGGCAGTGAGTCCGCCTGAGACTGTGCTCATTGAAGTTAAGAACGGAACAGGCTGGAAAGCTGCGTTGGTTAGATCGAAACTCTGTCGCTTATTAATTAAGGTGATAGTGAATGCTCTCACCGCGAGAAATATGACCCACTTGAGAGCCTTCCGCCGAGATGTTTCTAGCTATCTGGATTTCGTCTCAGCTAGCCGCACTCTTGCACGCAAGGGTTCATCTTTACCGCCCTCCAAGCGAAAAGGAACGCGCCCCCAACGAGGATGTTGGGGTGGTGGCCTGAACGCCACCACCCTATGAGACGAAGGAAAATACGGAGATGCCTAATCAATCGCGATCAGTATCTGCCGCTTCTCTTCCGGCCAGATTAACGCCAGCCTGGGGATAGGGTTTGTCATCCCCCATGATGCCCCGCCACAAAATACGATTAAACACATCGGCATTGATCATGTCGGGGTGATTGAAATTGAATCCCTTGGTTGCGTGCGCCCACCACGCACCATCATGCAGAGGTTTCACTGCCGCGGTGATTGGCCGATTTCCGGGATTCTTGCATTCCGGTACCAGTGTCGGATCAACCGGTGGTTCGCAAAGTATACCCGGTATGGGCGCGACATAGGGCTGAAGATTGGGTTCTCTGATAAACACGTCGGACATGGGGAAGGCGTTCGCGTCATTGAGACCCAAGTGATTTACGCCGAGAATATCTTCAATGGTTCGAAGGACATTGGTGGAGTTGTACATGGTATGAACAACTGCGCCACTGTTCGTGTAAGGGGAGGCCACGAACACTGTCGAGCGATGGGCATCCACGTGATCTGGGCCATTCTGTGCGTCATCTTCCACCACGAAAATCGCCGTGTCTTTCCAATACGGCGAGTTGCTGACCGCCTCGACCAGGCGACCGACTGCGTAGTCGTTGCTCGCCATTTGCGATAGTGGGTTCTCGAGGCCCCCTGCGTTTGACGAGAAGTTGCCGAAATGGTCTTCCATAAAATCGACCATCTCGAAGTTGGGTAGATTGCCATTCTTCACATATTCGTTGAACTCCCGATTCCACTCTTCAAACCGATACTGATCGGGAGTGTTGAGGTCCCAGCCGCGGTAGTACACATCGGTGTGGCCCAGAAGAGACTTCCGCACCGGTACTGCCTGCACCACCTTCTGCGCGAAGGCGTCGCGGACGATTGGTATATAGAAAGGCGTTCCCGCAGCCGACGGAACGACGTAATAATTCTCGTCGGCGTACAGTCCGTAGTGGCGAACCGTCTTGCCAGCGCGAAGTACACTGTCCCAGATATAACCACCCAGTGCATCAGGATCCAGATCATCCGCGCCTTCGGAGGCAGTGATGTCCTTCGATCCTGGTTCGATGGAGGAATTACCGGTCGGATCAAATAGTGTAGTGATGCGAACCGTGCTCGAGCTGGGGGTTCCGTTCGTCTGGTCGGGCAAGGCGACCCCGATGTTGCGTGGATTGCCGTTCCAGTCGAAGGGGATGTTGAAATTCGCGTTGCCGTATCCGACGAGCACATTCTTGACGGTGGCATCATTCGTGTGTCCCTGAGTGTCCCAATTCCATCCGTCGCCGCTCACATCGCCGGCATCGTAATAATTGTCGAGCAATGCGAACCTTTGTGCGAGCAGGTGCTCGTTCGGTGAAATAGGTTGTGGAAACTGTACCCGTTTGGGATCGCCATTGCCTTCCTTCAGATCACCCAGCACCTGATCGTAGGTGCGATTCTCCTTCTGAATGTAGATCACGTGTTTAATGTGGTCGTGGAGGAACGCCATCATGGGATCGTGCTGAGGGTTATTGAAGCCGTTGTTAGCATCAACCAGGCTTGACAAATAGCTGAGAGTGTCTGCGTCTGGAATCGGAATCGTGAGAAATCCAGCTTTTATCAAAGCCAGAATATATTCGTTGCGAGAAGTTGGATTCGGTGGAGGGCAAAGGAGCTGCGAATACTGCGGCGGTATACCGATCCCGGGGCAGTCTGCACGATATTCCAGGTTGGGGCCCGCATTGGACTTCATGTTCACTACGAACAGGCGCGTGCCGTCGGCGCTAACCGTAACCGAGCTTGGATACCAGCCGGTAGGAATACGGCCGAGAAGTTGCTGGGAAGCTACGTCGACGACGGCGACGGCGTTCTCACCACCTAAGGTCGCATAGAGCCGTCGGCCGTCGGGACTGAGCGCAAGGGAGTTCGGATTGGAGCCCTTGTATTTATAACCCGGGCGAGCCACCGAGATTCGGCTCTTCACCACATCCTTGGTGGTATCGATCACCTCAATCTCGTCAAGATCGCCGTTGGAAACATAGAGTCGAAGCTGATCGGCGGACAGAATCATCCGGTTCGGTTCGCCACCGACGCGGATTATCTTGTACGATCCGGTCGGATCAACCGAGAGCACCTGCCCATCGCGCTGGCTACTGACATACGTTTTTACGGTTCCGCCTGTCGCATTCGAAAGCACCACCGGCCAATACGGCATTTCTCCAATCGCCGTACTTTGTCCGGGCACAAAGAAGTGAATCTCGCTGGACACCAGGCGGCTGGCAGTATCTATGATCGACAGAGAATCGTTCTGGTAGTTAGCGACATACAACGTCTTTCCATCCGGGCTAATGGCCAGTCCAGCAGCAAGGGCGCTGAACGGCATAAACATATCTTCGGCAAAAGGGTTCGTGTTAATGGGCGTCGTGCTGAAGAGCCCCCCAGTGGGGAACCCCTGCACGGGCACGTCGGCGGGTTGATTATGATTCAACAACACGAACGGCGCATCGGGCACATAGTTTCCGTCGGCACTGGCTCCGCTGTTCGCGTTCTTATAGATCTCGATGCGATCATCGATGCCCCCGGCGACGTAGAAGCGTGAACCCGAAGGATCCCACTGTAAGCCGTGATACGTATTGGGAATGTTGATCAGCTGTTTCTGTACGGGATGTGCCCCGCGGACATCGAAAACGTAAACCCACTCAGCATTTGGCGTTGTGGTGGATGTAGGCTTGCCGGTCAGGGGATCGAGTGCAGGCCACACGATCGGGCTACCATCTGATGCCTGGGTGTTGAAGCCGGTGTTGTAGCCGGTCGTGAGGATGAGCAAAGCCGTGCCGTCGGGACTAAGCGCAGTATTGACCGCTCCATCAGCATCCGCAGAGCCATCTGGGCGTAAGCCGGTCCGCAGGCGTAGAAAGATCGAGCCGGGCGCGGCGGTAGGAGTAATGTAGAAGCCATCGGGCAGCAGGTTGCCGCCTGCCTGAGCGTCTGGCTTTTGAGCGCTCGCCAAAACGGCCGACAGGAAGAGAATCAATACCGAAATCGCGCAAATGCAAAAGCTAAACTTTCCTCTCATAAGACCTCCTTTTGGATGGTTTGTGGTTTAAGTGTCCTGGTGCCTCCAGAACCGGGGATTTCCTACTGGCCTTCCGAAATGGCAGCCATTTTACACCCGCTTGCTTGTAAAACGGGCTTTTTTCGTTGCAGGCAAGGGTATCGGCGAATCTCGGGAAAACGCGAATGGAAACTTGAATACCTGAATACCCGCCAGCCACTGGCCTCGAAACAGATTTTTCTGCACTGCTCGGTGCTAAGCGAAATGTATGCCGGGATGTACTTTCAACGGCAAGCCCTTCGCTCAGGACCTAGAATGTGAATCGCGCTGAAAACTGCAAGACTCGGGGAAGGCCGTTTGGGCTAATTTCCTGCAGCGTTCCGAAATTACCCGGCCCCGAGTTGGGTACCAGATAACAGGTCTGGTTCAGCGTTGCGCCATCGCCGCAGTTGGTACCGATCGGATTGTATTGCAGCTGGTTGATCCCGTCGCCGTTCTGCACATAGTAATTGGCATGGTTGAACAAATTAAACGCCTGCGCTTGAAATTGCAGCTCTTTGCCTTCTCTGATCGAAAAATTACGGGCCAGCCCGAGATCGATCCTCTCCAGCCATGGGCCGTAGAAAGTATTTAGGCCGATGCCTGGCGTGGGTCCTCCGCCATTAATGCCGGCCGCGGTGTTCGCAGTATCCTCGTTGAACGCGGTGTCGTTCAGGTTTCCATTGGCACCGTCACAATTGCTGAATGACAGGGTTGAACTGGTGCACGCGGGACTCAACAAGCCTGCATACGGGCGGCCTGAAGAGAACTCCATGACGCTGCTCAACATCCAGCCCGAGAGAAGCGCGCGGCCAGTCCCAGACGAAGCCAGTCTTTCAAGCCCGGGCCGGTACGCCGCAGCCAAGCTGATTCGATGCCTTTGGTCTAATAGCGAAGCATCGTGGGTATTGCTGAAATCGAACTGATTGTTGAAGTCCATGCCATCGAGCATGATGCTCTTAGCAAACGTATAAGAAAATTGCACCGAAAGGCCACGCGTCATGCGGCGCTGCAACTGCGCAAAGAAGGAGTTGTAATAGTTTTGCGCCGGGCTGATCAGTTCGTTGATCTGGCCCAGGTTGGGATTGATGCGGCCTTCGGTCAACAGACCATTGTCCATATTGGGCTGGGTGATCGCCGGCCCGCTGCAGGGCGCGGTAGCTGCGTCTGGCGGACAAGAGATGTATGTCGTTGTTCCCTGCAAGGGCATGAGATTCAAATCATAGGCGCTGCCGGAAAGGATGTGCACTCCATGGTTCCACATGGTGCCGATAGTTAAGGTTGTGTTCTCAAAAATCTCCCGCTCAATCTGCAAACTCGACTGCAATATGTATGGCACTCGAAACTTTGGAGAGACCAGAGAAATATCCGGAGAAGCTTGGAACAGAGGAGAATCACTGAGGAGAATATTCGGAAACGTCGGCACCTGTTGGTTCGGCGGACCTGAAGTATAACTGGCGCTTACCGAAGACTGTTGTGACGCCAGTCCGTTCGAGACGACGGCGTTGCGGTAATTCAGCCCGTTCATGTTGGTATAGAAGAGCCCGAACCCTCCGCGCACCACCGTCCTCGGTGCTGCCTGCCAGGCAAATCCGAGGCGCGGCGCCAAGCGTTGAAACTGATTCGGATACTGCCCGGTGAGCGGGAACGCCGCATTTTCCAGGGGTTGGGGATAAACCTGGAAGTCCTCGCGCAAACCCATTTCCAGTGTTAACTGCGGAAAAGCGCGGAACGTGTCCTGCACGTAGAATCCATAGTAAGGAACGGCAAAAGAAAAAGTCGGGTTTCCCGAAGACTGACTGAAGACGTTGTATTCGCCGAGCGCAAGGGCCTCAAGATTCGAAAATTCATAGCTGCCGAGAAACGACCCGAACTCGACGGCCTCGTTCGGATCCGCGCCGCCATCGTTGTTATCCGAATCCCAGGCGCGGTTCATATCGAAACCGAATTGCAACGTGTGCTTGCCAAGCACGTAGTCGACGCGGTCGGCGAGAGACCATTGCCTTTCAAACACCCTTCCCACAGAGAAAGGAGCGTTGCCCAGAATAAAAGAGGCGGGACTGTCCAATATCAACGTGGGGGTATTTGGAGCCAAGCCGGTGGGCGTCGAGATCTGGTTGTCGTCAGAACTGCCCGCGTGAAATTCGTTCAGTAGTGTGGAGGAGAACGTGTGCGTCCATCCCAGGCTGGCTTGGAAGGTACGCACATAGGCGTTAGCCAGCGTTTGCGTGCCGTAGTTACCTACCGTAGGATCGGTGATAACGCCCCCGGGCGAGTTGAAGTGGTTGACATTGAGGCTCAGGAACAGGGCATCGCCAGAAGTAGGCTGATAATCCAGTCGCGGTGTAATCACCAGATCGTCGCGCTTTCTCGCTTTACTGCCGAGATTGGAGTTGAGCGCATTCACGGTATTCGACACTTGCTGCAAGTACACCGGGTTGGTGGGATCAGTCAAAATATCGGCTTCTGTGTCGTTGCCCGGTACAGGCAATGGCCCGTTCGGCGCAGGCAGCGCCGTCCCGGCAGGAATTTCAAAATTAGCATTCAAAAAATTCGCCAAGTTCGAAGAGTTCGTCGCCAAAGCCGGGTTGATGACTTCAATTGGATTGTTCCGCAGTTGCTGCTCGTAATCTACAAAGAACCACAAACGATCTCGCAGGATCGGACCGCCCACCCCCGCGCCGAATTGCTGCAAAGCATCTTCCGGCTTTGGAAATCCGGCGGCTTTGTCGAGAGCGTCGTTGGCTCCCGTCGCGGAGTTCCTGTTGTAATAAAACGCACTGCCGTGGAACGCGTTGCTTCCCGAACGTGTCACCGCATTTACGAAGCCCGCTCCGCCCCCATAGATCGCCGAGTATGGGCTTACGGAGACTTGAAACTCCTGGATCGCGTCCTCACCATACAGGTACGGGATGCGGTAACGGCCTATGATGTCGGCAAAGTAATTGCTGGTCGCATTGGACCCGTCCACAGCGAAGGCGTTGGAACCGTTTCCGTTGGCATAGCCGGAGTCCTCTCCTCCCTGCTGTCCGGCAATGCTCACGAGACCAGTGTCGCCGTCGTAGCTGGTGTTCGGAGTCAGGGTAGCAAAATCAGTGTATTTTCGACCGTTGAGCGGTAACTCTTCAAAAAACGACCGCTCGATTACCGTACTGGTGGAGGATTCCGTCGGCCGCAGCAGTGGCGTGGTTCCGGTTACTCTCACTGTGTCAGCACCGGCTCCCACCTGCAGCTTGATGTCCTGCAGCATTGCATTTCCTACCCGTACTTGCACCAGGGCTTGGACTTCGCGAAATCCTTTGAGACTCGCCGTGACCGAATAGGCGCCCGGCATGAGCGCGGGAAACCGATAAAATCCGTGACGGTTTGTCTCGGCAGACTGTTGCACACCGGTAGCGAGGTTGCGCACAACCACCGAGGCTCCCGCTACCACCGCTCCGCTCGGGTCGGTCACCTGACCGCCGAGCGCGCCCGTCGAGACCACATTCTGGGCGCTCAGCGACAGGCAGCTCGCCAACACCGCCATCGCACTGCTCTGGAGCAAGCGACTTATCATGATCGGTCTCGCGCCAAATGGAAATAAAGTTTCCAATTTCACGGATGAATTTGATCGTCTGAGATTCTATTGGCAAACTCTGCTTCCGCCTAGAACCTGACATCATTTGAATACGAAATTCCATCTGGCGACGTACTACCACAACTATTAGCGCAATCTTCCTTAAGTTAGAGGCCGCCGGGGTATCGCGGGAAGCTAGATGCTTTTTCGATCCATCCCTGAGAACCTATGCGATACTGTGGCCGCCATGTGGTGTCTGTTGGACTCCAGCGCGAAAAAGCATTTTCGTACAATAAACGTACACTGGATCGGGCAATGGAGCCTTTTTAGCCGTTGTGGCATTTCACAGAATCAATAACTTGCGTGTTGTCAACACAGTGATTAGTTCGACTCCCCGCCGCCTCCACCAATAAGTAGTTTATTATCAATTGTTTACAGACACATTTTAATTTCGTACAATAGCGTTCTGCCAGAGGCGGTTTTTTCGCAAGATTTTTCTCTCGGTTTTTCTTCTCGCCGATTACAAACCAATTGAACAATCGGATTGTTCCTAGCGGGAAAAAGCTGGGGAGAAAATGCCGTGGCTAAATCTCCGCACTGCCGTTCTAGGGGCAGGACCTACATACCTTCCTGTTTGCCCGTCACTCGGGAAGAATCTCAGCGATTCCTGGCGCATTCAGAAATGTTCAAGTGCCGTCGCACCGTTCTACGCAGTGCTCTCCGGTAAGGTCAATATCGAGACCGCACAAGAAACTCACGACCTATCCGAAGGAGACTTCCTGGTGGCCAGGCACAGCAGTGGTCCGAGCAGACGATGCAGGCGCACGTAAGAACCCCGATTGGGCTGAACTCTTCCGGGCATGCGTTTTGAGTTCGGCGACGAGTTGCTGGAAGTTTGAATTGGGGCGGAGCTTCTCCAGATCGGGGTCGGCCATCAGGCCGTCGGCATCTTTGTACCCGCGATTGATGGCTTCACGCAAATACTGCCGCGCGTCATCGGGGTGGTTGGCAGCCAACTGTCCCGCCAAAATACTCTCTCCTTGACCAACTAGGAGAGTTCTGTTAAGGTCTCTCCTAGGCACACAAGGAGAGATCGTGGGCAAAGCGATTGATTTGCTGCAAGGCACACTGGACATGCTGATCCTCAAAGCTGTCTCGCTTGGCCCGCTGCACGGCTACGGGGTTTTGCTGCGCATTCAGCAGATCTCTGGCGAACAACTGGAGATCCAGCAAGGCTCGTTATATCCAGCGCTCTATCGTCTGGAACATCAGGGCTGGATCGCCAGCGAGTGGGGGGAATCGGACAACAAACGCAAAGCAAAGTTCTATAGCCTGACCGCAACCGGGCGGCGCCAACTCCATTCGGAAACCGAAAAGTGGAACCGAATGGCGTCGTTGATCGCGAGTATTCTGCGAACTACTCCGGAGGAGATATGAATCTCACTCGCTTCCGCTCCTGGTTGAAGTGGATGGTCAAGGGACAGCGGCTTGAAAGTGAAATGGAAACGGAAGTGCGTTTCCACATTGAGAGCCGCGCAGCGGACCTGGTTCGCAAAGGCCTTTCCCAGCAAGAAGCGATGCGACAGGCGAGGATTGAGTTCGGCGGAATCGAGTCTCACAAAGATGCCGTGCGGGCATCCGTGGGCGTGCGCTGGTGGGGTGAACTAGGTTCGGACATGCGTCATGGATTGAGATTGTTGCGCAAGAATCCAGGTTTCACCGCGGTTGCGATTTTGACTCTGGCTTTGGGTGTCGGAGCCAACACCGCGATTTTCAGCATCGTGAATGCCGTGTTGCTGCGTTCTCTGCCCTACCGCGATCCCGATCGTTTGGTACGAATCTTCTTTAACGAGCCCGGCGTAGGATTGCGGGACGTTACGTTTTCCAAGCCCGAACTGGATGACCTGCAGACGCGAGCGGGTGTATTTGAAGATGTGACCCCGATCTTCGAGGGTAGCGAGAATTTGACCGGCGCCAAACAGCCCGAGCGTCTCGAGGCGGTCAATGGCAGTTTCAGCTACTTTTCCATGCTGGGTGCGACCCCGCAAATTGGACGGTTGTTTGGTCCGCAGGACTTCGTGCCCGGTTTCGCTTCAGTGGTCGTGATCAGCGATGGCCTATGGCATCGCTCCTATGGCGCCGATCCGAACGTTCTCGGCCGTACCCTCCGGCTCGACAATGATCCCTTTACAATTATCGGGGTTCTGCCACGCGGATTTCGCCATCCTGGACCGACGGTTTCCGGCGACGTAGACGTGTTTGGCGCCGGCGGATTCAGCGCAGATCCCTTTCCCCAGCCAATGCGTGGTAACCGGGTTTTAATAAATGGAATCGGACGACTTAAGCCTGGCCTGACACGGGAGCAAGCTCAGGCGCGGCTCACTGCCATGGCTGCCCAATTACGCCACGACTTTCCCACCGATTACCCGCCGCAGGCGCAATGGACAATTGAGATTCAACCATTGCAAGAAACTTTGGTGGGCAATGTTCGGCCCATGCTGCTGGTGTTACTGGGTGCGGTAATCCTGATCGTTTTCATCGTATCGTTGAACATTGCCAATCTCCTCTTGGCGCGCGCTTCGGGGCGACAACAAGAGATGGCGGTACGGTTAGCGCTGGGGGCGAGCCGCGGCCGCATGGTGCGCCAGATGCTGACCGAGTCCATGCTGCTGTCGCTCATCGGCGGTGCCGCGGGAATCGCAACCGCGGTTGGTACTTTAGGCTTCATCCTGCGCTTTGTGCCATCGAACGTTCCCCGGCTCAACGAAGTACGAATCGACTGGGTGGTGCTGGCGTTCGCTCTGCTGATTTCCATTCTCACCGGCTTAGTGTTTGGACTTGCTCCAGCGCTTCATTCCGCAAAGGCCGCTCTCTCCTCGGCCATTCGTGAAGGCGGTCGCGGTTCCGGCTACAGCACCAAGACCGGCCGATTGCGGGATGTTCTAATCGTCTCTGAACTGGCATTTGCCGTCATACTGATGGTGGGAGCCGGCTTGCTGCTGCGTACGCTGCGGGACCTGTTGCAGGAAAATCCAGGCTTTAATCCAACTCAAGTGGTCACGGCAAACACGTGGCTAGGAGTTCCCAACGATCCGAAGACGGATCCGTATCTCGGTATTCCCGGCAATGCCACCTTTGATCGTGAGTTGCTGCGGCGCATGAAGGCAATTCCGGGAGTCGAACTCGCCGCAATCACCTCATCTCTACCGACCACCAATAGCAACCCCAACGCGGTCGGTGGCTTAGCGATTGAAGGCTTAGCGATTGAAGATAGACCGGTCGAGTCCTCGCAGGATCTGCGCGCCGAGAGAATTCGGATAAGCCCCGATTATTTTAAGGTGTTGCAGGCGACGCTCCTACGCGGTCGCTCATTCACCGAGGGCGATGAAGACGGCAAACAGCTGGTGGCCATCATTGATGAAAGCACCGCTCGTAAGTATTGGCCAACCCGCGATCCGCTGGGCCGCCAAGTGCGGTTCGGAAAAGACCCTACCAAGCCATGGACGACCGTCGTGGGTATTATTAAGGATATCAAGAGTGACGGTCTCGACATCGATGGCGTTCCCCACATCTATGTTTCGACCTATCAAGACCCCAGCAAGCAAGTGAGCGTGGTGTTGCGGACGTCTCTGCCCGCGACCCTGCTCGAACCACAGATTCGGCATGAAATCCAGAGCATTGATCCCGGCTTGCCGGTATTTAATGTTTCTTCTATGAACGACATCCTTGATCGGTCACTGGCTTCACGCCGTTTTTCTGCCGACCTGGTGGGCGGATTTGCTGGACTGGCGGTGCTTCTGGCCTCCATCGGAATTTACGGCTTGCTGGCCTATATGGTCGGCCAAAGATCGCGCGAGATCGGTATCCGCATGGCCCTGGGAGCCGGGCGAGGCGGCGTCCTGAAGCTGTTCTTGCAAAAGGGTATGGTGCTGGCGGGCCTCGGAATTGTGGCCGGCATGGTCGTTTCTGCATCCACTGCGTCGTTGATGGGCAGTTTGCTTTACGGGGTGCGCCCGCATGATCCGGCTGTGTTTGTGATCGTGCCTCTGCTTTTGTTTGCCGTTGCCGTTCTAGCCAGCTACCTTCCAGCCCGGCGCGCGACCAAGGTGGACCCAATGATTGCCCTGCGCGAGGCATGAACTTGCTGGGCTTACGGCCCGTTCATAAGGACAGTCCTAGCCTCGCGTGGGTGTGTTTTCGCAGTTCATTGCCAATCCAAAGGAGAAATTTACCATGAGGCGGTCTTCGCTTGTGCTAGTTGCGGTCACACTGCTTGCCGTCGTCGGAACCAGTTTTTACAGTCAAGGCCAACCGCAGAATCAACCTCCGCGTCCTGCGCGTTCCCGAGCAGACGAGACGCTGGCAATGTGGAACAGCATCGGGAACAAACTCATCGCCATGGCCCAGGATTTTCCCGAAGACAAATACGACTTCAAGGTGCAGAAAGACCAGCGCACCTTTGCCCAAACTCTTTTACACGTCGCCGGGGTCGATTACCTCCTGATGCGGACGGTTTCCGGGTCGAACATCGGGCCTGACCTGGGCAAGGACGTGGTAAACCCGTCGCGAGACGTTTACAAGACGAAAGCCGACGTGGTGAATCTGATTCAGCAGGCAGTCGCGGACGGAGCCAACCTGATTCAACAGCAGGGCGACGCGGGACTGGACAAAATGACGAAATTTCCGTTTGGGAACAAGCTGGTCCACAATTCCTACAACTGGATGTTCGTCATCGAGGACAGCGGCGAGCACTACGGCCAGCTCGTGGTGTACTATCGCGCCAACAACATGGTGCCGCCGGCATCGCGGCCGCGATAAGGCCCTTGAAAGTTCTCGACTGAAATTCCTAACTCCCGAATTGTCGGCCAACCTTACCTTACCGGATTATGGAAGGGTTGTGGGTCACTCGCCCAGAATTGCCACGCGGCGCCAGCTCGAACGGACGCGGGCTCAGGAATACTGAACCTTAGTTACTGCTTGTAGCGCCGGATGAGCTGCTGGAATTGCGGTTAGCGCTTATGGGGTGCCGCCCCGGCGGCCGGCGGCCCTCCTACCTGCTCGATAGCCGCCTGAAGATATCGCCGAACAAAAGTACGGTCCAGTTCGGTCTGGTCGCGCATCGTGACATGACGAATCAATTTGCCCGTGCCCTGCAGAACTCCGTTAGGGTCGGGAAGCAGCGCGCCGCGGTTGAAACCGAGGTTCACGTGATCGAGATAGGTAACAACATGGCAAAAGCCGTCCTTAAGCGGTTTGCCGGTGAACGAGAACCCGATCGTCACAGCGTAACCTTTGACGATGGATTCGATCGCGTCGGGCGCCTCTTCCAGAACTACATCGCGCAGCGCCAAAGTCAGATCTGAGACGTGTGGATCGTAGGGAGCGAGATAGCTCAGAAGTTGACGGTCCGGCAAGCGAGTCATCGCCTTCGCAGACTAGCACAATCCTCAAACACATCCGAGTGCGCGCGCTCAAATCATCCATCCGCGGGCAGCCCGGGATATTATTCTGAAACTTGACTGCAATGCCGAACACTCACACCCAGACGCCGCTGCGGACGGGCTTCCTCCGATCATTTATTCGGTGGCTTGTCATCGGCGTGGTGCTTCTTTGGTCGCTTGCCGCGGTGACCCTTGTGGCCGCCCGGTGGACCGACCCGCCGACAACCGCGGTGCACATCCAGCGCTGCTTGCAAGCCTGGATTCACCACAAGCCGTATCGCGAACGCTACAAATTCATTCCACTCAGCCAAATCTCACCCGATCTCCAGCACGCTGTAATCGCCGCAGAGGACGCGCACTTCTACCAGCACCACGGATTCGATTGGCACGAGATCCAAATCGCTGCCCAAGACGATTTGGAAGGCGATCGCACTCGGGGAGCTTCCACCATTACGCAGCAATTCGTAAAAAACCTATTCTTCGGAACGGGCCGCTCTATCCTCCGCAAGGGCGCAGAGGTCACACTGGTACCGGTAGCCGAATTCGCCCTCGGCAAACAGCGCATTCTGGAGATATACCTCAACGTGGTTGAATGGGGCCCTGGTATCTATGGTGCAGAGTCGGTGTATCGTTACTACGATGGAACCGCGGCTCGGAGTATCGGCCTGCTGCAGGCAGCACGGCTTGCTGCGATTCTGCCGGCTCCCCTGAAGCGACGACCAGAGCGCATGAATAACTACAGCGCGATTATCCTCGTGCGGATGCGCCAAATGGGTTGGTAATCGTGGTCAGCATGTTGCCAATGCGGCGGCTTATATTACACTCCATGGGTTCTGGTCGGATGGTTGGCATAACCGGAAATTACGGGAGAGCAAGCAGGCGTAGAGTGAGGAACTGCCAGGTCGGTGGCCCGCGGGCTGAGTGTTTTCCCCCAATTCAGCCCGGCGAATCCATGGGATACCGTGGGCACTGTGGGGTTTGCCGGACTTAGAGCAAGAGTATTTTGTCGCCTTTCTGCACTCCATTGAAAAGAGGGCCCCAGTTGTACTTCTGCGGGAGCCCTCTTGCACGATGGGGGTTAGAAGTGGAACCCAAGTTGAGCCGTCAGCGCCCGCGGCGTGACATAGTGCGTTCCGCTGAAGGTGGAAAGGAAATTGTAGAGCGCATAGTTGTTCGCCAGATTGATGGCCGTCAATTGCACACTCCACTTATATTTGTCACCGTGAAAGATGTTGTCATGGCCCACCGATATGTCGAAGAGGCTTCGGTGCGCGATGCGCGGAGGCTTATGGTCGTCGTTCTCAGTACCTGGTGGAGGTACGTTTATGAGCGCAGATCCGAACGCTGATGCGGGGCAGTTGTAAGGCAGTGGGACCGTCGGGGTCGCGCGGACTCCGCTACACGTGAACCCGGCTTCAGCTTCTTGATCAGCTGAAAGCGGCACCTGGCCCACGTTGGCAGCCATCATGCTCACGTTCGGCACGCCGCCGATGAGGACTGATTGCGGGCAATCGTTGCTTGCACTGACCCCGTAGCACGGAGTGGCGCCTGCTACCAGTCCAGTGTCATACCGCCAGTTGAAGCCCATCCAAGGTCCGCGTTTCCAGGGTTGGTACTGGAAGTGAGTCGTCTGGTTGAACCTCTCATCGTGGTCAATGCGGAAGGGGGTGCCCGGCGCCCCCACGGTCGCGCCTGCGCCGGCAATCTGCGGCGGGAAGAAACGTGCCGCCACGCTGGAGAAGACCATGAGTGCCGAGAATCCGTGGACTTCAGGCACACTCACGCGCCCCGCATACCCTGGAATTTTCGAGTTGTGCCACTCAATGGGGTAAGTGATCGGCGTGTTACCGAGCACACTGAAGTCGAAGCCGTTGTGCGTGTACTTCGAGATCCACTCACCAGAAAAGACCAGATACTTGCCGAAAGCCTGCTCCAGGCCAGCGTGGAACTCGTTGCGAAAGCCAACGCTCAAAGGATTCGTGGCCGACGAAGAACAGAGAAGCAGCGGGTTTAGGACAGCGTTGCCGCATCCGATGCTGGAGAGGATCAGGTTCTCGTTGAACGGAGATTCCAGGGTGCGGGCGTAGGAAACCCGCAGAATCGTGTTGGTCTTCTTGATGTTGTAAGCCACCCCAACCCGAGGCTCGACTTGGTTCCCGCTGGTGATCCCGTTGTAGAGATCGCCGCGTAAACCGAGGTTCAAGGACCAGTTTCCTTTGGTGATGTTGTCGCGCACGTACAAAGCAAGTTCCTTGATGTCGGTGTGGCCACTGAAAACGTAGGAGACTCCGCCACGGGTCAAGTCGTACGGAGCCAGGGTCGTACTGTAATAAGGGTAAAGAGCGTTGCCGGGCGCGTTCGGGTTGGAAGCGATATTTGCCTGCAACGGGCCGGTAGCGCCGGGGCAGTCCGCGGGAGTGAGCCCGGGAGCTGCGACCCACGGATATATGTTCACCGCAGACGTCCCATAAACGTTAGTAATGCAGGGAGCGTTGTAGGTGGGATCGACGATCCCGATGGGCTCGTTCTCGTTAAGAAACGTTTGTTGGTAGACGGCTCCCGCCTTGATTTGGTGAATGCCTTTGACATAGGAGAGATCAGTCCGCAGCCCCGCGTTGGTGAGCGAACGGTTCTGACCCACCGACTGTCTCTGAAGACTCGGCGGCCCGAGGTCCGCGAACGGATCTTTGCTGCCATAGTAGTTGTAGTCGTCGCGGCGCACGAACGCTCCCAACGTGTAGACCGCGTTCGTATTGAGCACATGTGTCCACGAAGGCGCGATGTTGAATGTTCCAATTTTGGAAACCTGGTCGGTTGGTCCCACTGGATTTCCGTCCGGGCCTATGCCGGGTGCGCCGAAAGCTGCTGCCATCTGCGGCTCAATCCCAAAGAGTCCACTCCAGGGTGTCGCGTTTTCGGCATCCAGGTTATTCGGCGTCTGAAACCAGCTCCGGCTGTACCCGAAGTTGAGGTGAATCGAGTCCGCGGTCGTGAGTTGATAATCGACGCGGTCGAACAAATTTTCTTCGTTGCCCTTGTCGTGGAACACTACGAATTCCGGAGGGTCGAGAAAGCGGCCAGTGTTCAAACCGCCTGCAGAGATGAAGTTCCCCCAGTTCTTGCCGCCGTACGCAAGTTCGGCTTCCACGTTGGATGTTCCGAACGTCCCGTACGAAGTGCTCACACTGCCGTGAGGCGTGGTCACACCCTGACCGGACCGCGTAGTCGCTACAATCACAACGCTGGTCTTGCCTCCGTATTCCGCCGGCGGCGCACCCGAGATCACTTCCAAGGATTCGATCGAATCGACGGGAAGCTGGTTGGAAAAGACCTTGCTCTGCTGGTCAGTAATGGGCTGGCCGTCGATGCTGAACGAATTCGAGGCGTGGTCACCGATCCCGTGGAAGAGGCCATTGGAATCGGCAGCAATTCCCGGCGTTGAGAGGGTAACCAGAGAACTCAGTCCCGATGTTGTGCTTTCCAAGGGAAGCTTGTCGAAATAGCTTTTGTCGATGTCGGAGTGGAAGGTGGAATCATTCTCCACTAAGTCTCCTCCGGCCTCGACAGTCACTATGGTGGACGAACCCGAAACGTGAAGATTGATCTTCAGGCTGACCGCCACGATGGACCGGATGTCTACATCCTGAGCACTCGGAGCGAATCCGGCTGCGGTCACCGAGAAATGATATGGATTGAACGGGATATTAGGGAAACTGAAATTTCCTGACTTGTCCGTGGTGGTTGACCGATCAAAGTGACTCACCGGGTTGTGAATTTCCACCGTGGCATTGGGAACGACCGCGCCGGTAGGGTCAAGCACGGTGCCGTTGATTGAACCGGAGTTGCTGCCGGACTGCGCGTAAGCCTGAATGCCAAGGGCCAAAAGGAAAATCACCAAAAAACTCGCACGAAGCGACTTCTTGTAAGAAGCCAACATGATTCCTCCATAGAATTTAGTCGAAAAGATCAAAGAAACGGTTCGTCGAAACAAACCGGGCCTACACAGGGCTGAAATTTGATCTTTAGACGCTAGGAGGGGGGCGGACACACAGAACAAAGATCGTCAGGCGTTGCTTCGCGGAAACTGGCTCCGGCCGAAAGGTGGAGACAGAAACGAACATCACCTTGGGTAAGGTGGTGGCAGTTTGCGGAGAAGCTGAATGGGCGGCGATACAGACCGTGCACGTTGACGACTCGGTATCGCTCGAATGTTGATGCGCGGCGAATGCTAATGCTGACCAGAAGGTCAGCAACACGCATAGACACGCTATCCGCTTCGACATCGACCGCATCAAGGCTACCCCACGGGAGCTTCGTTTGAATCTATACCAAAAAATGGGAACGAACGCAACGACATAATACCTAGCTGGGTATGTATTGCTTCCTACAACGCAGACCAGAATTTGAACCGCATGGTTCCGCAAACACCTGCCCAATTCTTTTGGAGGGCCAAGTCATCTTTGGTATACACAACCTGATGGTGTTTTGTATTTCCCAGCCGCCGGTGCTAGTGGTGGTGTGACGAGGCGAGGCCCCCGTAAAGGCCTAGTATGACGACGACTATTGCCCCCAGAATGATCCATAGCAACTGAATGATCTCTTTCCTACTGTTCACTCTTTTGCTTCGATCCTGACCCCTTTTAAAGATTGACATCGCCAGGTCACTGCGTTGGGCCTCTAATAGCAATGCGCGAGGCCAGGGGTGTCTTGATCTGAATGGATACCGCAGTGTCGGATGTGGTGTTCTGTGCACGTTCAGGGACTCCTTGTCTGGAAGGCTGTTCGCCAGCTTCCCACCGATTTCACGACGCTCTACGAGCGAAATGGGCTGATCCTGCATTTATGGAATTCGCGCGGCAGGGCTAACATCTCGCCCGCATCCCGACACCGGACAGCCCACTCAACCAGGCTCCGGTACTGGTCGAACTTAATAATATTCCCCAGCCACTCCGTACCCGATGAGCTTGTAATCACGACCACATTCGGCACATCACATGGCCCGACACAACCGCTAATGCTCAATTGGACTCGCTTCAGCAGCCCTCTTTTCCGCCATTCACTCTTCAGCCATTCCACCGGAACTTCGGGCAAACCACGTTCGACATCGCCGCAACAGCAACCTCGACAGATCGTGATCTGCCCGACCACCAGGCGCTTCGTTTTCAATGGATAATCCCGATCTTCGGTCACAGCGTGTGATCCGTTTCCGCTTCTGGAAGCCGCTTAATCCAACAGGCCATACAGGTCGTCGATTTCAATCGGCTTCGGTGATCTGCGAGACTGCAAGAAAACTGCCGCAATTAAAACCACCAAGATCGAGAGGGCGACTAGGATTGCGAAGCTCTGACTTTCCGACTCTGGATCACATGGGAAAAGTGCATAGTTACAACTCAAATTCGCTCCAACACCCGACTCATCGTCCGGATTCAGCACCACGGGGCAACAACCTCGTGGAATTGAGGATGAACGCCAACTCCGAGGTCACATGAATAAAGGCGGCCAATAGCGGATTCAGGAAGCCAAGAGCTGCCATTCCCACTCCTATGCTGTCCACGACCAGCGTGCCCACAAAATTCTGCATGATGATCCCGCGGCAACGTCGAGCAAGCCGCAAAGTTTCGACGAATTTTGAGAGATCGCTTCCGATCAAGATCACGTCCGCGCTCTCCCGAGCAACGTCCGTTCCCGATCCCATGGCGATGCCGACATTGGCCTCTACCAGGGCTGGAGCGTCGTTGATTCCGTCGCCGACCATCGCGACATTCCGCCCTTTGCTACGCAGCTCAGCCACCCACTTTGCTTTCTGCTCCGGAAGGAGCGCTCCCACCGCTTCATCTACTCCGAGATCGCGGCCAACCGATGAAGTCGCAGCTTGCGTATCTCCGCTCAGCAGGATAGTTCTCAAACCCATCCGTCGCATTGCCGCAACCGCATTCTTGGCTTCCGGCCGCAACACATCCGCAATTCGGATGCTCCCTAGAACTTCCCCCGCGCGAGCGACGTAGACTTCCGACGCCCCGCCCGCGCCGTTACCATCTGGGGGCAAACCCCTCGTCATGCCATGTTCCACTAGGAGCGCCAGACTACCCACCAGGATCTCCTCGCCTTGATAACTCACCCTGACTCCTCTTCCGGGCGTGTAGGAGAATTCATCGGGCTCCTCAAGAGGAATGGCGAGCTGCATTGCTCGCGCAACAACTGCCTTGGCGAGAGGATGTTCGGACTTGCGCTCCGCAATACTGGCGGCGGCTATAATTTGTTGCTCGCGGAAGCCATTGGCGGAAACGATTTCCCGGATTTGCGGTGTACCGAAAGTTAGCGTCCCCGTTTTGTCCAAGAGCACCGTGTCCACGGCAGATAGCGCTTCCAGGTAGAGGCCGCCTTTAATGATGGCTCCCTGATGCGCCGCTCGGCCAATTGCTCCGAGGATTGCAAGAGGAGTGCCAGCCGCGATGCCGCAAGCTCCCGCGACGATTACAACCGAAATTGTCGACCTGACATTGTGCGTAATGATGAAGGTCAGAACGGCCGCCCCCAGCGCAAAATACACAAGGTAACCAGCCAGCCGATCGGCAGTCTTCTGAATGGGAGCCCGCGATTTCTCCGCGCGTTCGACGGCTTCAATGATTCTTCCGAACGTCGTGTCTCGGCCAAGTTTCTGGGCGCCAATTTCCAGAGCGCCCGACTGATTGATGGTTCCGGCATAGACCGCGTCCCCCGGCGCTTTCTCAATCGGCATGGCTTCACCGGTGATGGCCGCTTGCTCCACAAACGAGCGGCCGCCAAGCACAACGCCATCCACCGGGATGTGTCCGCCTGGTTTCACGATGACCGTCTCACCAACTTGAACGTGGTCGGACGGAACTTCCACCACTCGATCGTTGCGGCGGACTAAGACGGTCCTGGGCAGAAAATCGAGAAGACTCTGGATAGCCCGTCGGCCTCTACCAACTGTGAGACCCTCCAGAACTTCAGCAGCAAGCACAAAGCCGGTGATGACCAGAGCGGTGAAGAACTCTCCAATCGCCAAAGCTGAGAGAAGAGCGATGGTCATCGAGAGTTCCATCGTCATCTTTCGTTCAACGATGTTCTCGAAGGCTTCCTTGAAGATGGGATAGCCGCCGATCAGGGTAGCCGCGATTCCGATTACGCTGACGTGCGGAAATGGCTCCCAAAATCGAAACCAAACCGCAGCCGCAGCTAAAGCCACAAAACCAATGCGGATCAGTTCGGTCCGTTCCACACCGTGTCCGTGTTCTTCGCGTTCGGACCCAGGGTCAGGCTCGTTTAGTTCTGGGGATTTCTGCGTCTCGCTGAGATGCGGAGGGTTGGCCACGGACTTTTCGATGATGGGCGAAGAACTCATAGCGACATTCCCTCAGTACTGGAAAAGCGATATTCCACGTGAGCCACGCGCTGCTGCAAAATGAACTCACGCAAATAACGACTCATGATACATACCCCCATAGGTATCATGCAAGCTCAACGCATGATATCATTCGTTCGCGAATGAGTCATACAATCAAGAACAAACAGAAGTTAATTTTGCGGAGTAAACGCATCCGGGGGCAATTTGAGGCCCTTGAGCGGGTCCTCGACGAGGGACGCGACTGCTCGGAGGTGTTGCAGATCATTAGTGCGGCAAGAGGTGCAGTCAACAGCCTGATGACTGAGCTCTTGGAAGGCCACATCCGACACCATGTGCTTGACCCGAAGCGAAAACCGAATTCGGAGCAAACGCACGCGGCCGATGAGGTGATCGACATGGTGAAAACCTACCTCAGATAATGGGACCGGCGCTTTGTGGACGGGCTTCCGATGGACGAACCGCGCCGATCTGCAAGAGCGCCTGCGCCAAGCGGCAGACTGGGTTCTGGCCCAGCTATAGTCGCTGTGGACTTCCGATATCTCGGCTGATCGCCGCTTCATCCTGCCGGTTTCGCGGCTACACATTGGTTAGTGTTTTACGGTATCGCCGCCAGGCGAAAATGACCGGCGACACGAGGATCACCAGCCAGATCAAGAGGGCGGGGCCGTTGATGTTCCCGAAATCAATAGCAGAGCTTTCTGGTCACTAAATTGCGTGGCTGGTATAAATCGTTATACCGTTCCCATCGGGGTCCTTTATGCAAAAAAGATGATGTCCAAAAAAAGTTTCATTAGGGATCTCTCCTGCTGCGATTCCCCGACTGATTAGCTCCAACCGATATTTTTTCAATTCATTCAGGCCTTTGCCTTTAATCATGAGGTCAAATCGCTCAGAAAATCTTTTATGGAATTGTCCTGTCAAACTTTCCGCTACGTCTTCTCCAGCCGGCTGATCAACTTCTAACAATAGAAGATGAGTGCCTCCACGTAGTTCAATAATTGCGACCTTTTCGTCAATAGCAAATGGAGGAATGCCGAGATTCGAGTAGAATTGGCAACTGCTCTTAAGGTCAGCCACCTTAAAAACAAGGTGAGCCACTGCTAATTCTAATTCTGAGTCAACGACAGTCTTCATCTCACTCCCCGATCCTAAACCGGTCATAATTCACCTCACAAGTTGTTCTTCAAAATTGCCAGCGTTGCGGCGCCGTTTTGAAGTACGTTCTCATCAAAGATACCAAAAGGTATCTTTCTAAAGCAATCGTTTTATTTGTGCCAGTGGCTCATCCAATGGCATACAGTTGTGAGACGTTTGAGGAGACTTTCGAAAATGAAGGCGACTAAAGTAAAAAACGCGTACATGAAAAAGAAGGACCCTGTCTTCGTTAGAGAATCCCTCTTAAATGCCGCTTTCGAACTCGCTGCGAACAAGGGCATGTCTGATGTCACCGTCAACAAAGTAAGCGAATTGGCGGACGTTACCAAGGGGGCTTTCTTTAATCACTTCAAGAGCAAAGAGACGTTGGTGACGGAGCTGATGCAGATGCTATTGACCCGATTGGACAAGCAGTTTGCCCGACTGATGGCGGAGGAGGAGAATTCCGACGGATGCTTTACTCGCGCATACATTAGGGCCGCATTCTCCGAAGGTGCAGCTGAACGTAAAATTTGGGGCGCGCTCTTGAGTCTGATGGCCTCTAAAGATCAGGTCGGATGGGTTTGGGATAACTGGCTGAGCGAACGCCTAAAGACACATTCGAAAACCGATTCGAGAATCGAGCTTCGTGTCGTAAGACTTGCGGCAGATGGCGTATGGCTTGAGAGAATCATGAACGCAAAATCGAACAACCTAAAGGGTGTCGAGGAATATCTCATTGAGATGACGCGACCTGACACATTTTAATTTCGTACAATAGCGTTCTGCGGGGGCGGGTTCTCCGCCGGGCTTCCCTCACGGTTTTCCTTCTCGCCGATCACGAACCAATCGCAACGACCGCTTGGGCAGAACGATGCGGCTACCGCCCCGGCCGGCTTGGCAGTTCAACCCGTTCTAGTCGTTGGCTGCGATCAGGTTCGCTGGCGGTTTGCCGCCGAACGAGCAAGCGGAAGATCAGAACATGTGTAACCAGAAGCGGTGGCACTAGAGCGGTCACGATGAAGAACGCTGCTCCGAGCATTCCAGGTTGAATCCCGACCTGTCTGCCCTGATAGAAAGCGAATAGCAAGTCAGCAGCGCCCCACATGTTGAACAGCCATACGCTCTTGGTGGCCCACGATGTGCGGTTCATGAGCGCGATCGTGGCCACGATCGCGAGGATGCCGGCGATGAAGTCGCCGTAGGCTGCGGGGATCGCGAATCGAGCCGGCAGCAACGGAGACACAACTCCAGGC
The DNA here is from genome assembly GCA_963714225.1 of uncultured Acidobacteriaceae bacterium. GTDB lineage: Bacteria > Acidobacteriota > Terriglobia > Terriglobales > Acidobacteriaceae > Sulfotelmatobacter. Next base: position 61,982 of record CAVQNY010000050.1, on the reverse strand, counting down.
ACCAGGAAGCTCAGCCCGATGAAGCGAAGGAACATGTGAGGCGCGACCAGCAAAGTGAGCGCGCGATTGGGATCGGTATTCCGAAGCCGAGGGAACGCGAAGAGTCGAGCCGCGACCCCGGCACTCACAAAGCTCGCCAGAATGCTGGCTCCGAATAGTGCGAACGGGTTCATCGGGCACCTCCTTGGGTCTTCACTTGTTCGAGCCGGGCGCGAACCGCCTGCATGCGGACGTCGAAGGTGCTAAGTGGGGTGACCGTCGTTTCCATTCGCGGCCAGACGGGTAGATTGGTGATGAGATCGTCCAGTTCCTGGGCTGATTCGGCGCTCACTATCAAGGAGAGCGCAACGGCCCCGCTCAGCGGCCCTCCGGCAACGATCTTTTTCTCCGCCTCGCGCCTTTTGCACAGTTCCAAGGTCGGCAGGATGAACTGCTCGATGAATACGATGCCCTCTTGTGGAGTTTCGGGCCGGTTGGCGAGTTTCAATTGAACCAGGTAGTTCATAGGATTCGCTCCTCGTCTTCAGCTACAATAGATGTATATGCATATAATTGGATGCAGGAATATTGTCAGAAAAGTCAGATCGATGTATATACAGACTATGAAACCGCCTGGAGCGAACCCTCGAAACGAAATTGTTTCCTTGCCGTGTGCTTGTGCGAATCTTCGCCGCGCTGCCCGTATCGTGACCCAGCGATACGATCAAGAACTGCAGGCGGCTGGCGTAAAGACGACGCAATTTACCCTGTTGCAAGCCCTGACACGCACTGGAAACATCTCGCAGGGTAATCTGGGTGAACTGCTGGGCCTTGACAGCACGACTCTGACGCGCACGCTCGCGTTGCTGCGAAGGAAAGGATGGATTCAGGCGAAACCTGGTGAAGACCGCCGAGAGGTCCGATTGACTTTAACCCCAGAAGGAAAACGTAAATACCTGAGTGCGCTGCACTACTGGCAATGCGCCCAAAGGCAATTGCGGGGAGTGCTGGGCGAAGCAGGCTGGAAGCAGATGATAGAGTCGACGATCTTCACGGCGGATCTTGCACAGCAACGGTGATCGCCGTACCGATCTTGCGAGGGTGGGAACATCGTGTCGGCTCATTCTTTCTATTCGCCCCCACGACCTACACACGCGCCGACAGGACGTTGACTGGTCGCCCGTTGTAACCGGTTGACGAGCTACTCTGACGTAACGCGATTAGGCCGACATTGGCGTCAGCGAGGTCGATAGGCAAGCCGCCGGGGCCGGGGAGGATACATGATGTCAGCCAGGCTATCAGGCAAGGTGTGCGTCATCACGGGGACGGGCGGGAGTGTGGGCGGCGCGGCCGCCTTGGCATTCGCTCGAGAGGGTGCGTCGGTCGTCGGTTGCGACGTGAATGTCGCTGCGGCCGAAGCCACGGTTGAAATGGTTCGCGCCCAGGGCGGAACGATGATCTCCCTTCAGCCTTGCCATCTGACCGAACCGTCCGAGTGTCAGGCGCTGGTCGATCTCGCCGTGCGCGAGTACGGGCGGATCGACGTGCTGTTCAACAACGCCGCGATGGCGCACTTCAACTGGCTCGAAGACATTACCAACGAGGAATGGAACCGCGATCTGCGGGAAGAAATAGACCTGGTTTTTTTTCTCACCCGCGCGGCGTGGCCGTATCTGAAGGCCAGCCACGGCGTCGTCGTGAACACGGCGTCTCTGAACGGCCTCATGAGCTTCAAGACGCTGGGCTCTCTGGCTCATACAACGGCCAAGGCAGGGATCATCGGGATGACGCGGCAGCTCGCTATGGAGGGGCGAGAACATGGTATTCGCGCGAATTCCGTATCCCCTGGCTTGATCGAGACCAATCAGACGCGAGAACAGCTGAAAGACCCCGAATGGGCGAGCGCGATGCTCGGCAAGACGCTGCTCGGACGTCTCGGCCGGCCCGAGGAAGTAGCGAACGTCGCTTTGTTCCTGGCCTCGGATGATAGTTCGTACGTGACCGGAGTCGATATCGTCGTCGATGGCGGAATGAAGGTTTGGTGATGGGCGGGCAGGCCCGACTAGACAACAGCGTGTCTAAAGCGTGTCTGAATTAGGTGCTTTTTTGATCCATCCCTGAGAATCTATGCGATACTGTGGCCGCCATGTGGCGTCTGTGGGACTCCAAAGCGAAAACCATTTTCGTACAATAAACGTACAATGGATCGGGCAATGGGGCCTTTTTGGCCGTTGTGGCAGTACGTGGAATCAATAACTTACGTGCTGTCAACATAGTGATTAGTTCGACTCCCGCCGCCTCCACCAATATATTGTTTATTATCAATCGTTTACGGACACATTTTAATTTCGTACAATAACGTTCTGCGGTGGCGGGTTCCCCGCCGACTTCCCTAATGGTCCTTCTCGCCAACTACAGGGGTATCTCGTTGCAACTTGAGCCGGCGAAGCAATTGAGCGTTGACGGCTACGATGATGGTGGACGAGTTCATCGCGACTGCGCCGACACTCATGGGGAGTTCAACTCCCCAACGGACGAAGAGACCCGCGGCAGCCGGGATAGCGACCAGGTTATACGCAGTCGCCCAAACGAGGTTTTGGATCATTTTTCTGTAGGTCGCGCGCGATAATTCGATGGCTCCCACAACGTCGCGAGGGTCGCTGCGTACGAGCACAATGCCCGCGGACTCCACCGCCACATCTGTTCCCGACCCGATGGCTATTCCGACATCCGCCGTTGCCAGAGCCGGTGCATCGTTCACGCCGTCGCCAACCATCGCGACCTTCTTGCCGCCGGCTTGAAAGCGCTTTACCGCCGCAGCCTTGTCAGCGGGTAAAACCTCTGCCGCGACCTCATCGATTCCGATGCGCCGGGCGACCGCATTGGCCACCGTCTTCGAATCTCCGGTGACCATCGCTACCCGGACACCAAGCCGATGAAGTTCGGTGACGGCTTCTCTGGATTCGGGTCGAATCTCATCCTCAACGGCGAAAGCACCGAGGATTTGACCTTCCGCAAGGGCATAGAGAACCGTCTTGCCATCCGATGCCCAGGCGGTTGTCCGTTTTTCAACTTCTGGCGGCATCGTCACCTTGGTTTCGGTCAACAGGCGGGGTCCGCCGATTACGACACTCTTGCCTTCGACGAACGCCTTGGCTCCTCGACCAGGCAGCGACTCGAAATTCGTGGCTGACACCACATTCACGTTTCGACGCTTGGCTTCGGCGACAATTGCCTTGGCGACCGGATGTTCGGAGTCGGATTCCACCGCGGCACTGACTGCCATCAAATCGTCTTCGCTAAAGCCAGGTGCAGCCAAAACCTCAGAAACTGCTGGAGAACCACGTGTGAGAGTTCCGGTCTTATCGAAGATGACCACGTCCAGTTTGCGCGCACGTTCGAGTGCAAGTCTGTCCTTAACAAGGAGCCCGTTTTGAGCTCCAAGTGATGTTGAGATCGCGATTACCAGAGGTATCGCGAGTCCCAGTGCGTGCGGGCAAGCGATGATAAGGACCGTTGACGTTCTAATCAGCGCGTGTTCCTTGTCCCCCGAAAGCCACCAGTAGACGAAAGTGATCGCGCCAGACACGACCGCCACGTAGAAAAGGATCGCAGCCGCACGGTCGGCAAGAGCCTGCGCGCGAGAGCCTGAGGCCTGGGCGGCGGCGACGAGCCGCATGATTCCAGAAAGAGCAGTCTGGTCCCCGACTGCGGTAATCCTGACGTGAAGACTTCCGCGACTAGCAACCGTCCCCGCAACAACCTTAGAGCCAGTTCCCTTCGGAACTGTTTTGGACTCGCCGGTGATCATGGACTCGTCAACATCCGCAGTGCCTTCAACGACCGTGCCATCTGCCGGAACGCGGGCTCCGGGCCGCACAAGAACGATATCGCTAACTTGCAACTCAGAGAGCGGGACAGATTCAGTATCTGCGCCCTTTAGGCGTTCAGCAGTACTCGGAAGGAGGGCAGCAAGTGCGTTGAGAGCGCCGCGAGCCTGGGAAATGGCTCGCATTTCGAGCCAGTGACCGAGGAGCATGATCGTAATCAGTGATGTGAGTTCCCACCAAACGTCAATATCGAACAGGCCGAATGTACCAGCTACAGAAGTTCCCAAAGCGGCGATGATCCCCAGACTGATGAGAGTCATCATGCCCGGCTGATGGTCGGCAAGTTCGCCCCACGCTCCGCGGATGAAAACGAGGCCTCCGTAAACAAAAACGATCGTCCCGAGGATGGGCGGGATGAATTTTGAGCCGGGGAAGGTCGGAGCTGTGTACTCCAGCCAGTGTTGAATGTCGGTCGACCAAAACACGACGGGAATTGTGAGGGCAAGACTCAGCCAGAACTTGTCGCGAAACATGGCCACCGAGTGGCCTGCGTGGAGGTTGTGCGCGCCGGCGGCTGGGGCTGATCCGTGCATTACATGTGGGTCAGCCATCTGCGCGTGACCGTGATGCCCCCCCATTAGATCCATGTTCAACTCCTTAATCTTGCCGTCACTCCGCACGAGTGTTGTGTTTCTGACCCTGGTAATTCGATGTTTTGCCAACTGACTTGGAGACGGGAATATTGCATCACCCGAGGACTCAATCCTCGCCTTGCCTTGCCATCCTCCTACATGGGCTCGTTTTCCTGTGGCCGGAGTGTTCCACGGCGGAGCGCGCGCTCTTTCATGAGCGTGAAGAAAACAGGCACCAGAATCAGCACATGAATCGTAGATGTACTCATGCCGCCTAGGATAGGAGCAGCTATGGGCTTCATTACATCTGCGCCCTCGCCTGTCTCCCACAAAATCGGCACGAGGCTAGCGAGCACCACGCAAACCGTCATTAGTTTTGGTCGCAGGCGTTGCCCTGCTCCTTCAATCACGGCTGCCTCAATATCTTCATGCTTTAGAGGTGCGCCGGTGGCTAGACGCCGATTTAGCGCTTCGTGAAGATAGACCACCATGACGACCCCGGTTTCAACAGCGATTCCGAACAAAGCGATATAGCCTGCCCAAACCGCGACACTGAAGTTGAATCCAAGCAATCGCTGAAGAATGAGACGGCCGGTCAAAGCGTAGATAGTCGGAAAGATAAGCACAGCCGCCTCTGTGAGGGAATGGAACACCATGTAGAGCAGCAAGAAGATGACAAAGAACACAACTGGCAGAATGAGTTGCAGGCGTGCTTTGGCCCGTTGTTCGAATTCGTATTCTCCAGACCATTTGTGGGTATAACCTGCGGGCAGGGCGAGCTTTTGGTGCAGTGCACTGTCCGCACGCTTGACGAAGCCTCCGTAGTCTTTCGTATTCAGGTCGATGTAGACATAGCCGCTGAGAGCGCCGTCTTCGTCGCGGACCATGCGTTTCCAGAGGTTTGACACTGTATTTGGAACGGTCGGACGTTCGGACAGCGCGACGGAGCACGGATGTATCAGCTAATTCGACAGCCTTCCCCGATCGTTGATGGACAATTTGAAATTGAGTTTCTCGATGCCGGCGTGGAAGCCTTTTCGTTTACCTTTGGCTGATGCACAGCAAGTTTGACCCCAATCGGATTAGGAGCTTTCCGATTCAGGCCGGAGGGCTCTTCCCTTGCCGCAAGCTGACTACGCGCTGAAGGCTGAGGACTTCACATGCGGGCTGCTATCATTCCCCAAGCCGTCGTCAGCGTAGTGCCGCCGAATTCTATTATGACGAAGCCGAACCCAGTTCTAAGCATCGATGAATACCTGCACGAGCGGTTGATGCCGGTGGAGGGAGCGATTCCCCACATCCCGGGCATCGAGATGTTTGGAGATTCCATTCCTGTTGGAACTGTCGGTGGGGATCTTTTTGAATACATCAATTTTCAACAGCGTTATGACATTGACGCACGCATTCAGCAGGCTCAACGCCTATCAAGAGAGTTCCTCGAACCGCTTCCTCCGGGCGCTCTCCTACGCAATTCGGTCGACGACCAGGTGCAGTGGCTGAAAACAAGGCCCGGCTACAGGCCCGAGATGGAAGCGGAGTATCGATTCGCCAGGAGCTGCGAGCAGGTACGTGTTGCGGAAGAGTTGCGTGATCTTTATTCGACGGCGGGTGTTCTGATCGTGGACGCACAGGGACACGGACTCATCTCAGCCAAGATTGCATCCACAGTACATGACACGTTCCACGCTTTGATGCTCACCGAGCTTGACCGATACGGCAGAACAACGCCCATGCTACTCGAAAACATAAACCTGCGGCTGGCGCAATCGGTGACCGCCCGCAACGCGTTGGGGATCATCGAGAAAGAAGGCGCACGCGAAATCGCGACCATGGTATACGGCGAAGTCCGGCCAGGAGGTTATTTTCGCTTTGCAAATTTCGGCCATCCTCCACCACTGGTGTTTTCGGCGGAGTATCGCAAGTTCATGAACATCAATGAACGCCGAATGGTGCAATTTCTTGCGCTTGGTTTGCAGATCCCCGCAGATCATCCGGATCGCAAAAAATACTACTCCTTGAACTTCAGGCAAACAGAGTTCGACTCTTCGGATCTTGGTGAGATCACACTGATGAGTCCAGGAGACATTCTCGTTCTTTACACCGATGGAGTCTACGACGGCAGCGATATACAAACGCGCGAACAACTTGAAGCGGTTTTGCGCGAACGCTACCGCCAGCCAGCCAGGGAGATCTGCACTGCCCTGCTGGAATACGCAGTAAAACAAGATGACCACCTCCGAGCGAACGGCGATGCGGCGTTGATCGACGACAAAACCGTGTTCATCGTCAAACGCACCTCATAGCCTTTTCCAAAAGCGGCTCGGCATCTGCGAGCCCATGCAGCGCCCAAAATCCCTCTTTACCAAAAGTTTGTTTCGCGCGAGCCCGTTCCGACACCGTCGACCGCAGTCAGCTAATTTGATCCAGCTCTTCTGCATGTAAGTTTGCCCCTGCCCGCCTCGGCGGTTGCAAGAGTTTTTTCTTTCCAAGCAGCCTCGTTTTGTCCGGTCGAGGTGTGTGCTGTCAGGGGCTGGTCAGTGATTAGAGAACGAGTAAGGGGATGGGTTCTGTTTGAGCACGTCATTCCAGTCGTGATGGTCGGGACGGAGACGGCGAACCTCGGGGTGGAGCACCATCATGAGTTGCGCTTGCTGATCTCCGACCGGATCGGCATCGAAGCCACAGTAGATCGGCAAGCCTTGCTGCAAGAGCACGAGTAACCAACGTGGATCGGCGCGAGCTCCTGACGTAGAGATGGCGCAACAGTCAGGATAAAGGACATAACAACTGAGGGCATCGATAGCTGATTCGCACAACGCAATGGTCGTGGGTGAGACTGGCCGCACACGAAAGTAGCCGAGATCTTGGCGTGAGCCGGGGGCGAAGCCACGCCAGCGTGCCGACCCTGTTCCGCGTAGTTCAGCTCCTACCGGCTGATGGTTTTCTCCCCGCAGCAGAAAGACCGCATTGGCGTGAGCGTCGGCATAGAGCGTGCCGGATTGAACCAGCGCTTCAATCAGTTTTCCGGGAAGCGCACGCTGCCGCTCGAGATAATACTTGACTGCAGACCAGCGCCGGGGGTCGGGTGAAGGCAACAGCAATGGGCGAGTTGCTGAACGAGCGGGCGATGCGGGTACAGGCAGCGAGAAGCGTTGCCGCAGCCAGACCGCGGCCGCCAAGAAGTCTAGCTCCTCAAGATGCATGACGAGGTCGATGGCGCCGCCACCACCGTAGCCGCGACTCCAGTTCATAAACTGCAGGCCAGTGACAGAAAGGCTGCCTTGGGGGGTATGCCATTTCTTGTGGTCACAGCGATCCGGGCGGGCACCACACGCCCGCAGTACCGCGGGCAGGGGAATCTGGCGCAGCGCGTGGAGCTCATCGGGCCCGAGATAGCGAGTCATGCTTCGGGTTTCTCTTGCAGCGTCGGGCGCAGACTGCGGCACTTACTCATGTTGCATACGTGACTGTTTTCCGTGAGCCGATCAATCAGGGCCGCTGTCAGATGCGGATTTTTGAGAAACGAACCCCATTCGGCGAAGCCTAGGTTCGACGTGATCAGCGTACATTTTCTGCGGTGCCGCTTATGCATAAGCGTGAAGAACAGACCGACCTGCGTCGGTTCCATCTCGACATACCCTAATTCGTCCACCAGTAATGGATCGTAGGCCAGGTAACGCCCGACCACTTGCGCTTCGGAGTGATCGGCAACAGAGCGAAACAGCTCGTTGACTAGATCGGGAAACAGAACGTAACGGCCACTGGATCCCCGTTCAATGGCCTGGATCAGGAAAGCAGTGGCTAAGCTCGTCTTGCCCACGCCTGTCGGGCCAATGAAACAGAAGTTGTGATGCTTCTCCATGTACTCAAAGGCATCATAGAGCGCGAGCAGGCGTTTCTTATTCAGATTGGGTTGCCGCTCGAAGGGGAAAGTCTCCATCCGCCATAGGTCTGGAATCTTGGCCCGCAGCAGGCGTAGGCGGCGAGAGTTGGCGGCGTGGAGTTTGGATTCTTCCTCCAGCACATAGCGCAGCCAGCGAACCGGCGAAAAATCCTGCTGCTCGGCCAAAGCGACATACTCATCCCAATGCGCCAGTACACCCCAGAGGCGCAGATATTTCAGCGTGTTGGCGAACGGCTCATCCATGCGGATCCTCTTCGTCATCGTCCTCGAACATCTGGTCGTAAACGGATAAGTCGGGAGCCTCGCTCAGACGTCCTTCTTCGTAGGCCGCGCGCTCCGAGAAGCTATCATCGACCTCGACAGTAAGGTGAAGATCCATCTGACCCTGCTGCGCGGAAAGGCGCGCGATGCGCCGCAAAGTCCCGATGTCGGTAATGCGATAGCGCAGCGCGCGCTCCAGGGTTTGAACCAACAGCGCGTCGGTCATGTGTTGCGACAAAGCAAATAACTCGCGTACGAAGTGGTGCCGTGCGAGTCCGGATCTTGTGGCCAGAGCGCAGTCCAGGAACTCATTCACTGCCGGCGCGAGCGCCCGGAGCCGTTTCTCTTCCCCTTCGGTCGGCCGCTTGCGATTGTTCGGTTGATGCGGTGGCGCTGGCAGTCCGGGTGGACTGATGCGTTCGTTCCGCACTCCATCACCCGCCAGCGGATACTCCATTACACATTCCCGATTTTGGTGGATCTTCATGTGATCGCTGTAGACGAATACCTTGACGTCACCCCGCTCCTTTCCCGGTACCCAGTAGTAGTTCTTGCCCAGCTCGACATACCCGTACTGGTCGATACGTCGCTCCAAACATAGATAGGGTGCGGGCAGATGAGCAGGTACGGCTACCAAGAAGGGACGCTCCTTCTCAAACGCCTCGGCCGGAACGATACGGCCATCCCCTTGCGGCCGATGTTCCAAGCGCACCGTGGCCCACTCCAAGGCCTGGCGATTCAGATCTTCCAGACTGGCAAAGTGGCGGCCGGGAAAGAAGTTTGTCTCCGTTGTCCAGAAGCTCCGCTCTTCCCCGGCCTTGCGGTTGGCATGCCCTTTCTCATGACAAACAAAACGAAAACCGTGCTCCCGGCCAAAGTCAGCCATCTCTGGCACGATGACCGCGTTCGCTCCAGTTCCCCGCAGACGGGCCAGATTGGTGTTGTCGATGATGCATATCTTGGCCGCATAGCCCCAGAAGCAGAGGGCTTCGTGTAAGAAGCACTTCATCAGGAAGCGATTGAAGCGGCGATAGAAGCGCAGATAGCGGCGCTTGGAGTAGCGCAGATAGATCATGCTGGCGATCAGCACCGTAGTGGTGGTGCCCAGCTCAACCTGATAGGGGCTGGTGTCATGTTGCATTTCGGCGCCGGCTAGATCGGGCACGCGGCCGCAACGTTGCTGCTCGCGACCTTGGCCCAGCCCGAGCTCGTGCACGCGGCGGAGCACGGTGGAGTAGGAAACTGCCAGGCCCTCTTCTTCCACCAGCTTCTCGTGCATACGCTCTATCCATCCTTTGCAGTCCGCATAGAGCCGCCGCAGCAAGTCTTCCTCGATGCGGATCTTGTCCTGCCGTGGACCGAGCGGCATCTCGCCCTTTTGTTTCAGGATGGCGCGCACCGTGTTACGACTGAGGTGGAGACGGCGAACCATCTCGCGCAGGCTCATTCCATCCTGGTGGAGCAGGTACACCGCTTTGCGCTTGTCCGCTGCGATCATGCAGTTGCCTCACACTGTCGAAAAATGCGCGCTGGCGGCTGAGAATCCCTGCCGTCAGCAGATGGGCCTGGGCGTAAAAGGGGGGCGACTTCAGCTTGGAATCCAGGCTTTTGCCCATCACCCGCAGCATGTACTTCTGCACCAGTTCCAGGTCGCGCAGCAGGATTCGTTCCCGCTCACTACAACCTTCGGCGTCCTGCGGAACCTGCTGCATCCAGGTCAAGACCTCGCTCGCGTGCCCGTTCTGAATCATTTCCCGCATGGACTGTGGACCGCGAAAGTAGCCGTACGCCAGCTGCTCGATCTCTCGCACGCTCATGTTTTGCCCGCTCACCGCCAGTACGAACTCCTCCACCTCCTGCTTGCCGGTCGGGTTCAGACGCATGAACGGCCGCAAGGTATACATGTAGGCATACATGGGGAAGCGGCCGGCGAAGATCTCCTCCTGCACGCGCGGGCTCATTTCTTCCAGCAGTCCCAGCCGCATGCTGACCCAGGATTTGCTGCGCGATAACTGTTCGGCAATATCGGCCACGCTCATTTTCTCCAGCCGGTGCAGCTGCTCGATGAACCGCGCCTGCTCCAGCAGGCTCAGCGCCGATTCATTGGACACGCGCAGCAGATGGACAATGGCCCCGGCTTCGTCGTCTCCCAGCGAAAGGTACGGCACATGATCTAGGCCCAGGCGCAGCGCGCAACGACGGCGCTTAAATCCGTTGAGCAAAATCTTGACCTCCCCCGAAGTGGCTCCCTCCAGGGCCTGCTCGATGCCGCGCTGCGCCATCGAAGCCAGCAGGCGCTTCTCCAGCGCCGGATTCTTCATCCGGTAGTTCTCATAGCGCACATCCAACTCCGCCAGCTCGATTTCCTGTCCCATACCGCTTCCTTCAGGGACTCTCCAGAGTCTCTTTCCAGCAACTCAGAACATAATCCCGGCGGCGACGTCGCGCCATGCTGTGTTGTCTCACAGCTCGCACCAGCATGCGCAAGATCTCTGCTTCGCTCACCCCTCGACCCTCGATCAGGCTGGTCACCATTTGCACATAGCGCACGATGCCGGAGTCAAAGCTCATCTCTTCGCCTGTTTTCCGAGACGGGTGATCGGCTCGACCCCTTCGGGGAGGCGATGGCCGCCGCGAGCGACGGCGCTGGTTGTGGAGCTGTTTTTTTACCTTTCCCTCTCGGCTGCGGTAGTACTCCACGCTGCGACGCGTAGAGTTCTGTTGGCGGTGGGCTTGCCGACACCCGAAGGCACAGCACAGATCGCGCCGTTGCGCATTTCGGGGATGAGTCAGAAAGAAAATCCGGCAATGCCGGCAGCGGCGCACATACCGTCGTAGCCGGGGTTTCTGTCTCAGCAGGGACCGGAAGACGACGTAGTACTGTCCCACCAGTTCCCGGATGGAGTCGCTGTGACGATACCAGTCCGGACAGAACTGGAAATGTTTCTGGATTTTAACGATCAAAAACCCAGCGTTTGGCTTACGATGGAGACTGCGGTTTTACACACACCCTTTGTTTTACCCTCTGGGTCACCTCGGTGACCCAAGGGAAAACAAAGGCATCTCTTCCAGTACCTCCCCCGACACACCTTTCCTAAATCTACTGCTGTTGTTGCCGCCAAGGAGTTTGATGGGCGCTAACTTAACTTATTGACGATGAGGCGGGTCAATTCTGCTGGCTCCTATAGCACCGTAGACCATCGGAGTCACAATCCCTCCCGGGTACCGCGATTGGCAATTGATCACCGTGAAGCATCTGCTATTTGCAGGCAAGGGCGACCAGTTGCGCGCTCAACTTGGCAACGACATAGCGATCAAGGCCTTCAAGGAAGGGACGCGTCCGTTCCCCGATGGCGCCATCATTGCGGCGATGCATTGTTGGTGACCGCTTTGCATATCTGAAAGGCATCCGCCAGCCGACCCTCGTCGTTAACGGAATTCATGACGAAATGATTCCCGTTTCAAATTCCTATTGGCTGAGCGAAAATCTGCCGAACGCCGTGCTTCTCACCTATCCCGATTCCGGGCACGGTTCCTTGTTCCAATTTCACGAGTCCTTCACACGGCAGGCCACGGCTTTTCTCGCTTCCGATTCCCCGTTCGCGCCCTATTGAGCAGTCCAGGTTTCGGGACTGAGACTTCCATTGACGTGTATCCCCGCCCTCCGAGCAGGTTATCCGGCTCCATTTCGTGATAGGGACGGACTGCTGACTGGTACGAAGGGGCATCGCGGGCAAGCGATTGGAATGACAGCGGACCACGACAGCTGCTCTACTCGCCTGCGCCTTCCAGAGACTGCCGACACTTGGGCTCATCTGATGTCCCCGCCAGCCCTCTCGACCAGACGCCAATGCAAAATCACCGATTCGTCCGGGTCCCACCATACTCGCATGAATTCCTCCTGGGTGGTATATTAGTAGTATGAAAGCGAAGACATCTATCACACTATCGGGTGAAGTCTTGGCCAGAATCGATCGCTTAGCTGGATCGAACCATTCCCGTTCGGCCTTCATCGAAAGCGTGCTCCGCAGATATTTGCTTGAGCGTGAGCGGGCAGCCGTACAGGCCCGTGATTTGGAACGAATCAACCATGCTGCCGATCAACTCAATGCCGAGGCGGCGGACGTAATGGAGTACCAAGCGTCTGTGGAATGACTACCGGGAGTCGAGTGTGAAGCGCGGAGAGCTTTATCGTGTGCACAAGCCCGGGGGTGATCCAAAGTCGCACCGGACATTTGTCGTTGTGAGCCGACAGGTGCTTATTGAGTCTAGATTTTCGACAGTAATATGTGCACCGGTCTTCAGCCATGGTGAAGGACTGTCCACTCAGGTCCCGATTGGGCCAGAAGAAGGATTGAAGCACTCAAGCTGGATCATGTGTGACAACCTTGTGAGCCTTCGTAAGGCCGATCTTACGAATTTCATTGGGTCCCTTTCGAGCTCTAAGGTCACCCATCTGAATGAGGCTCTCATGATGGCGCTCGACCTTGTTTAGCATCGAACATGGGAGTCGGATGGCGATGGGTTCCGGCTATTTGGAGCCGCTAATTCCGAGAACACAGCGGCAAGCTAGCGTCCAAGTGGTCTTAGTACTTGTCGCCCTTGACTGGCGTCTTCGGGCTCATTCGTCAGCCCGCGTTGCGATCTCTATCTAAGCATCAGGCGCGCGGTGGCGCCCCGGAGTATCGATCACCCTTGCATCTTCGGATTGGGCTTGGTCGTTTTACGCCCTCTGCCCGATCGGAAGACTTTGCTTGATTGATCATCCACAAAACCTTGCGCGACGAGCGTTTCACCTCCCCCGCCCTTAAGCACCTCATCGATTTCATAGTCCGAAGAAGGATCAGCCTCGCCAGTTATGCAGGTGAAACAAGCGTTTCCCACCACGGCCGAGCCGATCGCCCAGATGGGTGCCCCGCAGTGACACCGAACGCCGTGACGCGCATCTGCCACACTCCGGCGAAGAAGACTTATGAATTCATCGGGCCGCTCGCCAGGATTGCTCTTCCGGTGCAGCTTGATGAACTCGTCCATCCGAATCGGCACAAAACCCATTGCCCAACCCCTTCTCTATCGTTTGACAGATGCTTGGTCTCCGGCCATTCACGCGCGATTTTCTTCCAACGCTGCTTTTCGAAACTTAGAAACGATACCGGGATTCCTCAATTCCCAGCCGCCAAATCGTGCCCTAGAGTCGGCGGTTGTCGCCCGGACGGTGAATCTCGCGGCTGGAACATTTCGCGACTCGTTCAATCGCTGTCTTGTGCTCGCTGTGTGCGTCCTTGGGCCGTCAGAGCAAAGGCATTTTCGTACAATCAACGTACAATGGATCGGGCAATGAAGCCTTTTTCGCCGTTGTGGCACTTCCTAGAATCAATAACTTACGTGCTGTCAACATAGTGATTGGTTCGACTCCCGCCGCCTCCACCACTATAAACTACTGATAATATTTGCGCGATGCAGGCTGTGATTCCGGTGATGCGGGCGCAAGGCGACGGAAGCATTATAAACATCAATTCGGGAACCGCTTTCATGACTGTTCCTCAATACAGCGTGTACTCGGCTTCGAACCGTGCGCTACTCGGATTCAGCCTCACAGCGCGAGTTGGAAAAGGACCGCATCGTCGTCAGTGAAATCTACCCGTGCACGGCGACTAATTTTGGTAACAATTAGGACGGGGAATCCGGCTGGTAGCGGACTGTCGTCCAATTACGCCGATGGAGACAAGCCCGAATTCCTCGCTGGCATCGTTCTGCAAGCGATCGAAGAAGGGCAGGCTCAGTAATTCGCGAATGATCGTCTTCGCAAAATGGCCGGGGTCCTGGCTTAGGAGATGGGCCGCGGAGCGGGCTTTCGCTATCCGCAAACACGCGGATCCTATTAGCGGTTTTCCTCATCAGGAGAGTTGGCGTCGATATTCAGTCGGGGTGATTCCAAATTCTTTTCGAAACGCGAGGGTCAGATGAGCCTGGCTTGAAAACCCGCAAGCGATTGCGATCTCGGCGATACTGAACTCTGCCCCTTCAAGCAATTGTCGCGCACGCTCGAGACGCCGCTTCAACACGTATCGATGCGGCGTCACGCCCGTCGTCGCACGAAACATCCGCAAAAAATGGCTCCGGCTATAGCCGATTTCTGCCGCTAGTTCCTGAAGGGTCAGGTCGGTGTCCAAACGGCTTTCGATGAGTTCCTGGATGCCACGCAACTTTCGTCGAGGGAGTATAGCCGTACTGTGCGACCGTGTCGGGAGATATTCACCGAGAAAGAGGAATCGTACCGCAAGTGCGTGCGCCAGCGATTCTGCGTACAGAGTACCCGATGCCCCACCAGACTCAACCTCCGCAAACAACAGATGCAGAATCTCTGAAACGGCGTGATCATGCAGGCCGGAACGCGGGCTAACAGGCAACGGCAATCGGCCGTCTAGTTCCTCACGCACTGCTGATAGTAACGGGTTGCCGAAGCCGCAATACAAAATATCTGCCTTCTCAAATGACCGTCCAAACGGCACGGGACCCCTTGGCACAGTCGTTAACGCGCCTACCGTTTTGCTGGTTGGAACGAACGTACCATCAGCCGCTTTCTTTTCACCGCGCCACGTTGGCGAGCACAGCATCACCAGAACAGGTTGATCGAGGGGTTTTTCCTCTGGCCGCTCTCCCGGACTGCAGCTGTATTTTTCGAGCAGAAGGCTTTGCCACCGAAGCGCGCTACTCGACCGGATTAACGTCGCCGGACCCAAAATCACCGGAGAGAGAATCGACTCGAGCATAGAACGATTGTAGCGCCTAGCGATGACCAGAAAAAGAAGCACTTTTTTGAAACAAATGAGCATTGCGTGTAAGTGCACTTTTCTCAGTTGACATCAAAGGGTTGCTGGCGATGGGTTTTGGCCGCCGTCAAGAAAGGATCAATGTCATGATTGTCATTACTACTCCTACCGGCGCTATCGGATACCAAGTCCTTGAACATGTCCTGCGTAGCGCGGAGCTAATCCGGGTGATTGTGCGTGACCCCTCGCGTATTCAATCGCAAACTCGCAAGCGCGTCGAGGTTGTGCAGGGATCCCATGGCGACATTGATGTCGTCAATAAGGCATTCGCTGGCGCCGATTCCGTGTTCTGGATCGTGCCGCCGGACCCCCGCGCGAAGAGTGTCGACGCTGCCTACGTCGACTTCACCCGCCCCGCGTGCGATGCATTTAAGAAGCACAAAGTGAAGCGCGTCGTCGGGATCTCGGCACTGGGGCGAGGTACACCGGCCGCTGCGCATGCCGGTATCGTGACGGCGTCGCTCAAGATGGACGACCTCATCGCTAACACGGGAGTTTTCTACCGGGCTGTTATCAACCCTTCGTTCATGGACAACCTGCTCCGTCAAGTCGAGTTAATCAAGAACCAAGGCATGTTCTCCCTGCCCATTTCTGGCGATCTCAAGCAGCCCAGCGCCTGCACTCGCGACATCGCGGCGATTGCGGCCAAACTGCTGCTCGATCACACCTGGAACGGAGTTGGGAGTGCCCCCGTCCTAGGCCCAGAAGACCTGTCGTACAACGACATGGCAAGGATCATGTCCGAGGTGCTCGGAAAGCCTATACGTTTCCAGCAAAGCTCCGTCGAATCCTTGAAAGCCAGGATGATGGACGTAGGAATGTCAGAGGCCATGGCCCAGGGGTTCGTCGATATGTGGACTGCATACAACGAGGGACTCGACACGGCCGAACCCCGGACTCCGGAATCGACGACGCCCACAAGCTTCCGTCAATGGTGTGAAGAAGTACTCAAGCCTCGCGTGCACTCCCTGGAGCCGGCCGCGAAAAAGGCGAACGCAAAGTAAGAAGTAAGTAAGAGGAGGACAATCCATGCCGAACCAAGCGATCTCTTCTGTCGTCGGCCCGACCGCCGAACAGATCGACCGTATTCTAAACCAAATGGCCGATTCCTTCGGCCAGCAGCTTCGCTCTCCAATTTGGCACTCACCGTCAGAGGCGAGCCTGTATTACGAGGATGTCACTTTTCCATCATTGGACGGTGTTCCCCTGGAAGGCTGGTTCATTCCAGCGCCTGGCTCCAACAGGATCATCATCGCTAATCATCCGATGGGGTTCAGCCGGTCAGGAATTCCCGCTCACCTCGAACCGTGGAGATCGATTTGGAGTTCGAGCGGGAACGACTTCGAGGTGAACTTCGTGCCCGACTACAAGATTCTGCATGATGCCGGATATAACGTTCTCGCCTACGACCTCCGCAACTTCGGCCACAGCGGGGCCGCGAACGGCGGGATCGCTTCGAGCGGGATCTTCGAGGCGCGCGATGTCCTCGGCTCACTGAAATACGTACGCAGCCGCGATGACACGCGCGAGATGACGATTGGGCTCTTCAGCCGCTGCCTTGGATGCAGTTCGACGTTCCGGGCGATGGCCGACGATCCCGCGGCATTCCGTGACGTCCGCTGCCTGGTCGGACCGCAGCCCGTCACGATGAAAATCATCGTCGAACGGCGGCTGAGCCTCATGGAAGCACCGGCCGATCTCATCAATGATCTGGAGCGGCGTGTGTTGTTGCGGACAGGCATCGGATTCGCGCGAAGGGCGCCAACCGAGTGGGCAAAAAATGTCTGCGTCCCCACGTTCCTGTATCAGGTACACGATGATCTGCTGACCCGGCCTAACGACGTACAGACAATGTTCGACAACATCCCAGTAGCCGACAAGAAACTGCAATGGATCAATGGCACCACGGCGCGCTGGGATGGCTATCTGGAATTCCAGCGTCGCCCGCTTCCGATGATGGATTGGTTCGAGAGACATATGACGTGATTCAATGCGCCCCGAAAGGAGAAGAACATGACGGTTTCGGCACTCGATGAACTGACAAAGTATCGCTGGTCGTCAGATAGTGACGACGACAGGTTCCCGGTAGAGAACCCAGCGACTGGAAAAGTGATAACGATTGTCCAAGGTGGTGGCGCGGACCAGATGCATGCCGCAGTCGCCGCTGCCCACCGGGCATTTGTGACCGACTGGCGCTGGCGAAATCGCACAGAGCGAGCTCAGTTGCTTCTTGCCTGCGCGGACGTTCTTGAAGACCATGCCACTGAGCTCGCGGACCTTCTCTCGCTCGAGAACGGCAAGCCGGTGTCCGATGCGCGTGACAACGATCTGCGATTCCTGACCGGCGTATTTCGATTCTTCGGGAGCATTGTCGACAAACTACCTAGCGGCGATTTTCACGACAGCGGCAGCATTTACCTGAATTCCACCCTAAAAATGTACACTAGGTCTTCAGAAGCGACTTGTCGATGGCTTTCAGGATGAGCTCTTGATTCTTGGTGAGGGTCATGGTACGCGAGAGCCGGAATCGGTGTTGAGCATCGCGTAGGTAGACTTTGTACATTGTTCCGAGTTCGTTCAGAGCGCTGTCCGCGGTAAACTCGGTATTCCGCAGATGATAGCGAAGCAGAGACAGAAGTAAGTAAGCCAGATAACAAAGGAAGACGTGGGCACGTACGCGTTCGGCGAGCCAGTGACGAACGGGACGCAAGTGGATGATACCTTTGAGACTGCGAAAAGCTTTTTCGATCAAGTCCTTGTTGAAATACAGAGGAAGCAATTCTTCTTGCGGGAAGGGACGTGTGCAGAAGATACAGGAGTAGCCGTCGAACTCTTCCGCGACGGCCAACTGATCCTGACGTAAATGGCCCCGGATATCGAAGAAGGGGCGCAATCCAGGTTTGATAGCTTTGCCTTCGGCCAGCAGTTTCTGGGCATACACGATCTCGTCGCGGCGGGATTCCCGTGTGTCCCGCTGGCGCTGCTCATTGAAACAGAGAGCCAGTTGGCCGCGGACACGGTCGATTTGGTGAGGCCGCAGGTGAGCGTAAAAGATGGTGGATCCGACCCGGACGCGGTTGGGAAATTGCATCAGCCGTTGCGGGTTGGCCCATGGGCGCCAGAATTTCTTCAAGGCATTATTGAGGGGCACGCCGCACAGGGTGTCCCAATGTAAGTCTTTGATATCTTTGACATTGCGTTTCGACACGATGCCTCGGTCGTAGATGAAAAGACCGGGTCCGAGCCGATAATCGCCGAACTGGTTCACCAGATCCCGCAAGGTGCGGGAGTCGTGTACATTGCCATCGAAGACCTTATGGAAGAGGGGAAATCCCTCCTTCTGCGTGACCGCCAATCCGATCTGGATGAGCGGCCGTCCTTTGATCCCTTCTTTGTCATGTCCGAGCTTGCCGAGAGGACAACGACGGCCGTAGAGGTAGGTATTGGTGACATCGTAGATCACTCCGGAAGGACGGAGGCGATAGTGTCGGCAGAGGGAATGAAACATCTGCCGCTGCCAAGTCTCGCCGTCTAACCCTTCCAAATAATCCAAGGCGCCCACCAGGCGTTTCTCGGTTAAGCCTTCGAGGTCCAAGAGAAAGTTCAAGTCGGTTCGCTCAAACCACTGGGGCATGTGGTTGAGGCTGCGGTAATCGAGGCAGTGGGCATAAACCAAGCTGAGGATTTCCTGACTGTAGGGACCGAGTTGCTCGGGCAGACCAATTCTCTTTGCCAGATGATGGAGTACCAGCAAGGGACCGTACAACTTGACTTGCTCTACCTCCACTTCGGACAGGGAGGCAGCCAAAAGAGTTTTGCCGTCGGCTTCGCGGCCGACATAGCGAATATGGCGTTGAACAACTTTGCCTTTCACCCACTTATTTTCCACTTCGGACAGATAGACTCGGCCTTTGCGTTTGATCCGGCGGATGAAGCTCATAGTGGTCATAATGTACACTAGGAGATAGAACGAGCAAGTAGCTAGGCAGATACAGTGACGTGGAAACGCCCTGATGAAATCGGGCTCTACGTGATACTTCGGCTGGGGTTCAACGAACTAGTGTACAAAATCGAGGGCGAATCCAGGGCATTTACTCGGCAACGGTTCTGGAGCCTTTCGGCGTCGTCGGAGCAATCATTCCCTTCAACTGGCCGCCGATTCACACCGGCGGCAAAATCGCGCCGGCTCTCGCGGTGGGTAACACAGTCGTTCTCAAGCCAAGTGAAGCGGATCCTCTGACCGTCATCCGCATCGCGGAACTGTGCAATCAGGTGCTGCCGCCCGACGTGCTCCATGTGATCCCTGGCCTCGGCCCCGTGGCGGGACAGGCACTTGCGGCCGACCCGCTGGTCAAGATGGTTTCATTCACTGGTTCGACGAAGGGGGGTGCGGCCGTCTCTCATACCGCCGCAAGCCACATCGCCCCCGCGCTACTTGAACTCGGTGGAAAAAACGCGTTTCTGGTGTTCGACGACGCCGATGTCGATCATGCGGTACGTGATGCCCTTGAAGGGGGCTTCTACAACAAAAGGTGAGGCCTGCACTGCCGCGTCGCGCGTTCTTGTCCAGAAAGGCGTGGCGGAAGCGTTCACGAATCAACTCGCGCAAGGAGTGCGTGCGTTGAAAGCCGGTGCCGGCAATGACCCGGCGACACACGTTGGCCCGGTGGTCACCAAGGTCCAGCAGTCGAAAGTCCTCGACTAAATCGAGATTGGGAAACGCGAGGGTGCCAGAGTTGTCGCCGAAGGCCGACAGCCGTCAGATCCTGCGTTACGCGACGGGTTCTTTGTGCCTCCAACGCTTCTGGGCCGATGTGCGGCCCGACGCGCGTGTGGCCCAAGAGGAGATCTTTGGACCGGTGGTGACCGTTACTACTTTCGATACGGAAGAGGAAGCCATCGCAATCACCAACTCATCCGAGTACGGCCTGTTCGCGGGGTTCTACACTCACGACTCGGAGCGAGCTCTTCGCGTTGCGCGTCGAATCGACGTCGGCGTGGTCCTCATCAACAATTACTTCAGAGGGCTTCTGGGCTTGCCGTTCGGCGGAACCAAACACAGTGGCTATGGCCGCGAGCACACCATCGAGACACTTTCACACTTCGGGTACAGGAAGTTGATCAGATTTCCCTCCGGCACCGGAACATGGCCACATTGGAGGGCGATTGACGAAATCTTCCGTCCCGCACGGCCTTGAAAGGAGAGCATATGTCAACAGAAACCCGTGGGCTGCCCGCTTACAGCATCACCGAAGTAGAGGTAGTCGATGAAGACGGATTCAAACGTTACCGTGAACTGGCACAAGCCGCCGTCACACACTACGGCGGGCGATTTCTTGTTCAAGGCGCCAAGCCAGTAGTTGCCGAGGGCGAATGGCCGTCACAACAACGCGTGGTCGTGATCGAGTTCCCCAGCATGGACCAGCTGAAGACCTGGTACGACTCGCCGGAATATCGCCCGGCGCGCAAGATAGCCCAGACCGCGTTGCGACGACGGCTGTTGTTCTTGGAGGGCAAGAGTGCATCGGCGGCATAGCCAAAAGCTGCCGTAAGAGATGAAGACAGCGCGATTCGGCGAAATCAAATGTCGTCCTGCCGCGCTACTGTCGGCCAAACGCGCCGAGAACGTCATCGCGCTCGAAGAGGCATTTTCTGTGGAAGGTCTTAACAAGGTTCCCAAGACGAACGAATGGCCAATCCCGATCGATCCGCAAATCATGGAGACCTGGGCCACGCGGCTCCGTGATTTTGAAGAATGGCGTCTCCCCGAGATGGAGGCTCACGAAGTGACAGTCCATGTGCTGTCGACAGCACCAGGCATCCAAGCGGTACCCGATGCCCCCACAGCAACGGCCAATGCAAAGAAAGCCAACGATTATCTGGCGGCTGTAATCGCCAAGTACCCGGACCGATTTCGTGGATTTGCCGCGCTGCCCTTGCAAGATCTCGAGGCCGCAGTACAGGAATTAAAGCGCTGGGCAAAAGAACTGGGATTTTGCGGAGCCTTGGTAAATGACCACACTCTTGGCCACTACCTTGACGAGCCCCAATTCGGCGCTTTTTGGCTGGGGAAGAATTGAATTGCCGGTCAGCTACAGTCTTTGTCCATCCGACGACACCCCCGCTGATGCCCATGCTTCCCGGCATCCCAGGACCCCTTACGGACTATCCAGCGGAGACGACGCGCGCACCACTGCATCTCGTTCTGAGTGGCACAGCCACCGGCACGCCGACCACATCGGCGCAGCCATTGTGTACGGACCGAATGCGAAAATCATGGCGCACGAAAAGACGCGGGAGTTACTTGAGCGTTTCCCCGATCTGTATCGTCCCGTGCCAACGGAAACATTTTCAAAGGACGCAACGCTCCACGTCAGCGGCGTCAAGCTGAATCTTTCCTACAAGGGGCAGAACCATTCTGAAGGCAACGTTTTCATCTATGCGCCCAAGCAGAAAGTTCTGGCCGCGAGTAGTATTTGGGAATCATGAGTCAAAACCCCAATTGCTGTCACGTTCGCGATTCCTCCCGAGTAACGGGCAAACTTATTCCTGGCCAGGACTCGGTTTCGGGGCGATCTGCTCCGGCGCTGACATTCAGATATGACATCTCCCCCGTTTGTGGATAGTTCTCGGCCAGCTGTTGAAGCGCTGTCACACCAGGTGAACCCTGTCACCGTTGAGGAAAGCTAGGCTCTTTGGCGGTACGCTCTCGGGCTCACGCCGAACTCGGCACGGAATGACCGATTGAAATTTGAGATGTCTCCGAAACCACATGCGAGCCCAATATCAAGCACTCGATCGGACTCAGTTCTCAATCGGATCGCAGCACGGCGAAGTCGCGCTCGCAGCAGATACTGATGCGGCGTTGTGCCAGTAAGTTCTTCAAACTTTCGAAGAAGGTGGTACGGGCTCAGTCGGGCAATTTGCGCGAGACTACGCAAGTCGTGCGGCATGCTGGGTTCATTGTCGATCATCCGCACAACCCTGGTAACGCGAGCCAGGGAACTTGGTTGTGCGGCTGCTCGTGCCGGTGCGGCACGCTGCGCGATTTGTATCGCGTTAGCCGCCAGTTCGATGGCAAGTTCCTCGCACGTCAGGCTTCCAGCACCTGCGAGGAGCGCCGCAGCCTTCGCGGCCAGCGGAGCCAGAGCACGGATCGGCGGGAGCCGTACGAACCCAAAAGGTCGCCCGCCTCCACCGGCATCCGCGGAAAGCCGCTCGAAAAATTCGGGCGTATACGAAACCGCGAGACACCGGTCCCCCGTGCCATGCTCATGCCCGCAACAAAAACAATCACCCGCGTTGCTCAGCAATAACGAACCCGGCGTCATCAACTCTCGCCCAGCCGCTGAGCGATATTGAAAAGTCCCGCTCACAACAACAGCGATGGAAGTACGTGAATGTTGCTCCTCGAAGGGGTGATCCTGTGGACCGGCAGTGCACACCACATCGCATACGGTCCAGTCGTCGCCGGATGCGAGGTGGCGTGCTCTGGGCCGCACAGTACTCTCATGTTCCCTGGAATTAGCAGCAATTTTCGCCAAGAAATTCAGCTCCCCTACGCCTTATAAGTGTATTGGGTAGCGAGACCCCTCGCAACCCAACAAGTCAAACCAAGGATGGCTCGAACATGGTTGCAAAAGCTGAACAAGGAAATGCACTGACGACGCTCTTGGCGGACAGGTGGGAGCAAGCTTCCCGAAAAATCGAAAGTCTTGCTGACATACTACCTGAAGACGGAATCGAGCGTGCCCCAGTGAGCGGCATACGCACTTACGGGGCTGTGCTGCGGCACGTAGCGTTCTGGAATCAATACGTCGCAGCTTGCCTGAACGGCAAAGCGGCCGATGATACTTCCAACGAACTGCCCCTCGCGCAATACGCAACGAAAGCGAGCGCCATAACGGCGCTGAAACGGAGCTCGGCGGCCGTAGGTCTCGCAATACGGGGTCGAAAGACATCTTTGGACCCAAAGACCACAGAACTCATTGTTACATTCCTCGAACACACATCGGAACATTACGGCCAGTTGGTAGTCTACTGCAGGTTGATGGGCATTGTACCGGTTACGTCTCGCGGCTAGGCAAACGACCTGAAGATCGGAGAAAACATGGCTTCTATTCGAAAGGAACTGTTGACCAAAGCAAGTGTTGATGAGGTTTGGGCGGCTTTGCGAGACATCGGCGCCCTGCACACTCGGCTTGTCCCGGGATTTGTAACTGATACAAAGCTAGAACGGGGAGAGCGCATCGTGACCTTTGGAAACGGCATGGTGGTCCGCGAACCCATCGTCGAAATCGACGACACTGCGCGACGTCTTGTTTGGGCGGCCATCGGCGGACGGCTTACACATTACAATGCGTCCGCGCAGGTTTTCGAAAACGCGGATGGCCAGACCAGGTTGGTTTGGATCGCTGATCTGCTTCCGAACGAGGCAGCTGGTTCAATCAGCCTGATGATGGAAGAAGGCATTGCTGTCATGAAATCGACTCTTGACCGTCTCGTAGATGAGCAGTAAGTGTCGAATTGTTGGGTTTCGTGGATCAGGTCCAAGAATTCCTGTTCTCGGATGTCTACCGGCGGCCGTTGTTGAAGTTGCTCCCGAGTGACGGGCAAAACTTATTCCTGGCCAGGAGTCGGTTTCGGGGAGATCACCAGAGTTGATCCGCCCACACGAGCCAGGAGGCTAGCGGAGAGAACGATGACAGACTTCATGAGAGATGAACTTGGAGCCCCTAAGATAGTCGATCGCGCGACGCTTCAGGCGGAGCTGGACGCATTGCGGGTTCGAGAGTAACAATGATGACTTGCATTTCGCAAAGTAATACATTGCATAATCATCGGCGCGCAGTTTCACAATCTTTCATGAATTCCTAAGAAAAATATTTTATGCAACTTATGCAACCCGAAACTCAAACCGCTCCTATATCGAGGACGAGTCAGCGCCCTGATTGTGGTGTTCTTGCTTTTCGATGGGGTCACAAAAGTCATGAAGGTCTCCCAAGTCATGGAGGCCTTCGCCCGGCTCGGGTATCCCGCGGGACTCCCCCCGCTGATCGGGATCATTCTGCTTGCCTGTGTCGCTGTCTACGTGCGTCGACAGCTCATTGCTTACTATTTCATGTGGCACACCGGCCCCTCTGCGCCCGAGCAGTGCGAGGGATGCACGTGGGTTACCATGCTGGTCCGCGAGCTGTCCTATATTCACTCTCGCGACGTCACCTTCGCCGTGTTCGGCCAGGGCCCGTACGAAGAGAGCGCTCGCTACCGCGATTTTATGGGCTGGGAAATGCCCTGGTACTCGGCCCTAGGCTCGCTCGAGACCCTCTTGATTGGACGCCGAGTAGGCAGGATGATGCATATCGTGTGCTACCTCCGACAGGGATCCAAGGTCTTCGAGACTTACTGGTCCACTGCACGAGGCGTCGAGGGATGATAACAACTATCACCTGCTCGACTTGACCGTCTACGGGCGGCAGGAGAAGTGGGAGGACTCGCCGACCAACTGGCCGCAACAGTGCACCTACACGCGGACTAGCAGCGGTTCGCCGATTTGGGAATCAGTGTGGCCGGGCGGACGGCCCATCGCCCCGTGGCCGCGACTCGAAGCTGTTCGCTCCGACGACCTGGGCAACGGCAGGCGCAAAATTGAGGGGCAACTGGTTTCAGTGACCGGAACTACGTGGTCACCTAATTGCAGCTAACAGAGCCCCTCGAAAGCAGTTGGGAGGAGAGACTCGTGTCGCAAACTCGCAAGAGTAATCATCCTTACGCGATCAAGGCCTTCGGGAGGCTAATCTCGAACATGCTCGCATTTCTCGCGATACTCTCCACCGTGCCAGTTCGGGCGCAGGAGTCAGCCAAACCCGCCAGCCGCTCTGAGGCGACGGCCATCATCGCAAATGCGCGCAAGATCGTCGAGCCCAATGGAGTCGAGCGGCTGCAAAAGGTGCGGATCGGCGGGATCGATCAATGGGTGTCGATTCGCGGGGCCGACCGCAGAAATCCGGTGCTGCTCTATATCCACGGTGGCCCCGGATACGTTTCGATTCCGATGAGCTGGTGGTTTACCCACGGCCTGGAGGAATATTTCACGGTTGTCCAGTGGGACCAGCGCGCCACGGGCAAGACGTATCTCTTGACGGATCCTGCCACCGTAGCGCCAACTCTCACTCCCGAGCGCATGATCGCCGACACCGAGGACATGGCAGCGTGGGCTCGGAAGGAGTTAGGCAAGGACAAGATATTCGTCCTTGGCCACAGCTGGGGGAGCTTTCTCGGTTTGCAACTCGCTGAGCGCCATCCGGAATGGCTGTATGCCTACATAGGCGTTTGCCAGCTGATCGACGGTCCCGAGAGCGAACGTCTAGGCTGGCGCTTCGCCATGGACGCCGCCCGTCGAGATGGCAACGCCGACGCAGTGCGAGAACTCGAGTCCATTGCGCCCTACGGCGCCCCCGGCCAAACCATACCGATCAAAGACATTTTGCTTGAGCGCAAATGGGTTGGCTATTACGGGGGGGTGATGGCCTACCGCCACGACAATTCCGCCGACGGCGATCTCTCCCAACTTTCGCCCGACTATAGCGACCAAGAGATCGGCCATCTCTGGGATGGCAACAAGTTCGCAACGCCGTACCTGCTTCCCGAAGTGGTCGCGCTAGATCTCACGAAGACCAAGAAGCTGTCAGTTCCCCTGATCTTGTTTGAAGGACGCCACGACCGCAACGTGAATTCCGAGGTCGCCGCCGCGTGGTTTGACACGGTACAGGCGCCGGGAAAGCACCTCGTCTGGTTTGAGCATTCGGGGCACATCCCGATGACCGAAGAGCCCGGAAAATTCCTTCTTTCACTCCTGCTCTACGCCCGTCCGATCGCAGAGAAGGCGGGCGACGTAGCTCCATGACACCAGATCGGTACCGTGAAATCTTAGCGCTAAGTCGGCTGGTCGGAAGCCTTGGTAGCAATTACAAGCGGATAACGGGCAAGCCGGGAGTTATCCCGTTGAGACGCGAGTCGGCTCCCGAGCATCTGATTTTGAGGCAGAATATACCTGGAACTCTGGGAGATACGCGATGAGGGCAGTGGTGCTGCATGAGTACGGCGGTCCCGAGAAGCTGAAATTTGAAGGCAACGTTCC
This sequence comes from uncultured Acidobacteriaceae bacterium, assembly GCA_963714225.1. Taxonomy (GTDB): domain Bacteria; phylum Acidobacteriota; class Terriglobia; order Terriglobales; family Acidobacteriaceae; genus Sulfotelmatobacter. Next base: position 35,403 of record CAVQNY010000050.1, on the reverse strand, counting down.
CGAACCGCAGATTAGCGGAAGTACAGTACTGATCGCGGCAGCCGCTGCGAGCGTTAATCCGATCGACTGGAAACTGCGTTCAGGGATGCGCCAGAAAGATTTTCCGTTGTCGTTTCCGGCAATTCTGGGCCGCGATGTGAGTGGCATCGTACGGGCGGTGGGCGCCAATGTGAAGCACTTCAAGGCCGGCGACCGCGTCCTTGCACTATCCAACGCGACCTATGCCGAATTGGTGGCAGTGGATGATTCGGACGTGACCCATCTGCCGGATGGCGTGGACCTGGCGAACGCGGCCGCGATCCCGTTGATTTCCCTCACGGGAGACCAGCTTGTGCGCCTTGCGGCAAACGTGAAAAAGGGACAGGTTGTTCTGATAACGGGAGCGCTGGGCAGTGTTGGGCGCGCGGCAGTGCATACGGCGAAGAAGATAGGCGCGCAGGTGATTGCAGGTGTTCGCGGGAAAGAGCTGGATGACGCCCGCTCCCTCGGTGTCTCTGATGTGCTGGCGATTGATGACGATAATGCGATTGAGAACTTCCGTTTAGTGGATGCAATTGCGGACACCGTTGGCGGTGAAGTTGCGGCGAAGTTGATCGCCAAAATAAAGCCGGGCGGTTCCTTTGGCTACACCGCTGTATTGCCGGAAAGGGCGGCGGCCCAAAATCCAACAGTGAAGATTACGCGCGTGCTCACGCAGCCTGATCCACCTAAGGTGCGCGAGTTTGCCGATGACATGCGCGATGGCAAGTTCGTTCTGCCTATTGGTCGCCGCATGCCGTTGCGTGATGCGGCAGAAGCACATGTGCTAGGGGAGAAAGGCGGCATTGGGAAAATCCTCCTGCTGGCGCCGGGTTCACAACACTGATTTCTTCACGGCGACCTCAGCGGACGCTTACGGACCAACCTTCCGTAATTCAGGAAGGTAAGGTTAGCCGACAACTTAGAGACATAACGGCGGTGGTGATTGCTCCCGAGGTTATCCACCGAGAGAAGAAGTACCGATACGATCGTGGAAGACACTCGAAGGCCGCTCCCGTCTAGCGATTTCCCACCTCTGGCTTTGCCTTGTGACTGCCCTAGCGGCAAGAGGGCAGGGCCAGAAGCGCCGGCTTAACGCTTCCTCAAGACTTCTCGCGCCGGACGGCTTCCTTCGCGCGGAACTTCGCGATGCGTTCGATCAACTTCACAGGGACCGGCCCGGAGAGTGGAAAACGGATTGTGCCCTTGCTGACCTTGTACGATGCGAGCTGGTCCTTGAACGCCGCGACCATGCGCTCGCCCGCGGGATACAACGAGTAGTGCTGCTTCCAGCCAGCGAAGTACAGCACTATCCCACCATGCAGTCTGTAAGCAGGGATCTTGTACGAGATCACCTCTTCGGCTCCTGGCAAGGCTTTGCGGAGGATGCTTCGCACAAGCTGTAGTACGACCTGTGCAGTCTCGGGTTGCGCGGAAATGTACTCATCCACGTTTGTGAAATTGGCTTCGCCCATAGTGATTTCACCCTTTTTCCTGGATTTCGGTAGAGGCTCTGCGGCTGCACCCGGTCGCCTGCCAACCTAAGATCACGACCCACAGCATATACGTAAGAAATGTGAATCGCGGAGGCCAGCCGATGCTAACGCCGGGCCATAAGCATCCGGTCCCAAGGGAAACACGTAAATAGCCGAGTAAACCGCAAAGCTCAAGAAGCCAAACAATGGTAAGCCAGCGGTCCAGAGTAGAACTCGCCGCGCCGACCTCCATGCTTCGTTGCGAGCCAGGCTGAGGTTGATAAGCACAGCTGCGAATGGAAGCAGCACCATCTGACCTGTGCCGAATATCACGTGAAGTGTGCCCCAGGTGGATAGCGGGGAGTGCAGCGGCATGGGGTCAGTTGTGCATATTCCTACTCCAGTAGCCCCAATCACGCACATCAGGAGTATGCCAAGTCCCATGCGGCCCGGGCTCCCATGCAGTTGCAGTTTCAGCATCACGAATGACGCCGCATAGCTCATCGCCGAAATGAGAAACGCACCTGACATAATCCAGCCATAGGGCCCGATGGCCCATTCGCTGATTGTGTGCCAGGAAGAAGCTAGATCCGGTCTCAGAAAAATCAGCACGATTAGCAGGACTTGATAGGAAGTGATCGCGACTATCGCGAGCCATGCCGCTCTAATTGAAATCGCTGCCGAGGTACTTGCAACTGCTGCGCTCGTCATGGGTATTCTCCTAGCGTCTATCAGTGTTTGATGGGAGCAACCTAGATCATCCCTTCTAGTCGCGCATAGCTTGCTTCCATTCCGCGTTCCATTCCCGTCGCGAGCATAGTTGCCCGCGTCTGAGCGTCAGGCAGACTCATGCGCATGGTCATTAATGTGCCTGTGCCGTCCGCATCGAACCGCGTCTCAACGTGATTGTCGGGCGTAGGATCTGGCAGGTGCATCCGCTCGACATGAACGATCCGGCCGTGCGGCTCAAGTTCCAGGTATTCGCCCGTGAGGTGGAATCCACCCCCTTTGCCATTCGTCCACTCATAACGGATCTTGCCGCCCGGCCTCGCGTCATTGATGCAGACGGGCATCGTCCAACCTTCAGGACCGAGCAGCCATTTCTGGATTAGCTTGGGATCGGTATGGGCGCGGTACACGGCTTCGGGAGGGGCGGCGAATCGCCTGGTCACAACCACGTGGGTGTTACCTTCAGTCTTCAAAGTCAACTTGCTCATCGTTTTTCTCCTCTTTTTGTCTTCGGTTGCTCCGCGCCGGCGAGAACCTCGTCCAGCCGGTCGTAGTTCTTCTCCAGCGCTTTTCGCAACATTGCGAGCCACTGGTCCATCGCCTCAATGCCGGCCTCTGCGAGACGACGAGGGCGCTTCGTGCCATCCACGCGACGTGCTACCAGTCCTGCGTCTTCGAGCACCTTCAGGTGTTGAGAGATTGCCGGTTGCGTTATCTCGAAGGGCTTGGCTAGTTCCATCACAGTCATTTCGCCCTTGGCGAGACGTGAAAGAATTGCTCGACGCGTTGGATCGGCCAAAGCAGAAAAGGCGGCATCGAGATTCAGTGTCGGCGACATAAGTAATACCTTATATAAGTAAATGATTATTGTCAAGAAAACTCGCCCGGACTGGGCATCGTCCACTCCGCACCGCGCGAACTGCAAACCAAGCCAGGGTTTAAATAGGTCGAGTGGAAAAAAATCGCAGCCGCGCCTTTTAGGCTTGTAGGTCGGGGGGGTCTCAATTCCGGAGTTGTTCCCGGATGACGCGACCACTCGGGAGGTGCCGCGATATGTAAACACAAGTGCGTTTTTCAGGACCTATAATCTTCATGCAGGCTGAGTGATCATCCACACGGAGGACTATATGGCAAACCCACAGACGCTCATAGCCGAGGTCTACTCTGCTTTCAACCAACGGAACATCGATGGTGCGTTGGCGCTGATGAGGGAGGGCGTCAGTTGGCCTAAGGCATCGGAAGGCGGGCGTGTAGTCGGGAAAGAGAGATTCGTGCCTACTGGAGCCGCCAGTGGAAAGAGTTCGATCCTCATGTCGAACCGATTGATGTGATCGACCGTGGAGCGGGCAAGATCGATGTCCGAGTCCATCAGCTTATGAAGAGCCTCGGTGGCAATGTGCTTTCAGACAGCGAGGTCTGGCATGCTTATACCATCGCAGACGGTCTAATCGAACGGATGGACCTCGGAGGAAGCGAAGCAGACTCTGAGCAGAGCCCGTCCTCAGCGTTCTCCCATCGCTAACTAAGCGTTGGCGGGATAGCCGGTCTGACTTGCATATGCGTCTTTGCGGATCGCAGGCAGATTGATCTCCCAAAGTCGCCTTGTGGGAAATCGCCCTGTGATCTCCTCCAAGGCCCGACAACTCCAGTGGCCGAAAATCCAGGAGTCGGGCCGCTCTAGGTGCTGTTGTTGATTGCGGGTGGAAATTCCAACAAGGCGATCGCCGATAAGCTCTCAATCACGGATGAGACGGTCAAGGGCCATGTAAGCAACGTACTTTCCAAGCTTGGCGCCAATGATCGGACCCACGACCGTGACGCTTGGGCTGAAGCGCGGGATAATCCAATTGTAAGCCCCCCAAAAGAGGAGGAACCGGAACCCCAAATTAGGGGTTTCTGCTTTTCCAGGAATCCTTCACCATAGGTAGGGAGTTAAGTTGCAGCGTTTATTCTCTACCTTTCCTAACAACTGGCCCGGTGCAGGACTTCTGCTCCTTCGCATTGCGGCCGGAGTTCCTCTGGTTCTTGAAGGGGTCTCAGAAATTCTCGGAGTCCCTCGACCCGTGCCCTACATCGTTGCCGGTGCCGCAACGGTAACCGGAGCCTTTCTATTGGTCGGTCTTTGGACTCCATTGTCAGGGGTGCTGACGGTGTTCATTCAACTGTGGATAGTGATCTCGCACACTGGTCAGCGGGGAGTTCATGCCTTGTTGGCGGCTTTGGCTGCGAGCCTTGTGATGCTCGGGCCAGGTGCGTGGTCGATCGACGCTCGCCTATTTGGACGAAAACGTATCGATTTCCAAGGCCGATAAATTCTGTCGGCATTAGAGCCAGATCAGTAACGATAAGTCTTAGTCGAGTACCGCTAAGGCTACTCTCGCGACCTCTTCGAGGGCACGGCGGTCCGATTTGAGTCTGGCCAGCGCCCGCATGCCCTGGATCGTGACGACGAAAAACCGCGCCAACGCCGCCGGATCTTGCTTGCGGGACAATTCGCCGCTTGATTGGGCGTGCCGGAGCGCCTCGCGAAAAATCGATTCGACCTCTGCTTGGTTGCGACGCAAAAAGTCGGTGATGACTGAATCTCCCGCGGCGCGCTCCATATTTGCGCTTAAGAGCAAGCAGCCGCGCGCGTGCTGCGCCCGTGACTCTGCACTGAGGCCAAACAGAAGTTGTGCGAAGCCGTCTTTCGCGGTGGGGGCGGAACTGAATAACCTGCGCATGGAAGCATTGGTTTCATCGCGGTAGTGCGCCAGTGCTTTTAAGTATAACGACCGTTTGTCACCAAACGTGTCGTAAAGGCTTTGTCTTGCAATCCCCATTTCGGCCATCAACACATCCAGTGACGTGCCCTCGTAGCCAAGCCGCCAGAACACATTCATGGCTGCGGCCAATGCCTGTTTGGGATCAAATTTCTTGGTCCGTGCCATATAGACTCTACAGTCTACCCGAAGGGGTTGACTTGACACATTCCAGACTGTATAGTCTGGAATACTTTAGGAGTCGACGAGGCTAACTTATGAAACGCACTCTCACTGTGGCCGTGTTCGGCGTGCTCTTGCTCTGCCCTGGATCCCTAACGAAGGCCTACGCAGATGCGCAAGACGAGACCATCGTCTCGCACACAGCAGAAATCGACGGCGCCAAGCTGCATTACATGACGGCCGGGCACGGCACACCGCTCATACTGTTGCATGGCTATGCCGAGACCTCGCTGATGTGGAAGCCGATCATCCCGGTTCTGGCCGAGCGGTTTACCGTAATCGCACCAGACCTGCCCGGCATAGGAGACTCAGACATCCCTACCGACGGTCTTGACATGAAGAATGCCGCCGTCCGTATTCACGATCTTGCTAAGTCGCTCGGCGTGAAGACGGCCGAGGTCGTGGGACATGACATCGGTCTCATGGTTGCTTACGCCTACGCTGCACAGTTTCCGACCGAGGTGACGAAGCTCGTCCTGATGGATGCCTTCCTTCCCGGCGTAGAGGGTTGGGAGGCGGTTTACAACAACCCCGCCATATGGCACTTCCGCTTCAATGGTCCGACCCCCGAAGCCCTGGTTCAAGGTCGCGAGCGTACCTACTTCGACTATTTCTGGAACGACTTCGCGGCCGACAAGACCCATTCGATTCCGGAAGCGGATCGCAAAGCCTATGCAGCGGCCTACGCACGACCGGGACGTATGCATGCAGGCTGGGCCTATTTCGTTTCTTTCCTGCAAGCCGCCAAGGATTTCGCTCAACTCTCCCAGACCAAACTAACTATGCCAGTATTGACCATCGGTGGCGACAAGTCGTTGGGAGAAGCGTTAGCGCAACAAACCAAGCTGGTTGCGACAGACGTAACCGTCGTCGTGCTGAAGAACACTGGGCACTGGGTGCTTGAAGAGCAGCCGAAACAGACGACTGAGGCGTTGCAAAAGTTTCTCTGACATTCGCAGCACTGTGCCTGGCTAGCCAAAGCTAGAGATTTTCGTTGAAAACGAAAGGACTGTTCCATGTTCAAAGGACTCTTGTTTATCCGACCCATGGTCAAGAGATTCGTGATCGCTATCTTGTCTCTGGTGGCGACTTCTTTCGCCACCGCTCAATCCCTTCCGGAGATGCGCATGAGGCCAGCCGAAATCCAGGCCAGCGCTCTCGACAGCAACCAAATTGGGAGTTCTGGCCTCCCCGGGGTTCATACGAAGGTCGTCTTTGGCGATCCTTCAAAAGTGGGCTTCTACACGATCTTGTTGTTTGTACCCGCTCACACCACGATCCAGGCACACACACATCGCGACGATCGGGTGGCAGTTGTCGTCTCGGGCGAGTGGCACTTGGGTTACGGCACTCAGTTCGATGCGAAGTCGCTGAAGACGCTTCCACCGGGGAGCGTGTACTCGGAACCGGGAGGACACAATCATTTCGCCCAGACTGACGCTGACTCAGTAATCGTCGAAATCTCGGGTTACGGTCCAACCGACACGCACTATTTCGAGGCCAAGAACGATCCCAAGTCGCGACAAAGCAAGTGATTTCTTGGCTGGCGATTCGGCTGGCGGCTGGCGCTGTCGGAGGAGCGGGTTCTCCGCCGGGTTTCTCTCAGGGTTTTCCTTCTTGCCGAGCGTCGTGTGCCCCGGAAATTGCGTCGAGGCGCCAGTGGTCAAGCTGGTCAGATCTGGGTCATGCCGCCATCGACGACCAGTTCGATGCCGGTGATATAGCTACTTTCGTCAGAAGCGAGAAACGACACCACTTTGGCAATTTCGTCCAAGGTTCCGGTGCGACCGAGGGGTATCTTGCCCACGGTGCTGTCTGCGTACTGCTTGACTTGTTCTTCCGTCATCCCCCAGCGAATTGCGATAGCCCGGTGAGGGAATTACGCCAGGACTAACAGCGTTCACGCGAATTTTGCGGTCTTTAAGATCCGTGGTGAAGGTACGCGCGAAAGAACGCACGGCGGCTTTGGATGCGCTGTAAACACTCATCGCGGGCGCTCCAGTACTGGGAATGGGCGGGCCATCGACAAGGCTTATTTCCGAAGCTCGCAATCTCGCTTTCCATCAACTCCGGGCATTTCCCGAGCGATGCCCACGGATGACTTGCTCGACCAATTCTTCGCCGAACCGTCTGGTAAACGGGCCCGAGCCCAATAAGAAGCGATAATAGATCGCGCCAAAGATCGCGTCGTTCAGCAGGTCAGGTTCTGTATCTGGCCGCAATTCGCCTGCATTCTTGCCCCGCTGCAGATCGGCGATGGTAGCGGTCCGCCGAGGACTAACCCATCGGTCGAAGAACGCCTGACGTATAGCTGGGTCGCTCTGGCCCTCGGCGATCAGCCCAGCCACGATCTTGCCAAACCGCCCGCTGAAAGCGTCGATCAAGCGCCGCGCCCGAAGGCGCAGAGACTCTTCCGCGGTCAGGACCGTCGGCTTCTCCAGGTTGGGAGCCATCCGCTCGCACAGCATGGCCAACACCAAGGTTGCCTTGGTCGGCCACCATTTATACAGGGTGGGTTTGCCGACCCTGGCCCGCTTGGCGACCTCTTCTATGGTCAAGTCTCGGACTGACTTTTCCTGAAGCAGGGTATAGACCGCATCCATGATGGCGGCATGCGATGCCGCCATCTCGCTTGGTGGCCGGCCTTTGCGCGCAGTGGGGAGCACGTTTTTCTTCCTGGAACTAAGTTTAACGGAACGTGGCGTAAAGTCTGTTGACATCGGAGTCGCTTTTAGTATAAAACGGAACGTAAAGTAAAGTTAAGTAAAGTTAAAAAGATCGGTCGGATAACTGACTGAAACCAGATCAACGCAAAAGGAGAATGCAATGAATAATCAAGAGCGTCCCTACGAACCGCTGACTTCCCAAAATGCCGCGCTCATTCTCGTCGATCATCAGGTCGGTCTTATGACAGGCGTCCGTGACATTTCCACGGGCGAACTCAAACACAACGTAGTGGCCCTGGCCAAAGCTGCGAAAGCACTGAAACTCCCAATCGTCGTTACCACGACTGCGCGTGACAGCATGTGGGGTCCGACATTCCCCGAACTCGTGGAAGCGCTGCCCGGCATTGAAATCATCGATCGATCATCGGTCAATGCCTACGACGACGCGCGCGTGGCTCACGCGATCGAGGCGACTAAGCGCAAGAAGCTGATCTTCGCCGGCATCTCGCTCGAAGTCTGCGCGGCTTTTCCGGCCATCACTGCCGTGGGAAAGGGGCTCGACGCCTATGTGGCGGTTGACGCCTCTGGAACATTCAGCGAGACCAAGCGGCAAGCTGGACTCCTGCGCATGCTACAGGCGGGCGTCATTGTCTCGGACTACACGACCTTGATGGTGGAAATCCTCAAAGACAACGCGCGACCGGAGGCCGGCGAGGTCTACGGGGCTATGGACATGGGCTGGGCTAAGCTCGTCGGCCAGATCGCCCAGGCCTTCGGAAAGTAAGTGGGACTGCTCTCCGGGTTGCGTGCTCCCGCTGACAAGCTTACGGCAGCGGCCCGCTGCAACCGTTGCCGTCCTTCAGGAGGAACGCGGCGGGCGCAGCAATTGTTGGCCGCTGCACTTGCAATCAGTGCGGCCATACCAATTTGGGCGCAATCCCATCCTTCCATGGCCCAATCTTCGCATGTCTCGGGTGCCGACGGTCCGCAAGCGACTGCGGGAAGCTCGAGCACGCCGGATTATCAACTGGATCGCAGTGAGGAGGACTGGAGCCGCTTGTGTCGCCAGGCGAACGGGAGTGACGACTTTTGGGACCCACTCAAGTGCATCGGGCTCGCACGACCATTCTGGTACGTCTCCTTCGGCGCAGAATTACGCGGTTCGTATGAGGTCTACCGCAATTACAACTGGGGCAGCGGACCACAGGATGGCAAAGGCTACTACCTCAACCGACTAATCAGCCACGGGGACTTTCACTTTGGTCCGTCGGTGCGTATCTTCGCGGAACTCCAGAGTGGTCTTGAGTTCCGTCGCAACGGGGGACCGAGGCCCGGGATCGATGAGGACAAACTTGACGTCAACCAACTGTTTCTCGAACTGAGATCGCCGACGTACCAGCACAAAGTTCCAATCGAGGTTCGCGTCGGCCGCCAAAACCTTAACTACGGCGACGGCAGCCTTGTTTCGATACGCGATCTAAACGTCCGTCGACCTTTTGACGGGATCAAGCTGATCCTACGGCCACAAGAGTGGCGCATCGATATCTTTGCCGCAAAACCTGTAGTGACCAGCCCTGGATTCTTCGATGACGCTCCCGATCACACCCAAACGTTCTGGGGAATCTGGGCCACCGATAAAAAGGAACAATCGTTCGTCCGACAACTAGACTTCTATTACCTCGGGCTAGACCGTAAGAATGCTCAGTTTGACCAAGGGGCTGCTCGCGAGCGACGGAACACGCTGGGAGTCAGAGCTCACGAGACGGCGAGTAAACTAGCCTTCATCCAAGAGATCCAAGAGGGAGACTTACAGTTAGGAACTTTCGGATCGGGGCGACTGCTGGCATGGAAGTTTGCGGATGGACTGTCCTACTCACTTCCAAAACTTCGGCAGCATCCGACTCTCGAACTTCAGGGAGCAATTTCCAGCGGCGACAAGAACCCGCGGGACGTTGACCTTCAGACGTTTTATCCGCTGTTTCCTTCGGGCCAGTACTATGGCGACATGGTCTTCACGAGCGGATCGTTATCGCAATCGGGGCCCACCCGAGCGTTGGTATGCAGTTATCGAAGGGTCTCTCGCTCGATGTCGATAGCTTCTTTTTATGGCGACAAAGAACGACCGATGGACTCTATTCTCAAGCCGGCATGTTCCTGCGCACAGGACAGACATCGCGGTCGCGCTACGTGGGTGCAACCCAGGATTTGAGCATCGCATGGCATGTGGACCGACACACCACCGTGCGGTTCTTGGCAGCCTACTATGAGGTTGGGTCATACCTTCGCGAAACACAGCCTCCAGGAAAGAACACAGGGTATTTTTCGGTAATAGCGAATTACAAGTTCTAAAGCACAAGCCGCCGGCAGCTTTGTTGATATGGCCACTAGTCCCGGATGACGGGCATAACCGGAAGTACTCGAACGGCAAGCCGGTGTACCGAAGAATTGGAAAGGTGGTAACTTACGGTATCAAGTGCGCCTAGAGGCGGCATCGTGCTGACGGATGACCTTTTTGTGCACTGTCGTCTTCTGCCGCAAGGCGTTGTTTGAGCGGCGCTACCAGCGAGTGCTGAAACCCTGGCTGCTTGGTAAGAGCTAGTTGCAGCGCGGTTGCGTAATAAGGGCGAGCCTCTTCTCGTCTGCCGAGAGCATCCAGCGCGTTGCCCATCCCTGCGTTGACTTCGGCCGAGTCGGGGGCGAGAGCTACAGCTTGTTGTGCTTCCTGCAGTGCCTCCGGCAATCGCTTGCCGGCGAGAAACACACCTGCCTTTTGTGCATGAGCCAACGCAGCCGCAAGTGGGATCTCGAAGCGTCCTTCGTACACAAAGACACTGGAATCGATTGCATCGGCAGGCTTCAAGGTCTTGAACTGCTCATATGGATTGAGTGGAGGCGGGCCGAATTCGAATCCCGTGAGATTGACTGCGCTGATGAACACCGGACCGTCGATCGCAGGAGTAGCGTCGGAGAGCGTGCCCAGCCAAATTGATTCTATGGTCGGAAGCAGCTTGCATGGGATCTTGTAATAGTTGTAGTCGATGACGCCGGTTCCAAAGTAAACGAACCAGCAGTTTTGCATTTGACGCTCGTCGGTGTATCGCTTCACGGCATGCAATTGCTGCGCCCAGTCCGCGCTCGAATCGCTCACATACCTCCAAACGTTCTTTGGGCCACCAAAGGCTTCGTTCGCATAGCCAATGCAGTTGGGGAATGCGCGCGTCACCGAGATTGCCTGGAAGACCAGCAGAAGTACGACCGCATACCGCCAGCGGCGACTGTCCTTAATCAGCATGGAGGCCGCGCCCGCGATCAGGATCGCAAGAAAGATGTAGACGGGCAGGATGTGGCGAATGCCGATGTTCATTCCGCCCTTCATCGACACCGCCAGATAGATGAGCGGCGGGATCAGCAGAAACAGTAGTTCGCGCCTCTTCCGCAGACGCCCGCTCGCGATCGCCCAAAAGGTAATCGCCAGCAGGATCAGGAATGTGAGACTCGATTTCACCAGCATGGCCACCGGGAAGTAAAACCAGACGGCATGCGGATAGGATTTGCCGAAGAGATAGCTGTTGAAGTTGTTGGCGCTGAACAACACGTGCGCAAAACCGTAGATGTAAGACTCGGGGAGCAAGTGGAAACGGGCGAATTCGTGAAGTATTTTGGCTTGCGTAGGACTCGGGACTTTGGCAAGTTGCGCCTCCATCGGCGGATTCAACTGCAACCCGTTCCCGCGTGCCGGATAGCGGAAGCCATAGGCCGCCCACAGAATTGCGACTGACATGAGGCCGATGATCACCAGGGCCGTAGCATAGCGAGTGGCGCGTTTACCGACAGAAAGTTGCGATCCGCTCTTCGCTGACTCTTGCCGGAATATCTCGATTCCCGCGAGAATCAAGAGCATGGGGAAGACAAGGACCGCGCTGTGCTTGGACGCCAACGCCAGTCCGGCGGCAACCCCGGTAATCATCAGCCGGCCCGCGGATGGCCATTGCACATAGCGGTAGAACGCATAGATTGATGCCAGTAAAAAGCAGGCTTGCGCCGCGTCCGTGGTTACCAGCGCTCCGTGAGCGAGCAGGGTCGGATCGAACAGCAGAAGCCCGATCACAAGGAAGCCCGCGGTGGGGTCGAACATCTCTCGCGTCGCGAGAAACGCGATCACCAGCAACAGCAGGGTGAAGATTGAGGCCGCCATCTGCGCGCGAAACACGATCTTGTCGGCGTCGTTGTGAAAGATGAAATCTCTTCCACCGAGAACCGCCTGTAACCGGTAAGGACGATCTTGCATCTCTGGAACGTTCAGCTGCATGGGAAGCAAAGGCACAGTGGCAACGAACTTGACCAGCGGCGGATGCTCGGGATTCAAGCCAAAGTCGCCGCGCCACGACATGTATCCGGAATAGATATGGTCGGGCTCATCCCAGGTAATGGTGTTCGCGCGCGAGATCAGTGCCAGGTGAATGGCGAAGAGCAGGATAAACCCGGCCACGCCAGCCATAACCCACAACCGGCGAGAGTCCCCTTGTAGTGAAATCAATGCTCATACCCCACGAAGAGAATTCAGAAAACCAACCTTCAACGAGAGCCGGGTCTGTCGACGTGAGCCCGCGCGGTCGTGCTTATGTAGCCGAATCTCCTTCCGCGCACGACATCTGAAGGCAAACCGAAGTTTCAGGAAGTTGAAGACGTAAAAAACTCGGCGCGGAACGCCAGTGTACCAAGGTCCCGACGCCGCGTGTGCAATCGTGCCCACATCGAGGCTCGGTAGTTGGCGAAAAATCGCCATCTGCTTCCCAAGGGCTTCGTCCGCATTCGCCACTTTGGCTTCCTCGCTACCATGCGGCCGCCACATTTGGGACAGAGCCAAAGTGGGCTCCGTTCCTCGGTGGGGGAGGTTTTTGCTTCGGTCTGCGATGGCTGTACGGCTCCGAGTAGTCGAAAGCACAGCGGCAGGAAAGTGGCGCGGCGCCGAACGAAAGGTAACTTGGGGTCGTCGACCAAGGAGACGAGTCGATGGTTGGAGACGGCTACGCGATGGGTGTAGTGGCCTAAATAGCGCACCGCATGGTCTGCATCTCCGAAGGGGATTTGGAGTAGACGTGCCAGTGGTGTCGGTATAGTTTTCGCAACCAGGCGGAGAAGGCTTTGGGATGAACCAGGGCTTCAGGGTGCCATGGAAGCCAATCTTGCCCTGACGGAAGTTGCGTTGCAGCTCGAATGCTGCATTGAGCATAGCGATTGGGGGTAACTGGCGATTGCGTCTGGTTTACGGGCAAACCTTCCATAATCGGTTATGGAAGAGTTGGCGACTACACACCCAGGACCTATAAATTCAGCATAAAGTCGATTTCCACGAAGCCGCCCCTTAGTTGAAATCAACGAAGGAGCTGTCAGTTCATCGTCCGCCATTGCTATCAAGAAGCCCAGGCGCCTCATTTAGCGCCTTGCAACTGGTCATAGGCGTCCTTCATTCCCGGGTCGCTCAGGCCGATCGACTTGAGTTTTGCTAACAGACGCTCCCGAACCTCATTCGCCTCGGGGAAATCCTGATCCGTCCAGAAGCGGTCTTGACGTCGGAAGTACCCGGCGTCATTCAAAAACGACACGCCGTAATTGAAGGCGTCTCCAGTGGTGTCATCCAGTTCGCTCACCTTGAACGATCCGTCAGGCTGGAGCGATTGCTTCAGACACCAATCGAGCATGCGAGAGATTTCTAAGCGCGCCTGCTGCCGGGCCGGTTTGTCAAGCGCCGGCCAGGTCAGGCGGAAAATCTTGACTACATCCATGTTGAGATGGTTTTCATAGTGGCCGTCAAAGCGAATGCCGGCAGGAAAGTTGACCTTGTCCAGTTGCAGCAGACGTTTGGCAATCAGGTCCTTATGCTCCACGTCACCGTACAGATCCGAGACGACGTGAAAGGTCATCGCCATGTCGTCCATCTTCCAGATTCTTCCCTGCCCGTCAACCAGCCACTGGCCCCAGAAACCGGTCTCAGAATTCTGCCAGCGCGCCACAAACTGCCGCAAGGCACCGTTGAGTGCCGGATCGAACGCGTAGCCGGTCTGCTTGTGCCCATAGAGCAAACGCGCCAGCGCTGAGAAGGTTTCATCGAGCTCTTCACGATTGAAAACCCCTGTTCTGGTAAAGTCGTCGCGGAGATCGGAGTCAAGCTGCTGGATGAGCTTCTGAGGAGAGTTGATGCGGTCAAGAAAGGTGAGCGGATACTGAGGCGGCGAGCCGCTACTTTTGAGCCCGTCCTCGATTGAGTAATAGAGCTTGAGATACCAGACATTGATGCCCATCCCCCAGCTTCCGTCGGAGGGCTGTTGCTGGGCCGCCAGCTTCTGCAGTTCGGGCTGATTGAGACTTTGGCGTAGATCGGCGATTCTTGCCCGCGTGGCTTCCACATCGGGCGTGAAGTTCAACCGCCAGCGGATTTCGCGGTAGATATGCATCGAATACTGCATTCCTTCGCCCGCCGCCTGGCGCCGAGCAATCTCTTTTACCAGCGGCTTCAACTCCGGATTGAGCAGCTTCAACCTGCTTTCCCTGGCCACACGAATCGCCGAGAAATCCCAATAGAACTGAGCGTTGGAAATGTGCAAATGGAATCGCGATTCACCAGCGAGAATGGGCGGCGGAGTGAAGATGTGTGCGCGATAGATTTCAATTGCGATTAAAGCGCGCTCCAGTTGCGTGCGACTCGCGTAAGCGCCGAGCGCGAGCACCAAGAGGCACGAAAGCAGGATCAGCCAAAGCTTACGTTTTGACCGGTCGGCCGGACCAGGTGGCGATGTTGTACGCATCGATCCCTTTTGCTTCCCCATTTCCTCTCGCTGACGGTCGCGACAGCGTTGGATGCCGGACACGTAGCTTCTTCGATTACCTTACGATGGGATTTCACTTTGCTTGTCCGGTGACGAGAGAATATACCCTTAGCCCGTATTATTCATGAAGAGTGGAGTGGGGTGTGATTGTTCGCATGAGTGATATGTAATTGCGACAACGGCGGAATTTCCTTCGATCGCGTCACTGATTCCAAAGGAATTAGTCGGGTTCAAACGTCAATTTTGACATGTGGTGGCACACCTTCGCCAGGAGTGCAACCAGTCTGGTTTCGGATTGTAAGAAGTGGAAGATTTATCCGCTCTGCGCGCCCAAACGGCAGGCGATAAGACGGAAGGCAGGTAGATACGGGAACGACGTGGGCAGGTGAATGACCCAGCGTCGTACCGAGACCAAGACCCGAGCGCCTAGCTTCAGCAGTCGTTCGCGCAACATGTCAACTTGAGCGCGGGCACAAGCGGTACCGGCAGCCCGCAAGCGCAACTCCTGCATCAGGACATAGGCCGCGGCTGTGAGTAGGACGCGAAACTGGTTGGCCCAGAAGCTGGTGCAACTGGTGCGATCGATCTCGAGCTTGTGCAGCTCACAGCTTTATACGATTCTCTATGTCACCACGCTGGCAGTAGACCCGTTCGTAAATCCACTGTGGACTCTGTTTCATGTTGGTGATGACAAACCGGGGATTGTCTTTGGGGTCCTTATCGGCAGCGCAGACGACCTCGGCTTTGATGATGACGCGGCGCAGACCTGGCCACTTCCCGGCCTTGTAGCGAACTTCCCCGTAAATATGTTCGGTCTCTCCGCTGCGCCGCGAGAGCTGGCGCGCTCGCCGCATTCCGCTTTCGGCGGAGCGCTTCAATACCGCATTCTTGGCCATCGCGACCACATATTCCAGTTTCGGCTGGGCGTCCAAAAACTCCAGCACGGCAGGATGCGCGAAGCCGCCATCCAGGCGCACCCGAATCCGTACTCCAGGAAGGCGGCCACGAATCATCCTCACCAAACGCCGCAGCAGGGCGACTGCTCCCACCGCTGCCCCCACGTTGCCGGGCCGTAACACCGCGGCGCAGAGGTACTGTTCGGCTTCGTCGTTGAAGCTGACAAAACCCATCACCGGCAGGTAGCACCAGGTGTCGTAATATCCATTGAAGAACGACAACTGTTGCGCGCCGTGAGTGGGATCATCAGTCGGATCCAGATCGATGGTGACGCGATAGGCGCGACGGCGCAGCCGCTTGGCGTGACGCCCGATCACACTCTCGGCCAGAAACTCGCCCGCACGGTAGAGTTCTTTCACCCCAACTCCGTTCTCGAAACGCGACAAGGTCGGCTGCGAAGCCAGGTCGCGACCCTCGATCGGATCGCGATCCAGAAGCAGTTTGTGAATTGGATCCTCGGACAAGCGGGCTGAATCGTTGGCGTCCGGGTAGCCGCAGGCGATCGAGAACACTCGCTGCGCCACCAACTCGCGCAACGAATGATCCACCTTGCCGGCTTGTCGCTCGTCTCGCAGGCAGGAGGCCAGTCCGGCCACCAAGTCATAGTGCCGATCGGCGGCCTTCAGCAGCAGAGCTCCGCCATCGGAACTCCCCTCTCGCTGATCAAATTGGGCTACGACAGGCTTACGACAAATTCCTGGGAACAACAAACACTGTGTTGTGCTATCTTCAGACATTCAGAGGCCTCTTTTGTTGCTGCAAACATTGTCTTGACAACATGTTTGTAACAGAGGAGGCCTTTGTTGTCTTCAAATATATGAATTAAGCAGGTTAGGAGCCTGCTCGGAATTTGTTTTCGTTTAATCGTAGCCTGTTGTCAATGAAGTGCGAAGGCAACACTTTTGGATGGACATTGATTTTCGGGTTGCGAACATATCATGGGCTAACCTTCCATAGGCCGGTAAGGTAAGGTTTGCCGACAAGCTGGTCACGGACGATCCGGGTTATAAAAGACTGCGGCGTTAGCCAGATCTCGAAAGCAGAGAGTGGAGCGACGATGAGAACGGAATTGCTGCGATTCAACGGCGCCGTCGAGCGGGATCCCGCCATCGATGCGTGGATGAAAGAGCATGCAGGTGAATTGGGAGCCATCGCGCATCAGTGGTTTGAGGTGATGCGAAAATGCGGGGACGAAGTCCGGGAGCTTTTGCATGACGGCTGTCCAGTTGCATGTTTGGGGGATGCGCCCTTCGGCTATGTCAATGTATTCGCATCGCACGTAGACGTAGGGTTCTTTTACGGCGCAGCGCTGCCGGATCCGGTCCGCTTGTTGCAAGGCACCGGCAAGTTCATGCGCCATGTGAAGCTGAGACCGGGAACGGCCACAAATACCGCAGAGCTGAGCAGTCTCATCGATGCGGCGTACTCGGATGTAAAGGCGCGCGTCGAAAACGGCTAGCGCAGAGAAACGTATTGGGAGGCGGACACGGATGTGAACCGCCAGATTAGTAAAGATATGTTGCACAGGGTTTGCTGATCGTGGGCGGATAAACTCAAACCAGCGGTAATCGGCCTTGGACGAAGGAAACAAGACTGACCGCCTGATAATTTGCTGATCAAGTGGCGAAGTCACAAGTCCACCCAACGGAGCCTGACTCTCGCAAGTCCTGAATTGCGATGTCAACGACCGGCTCATAAGTATCTTGTTAGCGAGAAGTGAGTCGGCGCCGGTTCACCCGCGTAGAACTTGACAGGCTGGTTTTGTGTGTACTAAGTTCCACCCGCGCTGGCAATACAAACGCACCATCCACACAAAGTGTGTGTTTTGTCGGGTGGTGCCGTCTGTTCTCACAATCGACAATAATATGGCAATGACGAAAAGGTTTTGGTTTCTGTTGTTCCTTAGCTGCTTTGCCGCGCTCCCGTCCGCGTTGGGTCAAGCAGGTGGGAGCTCTGCTGATCGATCGGCATTGGGAGCCGGGGGCCTTGACTTGAATGGGCGGGACACTGCGGTCCGACCTGGTGATAACTTCTTCCGCTATGCCGACGGACGTTATCTGGATCAGCTGGTAATTCCCCCAGATAGGTCTGGTTATTCGACAGGCTCAGTTTTGACGGATACTTCAGAGGCGAAAGTACGCGCACTGCTGGAAGCTGCGGCGGGGCAAGGTAGAGTTGGTTCCATTGGGCGGATGGCTGGAGACTACTACGCGGCCTTCATGGACGAGTCGGCGATTGAGCACCTTGGCATCACGCCGCTCTTGCTGGAGTTGAAGTCGATTCAAAGGGCGAGTTCGCGAAATGCTCTAGCCGCTCTGATGGGCCGAGAGAATGCTAGCTTCCTTGGCAGTATCTTCCACCTAGATATTTCGGCCGATATCATGGACCCTGAGCACTATGCCATTCAAATCAGTCAGCCAGTTCTGGGCCTGCCCGATCGCAGCTACTATCTTGATGCGGGTTACGCACCCCAACGCAATAGCTATAAGACTTACATCACGAAGGTCCTTGCATTAGCCAGCTGGCCTGAGCCACACGAGCGCGCGGAAGAGATCCTGCAATTTGAGACCAGCATTGCCGAGGCTAGTTGGGATCGCGAGCAAGACCGGGATTCTACGAAAACGTACAATCCTATGACTTTGCAACAGCTTGAGACCAGGGTGGGGGACTTTGCGTGGAGCGAATTTCTAACTGCCGCAGGACTCGGTCACGAAGAGAAGTTCATCGTCGTCGAAAAAACCGCAATCCCTCGGATCGCAGCTTTGTACAACCAGACACCAATGGCAACACTTCAGGCATGGGAGGCGTTTACGCTTCTTGACCATGCGGCACCCTATCTGTCGAGACCATTTGCCAACGCGGAATTTGAGCTGCACGGCGAATCGTTAAAAGGGCAGAAGCAACAATCGGCGCGATGGAAGCAAGGACTGAAGCTTGTGAGCGGTGGCAACGACATGACTCAAGTGGAGAGCGCTGCCAACCTTGGAGATGCGGTCGGACAGCTTTATGTTTCGCGCTATTTCCAGTCAGACGCGCGTGTACAGATGGAAGCGCTGGTTGCCGACGTGAAGACAGCTTTGCGGACGCGCGTCGAATCACTGACATGGATGGCACCAACAACAAAGACTGAAGCCCTCAGTAAGCTAGAGAAATACGCGATTCAAATTGGCTATCCAGATTACTGGCGCAATTACAACGGACTGGTCATTCAACAAGACGATGTCGCCGGAGATATTGAGCGTGCTTCAGCTTTCAATTGGCAGTTCCGCGTGAATCGGCTCCATGCTGCCGTAGACCGTCGGGAGTGGGAGATGGAGCCGCAAACCGTGAATGCGTACAACGACGGCGCTCTCCGTCAGATCGTTTTTTCGGCAGCACTTCTGCAGCCTCCGGTCTTTGATCCCCAAGCAGATCCAGCAGTGAACTACGGTGGCATTGGAGCAATCATCGGTCACGAATTAACCCATGGTTTCGACGATCAAGGCCGGCGATTTGATAGCGACGGACGGATGCGAGACTGGTGGGCCGCTGACGATGCGAAGAAATTCTTGGCGAAAGCGGCAGATCTCGGCGCGCAGTTTGATGCTTGTGAGCCACTCCCGGGACTGCACGTTAATGGCAAGTTGACCATGGGCGAAAATATCGCCGACCTAGGTGGACTGGTACTGGCTTTAGACGCCTACCACACCTCGCTGAAGGGCAAGTCCGCTCCGGTGATCGATGGACTGACTGGGGATCAGCGTTTCTTTCTATCGTTTGCCCAGGTGCGGCGCGGCAAAGAGACGGAACAGGTTCTACGACAACAGATCCTGACCGATCCTCACTCGCCCGATGAGTGCCGCGTGAACATCGAAGTGCGCAATCTGGATGCTTGGTATTCAGCTTTTCATGTGAGCACGGGCGAGAAACTCTATCTCAATCCTGAGAGCCGGGTAAGCATTTGGTGAGCTCGAATGTTATGGTCACATACACTCGGCAATTCAGGACGTCCTGGCTGCGCGGCTGCTTGCCCTCACTGCTGATCGGCTATTTCGAGGGAATCGACAGCGAGCGTGGGATTGCGTGGCGTTTGGCGGATTCGCTGGCCCTGCGACGATTTGTGGGGATCGGGCTGGAGGAATATACGCCGGACCACTCGACGATTTCGCGCACGCGGCGATTGATCGACGTGGACACTCATCGGGAAGTCTTCAGCTGGGTGCTGGGCTTACTGGCGGATCGATGATTGTTGAAGGGGAAGCGGATCGCGATCGATGCCACGACGCTAGAGGCGAACGCGGCCATGCGGCGTCTTCGTTGTTGACGACTATAGCGTACCCCTATACAGTATGGTGCGATGGAGGCGATCGTGCACACAATCAAAGAAAAGGACAAACTCATTTTGCGGGTCCGGCGAATCCGCGGCCAAGTCGAGGCTGTGGAAAGGGCTTTGACTAATGAACAAAACTGTTCCGACGTTTTGCGGCTCATCGCTGCTGCGCGAGGCGCGATGAACGGGTTGATGGCCGAACTTCTTGAGGATCACGTTCGCTTTCACGTGCTCGATCCGAAGCGGAAACCAACCTCCGACCAGGCCATGGCCGCCGATGAACTGGTCGACGTGGTCAGAGCATACTTGAAGTAGCGATTCGCAGCTTAACCGATGGAAACGGGTCTTCCGTACAGGGTCGTTGTAACAGGCTGTTCATACTCAACATATTTAATGAAGTGCCGTGCTTCGTCGTCTCGGAAACTGTGGATTGCAACAACGTGCATGAACGGTGAATCGCACAGCGAACGAGGCGTGAAATGTTGGGACGAGCGGGAATAGGCAACGAACATAGGGAGGACTCATGTGCGGGGTGGCAAAACGTTTCTGTTTCGGGTTATTCCTGATCTCAGCTTTGGTGAAGTGTGCCGTCGCGCAAAGGGCGCTCACGTGGCAGGAGGTTCGCGACAAGTTCGAGGCGGCGAATCCCACTCTGCGAGCCGGACAAATCGGCATCGATGAATCCCGCGCTCAGGAGATGACCGCGAACCTGCGGCCAAATCCCAGCTTGACCATACTCGGCGATCAGATCGATCCGTTTAGCGCCGGCCCACCACACGGGCCGTTTGCATACTTCCTGCCTTCGGCAACTGTGAACTTCCTATGGGAGCGCCAGCATAAGCGCGGGCTACGCTTGGAGAGCGCACAGAAAGGCACCGCCGTTGCAATCTCCGGGCAGGCCGACCTGGAGCGAAATCTATTGTTCAACCTTCGTGGTGCGTTCATACAGACGCTTCAGGAGAAAGCGATCCTGAATCTCGCGAAGGAAAACCTGGCTTATTACGATCATGTTTTGGAGGTAAACCGCGAGCGCTACAAGGCCGGAGGAATTGCGCAAGTGGACCTGAAGCGTCTGGAATTGCAAAGAGTTCAGTATCTCTCGGACTTGCAGACTGCGGACGTGAATCTGCGCACTGCGAAAATTCAACTGCTCATGCTGTTGAATCAACAGACACCGCTTGAGCAGTTCGATGTCATCGGGCCCTTTGATTTTGCGGAGCAGATTCCTCCTCTTAATGATGTCCGCCAGGCAGCACTCGATACGCGCCCTGACTTGAGGGCAGCGTTGCAGTCTGTCGACAAGGCCAAGACTGATTATCGGCTCGCCGTAGCTAATGGATCTACAGACCCAACCCTAGGTTTCGATGTGGGCCGTGATCCACCTATCGACGATTACATCGGATTCAGCGTGAGCATTCCTTTGCGGATGTTTGATCGCAATCAAGGTGAAAAGCGTCGCACGCAACTGGACATCAACCGAAACGATAGCCTGGCCGCGGCAAGTCGGGCCCAGGTTTTCAACGATGTCGATTCCGCCTACGCCACGGTCAATAGCGCGGTGATTCTTCTCAAACCTTATAAAGAACAATACCTGGAAGAAGCTGCAAGCGTGAGGGACACGATTTCATTTTCCTACCAGCACGGCGCGGCATCTCTGCTGGACTTTCTCGATGCGCAAGCTGACTACCGGAGCGTACAAGTCACTTACTTAAATCTGGTCGCCTCTTATCTGAATACAGCCAGCCAACTGAATCTTTCCGTAGGACGCGAGGTGATCCAATGAACCACAGGGATTTCGCAATCTTGTCCTTGCCTCTGATAGTCGCCCTATTTTCGTCGGGCTGCAGCGGTGGAAAAAGTGATCCCCAGGCGGAAGCGCCGCCACCGCTCAAAGTGGAACGCGTGGAGGACCGCAATGTGTTTCAAATGGACCATGCCGAACGCTTCCAGTTGACGCAGGCAGCAGAACACATTGCGACGCCGCAGTTGAGAGTCACGGGTACCGTGAATCCGGATATCTCGCGCGCAGTTCCTGTGATTTCAATTGCCATCGGACGTGTTGTGGAGATTGACGCGCGCCTGGGTGACACGGTTAAGAAGGGCCAATTGTTGCTCAAGGTGCAGAGCGCAGACGTTTCTGGTGCCTTCTCTGACTACCGAAAAGCGGTAGCTGACGAACAGTTGGTCCAGACCCAATTGGAGCGGGCCAAGCTACTTTATGACAAGGGCGCAATCTCGCTAAACGATCTCCAGGTTGCTCAGGACACGGAAGACAAAGCAAAGGTCGACGTCGAAACCACAGCCGAAAAACTTCGAGTGCTGGGCAATCCCACTCTCGATTGGCCGACTGGTATTGTGGAAATTCGCGCGCCGATTTCTGGCGTCATCACAGATCAGCAGGTTACCAATGCCGCTGGCGTTGCAGGGCTCGGCTCTCCGAATCCATTCACAATTTCTGACTTGGACTACATCTGGGTACTCTGTGACGTGTACGAAAATGACCTCGTCAACGTGCGCCTTGGCGAGAAGGCGGACATCCGTCTGAACGCGTATCCTGACCAGGTTTTTGCCGGAACTATCAGCAACATAGGACCAGTCTTAGACCCGAACATTCGCAGCGCGAAGGTGCGCATCGAAATGCGGGCTCTGAGCGAGAATCTGTAACGACTCCTGATGGAATGGGCATTTTCCTTTAGTGGAATTCTGGATACACTCGGCAGCATGGCAGAGACGGACTGGAGCAAAGTACTGGGTTGGCCGGGGTATCGGGTCTACCGACACGAAATCAATGAGCAGGCAAAGACGCTGAAGCTGTGGGTACGGCGCAAGCGAGGAAACCGGAAACTGATTTGCTCGGGCTGTGGGCGGAAGCTGAGCGATGCCTATGACAGCTACGAGCGGGAGGTGCGAGATCTCCCGTGTTTCGAGTTTCGGACGACGGTGGTGATCGAACTGTATCGAGTGCGCTGTCCGGACTGCGGAGTGAAAACGGAGAAGGTGCCGCAGTTACCCAGCAAGGCGCCGTTCAGCAAGCGCTTCGAAGAGGCGGTGGGGTTGGCCTGTGAGAGCGCGGCGGTGCGGCGAGTGGCACGACAGTTTGGTCTGGCCAGCAGCACGGTGCGAGCCATCGATGTGCGCTATCTGAGTCGCTGGTCGAAGGGGCGAAGGAAGCCGGCGTTGCGGCAGATGGGAGTGGATGAGATCTATCTGGGGAAGAAGCAAAAGTTCCTCACGGTGGTGAGCAATCTGGAGACGGGAGAACCGTTGTGGTTCGGAGGGGAGAGGAAGAAGCAGACGCTGGACGAATTCTTCGAGAAACATCTGAGTGCGTTTCAACGAAGTGCGATTCGGGCGGCATGTGTGGACATGTGGGAACCGTTTCGGCAAAGCCTGGAGCAGTGGGTGCCGGAGTGCCGGATCGTGTACGACAAGTTTCACATTCTGCAGCATGCCAGCCAAGCGGTGGACGAAGTGCGGCGGGCTGAGTTCTTCCGCAAAGGAGGAGCAGCACGGGATCTGGTGCGAGGGAAGCGCTGGTTGCTTTTGACCAGTTGGCTCAATCTGGATCGCAGCCAGCGGCGACAGTTGAACGCTCTGTTTGCTCTGAACCGGCGCATTCTCAAAGCCTATCTCCTCAAGGAGAGTCTTTCGCGTTTGTGGGATTTCAGCTACGAAGGAGCCATGTTGCGTTACCTGCAGAAATGGATCGCCCAGTTGCGCTGGCAGCGGCTGAAACCCATGGAGAAACTAGCCGGCATGTTGCTGGCTCATCTCGAGGGGATCTTGAACTACTGCCGGACAAAGGTACCGATGGGTGTGGTAGAAGCCGTCAATGGCAACATCAAAGCTCTGCTCCGCCGCGGCCGCGGTTACCGAGACATGAACTATCTGCTGCTGAAGGCGCAGCGCTTGGCCGCCACCAAGACCGAATTCGTTGCTTTTCAGAAAGCTGCGTAGAATGAGCACTCTTACAGATTGTTGTGTAGAACCGAAATGCGAAACCCTGGCCTGATGCGTCCCGGCATGTTTGTAACTGCTACCTTTCACGGTCGAAAGAAAGAAACGCGAGCCGCTGTGCCGGCAGCTGCGATTTTGCACTTGCACGATCGTGATTGGGTCTACGTGCCGATGAAAAACAGTCAGTTTAGACGGACGGAAGTTGTGGGGGGCGATATGTTGCCCGACAACATGCAGGAAGTTGTTTCAGGAATAGCGCCCGGCCAACAGGTCGTAGCCAACGCGCTGGAATTCCAGAATTCGGCGGAGTCGCAATGATTCGCGGCATCGTCGATTTCGCTCTTAACAACCGCTTCGTCGTGCTGAGTACGGCGGTGCTCCTGTTTATTTGGGGCATGATCTCTTTTCACAACCTGCCGGTCGAAGCCTATCCCGACGTGGCAAATACGTGGGTGCAGATTATTACGCAATGGCCTGGACGAGCTGCTGAAGAGGTCGAGCAACAGGTCACAATTCCGATCGAGATCCAGGTGAACGGCATTCCGCACCTTCAGCACGTGCGCTCGGCCTCATTGGCTGGTCTGTCGGTTGTGAATCTCATTTTCGACGACAATTCTGATAATGATTGGGACCGCCAGAAAGCGCTAGAGCGCCTCTCGCAGGTCACGCTTCCTCCGGGAGTAAGCGGCGGCATCGGCCCCGATTTCAGTCCGATTGGCTCGGTCTATTGGTACACACTGAAGAGCACCAATCCTTCCTACGATCTGATGGAACTGAAATCTCTACAGGACTGGCTGGTCACCAAGTACATCCGATCAGTACCGGACGTGGTCGACGATTCATCGTTCGGCGGTATCACTCGCGAATACCAGATACGCCTGGACCCAGACAAACTGGTCTCTTATGGGTTGAGTCTGGCACAGGTTGAGCAACAGCTCAGCAATGCCAACTCCAACGCTGGCGGAAGTTTCATCGAACAGGGTTCGCAGCAGATCAACGTCCGCGCTGTGGGCTTAGTCACAGACATCCGTGACATCGAAAAGACGGTCCTCAAAACGCAAAACGGCACTCCTCTGAGAGTGAAAGACATCGCCGTTGTCACCCAGGGGCCTAAGATTCGCCTCGGGCGGATCGGCAAAGCAATCCATCGAGCGGACGGAGTGGTCGAGGATGACAACGATGTGGTCGAAGGAATTGTGTTTCTTCGGAAAAACGCGGACACAGCGACCATGCTGGAAGCGCTCCACACCATGGTCAACCGCCTCAATACCAAGATTTTGCCGCCCGGCGTGAAGATTGTCCCTTACCTCGACCGGGACGATCTGGTGCACTACACCACCCACACGGTCCTGCACAATCTCGCCGAAGGAATGATTCTTGTCGTAAGTATCCTTTTCATCTTCCTGGGCAACGTTCGTGGAGCAATCATTGTTTCATTGACAATCCCATTCGCGTTGCTCTTTGCCTCCATCTGCCTGGACCTGCGGCACATTTCCGCAAATCTCCTCTCCTTGGGTGCCCTGGACTTCGGCATGGTTGTGGACGGGGCGGTCGTGATGATCGAGAACATCGTGCGGCATCTTAACCGTCCGGAGGAAGCTCCGCGCACCCTAATTGACCGCATCCGCACTGCCGCACACGAGGTGCAACGGCCAGTTTTCTATGCCATAGCCATCATCATCACCGCTTATCTTCCGATCTTCACTCTGCAACGCGTCGAAGGAAAGTTGTTCAAGCCGATGGCATGGACAGTGGCCTTCGCATTGCTCGGCGCTTTGCTCTTCTCGATGTTGATAGCTCCGGCGCTAGCGAGCCTGCTGTTCCGAGGCGATGCGAAACAATGGCAGAACCCAGTAATGCACTGGTTAATAACTCGCTATCGGAAAGACGTTCGCTGGGCCATCCGTAATCGCTGGATCACGATTGGAGGTGGGTTGATCCTGTTTTTGGTGGCGATTTATTTGGCTTTCGGCGGCGTGATCGGATCAGAGTTCCTGCCGCACTTGGACGAAGGTGCGATCTGGGTCCGGGGGACCATGGCTCCCAGCACTGGACCGACGGAGAGCACGAAGATTGCGGACCGGGCCCGTGAGATCCTCTGTTCGTTTCCGGAAGTTCCCCAGGTAGTCGACCAAATCGGGCGCCCCGATGATGGGACGGACACAACAGGTTTTTTCAATGCGGAGTTCTTTGTCGATCTCTTGCCAAAAGAGAAGTGGCGGCCCGTCTTTCATCAAGACAAAGATCGTCTCATCGCCGCGATGAATCGTGAACTGGAAAAGATTCCGGGAGTTTTTTGGGGCTTCTCGCAACCGATCTCCGACAACCTGGAAGAGGCCGTTAGCGGCGTAAAAGGTGCGCTTGCGGTCAAAATCTACGGGGACGATCTCAAGACGCTGGAGGAGAAAGCCGACGAGATCGCCGCTGTCATGCGTCCCATCCGAGGCATCGAGGATTTAGGCGTTTTCCGAGTTCGTGGCCAGCCCAATCTCAACTTCACAGTTGACCGCGATCAAGCCTCACGTTTTGGCATCAATGTCTCCGACGTTCAAGACGCGATCCAGACCGCGGTCGGAGGTAATGCCCTCACTCAGGTGCTTGTCGGCGAACAACGCTACGACCTCGTCCTGCGTTACTTGCCGGAATATCGAGACACTAAAGAGGCCATCGAGAAAGTCCGTTTATTGGCACCTTCGGGTGAGCGAGTTTCACTGGCACAGCTGACGAAAATAAGCGTACTGGACGGAGGCTCAGAAATTTACCGTGAAGAGAACTCTCGATACGTGGCGGTCAAGTACAGCGTGCGTGAGAGAGACTTAGGCGGCACCGTCGAGGAAGCGATCAAGAAGGTCAATGCGAACGTCAAGTTGCCTGTTGGATACACGCTGGACTGGGCGGGCGAATATGAAAGTGAGAAGCGGGCGGATCGACGGTTGCTCCTGGTGCTGCCGCTAACCATCCTGCTCATCTATATCATCCTCTATTCCATGTTCAAGTCGGTAAAGTGGGCGCTTTTGATCCTCACCAATGTCGCCATGGCGCGCATCGGGGGACTGCTTGCCCTTCTCCTTACGCATACAAACTTCAGCGTGTCGTCGGGGGTAGGCTTTCTGGCATTGTTTGGAGTTTCAGTCCAGACCGGCGTGATCATGTTGGAATACATAAACCAGCTGCGGGCCCGAGGCTACGACATTGAGGAAGCGGCGATTGAGGGTGCCGTTCTTCGGCTTCGTCCGATCATGATGACAATGCTGGTTGCAACCTTGGGTTTGTTCCCTGCCGCGCTCTCGCACGGGATCGGCTCAGACTCGCAGCGTCCTTTTGCAATTGTCATCGTCGGCGGACTGATTTCTGACCTATTGATGAGCATCGTTCTGTTACCGACTTTGTATGCGTGGATCGCTCGTAGTGATGATCGGCTACCGGAAGCTGATCCGAATGACGTTGTCTAAATGGTGTCTTTGAGAACTATGCTGCTCAAAATGCGCTGGAAGGATTCTGACAAATGACGAAAGATGAAGTGTGTTCGCGAATTCGAGAAATTGCCATCATTCCGGCCATCAGGGTCTCATCCGGGGATGATGCACATTTCGCGGCGGAAGCCGTCACGCGCGGCGGCATACCGATCGTGGAAATCACGATGACCGTACCCGGAGCGGTAGAATTGATGGCCCACTTGATTCGTTCGGATCCAAAGCTTATCGTTGGCGCGGGCACCGTGCTCGACACAGACGTGGCGCGCCTGTGCGTGGATGCGGGCGTGAGTTTTGTCACGGCTCCCTCACTGAACCCTGCGATCCTGGAATTCGCAGCCAAGCAGAATGTCGCGGTGCTCCCAGGCGCCTTGACGCCGACCGAAGTGGTCACCGCGTGGAGCGCTGGCGCCGATTTCGTCAAAGTGTTTCCGTGTGGTCCGGTCGGTGGAGACAGGTATATCAAGGCGCTGCACGATTCCTTGCCGCAAGTTTCATTAATCGCGGCGGGAGGAGTGAATCAGCAAACTGCAGCAAACTTCATTTTGTCAGGTGCGACCGCCATCGGGATCGGCACGGAATTGATTCCAAACGAGGCGATTCAAAGAAGGCAATCGCAGCGTATTCACGAATTGGCCCGGCGATTTGCCAAACTCGTGAAAGATGCTCGCGAACAGATCGAAGCCTGGAAACGTAGTCAGGTCGTTAAGGAATTCACAGGAACCGAGAAGTGTGAGAAGTAATGGACAAACTGGTTGGAGCGACGGGACTCGAACCTGCTTGAAGAACTGGAACCGTTTCGACCGGAGTTCAGGTGTCTTTTTTTCAAACAGCCGAACGGAAACTGTGGGATACTCGGCTTGTGACGGCGTCTGTTTCGATTCGCGATCCGAAAGGATTTTCGTAGAAACGTACAATGGATCGGGCAATGAGGCCTTGTTAGCCGTTGTGGCCGTTCCTGGAATCAGTAACTTACGTGTTATCAACACGCCGAATAGTTCGACTCCCGCCGCCTCACCAAATATCTCGTTTATTATCAATTATTTACAGGCATATTTTAATTTCGTACAATAGCACCTCTGCAGAGGCGGGTTCTCCGCTGGGCTTCTCTCACGGTTTTCCTTATCGCCGATTACGAACCAATCGAACAACCGATTATTCCTGGCAGGAATAGCTGGGAAGAAATGGATGCTCGGTTTTCGCACTGCCGGTCTAGGGTTGGCTCCACATAAGTTCCTCTTTGCCGACCATCCAATCAGGATGATCTGCACGGTTGTTAGTCGCTGACCGTTGCGGAACCGGCGAGCCGACGCACTTTGATATCCCGCATCGGCGGTTGACCAAGTCGTCGAGCCGATCCTCGATTTCACCTCGATCGAACCCGCCGGTATCCTCTTGTCCGATAGGAGATGATGCCCAGGCAGCCCGGATGTCAGTAGTGACAAAATGCTCTTCGATACCGATCAGCTCCGTCATTCCTGTGTCTCTTTCTTTTCTCTGCTTGATCTTCGATGGTAGCTAGGTACTTGCCGCGCAACCGACGCCTACAATCGTTTGTTACTAGGGAACGACAGCTCCGGTGGTAACCCAGTTGAAACGAATCGGAGAATCCTTAAAACGACTCTCCGACGAGTTCCTCACTCTTCTTCCAGAGCGCCTCGGCGTTGTTTGGATCTAGCGCATATCCGCGCACTCCTTCGTTTATTCCGACAGGCAAGTCGTCCGGCACGATATGGCCCACGTGGCAGTCCTCGCAGTATTGGCCGCCGATCTCGCCAGCGGAAGCAACGACGGCCGCCCACACTGAAGTTGCGGCTCCCTGTGGAATCGTCTTCCACTGAAAGGGGCCTTTGCCTTGAGATGCACGCTGCTGATTTATCTGGTCG
The DNA here is from genome assembly GCA_963714225.1 of uncultured Acidobacteriaceae bacterium. Lineage (GTDB taxonomy): Bacteria > Acidobacteriota > Terriglobia > Terriglobales > Acidobacteriaceae > Sulfotelmatobacter. Next base: position 6,122 of record CAVQNY010000050.1, on the reverse strand, counting down.
ATCATCTTTTCTATACGGCTTGGATCCTGATAACGACCCAGTTCGGTCTGAATACCACCAGGGTGCACAGCGGCCGCGCGTACACCACGGTCCCGGTGCCGTTTGTCGAACGCAACTGCGAAGAGGATGTTTGCGGTTTTGGACCTGCCGTAGGCAACGAGCGGGTCATAAGGCGTGCGTTCAAAGTTAGGATCGTTGAGGTTCACATTCGCGTAGCGATGACCCGCAGAAGACAAGTTGATGAGCCGCCCGCCATCGCGGATAAGAGACGCAATCCGGTTCACCAGGACAAAGTGGCCCAGGTGATTCGTCCCGAACTGCGTTTCGAAGCCATCGGCTGTGTGGCCGAACGGTGTGGCCATCACTCCGGCATTGGCGATGACCCCGTCGAACGGTTCCCCTTTCGCCCGCAACCGGTCGGCGCAGGCACGCACGCTTTTGACGTTGGCAAGATCGAGTTCTACCAGTTCTAAGCTTCCGCCATTGGCCGCGGCGTCCTTTCGCACTTGCCCGGTTGCAGCTTTGGCCTTGTTCAAATCCCGCGCCGCTCCTACAACCTGAGCACCGTGGGCGGCCAGGGAGCGCGCCGTTTCCACGCCGAGGCCGGCCGAAACACCAGTTACGAGGATCCGCTTGCCCTTCAGATTCACGCCGGATAAAACGTCATCTGTGGTCGAACTTGCCCCTAATGAAGTCGCTTCAAGTATGTTCGTCATTTTTTTACCTCCTAAGTATTTGCACTTCTACGTAACGGTTCACTATCGGTCACGCGTTAGCCGCGTAAAACCAGCGCGTCCGCAGTGTGTTGAAAATACTGTTCAACGTTCAGATCGGCAATGAGCCCTGGCTGAACCGGTCGCCATCCTAGCCGTTCCTGCGTCAGCGCGCTGGAAGCCGGACCGTCGATGCCAAAGAAGCGAGCGATCCAGCCAAAATGATCGGCTGCTTCCTCGCTAGACTTGCTGACGACCGGTACGTTCACTTGCCTGCCGATGACCTCGGCGATCTCTCGAGTCGGCACGCCCTCGTCGGCCACGCCGTGATAGCTCGCCCCAGCAGTACCTTTCTCAAGCACAAGCCTGTATAAATGAGCTGCATCGAGCCGATGCACAGCGGGCCAGCGGTTGAGCCCGTCGCCAATATACGCGGAAACACCCTTTTCTTGTGCAATGCTGATCAGGCGTGGCACAAAGCCGTGATCACCGTTGCCGTGGACCGATGGCGGAAGCCGCAGCACCGATGCCCGGGTTCCGCGTGCCGCCAGCGCAAGCGCTGCCTCCTCCGACTTGCGGGGGAAGTTGGGATTGCACGCATCGTCTTCTGTTGCGAGCGAGCCTTGGCGTTGAACGAGCAAGGTTCCGCCGGTGACAAGCAACGAGCGATTGGAGCCGGCGAGCGCGCCGCCGAGAGTCTCGATGGCACGCCTATCCGCCTCGGCGGCAGGCCCATAGTTTGAGAAATCGTGAATAAAAGCGGTGTGGATCACGCCGTCGGCAGCCGCTGCGCCACTGCGAAAGCTTTCGAGATCTTCGAGCGAACCACGATGGACGTCGGCTCCCGCCACGACAAGGGACTTGGCTGCCGCATCTGAGCGCGCAAGGCCGAGCACCTGATGACCTGCGTCGATCAGTTCTCGGACGACTGCCGTACCAATGAAGCCTGTAGCTCCGGTAACAAAAACACGCATATTCTTTCCTAAGCAATTTGTGATTCGGTCGATAGAGATGACGGCGGAGACGAAGCGCCCTCTCGACTTCGAAGCCGAGTCGAAACTTTCACACTGATCAATCGCCATTCGCGGGCTGAGGCGGGCAGAGAATCGATCTCGATCAACTCGTCCAGCCAGTCTTCCGCTGAGATCTCCGCCTGCTCTGACCCGAACAACTGTGTGACGGCGTTGAAGAATGCCGACAACTCCCGCTCCGCCATCGTCGTGAAGTCGGCGCAAGGAAGGTAGGGATTCTTTGACGGTTTATAACGAGCGAGTGAATTCATATTTCTCACCTCTCGGACCCGGAGAACCCTGGGAACCGCTATTGACAGACCGCCGCGTTTCAACTAAAACGGAGAGTGTCTCCGAATCACTAGATAAGATAACCGGAGACCAGCTCCGGTTGCAACTTTTTTGTGCCGACCAAGAGTCAGAAGATTGCCCCGCGGAAACCGCGCACCGACGCGCTGCGGAACCGCGAGCGCATTCTGGAGGTGGCAAAGGAGGCGTTTACTCGGTCCGGCGCCAACGCCAGTCTCGACGACATCGCTAAAGAGGCAGATGTTGGAGCGGGAACTCTGTATCGCCACTTTCCTACGCGAGACGCACTGATCGAAGCGGTCTATCGGACTGAAGTGGAAAAGCTCGCGGCGGCAGAGCAAAAATTCACCGCCGCCATGCCTCCCGTTGAAGCGTTGCGAGCCTGGATGCTCTTGTTCGTGGATTACATCGCGACCAAGCAGATCATCGCTCCTGCACTGAATACGATCGTCGGTGGCCCCTCGAAGCTGTACGAAGGTTCACGGAGTCAGATTCAGGGAGCGATCGATTCGTTGGTCAAGCGCGCGATCAAGAGCGGGGACATTCGTAGAGATCTCGAGCCCTTCGATCTACTTCGGGCACTCATCGGCGTCTCCCACGTGGCGTCCGGTCCTGACTGGCAGCAAAGCGCCAGAAGGCTCGTGGACATCCTCATTAGCGGTTCGCGGCCAGTCCGATAGATCCGGTGCTAACGTAGATGCGGAGAGCCGAACGCGCAATTTGAAAACACTGTAACTTCCCGAAAGCCGGCTTTGTCATCAGTGATCGGTTGCTGACGAGAAGGGCGTTTCTCAGGAGTAATCCACGGCGCTAAGGACGATTTCTGGTGACGATTGCTCAAGCCTCTGGATTCTTGTCCGAATGAGTTGCGATATTGCCCCGGAGTAGTGCCCAGCCGTCGGGCGAAGACACGACGCAGCACCTCGGCACTCTTGAAGCCGCTGAACTTCGCAACTTCTTCAAGACTTGCCGCCGTCGACTCAAGCTGACGCCGTGCCGCCTCAAGACGAAGATCCTCGACGTGCGTTCCCGGCGTCTTGCCAATTTCTTGCGTGAAGAGACGGGCGAAGTTGCGTGGGCTCATGGCCGCCCTTCGAGCGAGTATATCAATCGAAAGGTCACGTGTTATGTTGTCAGCAATCCATGCCAGGAGGGCGCCCCACGATCGATGGTCCTGGCGCTGGGCTGCGAGCGTTGCGCTGAACTGGCTCTGGCCTCCCGGACGCCTCAAGAATACGACCATCATCCTTGCGATACGAAGCGCAAGCTCACTGCCGAGATCCTCTTCCACCTAACCCCCGGATAGTTCTGCGCAAGTTCATCGCACCAGTTCCAATGCGTTAGTGGATCCAATCCCATTTATGTGAAGGACGGAAACTGCTATACCTCTGCGGGCGTGACTGCTGGAATTGATATGACTCTGGCCCTGCATGGATGCACTGAGCAACGAGTCGAAAGCAACAACGCTAGACAATAAACGGCGCAAGCTCTGCAGGACAGCCTTCAAGTTCGGCTGGGATGCGATGGCGCCGGACACTTCAAGCAAGGTCCGATACCGGCCGTCCGCTGCGCTTTTTGATTCCATCTCACCCGCCGGCATGCTCCTAAGCTAGCATACGGCTGATGACTGCCAAAAGAATGCGAGCACAGGAGATGAAGGTAACGTGCGGTGATCCCTCCCATGCCTAGGGTAAGAACCTATTGTGAAAGGCTCGAGCACACTATGGTTCAGAAAATGAAAGAGAACCATTTCAGGCGTGAAGCTTCTGTGGGCTTTCTGTCGAATTGTTGTGACGAGGAGGTCACGTGTCCGAGGTGTCCGAGGAGCTCGCAATCGACAGAGACCAGCGAACTTTAGTGGTTGGAGGTTGGTGAGGAGTTACATTAGATTACAAAACTCTTCGCGAATCCTACAAGCTGGCGTGAGTCTGCTCACCAGAATCAGCATCAAATGAAGTTGAGAGGGCGGCATGATCGCATTACGTTTGGTACGGTTGATTGAACATCATTCCGATGAACTCGCCGCCGAGCTAGAGCCTGTCGTAAAAATTACACGTTGCAAAACCCCGGTTCTTGCAGGAGCCCCAGTTTTCGCGGGTTCCGAGGGTAGTTCCCCCCTTCTGGGGACCGGCGGGCCTTGTAACCTCGACCGCTGGGCCGTTGGAACCTGCACTGGGGGCCCTCGGGGATCGATCCGAGGCGGAGGGGTTTCGTCTGCGCGCAACGGCACATGCTCGAGGGAGGAGTTATAAAACAGAGCAAGGCATTCATCGGGACCGGCCCGACTCGCTCTCGCTTCCAGGTGTAAGGAGAGCTCAGCAAGCTTAACTGCAGGAACCAAGAGGCGAGAGCGGTCGACAGCATGCGCTCGCCCGATCGGCGAGTCAAGGAACACACCGGTGCGGCGCTCCGGAGGAGCACAGAGAGTGAGCAGGATCGCAAGAACGAACCCGATGAAGAACCACATACCGCAGCGCTTCATGGAGTGTCGCCTTCGCGGGCTCGCCGCAAGTTGTCCTCCTTATTCATCTCCGCCAATTCTCGCAAACAGGATTGCAGTTGCTGCCAGGCCGCCACGCCTTCTCGCGTGGCCGCTGCAGCCTCTTTGGGCACATAGTAGCCGGTGGTCTTGCCGTTCTCGCCCCGGTAGCTGATCTGCAAATGCGGCCCGTGCTTGGGCCCTCCGCTCTGGCAATGGCAGCCGGCCCGGCCGCAGGTGCGATAGGTTTCTGACAACGTTCCAAAGACCGCGATCTCGGCCAGACGCTGGATTTCGCTCCGCAAGCGGCGCCGCTGCGCCGTGGACTGCTGGACGGGAGGCATGGCGATGGCTCCTTTCACCCTTGGGTCTGCTTCTGCTTTTGGGATTCCTTGTACCGCGCGATCGAGAACAGGTTGCGGGTGATGATGCTCCAACCTACGTAGCGGGCAAAGCCCCGCTCCCCTTTATAATGGGCCCGCAGCATGGAATAACCATGTTTCAAACTGGCGATGGTGGATTCGCAGCCCGCGCGCCAACGCAGGGCGCGGCGAAACCAGCGCTGCTTCTGCCGCTCAGCCCGCTTCTGCCCCAGCTTCCCGCGCCCCGGCAAGGCCACCTGCTTCACTCCCATGGCTTCCGCCTCCTGTTCGTTTTTGGCCGAGAAGAAGCCGCGGTCGGCCGTGCCCAGTTCCGGAGCTTCCCCAAAGCACTCGCGGTGGTGCGCGAGCGCCGGCATCCAAGACTCGCTGTCGGCCTGGTTCCCCGGCACTACTTCAAAGCCGCTCACGATCCCGTTCTCCACTTCGTCGATGGCGAACGTCAGCAACTGCAGGTTGTGATGATAACTTCTCCGGTCGATTCCGCATCACCCATCCGTTTCATCCGCTGGTAGGCAATGAGTATGAGATGGCCGGTCGGCATCTCGGTTGGGGAGAGGAGCGTGTTTTTTATTATGGCCCCAATGGGCAACTGCAATCCTTTCTACTCAATGTCACAGACCTGTCCCCGACCGACACATTCACTCGAATTTCCGCTGGTCGTTCGGCGTTCCGTGTGGATGATCTTCTGGAACTGCGGGAGCGGTTGGATCGGTGGAGCAGGAGAGAGGGGAGCCGCCAGGATGTGTAAGAATAAGTACGCCTCATATGTTAAACAAAATCCGCCGCATGGATTGGCGGAAATCCGAGCGTTAATATCGACTATTAGCTCTATTACGATACAAGATGATATTACCTTGCGAGGTTCTCTGGCCTTTCGATCGTTCTTGACTTCTCACGTGAGGCTTAATTATTATTACATTTCGACAAACTCAAATGGCCAAACGCAGCCAGCGCGATCAAAAGACCAAAGGGCTAAAGCAGAGTGGCACGCTCAATCCCCATCCAGAAACCGTGGCCGATCCCTTGTTCAAACAGAACCGCTTCTTCGATCCTCGCGATCTCCTGCAGACCCGCTACGAGATGCTGCGGCGCCACACCGCCGAACAGATGTCGATCCTCGACGCAGCTGCCGCTTTTGGCGTCTCGCGTCCCACGTTTTATCAAGCCCAGGAATCTTTCCAGCGATCTGGGCTGGCCGGCCTACTACCGGATCGGAGAGGGCCCAAGA
>CAVQNY010000049.1:0-79696 GCA_963714225.1 uncultured Acidobacteriaceae bacterium | reverse complement strand
TGAGCTAGTCGTCAAGCTCGAAACCTCGTCGCGCACCGCCGACCTGCGCAAAGTCCCGATCGATGAATTACGGAGACGACTCCAGGAAATCTTGCGGCACTTGAGCGAATGGCTGCTCACCAAGACCGGCCACGACGTCGAGCGGCGTTATTTTGAGATGGGTGAGCGTCGCGCCTCACAGGGGGTCGCCCTTTCCGATTTCTGCTGGTCAATTGTCCTAGTCAAGGAGCATCTCTGGGAATTCCTGCAACGTCAGGGTTCCATGCATGGTCCTGTCGAAATTTACGGCGAGATGGAATTGTTCCGCCTGCTAGACCAGTTTTTCGATCGCGGTTTGTGCTTTGCGACTGAGGGCTATGAACAGTACGCCCAGTTGCATAACGGCTCCGACGTTGCGCCATCGAAGCGGGCCTGGTAACACGGCAGCTTTGAAATCCGCGTCAATTCGGCCGCTCAGCTTAAAGACCACTTCTCCGTTTGTTGTTCTCGTGATGCTTAGCATCTACCCTCTCGTCAGAATCCTTGCCTCTGTGATTTCCGTTACAATTACGCCGTCCGCCGAAGTGAACGTACCGCGGGGTCTTCCCGTCCCAGAGCGCTGAGGACCTCGTCGGCGGTGCGTGTCTCGCCAAACCACTTTTGGATCGCGTCGAGCGCGTGTGCGTGGGCCTCATCGGTGTCGGCGGTGCAGGCGTCGGAGACGACGATTGTCCGGTATTGCAGGTCGGATGCAGCGCGCGCGGTGGATTCGACAGCGACGTCAGTGGCTATGCCGACGAGAACGAGGGTGTCGACGCCGGCCAGCCGGAGAATGGTGTCGAGCACAGTCCGGTCGAACCCGTTGGCCGCCTGCCCCCTGACGAGCGATTCATCGGGCCGCCTGGCGAGTTCGTCAATGAGCTCGACCGCGGGAGTACCCTCCATCAGGCAGACACAATCGAAGAGAGTACGCCACAGTGGGGAATTCGGGCTGACCCCGGGGAGCCCTGGCTGGTACGTGACCGCGGTGTAGAGCACCTTAGCCTTCGCCCTACGGAACGCTTTCAGCAGCCGTAGCTGGGCCTTGATGATCCCTGTCTCCTCGGCACGGGGCCGGAAAAGCCGGCTGAAAGGGGTGTCGACCTCCCCGGCCACCCCCTTGACCATATGCACCACTACCAAAGCCGTTCGGGCAGGATCAAGGCTGTTTAGTGCGGTTTTTCCGCTCATGATGTATTCCTTTCTACCTATCCGGTTACTTTCCTCGGGCTCCACTCGCCATCCCGAACAGAATCGGAGTAAGCAATTCTGGAGTTAGAGTGTTTCGATGGAGCGCGCGAAGGTCCGACCGGTCAGAGCTCAGGCTACGGCTTTGACTTCGGCCAGCTTGTTCATCTCAAGCCCAAGAAGGCGCTTTGCGTTGAGATGGCCAATCTTCTCTTTGTCAATGGGGCTTATCGGCATCTGGTCAAAGAATCGCCGAGCGGCTTTCATGTCGCCGTATGGATAGTCCGTGGTGAAGACGACGCGGTCAATGCCGACCGTGTTCGCCATTCCCAGATAGGCCTGGTACGCCAAACTCCAGCCGCTATCGATCGCGCCAGGCTCTTGGCCTACGTACTCACCGGCGAGGATTCCACCGTAGAAGTTCTCACGAAGGTACTCCTTGATGCTCCGTTTCAGTCCACCGTTCTTGCCTAACGGAAAAGAGTAGTCCATTCGCCACGCCGACCAACTCAATATTTCGAAATTGTGACCCACGATGATCTGCAGGGCAGGAAACCGGTCGAACACGCCGCCTAGGATTAAGCGGAGGCAGTGTATGCCAGTGTCGATGTGCCAACCGACTCCCGCAATTGACAGAAACGCAGATATTTCGGGAGCGAAGCCGCTGTAGTAGGCGTCGACCACCGGCTTGGGAGGAATTTGCGGATGCAGGTAGATAGGCACACCGAGCGCTTCGGCGCATTCAAACACTGGCCAGAAGAATTTGTCGTCAAAGTAACGCCCGTTGATGTTGCTGTTTATCAATGCGCCGACAAAGCGCAGGTCGCGAACGGTGCGATCGAGCTCGCGGACTGCAGCTGCGGGGTCGAGCATCGGTAGCGTAGCAAATCCGAGGAGCCGGTTCGGGTACTTAGAGACCGTAGCTGCGAGGGCGTCGTTCGCCTGTCTAGTTAGCTCCTTCGCTAGCGACGGCTCGAGGCCCTCTGCATTTGGCGTAGGGTACGAGAGGATCGACACATCGATACCCGCGTCGTCCATAGCAGCGATCCGTCCCTCACCTAGGTCATAGATGCCTTCCGGAAACCCGGTTTTCGTTTCCTTAAACTTTCCCGTTTTTTTTAGCACGTCGTACGCCAGCGCGACCCTATCGTTCGCCTTATGAGCGGCTTCGTATATAACCGGAAGCCCGTAGTGTTCCTCTAACGCGATAATCTTCATTGGAAATCTCCTTAAGCAGAAATTGACGAGTTGTTCGAACAACCAAAGCGAAGGCCGGCCTGGCCGGACCCCGCTTCGTTACTTGTGGGCTTGTACGGCGGACGGAACCATATATTCGGGGAACTATGTAGACGGTCCACCGCGGTATTGTCCGTCGTTCATTCATGCAGCTTGTTCTTTGGAAGGCGCACGCTCTGTGTTGGCTTGCATTGATTTGACGAGGTCAGCCGACGACGCTCCTTCAAGCGACAATCCGTAGCCAACTTCTCGCACGATGCGCTCCTTCAACGGTTGAATGAAGTGGATGCGTGTGTTGCGGCGTGTTACTTCCGGGGCCTTCAGGTACAGCCCGGCCAATTCCCGCGCCCGGGTGAGCGCGTTACCGTTCGGCACAACTTCGGCTACCACTCCCCATTCGTGTGCAGTATGCGCCGGCAGCGGTTGTGGGTTGAGCAGGAACGCCTCCGCTCGCCCCGCTCCCGCGCGATAACTCCAGGTGGTAAAGATTCCGTCACCGGGTGCAACGCCCACGGAGAAGTGGGCCACATCCTGGAAGGTCGCACCATCCGCCGCCACAACTACACTGGCCAGCAGCGCGTAGTCTGAGTGCACATGGGCACGTCCCTCGATGGCCGCGATGACCGGCACGCGTATGTTGGCTATGTTTTCCAAAGCCTGAACGCCTTCGTCGTGAACCTGGCTCCAAACGCCGGGATCGGCGACATCGCCGAAAGAGGACCACTCGACATCAGTGATGAACTCCCCACCTGCGCCCGTGAGGATCACGATCTTGTTGGCTCGATCTTGCGAAATCCGGTAGAAGGCATCGACAAGTTCCGTGTGAGCTCGCGCGGACATAACGAATGGCCCGCCGTTGCTGTGAAACTCAGCAACCAGCACACCTTTGTCATCTCGTGTCAGCTTTAGGTTGTGATAAGCACTGAGGTAATCAGTTTGAAATGTTGGCATATATTTCTCCTCTCTGGTTTTTGCCTGCATCAGTCGAGCTCTTGCGGTCAAATCATTTAGTTAATGTCCGCAAGTGCTCGACAGTTTCGGAAGGTTCAGGGCGGATCGTATAATCCGCGTTCACATCGGCCGCCCGGATGATGCCTCGCTTGTCGATCACGTACCGCGCGGGCAGCGGCAAGCGATATTCCGATTCATCGTGGAACCTGTCCAAGGTGCTCCCGAAGGACTTGTAAAGCTCCCGCAAGAAGTCCGGCAGCGTAAACACGAGCCCGAACTGCTCTGCCGTCTTCAGATGAAGATCGGTCAGGATGTTGAACGTCAGGTTCAGCTTCTTATGCAGAGCCCGCGTATACCGTTCAAGTTCAGGAGTCATCACGATGATCTGCGCTCCCAACGCTCGCACTGCGGAATGGATTTCCTGTAGAGCCTCCAGCTCCATGTTGCAGTAGGGTCACCAATGGCCTCGGAAGAGACCGACCACCAGCGGTCCTTCGCGCAAAAGATCGCTCGAGGCTACCTGTGCATGCTCTTGATTGAATAGCGTGAAGCTCGGAGCGCGATCTCCCACTTTCAAGGCGCGATCTAAAATCCCCCGAAGCCTCCAGCTCTGCTGTCGCCCGATGCATTTTTTCGATCGCCTCAAGCGGCGCGTTATAGGGCGGAGCGCCGGACTCAAAGGACTTCTTAAATTCGTCTAGTCGTTGTTGAAGACTTGCCATTGTCCTTGCGCACTTTCTCGTTCCGGGAAATGCGAATCCGAGGTGTGCCGGTCAGATTTGCGCTACGCCACCATCCACAAAGAGTTCAACGCCTGAGACATAACTGGCTTCGTCGGACGCGAGAAATGAGACGGCTTTCGCGATCTCGTCCGGATCTCCCAGTCGGCCGAGAGGTACGTTCTTGGCAAGATCATCTTTCAGCTTTGTGAGGGCATCACCCCGCTGCCAGCCTTCGAAAATGGGAGTGTCAATATGGCCTGGGCTGATTGCGTTCACGCGAATATGCCGATCGCGCAGTTCATTGGTCCAGGTTCGTGCGAAAGACCGGACGGCTGCCTTGGTCGCGCTATAGACGCTGATGACCGGGAAGCCCTTCGTTGTGGCAATCGACGCATTCAGGATGATGGAACCTCCGTCTTTCATAAATGGCAGCCCCTTTTGCACCGAAAAAAACAGCCCTTTGACATTCGCGTTGAAGTGGAGATCGAAGAACTTCTCGTCTACATTGCCGAATGGTGCCAGGAGTGCGACCCCGGCGTTGGCAAAAATCACGTCCAGCTTTCGACCGTAACGCTCAATTACTTCATATAAGCGATCGAGATCGCTGAGGTTAGCGACGTCGCCCGGAACCCCGGTTGCCTTCTCACCAACTTCGGCGACCGCTTCATTCAGCACATCCTTGCGGCGACCAGTGATGAAGACGTGATCCATGCCCTCTTCCACGAAACGTCTTGCCGTAGCCAGACCCATTCCAGTTGAGCCACCGGTGATGACTGCGACCTTCCCGGCTAGTTTTTTACAGTCCCTCCAACGCCGCCCATCTGCTTGCAATTCAGCCCTGAGGGCGCCGTCTGGAGCAGAAACAATCGCGTCAAGCGCGGTGTTCATATCTGCATTCCTTTGTAGTGGTGTGATGGCTTATCGGAAACGGCTTAAAAACCCCGTCTCCCTCCCATGCGCCAGGATCCTTGCGGTCACCGCAATTTGTTAGCTACGTTCAGAGAAAATCTTGCTGATGACCGAAAGATCCTGATTGGCGTTCATATACCGTTGGCAATGGCAATCCCGATGCCAAATATTTTTTTTCGTTAACTGATTGATCCTTAACTGCACCGGTGCAGGCAAAGCGCGAAGCGCGTCTCAAGTGTCAAAACTGTCAAAATTAAGCCCTTGACACTGCGGGCCCCCACTTAATAGGCGCAGCGTCGTCGTAATCGTCGACACCGTGATTTTCCCAAGGTTCATTTCGACCGTCGCTTCGACGCGAGTTGCTTTAAGACTTCCTTCGTAAAGACGCCACAGTGGAATCTGGCATGGTCGTCGATCAGTTCCAGGAGAGCATCTTCCCCGGCTGCGCTGATGGCACTGAGGTTTGTGATATCGATGACAAGTTCACGGCCATCAAGATGCTCTTTGGCCTTTGTGTACTCGCTAGGGAGTTCGGCTACCCAAGGCTCAACGAGAATACCCTCGACCACCAGTCGGCACTGGCGTGGGCTCTTAATGACAGAGATCTTCAACATGCCACACTCTTCCTTGTAGGTCCGAGAGTGCAACACGCCCCCCAAACTTTGCAGCTGTAACTACTTTAAATTTCAGGACGGCATTAAATCGGCAGGAATGAAGTCGAAGGTGTCAATCTATGAGTTTTGACACGGCTCGGCCGGGCCGGGCGGCCCGATCAGGCGGCGTAGTCTCTGGGATCAATACCAAGCTTTCTTATCCGCGCCAGGAGTGTCGTGCGATTGATGCCCAGGCGTGCAGCGGCTCCATTACTCCCGCCCACGCGGCCCTTGCTTAACGTGAGCGCTCGTATAGTCTCTTCCCGCTGTTTCTTCGCGCGTTCCGCGCTTTTCTTCGCACGGCCATCGGCCATCTTCTTGCCCTGAGCGCTGGCCAGCCCAGGTTTTCCGTTTAGTGCCTGAATGGTACTTCTTACAATTTCCGCTATTTCCTCCTGACGTGAATCCTTCGTTTCGCGCTCATGTTCTTCTCCGCTCAACTTGCGCATTTCCATAAGCGGCGCGTCAAGCGACTTGCCACGGGTCAGGATGACAGAGCGTTCCACCAAGTTTTCCAACTCGCGGATGTTTCCTGGCCATTCCCAGGTTGTGAATGCCTTCATTACAGACGGCGGTATTCTTTTGATGTCCTTCTGAAGCTGCTTGGCGAATTTCTGCACAAAATAACCGACCAGCAGTGGAATATCATCTTTGCGCTCCCGAAGAGGTGGGAGTCGAATCGGAAAAACATTTAGGCGGTAGTACAGATCGCTGCGAAATTCGCCCTTCGCGACCATCCTGACCAGGTCGCGGTTGGTCGCAGCAATCAAGCGAACGTTCACCTTCAGAGTTCGCGTGCTTCCTAGCCGTTCAAACTCCTGTTCCTGAAGGGCTCGCAAAAGCTTTGGCTGGATTTCCGAGGGAATGTCCGCCACCTCGTCCAGGAAGAGCGTACCGCCATCCGCCAGCTCCAGCCTCCCAATTTTCTGGCTGATCGCGCCCGTGAACGCACCCCTTTCATGTCCGAACAATTCGCTTTCCAACAGCCCGGTCGGAATAGCAGCACAGTTAACCTTGACGAATATGCGGTCCTTGCGACGGCTATGTTCGTGCACTGCCCGGGCGATCAACTCCTTCCCCGTTCCTGTTTCGCCGAGGAGCAAAACGGTTGAATCAGTGGGCGCAACAGTGTCGACCAGTTGCAAGACTTGCTTGAGAGGCGGACTGCTCCCCACAATTTGCCCGAAATCCACGTCGCCGCGGATCTCTTGTTCGAGATAAAGATTCTCTTGGGCCAGTCTCTCTTTGAGTTCGCGAAGCTCGCGGTATGCGAGAGAATTCTCAATGGCAACGGCTATCTGCCCCGAAGCCTCCCCTATGAAGTCGACTTCCTCTGGCGTGAAGGAATTGTTCCGAGTCCGAGCAATCGCCAAAACTCCGACGGCTCGGCCCCGATTCACGAGCGGTATCACACATTGACTCTTCACGCCCTCAGCAACGAGCAACTCGTAGTAGTCGGGAGGAAACTCGTCGGCATGGGTTATGGTTCTAACGATTGGTTTGAGTTTTTCAAGGGCTTTCCTGGCGGGGCCCACCGGCTCAATGAGCATCTCTTCCTTAATAAGGCCTTTTCCTTCCGGGAAATCTAATGCGTACACGCGAAACTGTGCGGAGTCTGCTTCAGGGAGCGAGATGTGTACAGCGTCCGAATCCGTCAATTCACGAACAGTGGCTGTAATGGCGCGCAGCACTTCGCGAAGGTCTAGGTTCGACGTAATCCGGTTGGTTAGTTTGAGGAGTAGCTGGAGTCGGTTGTTTTGAATGGTTAGAGCTTGCTCTGCTCTTTTGCGATCGTCAATATCGGTATTTGTGCCGTACCATTTTGCGACCTTGCCTTTGTCATCGAAGGATGGAGTCGCTCGGAACAAAAACCAGCGGTATACCCCGTCGAAACGACGCAAGCGCGCTTCGATTTCACCCGACTGGCTTGAGGCTATCGCGGTGCGCCAGTAATCCACGAGCGCGTTCAGATCGTCCGGATGAACTGCGGCGGTCCAGCCCCAATTCTGCACTTGATCTGCCGCAAGGCCAGCGTAATCCAACCAGCGGCGGTTGAAAAATTGAGCAGCCCCATCTGCTGAGGCCGACCATGCCATACACGGAATGGTTTCTATCACCTCGCGCAGCTCTCGCTCACTGCGCTGCAGCCGTTCGTTCTGACGTTGCAATTCCGCGTTTGCGGTCTCTACTCGTCTGAGATTGAAATTGTCGTCAACCGCGAATGCGACAACCTGACCAATGAGTCGCAAGAAGCTAATGTCATCGCTGCTGTAACTAATTCCAGGTTGTCCCGACATGCCCAGAGCGCCCAGGCGCCGGTGCAGCGTCGTTAGCGGAACAAAAACCAGCGGACCGGTTTCAATCCCTTGGGCTGCAAGATTTTGTTTGAGGTGTCCTGGAACCCTTTCGTCCGTATTCAAATCAGCAATGTGGAACGGTTCCTGCGTGGTATATGCCTGCCACGATGGCCGCTGTTGAACTGGCACATCCGCGTATGCCGATACGAGGCTCTTCTCGCGCCCGAGCACAGCCCATTCGACTTCAGTGGAGTTCTCCTTGTAGATAACAATGTAAAACTGTAAGAAGTCAAGGAATTCACGCAACTGTTCGGCGAGGATCTTGGTCAGGTCCTCGGGCTCTTGGCACAGAGAAAGGGCTTCGCTAAGGCGAAGCACTGCCTCATATCGTCGACCGTCCGTCCGCTGCGGAATGGATGCCTGCACGCTCATGTGGTTCTTGGGCCGCAGTGTGATCGATTAAGAAGTTTAGCGCATGAGACACAACGAGTGGGTGGTCTGAAGCCCGCAAAACCCAGAGGACGTGGATGATAGCGATCCAGCTTCATGCGTTATCTAGGGTTCCAGCGAAATCTGTTTCCTCTGCGGTGACACGCACGAAAGACTTACGGATGAGCATAAAGCGCAGCTCTCACCAAACCAAAACGCCTGTTTCAACACCTCAGAGAAAACCAATGTCTCCAGCAGCGGCCCGAAGATCGAACGGTCTTCACAACGCGCACTGCGGTGGCACCCAAGAGTGCGCCGAGCAAGCCCGAATCAAGGAAATGCAGCTTGGGCGTCTTTACCAAAAGCTTCAGCTGGTTCCGGAACCACGGTTCCACCCGACGAACGAGAAACAACTGCTCCAGAATAGAGACATACTTCCTCGTGGTCTTGTCGTCAAATCCAACCTGGCCGCCCATCTGCGTGAAATTGGTGAGCTGGCCAGAGTGGCGGCGAGAACCTGCAACAGCCTCGGCATTGGTCAAGTTTTTCCGCGTCGGCAACTTCGCGTACATCCCGCTGCACAATGGCCCTTATGTAATCCCGCGCCCATGTCCGGCGTCGCTTTGGATCTTCGCGCCGCAGCATTTCGGGGTAGCCGCCAATCAGCACGGCTTGTACCACATCCTCGTCGACCATCGGTCCCGCAGGTTTGCGAAGTTTGCCATCGAACGCGGCTTTTAGAAAATCCGGTTTTTTGTCTCGGATTTCAGCCCGCGAGAGGGGCAAAAAGCTCACGATCTCCATGCGGCCAGCTAGGCTCTCCGATGTTTGAGGCACAGTCAAAATATTTGCTGAGCCCGTCAACAGAAATCGGCCGGCTCGGCGATTGTCATCCACTGACTTCTTGATCCGCCCGGAGGAGGTCGGGCACTCGCTGTACATCGTCAATGGTGGTTCGATCGAGAGCCGCACGAACCCTGTTGGATCGCTGCGTGCCGCAGCCAGCACCGTGTCGTCGTCCATGGTGATGAATTCGCGATTGCCCGCGACCAAATCGCGGACCAGGGTGGTCTTGCCGCGACTGGCGCGGCCCCGTAACCATGACGACCGGCGTGTCCTTGAGCGCGGTGGCCACCAGTTCGGCGGAAAAGCGAGGAAAGAGCGCGTGATCGATATCGTCCATGCCGGGCGGAGGCTCCGTCTAATTCGGATTGATGGTCCGTCTATTTCGGATTATGGGCTCGTCTGATCCGGAACGTAAACTGAATGGTGCCGGGACTCATTCCGGCTCGTGGTGGGCCATCTCTACCTAGGTTTGTGCGATCTAGGGGGTGTCCTCCCAGATCGAGCCTGAGGCGACCGGACTCCAGGATTAATAATGGGAAGTCGCCTTGTGGAAAGCGACAGTCACTTCCGAGTAACGGACTACACGCTCAGAACCCCTCGATGAGCGCTTTGATCGTTGCCATACTGAGAATCGGACTTCGCACTACAAATCCGATCCTCAGCGAGTAGATTGGCAGTTTATCTAGCTTCGGGCTTCGTCCCTTCCCGCTGCTCCGTCGAGAATCAGTGCGATCTCTCGATGGCCTGCCTTTTGCGCGATCTCGCTCAGTGTCTCGCCTTCGGGCGACCGTAACGTCTCAACCGCGCCGCGCTCGATCAGCAGTCGTACGATCTCTTCACGACCGCGCTTAACGGCGTAGGCCAGCGGAGTCTGCCATGCTTCAGCATCCCAGGGAAACAGCCCGTAATCGCGGAAAGCCCGGTTCAATGCTGCGGGGTCTTCTTCCAGGACGGCTTTGACGCGTTGCGCCATGTCGTATTGGATCGCCTCGATGATGTCGATCGACCCGCGCAGAATCAGGTCGCGGGCTTCTTTGTGACCGGCGTAGTCGGCCCATCCGGCCGGCGTGCCGTGATACTTCTCTTCGCGCGCGCGAACATCAGCGCCGTGCTTCATCAACACATCAATCGCACTCACGTTCCCGTGCCACGCCGCCGCATGCAGCGGTGTGTATCCGCTCGTCGAGTCGATCGAGGTCTTCGGATCGTCGTGTACATTAACCGACGCTCCATTGCGGATCAGCGTCTCGATCACATCGCCCGGCGCGCGTTCGCTGGCGCGAAGGATCAAATTGCCCCATCGTCCGCCGGGCTTCAGTGTACCGGGATCTCTACGCAGCAGTCTTTCGACGTCCGCGGTTCGATGCAGAGCCACTGCGGCCGGCAGCCGCACCTTCGCCCCGCGCTCCAGCAGCACTTGGGCCAGGTCGTGCCTGCCGACAAGCGCCGCCAGATCCAGCGCAGAAAAGCCGGCTTCGTCGAGCGACTCCGTGTTAGCACCGAGGTCGAGCAGCGTCGTCACCGACGCGGGTTGATTCTTGATGACCGCGAGATGCAGCGGCATGCTGCGCATCCTCGTTCCGTTCATCCGCCGCTCGAGATCGCTCGGCGTGCGCGCGACCAGCTCACGAATCACCTCTTCTTCGCCCATAGCCACCCCGGAAAAGATATTGTGTCTCGCGCCGTGCGCCAGCAGATACGCAACCATCTCGGGATTGGGCTGGATGTAATCCCACGCCGTCGCCCACCCGATCACGCCCAGCTCGTGATAGTCGCCTTCGCCGATCGTATCGGCCCCATGTTCGACCAGGAGACGAATGATGGGGAGGCGATGCTTCTCCACGGCGAAATGGAGCGGATACGCGTTGTCACCTTCGCAGCGGATGTTGGGATTGGCGCCGCGCTCGAGCAGCAGCTTGAGTGCCGCCTCGCTGTTGCCGAAGACGGCCTGGTGCAGCGGCGTTCTCACGCCCTCCCCGCCGCGCTCGTCAATGAGCTCCGGATGCACATCAAGCAGCGCATTGAGTCGCGCGAGGTCACCTCTTCCAGCGGCATCGCGCAGAGCCGCGACCGCCTCCGCGGTCGAGCTGGCTGCTTCAACCGTCTTGACATGAGACTGCAGCTTGGACCAGGACGCGAATCCGTATTCGCTCGCAATCACCAGCTGCGCATCCGCAAGCGCGAACGGCGACGCGGCGACCTGTTCTTCCGACAGGTTTCTCCAGCGCGGATGGTTCTCGCAAATGCGAGTCAAAGTCTCGGAGTCCGCGGCCTGCTGACGCTTCAACAGGGTCTTGGCTTGCTTCTTGAGTTGTTCGAGACTGGGACTCGGCGGGAGTTGCCTTGACATGGAAATCTCCTTTCCGTTCGTGGCCTGTGTCCGCACCTCAGGCAGAAAGAAGATTTGTCAGATTGTAGCCGTGTTCCTGCTGGGTGGGCTTGGCCCTTTCCGCGGACTGGATGCGCCCCGTGCGCTGAAAACTAACGATAATTCCTGACTTATGGCCAAGTCAACAGCCGCCTGGCCACTCAACGCGTGGTGCCGGCTCCGCAACGCTCGCCGCACACGGCGTTCCCGAGCAGAGCCCCGCGTCCGACGAGCCATTCATTACGCGGTTCAAGCGCCAGCCAAAGTGCCCGTCGTGGGCCAAGGAGATTGGCAACGAGATATGCAGGCTTTCCGTCACTGAACGACGTTCTGGTCACCGGCAAGCCGTTGCGGTGGCGTTTCTTTGCGCAACACTCCCACCAGCACAGAAAGCGATGACGATGACAATTGCCAGTGGGCCTGGAGGGCATAAGATTTGTCGAACTCCTTCCAATCCCCTGTTTGGGATCTCTATTTTTCTCGTCCTAGCCAAAGCACCGGCTTCCCATGGAACCCGGATCGGGCGAGCAGCCGGTCTTTGGCGCCGGGCCAAAGTTGCAAGCGAACTTCGACGACGTCACCGGCTGGCTCGAAGCGAAGCCAGGCAAGGGGCTTGTTAAGAGTGGCGGCCTCTCCTGCTGCGGCCATCACGCGCTCGAAGCGCGCACGATCCTCATTCGACAAATACTGCCACACGATGGAGTGATAGACCACGGTTGCCACGCCCGGAACGCCATCGGCCAGCGCAGTCTCCACCCAATCGGGCGCGTTGCCTTGGTCCACATGGGCAGATACACGGCGCGCCACATCGATAGCCGCCGCAAGCTGGCGAAAGCGCTCCACCTGATCCGGCCAAATATACGACTGTAGCGTTAGCCGCCCTTCCTCCGTGCCTGGGTCGATCGGTGAAGCATCGCAGCCGCGGCGCTCTACAATCCTCGTCGCCACGTCGAAACCTGGATATATGTCGCCAAACGCGCCGGTAATGCGTACCAGTGAATTAGGATCGCCCCAACCTTCATTCCCCGCTTCGTAGCGGTATCGGTCCCAGAGAAGGATCAAGCCGGCTGCAGCTCCGACTTCCAGCAGGCGCAGTGGGAGACCGGTGCGGCGCACGATCTCAAAAAATCCGCCCAGCAACGCTGCGCAGCGGCCCACCTCATTAGTCTGTACGGGGCGATGAACCAGTTCGCGTAGCGCCGCTGCGTGTTGTTGCACAACGGCGTGAAACCGGAGCCAGAGGTCATCACAATCGCTATCGCCGCCCGCCGAGGGATAACAGGCAGCAAGTTGCGGTGCTTGGCCCTGTAGCACGAGCCGGTGGACCGCTCCGAGAAAGCGCAGAGCGAGCGCTGAGTCAGGAGGATCGTCGTGATGGTCATGCAAAATCGCACAGCACACACCACCAGCCCGAACATCCTCTGCGGCATGACGCAACAGGGTTGAGTAGAGGCTTGAGCCCAGTCTTTCGCACCACTCTGCCTGTTTAAGCAGACGCCGGGCAACAATTTCATCAGGGGCGATCATCGCTTCGAGGTTAGCTCACAACCCAGTTGCAATTATGTCTGTATTACGGGCATAACTGGCCAATCATGATGCCCGCGCGGACGTAACTCAAACGGATGGAAAGATTTAGGGGCGCGTGCACAGATTGGACCAGTTATGCCGAAAATAACCGGCCAAACTGTTTGATTATTAAGGCGCTTACGCTGAAATGAGGTTCAAACAGATTTGGACCGGTTATTTTTGGCAACTCGGAAACTGAGAGAGAGCAAGCGGGTCTAGCGAGGAAATGGTAGGTTAGTGGCCTGCGGGCTGAGTGTTTTTTCCCAATGCAGCCCGCGAGTCTGGGATACTGTGGACGCTGTGTGGGGTTTGCCGGACTTAGGGCGAGAAGTATTTTCGTACAATAAACGTACAATGGATCGGGAGATGGGCCTTTTTAGCCCTTGTGGCAGTTCCTAGAATCAATAAGTTGTTCTCAACAGGCGGGACGGTTCGACTCCCGTCGCCTCCACCAATGTCTCGAGGCCAAGATTTCTCAGGTTGTCATGGACGGCATCCCCTAGCCTAGCTCCCGGCGGGAAAGAGCGTGAAGCCAGGATTTGTCTGGACCTCGAAGAGCGCCTACTTGGTGACGATCACGAGATCCTTCGCATACGGATAGAGCGCCTGCTTGATAAGCTGATTGGTCACATTGAGCTTGTATCTGGATTTTCCGATCTTTTCCCAAATGCCAAGGCAGATATCCCCATCCTGCGCGGGGCGGGCGGAGCCCATAATCTCCGTTCCGGCGCTGTGCCAAACAACAAGGGCATTGTCTATGGGAGTACCGTCGGGTGGCCCGAGTTCATTGCATTTCCAGTTCTCGACCGCGATTCGGCTGCCGGTACTGGCCGGTACTGCGGTCACGCGTGTCAAGCCATCTGAAAAGGTAACCCAAGTTAAGGTCACATTGACTTGACTTTGCGATTTCTGAAAAACTAGGGGTACACCTTTGTGTCGAGGCGCTTTTATTTGCGCCCTTCGAGTGAACGTTTCCGCTGAAACCGGAAATTAGAAATTGAAATGGAACTGCTGCTCAATCTTGCGTGGCTGCTGCTGGCGCTGCCGGCGTATTGGCTGTGGCGGCGTGGCACGCGCGGGTTTAGTTCGCTCCAGTGTCTGCTGTCCCTTGGGTGCCTGTTGGTTCTGCTGTTCCCGGTGATTTCCGCTTCCGACGATTTGCACGCGATGCAGACCGAGACGGAGGATTCCTCGGTCAGCAAACGCACCGTGCGCCAGGCGGCGAGCGACAAGAATTCGGGCTGGCTCAACCGCATGGAAGGCCCTCCGGCCGCGTTAGCGAATGTGGTTCGGCTGGTTGCTCCGAAAGTTGGGCTGCTTGAGGTTTCTACTGCCCCTGTTTCGCCGCTGGCTGGACCCTGCGTTTCCGATGCGGGCCGTGCTCCTCCTTTTTCCCACCTCAGGTAGTTCGCCGGTCATTCCGGTCGATTCGTTGTTGGTGTTTCGCTGATGGGCAGCAGCAATAAATCCGCAGCGATTACGCCTAGTCTTTGGAGAATTCTTACGCGCGAACACCGATATTGAAGGACACGCTCATTCACACCGGCGTTTGTGGCGACAGAGGTTACGGGCTGCGTCTACGGCAGTTCAGAAGTCAGTTCAGAAAAAAAGCTCGGAGGGAAGTTCGGAAGTCCCAGCAGTTGGATGGAGCACCTGATGCAAAGAAGATTTTGGTGGTCATTCATACTAGCAGTGTTGGGCACGGGCTCGGGTTCGGCGCAGGCAGCCCCGCAGACTGTGCAGCCGCCACCGCCGCGAGCCTGGACTTGGGAGCAAGTAAAGGACCGGCTGGAGCTGAATAATCCCACGCTGCTGGCGGGGAAATTGAACATCAGCGAATTGCAGGCGGAGGAGATTACCGCGCATCTGCGGCCGAATCCGGATCTGTCGCTGCTCTCTGATCAGATCGCTCCCTTCAACGTCGGGCAGCCTCACGGACCGTTTGCCTATCTACTGCCTTCGGCGACGGTGAGCTACTTGCACGAGCGGGCGCACAAGCGGGAGCTGCGTACAGAAAGCGCCCAGAAGGGCACGGCAATTGGCATTTCACAACAGAACGATCTGGAACGCGGGCTTCTGTTCAACCTGCGCAGTGCCTTCGTGCAGACCCTGCAGGCCAAAGCGGTCTTGCAGGTTTCAAAGGACAATCTCGACTATTACGACCACGTGCTGAAGATCAGCCACGACCGCTTTCAGGCGGGAGACATTGCGCAGATCGACCTCGACCGTCTGGAGCTGCAACGCGTGCAATACGAGTCCGACGTGCAAACGGCGGAAGTGAACTTGCGCACCGCGAAGATCCAAATGCTCATGCTGTTAAATGACCGTACTCCGATCGAGCAATTTGACCTTGTAGGCGTCTTCGACTTTAACGATCAAATCGAGGCGCTGGACGCTTACCGGCAGATTGCGCGGGATAATCGTCCCGACTTAAAGGCGGCGCTCCAGTCCGTGGACAAGGCAGAGACCGACTACAAGCTGGCCGTGGCCAACGGATCCACCGATCCGACTTTCAGCTTCGACGTGGGCAGGAATCCGCCCATTGATTTCTACTTTGGCGTCGATGTGAGTTTTCCGCTGCGAATTTTTGACCGCAATCAGGGCGAGAAGCTGCGCACCAAGCTGGACATCACGCGCAACGAAAGGTTACGCGATGCGGCAGAGGCGCAAGTGTTCAACGATGTGGATTCCGCGTATGCCACGTTAAACAGCCATCTGATTCTGCTGCGGCCCTACAAACAAAAGTATCTGGCGCAGGCGGTGCGGGTGCGCGACACGATTTTGTTTTCTTACCAGCACGGCGGAGCTTCGCTGCTCGATTTCTTGAATGCGGAGAGCGACTACCGCAGCGTGCAGTTGAACTATGTCAACCTTGTGGGTTCGTACTTGACCGCGGCGGCGCAATTGAACCAGGCCGTGGGCCGAGAGGTCATGCAATGAAAGACTTATGTTTCAAACATCTGGCCGGCACTGCACTGTGTCTGGCTCTTGCCTCCTTCCTTGCCGGCTGCAATGAAGGCAAGGCCGACCCGAAAACCGAGGCCCCGCCTCAGGCAAAGGTCGAGCCTGATCTTGACTCTAACAATTTCAAGGTCGACCACCCCGAGCAGTTTCCCCTGGTCACGGCCATCGAGCATAAGGCAGCTCCCGCCTTGAACGTGACTGGTGTGGTGCAGCCCGATATCAACCGCGCCGTGCCTGTAATCTCTCTAGCCTCAGGGCGAGTTGTAGAAATCAAAGTCAGGCTGGGTGATATCGTGACCAAAGGCCAGCTGTTGCTGAGGGTTCGCAGTAACGATGTCTCCGGGGCCTACCAGACCTATCTCAAGGCCCAGAACGATGAGCGCCTGGCTCGCGTCCAGTTCGAACGCGCGCAGACTCTGTACGACAAAGGCGCGATCGCCAAGAGCGCCCTCGAACAAGCGGAAGACGCCGAACGGGATGCCAAAGTCGATCTGGATACCGCGACCGAGCAGTTGCGCCTTCTGGGCGTCGACAAAGACCATCCTTCGGGCATCGTTGACATCACCGCACCCATATCGGGCGTGATCACAGATCAGCAAGTTACCAATGCTGCAGGCGTACAAGGCCTGTCCGGCCCCAATCCTTTAATCATCTCCGATCTTTCCTATGTCTGGATCGTCTGCGACGTTTACGAAAATGATCTCGACGCAGTGCACGTCGGTGAGTACGCCGATATCCGCCTGAACGCCTATCCCAACAAGGTTCTCAAGGGACGCATCGATAACATTCTCGCGGTTCTCGATCCCAACATCCGCACCGCGAAGGTTCGTCTCGAGGTCCCCAACCCCGGTCTGATGCGCGTGGGCATGTTCGTTACCGCCACCTTCTACGGAAAGAAGCCGGAAACCCGCAGTGCAGTTCCCTCAACGGCCATCCTGCACTTGCATGATCGCGAGTGGGTTTACGCGCCGCTAAGTACCGGACATTTCAAGCGGCTGGAAGTGGTTACGGGAAACATGCTTCCCAGCAACATGCAAGAAGTTGTTTCCGGCATCAAACCCGGAGATCAAGTGGTCTCCAACGCTTTGGCCCTGCAAAACACGGTGGAACAGTAGATGGGCAATAGATGATTCGCCGCGTCGTTGATTTCGCGCTGAACAACCGGCTGCTGGTCCTGGCTCTGGCCCTGATTCTTTTCGCCGCAGGCATCGTCTCGTTCAAGCGCCTCCCCATTGAGGCCTATCCCGACGTAGCCGACAACTACGTCGAGATCATTACGCAATGGCCGGGGATTTCGGCCGAACAAATCGAACAGCAGGTCACGATTCCGCTCGAGGTCGTGATGAACGGCATCCCGCATGTCGTGCACCTGCGTTCCTTCTCGCTCTTCGGACTCTCCGACCTGAAGCTCATCTTCGACGACGAATCGGACAACGACTGGAACCGGGAGCGGGTCCTGGAGCGCCTGACCCAGGTCACGCTGCCTCCGGGCGTCAATCCGCAAATGGGCACCGACTGGAGCCCGGTCGGCCAAATTTATTTCTTCACCCTGCACAGCACCAATCCGGCCTATGACCCGATGGAGTTGAAATCCATCGAAGACTGGGTCATCGAGAAGAATTTCAAAGCCGTACCCGACATCGTCGACGTGGCCAGCTTCGGCGGCCCCACGCGTGAATACCAGGTTCGCGTCGACCCAAACAAGCTGGTGGCCTATGGTCTCAGCCTGGCCCAGGTCGAGCAGCAACTCACCAACAACAACGCCAACGCAGGCGGAAGCTTCATTCAGGAAGGTCTGCAGCAGATCAACGTGCGCTCTGTCGGCTTGGTCGACCATGTCCACGACATTGAAGAGACGGTCATCACCACCAAGAATGGCACGCCGCTCCGGGTCAAGGACATTGCTGTGGTTTCGCAAGGTCCAAAAATCCGGCTCGGCCAGTTCGCCCGAGCCATTCACCACGAGGACGGAAAGATCATCGATAACGATGATGTCGTGTCGGGCATCGTGCTGTTGCGCAAAGGCGCCGCAGCGGATACCGCCCTGCAAGGCATTCACAAGAAAGTGGAGGAACTGAACGACCACATTCTGCCTCCGGGAGTAAAGGTCGTTCCCTTCATCGATCGCAGCGATCTGGTGCACTTCACCAGCCACACCGTGCTGCACAACCTTACGGAAGGAATGATCCTGGTATCGATCATTCTGTTCTTATTCCTGGGCAATATCCGGGGCGCGCTCATCGTCGCGGCGACCATTCCGTTCTCATTGTTGTTTGCCTCGATCTGTCTGGATTTGAGGAGCATCCCCGCAAACCTTCTGTCTTTGGGTGCCTTGGATTTCGGCATGGTGGTCGACGGCGCGGTGGTGATGATCGAAAACATCGTGCGCCACTTGGGTCAGAAGAATGGGATCAAAACACCCAACGAAAAAATCAGCGAGGCCTCGCACGAAGTCCAGCGCCCGGTGTTCTACGCAATCGCCATCATCATTACCGCGTACCTGCCCATCTTCACGCTGCAACGTGTCGAAGGCCGGCTCTTTCATCCCATGGCCTGGACCGTGGCCTTCGCCCTGCTCGGGGCTTTGCTGTTCTCGATTGTGATTGCCCCGGTGCTGGCGAGTTTCGCCTTCGCGAAAGGAGCGAAGGAATGGCACAACCCCCTCATGTCCTTCCTGATTGAGCGCTACCGGGTCGCGGTTCGTTGGGCCATTCGCCATCGTGCCATCACCATCGGGGTGTGCGCTCTTCTGGCGGCTGTTGGCAGCTATCTCGCCTTCAGCGGCACCATCGGCTCGGAATTCCTGCCCCACCTCGACGAAGGCGCCCTCTGGGTGCGAGGCACGCTTGCGGCCAGCACCGGGCCGGACGAGGGCATTCGAGTTGCTAATCAGGCCCGGCTCGTGCTGTGCTCCTTCCCTGAGGTACCACAATGCACCAGTCAGGTGGGGCGCCCGGATGACGGGACGGATACGACCGGGTTTTTTAATACTGAATTCTTCGTTGACCTCAAACAAAAAGAAGACTGGCGGCCTGTCTTTCACGAGAACAAAGACGAATTGATCGCCGCCATGGCTCGCGAGTTGGACAAAATCCCTGGCGCGGTCTGGGGTTTTTCGCAGCCCATCGAAGACAATATGGAAGAGGCTGTGAGTGGAGTGAAAGGCGCGCTGGCCACGAAGATTTACGGCGACGATTTGAAGGTTCTCGAGGAAAAAAGCGATGAGGTCGTCAAGATCCTGTCCAGGATCAAGGGCGTTGAAGATCTTGGAGTGTTTCGCCTGCTGGGCCAGCCCAATCTGAACGTAGCCGTGGACCGGGATGCGGCTGCCCGTTACCAAATCAACGTCGCCGACGTGCAGGATGCCATTCAAACCGCGGTGGGAGGCAACGCGCTCACCCAGGTCCTGAAGGGCGAGGAGCGCTACGACCTCACGCTGCGCTATCTGCCGCAATACCGCAGTACGCAGGAAGCGATCGAGAAGATTCGCCTGCTGTCGCCCTCCGGAGAGCGCGTATCGCTGGCACAACTGTGCAAGATCCGCGTGACCGATGGGGCTTCGGAAGTCTATCGCGAGGGCAATCGGCGGTATGTTGCCATCAAGTATAGTGTCCGCGGCCGCGACCTGGGCAGCACGGTGGAAGAGGCGATCAAGAAGGTGAACGAACAAGTCAAACTGCCCACCGGATACAGCCTTTATTGGGAGGGGGAATACCAGAGCCAGAAGCGGGCCAACGCGCGGCTGCTCATTGTGCTGCCGATCACGATCCTGATCATCTTCATCATCCTCTACACGATGTTCAAATCGTTCAAATGGGCGTCGCTGATTATGGCGAACATCGCCATCGCGCCCATTGGCGGTTTACTTGCCCTTTGGTTTACCGGCACCAATTTCAGCGTTTCCTCCGGAGTCGGATTCCTGGCGCTCTTCGGCGTATCCGTACAGACCGGAGTCATCATGCTCGAATACATCAACCAGCTACGCGCCCGCCGCTTCACGATCGAGGACGCCGCAGTGGAAGGCGCGGTGCTGAGACTCCGCCCCATCATGATGACGATGCTGGTTGCGACTCTGGGACTGCTCCCCGCTGCTCTCTCGCACGCCATTGGCTCCGACTCGCAACGCCCCTTCGCGATCGTTATCGTCGGAGGCCTCATCGCCGCCCTCCTCATGAGCATCTTCCTGCTGCCGACGATTTATGTCTGGGTGGCCGGCGAACGCGATGTGCTGCCCGCCGCCGAAGGAAACTTTGAGGAGGGAGAGCACGTGGATTAGGTTCGCGGCGGACCCGGATTGGGTATTCTGAATGGCTTACGCTTTTGATGCGACGCCTTCTTTGAAGTGGCGTTGGCGGCGGAACAAGCCTCGCGTCGCACCGAAAAGCTCAAGGAGGCGTGCCTGGCCCTGCATGCCGCGATGCTCTTGACCATGGACTGGGTCGAGGAGTGCGAAAACGGCCCGCCCCCGCCCCCGGCGGCGGTAGCGGCTCCTCCTCGCCAACCAGCGACGCTGGGTGTTAACGGGCGCAAGAACGACTTCATGAAGATCATGACGGCATTCATCAATCAGGAAATCAAGGAGATGGAAACCCTGACTGATGAGAATAGGGATTGGTATATTGCCAATTATCACGGGAAGTGCGATCGGTGGTGCTGCTGGCGGTTGGCCGGCAAGGTGGACAACTGGGCGAACTGCAAAGATAATTGCGCTTGGGTATTACGAACCCTGGCGGATCCCTTCGTGCCGGATAGCTTCAGCAATAACCTGGGGAGCCTCGGGTAGAAAACGGCGCATGCTCATGGCTCTGACCGAGCGTAGGGATGCTCGAGCCCCGCTTCGGCGGGGCTTTTTGATGTCTTGAGTTATATCTTAGAACTCCTCGAAACCTGCACACTGACAACCGGCACTTTTTATAAACATTTCAAAGATAAGCGTGAAGCCTTTCTCGCCGTTTGCGAGGCATGGGTCACGTCCGAATGGCGTGCAATCAAAGAGGAACTCTCTTCGAGAACCGGAAGAGGTAGCTCGAAAGCTCGTCGAATTGTCAATCGATCTCCACACAAAATGGCGCGGTCTGCGAGCATCGCTGATGGAACTGGTCTTCACGGACGCCGAGGTCCGGCGATTCTATCGAAGCCAGCGCCGTAGACAGCTGGATGTAATCGCCGAAATTCGCCAACGCCTTGGAATTCCTGAGGGTCGGCGCGAGCATGATGCCATCCATTTTTTTACGACTTGTTTACGACCGAACGGACCTACGATGCAATCGGACAAGGTGAACTTCAAGCTTTTGGTCTCGATTGCAACGTCGTAATCGAAACCATGATCAAGAACCACCTCGCATTGATTTCCAGATGACTCGCTTACTCCCTCGCCGACCTCGACTACCTCGCCCGCACCTTCACACATCGGAATGCGCACCGTCAGGCACCGGAAGAACGCCGGTGAAGACCAGGTAGTCGCGATAGTTGAGCGAGCTGGCGTGCAAGCGCACCTGCGCCTGGCCTGCGCCGACCGGCGAACATTCGGCAGTGCCGAGTTCGAGCCGGTCTAGTCCGGCAGGTTTCCTACGCTTCATCGCGCGCATATTGTCCTCCTTGAGCAGGGTCAGGGATGATGCCGACACCGGTTCTTTCGTTTTCGTTCATTGCTAGGCTTTCCAGTCGTCTCCAGTCATAGGCTTCGTCATCACCATTCTGTGCGGTGGTGAGAGCACAGTCCGCCAAGAAATCTCCTCCTGGCTATGCTTCGCGCACCCGCGGAAGCACTCGCACAGCTCCGGTGTGAAAAGAGCCGGCTGCTCGAAGGAGGCGAAGTGGCGCCCTTCTTTTAGCTCGCTTTCGCCTCTTCGTCGCGCCTTCGGGCGGCAGCCGCTTGAGGGTCGGTTATGATATCGACCCACTTCGCGTTAGGCGAGGCCTCGGCGTCATAGTTGTCGTGCCAGTTCCACCACTTGTACGGCGCGGTCTGGGGATAACCCTCTGGCGAGTCCTCCCAAATCTCCTGACGGCCGAGCGGCGTGATGTCAAGATAGCTCCAGGTGGTCCCCATTGCCTCGTCGCCGCGGTTGTTGATGAAATACGTGCGGAACACGCGCTCGCCGTCGCGGAAGAACACGTTGTGGCCGTGCCATTCATTGACGCCGAAGTCGGTGTCGAAGCCGTCGGTGATGGTGTACCAGGGCATCTCCCAGCCCATCCGCGCCTTCAGGCGCGCGATGTCCGTCTGCAGCGCGCGTGAGGCGTAGACGAGGGTGGTGTCGCGAGCGTTCAGATGGGCCAGGTGGGCGACCTGATCGGCGCCCAGCGAGCATCCGCGGCAGGCATGCTCGGGCCAGCCGAACACCCCAGGCTCGAAGAAGGCGCGATAGACGATCAACTGAGGGCGGCCCTCGAACAAATCGATCAGGCTTACCTTGCCCTTGGGTCCGTCGAACTCGTACTTCTTGTCCACAGCCTGCCAAGGCATCCGCCGGCGCTCGGCGGCCAGCGCATCACGCGACCGGGTGAAGGCCTTCTCCTTCACGAGGAGCTGCTGCCGCGCAGCCTCCCACTCCTGCTGCGACACGATCGGGGGTATTTTCATCGCGAGATGCTCTTTCGCGTTTTGCTTGTTCGTCGACATTTTCATTTCTCCTTGTTATTCAGATTGGGAACGATTTCTTCTGCTGCGTTCTTTTTGCGAGAAACTTTCACAGCCAATGCTGCTAGACCGCCGGTAGAAACCGCCCCGGCGACGACTACTCCCACGGTTGCCAAACAGAATGGGCACATCGTTTACCTCCTCGGTGGCCAACTTCACCGTTAAGCCGCCTCTATAGGGATGACGGGCAGGGTGCGGTGATTTCGACAGGGAAAACAAAAAATTTAGCCCCGCCTTTGGAGCAGAAACTTGCGTGATACCACGATTGGCCCCGGTCACCAAAACTGCTCTGTTTGCCATTGTCATATATCCTCCTACCTAATTAAAACGTATCGGCGACGCCCCGCTGCCGAGCTGTCGAGCTGCATTTAAAGGCCGGACGAGCTCCGTTCGATGTAAATTCCTGCGCCGACGATGCCTCCAACACGGACAAAATCCAGATATTGAGTGCAATGCCGGCAGATACCGGGCCGACTACCCGAACTGCTCATAAACCCCGTCGTGACAGCAGCAACGCCTCGGGAGCATGCGCACTGTCCGGGCTTTAAGTACAATTCCGTCCAGTTTTTAAGCACACACCTGTCCGGTTGTTAGCTCCGCTGCCGCAGCTTGAGGGCCTCTCCAAAGCACCGCTGCTCGATGACGTAGCCGATATCGCCTTGCACTCGCGTCACCCATTGGCAAGACGCGGGATGATCGACCTCGACGATTTACGGTCCGATCCATGGATCCCATGGGGGCAAACGGGATCTCTTCTGAGTGACGTGCACCTCCCCGCTCCATGGTGCGATCAATGGCTGGTTCACACGCTCCGATCGCGCGGTCATGAACCGGTGATTGCCCATACCGCTTGCGAACATGCGACGCAGCTCGCGCTTGTCGCCGCCGGACTTGGCGTGTGTGTCATTGCTCGTCTCGGCCGCGATCCGCTGCCTCGGGGAGTGCGCATCGTTGCCGTAAGGCCTACCCTTCGCCGACACGTCTATGCTCTGTGGCGTGCCACGAACAAGTGCCGACGGCAATCGGAATTATGGTCGAGGCATTTCGAACTGCGTCTTCCGTGATCGCGAAAGTGCACCCGCCAATCGCGAGAAATGGGGTTGGGGAGCGGACGATGGAGAATAGGAGGAATTAGCCCCGCTTCTGGAGCAGAAACTGTCTCACCGCGGGGTCTTCGGTCAGACCAATCGCCCGATCGAAGGCATCCAAGGCCTCAGGTGTTTTCCCTAGGTGTTGCAACAGGTGAGCGCGAACCGCCCAGTACGGCTGATAGGCCGCGATATCATCCGGGTCGATACCATCCAACGCTACCAGGCCTGCTTCGGCTCCTTTCGCTTCGGCTACGGCCGCGGCATATCCAGTTCGCGTGCCGAGCGTCGGCGATATCCGCATCAGCTGTCCATAGAACCTCATGATCGCGTTCCACTGAATCCCGCCGCTCCGCGCCCGCTCGGCATGTACGGACTGAATCGCAGCTTCGAGTTGAAACCGGCCCGTGCGGCCGCGACTCGACGCTTCGCCGAGATGCCGTTCCGCCTCTTCAATTAACGGCAGAGACCACTTCTGGCAATCCTGCTCCGACAGAGGCACGTAACGGCCGTCCGTCCCCCGCCGCGCCGCCCGGCGGGCTTCGCAGTGGAGCATCAGAGCCAGCAGGCCGTGAACCTCGGCCTGCCCTGGCATCAACTGCAGAAGCCCTCGTGCGAGCCAGATCGCCTCCTCGGCGAGATCGCGTCCGCATTGGTCCACACCAGCCATGTCATCCCAGCCGATCCCGAAGGCGGCGTAAATCGCTTCCAGCACCGCGTCAAGCCGCTGCGGCAATTCACGCTCCTGCGGGATTTCAAACTGAATACCCACGTCGCGGATCTTCGTCTTGGCACGCACCAGGCGCTGCCCCATCGTCGTGGGTGAAACCAAGAAGGCATGGGCAATCCGCGCGGCGTCCAGGCCTAGAACCGTCTGCAGCATCAGCGACGTGTGCATGGCCGGATCAATTGCCGGATGGGCACACACAAACAGCAGTTTCAATCGCTCATCTGGAAATTTCGGCGACAAAGTCATGTCCCTGGATTCCTCTCTGAGGAGCGCGAGCGTGGGTTCGCTGGCCTCGGCTACTTGCCGATGACGCACAAGATCGATAAAAGAGCGGCGCGCCGTCGTCAGCAGCCACGCCTCTGGACTTTGTGGCACGCCATCTCGCGGCCAAGTTTCGAGTGCCGCTACGAGTGCATTACTGAGGGCATCCTCCGCGCTCCCCACGTCGTGCGTGTGCGCGGAAAGGTATGCAACCAGGCGACCGTAGGACTCGCGAGCCACACGCTCGATAGCTCGGTGAGTGCTGTCTTGTTCGCTTCCACTCATCCGGTGACTCGACGCCTGTATTCAGGCGAAACGGGTCGGACCTCCACAGCACCGATCGAGGCGGCCGGGCATCGCGCTGCCCATTGGAGCGCCGCGTCAAGCGAGGGAAGCTCCAGGATTGTGAATCCCCCCAGTTGCTCCTTGGTATCGGCGAAGGGGCCATCCTGTACACGCCGCTTTCCATCCCTCAGTCGCACCGTGGTCCCGGTCTCCGGGGGTTGCAGTGGATTGCCACCGACGTAGATGTCGGCCTCGACGAGCGCTTTGTAGTAGGCCCGCCACGCACCGAGGTAGGGATCATTTTCGTCCGCATTCCGTGCCGCAAAAGCTTCTGGTGATTCGAAGATCAGCAAGGCGAATTGCATCACCTTTTCTCCTTGGAAACAATTGTGAGCGCCTTTGCGCTTCTGAATGTATGACGGATGAGACGCCGCCCGTTCGACAGATTTCAGGAAATTTCGAGAAATTTCAAGGGGGGCAGGGGCGAATTGTCGCACTCCACCGGCAGTTTTGAAGTCGTGTCTCCGCCTCGAACCCTTAGCAAATAACTGGCTTTGGAGGCCGCCTCCAGCTTCCGCAGCCGCTTCGACCTCCCAATTCCTCGCTACGCCTGCTTGCTCTCTCGTAACTTCCGGGTTCCCGTCATCCGCTCAGAATCGATGCCAAGTGCAAGATACGTTCTTGCAACCCGACTTCCCCTTACTGATGTGTTTCGCTCGAAGTAACGGGTCAGGCACCTCTGCGCGAGGTGTTCAGGACATTCAAGTCTGCACAAGCTGGCCAGGTCGTACTTTCTACCGTATTCGATGGGTGGAGTACCCAGCCAAATGAGAGGCCGCGAGCCCAACTCGACTCGAATCGGTACGGGACCGACTTTCTCTTCCATTACAAAATGATCCATTTCGTCCGAGACCATTCCTTCTTCTAGCAGCACGAGCTTGTACCGATCGTCGGGTGTCCGGCAAAGACCATCTCTTTGGCCGAGGTAAAGATTCTGACATCCGCCCCGCTTGCAGCGTGCTGTCCCGGTGAACTATCACAACAGCCGATGTACCCGCACTTCGCGCATCTGCGAAGGTGACCACCCGCCTGTTTGCAGGCAATCTTCACAGCCATTTCCTTTGGGTTTCGAATCAGCGTTTATTCCGTCCAAAATCTTTTTCATCGCTCAGCGCGACCTCTTCAGGCAAATTCTCGGGCAGATCGTCGCAATAGAAAATCGCCAAATGGTTGCGGATTAATACCCCCCTTTAGGACTGGCCAAGGACCTCATGCCTTCGCAGGATTGGCAGTGGAGAAGCTGTAGCGGGCGATCTTGAACTTGCCATCCTTATTCTTTGTGGAAAAGGAAAAGCTCCTGATTCCCCTCTTTGCTGACCGCTCTAGTCGCTTGGTTGAGCGTGGTGCCCGCTGAATTTGTTCGCGCAAAAACCCAATCGGGACTCATCTCGACGATCTCTGCAATGTTGAATTTCACTGTCAGCCGGATCGCGGCAAAGACCGCGTCATACGCTTTGCGAACCTCTGCCAAACCAACAGCCGCGCCTCGTGAAGACCAAAGCTCATAGTAGTGTCTGATATCAGTAACGCGAAGATTCAGAAAGCTGCTTAGAACGTTTTCATCGCGTGGCGGAGACGCGATGACATCAGGCTTATCATCAGTTGGTCCGCCTCCGATGTTGCCGAATCGCAGAAACGTCGGCTCGCCCGCGCGCAGCACCGTGGCGACGAGGACATCGCGATAGAACGCCACGGATCGCTGGATGTCTCGAACGATCAGCGTATTGGTGACAACAAACTTCAGTTCAGCGGCCTGATCCGGGCGACTCGGCATACAGGCATCCCTCTCTAAGGCTGGTATCCGTCCGAGATCCATTTGGCGAAAAGCTCAATACGAGATTGAGGCCAAGGACCTTCTCCTCTCGGTGGCAGGGGTGGCATGACAGCACCACCGATCCCCCGAATGCGGTCGTAGATGGCGGCAGCGTGCGCCTTTACGTCGTCATAACTTCCGAGATTGAACGCCTTGCTCATTGCGTGAATATCTCGTTCCGTGAAGAGCGGGCGAATGTCCGTTTGAAAGCTCGTCAGTGTAGTCATTGTGCCTCGCAGCCTGGGGCTGCCTCCATCTATGAACCCCGGTATCTCAATCACCGGTTATCCGGCATTCTTACTCTCCCGTTAGCCTAAATGCAAATGGGACTGCCAGTCTTTCGGCACCTTTCCTGCGGGGCGCGGACTCTCCTCTTGTTTTCCTGGGATTAGGATACTCACCTGCCTATACACGCATGTATCCTATCCCGCACTTAGTGACCTGTACCTGCCCAGGTCGAAATCCGAGAGGAATTTTAGAATATTGCCGGAAGATGGGTTCAAAAGGTGAGCGGAAAAGAATCCGATCTATTACAATGGGGTTTTACCAGTGACTTGTTCCCCCGAACCTCGTGGAGCTTCACGCGGTGTCGCGCTGTCCACGGCAAGCTGCCGGGCCATGCGTCTTTCCTCTTTCTTCGCTGCTTCGCGTCGGCATCGCTCCTCGATAGACAGAACTGCTTCTGGGGAAGTCTTGCCGAACCGTTTGAAGTAGAGCTCTTCGATAAACCGCGGCAAGGGCAGCTTCCACGGCTCCTGCTTGTGGTTATCGATCTTGCCCAACTTCGCCGGGTTCATCCCCAGTTCGCGGGCCATGTGGACCTGGGCGTGAGACAAATGGTGGCGCTTTCGCGCCTCGATCCATGCCTGCATCTTCTGAGTGGGCTTCTTCGTCTTCTTGGCCATATCCTCATTTTCCCTCTCGACAAACCTCCTACATCTTCCGCATCTGACATGGTCGGTCGGGGCGCTGGGGCAGATTCGGGTCGAGGCCGTCCTGCTACCCCTGAGGTCGATTCTTTGCTTGCTCCATAGCGATCTGGTTGACATGTGACAACGCCTTCGACCCAGAGGCCCCCTCGATCGCCTTCAAGGCAATATCCTGCACCTGCTGCTTAGCGTCTACTAGTTGCTTTTCGAGCGTTACGATCTGAGAAGCTTGGCGGGCCAGAGTCTCCTCCAGGGTCCTCACGTGCAGTTCAGCAAGCCGCTTTTCGGTCTCCGCGTCCTTCTTCAGAACGAGCACCTCCTGCTCGAACTTGACTTCCGTCTCGCGTCGCACCCGCAACGCTGCAGTCTCCGCCTCATTCTGGAGACGTGCAGGAAAACCCTCAGCTTCCCTTCGTAAACGCGTCAGTTCGTCCTCGCGCTCTTTCAGTTCCGCCTCGCGCTGTCTCCACGCTTTCTCCAGAGCCTCCTGACGCTCCTGGTTCTTTTTCTCCACTAGGCGCGTCTCTTCTTCATGCTTGTCCTGAGCTTTCTTGCGCTCGAGCGCCTTCTTATACTCATAATCTTCGATCTCGCGCTGACGCTGCTTCTTAAGATTCTCGTCCTGCTCCTTGCGCTCACGTTCCATTCTCGCCGACTCTTCCACCCACGCCTGGCGCAGCCCACCTATCTCTGCCTCCGCACGCTGCTTTTCCCGCGCATAATCCTGCACGATCTGATCGAGCGCCGTGGCCGCCACGTCCATTTTATGGAGCTGCTCCAGTTCCTTGCGCTCGAGCGCTACTGCTTCCCGCACCGTGGCCAGTACCTTCACCTCCTGCGTGAGCTGCTCGGAAACATCGGCTAGCGCCTTGCCGACCTCGAGTCCCAGCCCTGAAATCTTCTGCACTACAGCCTCGACCGTTATACCCTCGGCGGCTTGCCGGACCTCGGCCGCGCGCAATCGCGCGGCCCCCTCGGCCTTGGCGTCTGCGGCCTCACGCGCAGATTCCACCTGCTCTTGGATCTCCGCGAACTCCTGCTGCATTTCCGCTCTGCTGTGCTTTGCTCGCACGGGTGCTTTCATTGCCTTCACGGGCATAGTCGTGTTCCTTTCGCAGGAAGATTATCAGATTTCAGCCCTTCACGTTCACTACAGTATGACCGAGTTTATTACGCGAGGGCCCTGCTTGACATGCTCGAAGAACCCACCCAGTTCCAGACCTACTCCTGAGACGTAATCTTCTAAGTCTGCTAAGCCTAAGTTCCGGCGCTAGATTCGCGAAACGCGGTCGAGTTTATGCTCTAACAAATCTGAGCGTACCTCTGGAATATGGAGCGGTAGGTGGTGTAAGGGTGAGTCTAGAAGGAAATATTTTCGTACACTAAACGTACAACCGGTCTGGCGATGGGACCGATTTGGCCGTTGCGGCCAACTCCACCAATAACTCATGTATTATCAATGGCTTGCTGGAACATTTTAATTTAGTACAATAACTTTCTGCAGCGGCGGATCCTCCACCGGGCTTCTCGGTTTTTCCTTTCGCCGATTACGAACCAAACTGCAGTGCGGGCAGCGGAAAAACTGCCTTCTCATTGAATGACGGGGCTCGTGGTGGCCGTTATTCGCCTTCGCGTAGTTTCTGTGCCATCCTTTTTTCGCAGCAGTCACTTCAGTCTTAGCGGTGTCTCGACGCGCTCGATGCTGCCGGGTTTGCCTGAAGACGCGAGGAACCGCCTCGAAGAGCCTTCGTGCACAATCCATGATTGACCCGACGAGACCGGTATCGGTGATATATAGCGAACTCACTTTACCCGCGCAACTATGACAGTGGCATCATCGGTCTGGCGTCCTCGTGAGAATTCGTCCATCGATGTGAAGATGGTGCAAGCAATGTCCTCAGGGGATTGCGCGGCGCTTTCTTCTGTCGCCTTTCGGAGGCCCTCGACGCCCCATTCTTCGCCGGCCGGATTTACCGCTTCGGTCACTCCGTCCGTGTAGGCGATGATCAGATCACCGGGACGAAGATGCACCATACCTTCCTCATAATTCCAACTCGGGAAGATGCCCACCGGCACGCCGCCGGTTTGAAGCCAAATCACTGAGCGATCCTGCCGAATGACTATGGGTGGATTGTGGCCTGCATTCACGTAGCGCAGTGTGCGCGTGGTTCCGTCGAAAACGCCATAGAATAATGTGGCGTACCGGTTTGCCAGAGACGATGCGTGTACCTGAGAATTTACCGCACGAAGAACGGCGCCTGTGTCGTTTCCCGCAAAGGAAGCGGCGGTACGAAGCGAGGACTGGACACTCGATATCATGAGCGCGGCGGCGAGGCTCTTACCAGAGGCGTCCCCGACGGCCAGGGCTAGACGATTGTGCGAGAGCGGCAGGAAATCATAGCAATCACCGCCTAGAGCACGAACTTGCCGGCAGCGCGCGCTATAACTCAGACCGTCTATGGGCAGGCCCGGGAATTGCATAAAGCGCTCTTGCACGTCGCAGGCGGTTGCCCAGTCGTGGCTGACATCCGTTACTACCGCATTGGTCGTCATCTTTGCATCTCTGTAAGAATGTCGGTCCTGGAGAAGGGAAATCGACGTGAGAGGCGCTAGATTTTTTGTTCAAAAATCACCGGCCGGGATGTAGAGAATCGGTAGTCTGCTCCGACTAGCTTCTGAAAGCGCGAATTACGCGCTGGAACTGGAGGAAAACACATGAAGTACATTTTGCTGATGGCCGGTACAAAAGCAGGTGTCGATACTTATCGTGCCTGGACCAAGAAGGACATCGAGACGCACATGGCAGGCCTGAAGAGTCTGGCCAAGGACTTGCGTGAATCGGGGGAGCTTGTCGCCGAACAGGGCCTGACCGGGCCGGAAGAGGCCGTAATCGTGCTCGGGCGGAAAAATGACATGCCCATCACGGACGGTATCTTCCCTGAATCCAAGGAGTTCCTACTTGGCTACTGGATCGTTGACGTCGCGACTCCCGAACGAGCTTACGCTATCGCCGCCCGGCTTTCGACGGTGCCGGGGCCCAGCGGGGTACCGACGAACATGCCGATCGAAGTGCGGCAACTCGCGAGCCATCCCCTCAAATGGTCATAACGCGACGTCGAGAGTCGGGTGCGGAGTCTGACGAACTTTATGAAAACGCGCGGAACTAACACAATTAAGGAGGAGACATGAAATACATTCTGATGATGAACGCCACGAAAGCTAATTTTGACGTGTACGCCAAGTGGTCGAAGGAGGACCTGCAGCGGAACGTCGCATTCATGCGTGGGTTCAGCAGGGGCTGCCTGTCGTGATCGGGATTCCATCGATGACCTTCGGCGAATACGACCCTGGCAACGGCACTGGCCGTTTCATTTTAGAGATGGCAAACGGCACTTTCCCTGGTTATGGCAGGAAATCGTAATGTCATCCATGCCGGCGACGCCGGACGCGGGCTGGTTCGAGTTTGCGAGGATGGCGCTGTTGGGGATCGGTATCTGCTTACCGGTGAAAATCTTACCATGCAGCAGTTAATGTCGATGATTGCAGATGTGACCGGGAAGCCGGACCCTCAAGAGATTCCCCTCGTGATCGCGAGACTGGTGTCGAACCTGCAAACACTGCGATACAAGTATCTGAATGGTCCAGCTCCAAAGGTGAGCTCTTCCGCAATTGCGGTCATGTCGTCCGGACAGTTTCTCGATGGCTCGAAAGCGGCACGCGAACTCGGCTATGAGCCTGAGGTTCCAGTCCGCGATGCGATTCGTCGCACTTTCGAATGGTTTAAGTCACAGCACCTGATCAAGGGCACCTCATAGTCCAAAACCTATGCATACCCTTCTGCCTTTTTTGCACCTTAGCCCATACGACCTATAGAAAAATCCAGTCACATTTCTATGGTTTCTGAGGTTTCAGATAACTCGTAGCGCGCATATTTTTGGGATGTACCCTTACAGTCATGCGCAAAGAAGAGAGAATTCGGTGGCAGGATTTTGCTCGCGGCTGAGGTCGATGCAGAGGGCCAAAAAAGCACACCGATCCTCGTACGTCGGCACGGTCATTCCCGAGTAGCTGACCAACCCGGAGTTAACCCCGTGACGCGTGACGACCTGCCTCACGTTGTTTTACGTCCGCACTGCCGGCGTCCTCCAGCCCGCGAATGCTGTTTGGCGCTGATCAATTCATTTAGCTTGCCGAGTATAGAGCGATCTCTTACTCTGAATTTCTCCACTATCCATCATGCACGAGCTCTCAAGCCGCCGGCGCTTTCTAAAACAGGCAGCTATTGCAGGTGGTGGTGCCTTGCTCGGTACCGTCAGCCTGAACCAGATGTCTCCCAGGATCTGGCGCGAGCCTTTGGTGTTTGCGCCCAACCGCAGCTATTGGGCAAGAACTCAGCTGCCGCAGAATCCGCCGTTAACAGCGGACATCGCCGCAGATGTCGCGGTAGTTGGGGGCGGGTTCACGGGACTTTCTGCAGCCTACTACATTCGCAGCATCTCCCCGCACAAGCGCGTCGTGGTCCTGGAAGCGAAGGGCTGTGGGAACGGAGCCTCGGGACGGAACGGCGCCATGGTGTTGACCATGACCGAGGACCGGTATATGAACTTCAGCTCCGTGCCGGCGATCGACAAGAAGATCTATGACCTGACGGCAGAGAACATCCGGATGCTGTCGAAGCTCAGCGCGTCGACCGGCATCGACTGCGAGTTGGAGACAAATGGCGTTCTACAAGTGCTGAGTACCTCCGACGACATCCAAGCGGCGAAGGCCTATGTGCAGCAGGCGCGATCCCTCGGCATGCCGGTTGAGTTCTGGAATAAGCAGCGACTGGTTGACGCCATCGGCACCGAAGTCTACGAGGCAGCATTCTTCGACCCCAGCGGTGGGCAGACCCATCCCATGAAACTGGTGCATGTGTTCAAGGCCGCCGCCGAGAACGCCGGCGTGGAGATTTACGAAAACACAACCGTAGCCAGTATCGAGGAAGGTCAGGAGAACCTTCTTCATGCGAGCACCGGACATTCGATCAAGGCAAAGTCGTTGGTGTTGGCGACTAACGCCTTCACCTCAAGACTGGGATTCTTCCGAAATTCGATTGTGCCGGTTCACGAATACGTGGCAGTCACGCAGCCCTTCAGCAAGCAGCAAGTGGCCGAGATCGGATGGCGCATGCGAGTCCCGTTCAATGACAGCCGCACCGAAGTCTTCTATCTCGGCTTGACCCAAGACAATCGTATCCACATTGGCGGAGGCAGTCCCAGCTACTTTTTCAATGACGGGGTTGGAGATACCAGCAGTGCTGCTTCTCATTTTGCTCAACTCCGGCGTGAGCTGGTGCGAATCTACCCCAGCCTGTCGGGTGTCAAGTTCGAAGCAGGTTGGGATGGAGTAGTTGACTGGTCTCTTGACGAGTCACCCTCTGTAGGTTGCACTGGAAGAAATAAGAACATCTTCTATGCACTCGGCTACAGCGGACATGGCGTGAATCTGACCTCGGTCTTTGGAAGAATCATTGCCGATTTGGAGGCCGGTTGTGAGCAACCCTGGAAACAGTTTCCCTTCCTCAACGCCAAGCTGGATTACGTTCCGAATGAGCCTTTTCGGTGGCTGGGTGCAAGAACCGGGCTGGCATGGTATCGCCTAACGGAGTCTTAGCCCGGATCTCTCACAGCTGGGGAGGTGAGCGGCGAAAAGCAGCTTGAATCGCCGACGGAGGTAGATCGAGATCCGGGAATCATCGGACGGACCTTCTTCGGCGGGCTTGCTCGGCGTCCTCGCCCCAAAAGTTCCGAGTCTTGGTCAGGGCAAAACAGACCACCCCCCGCGACTTGGTGTGCCGCCCTGCTCGCAGATCGGTGAAAACCGCACAGTCTGAAAAGCGTTAGCGTACGGTCAAACGGCGCTGAGAAGGGAAAGAGACGGTCCGAGAGACACTTTCAATTGTTGCCGGAAGTTTTTAGGCGGATTCGACGAGGGCTGTACGAAACCCCACCTCGTCGAATCCCGTTGTGGTAGTTATTGCCTAGTCTGCAGCGGCGCTCGTCGCGTCTTTTTCTTTCTCCGCCGCCAAGGCGCCTCTTGC
Organism: uncultured Acidobacteriaceae bacterium; assembly: GCA_963714225.1. Taxonomy (GTDB): domain Bacteria; phylum Acidobacteriota; class Terriglobia; order Terriglobales; family Acidobacteriaceae; genus Sulfotelmatobacter. The sequence goes on along the minus strand of CAVQNY010000049.1, from coordinate 45,658 downwards.
TGCCGCTTCGATGATGTGAGCGACCGCTTGTGGTGGCGACACGTATATGGCGTGGCTCCCTTTGACTTCGACCACCGTTGCACCGGGGCGCTTCGACATCAGCCGCTGCGCATCGGGCGGAATCATCAGATCCTCGGTCGTAAGTAGGTACCAGCTGGGTTTCGCCTTCCATGCCGGTTCGCTGATCGTACCTCCCAGCGCGTTCACACCCCACGGTACTTGCGAGTCGGCCATGAATGCGGCCTCTTCTGGGCTCACGTCACCGCCGAAGGATGCAGGAAATTTCGCCTTGTCGTGCATCAGGTAGCCGCCCACGGGCGGCAGGATCGGCGGTACAGGCGCTCCAGGAGGTGGATTTTTTATCAGTGAGGATACGGACTCACCCTTGTCGGGTGCAAAGGCGGCGATATACACCAGACCCGCCACCTTCGGATCGTTGCCAGCTTCGGTGATGACAACGCCACCCTACGAGTGACCGACGAGAATGACCGGGCCATCCTGCACGGCGATCGCGCGCTTAGTGGTGGCGACATCCTCGGCGAGAGACGTGGTCGAATTCTGAACGATGGTCACATCATATCCGTTCTTCTTCAACGCCTTATAGACGCCTTGCCATCCGGATCCGTCCACGAAGCCGCCGTGAACGAGAATGATATTCTTCACAACTGCCGATGTGTTTGTTTGTGCCATAAGATCCTTTCCCATGCCGAGCATCATTGCGATGATCGGCAGGACTGTGAAAATTATTGGTGTTGTTCTGACTTCCCTTGCCATTGCCTGGTGTTTCATTGTGATATCCCTCCATTCATTTCGCTTTGAAAGCGTCACTCCAAATGCTTCCATCACGGCGCGGCCCACGCTTTCCGACGAAGGTGAAGCGTATCTTGCTTTGATCCTCTCCGATTACTCTGCCACCTGGCATAGGTCAAGAGGCCTGTTATCGATAAACGTGAGCGCTGGCAGCATGTCGATTTGCGAATCCAACCAACCGCGACGCTTGGAGATGCGAAACCCCGCAAGCATCGCCCTCGTGGTGTTACGGAATGAAATCATGGAGCAAGCTCTGAACGATAGCCGACAGCCACGAGTTGAACTGCAGGAGCGCCAAGGGCTTCAAGATCAGACTATGCGCCATCTCATGGAGATTCTCCTTTACGAAAAGCGCCAAGGTTTTCAAAGCGGTGCCTTCTTTCTGGACGGCATAGCAGCGGCGTTGGCGAGCCATCTTATTCGATGTTATTCCCCAGATGCGCCGGTTATTACGAACTCCGTTGGAGGGATGGCGCCTTCTACCCTGCGTCGATGCATCGCGCTGATGGAGGCACGCCTGGAAGGAGACCTTCGACTAGTTGAGTTGGCCAGCGAAGCTGGATTGAGCACATCGCATTTCATTTGGAGTTTCCGCGAAAGCGCCGGGAAGACTCCCTATCAATTCCTGCTTGACCGGCGGGTGCAGAGAGCGCAAACCTTGATCCGCGATTCCCGTGCATCCCTGGCCGCGGTCGCGAGATCGACCGGCTTTGCCGACCAGCATCACCTGGCTCGCGTCTTCCGGCGCATTACAGGGATAACGCCAAGCACCTACCGTCGGTCGTTGCAATAAAGGGCTTCACGTATTTGTTCGTCTTCCATGGGTTGCTTCAGCATCGACTGCTCCAGTAGTTCTTTTGGCTCACATATTCATCTACCTTGTGCGATGAAACCAGGAACGCCTGTTTTCACCACTTCGTTGAGTCTCTGCCTGGTCTGAATGCGATTGATTTCGTTCAACGCGTCTTCTGGTAGGGCAGAGATGTCAAAATTCTCTCGCGCGCGAGCCGCGGTTTTGGGTGTGGTAAGCAAAGCCGTGCCGCGCTGCACCGCCCATGCCAGCAGCACTTGTGCCGGAGTCTTCCCAACTCGTGTGGCAATTGCCGAAATCACTGGATCTTCGAGCAGCCCCGGCTTCATTCCGTGACCCAATGGAGCGAAAGCCAAAAACACAATGCCCTTTTCTTTGCAGAATTCCAGAAGCTCGGTTTCCGGCAGATACGGATGTGATTCGACCTGGACCACGGCTGGCTTGATTCTTGCAGATTCGTAGATAGGCAACAGTTCGTTCAAGCCGATGTCCGACAGTCCGATGGCCCGGCACCGGCCGTGGTCCACCAGACTTTCCATCGCTCTCCAGGTATCGAGCAAAGTCACTCCGTTGTCGTAGAGGACATTGCCGTTTTGATCCCGCGGGTCCTGCTCATCGCCCGGTTGAAATGCATACGGAGTGTGAATGAGGTAGAGATCCAGATACTCAAACCTGAGTCTGTCGAGACTTGCCTTGAAAGCCGGTTCGACGCGTTCGGGCCGATGGTTGGAGTTCCACAACTTCGTGGTAACAAACATGTCTTGGCGCGCGATCCCATTAGCGGCAAGTCCAGCCTGTAACGCTTCGCCTACCTCCCGCTCGTTCCGGTATCGTTCCGCGCAATCGAAGTGTCGAAATCCGGCTTCCAGTGCGTCTCTGGTCGCAGTTCTCGTCAGGGCAGCGTCAGGAATCAGAGTGCCAAAGCCGAGGGCGGGCATATGGCCGGCTCCTTGGTTGAGTGGAATTCTCGCCATCCGCAGATCAGAAGATTCAATCATGGTTATATCTCCAACCTTTCTTGCGTCCAGTATCACCGGCCCCGATTCAAAAATCAGAACGCCGGGTGCCGCAGACTGGGCGCCAACGCCTGATTAGCAGAACACAGAGTATAGGCCCGATCGTTTCATAAGTCGTGATTAACGGGCAAACCGGAGGTAGGTCCGCATCGTACGGTTGTGACCACGAAAGTCCCATTCCCAAAGCGGTCGCTGCGAATGACAAAGAGACCGCAGCAGCTCGCAGAAACCCGGGTGGAGAAAGGTTCGATGCTTGTGAATGAGATCCCGTCCACCGAAGATGGGCGCCCCCATGGACATTGCCGGTGATCCCCGAAGAGTCGGGTGTTGATGTTCGTGGCTTTACATTCCCAAATGCACGGCGATCCTCGCCAGATGAGCGAGGCACTCCGCTTCCATTTTTCTCATGATGTTGAGCACATTTGTCCACGAATACTGCTACCATCTGGATTTCCCACCTGTTTCACTTTCCTGATTCACGGCACACCCGAGGTTTTAGCAGAGCGCGATGCTTTACCATCGAGACCGTGCTCGCGCGTCACACGCGCAAGCGTCTTTTGCAATCGCTCCGCTGGTTTGGCCGTCATGCTTCGTCTTTGACCGCCTTTGCGTTTCTCCCTGCAGGCTGCCGAACTCTACGATCCGGGCAGCGGTCGTGTGCTGAAAGTTCTGACCGACCAGTCGGGGATCCAGCTCTACAGCGGAAACTTCCTGGATGGCTCGATCAGGGGCAAGGGCGGGAAGCCGTATGAATTGCATTCGGGATTGTGTTTGGAAACGCAGCACTTTCCTGACTCGCCGAATCATCCGGATTTTCCATCCACGGAGTTGCAACCCGGTCATCGCTATCACACGGTCAGCGTTTACAGTTTCTCTACTCGCTGAGGAATGTCGGGAACGTATGCGTTTAGGCCCTCTGTGCGCTGGCGACAGTTCGTCACTGAGACAGCCTATTCGAATGCGCGATCGGTACTCCAGTATCGGGTGGGCGCTGCTTTCCTTCTCTGTGGTTCTCCTTTTTCTGATCATTCCATTGTGCTGGTCGCAGCAAACACCACCGAAGTGAGCATCCATGTGCAGGTCGATCAGTCTGACCGGCCGATGTCGCCGGTCTGGAACTATTTCGGCTACGACGAAACCCAATTACACTTACGCTCCGAACGGCAAGAAACTACTCGGCGAATTAGCCGCGCTGGACGCCGCTCCGGTATACGTGCGGGTTCACAACCTGCTCACGACTGGGGACGGGTCCTCTTCCCTGAAGTGGGGATCGACCAACGTCTATTCGGAAGTCCGGACATCCGATTTATAGTTGGGCGATTGTGGACGAGATTTTTGATACGTTCCAGGCAGTCCGCGTTAACCTCCGGTCGAATTTGGCTTCATGCCGAAAGCGCTCGAAGAGCTTTCAGCAGTGCTGTGTGAAAGGTCGCTGGGTTCTGAATCTGCGGCGCATGCCCCATATCAGGAAACTCCACAAGCTTGGCACCAGGAATTCTCGCTACCGCTTGCTTCGCCAGCTCTGGATAGCGCCCCAGTTGTGCTCGCACTGATGGTGGCGCTAGATCTTTGCCGATTGCCGTATTGTCCTTATCTCCAATGAGGAGAAACGTCGGCACTGCGATGTGTTCAAGCTCGTAGTAAACCGGTTGGGTGTAGATCATGTCATAGAGAAGCGCCGAGTTCCATGCGACAAGATCCTTCCCGGGACCACGATACATGCCGGCAAGCATTTGAACCCATGGCTCGTAGGAGTCGCTCCAGGTTGCGGCATAGTAGGTGTTTTGTTCATATTGCCGTATCTTATCGGCGTTCGTCTGTAACTCCCGTTCATACCACTGATCAACAGAAATAGAAGGCACGCCCTTGGCTTTCCAGTCCTCGAGTCCGATCGGATTAACCAGAACCAGTTGATTGGTCGAGGCGGGATACATCAGTGCATAACGAATGGCGATCATGCCGCCTGTAGAATGCGCGACCAGAGTCGCCTTCTGGATGCTCAGGGATTCGAGGAGAGCATGCGTGTTTCGCGCAAGCTGCTGGAAGGTGTACTGGTATAGCTGAGGCTTCGTCGACTTGCAGAAGCCGATCTGATCAACCGCGATTACGCGATAACCAGCATCCTCGAGAACATCGATGGACGTTTTCCATGTCGCGGAACAAAAGTTCTTCCCGTGCATCAAGACGATGATCTGGCCGTTGAACGACTTCGGTTTCACGTCCATGTAGGCCATGTGCATTGTCTGCTTCTGGGAGGAGAACTCGAATTGATGCACGGGGTAGGGATAATCGTAGCCTTCGAGCTCCGGCCCATACGCGGGCTCGGGGGCAGGACTTGTCGTGGCATTCTGTGCAGTCGCCGGCTGCAGAACGGCGATTGTCAGGAGCAGAAACGTTGCAGTGAAGAATCGAGGCATAGCATTATCTCCGGAATGAGTTTTTGACTGCTGGTTTCCATCTCTAAGACCGGGATGGAGCTTTCGGCTCATTCATCTCTAGCGGAACTGATGGTGGATGCGGGAGTCGAACGGACTGCCCAAAAACGGTTGGATCTCATCCCGGAACTGTACCGTGTGCTTGGCCCCCACATGCATCTCATAGGCTTTCGCATCGCGCCATGTCTCGACGATCGTGAAATGGTTGGTAGCATCTATCTGCTGCAAAACGACATAGGAAATCAGACCTGCATCTTGTTTGGTCGCCGCGGTCTCGGCGCGAAACAGTCTCCACGAGTTTTCCTCGGCTTGCGGCATATACGCATCGGGCTTGATGTCCACATGGCTGACGACGGTGATCGGTTCGCTCTTATCCTCGGCATCCAACCCGGAAACAAGGAAAACGGAACTCAAAATGGCAAGTGTCACGGCGAATGATTTAAAAATTAACTTCATGAACGACTCCTTGAACTTGTCGGGCATCGGAGCGCTGGTTGGCGGACTATCTTCAGTGACCTGGCTTCCTTAGCCAAGGTGCATTTTAGCGGCACAAGGTGCCACGAAACCTCCCAAAATATATCCACGCAGCGTTTGGGCCTTAACGCGATCATTTACATCGGGCGTGACATTCGTTGGGCTCGACCGGCGCTGATCGCTGCATTGCCTGATTCACTTCCGCCATCGACGGGGGCGTAGCGCGATTCTTGAAGCTTTCCAGTCGCCGGTAGACCTCGGCCGCCGCAAGGTGAAAGCCTTCGGGCAGGGGCCATGGTTGGCGAAATGGCGTTAGCATCAACGTAGATCCCGCCAAAACCATCCCCAGCAAGTTCGCGCGCCAACAGCAGGGCGGCATGGGGTGGGCACTCCGAGACTACAAATCAGCGGCTCTCACGGCTTGCTCAATTGTGCAGGCTTCTTCAAGGCTCGCAGCTTTGGCGCTCTAAAGAATGTTTACTGCGCGAGCGGCCAACAGAGCCACCGTTGTCAGGGAAATGAGCGATTGAACCATCATAAGGATTTTGGCCCATGCTGATAATACGGGACAGTCCGTTGGTGAAAATGCGGTACTGGTATTGAAGGCGAGAAAGAGGTAATCCACAAAACCTGGACTCCAGCATTGCTCTCCCATCTCGCGCTTGGCTTGCTGATCGAGACTCATCTGTGGAAAAAGGAATGCTCCGTCGGTATGTACGCCACGCAACTCACGCTCTCGGGGGCCACCTGCATCCAGCCTCCAGTACCAGGAGGCGAAGACCAGGATATTCGTGATCCATAAGGCGGCCGCTGAACGCAATAGCTCCTTAGGAGACTGTCGATGCGCAGGTAGAGCCGCGACCAACAGTCCAAGCGACCAGATCATGTCGACAGTCACAATGGAGCTCAGCAGATAGCCCAAAAACTTATTGAGGTTATCTTTACCGCGCTGGCGTGCCCACGCTGTGGGAATCAGAAGCACTCCGACAACAACGATGATCAACCAGTCGGGGCCCGCTGACAGGGATTCGGGCAAAGAAAAGCGCAATCCGCCCACGGCAAGCAGAGCAAGCATTGCAGGCCACCGCGGCTCTAAATGTTTCAAAGTACTTGGCATCGTACTCCATAGTGCTACGCCGACTTGAAAACAGCAATTCAGCGTCGCTCTCCAGAAGATTGTCGCATGATGGGCTGATTCTCCGGGTCGTCGGGCGGCTTCGAGGAAGCTGGGAGGATTAGTAACGACAAGGACTTATCGTTACTGATCTCGTGATGGTGGGACAGTCGTTGGCTTTATCGCGTCTCCAGCGAGAACGCGTACTCTCCCTCCTTCCTAAGACGGCGGTTGGTACAATCCGTCTATTGAGCGAGAGGGAACTGAGTTTATGAACCCATCTGAGCCCGTGATCATGACCATCTCTGGTTTCGATCCCTTAGGAGGAGCGGGTGTAATTGCGGACCTAAAAACTTTTGGTGCCAACGGATGCTACGGTGTTGCCGCGATCTCAGCCATTGACATGCAGCAGCGCCCCAGTGGTCTCAACGAGGTGCATCCGGTTGACGTGTACATCTTGCGAGCCTGTATGAGGTCGGTAATGGCGGAGAGCAAGGTGCAAGCCATCAAAATAGGTATGCTCGCTACTCGTGCAAATGCCGAGGCTGTACGCGAGGTGCTGGAGGCAAATCCATTGCTGCCTGTTGTTCTCGATCCTCTCGTACGCGCGACGGGAGGTGTCGACCTGATGGATGCGGGCTGCCTCGAATTCGTTCGTGATCATCTGCTGAGTCGAGTCACCGTGATTACGCCCAATCTGCCGGAGGCTGCCGCTCTCATCGGGATGAACGTTGAAAACGTCGAGGACATGAAGTTGGCCGCGCGTAAGTTAATCGAAATGGGAGCCCAGGCGGTAGTAGTAACCGGAGGGCACTTGGAAAGACCTGTTGACGTGTTCGCCGACAGTTCTTCGAATGTGCGAACCCTCGCTGGCGACCGGATCAAGCCGGAGAATATCTACGGTGCAGCATGTACCTTCTCTTCCGCATTAGCCGCCAGCCTGGCACTCGGCCACCCGCTAGCCGAAGCTGTAATCCTGGCGAAGGCGTACGTGACCGAGGCGATCAGGAAGTCCTACCCTGTGGGTGCGGGACGAGTGCCACTCAACCAGTTCTATCGCCTTCACGAACTGGCGGAATCCCAGCCCGCTGGCGTCAAGCCAGTTCACTAAATGTTGTCCATCGGGCGGCCGCCTGTTTAGTGTATTCGCATGCCGGGGGTGCGTAGTTTCCGGGCATCGCGCAATCTACCCCACCACGAAACAATGACCTGTTCTCCAAGACTGCTAGAGCACAGCGCGGCCAATATGAATGACAACGGTTGGGCAGAGCTGTTGATTAAGCTGAACGAGTCCACAGATTGGGTCAAGATCGAAGGGCAAAGGCAAAAATCGGAACCTCACGGTCACCGTTCGACACATTTGTTCAGTCACTGGATGTTAAATGAAGGCGCTGCGGAGTCCCGTATTTAGTTCCAGTGTGAACCTCATGCGGCTAACCCAGTGAGCCGCTGATCAGGCTGCATGGACGAACATGGGAGCGGAGAACTCTCCGTTGTGGAACATTGTCACAATGTGCGTCAGATGAGAGCGGATTGCCTGCGTATTCTGGACATCCTTGCTGTCGTTGACGGTCACTTCGATGGCCCCGCCGTCTAAGGAGCCGGACGGGCATTGACTCCTGTTCACTTCCACCCGCGACTCCGCTCCCGGAGCGCACACCGCCGGCGTGTATCTGCAAGACATTTCGAGTCTGCACATAGGTCCCCAGTAAGACGACGCGTAAGATGTAAGGCGGGCAATGTGGAGTCGTGGCTCACGAGCACAGCGAGGCACGGATCTGCTGTGGCGGTAGCGTTTCGCTATTATTACATTTGATCGTCGGTTCCGTTGGTTTTCCCCGTAGCGCTCATGCCCGGGTGGAGGCGATGTGCGGCTAAAGATTGTGCAAGTAGGAGAGCCCGTTTTGCGGCAGGCCGCTCGTCCATTGACCCGCCAAGAAATATTGGGTGACGAGATCCAAAGGCTGATCCATGACATGAGAGAAACCATGCGCGACGCTCCGGGCGTCGGGTTAGCCGCACCTCAAATCGGACTTTCCCTGCAGCTTGCCGTGATTGAGGATCGCGAAGAATCGTTGAAGGATCTGCCGCCTCAGGAAGTTGCGGACAAAGATCGCCGGCCCGTACCCTTCCACGTGATCATCAATCCCCAGATCACCTTGACAGGGGACGACGAAGCGTCTTTCTACGAAGGCTGCCTCAGCCTCGCCGGATTTTCCGCGGTCGTTCCACGCGCCCGGGCCATACGCGTGGAGCACTTCGACGAACAAGGAGAGCCTCGCTCAGTGGAAGCATCCGGATGGTATGCCCGGATTTTGCAACATGAAATCGATCATCTGCACGGGACTCTCTACCTGGACCGGATGCACACTCGCAGCTTCACTTCAATCGACAACTGGAATCGTTTCTGGAAAGGCAAGCCGATCGGCGAACCGTCATCGAGGTAGTTAGAGTCACCAAGAAAGTCCGACAATGGCGCCTGCTGGTTTCGTCGTGACCAATCGTTGTGAAGTAGCGAGAGGCTGTCTTAGTGGCATTTGTGCGAAGGATGAAATTCCAGGATCGCGGCTGCAGCAGTTTGCGTATTTGATCGTTCGTGCTCGTATCCGGCGGCTTCTCACTAATATTTGGAGGCGCGGGGCGGAATCGAACCGCCGATAAAGGTTTTGCAGACCGTTGCCCTGCCACTTGGCCACCGCGCCCCTTGTTATTCAGTTTGGCCGACGGTCTGCCTTACTTCAGCACTGTCAATCCCGGCCCGCCAGCGCAGCCCGCGGCGACAGTGGCTCAGAATGGCGCGTCGCCGCGGGAGGTGGCGCGAACTCGACACCAGTCTTGCCTCGCGCTCTTATGCCTTATGCCGCGCGTCTTCCTCGTCCGCCAGTTAAACCATCGAGAGGCATAAATAGAAAACGCAGATCGAGCAAGTGCTCGACGATGTGTACCAGGTTCGCGGGCGACTCGCTCTTGGACAAGTGTTTGAACCAGTTGAGTAATGCGATCAACTCGCGGTTTGTCGGCTAACCTTAACTTGGGGTTATTTCCCTCTTGCTCGTGACTCGGGAGTCAGTCTTCCACCAACCTGAGTTGAGGAAATGGGCGATCTATCAGGAGTTGCGAATGGTTATCAGATCGGCGGGCCGGTGTTCTCCGCGAATACTGCCGTTTGCTGCTGGGTACGCGAGCGCGGCGTTACTTCACTTCTCCAGCAGTTTCTTCAAGGATTCGAGCATTATTTTCCAGTTTTTCTCGGAATGTTGGCGCGCCTGCTCGGTTGGATTCCGATCCTGGCTCAGCGAAACACGGGTGTAATCTCCTTCCGCTGAGAGTTCAATGCTCACTGTATGGTAGTTTTCCGGCTTATCCGGGAGCCCCGACATCGGGCTGAGTGAGTATACTGAATGCTCTGCAGCGGCGCAATGCGTCGAATCTCGCCTTTGTCTTCGTAAGGTTTCCCCTGCCATTCGCCTTTCCAGGCTATCGGACTTCCCTCGCGCCAATCCGTAACCACATTCGTCCCAAACATATATTTCTTGATGGTTTCCGGATTCACCAACGCATCCCAAACCTTATTTCCGCCAGCAGCAATATCGACCGATGCATGTGCAATGAAATTCTTCTCCATGAGGCCTCCCCTTATCGCTCTCAGGTATCGCTCTATACTACCGGTTTGATGATCTCTGGCAATGGCACCTTTTTCATAAACTGAGCACGCCATTGCCGATTCACGGCCAAATCCCGGGTTGTCGCTAATCTTCCTCTACAAGATTAGGTAAGAGTGGCCCGTCACCCGAGAAGAACCATCAAAGCAACCTCTTCAGCCGCATCGGGTCCAGCACAAGTCGCTCAAATGTCTGCGCGAACGGCAACTGACGGGTCGTGCCGGAGATTTTCCTTTCAGCTCGTCGAGTCTGCGGCGGAAAGACCTCTACTCGCCGGGGCAGCAATTGCACCCAGAAGGAAGGCTCCGCCGAACGCTGTGAACACTGAATAACTCAAAGGCGCGACGACGCCAAGAGCGACACTCATGGTTAAAGCAAACGAAAGCAACAAACCAGCGCTACACCAGGCGACGACGCGTTGCCAGATTCCGAACAACAGCGCGACACCCAGTATTGTTTCAATGGCTGTTTCCAACACGGAGAGCGCCGGAATCAGCGCTTTTGGAACAAACCAGTTGAGAACTGCAACATATTGCACAAAGTGCTTCCAGTCTCCCCAGGAAACATTTCTGGCCCCGTTCGGGCCCAGTGCTCCGAACCGATCCGCTACCGATACTAGAAACGTGACGCCTAGGGCGAACCGGAGAAGGATTCGTGCGACTTGCAAAACCCGTTCATTCATCATGGGGGTGTCACCAACTCCTTTCCCTCTTGGTTACATGCGATGGCGAGAACTCTGGCAGATCGGACTGCACTCGCACTGCCCGAGGGCAGGTGAACACACCCTGGAGGCTCGTAGAAAACATCGCCAGCCGATAGAACAGCCTCGGGTGCGCCCTCGACGCGAGCGCTGAGCCTGCTCCGTTTTGTGCGGTGCGCTCTCTCAAATGCCAACTGCATTTCATTCGTTGGCTCGCATCGTCCTGCCTTTCACCAGCGGGATGTAAAAAGCCAGAAAAGCGGCGGCCGAGCAATCCGATGAAGACCGCGCCCCATAAAGTTCGTGGCTCGATGGTTTCCCCGACAGGTCGGTAGCGGACGATGAAATAGGAGTCCATCCAGATGAGAATGCTGCTCACCAGACCCGGCGAGTATTCACGAAAGTGAATCGTCCACCACAGATGCCAGAAACCATTGCACAAGCGTTCTATCGCCCATGCGAGTGGGAGAATGAGCCAGCTTCCGCCACGGAGGTCATGGGCAACCACGCTGGCGATCATCATGACAAAGTAGCTGCTGTTAAACCAAAAGAACTTTCTCCACGAGTATTCTGGCCACCAATGTTGGCGGACTTTCTCGACAAAACTGCCACCCAGCAGGGATTCATCAATCACATGGATGACATACGCCGCGACCATGAACCAGAAAGAGAAGATCAGCGGAACGTTCATGCCGTTGCGGCTCCTGCTGCCACAAGATCAAATCGGGATTCAGATCGCGAAGTCTTCTGCTTCCATTTGCCTCTTAAGTTCATCGACGGTCGATCATTCGCTCGCCGCCATCCTGCGGCGCGAGGAGGCCGAACGCCGCGAGACGTTCGGCAAATGGAGGGACCCTCTGGTCCTGCGCTAAGACAGCTACGGTTAGGACAAGGGGTAGCAACAAAATCTGTTGAATGCGCATGCGTTCGAACCCGCCAGTAATTGCAGTACTCATTTGAGGTATTTGATTCCTGTGAGTCCGACACGAGAGCCGCTCAAAAGCAACTATTGTATTCACACCCTCGGCGCAGATTGATGTACTTCACCAACCACGCGTACCAGCCCTCCAAGGCTTGCGGATCGTTCAGGTCGTGGCCCGTGTCGTAGTAGAGCATCTTCTTTGGTTCACTGGCAACAGCGATGCAGTGCTGCATGGACGCCTTATCGAAATATTGCTCGTAATTGGCGAATTGCAGTAACAAAGGGATGGGCGCCGCATGCCCGACGAAATGGATCGCATCAAGATCGCCCGTAACGTTCAAATATTTTTCTAGCTGACCGGCCGGCTGGCTTTCCTGAAATCAATCAGGCCGGGATCATCGCTGCGCAGCAGGGTGTCGGCAATTTCGGCCTCTCCGGCCATCAGTACTGAAGTTTTCATGCGCTTATCGACGGCAGAAAGGATCGCTCCCCCACAGCTATGGCGCACAGTGAGGGCCCCTTTCTCTTAGGCACGACAAGATATGCAGCAGCGGGACCGCCCTTGGGGCTAGTGTATGTTAGGTCATGAAGAGTGCCACCGTCGAACTCTTCGATAATCTTGTCGTGAACGTCGAGCGACTGCGTCGCGTCGTAGTCGAAGAGATGGGACGCAGCTCGGAAGTCCGTTACGGGGCTCGTGTCGCTCTGTCCGCCAGTGAAAGCACCACTAAAAATGAGGAAGAGTACCCAGCTTAGGCGATGCATTCGCCGCCTCCGATAATCAGCTTAAGCGTCTTTTCCGTTCTCGGCTTCTCCGCACACTTCAAGGTCCGCCTCTCGCTTGAACAATTCGCAGAGTGCCTGACGGATGAACGCACTGTCATCCACAATCAGCACGGGTTTCCGGGCGGTGAGGGTCATGGAACATCACCCTAAAGACGGGGGGCGCAGCTTGCAGGAAATTACGATGCGGAGAAGGGCGACGAGGTTTTACAGAGATTCGATCTGTCCAAACAATTTCATCGTGGCTGCTTCGCGATTGTAAGAAGCTCTGAATCGGCAAACGCGAGCGGAAGACCAAAGGTACCCGACTGACCAGCACATTCTCGAATTTACCGCCCAATCGAACCATCCACTTGCGGATGCCGCGTAAGAACCCTTCTTGACCACAGGGGCTGAGGGCCTATATCAGTTGTCCCGCTCCGATTTCACGGCGCGGAGAGCGTAATCCGCCCAAGGGGGTAATCCAGCGTCACCACAAAATTCTTTAGGAACGCATTTCCGATCCGCAGGTCCCAGGGCTCCTTATCCATGCCCATTCCCTTGCCGAAAAATACCACGGTAGGGTCGTTCACCGAAATCGTGCCCACCGTCACGTTGCGGACCTTGCCTTCGCGATTTTTCAAATTACCGTTGAACCCCACCGAGCTGCTCGCATGCGCGCGGGCAACGTCCTCGCTCAAGCCCAGCTTATCCACGGCGGCAGGGGTAAGCTGGAAATTCGAATTCGAGCCGGTATCGACATTCGTGGTCACCGGCTTACCGTCCACGGTCGCACCTGACGCCAGAATGTCATCTTTGTATCGAAACGAAAGTGTCGTGCACCTCGGAGAATGGGGGCGCGCGGCTCCGGTACAAGAGGGCGCGCTCGTATAAAAGCGCACCTTGCGGTTTGGATAGTCGATCTGCACGATGCGCGTCTTGAGCAGACTGTAACCCAGGACGCCGCTGATGGGCCGTCCCAATGCAGAGCTGAGTTTGGAGAGGTCCATGGCAAGCGCGTCGACATCGCTTGCAGTCAAGCCGCCAAGCTGTACCAGCGGTAACGAGGTTTCGTAGGCGAGGTTGTCGTCCGTGCCCCCGCCCGATCCTTGCTGCCCGCTGGCGGCAATCTTCAGGCCAACCTTCTTCGCAGTTCCGATTTCTACGATCGAAGGATCGGCTCCTGTATCGAGCATCATCCAAAACGGGCCATGTCCGTTCAGACTCGCCTGGACAACAACGGACCCGTGAATAAACTCAAACGGAACCTCAATCACTGTTTGCTGTACGACTGGGGCTTGCGCAAGCACATGAAGACAGTACGTGATGGCGAAGAGAAATAGCGCTGAGACGCATGCAAACGATCGCTTCATATCATATGCTCCGTGACGGATTGTACCAGTCGTCACGTGGAGTGCTATAGATGCCCGGAAGCACTTCGGCTAGGCCGACATCTCGTCATTTACTTCTGGTTTGTCGGCTAGCCTTACCTTACAAGATTAGCGAAGAGTTGCCCGTCATCGGTGAGCGAGCCAGAGATTTTGCGATCTTCTGACAGACATCATTTCCTACAAAGTGTTTTGGTCGAATGCTTAGGAAATCAATGCGAAACAAAACGTACCGGAACGATCGTCGCGTTCGCCTCGGGATTGTAGCGGTGGTAAAGCACGGATGGTGCCGTCATCGCGTCCATGCCGTACCGCAGGCGGAAATGGAATTCGAACTTGGACCCGCCTGCCTCGGGCCAGACGTAAAAAACGACGCGATCGGGCTGAAGTTCGTAGCCTTGGATCGAGCCGGATTCTCTTGCCGTCTACAGCGATTCCCGGTCTACCTGGGAACCGGGTGGCAATCCGATTTCGGCGAGCATCATTCCATAGCCGCGAAGCCGCGAAACCCTACACGCTCCGCTTCTACGTGGCATTTCAACGCTTCATCAGGCCTGGGATCGGTGTGGTCGTATTCCACTTTCATGCGGAGTGCGCGGGTATCGCCGGAGATAAAGTTTTCGCCGGCAGTCGAGAGTCCTTCCAGGGAATGTAGTGCGAGGTGATGACCAGCGCATTCATTGCCGATGAGTTCGCTCCGCGAACGACTTGTACTGTGTTGTGGGCGGCGTGCAGGTATTGCATGAGTTCCATAGTCGCAGGGCCAACGATGGCGCTCGCTTCCCGCAGTCGCATCGTGGAAACGCTGTGCCCATTCACGACGATCTGCTTTCGAGGGACCCGCAGTCTCATCTCCTGGGGGCATGGCGGCAATCATCGCGTCGATCACGTTCTCGGTGGCTTGCGTGGAATACCAGACCGAATAACGATCTCGATGGCCGAGCAGGTACTCAGCGACTTGAAGGAAGCAGCCCTTCGCGGAAGCCTATGGCTTTGGTATGTGGTTGAGCAGGTGCTGACGATTTGCAAAGTTGCTGTTGGGAGCCGTGCGGGGCCGTTGCAGCGCGAAGTCGTAGGCATGGAGAGGGTTGGCCGGGACCGGAGAGAACGCTGGCAAAGCATTCTGGGGCAGATGAGACTGTAATCCTGGTGGAGCACGAGGATGATTCGAGGCTGCGGTTGTGGGTTCATGGCGGGTGCTGGCGGAGAGCGAAGGAAGAGTTGAGAGGCGTAAAGCCGTTCGACAACATGCATGTTCCACCGCAAACCGAGCAGTGCCAGAGTGAGTGAGAAGCGGTCCGCTACGGGGCTCGAGTGCGGTGAAGAACTTACCGCGGAACACACGGCTGAGGGCTTTGACGGGAAGAAGAAAAAGAGTGGTGGGGCGAGATCCAGCGAGCGTGGTCCGGAGCGAGACCGCCCCGCGGTGACCACGCGGTGAACATGAGGATGATGCTGCAGTCGCTGATCCCAGGTATGGAGCACGCTCGAATTGGGCATTTGGAAACGATGGTTCAGCGATTTGCTGTCGAAACAGCCGAGAGAGTCAAATCGCAACATTTTGTTTGACGAATCAAACCGTTTATTGCATTCTCGCACGTATGTTGGACTCACGAATCAGACGTCTTTTGGCTGCCTATCCGGCCATCTTTCTCGCTTGCCATCGGCAACATGTGCGGGAGGACGAAGCCGGAAAGGCCATAACCGAACATTAAGCCAGCGTTCTGAATCACTTGCATGCAACAAACCCCACGAGCGTGTCGAAACTGGCCGAGCATCTGGGCGTGGGCCGGTCAACGATGAGCATCACGGCGGCGCGATTGACGCGCGGTGGATACATCGCAAGCAGCCGGGACACGAAGGACGCGCGACGAGTTAGCTTGACCTTGACGCCGGCTGGAGTGCGAGTTAAGGAAGCGAACACAGTTCTCGATCCAGAACTGGTTAGAGAGATGTTTCGCCGAATGCCCGCGGGCGAACTAGAGGAGGCATTGCGAGGCATCGAGTACATCGCGAACTATGCGAAGGTGCTGCTTCGCCAAAGAAGTAGAGGGGGGTGATGGGTGAGAATTTTCTTAACCATACTCGCAGGCGTTGTCCTGCTGGTCATTGCAGTCGTGTCAATCGGTTCGCTGCTGCCGAAACGACATGTTGTATCGCGCAGCGCTTCTTACCGGGCGACTCCTGAACAGCTTTTTCACCTGATTGCGGGTCCGCAAAATTGGCGCCCTGAAGTGCTCCATTGCGAAACCGTTCCCGACCCTGGCGGTCGAGAGTTGATGCGTGAAACCGCACGTGACGGTCGAACCATAACCTATGAGGTGCTGGACAGCATACCTTCCAGGCTACTAAAGCGCCGTATCGCCACTGCAAACCTGCCCTACTCCGGCTCATGGACCTACTCGCTTCAACCCACCGACGTGGTCACAATCGTTCGGATCACCGAAGACGGCGAAGTATACAATCCCGTATTCCGGTTCATGTCGCGTTTTGTTCTTGGCCAGACCCGCACCATGGACGCTTACCTTCGCGCCCTGGGCAAAGCGACCGGTCAGGATGTTGAAATCAAAGACTGAATTAGCTGCATAACGAAGGATTCAGCCACCGATCCTTGCCGAGAGCCCCGACCTGCGATCACTGGTCCGGTTCTGAGTGCTATGACCTTCCATGAGAAGGCCGGTCGCATTCATGGGCATCCAATCTTACAGGTGCTGGTCGCCAATCATAGAACTAATCTTGCCACAACAGGCCGCCCAGCAGCCGAACCGAAGCACCGAATGTTCGGATCGTGCGTGTACGCACTGGAACCTCTCGTGGCTGGTGCACCGGTAACTACGACGAGAATGACACCACTATTGAGGCGGGGTCGATCGTTAGGCTCAGCGATCCTCGTCGGACCGGAAAGCCTATCCGGACATCGAGACCAGGTACCGGATCACAAAACGCGACTGGGCCGATCTGCAGCGATTGATCGATGCGAGGATGCTCGCGGCTTTTACAGATCAACACGGTTGTCCGGGGCGCGCGGACGAGCCGACCGTTTGGGTCGAAGTGCAATTCAGCGACGGTGGAGCTTGTCACCAGCCCGGAGGCGTCGGCCATTGGGTACCAGTGGAAGCCGAGTGGTAAATAACTTTATGCGTATCGCGGCTCAGGTCCTATCTTGGCAGCAGCAGAGGCGATTGATCATGGATTCTAGCTCCGGATTCATTGCCGTCTGATCGCGGTACGAATCGGCGCGAAGGTGGTGCGGATTGATGCGCGACAAAGTTTCGTTTAGAAAGATTGAAGGATGCGCGACTAGACCTTGGCGCAACGTTTCACGAGGTAGCGTGTCCGCATGGTACTGGCAGATGCCGCTCAAGGCGGGATGTGTGCGGAAGAATTCCTCTAGCCGCCACTCATATTCCAGAAGCTTGGAGAAATCTTTTTCTGGACCCAACTCCCAAGTCATGTCACCTGTGGCCCAAAGACCCTGGTAGCCGTCGTTCAGTGCTTTACATGGCATCTTCGAGAGTTTGCATCATTCGATCGACATCAAAGCGTCCTTTGATTAGGTGCTGTTGGGCTGACGACAACACTAAACTGGTTTTTTCGAGCTCGTGTGCGATATCGATGCCAGCGGCTGCCAAGTAGCATCGGATGCCCGCTACCATCACGGGGCTATTCATGTAAAGACAGCGGAAGTTTTCATCGAGCTTCTGTCGCACGAGGGCAGCCAGCGCGGGCAGCTGGCGCGACGGCGAACCTTCATAAATAAGGCACTGATGACGAGGGATTGTCTCCATTATTACCGTCCTTAGGTCAAATCGTATCCAACGGGAGTGTTTCCTCAGCGAGATCTGACGAAAGTGGAATCGCCAGGTGCACTGAATTCAATGATCCTAGAGTGCGCGGCACAGATTTTCGCTAGCGAGTTCGACGGGTCGTCAGTAAATCCCGCCTTTGGATAGGCACAGAAAAGCGAAAAGTCCTGCTTGGCACAGCTGTTGCCAAAGATATTCGAGCCGAACAGTTGCCGCTGTATCACCTCGTGCCCACAGAATTGCAACCATCTCGCCAAGAGCGCGCACTCGCCGACCGTTGGTTCTTGCGAAGGTAATCAACTCTGTAATGAAACCATTGAAGAGTTGATCGTCAGGCCAGTGCGCTACCATAAATTTAGTCAGAGCTTCTTCTTGAGCCGCAACAACTCGGAGCGCATGTCGGTTGCGTGCTGATAGCGAAGTTCACGATCTTTCTCTAGCGCACGGTGGATGATGTCTTCCAGCCTCAGTGGAAGGTCTGGATTCAACCGCAGCGGGGGAGCGGGGGCTTTGTTCAGGATGCAATCGAAGATTGTTCCCGAACTTTCTCCTCTGAATGGCAACGTTCCGGTACACATCTCGTACAGCACCGTACCGAACGAGAACAGATCGGTGCGAGCATCGAGTTCCTTGCCTCGAACCTGTTCCGGCGACATATAGGCGACTGTCCCCAGCGCGCTGCCCCGACTCGTCAGATGTTCCTCAGATTCGATGGTCGGGGCGCTCATGGCAGCGCTTTCCGGCTTCAGTGTGACTTTCGCCAGCCCGAAGTCGAGAATCTTCGCCTGACCGCGATTCGTGACGAAGATGTTCGCAGGCTTGATTCCCGGTGTACGATTCCCTTCGAATGTGCCGCATCGAGAGCATCAGCGATCTGGATACCTAGATCGAGCACCGCCTCGATCTCCAGCGGCTTGCCACCGATCCTGTGCCGGAGCGTCTGCCCCTCCAGCAGTTCCATGGCGATGAAGGTTCGCCGCTCGGACTCGTCGATTTCGTGGATCGTGCAATTAACCGGCCAAAATACTTAGATATCGCTTGTTCTTCCGCCCTGATTTTCTTCCTTCCTTCTTGCTCAGTTTCAAATAGGGCTTTTCTCTTTTACTTTTTCTCTCTTCTTCCGGCGCATGTTCGGATTGTTTCTCCACAAGCTGTTCGCTGGAGGAGAAACGTATGCTCCCAAGAAGGAGGTGTCCTTTCTGTCGTCGTTGGTTTCATCCCCATCCGCGGCTCAAGGAGCGGCAGAAGACCTTTAGATATCGCTTGTTCTTCCGCCCTGATTTTCTTCCTTCCTTCTTGCTCAGTTTCAATAGGGCTTTTCTCTTTTACTTTTTCTCTCTTCTTCCGGCGCATGTTCGGATTGTTTCTCCACAAGCTGTTCGCTGGAGGAGAAACGTATGCTCCCAAGAGGGAGGTGTCCTTTGTCGTCGCTGGTTTCATCCCCATCCGCGGCTCAAGGAGCGGCAAAAGACCTTTAGATATCGCTTGTTCTTCCGCCCCGATTTTCTTCCTTCCTTCTTGCTTAGTTTCAATAGGGCTTTTCTCTTTTACTTTTTCTCTCTTCTTCCGGCGCATGTTCGGATTGTTTCTCCGCAAGCTGTTCGCTGGAGGAGAAACGTATGCTCCCAAGAGGGAGGTGTCCTTTCTGTCGTCGCTGGTTTCATCCCCATCCGCGGCTCAAGGAGCGGCAGAAGACCTTTAGATATCGCTTGTTCTTCCGCCCTGATTTTCTTCCTTCCTTCTTGCTCAGTTTCAATAGGGCTTTTCTCTTTTACTTTTTCTCTCTTCTTCCGGCGGCATGTTCGGATTGTTTCTCCACAAGCTGTTCGCTGGAGGAGAAACGTATGCTCCCAAGAAGGAGGTGTCCTTTCTGTCGTCGCTGGTTTCGTCCCCATCCGCGGCTCAAGGAGCGGCAAAAGACCTGTGGTCGACCCGAATGCCGCCGGGAGCAGAAGCGCAGGTTCAATCAGAAATGGCGGAACAAGCACCCCGATTACTTTCGCGGTACCTATGCACTTCAAAGAGAAAAGTACGGAACGCGTGCCGAGGAAAAGCGTCGCTACCGCGAGCAGCATCCCGACTACTTACGGCGCAACGCAGTTTTCGTTCGAAATTGGCGCCAGCAACGGAGACAAGCGCCTGTAAGTCCCACAAGTTCTGATCCGCGCTTAAGCTTCAGGTGCGAAAAGACTTCCAAGCCGGTATCGATGTAAGTCCCACAAGCCCCGATATCGTTGTAAGCCTTTCTTCTCCTTAGGCTTATCGGAAAGTACGGGTGTAAGTCCCACAAGATTCGATGGCTTTACCCACCCCTCTGCCCCTACTTTGAGCCTGCCGAGGGGATGAAAATGCCTAAATCTCGCCCCCAACCGCCCCGACCTGATCGCCGACGCCAAATTCGCGGGTCCTTCAGCTGGATTGATCACCGCTTCCTGCGCGAGGGATTTGATCACGGCTTAACACGCCTGGAAAAGTTGCTCTATTTCGTGCTGGTGGACGTCTCCAATCAAGACGGAGTCAGCTTTTACTCCGACGCGCGTTTGGCGGAATTGCTCGACATTCGTTTCCCGCATGAACTGGAAGGGGCTCGCCAGGAGCTAATCATGCGGGACCTGATTGCTTATGAAGGCGGAATTTACCAAGTGCTGGACCTGCCGGTCAGCTCTCCCAGGAACGGACGTCCCTCTTCTCCCCACCAAGTTTTGCCTTCGAGTTCCTCTCCTCCGCGTGTCCGCAGAACCGGATTGCGCGAGGCGGCTTCGGATCTGGAGAGCATCAAGCAGTTGCTGGAACGCTGCGGGCGGGGCCGTATATGAAGCTCTCCCTCGTCTATCAGCCTGCCGTGTCGGCCAGCGCCTCAGCCTATCGCGTGCGTGACAACCAGGGAGGAGAGCTCCCGTGGGTGAATGCTTTCCTGGATGGTCAGTGCCTCCGCCAACTTTCTCCCCATTCGCTTCGCATCTACGCCTACGATCTTCTCGATTTCGCCCGCTGGTTCGAACCGCGACATCTGCCCCTTGCCAAGATCACTGAGTCCACCCTCGCGGAGTATGTCCGTGATCAACTCGATCGCGATCCTAAACCCACTCCCCAGACCGTGAATCATCGCCTGGGCACAGTGCGCTGCTGCTATCGTTTTCACACCGGGCAAGAGATTCCCTCCGGCAAAGTACATTTTCAGCGCCGCTACACCAAACGATCCCCGCTCGGTTACGGCCGCCCCCCCCAGCCATCGCCCACGGATTGCGCCTCAAACAAGATCGGCGGGTCATCGTACCGCTCACGGCGGAAGAAGTCGCCAAGTTCTGGCAAAGCTTCCGCACCTTCCGGGATCTCGCGCTGGTCGGGCTCATGCTCCTCGACGGCTTGCGCTCCCGTGAAGTCTTGGCCCTGGAACTGGAAGACGTACAACTCGCCGATGGCCAGATGCGCGTCCGCGGCAAAGGCAACAAGCAGCGCCTCCTGCCTTTACCCCCGGATATCCTCGAAGTCCTGAGACACTATCTGAGCGTGGAACGTCCACTGACTAACACGCCCGCCTTGTTCGTCTGTCTGAAAGGCCTACAACGCGGGCGGCCGATAACTGCGGCCGGGCTCCGCTCGCTGTTCCGCCACCATCGCGTGAGGAGTCGAATCTCTCATGCCAATCCACACCGGCTGAGGCATACCTGCGCAACTGACATGGTGCGGGCTGGAATGTCTTTACCTGCCCTGCAAAAGCTGATGGGCCATTCCCAAATCCAGACCACCATGCTGTACGTCGAGCTCGCCCCGCAGGATGTTTGGCGCGAATACGCCCGTGCCATTGAGAAGCGAAAGGCGTTGGACTCTTCCCACCTGTCATGACTCGGAGCTTAATCAATCTGGAACCGTTGTTCGAAAAGGAAATCCAGACGCTCGCCCTCACGCTTCAGCCCAGCACCATAGATCAGTATCGATGTACCGCGCGCTGTTTCCTGACATATCTGCATGGCGCTTTCCCGCAGCTTCGCTCGCCCTCCCAACTGCGCCGCGATCCTCATCTGCTCGGCTACTTCCGCTCGTTGAGCGAACGAGAACCGCGGCTGAGCAACAAAACCCGTATCGGTCGCCTGCTTCATCTCCGCCGCTTGCTGGACAATCTACTCGCCAACGGCCACCGCTTGCAGCCCAATCTCATTCGTCGAGAAGACTTCCCTCCAGAACCTTTCTATCTTCCCAGACCTCTTTCCCCGCCGGAGGATCAACTCTTGCGGCAGGAACTGCTGCGTACGGATGATCTCTACGCCAATGCACTCCTGCTCATCCGGGCTACGGGAATCCGCCTCGGTGAATGCATCCGCCTGCCCCTGGACTGCTTGCGACAGCTGGGAACCGAACAGTGGGCACTCCATGTCCCACTCGGCAAACTGCACACGGAACGTTTGCTTCCGGCCGATACCGCGGTGCGGCGGATCGTAGAGCGGATCCTCCAGTTGCGCACTTCGACCCCAGCCGCACGATTCGCCAACTCGCAAAGCTTCCTGCTGCCACGTCGTGGTTGTTTACGTCATGCTCTGTCGAAGCCTCTCGAATCGGCGCTAGCCCAGGCGGCGAGGCGCGCGGGTTGCCCTACCCATGTGACGCCACATCGGCTGAGGCACACTTTCGCGACTGAGATGCTCCGGCTCGGGATTAGCCTTCCAAGTCTCATGAAGCTGCTCGGGCACAAAGACATTCGCATGACCTTGCGCTATGTGCTAGTCACGCAGCTGGATTTGCAGC
Source organism: uncultured Acidobacteriaceae bacterium (assembly GCA_963714225.1). Classification (GTDB taxonomy): domain Bacteria; phylum Acidobacteriota; class Terriglobia; order Terriglobales; family Acidobacteriaceae; genus Sulfotelmatobacter. Next base: position 23,015 of record CAVQNY010000049.1, on the reverse strand, counting down.
GCGAATTCCATCAGGCCCGTCACAATGCAGCCCATCCCCATCGTGTGCCTACGCTCTCACTCCCCAAAGATATCCCGAGTGCTAGCCTCCCCGGCGTTTGTCAAGCGTTGGAGGCAACGCGTCATCTTCTGGAAATGTATCGCCGTCAGCTCAGCAATGAGACTACTCGTCGCCAACTGCACCGCCTCGACAAACGCCTCCTCACTGTTGGTTCACAACTGCAGAAGATTAATACGGAAGAAAAATGAGGGAACTTTGGCCGGTTAACGTGCAGATGTTCGGATGATTCAGTGCCGAGGCGGCCTTGGCCTCGCGCTGAAAGCGGGCGAGGGCTTGCGGGTCTTTGGATACTTCGTCGGGCAAAAACTTGAGGGCGACGTGGCGGCCGAGCTTCAGGTCTTCCGCTTCGTACACCACGCCCATGCCCCCGCCTCCGATCCTGCTGAGGATGCGGTAATGGGAAACAGTCTGCCCTACAGGTTGGGAAGGCGTGGTCACGGCTAAACATGTTAGGCGGGGGCGAGGGACAGGTCAATGCGAGTAGTATTCGACATTCACTAAGCGGAGGCGATATGACGATCCACCTTCATCTTGCGTCGTTGCTCCTTCTCGCTACCGTCCCGCTATCTGCTCAGATAACACCGGCGGCCGCGCCGAAGGCGAGCAGCGCCCAAGCACCGACCGCAGATTCAAAGCCGGTGCCAAAACCGACTCCACATTGGCGAGCCCTACGATGCACGGCTGAAATTACGGATTGCAGGTGAGGGCCTTGCGGCTGATCTTTGGGTTCAGTGAGAACGTAAGCTGAGGCCACGTTTGTCGCTTGGATCTTCTTTGCAAGAAGCCATCCTCCAGTTTGCTCGCCTAACACCATCCCCAACAGTCCAACTAGAGCAATGATAGGGGGCGGAGGGACTCTTTACCCGAAATGACCCCATACGCAACAGCCACAAGCAGGCTGACCACGAATGAGATGAGCAGTGCTTTCATTTCCATATCTCCTTAGCCGCCACAGTGATTGTCTTCAGTGAAGATTCCTTATTGTTCATTCCATCAGTCGAAACTGAGCACCTGCTTCGCTTTCGTCTGTCCAGCAGCCATGCGGTTGTATACGTCCACAGCTTTCTCAAACGGGACGATCTCAATCGCCGGCGGTTTCAAAACCCCCGTTTCAAAGCCAGGACGGAGCTTGCCGGCGATCTCCCCTACCTGTTGCGGCGTCAGTCCATAGCTGTCGACTCCAAGCAGCCGGGAGAAGTTGTGATAAAAGTCGACGAGATTGAAACTGACGCGCGGACCTCCACTGCTTGAGATAGCCACTTGTCGCCCCCCAAACCCGAGTGATCGCAACGCCGGCTCGAACATCGGGCCGCCCACGGTGTCGAAAACAGCATCAACGCCTTTTCCCGCTGTCAGTTTCAAAACTCTCTCACGAAAGTCTTCGCTCTTGGTATTGACGACCGACTCGGTACCGGGAATAGGATCGGAAGTAATATCTGCGCCAATCACACGCGCCTGCTTCCAATTCGCAATCTGCGTGGCTGCTTGTCCCACAGCGCCCGCGGCGCCAACGATCAGAATGGTTTCACCATCCTGGATTTGAGCTGCATTCACTACAGATGCCCACGCCGTAATGTAGGGAATCCCGATCGCCGCCGCTTGCGCCATACTCAGCGACTTTGGTTTGACCGACAGCGTCTCCACTGGGACAACGACATACTCCGCGTGAGATCCATCACGAACAATACCGAGATTCGGGGCACTACCCCAGACCTCTTCGCCTTCGTGCTGCGTCCCCTTGACAACAACGCCGGCAAAGTCACGGCCGGGGGTTCGTGGCAGAGTTGTTTTCTTGAAGCGCCCAGCGACGTCTCCAATGTCGCTGGGATTGATCGCTGCCGCCTTCACGCGAACGAGTGCTTCCCCATCGCCCGGCTTCGGAATCGGAAGCTCTTCGATGCGCAAGACCGACGGCGGTCCAAACTCAGCAAAACGCAACGCTTTCATTAGGTTGGTACTCATAGAATCGCTCTCACAACGCCGCCATCCACTCGCAAGGCTGCTCCGGTCGTCGCTGAGGAAAGCTCGCTGGCTACGTAGGTCGCCATGGCTGCAACTTCATCCACAGTGGCAAAGCGCTTCAGCATAGACGATGGCCGCACGTGCTCGAAGAATTCCTTCTCGATCTCTCCCTTCGACTTCTTCTGGTGCTTCGCCATGGCCTCGACGAACCCCGCCACACCTTCCGACTCCGTTGGGCCAGCAAGAATGCTATTGGCTGTCACGCCGGTTCCAGCAACCGACTCCGCGATCCCGCGCGCCACCGCAATCTGTGCAGTCTTTGTCATCCCGTAATGCACCATTTCCGCGGGAATCTGCACCGCCGATTCGCTGGAAATAAAGAGAATGCGGCCCCAGTTCTTTTTTACCATTCCGGTGAGATAGTGTCGCGCGAGCCGCACTCCGCTCATTACGTTGATCTCAAACAAACGATACCAGTCCTCGTCAGGAATCTCTGTAAATGGCTTCGGTTCAAAAATCCCTACGTTGTTTACCAGCACGTCGACCACGGGCAATTTCGCAGTCACTGCCTCTGCGCCGGCTGGACCAGAAAAGTCCGCCACGATGCCATCGACCCTGGTCTTTGCAGCATACGATCGGATTGCTGCCGTCGCTGCGTCCACGCGTTTCTGCGTTCGCCCGTTCACGTAGACATACGCCCCTTCTATCGCAAGTGACTTGGCGATCGCAAAGCCGATGCCTGCCGTCGATCCCGTTACCAGCGCAATCTTTCCAGTGAGTCTCAGATCCATATCGTGCTCCTTTGTGTGTCTCCAACAGATGACTGTGACGACTAGTGTAGTTCCGCTGTTTTCGGTAGTTCGGACACAGTCCATCCTCCTCCGAGAGCTTTGATTAGCAATACGCTGGCATCCATGCGACGCCTCAGGATGTCGACATCGTTTCGTTCATTTTGCAGGGCGATCGTTTGTGCCGTGAGAACTTGGAGATAAGGGTCCACTCCTCCGATGTAGCGATTGGTGAAGATCTGCAGTGATTCTTCGGCGGAGGCCGTGGCTTCCTTTTGTTGCTGCGCTTCCTGGCTGAGAATCCGCAGGGCAGCCAGATTGTCCTCGACCTGCTGAAACGCCGTGAGTGTGCTCTCGCGATAGTTGGCGACGGTGCCGTCATAGTTGGCGCGTGCGGCGGTCGAAGTCGCACGGCGGCGGCCTCCATCAAAGAGAGTTTCCCCGATCGACGGCCCGACGGCCCAGAAGCGGCTCGGCCAAGTAAACCAGTTGGTGATGGAATCACCTTCGAATCCAGCGGACCCGCTCAATATGACAGTCGGGTAATAGGCGGCGCGAGCAATGCCGATCTGGTCATTGGCTTCGGCGACTCGACGCTCGGCAGCGGCGATGTCCGGTCGCCGCTCGAGAAGTTGGGAAGGCCGAAAAAGGGCCTCGTGCCGCGCCAAGAGAGACTTCTCTGCGCCTAATTGTGATTGTTGAGTCAAGTTCCCACCGAGTCGAGACCTATTATTCACTCATTTTCCACTCCGCGAAAAGACGCTGGGTCGCGGCGGCCGTCGGTTGCGGTTTCCCCGGTGCTGCTTTCGATTTGAGCGCACATAGGCCTGCGCCAATGGAGGAGGCGGCCTCCAGAATTAGACGCGGACGCGTGATAATAAGCCGCAAAGAATCCCAGGCCGGATGGAGAAGCCAGACAAGCGCAACCTGCATTGGTGTGGCCTCGAGTGACGCTGCGGCTGCGTCAAGCCCCGACGTACGCCGTCGCAGGTTACGATCGTCGAAAACCTCGCCTGTCCTTTGGCTGTCCAGTAAGGATTATGAAGAGCATCTCGCTTATCTCCGTTGGGGGCAGGGTTAAACTAACGGGCCTCAATCACTTGACGATTAACACGAGATGCAAAATCCCTGCATCGCAAGTGCAACCGAGTGCATATTTCCAGGAGTGACTCACGAGTCGGCTCCGCACGTAAGTATCTCATTATAAAAACCTTGTAGAGGGTTAACGTGGTTGCTCTTTGGCCGCAAGATTAAGCGCCGTTCAATGTGTATAATGTCGATTCATTAAGTAGACTATGTACAAGACCCGACCGCCGCAGCGCGGGGATGGTCTTGAGCTGACGGTGCTTATGACCCCCCGGGATAGCAAGGAATTGATTTGATAGACCGCACATACAGCGTCGTTGTGGTCGGGGGCGGGTTCAGCGGAACCATGCTGGCGGTCAACTTGTTGCGGCGCGTTCCGAGCTTGTCGGTCGCGGTTCTTGAGAAAGGACCGTTGCCTGGCCGCGGACTAGCCTATGGCACCAAACACGACTGCCATTTGCTGAACGTTCCCGCCGGCAACATGAGCGCTCTGCCCGAAAAACCGGATCATTTCTTGCGTTGGGCGCGGGCAAACTACGGACAATCAGTGCAACCCACGAGTTTCCTACCGCACCCCCTTTACGGGCAATACGTGAGTTCCCTGCTAGACGAAGCTACGGGGCCATGTGGCGCCGAAAACTTTCGGATTCAGGGCGAGGTCACTTCACTCGCGCGCGAGCGGTTTGGTGGTTGGCGCGAATCGGATCTGGGGCTTATGAGGATCGCATTTCGAAATAGAAGTGATAATGGTTTCGACACCCAGGATTGAACTGCTCACGGCAAGCCGGGCAGCGAGATTCACCCTGCATGTACTGGCGGATGGTTAGCTCTGTGCCGCAGGCTCCGCAAAGTATCGCCTGCTGGTTCCATTCGCTCTCTGGCCAAACCTTGATCTTGTGATCGGCCAGAGCAGAGTGGCAATCCTTGCACGCATAGTAAACCCCGCAGCACTTCATCTTGATCGCGATGATGTCCGTGGGTCCGCGGTAATGTGCGCAACGGGTCTGGGGATCAAGATCGACACCGCGCACGACAGGAGGATTCGGCGACATTGCGCAAACCAGAGAACCAGAAAGTTTAGCCAATTGTCAGCAGCTCTTCATAGAATCCGCCGATCTGCTGTGCTCGATCCACGAAATGAATCTCTAGTATCCAATGCCGCTGTCGGCCTGAAGCATCCCTCGTTCGCATCCGGTTGTGATTCTGGGGATGGACATAGAGGGTGATCTTGTCCCCGGCGATTTTCTCATGTGGGAAAACGCCAATCAGGTGTCCCGCGATGGTGCCGCCGTACTCCCAGCCAGCTTGCTTCGCCAATTGCTGAACATAGGCACACAGCTCCGCCGCGGTGATCTCAGTGTGTTCTTGAAAATACCGCTTGCTCTTAGCAAACGCCTCTTCGATGTCGCGGCACAGCTTGCGTTTCTGCGGATCGTTTCCTACAACGTAGGTCCGCCCGAAGTCGGTTTCCCAGTCTTCGAACACGGGACCGAAATCGAGAAAGACGATGTCATCCTCCCCCGACCGTCAAATCTGGAGGATTCTCATCGTAGGAGCCAGGGTGTTGCGCCCGGCGCGCACGATGCGTTTGTGCCAATAGCGCGAGATCCCGTACATGCTTTCGGCGAGCGCATAGATGTTCTCATTGATTTCGCTTTCCTTTACTCCTGGGCGAATCAGGCTCTGCGCTTGGATCTCTGCGAACATGGCCTGGGCCTTTAGCTGAGCGTCCAACAAACCAGCGGCTAGCGCTTCTTCTGATTTCTCCATGACGGGATTACAGCAAGCAAAACAAGATGAGCGACCCAAGGGAAAGGAAATCGGTCAGCCGGAATCCGTGGCCCGCGCCTCGTAGAGAACCGTCGGCGTGGCCTCGAAATTTGCGCATGTGATTATTGAAATTTGCCGGCCCGGATTTAGTTGACGGTGCGTTCAACGTCCGTAGTGCGCGATGAAGACCGCCTTCCCCAGCAAATGTTCTTTAGCGGTCGACACCACCATCGCACCGCTGGAGTCCGCCGGCACGTCAAGTTTCTCGACGCTCAACGCATACACGGTGAAGGTGTAGCGATGCGGTGGATCTCCCTTGTCCGGGCAGGGTCCGTGATAGGCGTCGTTTCCGAGATCCGTGCGGCCCTGCATCGTCCCGGGCGGCAGAACGGAGCTGTGCTCGGCGCCGGCTCCCTTGGGTAGCTTGTCGGCAGTTGCCGGCAGGTCATAAACGATCCAGTGCCACCATCCCGAGGGATCGCCGTGCTCGTCGGGATCGAATAACGTCACGACAAAACTCTTCGTTCCAGCCGGCGCGCCGGTCCACCCCAGCGGGGGCGACATGTTCCCTCCACTGCATCCGAAAACGTTCGCGGTATAAACTTCGGGAACTTTGGCCGCGAGCTGCGCGTCCGGACTGGAGAGCACAAATTTAGACGGAGATGGCGATTTCACTTGCGCTGTACTGACACAAACAGCTGCCATCACCGCGATCGTAGGCAGCACGCTAAAGACGTTGTATATTCGGGTTCGTAGCACGTCAACCCCTCGTTTATCGAGATTCAAACTTAGCAATCAAAACGGCGGCAAAACGTAATAGAACATGAGCCAACTCGAGCCAGAAATGACTACTTCGGGGGCTGATGACTGAGGCCCCAAACATACGCGGCCACCGCGGAGGCCTGGGTGTCTGAGAGTTGGGCTCCGCCCATGGGCGGCATCGGGCTGCGGTATTGCTTGGGCTGCGGCACGCCGTTAGTGATCACGTTCAAGATTCCGGCGAAACTGCCGTCGCTCCACAGCCATTCTTTCTTCGTTAGATCAGGACCCAATGGTGAACCGGTGCCATTTGCGCCATGGCAACCGGTGCAACTCGCTCCTCCCACCTGGCCGTGGTAAATGCGAGCACCGAGCGCAACCATATCTGCCGTCGATCCTTCGGGAACCGGAAGATTTTCAGTGTCACTCTCCGGCGGCTGGGCGGACGATGGAACGACTTTGCCAGCAGGGGCCGAAATGCTCGGGCAAGGAGTGCCCTTCGGTTCTCGGCCCGCGGGATCGCCGGTGTAGACGATCCGATAAATCCGTCCGCGAATGTCGTCAGAAACGTAAAGAGCACCGTCGGGTCCGACCGCGAGCCCAGAAGGGCGGTGTGCAGCTCCCTCCGGAGTTTTTACCGGCCCGGCGAAACCATCGGCCAAGATCTCGCAGTTGCCGGACGCGCGATCGCCGTCGAGCGGCTGAAACACTACGTTGTAGCCGCCTTGCGCATATGGCGCCCGATTCCATGAACCGTGGAAGGCAATGAATACACCATCACGGTAGCGGTTTGGAAAATTCTTTCCGTAGTAGCGCGCCATTCCGTTCGGTGCCCAATGGGCTGGAAATGCGGCAACAGGGGCGAGTTTGTTCGTGCAAACACCAACGGCTTTACCTCCGTCACCGCCGTATTCCGGCGCAAGCACGAGCTTTTTCTGCGCACCGTCATAGTAGCACTCGGGCCAGCCATAGTCGCCGCCCTGCTTCAAGAGGAGCAATTCTTCAGCCGGCTGCGTCGCTTCTTCCGCAGGTTTATAGAGGTCAGGCCAGTTCGAACGCAGCTGGTCTCGCCCGTGTTGTGTAACAAACAAGCGACCAGTGGCATCGAAGGCAAAACCTTCCGCATTGCGTATCCCCGTCGCATAGCGCTCTGCGGGTGAAAACATCTGGTTCGTTTTGTTGGCGTCATATCGCCAGACGCCGCCACGTGTCTCCAACTCAGTGCATGGATTGTCGCCGGGTATCTTGGGCTGCCGGTTCTTCGTCTGACAGGAATTGGTCGCGGTGGCGACATCGACGTACATGGATCCGTCGGTACTGATGATGAAGGGATGCATGGGATGATCACCGCCGAGAGGCAATTTGGAGACGATGGTTTCGGGTGCATCTTTGGGCACGATCGAATCGGCGGGAATTGCATATCGTACGATTCGATCGTTGATCTCCGCGTAAATCGCCCCCTTATACATGCCGATGCCTGTGCCACCGGCTCCGCCTGTCTGGACGGTCTCGCCGAAGCGCTCAATCACGTCCGCTTTTCCTGCGCCAGTCTTGTCTTGCAGAGCCACCAGAAATCCGCCATCATGTGGCTTATCGAAGTCGTAGTAGTCCCCCGACCAAGTGTTGACGTAAACCACTCCGGTCGGCCCCACCACGAGGTGGCGAGCGTGACCAATGCCGTCTGCAAACACGGTCGCGCAAAAGCCGCCGGGCAACGTCAATCCGCTGTCATGGTGCGAGCACGATCCGCTCTTGGTTTTCCTCCCAGGACTGGGCTGATTCTGTGCCAAGCCCGTTACGCTGACGACGCACATCGCGGCGAGCACGACAACGGCAGACAACCGAGGTCTATATAATCGGAGCGATCGCATTGAAGCCTCCGGAGATCGACTGAGGACTGTCGCGAGCGATTCTAATACAGCCATCAGGTTCATGTGGCTCGCAGGCTTGGTACGACGAATTCGGTCACTAGACTGGATTCCCACGATCCACTTCACGGCGGCCCCGATCCTTGACCTGAGTGTGTCCACAAAAGGCTGACGTTGTAACTTTTGGATTCCGAATGAATCCAATTTCCGGGCAAATATCTGATATGTTCCGAAGAATCCCGAACCTAGACTGGACGGGCCAATGCTGATCTATCTCCTGGCCTTTGTTGGCGGTGTTCTGACGATTTTGAGCCCGTGCATCTTGCCCGTGCTGCCCTTTGTATTCGCGCGTGCGGATCAGCCCTTCCGCCGTTCCGGCTTGCCTTTACTCGTGGGAATGGCGCTGACATTTTCCGTTGTAGCGATCGCAGCTGCGTTCGGTGGGCATTGGGTAGTACGCCTGAATCAAGGTGGCCGCTACGTGGCGATGCTCGTCTTCCTCGTTTTGGGTGTGAGTCTTCTGTTTCCCTCCTTGGCGGAGGTGTTGACTCGTCCGCTGGTAAACGCCGGGAGCAAACTGCAGGGCAGTCCGTCTGCGGAGACCGGGATAGGAAAGTCCTTTGTGCTGGGAATCTCGACGGGCCTTCTTTGGGCTCCCTGTGCAGGCCCGATTCTTGGCTTGATCTTGACCGGAGCGGCAATTCAGGGTCCAGGTGCTCGCTCGTCGTTGTTGTTATTGTCCTTCGCACTAGGTGCCGCGACCTCCCTGGGAATTGCGCTTTTCGCAGGCAACAAGGTTTTTTCCGCTTTGAAACGTTCGCTTTCGTTTGAGGTGTGGATCCGTCGTGGATTGGGCGTTGCGGTGATCATGGGAGTGGTTGCGATCGCTTTAGGCTGGGACACAAATCTACTCACCAAGTTTTCCTTTGTGAACACTTCGAAAGCGGAAGAGCATTTGATCGATGCATTGCATGCAGAGAAGCCGTCGTCGGTTTTGGCGGCGAACGCGACCGACGCTCAACCCACCCTTGACGATGAAGGCCCCCTGCCGGATTTGAGCGGCGCCGTTGCTTGGCTCAATTCGCCTCCGCTCAGCAGCCAATCCCTGAAGGGAAAGGTCGTGCTCATCGACTTCTGGACCTATTCCTGCATCAATTGCCTGCGGGCATTGCCCTACGTGGAAGGTTGGGCAGCAAAGTATAAGGATGCTGGTCTGGTCGTCATCGGCGTGCATACACCCGAATTCGCGTTCGAGAGAGAACGCAGCAACGTCGAGAAAGCAGTGCGCGACCTGAAGATCAATTATCCAGTTGCCATCGACAGCGACTACAAGATTTGGCAAGCCTTCAACAACGAGTATTGGCCGGCGCACTACTTCATCGACGGCAAGGGGCGGATTCGACATCACCACTTCGGCGAGGGCGAGTACGGTGAGTCGGAGCGCGTAATCCAGGAGCTTCTAAAAGAGAACGGGGCGCAATTGTCCTCCTCAGGCGCAATCAGTGTAGCGGGAGCCGGCGCGGAAGCCGCTCCCGACAATGCGAATGTCCGTTCGCCAGAAACCTACGTCGGATATCATCGGTCAGAACACTTCGCTTCCACCGAGGCGATCGCTAAAGATTCCAGGCGCGCTTATACGCCGGAACCCAGACTTTCGCTCAATCAATGGGCTCTCGGTGGGAGTTGGAAGGTCGGTGAGGAAAGCGCAGTGCTTCAGACAGCTCCGGGAAAGATTATTTTTCGCTTTCATGCACGCGATCTTCACCTCGTCCTGGGAACCAACAAGGATGGCAAGCCGGTCCGCTTCACCGTGAAACTGGACGGCACCGCCCCAGGCGACGATCACGGCGTCGATACCGACAACGACGGTGCGGGAACAGTCCAAGGGCACCGCCTCTATCAGTTGATCCGGCAAAAGGGGCCAGTAGAAGATAGAACATTCGAGATTGACTTCCATGATCCGGGCGTGCAGGCGTTCGCGTTCACGTTTGGTTGATTGGCCGCGGGTGGTAGATCGGAGTACGCCTTCCACATTCAGAACCTAGCGAACTGGCGTTATCATCGCAGCCTACCGCATGCAAAAAGTACGGCTGATTTCCTGATTTCCGTAGCGTCCCTTCCTTCCTCTAGGGCCCTGTGGATAAAATCTATGATCAGATCAAATACCTGCGAACGGACATTTCCTAAGCCTTCCGCCATAATCAACTCGTAGACACTCGGAACTAGGTGCTCGAACGTCTGACCGTCCGATTGCTGTAGCGCTATCTTGGTTGCGGCCAGTCTGGCCAGTCGCTCCTCGTAAGTGATAACAAAGCTCATCTTTTCGCCTTTGGCAGGAGGTTCGTGGCGATCGAAAGATCCTCTACGTGTATCAGGCTATACATGGGTGTGCGGTGATGAGCATCGCTCCCCAATTGATGTAATCGCATTATAAAAGGGCGCCCCTCTTGGAATAGGTTGTGATTGTCACACCAACACCTACGAAAAGGAGCACCGTGGCCGACGAACGCGACGGCGCGCTTACGGGTTCGACGCTGAAGGAGACCAACTCCTGGGGAAAAGTTGATTTGGCGAAAGAGCAAATGGTGTATGGGCCCTCGCTATCAACAATCATCGGTTCACCGATACCCCCGATATCATTGCTCCGGCAGTGATTCCCTTCTCGCTGGATTTCGTGCCGCAGTGCTACTGACGATGGACAGTGTGCTACGCTAATTGTCCACGGGAGGAGAGTCTTTCATGGGAGACCTTAGCCGTATCGGAGTGTCGCTCGATTCGGAACTACTACATCGGTTCGATTCGTTCATCGCGGAAAAGGGCTATGACAATCGCTCTGAGGCGTTTCGCGATTTGATTCGCGACCGACTCGTGGGGTCCGCGGTGATCCCCTCAAATGCGTTTGTCGTGGGTACGGTCACCCTGATCTACGATCATCACACGCGGCTGCTGCCGGAGAAGCTTACCGATCTCCAGCACGAGAGTCACGCAATCGTCATTTCCACGCTGCATGCCCATCTCGACCACGAGAGTTGTTTGGAAGTGGTCGTGCTTCGCGGCAAGTCGAGAGATGTGCAAACGTTAGCGGATCGGCTCATCAGCACCAAGGGCGTGCAGCATGGCCGGTTGGTTATGAGCTCTCCAGACACCCTCTCGCACCATCACCCGCCTCACCGTTGATGGCCACCCTAGGGAAACCCCTAGAAACAGGTCGGGGAAGTCCTACATGTATTCCAAACCCATCATTCCATTGCCTGTAGCACGATTACAAGAGTCGTGTTATACCTGATAGCACGAACGGGCGGAATGTAATATGACAAGCATCAAGGCTGTCGTTTTGCATCTGCTCCCCAGCATTTGGGGCTTCCTACTTCTGGTTGGCTCGCCCGTCTCTTTATGGGCAGCAGCCAACGGCAGCCTCTCAGGAACCCTGAAGGATCAGAGTGGCGCAGTCGTTTCTCGCGCGACAATTACATTAGTCAACACTGCCCTGAAATCAGAATATAAAGCAGTTTCGAACGGACAGGGATTCTATTCATTTCCGACTCTTCCGGTCGGTCGCTACGATCTGACAATCGAAGCCACAGGGTTCAAAACCCAAAAGAAAACGAATCTTACGGTCGATACCGATGCGGCGCTCAAGCTGGACGTGGTACTCACCGTTGGGCAGCGCTCTGAAAACATCACGGTAATGGCCGAAGCGGCCTCGGTCGAGGTCCCAGTCGATATTGTGGCAACTCATCTTGGCGAGCTCGTAACCGGCTCCCAGATGACGGCGCTGCCGTTGAACGGGCGGAGCTATACCGATCTTCTGCCGATCCAGCCCGGAGTCGCCCCCGTCTCCACTTTACTTCCGAACTCGGTAATCATGGCCGGAGTGACAGGAGGACTTTCGCCCTCCGGTGACTTGAATCCGGGGAACTTGTCGATGGACGGACAAAGGGAGTCGTCGAACGGCTTTCTGGTAGATGGAATTGATGTGCAGGAGCACATGAATGGCGGAACCTCCATCGTGGCGAATCTGGACTCAATCGATGAATTCCGTGTTCTGACCAATAACTTCGATCCGGAGTATGGCAACTATAACGGCGGCATGGTGACCGTCATCACCAAGTCGGGCAGCGATTCCTTCTACGGCAACGCATTCGAATTTTTGCGTAACACGGCGTTAGATGCCCGCGGCTACTTCGATCCGAAGCGGCCAGTGTTTCGGCAGAATCAGTTTGGTGGCACTCTTGGTGGTCCGGTCAAGCACGGCAAAGTTTATTTCTTTGCGGATTATCAACGGACTCGAACGAATGAAGGCGTGGAAACAGGAGATATCTCGGTGCCGTCCCGGCAAGACCGGGCTGGCAATCTGTCCGATCAGGCCGCGTCATTCGTAACCACAGATGTCAATGGAAATACCATTCCCACGACGGTGAGCGGTCCATATTTAGCGGGCATCCTCTCGACACGACTGCGTTATACAGTTTCCGCGGGTGAACCTTACTACACGCCGGGTTGCACGACGAGTTCGTCCTGTGTATTCCCGAACGCGGTGATTCCTACGAACGCATGGTCGGCGCCGGCCCTCGCGCTGCTGCAATACATTCCGTCACCCAATATTGGCACCGACCAATATTCTAGTTCGGCTTATCGGCAAAGGGTGCGCGATGATAAGTCTTCCGGACGAATCGACGCCAACGTCGGCCGATGGGGCCAGCTTTCCGCATATTATTTCTTTGACGATTACAACCTCGACAATCCATATCCGGGGCAGCAAGGCGGAGCAAGTATCCCCGGCTTTGACGCACTGACGTTCGGACGCGCCCAACTCGTCAGTCTCGGAGACACAAAAGTTTTCGGCAGCGGCACGGTCAATGAGGTCCACGCGGGCTATCTCCGTAGTGCCAATGTAATTGGGCAGCCCAAGGGCGGCCTCGGCATAAGCCAGGTGGCGCAGGGCTTCTCGAACAACACTACGGCAGGGGGATTCACGATCCAATCTCCGCAGTTTGAAGGCGTGGAAAACATGGTTTTTCCTTCCTTCGTTATGGGCGTTCCGATCACCAATGAAAGCCAGATTAACAACACGCTGTACTTGAGTGACACATTTTCGAAGGTGATAGGAACGCACACCTTGAAAGTTGGCGGCCAGTTTCATTGCGATCAAGTGAACGAGCATCCGAATGCTACGTTCAACGGAACGTTCAACATCGATGGTACCGAAACCGGCTCCGCTTTCGCCGATTTCCTGATCGGCGTGCCCAGCAATTTCACGCAATCCTCGGGTCAGCCTTTCTTCCTGCGAAACCGATATGCGGGACTGTTTGCGCAGGACAGCTGGCGGGCGCGAAGCGATCTGACCATCAACGTCGGTCTGCGCTGGGACTACATCATGCCGTTCTGGGAAAAGTACAATCAACTGCAGACGATCATTCCGGGAAGGCAATCGGTCCTCTATCCGGGGTTGCCGGAGGACTTGGTGGTTCCCGGCGATCCGGGAATCCCCCGTACGATCTCGCCGTCGAAGCCAGACAACTTCGCCCCGCGAATTGGTCTTGCGTACGCGCCGAGACTTGACCACGGAATTCTGAAGCACCTTGTTGGCGACAGCGGCAGGAGCAGCATTCGGGCTAGCTATGGAATCTTCTATACCGCTTTTCCAGGGCTGTCGGCCGGAGTCATGTATGCCGTCCCTCCATTTGGTTTTAACTACCTCACTCCCGAGCCGCCGCTGTTTGCGACGCCCTTCATCAACGCCGCCGGCGGCGGCCAAAATACGAATCCGTTTCCACTCACGTTTCCGCCACACAACGTCTCAGCCAGCAATCCGGACACGCAGAGTTTTGCCAGTCAAATCCCCATCTCCGCCGACGTTTCCTTTTACTATCGCGATGCGGTCCCCTACACCGAGAATTACATGCTTTCATTCGAGCGGCAGATTACGATCAGTACGCTACTCACCATGAGCTATGTGGGGAATGAAGGACACCACATTCTCGCGGTCGTGTCGAACAACCCCGCCAACCAGGCTCTTTGCCTCAGCCTGAGTCAGCCCAGTGAAGTGGCGCCCGGCAGCCCCGCTTGCGGCCCGTTTGGCGAGGATGCCGTCATCACCAGCGTCAGCGGCCAGGTGTATCACGGAGTGCGAGAGGGCATAGGCTCCAACTACCAGGAGGATACCTGGCAACGGACGATAGAGAATTCAACTTACAACGCGCTGGAGACCAATCTTCGCTACGTCGGGAGACGGTCGAATCTCCTGCTGGGATACACGTACAGCAAATCCATCGATCAAGGTTCGAATCTGGGCGAACAATTGAATCCCTTGAATCACGCGGCGACGCGAGCCATTTCTGCTTGGGATATGAGGCACAACTTTGTAGGTAGCTTCAAGGTGGATCTGCCGTTTGATCGACTTTCCGGGCGTAGGAATCGCCTGACCGATGGATGGAGCATCGCTGGCACCGCCCGTTTCAGCACCGGCCTGCCCGTGACTCTGTTGGATGACTCGGATAACTCGCTGCTGGGGACGCTGGGCAATGGCGTGAACAACTACCTGCTGGATACGCCGGAATATCATGGGGCGCCGCTTGAGATCAACACCAATCCGAGGAACGGACGGCCCGAGTTCAATAACACGGCGGGAGCGTTCACCACGGAAGCCATCGGGCAGTTGGGGAATGTGCCGCGAAGGTTTTTCTATGGCCCCGGAATCAATAATTTTGACATGACGCTCACGAAAGTGTTGAAAGTAAACGAGTCGAAATCGTTTGAATTCCGGCTGGAGGCATTCAACGCATTCAATCATGCGCAGTTCTATGGCCCAGCTGCGGTGGACGGGGAAGTGAACGATCCCCATTTTGGACAAGTCGTGAGCAATGCTGCCCCCCGTCTGGTCCAGCTCGCCGTGAAATTCGCTTTCTAGAACTGGGCTTACGAGGTTTTGGTGCATCCTATTATCCAAATCATGCCGACAAACAAGTTACAGCTAGAATCCGAAACCGCTATGAATGGTTCTGCGAAGTGAGATCGACGGAGCGACCCAAACTCGCCACCTTATTCAACGATGCTGCCGATCACCTCCGCAGCCGAATCGTTGCCATCTACGCGATCTTGTTCGCGTTCAATGTCGGTGCATGGTTGTGGGCGGGGGTCGCTTTCCACCGTTACCCGGTGCTTTTGGGAACGGCACTTCTCGCATATAGCTTTGGCTTGCGTCACGCCGTCGATGCGGATCACATCGCGGCGATCGACAACGTAACCCGGAAGCTGATGCAGGACGGGAAGCGCCCGGTTGCAGTTGGCTTCATGTTCTCGCTGGGGCACTCGACAGTTGTCGTCCTTGGCTCCGCGGCAATTGCGGGAGCGGCGTTGACCCTACAGCATCGCATGGATGCTTTCCGGAACGTTGCGGGGGTAATCGGCACCTTGGTTTCAGCTTTTTTTCTATTCGCGATCGCCATCGTAAATCTAATCGTTCTGCGATCAATCTACCGAACCTTTGTACGGGTCCGTCGCGGTGAGCCCTACGTGGACGAAGATTTCAACATGCTTCTCGGCGGTCGCGGGATCCTGGCGCGTATGTTCCGCCCGATGTTCCGCATGATCAGCCGGAGTTGGCATATGTATCCCTTGGGCTTTCTTTTTGGACTCGGTTTTGATACGGCCACCGAGATTGGCCTGTTGGGTATTTCCGCGGCGGAAGCGTCCAAGGGCCTGTCGTTTTGGTCGATTCTGGTTTTCCCCGTGCTTTTTGCCGCGGGGATGTCGCTCATCGATACCACGGACAATATCCTTATGCTAGGCGCCTACGGTTGGGCATTCGTGAAACCCATACGCAAGCTTTATTACAACATCACGATCACCTGCGTCTCCGTAGTCGTCGCGCTGATCGTCGGGGGGATCGAGGCTCTCGGATTGCTGGGCGAACAGTTTCATTTCGAAGGATGGTTCTGGAGAACAGTCGCCAAGCTCAAAGACAATTTCGGCACACTCGGGTATTTCATCGTGGGTCTGTTTGCATTGAGCTGGATCGTGTCCATCGCATTCTACAAATGGCGTCGATTCGACGATCTTGAACTCGAAGCCAAAAAGGAACTCGTTACGCCATGAGAGGCACAAAAATAACTCACAATGGCTTGGCTGTCTCCGAAGCCGCTCACTTTTCACGCGGCTCTGCGACCGTTGCTCCTACTCATGCCGTAACACACTTTTTCCCCCACAACTCCTGCACGGTCTCCGCGACCAAGCGCAGCTTCGCTTTCTGGTCGGCGGCAGTTACAAGGTTCCCTTCCATTGTCGAAGCGAACCCACACTGCGGGCTCAGGGCGAGCCGATCTGTCGAAATGTAGACCGCAGCTGCGTCGATCCGCTTTCTTAGCTCGTCCTTGCTTTCGAGCTGCGATCGTTTAGAGCTTACAAGCCCAAGCACTACCACCCGATCTCCCGGCACCTGGCGCAGCGGCTCGAAACCGCCTGATCGTTCGTCATCGTACTCCAATAAGAATCGATGGAACTTGCTGGGGGACAGTAACATTTTTAACTCGATTATACCAATTGACATAATTAGGATACGCCGACGGGCGGCCTTGAAAAGCACTTTTATCTGGGGCCGCCGGAAGACTATCCGGATGACAGGAAGATGGATCAGGAGAAGCGGATCTTCATCCGTGAGCTGTGGTCCTCGCCGCTGGTCTTCCGTCGCGCCAGTAAGTCCTTCGTGCTTTGCAAGGACGCCAGTACCTTTAGTGCAGAGGCGCGGCGGCGGGTGAAGGTCAACCGGGACAAGACATTCTTAGGAGTGGAGGAAGGCAATCGCATTCTCGTCCTGGGGGAGGATGAGGATGGCAAGACGGACGATCTCGGTCCGATTCTCGTCAAGCTCGATCAGAGTTTTTCGCGCATCAACTGGTCGCAAAACCAACTCTTCAAGGCGCGTCTTCTGGCCCCGCTAGAACTATCGGATGATGAGGAAAACGAAAAAGAGCTGGGCAAGAATCACTCAAGCGTAATTTTGAATATGACGCTGGCCGGGGATGCGGCGCAATCCGCAGTCGCGCGATTCCTGAGCGGAGGCGACGCGGAAGTGTTGATCTGGGAGCGACTATGGGACAAGTACCGCTTCAATACTTCTGCGCTGCAATACAACATGCTGCAGACACCTCACCATTGCTCGTGGCATTCGCTTTCATACGATAGCTGGTCCGATCTAGGAGAGGAAGCGGAAGTCTGCAACGCTGCGCGCTCCGCGCTCGCAAAAAGCGAGGACCGGGGGCAGCCATCTTCTGTGATTAGATCGGCTCTCCAGGACCTGGACCCGCCCGTCCCATTGCAGCCGTTGTTTTTGCCATCTAATATTGAAAACCGACTCAGAAAGCTGCACACCACACCTCACTGTATCGGACCATCTCAGGTGTCGCATGGCTAAGAAAAGCACGACCAAATCTGTCTCGCCAAGGACTCTCACCGAATTTATAGAAGAATTTGCGAGATACTCGTCCGGCTCTGACTACTTGAAATGCTTTCGCGGCCAGCAGGACTCCTCTTGGCCAAACGTAGCGGGTATATTCCGGCCTGATCTCAAAGAGCTTCTTAAGAACGAGAAAAGGGCAGTTCGGGAACTGATCTCAGTTCAGCCGCATGAGTTTGCATCCGACGAAACCATGTTTGATAAACTCGTCCGGATGCAGCATTTTGGACTGCCCACTCGATTGCTGGATGTTTCGCTGAATGCACTGGTCGCGCTTTATTTTGCAACTGAGCCTGGCCCTGTTGGTGGCATACCGAGTGACGGCATGGTGACCGCTTTCGCAATTCAGCCGGAACACGAGAAATGGTTTGACAGCGATGCGGTGAGTTGCATTGCCAATTTGGCCAATATGACATCCGAGGAGAAGACCGAGATCAATCGATTGAGGAAGGATCTAAAGGGAGATATATCGAGTGCTAGTAACATCAAGAAATTCAATAAGTACGACGTTATACAACGACTCCATCAATTTATCCGGTCTGAAAAACCATATTTCCAGCCAATTATCAACCCCATAGATTTGTTTGTGCCGTATTTTGTTCATCCCAAGATGAGCAACAGGCGAATTCTGGCGCAATCCGGTGCCTTCATCCTCTACGGCCTAGATGAACCCAAGATATATCTTCCAACCCGGATTGACCCAAAACAATTCATTGTTCCGAAGGATCAGAAGAGCACTATCCGAAAGGCGCTCGAAAACATTGGCATCAATGAAAGCACACTCTTCCCTGAGATCGACAAGGCCGCAGCCCGGATCAAGAACCGTTACACAATGTAGTTAGGGCATCGGCCGAAGACTAGTTTGCGAACTGCCAAAAGCGGAAATTCAAACCGAGACACTGTGGAGAAGCAGGACGGTTCGGTTCTTTAAAATGGCGCGGTGACGTATTCAGCCGTTAGGGTTTCCGCCATTTGTCCCTGCCGCCGACATTGGTGTCACGGACGCGCTCAACGTGAACGGCTGCATTCGGGTTCATCTCGCGAGCTCTCTCAATAGCTTTAGCTTGGGTTGGAAGTATTGCACTGGCCCTTTCCGAACCCGGTTTTCTTACCGCAAAATCTCCCTCTTCGCGCTGCTCGATATAAAGCTCATTTTTGGCCATATACCCCCCTTCCCTGCGACTAGGATACACCGAGGAACACCGTGGACGCTGCATTGAGCTCGGCGCGCCGGATCACTACCGGGAAGTCGGCCAGTGAGGTGGAATCTACGAAGATCCCGCTGGATCCGGTTCGAGCCCGATCCGGTCATTGACCGCGTTGTGAAAGCGCTGTTTACATCCCAGGTATCGCTCGGTTGTTTGCACAGAGACGTGTCCCAGTAGGAATTGAATCTGCTCCAGCTCACCGCCTGCCTGATGACAGAGACGGGCACACGTCCGACGGAGGTCATGGGGTGCTAGAGCTGGAATCTCACAGATCTTTGCTTTCTTCTTCACCACGCCCCAAATGACCTTGGGGCTGAAGCCGGCACCCCATACTCGGCCAGCTCTGTTAATTGACCGAAGCAGAATGCCAGCCGCAATTCCAGAGGCCGCCATCCACGCATCGATGCCAGCTTTAACCCAGTCTGGAACCGGAATGGTACGTATATGGCCGCCCTTGCCGACAAGATCAGCAATTACCCAGTGCTCATCCCTCTGCTGAATATCCTCAACTTTCAATGTCGTCAATTCCGCGCGCCGCAGACCGCAGCCCAAAAGAATCGCGAGTGTGGCGTAGTCTCGCTTTCCGCGAAGACTGCCAACGTCTACGGTCCGCAGAAGGCGCATACCCTGCTCTGCGGAAAGCCAATTGCCAACCGGCACACCCAACCGTTTGGCACCCTTCACGCGGCGAATTCCTGCCGCCAGATCGGCGCTCAGGAGCCCGCAATCCGCTGCCTCATCGCCAGCCATCTGACTGCCGCGAGCCGCAAGTTAATGGTGGTAGAAGCATAGTGCTGCTGTTCGAGAGAGATCCGGTACCTGGTGACTACGGTCTTGTTGAAGGCGAGCCTCGGTTCCGAACAGTACCAGTCGATGAATTCTCTGATCGCATGATCGTAGGTCCGCTGAGAACTTGGCGAAGTCAAGCTGTTCAGAACGGCGGACTTCGATTGCTCAAGATCAGGAAGCTTAAGGACGGACTTGGGCGCTCGTTTACGCTTTATCGTGCTCTTTGCCATTGAAACGGCCTCCAATCGCCGTGGCAAATAGCATGATTCAATTCTCAATCTCGTACCCTAGCGCGTTTATCGTTACCGATCCGGCGAAATTTCCCACAAGCCGACTTCCGGCCACCGTGGTTGAGAGTCCATCCTGGGCTTTACATCCGGTTTGCCCGTCAACCAATCGGAGGCCGCATCAAAAGGATTAGTGCAGTCGCGCTCGTTTGGGCGGGGCGCTGATGGGCCCCTGCGGATGCCTCAGTGCAATCCCTCCGCCAAATACAGTTGGCTCAGGGAGTTGAAGCAGGAATAGGCATAGTATTTGCCGTCGGGAGTCAATGCCGCATCGACCAGGAAAACGCCCGCAGGGTCGAATGGCCCGATTTTTTTGAACAACTCGCGGCGGCCACTGGATAGGTCCACGCGCATCACATCCATCGAATCGCCAAGGAGCAACCCAACCAGCGCGGAGCGCCCGTCAGGCGATACAGAAAAGATTGACTCGTTGGGATGAATGCCGGGAACCGGGCGCGGCGCTCCCTGACCATCCACGGGATAGAGCGCTACGGAATCGGAAACGCCGAACACGGACTTTCCGTCCGGAGTGGGGAAAAATCCGCTCACTCCCTCGGGAGAAATCGGACGTGCGGTGCCGGAGTCGATGCCTTGCACGTAGATGCGCGACTTGTGGCCCGGTTCCGTGCCGGTAAATACAACGTTCTTGCCATCCGGAAGAAAGCGGGCGCGGCCCCGGTCAATCGAATCATGCGTGATCTGCCTTGTCTCCCCGATGCCAATGGGAATCAAAAAAAGCTGACGTGGAACATGTAAGGGAAAAGACGACAGAACCCACTTCATGTCTGGTGAGAAATCATAGCCGTGGCCATCACCAACACGCACGGGCGCTGAGCCATCGGTTGCGCCGACATAAATGTCGTAATCGGGCCCGCTGCCAACCCCCTCGTCATTCAGCAGGATTTGTCGGCCATCGGGTGAAATGGCCGAACTCTCATTCCAATTTTGAATGGTCACATCGCGTTCCTGGGCCTGACCGGGTCCCCGGGCGTAGGTGAGGAGGCGAAGCGTCCCTTGCCCAAGAAGAACGCGCCCGTCGTGGGCAATATCGTAGAGGGCTGGGAGGCCCGGAATCCGGTCGACCACGCGCGTATGGCCCGAAAGATCGGCTGCCCTTAGCTGAAATTCGGTGTTCACCACCGCGCTGGTGAACCAGACCTCCTTGCCAGAGGGAGCCCAATTCATGCCTTCAAGGGCCGACTGCTGTGGGGACAGAATACGCTTGTGACCGGAAGAATCCACCATCGCCACATAACCCGCGTCATCTCCGAGCGTGGGATGCTCGGCGAATGCCACCCAGTCTCCTTTGGGCGAGACGCGCACATTGCTTACATAGCCGGTGGTGGGCTCATACAGAACGTGACCAATGGGGTACTCGACGCGAAAGTGTCCGTCCAAATAGCGAGCGACCGCGATCTGGTTGTCCGGACCCCAGTCGGCATCCACGATATCGTTCATCATGGGACGGGGAGCAGCGCCGTTCAATGGCGCCCGCGCCAGCACGCCAACTCTGGCAACACGAACAAGAGAGTGCCGCTGCAGGATCAGGAGCATTTCTCCGGTGGAGGAAATGGACTCGACATCCACATCTTTGAGCCCGAGGCCCACAGGGGCGTGACTGTCGGCGACGAGTGAAAAAAGCTCGGTCTGCATCCCGATGCGTGCCGTGCTGTAGATGATAGTTTGCTGGTCGGGGGCGAAGCGGGCAGAAGAGATGGACTCCCGCGCGAAGGTGAGCTGACGATAACTCGGCGGCTCGGGAGACGGGGCGTTCACCCGAATGAAAAGCAGCACCACGGCAGCAAGAAGGACGGCGATGACTCCCAGCAGCGAAGGAACGAGCCAGGATTTTCGGGATGGGGGAGCAGCGATCGCAGGAGCGGGCGTAGCCAGAACGCCGGTCGTAAGCGATGAAACCGAAGACAGGGCCTCCAACGCGAAGGCGACGTCGCACGCAGACTGAAAGCGCGCAGCCGGATCTTTTTCAAGGCAATGGTGAACGATGCGCTCCAGCAGGGGCGGCACATCGCGTCCTGCGGAGGAGAGATCGTGAGGCTCTTCTTTCAGAATGGAGCTGATGGTGTCGGCCGTCGTGTCGCCACGAAAGGCGCGCTGGCCGCTGATCATTTCATAGAGCACCGCACCGAAACTGAAGATGTCGGAGCGTGCGTCGATGTTGGCTCCGCGGCATTGCTCGGGAGACATGTACCCGAGCGTTCCCAGCAGCACTCCGCGGCCGGTGACGGAATCGAGCGTCGCCTGCGTCGACATGCCGGGCGCGTCCGGTTCAGGCATGGTGAGCTTGGCCAGGCCGAAGTCGAGAATCTTCACGTGGCCGTCGCGTGTGATGAAAATGTTTTCCGGTTTCAGATCGCGATGGAAAATACCGTGATCGTGTGCCCCAGCGAGTCCACGAACGATCTGCAGCGCATAGTCGACAGCTTTGCGCACGGGCAGCGGGCCGCTGATCAGGCGCGATCGCAAGGTCGCGCCTTCGAGCAATTCGGAAACGATGTAGGGGGAATTGTCCTGGCTGCCAATGTCGAACACTGCGAGAATATTTGGATGATTGAGCGCAGCGGTGGCTCGCGCTTCCTGCTCGAAGCGGCGTAGGTGCTCAGAATCAGGCGCAGAGCCCGAAGGCAGAACCTTGATCGCCACTTCGCGTCCCAAACGCGGATCGCGCGCCCGGTAAACCTCGCCCATCCCGCCCGCTCCTAGTGCGGAAAGAATTTCGTAAGGGCCGAGTTTGGTGCCCGAGGGCAGAGCCATAAATGTGTGCGTGTCATTATAGGCGTTTCACAGGATCTGATGGATAGGCGGCCACGCGGAAGTTGGCCCCAAACGGGCTTCGAGGAAGTTGGCCGGATTACTAACGACAAGTCGGCCAGCGGATATCAATTTCTACGCCTGTTCCTCACGACGGCGCATCCGGCTCCAGGCCGATGTGATCATTGACCGCATCGTTAAAACGCTGCTTGCAC
>CAVQNY010000048.1:0-99841 GCA_963714225.1 uncultured Acidobacteriaceae bacterium | reverse complement strand
GACCCCGATACAATCCACCGCGTTTATCGATTTCTGGCGGTCCGCCTTCACCCGGACAACCCGGACACGGGCGGTGCTCAAAAATTCTTCCTGTTGAAGCAAGCCTATGACGTATTGTCCAATCCAGAGCGCCGCGCCGAATACGATGCCACTCGCAAAAACGATGTACCCTCCCCGGTCCCCCTATCAACGCAGGTTGATTTTATGGACAAGATGGAGGGTGAGTTGAACCGGCGGTTGGCGTTGCTGGCAGTGCTATATGTTCGGCGCCGCACCAACCCTTACAAGCCGGAAGTTTCACTTTTCGAAATCGAAAATTGCATGGGGTTTCCGCGCGATTATTTGGAATTCACGACGTGGTATCTTCGAAACAAGGGATACATCACTCGAGCGGACAACTCACAGTTCACACTCACGGTTGACGGCGTGGATTTCGTGGAAACGCAACGCATGCATACCCCGGTGCTGGATAAATTGCTGACCACTGGCAACGGGGACTCCACCACAGGTGGAGCGGCGACAACCAATGTGCCTAACGGCAATGGCGCATCCGAGGGGAATCGTACAAACAGTGATGACGACGCGTAATTAAGATTGCGCTCGCCCTCCAACGGTAGAAGCGACCGCTATAATAGAACTCCACAATTTTGTCGATTCACTCTTCCGCGCTTCGGAGCCGGGGATTTGCCGCTGTCCTCAATAACCCTTTGCGAATTCAGATTCACGAATCATCGTCCGTCTGCCCAACATCTGCCGTTACTTGCCGGGGCAAACAAGCGGCCCACAAGTTGATTTTGCAATTGAATTGCACGATGGCGGCCCGCTAAACCGGGGCTTAGGAACCGGTCACCGACACCAGCTGGATAAAGGCTAGAAATAAGGACGTTGCACTGTTGGGTGCTGTCTGAAAAGTGCGTTGTGGTCTAGATTGCCATATTTCAGACGATCGAGCCCGGTCCGATCAATCTGGCTTGCAGGAGTAACAATACAGCAGTCAGCCAGAGCACCGCCGCCATAATCAGTCCCGCGCACAGCAGCGGCGTGCCAGCATCGCGGATCAGCGAACCCCCAGCATAGCAAGGACGCAGAGCACTCCCGTCCCATATTAAGCGGCACTTCAAATACGCGCGCCAACGGAATGAAATGGAGACTTTACGATAGCGGCGACCGCAATCCGGACGCAAATGCTTAGGCCAAGGCGCGCCAGCAGCGTCGCGCAGAGCCATATCAACCCGCTTTCGGTTCCAAATATGATTCCAGAGAGCATGCCGGCGCGCTTTCCTTTGGCCGCTGCCACCGGATCATAGATGCTCGGGATGTTTCTTAAAGCCGTAAGCCGCATGACGCACAGGGCGAGCAATACATATGGTTGCCACGGACCCTGCCGGAATTGACCAGACGGGGTGCGCGGGCCAGAGGGCAAGCGCCATGATGCACCACGCGGAGCCGAAAAGCGTGAGGATGGCCGCCCACAACGCTGCCACGAACATGCGCTACAGTCGACACGCCTTCACGATACCGATTGCACGGGATGGGCGCAATGGGCTAAGGTTTTCCACCAACGCACTTTTCAGACACTACCCACTGTTGGGTAATGTCGTAAACCTGCGTTGAGGCCGATAATTTGGCGTCCATAGTAAGAGATGCTATTCGTCGTGACGGAGGAGGTTCAATTGAACTGGAGCAAATGGTTTCGGCAGGCCCACCGCTGGCTGTCCATAATCTTCACAGTGGCCGTCATCATCAACGGCGTTACTGTGGTACAGGGGAAGTACAACAACAGGCTGGGCCTATCGGCAGTGGCCATACTTGGCTTGCTCCTGCTCACCGGCCTGTACTTGTTCGTGCTGCCGTATGTCAACAAGTGGCGGGGATAGGACGCCCACCTATGAAATGTCGAATGTGATTTGGTTCGGCCGTTAAGGCGAGCAACGCACCTTTAGGACACTACCCACTGTTGACATCAACCCGAAAAATGATGGATGCGAGCGTATCTTCGCTT
Organism: uncultured Acidobacteriaceae bacterium; assembly: GCA_963714225.1. Classification (GTDB taxonomy): domain Bacteria; phylum Acidobacteriota; class Terriglobia; order Terriglobales; family Acidobacteriaceae; genus Sulfotelmatobacter. The sequence continues at coordinate 97,839 of CAVQNY010000048.1, read as the reverse complement.
GAAAGAGGAAGAGCCACGGTGTAAGCGGCTTGATTAGCTAGAGGTGAAATATGTCGAAAGTCCTGCTCGGTATCATCTGCGGTCTAGTGTTCGGAGCTATAGACATCGGAATCATGCTGCCGATGAGCTTCCCAGATAAGAAGGCTGCCATCACAGCGGCTTTCATTGCACGCTTTGGAATTGGATTCGTCATCGGCGCGGCCCGCTTATCTTGGCCCGGTTGGGCGGTCGGGCTTTGCTTCGGTCTGCTCTTGAGCATACCCGATGCCCTCATTACAAAAGCCTATGGGCCGATTATCGGCATGGGCGCTGTCGGCGGCACCATCATTGGGATAATCGTCGGGCGATTCGGACACTGAATTCAAAGTAGAGTAAGCGTCGGAGCAACCCACCTAGTCAAGCCGCAGAGCCCGTGGTGAAATGCGGCTATGTATATCAGACGAACGTAGCCACGGCAAAACGACGGACGCGGGAAGAGATTCGGCAGATTGTCGCGGAGTTTGCAACGAGCGGCATGCCACAGAGTGAATTCTGCGGCAGTCGAGGGATCTCGCGAGGTAGTCTCGATCGTTATCTGAGAAAACAACGTGCCCAGGATCAAGGAAGCAGGGCCGGCAATCGATTGTTGGCGGTAGAGATAGGGATAGCAAGCGGGAGCTCGGCGAGCACCAGCAGCGGATTGGTGGTGGGGTTGACCAGCGGACGCAAGATCGAAGTGAACCGGGGCTTCGATGGGGCCACACTGGAGCGCCTGCTGACGGTGTTGGACAAGGGATAGGGCGATGTTCGGAATTGGGCCAGCGACGCGGATCTATGTGGCCACCGGAGCCACGGACATGAGGAAGGGATTTAATGGTCTGTACGGTTTGGTGCGCGACCATCTGGGCTGCGATCCCGAGAGCGGCCACGTTTTCTTGTTCACCAACGCGCGGCGCAATCGCCTGAAGTTGTTGGTCTATGACTATAGCGGGCTATGGATATGCTCGAAAAAATTGGACGGCGGAAGGTTTGGCTGGCCGGGAGCAGACACTTCGGAGACGAAGATCGTACTGAGCCACGAGGAACTGGCGCTGTTGTTGGGGGGCATTGATTTGACAGAGACGCGGCGGCGGAAATGGTATCGCAAGCCGCTCATGGAAGAATCCGATAAGTTACGAATACCAGCATAAAGACTGGCGATTTCGTTAACTTATCCACAGCCAGATCTGTTATCAAAGAAGCATCGTGAGTGTGACTCCACCGGCTGCCGCGATGTCCACTGCTGACGCCGGGCGTTGTTTCCCCGCTGAACTTCTCGAACAACTGAAGGAGCAGCTTCCCCAGGTTTTGTTTGCCACCCTGAGCGACAGGGTTGCAACTACGGTTGCGACTTATGAAGAGCAGTTAGGCGCGGCGTCGAAGCAGTTAGATACAACATCGAAGCAGTTAGATACAACCAGGAGCGAGTTACAGTATGCGCGACTGAAGATCCAGGTGCTGGAAGAACATCTGCGTCTGCGGCGGATCGCCAAGTACGGACCAGGCAGTGAAAAGCTGAGTAATCTCCAACTGCAGTTACTGGAGGAAGAGCCCGGGGTCTCGAAGCAGGAAGTTCAGGCGGAGAGCGAGCGCGAGGGGTTGCCGGCACCGGACGGCGAGAAGCAGCGGAAGCGGCGCGCGCATCCCGGCCGGCAGACCTTTTCCGCAGATCTGCCGCGGGTGGAGAAGATCGTCGCTTGCACGGCCGAGCAGTGCGTATGCGGAAAGTGCGGCGCGGAAACGAAAGTGATCGGCTATGACGAGAGCGAAGTGCTGAAGCTCAAGCCGGCCGAGTACTACGTGGAAGTGACCAAGCGCGAGAAGCGCGCCTGCAAGCAGTGCGAGGAGCAGGGCGTCGCCATGGCGCCGCTTCCCCCGCGCATCATCGACAAGAGCCTGGTGGCCGACGAGGTGATTATCGACACCATCGTCAGCAAGTATGCCGATCACTGCCCACTCTATCGTCAGAGCGCCATCCTGCTGCGCGATGCGGGCATCGAGATCACGCGGGCCACGATGTGCGGCTGGGTGATGACGGTCGGCGAGACGCTCTCCCCGGTGGTCGATGCTATGCGCAGGGAGTTGCTGGCCAGCGGTTACATCCAGGCCGACGAAACCCCGATCGATGTGCAGACGCACGACAAACGAGGTAAGAACCATCAAGCCTACCTCTGGCAGTACGGAACGCCGGGGGCTGGGGCGGTCTTCGATTTTCGCATGAGCCGCGGACGCGAAGGGCCGAAGCAGTTCCTCTCAGCCTTCGCGGGCATTCTCCAAACCGACGATTACATAGCCTACGAGCGCGGCCTGGGCGGGCCTGGGATGGTGCACGCCTGCTGCTGGAGCCATGCGCGAAGGAACTTTGTGGATGCGGTCAAACTCAACCCGCAGGACGCCGGCTCGATTCGCGCGGTCGAACTGATAGACCAGCTGTTTCTGATCGACGCCCAGGCGCGCGAGGAGAAGATGGATCAGGCCGCACGTCATCTTCTGCGCCAGGAGAAAGCTCCTCCACTGCTCGCCAAAATCCGGGAACACATCCTGGCCACGAGCAAAACCGTACTGCCCCGCAGCAAGGCGGGCCAGGCGTGCAACTACACGCTGGAGCTTTGGATGAAGCTGACCTGCTTCCTCGACCACCCGCAACTGGAACTCAGCAATAACGTGGCCGAGAACTCCATGCGTCCGGTGGCGACTGGACGCAAGAACTGGATCCATATCGGCAGCCCTCAAGCCGGCCCGCGCGTGGCCGCCATTCTCTCCGTTATCGAAAGCTGCCGCCGGCTCGCCATCCCGGTGCGAAAATATCTGGCCGACATCCTGCCCGGTCTCGCCGACACATCCATCCAGAACGTCACCGGACTCACGCCCAAAGCCTGGGCGGCCAAGACACACTCCTGAAAACTTCTCTCATCCCTCTCGCATCGCCGTCAACCGTGTACTTGGCCGTACGGGCACAAAGTAGAAGCCCACTACCGTCTTTCCCGGCGCGTTGACTTCGAAGTTTCGAACCCGTAAGATGCCGTTGATCTGGATCAGGGTCCATGGTCGGCCAAACTGTCTCTCACTATCGTGTGCTGGACGAGCTGGGCAGTGGAGGCATGGGAGTCGTATACCGTGCGCACGACACCGTACTGGGTCGTGCGGTGGCGCTCAAGTTTCTGCCCCCGTCAGCCACCTCTGACCAAATGGCTACTGAGCGCTTTCTGCGCGAGGCCCGCGCCTCGGCCGCGCTGAATCATCCCAACATCTGCACCATTCACGAAATTGGCGAGCACGAAGGCCGTCCTTTCCTAGTCATGGAGTTGATGGAGGGCCAGACCCTCAAGCAAATGATCGATGGGCGTCCGCTGAAAACTGAGCCACTGGTAGTGCTGGCCATTCAGGTGGCGGAGGCCCTAGAAGCGGCGCATGCGAAGGGCATCATGCACCGTGACATCAAGCCCGGTAACATCTTCGTGACCCACTCGGGACAAGCCAAAGTGCTGGACTTCGGCTTGGCCAAACTGACTGCGGACAGAAATCGCGCTGCCGCCGCGGGTGATCCAACTTCCCCCGATTCGAACTTGACTAGTTTGGGATCAGCCATCGGCACGGCGGCGTATATGTCGCCGGAGCAGGCCCGGGGCCTAGAGCTGGATGTACGCTCCGACTTGTTTTCCTTTGGCGCCGTGCTCTACGAGATGGCTACCGGCCGCGTTGCGTTTGAGGGCGGCACATCGGCGGTGGTTTTCGCAAACATTTTGCATGGGACGCCCCAAGCGCCGCAGCGCTTGAACCCAAATGTGGCGCCCAAGCTGGAAGAGGTCATCAACAAGGCGCTAGAGAAAGACCGCGAGTTGCGCTACCAGACGGCGGCGGAACTAAAGACTGACCTGAAGCGCTTGAAGCGTGATTTGGACTCGGGCCGCCGCCTCACGGCGAAAGATGAGAGCGGCGCCCAAAAGACGCAAGGCGCTTCGCTGGCGAGCGTGAGGTCAGTTGCTGTCCTCTATTTTCAGAACGTGAGCGGAGCCAAGGAAGACGAATACTTCCGGGATGGCATCACCGAAGATGTCATCACCGAACTGTCAAAGATCAAGGGATTGGGGACCGTGTCACGCTCGGCCGTGTTGGCGTATCGCGACAAGCAGGTCACGGCGGAGCAGGTCGGACAGCAGTTGAATGCCGCGTTTGTGCTCGAGGGCAGCCTGCGCAGGTCGGGCAACCGACTGCGCATCACCGCGCAACTGGTGGACACCCAGACCGGACGTACGGCGTGGGCAGAGCGGTATGATCGCGAGCTCAAAGACGTGTTCGAAGTGCAGGACGAGATTGCCCACAACATCGCAGCGGCGCTGCGCATTACGCTTTCACCGCAAGAAGAGAAGGCCATCGCGCGCAAGCCCACCGAGAACCCGCAAGCTTACGACCATTTCTTGCGCGGCCGGACTTACACACGCCGCTACAACCCTGACTTCGCCATGCAGATGTTTGAGCAGGCCATCAAGCTCGACCCGGACTTCGCGCTGGCTCACGCTGGAATCGCCAACGTGTGCGGTATGATTTACGAGCTGCGCGAGAAAAATCCCAAGTGGATTGAAAAAGGACTGGCCGCGTGCGACCGCGCCTCTGCCCTGGAACCGCAATTGGCCGAGGTGCTCGCCGCTCGCTCCCGTCTCTGCTATGCCCGGAAGCAGTACGACGATGCCATTCGCTATGCGCAGTCTGCGCTGCAGCGCAAGCCCGACTGTGAAGGGGCCTACAACGTGCTGGGCAGAGCGTACTTCGCCTCCGGGAAGTTCGACGAGGCGGCCGCGATTGCCGAACAGGCGACCCAAATCAGCAGCGACGACTACAACGTGTTTTCTCCTTTCATCAATTCCCTTGAGCGCATTGGGCGAAAGGACGTGGCCGAGCGTCTGCGGCACCGCCACATTCCGGCGCTTCAGCAGCAGCTGGAACTGGTTCCGGAAGACGTGCGGGCGCGCATCCTGCTGGCTGCACAACTGGCGTCTGTGGGAAGCGAGGAGGACGCAACCCGCCATCTGGAAACTGCCGTCGCCTTACGGCCCGGGGACTCCAATGTGTTGTTCAATGCCGCCTGCACTTTTGGGGTCATGGGAAGGAAGGCGGAAGCACTGGAAATGCTTAAAAAGGCACGGGATGTGGGCTACGCCAACTGGGACTGGGCAGTACGCGACCCTGATCTAAAGTGTTTGTATGAGGACCCAGAATTCCAGAGCCTCTGCAGCTCCGGCGTCATATAGCTCACTGTTCTTCATTCGCCTTCGTGTCATGGTTAGTCCCTGATTAGTCGGATCATACTAATAGACAAGACATGAATAAACTTCACCACCTTAAGGCCTAGCGCGATCCCGAAAGTCCTGGATGGATGGTCGGCTTAACCGGCCAATCTCTGCCCATTTTCAGGGTGTGCGAAGTTCGCTCTGCTTCCACAGATCTTGGTAGAACTTGGCAGGTTCAGCGCCGGGCAGAGACCAAATGAGTTGCGATTCTCTTTATCCCACTTTCCGCCCCGCCGCGCAAGACCGAAAGCGAGGGGCGGCGTGATTAGAAAATTGGCCGGTTAAGAAGCTTAACATTCCCGCATTGGATCTTGCCAAGCGCATGCCGGGCCAGAGTGTCCGTCCCATCACGAAGGGTGAACCAAGGATGGGCGAGGCAGCTTTTCGAATCGAACGGCAGTCCGGGCTTAGCATCACAAGGGACCTTCACCCTCCACCGCAAAAAAGCTTTCACGCCCGACTTGGTGAGGTGAAGAATGTGCCACCTGAAGTCAGCCAACGACAAGCGCTTTCGAACCTAATACGTTGCTCTAGGTCACGCGAGCCGATCATGACACATGGTTCGGTCTCGCTCATGTCGCGAGTCCATGTCGGCACCTGCCTTGCAGGCTTAGAGCATCGCCGCGAAGTCTGGCTCTTTCCCACCGTCAGTTGTGGGCCGCGGTCGGAAAACCTTCTTAAGCGTCTGCGGAGTTGTGTAGGGATGTCTAAACTATTGGAATGATTTCTATTGTTCTTAGCCACGATGGCCTCCAGTCAATTTCAAGCGGCTAGGTCTTGCGAGCAGTTTTTCGCGTTCGGCCTACACTTCAACGCGCTCCGAAGGGCGTGCAAGGCATACATCGCGTCATCTACAGCCTGCTCTTCTTCGATATTGTCTCCTGCTGAGTGAAACAGTTCGTGCGCACGTGTCACAAGTGCCGTTTCCGCTTCAGCAATTCGGTCTGAAACTTTGTTGGCGTCCAACTCAAAGAGCGCAGCCTTGTAAAATTGCGTCCAAACTCTCTTGTGGGGTGATCCTAATATGCCAGTGTTCATAACCACTCCTTGGACAAGCAGCAGTCCAAACTCCTGCGATGGGAAGCGGTGTAAGCCGCCTCCCATCTCTCTCGCTAGCTAATGGTTTACGCCGCCTTGCCATGAACCTTGGCTTCGAGGGCCTTCTCGCTGCCAACATTCACCTTGATCTGCTTCGGCTTGGCTTCGGCCTTCTTGGCAAGGTTAATCTTCAGCACTCCCTTATCATAGTGGGCGCTCACTTGCCCTGTATCTACCGAACTGGGGAGCGTAAACGAGCGGGTGAAGCTTCCGTACTGCCGCTCGACGCGACGGAAGTTCTCCTCTTTCTCTTCCTTCTCGATCTTGCGCTCGCCATGGACGGTGAGCGTGTTGCCCTCGATGCGGACATCAATGTCTTTTTCGTCGATGCCGGGGACTTCAAGCTTCAGCGTGATGTTGTGCTCGTCTTCGTAGATGTCCACGGGCGGTGCGAAGCTGGTGGTTGTTAACGCCTCTTCCGGGCCTTCAGGGCTATAGGACTCACGGAAAAGACGGTTCATGCGGTTCATGCGGTCTTGCATGGTCGAGAACTCACGGAAAGGCTCCCAACGGGTCAATAGGGTCATAACGTAGTTCCTCCTTGGAGGTAATCTAAGAGGAAAAACTTCAGATGGGCTGACTTAGTTCAGAGGACCTGAAAGAGTAAGGAGAGGTAGCTTGCTCAATTACAATGCTAGGCTTCTGCGCAACCGTTGTCAAACTGCGGCAGGAACCGCTTTAGTTTGGGCGAGGCTGTTCAACGAAACAACGAACGCCCCATGAGTCTGACCGGAGCTTGACTTGCTGTGTGAACAACCGTTCAAAAAGTAGATGTGGCGCAGCGAGTGGATGAGCTACTTTTCCTGTATACAAATATACGGCTGCGCCACCAGAGGAACAAAACGACCGTTGGGTCACATCGTTCCTTCATATCTGCCAAGAGACTACAACGGTGACCTACTTGGTGACTGCTCAAAATTGCTCAGGTTTCGGAATATAGGTGTCCACACTCCGTGAGGGCTTCAGCGCGACCGAATGGCGATATGCCCGCTTCGACCTCAGAATACATGATCCAAATTGACCTGTAGACGCCCCGGACTCGTGAAATCATGAGGTGTGGGTAAGAGAAAAACAAAAAAGCAATCGGCCAAAGCGACACTCGCCGAAGTCGTCAAGGAAATGGCGAAGCCGAGAGTGGCTATGTCTGCAAGAGAGTAGAGTTCCGTTTTTTCGGAACGAATTTCTAGTCGTGGAGAACGATGTTGAGAAGTGAACTGTGAACCTGCAATTCATCGCCAGCGTGATAATCAATGAACCCCAATTTCCTGAACCTGTTCATGAAAAAGCTAACCCGCGAGCGAGTTGTGCCTATCATCTCTGCGAGGGTCTCCTGACTCATCTTGGGGATTACAGTCTCGGGCACGCCTTCCTTTCCGAAATGAGCCAGCAATAGCAATATCCGCGCCAGTCTTTTCTCGCTGGAATTGAAAAGCTGGTCAACCAAATCCTCCTCGTAGCGGATGTTCCGTGCCAGCAAATATCCCACGAACATGTCAGAAAATGCTTGTTCCCGGTGGAGCACGTCATTCATGGACTTCTTGTCGATTTTCATCACGGAGCAATCGGTCATTGCGCTTGCGGAGCACAGGCGGAGAGGCTGCCCTGTAAGGCAACCTTCTCCGAAGAAATCGCCCTTGTTCAGAATGCCTATTGTGGCTTCCTTCCCGACGTGCGACACAACGGTGAGTTTTACCTTTCCTTCTTTTATGTAAAAGACAGCATCGGACGAGTCGCCCTGAACGAAGATCGTCTGCTTTTTGAGAAAGGCTTCGATCTTTCTACCACCGTTGAGGGTCGAAAGGAATGTCTTGGGATCGAACGTGGTGAGTTTCTTGGACGCTGCCACGAGTGGCATGATTGACCCCCTCTCAAGAATTCCGAATGCGCAGAAGGCAACTTCCTATGATGAAGGAAGAATAAATGCGCAAGAAGGGCGAGAACAGCGTCAAGTGGGCGGGCAAATCTGCTATTCCGCCCGACGCAACTAATGATTTCACCCTTGGTGTCGAAAGTCAATAATCCGCCCCATCTTGCTGATTTCGCTGCCCATCGCGATTGTTCTGCGGTGGAAGCCGCTCCTGCTGCTCGAAGGGTTCCTCCCTCCGGGTCATTGGGCACGCCGCGTTTGCCAAGGGGCAACAAGGGTACGATTGGACATGAGCAGCATACATCCAGAATGCCTCGACTCGGACCCTTCTGATCGTTCGGTACAAGTTGCCGGATGTCTAGGGTGCGCTCGAATAGCGACGGTCGCGAATTTCCAAACCAGAAGCCCTGTGTTTGACCTTGACCTTGCCCCCACCTAACATGCCTACACAGTGTCCACGCCCTCCCAACCCGTGGGTCAGACGGTTTCCCATTATCGCATCCTCAGCAGGATCGGCGGGGGCGGCATGGGTGTCGTGTACGAGGCGGAAGACCTGAAGCTCGGTCGCCAAGTCGCCCTGAAATTCCTTCCCGACGAACTCGCCCACGACGCACAAGCTCTCAGCCGCTTCCAGCGAGAGGCCAAGGCTGCGTCCTCTTTGAACCATCCGAACATTTGCACCATTTACGAAATCGACGAGGCCGATGGTCGAACCTTCATCGCCATGGAACTGCTGGAGGGGCAGACGCTCCGGCACCGCATCGCTGGCAAGCCGCTGGAGATCGAGGCAGTGCGACCGCAGTCAGCTAATTTGATCCAGCTCTTCTGCATGTAAGTTTGCCCCTGCCCGCCTCGGCGGTTGCAAGAGTTTTTTCTTTCCAAGCAGCCTCGTTTTGTCCGGTCGAGGTGTGTGCTGTCAGGGGCTGGTCAGTGATTAGAGAACGAGTAAGGGGATGGGTTCTGTTTGAGCACGTCATTCCAGTCGTGATGGTCGGGACGGAGACGGCGAACCTCGGGGTGGAGCACCATCATGAGTTGCGCTTGCTGATCTCCGACCGGATCGGCATCGAAGCCACAGTAGATCGGCAAGCCTTGCTGCAAGAGCACGAGTAACCAACGTGGATCGGCGCGAGCTCCTGACGTAGAGATGGCGCAACAGTCAGGATAAAGGACATAACAACTGAGGGCATCGATAGCTGATTCGCACAACGCAATGGTCGTGGGTGAGACTGGCCGCACACGAAAGTAGCCGAGATCTTGGCGTGAGCCGGGGGCGAAGCCACGCCAGCGTGCCGACCCTGTTCCGCGTAGTTCAGCTCCTACCGGCTGATGGTTTTCTCCCCGCAGCAGAAAGACCGCATTGGCGTGAGCGTCGGCATAGAGCGTGCCGGATTGAACCAGCGCTTCAATCAGTTTTCCGGGAAGCGCACGCTGCCGCTCGAGATAATACTTGACTGCAGACCAGCGCCGGGGGTCGGGTGAAGGCAACAGCAATGGGCGAGTTGCTGAACGAGCGGGCGATGCGGGTACAGGCAGCGAGAAGCGTTGCCGCAGCCAGACCGCGGCCGCCAAGAAGTCTAGCTCCTCAAGATGCATGACGAGGTCGATGGCGCCGCCACCACCGTAGCCGCGACTCCAGTTCATAAACTGCAGGCCAGTGACAGAAAGGCTGCCTTGGGGGGTATGCCATTTCTTGTGGTCACAGCGATCCGGGCGGGCACCACACGCCCGCAGTACCGCGGGCAGGGGAATCTGGCGCAGCGCGTGGAGCTCATCGGGCCCGAGATAGCGAGTCATGCTTCGGGTTTCTCTTGCAGCGTCGGGCGCAGACTGCGGCACTTACTCATGTTGCATACGTGACTGTTTTCCGTGAGCCGATCAATCAGGGCCGCTGTCAGATGCGGATTTTTGAGAAACGAACCCCATTCGGCGAAGCCTAGGTTCGACGTGATCAGCGTACATTTTCTGCGGTGCCGCTTATGCATAAGCGTGAAGAACAGACCGACCTGCGTCGGTTCCATCTCGACATACCCTAATTCGTCCACCAGTAATGGATCGTAGGCCAGGTAACGCCCGACCACTTGCGCTTCGGAGTGATCGGCAACAGAGCGAAACAGCTCGTTGACTAGATCGGGAAACAGAACGTAACGGCCACTGGATCCCCGTTCAATGGCCTGGATCAGGAAAGCAGTGGCTAAGCTCGTCTTGCCCACGCCTGTCGGGCCAATGAAACAGAAGTTGTGATGCTTCTCCATGTACTCAAAGGCATCATAGAGCGCGAGCAGGCGTTTCTTATTCAGATTGGGTTGCCGCTCGAAGGGGAAAGTCTCCATCCGCCATAGGTCTGGAATCTTGGCCCGCAGCAGGCGTAGGCGGCGAGAGTTGGCGGCGTGGAGTTTGGATTCTTCCTCCAGCACATAGCGCAGCCAGCGAACCGGCGAAAAATCCTGCTGCTCGGCCAAAGCGACATACTCATCCCAATGCGCCAGTACACCCCAGAGGCGCAGATATTTCAGCGTGTTGGCGAACGGCTCATCCATGCGGATCCTCTTCGTCATCGTCCTCGAACATCTGGTCGTAAACGGATAAGTCGGGAGCCTCGCTCAGACGTCCTTCTTCGTAGGCCGCGCGCTCCGAGAAGCTATCATCGACCTCGACAGTAAGGTGAAGATCCATCTGACCCTGCTGCGCGGAAAGGCGCGCGATGCGCCGCAAAGTCCCGATGTCGGTAATGCGATAGCGCAGCGCGCGCTCCAGGGTTTGAACCAACAGCGCGTCGGTCATGTGTTGCGACAAAGCAAATAACTCGCGTACGAAGTGGTGCCGTGCGAGTCCGGATCTTGTGGCCAGAGCGCAGTCCAGGAACTCATTCACTGCCGGCGCGAGCGCCCGGAGCCGTTTCTCTTCCCCTTCGGTCGGCCGCTTGCGATTGTTCGGTTGATGCGGTGGCGCTGGCAGTCCGGGTGGACTGATGCGTTCGTTCCGCACTCCATCACCCGCCAGCGGATACTCCATTACACATTCCCGATTTTGGTGGATCTTCATGTGATCGCTGTAGACGAATACCTTGACGTCACCCCGCTCCTTTCCCGGTACCCAGTAGTAGTTCTTGCCCAGCTCGACATACCCGTACTGGTCGATACGTCGCTCCAAACATAGATAGGGTGCGGGCAGATGAGCAGGTACGGCTACCAAGAAGGGACGCTCCTTCTCAAACGCCTCGGCCGGAACGATACGGCCATCCCCTTGCGGCCGATGTTCCAAGCGCACCGTGGCCCACTCCAAGGCCTGGCGATTCAGATCTTCCAGACTGGCAAAGTGGCGGCCGGGAAAGAAGTTTGTCTCCGTTGTCCAGAAGCTCCGCTCTTCCCCGGCCTTGCGGTTGGCATGCCCTTTCTCATGACAAACAAAACGAAAACCGTGCTCCCGGCCAAAGTCAGCCATCTCTGGCACGATGACCGCGTTCGCTCCAGTTCCCCGCAGACGGGCCAGATTGGTGTTGTCGATGATGCATATCTTGGCCGCATAGCCCCAGAAGCAGAGGGCTTCGTGTAAGAAGCACTTCATCAGGAAGCGATTGAAGCGGCGATAGAAGCGCAGATAGCGGCGCTTGGAGTAGCGCAGATAGATCATGCTGGCGATCAGCACCGTAGTGGTGGTGCCCAGCTCAACCTGATAGGGGCTGGTGTCATGTTGCATTTCGGCGCCGGCTAGATCGGGCACGCGGCCGCAACGTTGCTGCTCGCGACCTTGGCCCAGCCCGAGCTCGTGCACGCGGCGGAGCACGGTGGAGTAGGAAACTGCCAGGCCCTCTTCTTCCACCAGCTTCTCGTGCATACGCTCTATCCATCCTTTGCAGTCCGCATAGAGCCGCCGCAGCAAGTCTTCCTCGATGCGGATCTTGTCCTGCCGTGGACCGAGCGGCATCTCGCCCTTTTGTTTCAGGATGGCGCGCACCGTGTTACGACTGAGGTGGAGACGGCGAACCATCTCGCGCAGGCTCATTCCATCCTGGTAGAGCAGGTACACCGCTTTGCGCTTGTCCGCTGCGATCATGCAGTTGCCTCACACTGTCGAAAAATGCGCGCTGGCGGCTGAGAATCCCTGCCGTCAGCAGATGGGCCTGGGCGTAAAAGGGGGGCGACTTCAGCTTGGAATCCAGGCTTTTGCCCATCACCCGCAGCATGTACTTCTGCACCAGTTCCAGGTCGCGCAGCAGGATTCGTTCCCGCTCACTACAACCTTCGGCGTCCTGCGGAACCTGCTGCATCCAGGTCAAGACCTCGCTCGCGTGCCCGTTCTGAATCATTTCCCGCATGGACTGTGGACCGCGAAAGTAGCCGTACGCCAGCTGCTCGATCTCTCGCACGCTCATGTTTTGCCCGCTCACCGCCAGTACGAACTCCTCCACCTCCTGCTTGCCGGTCGGGTTCAGACGCATGAACGGCCGCAAGGTATACATGTAGGCATACATGGGGAAGCGGCCGGCGAAGATCTCCTCCTGCACGCGCGGGCTCATTTCTTCCAGCAGTCCCAGCCGCATGCTGACCCAGGATTTGCTGCGCGATAACTGTTCGGCAATATCGGCCACGCTCATTTTCTCCAGCCGGTGCAGCTGCTCGATGAACCGCGCCTGCTCCAGCAGGCTCAGCGCCGATTCATTGGACACGCGCAGCAGATGGACAATGGCCCCGGCTTCGTCGTCTCCCAGCGAAAGGTACGGCACATGATCTAGGCCCAGGCGCAGCGCGCAACGACGGCGCTTAAATCCGTTGAGCAAAATCTTGACCTCCCCCGAAGTGGCTCCCTCCAGGGCCTGCTCGATGCCGCGCTGCGCCATCGAAGCCAGCAGGCGCTTCTCCAGCGCCGGATTCTTCATCCGGTAGTTCTCATAGCGCACATCCAACTCCGCCAGCTCGATTTCCTGTCCCATACCGCTTCCTTCAGGGACTCTCCAGAGTCTCTTTCCAGCAACTCAGAACATAATCCCGGCGGCGACGTCGCGCCATGCTGTGTTGTCTCACAGCTCGCACCAGCATGCGCAAGATCTCTGCTTCGCTCACCCCTCGACCCTCGATCAGGCTGGTCACCATTTGCACATAGCGCACGATGCCGGAGTCAAAGCTCATCTCTTCGCCTGTTTTCCGAGACGGGTGATCGGCTCGACCCCTTCGGGGAGGCGATGGCCGCCGCGAGCGACGGCGCTGGTTGTGGAGCTGTTTTTTTACCTTTCCCTCTCGGCTGCGGTAGTACTCCACGCTGCGACGCGTAGAGTTCTGTTGGCGGTGGGCTTGCCGACACCCGAAGGCACAGCACAGATCGCGCCGTTGCGCATTTCGGGGATGAGTCAGAAAGAAAATCCGGCAATGCCGGCAGCGGCGCACATACCGTCGTAGCCGGGGTTTCTGTCTCAGCAGGGACCGGAAGACGACGTAGTACTGTCCCACCAGTTCCCGGATGGAGTCGCTGTGACGATACCAGTCCGGACAGAACTGGAAATGTTTCTGGATTTTAACGATCAAAAACCCAGCGTTTGGCTTACGATGGAGACTGCGGTTTTACACACACCCTTTGTTTTACCCTCTGGGTCACCTCGGTGACCCAAGGGAAAACAAAGGCATCTCTTCCAGTACCTCCCCCGACACACCTTTCCTAAATCTACTGCTGTTGTTGCCGCCAAGGAGTTTGATGGGCGCTAACTTAACTTATTGACGATGAGGCGGGTCAATTCTGCTGGCTCCTATAGCAGTGCTCGATCTGGGCATCCAGATCGCCGATGCGCTCGATGCCGCACACTCGAAGGGTATCGTGCATCGCGACATAAAACCCGCGAACATTTTCGTCACGAATCGGGGTCAAGCGAAGATTCTCGATTTCGGGCTGGCGAAGATCACTGTGAAGCCGGAGAACGTTGCCATGAGCGCCCCGACCATAGACTCGGAGGAGCACCTGACCAATCCCGGCGCGGCCGTGGGCACGATAGCCTATATGTCCCCGGAACAAGTCCGAGCGAAAGAACTGGACGCACGCACCGACCTGTTTTCCTTCGGGGCGGTGCTGTACGAGATGGCGACTGGAGCGTTGCCGTTCCGTGGGCAAAGCACAGGGGTCATCTTCAAAGCCATTCTGGACTCGGCACCCACGCCAGCGCTGCGGCTGAATCCCGACGTGCCAGCCGAACTCGACCGGACAATCATCAAGTGTCTGGAGAAAGACCGCAAGCTGCGCTATCAGCACGCTTCGGACATTAGCACCGATCTACAGAGACTCAAGCGCGATACGGAGTCGCATAAGTCGGCGGCTGTGACTGAGTCAGCACCCGTTTCTCGCAAAAGGCGGCTCCAACGGGTCGCTGGAAGCGCTGTTGGCGTGATCGCCGCAATCGTGGTGTCCGTCTTCCTCTGGCAGTCTCGGCATCCCGCCGTTCCGTCTATTGATTCTGCAAACCCCAAGGCGATTGCGGTGCTGCCGTTCCAGAATGCAGGCTCTGACAAGGACACTGATTTTTTGCGGCTAGCCTTGCCAGATGAAATCGCAAATACGCTAAGCTATGTGCCGTCGTTCTCGATCCGTCCATTCGCCACGACCAGTAAGTACAACGTTGCTAATGTGGATTTGCAGCAGGCTGGTCGGGAGATGGGGGTGACATCCATCGTAACCGGGCACTACCACACGGAGGGTGACCAGTTGGAGGTCACGCTGGAAGCGGTCGATGTCGCGAATAACCGCAGCGCTTGGCGAGAGACGATCAATGTTGCAGCGTCGGACAAGATTGCGATGCGGGAGCAAATCACGTCGAGAGTTCGGCGAGGTCTTGTCCCCGTGCTTGGAGGATCATCGACCTCTGCGGAGGCGGGGACTCGACCCAAGAGCGAGGAAGCCTATGACTTGTATTTACGCAGTGTCGGGGTTCCGCATGATGTCAGTCCTAACGTCCTAACAAAGCTGCGATCACGATGCTGGAACGTGCCGTTGGTATTGACCCCTCCTACGCACCTGCTTGGGAGGCTTTGGGAATACGGTATTACTATGAAGCCGACTATGGCGAAGGTGGCCAACCGATGCTCAAGCGCTCAAGCGTTCAGACTCGGCTATGGAGCAAGCACTGGCGCTTGATCCGAACCTCATCGTTGCGTCCGCCCAATTAATCAGCAACCGCACAGAGCGAGGCGAGCTTCGGAATGCCTACGCGGAAGCTTCGGCTCTAATCAAGCGCAGACCGGACAGCGCTTACGCACATTTTTCTCTGGCATACGTTCTGCGCTACGCCGGGTTGTTGGACGAATCGGCACACGAATGCGACACTGCGCTTGCACTGGACCGGAGCGACTACCGCTTCCGGTCATGCTCCTTAGCCTTCGCGCAACTCGGTCAGCCACAGAGGGTGCGCGACGCAAAAGTGGAGACCTATCGAAATCAGCCAAAAGTGCCCAAGATCTGAGCGTAGTACTACTCCAGATATGCTTTGCCTGCATCCCGATGAACCCGAGCAGACCGCCACCCCACCCGCTAGGTGGCTCATCAAAGAGCCTCGAATTCACGAGGAAATGGCGGCGGCTGACATTGTGTTACGGGAGTTTCCCACTTTTACGTCGCACACCCAGCCACAGAGGGCAATGGAGTTTGTCCGACTCGATACAGGCTCGCAATTTGCTGCAAGACAAACGGCTCTTATTCTTTTAGGCCAAGGCAAAGTGGACGAAGCGCGGCAAACGATTCAAAGAACGTCAGACACACCTCAGATGGGTCGTCATTTGCTTCAGGTCTGCCTTGATCCAAAGCAAGCATCCCAACTGGACGGAGCCGCTCAGCAGGTGGAAGCTGCTTCTATTGCGGAAGGCGACGTGGAGGGTTGGTATATCGACGGAACCATGCTGTCGTACTGTGGGCGAAACGATGCCGCCTTGCGTTTGCTGAAAAGAGCCGTTGCCCAAAACTATTGTGCCTACACTGCCTTGCAAACTGACCCGCTGCTTGGGAAGTTCCGAGGAACTCCTGAGTTCAGCGGATTGCTATCGGCAGCAAAAGAGTGCCAGAGCAAATTCTTGGCGCATAGAGACCAGATTCCACATTGAAAGACGCCGACCCCGACGGTCCCCATCCTGAAGCAAGCCAAGGCGGAGTACGCCAAGCTGCAATGAAACTCGCCCAGACTTCGCCACTGCGGATGTGATCCTGCGCGTTCCACAAGGTATACCCGTCTGACTGCCTCGAACCCGAATTTCCCGACCAATCGAATCATTCACTTGCGGCTACTGCTTTACGAGGAGACGTCTTGTCCGTTATTCGCTTATCTTCTGCGGGTCTCGGGAGAACGCGCTCTGGCCGAGGACTTATTGCAGGAGTCTTACTGCCGTCTCCTATCCGTTAAGCTTTCACCCACGGACGAGGCCGGCAGGCGGAGCTATCTTTTCCGCATCGCGACCAATCTCTTGCGCGACCGTTGGCGTCGTCATAAACAAGGCTCCCTGCCCGATCCAGTTCCCGAGGTGGCGTCTTCGGCTCCCCATCCTGACCTGAAAATCGAGGTGCGGCAGGCTTTTCGGCGGCTGAAGGATCGTGAAAACTTCGGCGCTATGCAAGAGTAGGCCAGTAGCGTTTCGCTGGACCGACCCACTCGGAGAACGGGAGTAGTAACAGGATCAAGATGGGGGGTGGCATCATCCACGCCGAAGGCGTGCTGGGTTTGTTGGCAGTGGAGGAAGGATACTGCGACATCATCATCCACGCTGCAGGCGTGCGCGTTGCTTTTCCATCATCCGTGCCCAAGGCGGCGGTAAACGCGAACCTAGCAGCTGGAGTTGGCGCGTGTGAGTTTGTGGCGGAGGTAATCGAAGTAAGCCGGGCTGGCCCGCAGTTTCATCACTTCTTCAATCACCGGTAGAAAATAAGCCAGCGAACGAATCGTGCCTAAGGGCGGTGCAGCGGCTGGCCGAATCAGGCGACGCGTGGCCGCCAGCACCAACGCATTTTCGATCACCTTCACGGAAAGGCCGCGCTGGTATAGTTCCCCTGCAAGCGTCCGGTCCGCGCGGCGAACTGTCCCTGTGGTGCCCGGCGTCTTTCGGTACGCCTCCAGCACCTGGCAAACGTATTCTTCCTGGCTGAGATCCTGGTCCATCACTGTTTTTCAGCCTTGCGGTTCGCACAACGACGGGCCATCGATGCGCACCGTGTGGCAGTAATGCCTCAGGCGGCTCAACAACGCCTCCACCATGGGCCGGTTGCCCAGAAAGTTCGGCCACTCGTCATACCCGAGATTGGTGGTAATGATGCAGGGATGCCGCCGGTAGCGCTCCTCGATCAGTTTGAAAAAAATGTTGGACTGCTCCGGTTTCAGATTCAGATATCCAAATTCGTCGATTAAGAGCACATCGAGCCGCGCCAGGCGCTTGAGCAACTGCCGCGTCGAACGATCCGCCAGCGACGCGTACATCTCGTCGAACAGGTCCTGGGCCTTGATGAATTGACACCGGTAGCCGTTCTCCAACGCTTTCATCAGCAGACCGCACGCCAGTCCCGTCTTGCCTCTGCCGGTTTCGCCAACCAAGACGATATTTTCTGCTTTGGCGATGAACTCCAACTCCGCAAATCCGCGAATCTGTTTGCGGTTTACGCCGGGCTGTCGGGCGAAGGGAAACGTCTCCAGGGTCCACCGCTCCGGCAGATTGGCGCGCCGGATGCGCCACTCTAGCGCCCCTTCCTGTTTGGCCTGAAATTGGGCGCGCACCAGGCGCGTGACGAACTCCGTGTAGCTGATCTCCTCCTTGTCGGCGGCGCGCAACTGTTCCTCGTAGATTTCCAGAACGCGCCGCAGCTTGAGATTCTTCAGCAGTTGTTCCAGTTCTTCAGTCATCTTCCTCAGGTCCCCTGTCGAGCAGAAAATATTCGCGGGTCACGCGTTTAAGGATCATCCTCTCCAACCGGTCCAGGTCGTAGAGACCATACTGGGCCGCCTCGCGCACCGCTCCCAGCAGCGGTTCGCGCGGATACTCCTGCACGAACCGCAGCAACTGCCGCAGAGCCAGCGTGATCCCCTTGCGGCTCCGCTGCTTCAAGCCGGCGACATATTCGGCCAGCTCGGGCGCGGCCGTGAGAATGGCCTTCTCTTCCGGATGCGGATCCGGTCGTGGCGCCCGCTGGCCCCGCGGCGGCCGATGCTCCGCCAAGGTGATGCGCTGGTGCTCGGCCTCGGCGATGCGCCGGTGCCTGACCAGACGCCGGGCATCCAGTTGAATCTCGATCTTGTCCTTGGTCTCGCGCACTTCCACCCGCCGACCGATCCAGTCCACCGGCACCGAGTAGCGGTTGCTGTGTAGGGCCACATAGCCTTCGATGTCCACCAGACGCTGATGTAGGCGGTAGACCTCGGGAATCCACGCCGGCAGCGGCTTCAGATGCAGCCGCTCGACCGCGAACAACTCCCGTGGCACCGCACGGATATGTTTCTTATAGGTAGCGTTGACCTTGTCGCACCACTCCCGTGCCTGCTCATTCAGATCTTCCCAACTCGAGAAGGTGCGCCCGGCCAGAAAGTTGTGCTCTATGAAATGAAAAGGTCTCTCGACCCGTCCCGAACGGTTCGCATTCCCAATCGCGTGCGCTACGAACTCAAAGCCGAAGCGCTCACCAAAGGCTGCCATCTCCGGCACCGGCACCATGTCGCGTCCGCTGCCCCGCAGCACCACCACATGCGTGTTATCGATCATCACGCGGGTCGGGGCGCCGGAGAAGTAACGCAGTCCATCGGTGAGAAACACCTTGCAGTCGAAGCGCTGGAACGTCGGATAGCATTGGAAGAACAGCATCCGCGAGTAGCAAAGTACGGCTGATGCTGTCTGCACCTTGCGTTTTCTACCCGCCAGTTCCAGTTCGTGCGGAGAGCTGTCATGCTGAAGTTCTTCGCCGGGAGAAAACTCATACTGACCCGCTGGTACTGGCGGCGCGTATCCGATTCCATGCCGGCGGCAAAACCCGGTTAATGCCGGATAGGACAGCTCCGCACCTCCCGCTACCAGCTCCTCATGGACTCGCACCAGATTCCCCTTGCACTTCTCGAACAGCTCCAGGATCTGGGGCCGGTACGGTTCGGCCTTCTCCGGACGCTGCAATTCCGGTACGGCTGTAGAGTTCGAGCGGACGACTTTGCGCACCGATGTGCGAGAGACCCCCAACACTCGCGCGATCTCGCGTTTCCCTATTCCCTGGCTGTGCAATTCCAGAATCGTGGTCCGCTGTGCTTGGCTCAACATGGGTTTGCTCCTGGAGTTTTTCCTCGATACGCTGGAGTTGCTTTTCGATCCGCTCGATCTGCTGCCGCGCACCGGCCCGCTGCGCATCATCCCACTCCATGGCCGCCGCGCCGGCGATCCGACGATGAGCGCGGTTTACAATCGCGGTGACCATCTCCAGATCGCGGATCAGTTCCGCGCCCGCCCCGGGCGGGGCTTTCTCCTGCCGCTGCGTTTTGAAAAACAGCGCCGGGTCCTCCAGAATGCGCTTGCGAATCGCGGCCGATCCTCGCCGCCAGGCCATATACAGTTGACCGGCTTCGCGCGTGTCGCAGTGCTGCTCGGCGAAAATGGCCGCCATGCGCTGGCAGTCTTCCAGGCTTTGGCGGGCTACTGGCACCAGAAACTTCATGGCTGCCGGCGCCGCGATCTTGCCCTCGCGCACCTGCTGCTGAATGGTTTCCGGTAAAAGCTCCACCAAGGCCAACCGCCCCGCCACCCAGCTCACACTGCGGTCGAACCGCCGCGCCAACTCCTCCAGGCTGTAGCCGAAACGCTGCTCCAACTCCTGCAGTAGCCAGCCCACCTCCAGCGCGCTCTCCTGGGTGCAGAAACGCAGCGAGCGATCCAGCAGCACGGCCGCGGCCTCGCTCATCGGCCACACCACCGCTTCCACCGTGTCCCGCCCCAACCGTTCCAGCGCGGCGATCCGCTTGTAGCCGTCGATTACCACATACCGATCCGCCTGGCCTTCTGCGGTCACGACCACGATCGGCATCTGCTGCCCGCTGTCTGCCAGCGACGCCAGCAACCGCCGCTGCCGCGCTGGGTTGCGCACGCGCAAATGCTCCCAGCGCCGCTCGAGCTGATGAAACTCCAGTTGCATCGATCGGCTCAAGGTAAGGTAAATCTCGCGGGCCGATCAATATGTCCGGATTAAATGCGCGCTTGTCGCCAACGTCGTTCCCGCTCCCGCACTCGCTCCAGGGCGCGCCGGCAGGCGTGCGAACAAAAACGCTGCAAAGGACTTCGCCGCTGACGCGCGAAGTGCTCGTAGCACCCCGGCCGGTCGCAGCTGTGCTCGAAAAAAATATTGTGGAGTGATTACCCTCGCGGCTTGGCTAACTGCCGCTGGCTCTGGCAATTTCCCGGCCTTGACCCGCTCCCGGTAGCGCTGGTTTTGCCCCTTGCGTTTCTGCTTGCCCCCGACGCTTCTGCGGTACCTCTGCTGGGCTTTCCACCGCAACCATCTCCGCGCCCCCGATCGGCAGCTCTCGCTGCAATAGCGCTGCCGCATTTGCCGGGGTCGAAAGAGCTGTTCGCACCCCTTGAGCAAACAGCGACGCAGCCGCGGTCGGCATGCCCGGCGCTTCCGCCCGCCGGCCGCTTGAGTTTTGCGACGGAGTGTAGGACTCTCGTGAGGGCCCATGGGAGGTTACGTCTCCCAGAAGCTCATGCCCTGGAGAGGAATCTAGTCCTCTCCGGGGCACAGTCAGCCTCACCCGCTCATAACAAAATCAATACTGTAAGGGGGCGCCTCCGCTTTTTGCGGGAGCTGACATGCAACATTATGGCTCAGATCAGACTACCTGGATCATTTTCGGAATGTAGGGGTGGGTCACTCGTCGCAAGCGCCGAAGTCGTGAACGCCAGTTGCTCTGGCTGGCGTATGTGGAGGGCGGCGCAAGCCACAAAGAGATCGCGGATTCCACGGGGCTGAAAGCGGGCAGTGTCCGACTGCTGCTCTTCCGGGCCCGCCGCAAGCTTGCCGGCCTCATCGGCAGGAGCCCACGAGATTCTGGTTCAGAGGTGGATGTATGAATGAACACTTTTGCGAGAAGGAACAACAGGTAGTTGCCGCGCTCTGCGGTAGCTCGCGAGACGTCGAGATTCTCGGCCACGCCCGCAGCTGCCCGGTCTGTTCCGAGGTCCTGCTGGTCTCCGAGTTCTTGCGGGAAAGCACGCAACTCGCAACGCACGAACTCAGCGCCCTGCCAGACGCGGCCCTGATCTGGCGGAAGGCGCACGCCTTGGCCCGGGAGAAAGCGCTGGTCAGGGCGACTTTGCCCATTCGAATCGCCAGGATTTCCGCCTTTATCGTCGCCGTCCTTGCGGCTCCGTGGCTGATCCTTGAGTCCCATCAGCTCTGGCCCTGGATGGCGGACTTCTGGCCGAGACATCTTTCGTTCACAAATCGGCTCTGGCCTTCGGACTCGAACGAGACTGCGCTTCCGCTCGCCATCACCGGTACCATTATCTGCATCGGTCTGAGTTCCTGGTACATGCTGCGGGAAGAGAAGCCTAAACAATCTCAAACCTAACTCTGCCGCTACTGCGCCCGCAGTTTCGCCAGCTGATCGCGCGCACCGTAGTTCTTGGGGTTCAATTCGAGTGATTTGCTGTATTTCTTGATCGCTAGGTCCTTATCGCCGCGATCCATGTAAGCCTCGCCCAGGCTGTCCCAGGTATTGAAGGACTCGGGATAACTTTCCACGTTCAACTGGAGTACCAGAATCGCCTGATCGAGCTTCTTAGCGTTTATGAAGGCATACCCCAATTGGTTGATGTCCGACTCTGCGGTCGCGTACTTATGCAGTGGGTCTTGGATGAACGTCTGTAAGGCAGCCTTCGCGCCAGCATAGTCGCCTTTCTCCGCTGCGGCACGGACGAGTTCGACGATGCTTGGTCCCGGCTTGTAGCTCAAGATTGCGTCCATGGCAGGATCGCGCCCGGCGCGGTAATCGGCGAACGTGAGCTCTGTTGAGAGATCAGGCGCTTGCCACACCCGGCGGTCGCGAGGGTCCATATCCTGCCACCAGAGTGTCGAAAACCGCACCGTCAATTTGCTGTTTTGCAATACAACCGGCGCGTTGTCGCCATACATGTTGGGGCTGGAACCCGTCGGTTCTCCGACAAAAAGAGTGTCGGTGTTCAACTTCATGCGGTTAACACAGTTCATCGCTGCGGAGAAGGTCTGGCGTCCGATGATGGTGAACAACTTGCCAGGTTGATTCACGCTGTCGGAGCGGATGAATGCATGGATGATCGGCCGCAGGAGGTAATTGTTGCCCCCGCCATTCAATCGCTCGTCAAGTACGACACGATCCACCGGATGCGTGTCCGCGAACGCCATGACCCGCTTGAAGAATGCCTCGATGGTTTCGTCAGGCTTCTGTGCCACGGCGTTGAATTGAACGTAGAGCGTCCGGGAATCGTTCAAATACGCGAACCAATAGTGGTTGGCTGGATCTTTTTGCCACAGGGGCTGAGGAGCAGCGGGGTCGCGAGCATCCACCCAATCTGCCGGAAGAACGAATTCGTCCAATGGTAGATCTCCCGCTTGGGGTGTGAGGACGACGGTCGTTTGCACCCCATCCTTTTCGACGGTGAGCGGAACCGCTTCCTGGTTGTCCACCAAGCCGAGCCCGTCGAGCACCTCGGCCAGTGACATGTAGAACGGCGTCATCCATTTGACCTGGGACGGGTTGTCGCGCGGAACGATCTGGCTCACAGCCTCGTAGGCATTCTGTCCAGAGACCTTGCCCAACCTTACGATGCGACCACCCACGACCGGGGCGTACTTCTTGTCGGCCTTCACGACGTAAACTCCGTCTGGGAACCAGTAGAGCTTGAGCGGATAGTGCCGAAAATTCGTGGGAGGATCCTGGAGTTCAACGTAAGTGTGCCCGTCGCCAATGTTTGCGACGATCCGCGTGATCTCGACGATAATTTGGTTGCGAGACAGGCTGGGGATGTGCTCGTCGAGATTCTTCACCGCGGTATCAAACTGTTCTCGTGTCATGGAATGGAACAGATTCTTGTGAACCTGCGGCGCCTGTTCAGCGAAGTAGCGGAGGTCCTCTCGCCACCGGCCAGCCTCCGCAGGAGTGACCGGGGACGCGTGACACAGGAACGAAACAAGGACGATGAGGCAAACCAGAATCACTCTTTTTGGCAACATGGATTCCTTCGGGAGTGCCCTGCATGCACTTACGCCAATCGATGGACGGAAGTTCCCGACAAATGTTAGCAGGGCTGGATTTAAGCCTCGAATGCGACAGCTTCTCAATGACCGAGTAGCCGGACGGGATTGCTCCCGTCCAGCCCTCTAAGAACTGTGCATGAAAGTTTCCTCTCACACAGCTCAAGCCCTTCGAACGCCTCTTTCAGGGAGACGCGGTTTCGAGACAGGAATTCGCAGGCGATGAACCCGGTCATGGCACTCTGGATGAAGTAGAACGCGGTTCTCGGCGCTTTGCGAACCACCCAGTACACGGGGAACACAATGGTGCAGGCGCCAACCCGTGATCCGAGTGATTTTTGTATTGCACACAGTGCAGATCCCACGTTGTTCATGCCAGAGAAAGCGAAGCGTACGAGAACCCCGAAACGTTTCCTGCATATGGGTTCCTTCGCGTTGTTCGAAGTAAATTTCATACGCAGGGTCATAGGGGTTCGCGTCACCTTGGACTTTAAGGTGTCGCCGGATGGGTGTGCTACGGGCGTGGTGCAGCCAAACTTGACATGGCTGCCCCTCGTCATCACACGTTTCACCGAAGAAGGACCAGTCACGACCACGACGCAGCGCAAAGTACTTCTGTTTGCACCAGCGTGTGTTCTTGTTCTGGTGTCTTCGTAGTGCCCATCGCCACAGACTAGAGAAGATGTGGTGATCCACGCGGGCAAACGTGCGTGTACTCACCACGTGCCGATGATAGTTAGCCCAACCCCTGATTTTGGGGTTGAGTTTATGGATCAGATCGGCGGCCGACATGCCCAGCGCGGCTTTGATGGTCTTCCGGATGCCGTCCAGGAAAGTCTTGACGTTCTTCTTGGAAGGCTTGATGAGCAGTTTCCCGTTGGGATACTTGCGCACGTTTTGTCCGAGGAAATCAAAACCTTTCTCCACTCCTGTGATGACCGTCTTCGCGGGAGAAAGTTCCAGCCCTCGTTCTTGTAGAAACTGCTCGACGAGGGGCTTGATTTCTCCTTCCAGTAGTTCTTTGGTTCTACCGGTGATGATGAAGTCATCCGCATAACGGATGAGATTGACACAGGGAAGTTTACCTCCGAGGGAGGAGAGAGGCTTTTTTGTCGGGAACTTTTCCTTCAAGAGCCGCTCCAGTCCATCCAACGCGCAATTGGAGAGCGCGGGTGAGATAATTCCGCCTTGTGGGGTCCCCTCCGTGGTTTCGTGAAGGACGTGTTTATCCATATATCCGGATTTCAGCCACTTTTGGAGAATGGCTCGATCCATGGGGACGTGAGCCAGAAGCCAATCATGCGAGATTCGGTCGAAACAGGACTTGATATCGCCCTCTAGAATCCACTGCGGATTTGGTTTGGACAGTGTCTTGAAACACTGTTCAATCGCATCAGCGCAGGACCGCTGCTGGCGAAACCCATAGGAATTGTTGTCAGCAGTGGTTTCCACCACGGGATCGAGTGCAAGCAAATGCAAGGCCTGTTGGGCTCGATCTTTCATAGTGGGAATTCCGAGCGGGCGCATCGTTTTGCCGTCCGATTTCGGGATGTAAACCCGTCGAAGAGGCTGAGGTTGATAGCCTCTACGCTTGAGTTCATGTACTGCTTGTGTCTTCTTTTCTGGTGTGTCCCAGATTTCTTGGTCCACCCCAGGGGTTTTCTTGCCATCGTTTTCCGTCACTCGTCGAACGGCTGAAACCTTGCCGCTATACGAGTGGGTCAGCAGGCGTTGCAAGGCTCGCACCTTGCCCCATCTGCTTGCCTTCGTCGCCTGCACGATACGCACTTGGAGTCGGCGAACGTTGCGGTTGATGGTTTGCCAATCAATGGCGTACCATTCTGCCGCCTCGCTTGAGACCGCACCAACAGCCGTGGCTGTCGTCATCTGCATTGCCTCATATGCCGATTTGCCCTGTTCTCTCGTGTGAAGGACCAGAAGGAAGTCAGCCCGCTTTCGCGTCCGGCGATGTTGTCGATGAAACTGACGCAACCGGTATCCGTTCCATTACAGAGCGGCATTCGCTTCCTCCTTCCTCTCATGTCCGCACCGCCATCGGCCCATCTTGCGATGTGCTTTCCCTTGTGGGGAGCGATACGGATTTATCCTGTTCCGTTGGAATGACGCGATAGGTTAGGTCTGCTCTCTACGCCGGCAGTGTGATGTGACCATGACGGAGAAGCCGACACGTTCCGTTCCCACTGCGAGAAGAACCCCGCAACAACTGCAGCAACTTAGGTTCTCTAAGGTTTACGACGCTTGCGAGCATTCGTATATTCTGACCATGTTATCAAGCCTAGGCCCTCTCCACATTGTGCTAGTAGATGCACCGTCGCCTCGCGGTTCCGATGCTACCCTTGCGGGTATGGGTACATTGTCCGAGGGCTTCGAACGGTTTGTTGCCGCCCCGCTCCAACCCCGTAGGCTACGTGCGATGGTACGCACGGTCTGATAGTGTTTTGCTTTTCCTCCTTCAGACAATCATTCCAACAGTTTTCAGGTCGCAGGTCGGCAAACCTTACCTTGGGATTACTTCACGTTTGCCCGTCACCCGAGACAAGCGCGACCATTTCAGCATAGTCACATCCATAGGTTTGCCGATTTCATAGGCGGTGGCGGGTGGTGATTCATTCGGAGCCGCGCGGGCTCGAGGATATTCCGCCGCCTACCTCGTTGAGGCCAACCTCAGGGCTAGGGAAGAGCAAAAGCAAAAAGCGTGGATCCGGCCGGAATGACCACGTACTGCCTGCCGTCCACTTCAAAGGTTATGGCGGTCGAGTAGACGGCCGCGCCCAGTTGCACGTGCCAGATGTCACGGCCCGTCTCCGCGTCGACGACGATGAAATTTCCGTCGGAATCGCCGGCAAAGACTACGCCCCCGAAGGTGGAGAGCGCGCCCCCGTTGGGATTGCTGAAATACGGGAAGGACCATTTCTCGGTTCCGTTGATAGCATCGATCGCCTTGAGTGCGCCAGTCGGTCGCTCGACGGGATCAGGAACGTAGACGCTTCCTAGGAAATCGTGTCCTGCGCGATAGGGCTGCGGCGAGCTGGTGAAGACGTCGCACTCGGTCGAGGTGGCTACGTAGAGCAGTTTGGTCTCCGGGTCGTATGACGGAGAGAACCAGTTGGTTAGCCCGAGGGCGCCGGGACAAACCCGGGTTCCGGCCGGGTTTGGCTGGAGGCTGGTGTTCACGATGGGCTTGCCGTCCGGGTCGATGCCCTTGGCCCAAGTCACGTTGCCAAATGCCTTGGCGAAAAGAAATTTCCCGTCAGTGCGGTCGAGCACGTAGAAAAATCCGTTGCGATTGGCCTGGAGCAGGAGCTTGCGCGGGTGGCCCTCCCAGTCGGCATCCACGAGTATGGGAATCTCGGTGGCGTCGTAGTCGTACAGGTCGTGCGGCGTGAACTGGAAATACCATTTCAGTTTTCCGGTATCGGCATCCAAAGCGAGCATGGAGTTGCTGTAGAGATTGTCTCCACCTCGTTCGCCGCCGTAGTTGCTCGGCGAAGGATTCCCGGTCGGCCAGTAGACGAGGTTCAGCTCCGGATCGTAGCTGCCGGTGATCCAGGCCGGCACACCTCCGGTTTTCCACGACTCACCCGCCCATGTTTCGTGTCCGGGCTGGCCGGGACCGGGGATAGTTTCAAAGCGCCACAAGCGACGGCCCGTGGCCGCGTCATAGGCGTCGATGAATCCGCGAATGCCGTATTCTCCGCCCGAAATGCCGACGATCACTTCGTTCTTCACTGCCAGCGGTGCCACGGTGAAGGTATAGGCCTCGTGGTAGTCTGCGGAGGTTACATCCCAAAGCAGATTTCCGGTCTTCGTGTCCAAGGCAATGACGTGGGCATCGAGGGTGGCCATGAAGAGGCGGTCCCCGATAATGGCGAAGCCGCGGTTCACCATGCCGCAGCAAGGCTGAAGTTTCTCCGGCAAATTTCTTTGATACCGCCAGATGGCTCGTCCCGTGCGGGCATCAAGGGCGAAAGCGCGGCCATTCTGACCGGTTCCGTAGAGCACGCCATCCACGACAATGGGTGTGGTTTCAAACTGGCCGAGATCAGCTACTTGAAAGGCCCATCGCATGACGAGACGAGAAGCATTATCGGTAGTGACCTGATTCAGGGTGCTGTATCGCCAACCGGAATAGCGGCCGGAATACGTGAGCCAGTTCTGGGGTTCGCGAGCTGCACCGAGCAAGCGCTCATAGGTCACCTGGGAATGGGAGTCTGCGCCGGCAACTAGCAGCAGCGCCAGCAAGAGAATTTTCTTCATCGACTTTCCTTCGGCTCGGTTTCTTCTCCCCGCAAAGTTTCGAGATAGGAAATCAGATCCTGAAGTTGCGACGCGCTCAGCGCTTCCTCCAGATACGGCGGCATGAGAGACTTGCGCTCGTGAATCACTTCTTTCACGTCCTTCTTGAGAAACAATTGCAGGCTCTGATCAATCGCAAGTAATTGGACGGAGAAAGTGTCTTCATTCCGGGCAACGCCGGTGATCCTCTCGCCGCCTGCCGTGACCACGGTCACTGTGTCGTAAACGAGCGGGAGACCGTAGTGGTTGTTCGGATCCAACATGCCGCTGCTGAGCTCCTGATCGGGCCGGCGAATGGAATCGATCAGGTAAGCAACCGAACGCGACGCGCCCACGCGCGACAAGTCAGGGCCCAGCAGCCCTCCACTTCCCTTGACCATGTGGCAATTGGAGCAACCCGAGCTCCCGAAGAAAATCTTCTTCCCGTTGACTGGATCGCCGGTGGCAATCGGGCGATTGGGTGGCGCGAGGGAACGTAGGTAGGCGATGATGGCCCAGATTTCCGCATCCTGGAACCCGTTGGCGGGCATCTCTGTGCCGGGCACGCCCTGAGTAATAGTGCGAAAGATGGCGGAGTCTGTCGATCCGTGGGTCCCACGTCCGATGGTGAGATCTGGCCCGCGGCCCCCGCCGCGAGCGCTCAAGCCGTGGCACGGGGAACAGTTGGCGCGAAACAGGGAGGCGCCTTCCTTGATTGCGGCAGCCTTATCCTCAGCAGAATCAGACCTGCGTTTTCCTGCTGCGGTCGCAAGATTGGCCGTGATGAGCAGACCTCCAAGGAGGGTTGCCGAGAGCACAGCGGCGATGCCAGCGGACGGGCCCGGCGCTTTTTGCAAGAAGATACTCCGATGACCGAGATTCACTTCTTGACTTCGAAAGCGGCTTGTATTCTACACGGGTGTTGCCTGGCATGTGCAGGAGGCCGAAATATGCATTTCGATTCGACCCTGCCACGCGATAACTCCCGGTTGACCGAGTAGCGCGCAAATATCGGAGTGCGGCTTTCGGCTTACTTGGCCGGACCTTGATACCGGTCCAGCCAGTCGAGAGTCTCTTTAATGATCTCGTTTCGCGGTGGGACGTGACCCGTATCAAACAGGGCGTTCCGCTTGTCCTTTGGAGGCGTTCCCAGCAAGCGAAACAAGGGGAGCTGGCATGTGTTCAGTGGAGTATCAAAATCGTATCGGCCATTGATCATCAAAACTGGGATCGTCACCCGAGGAGCAAAATTGATAGGGTCGACCTCCGGCGGTTCCGGCGCGGAGGGTAGCCCTCCTCCAACCAACACTCCGACTTTCACTCGCTTTTCTAAAGCCAGCAGCCTTGGTCCAAACCCAGCTCCCCAGCTAAGGCCGTAAAAGCCCAATTTCCCATGATCGATATCCGCGCGAGTTTCCAGGTAGTCGACCGACCTGAAAAAATCCTTCACCCTTTCGATGGTCACATCACGCCAGACATTCGAGGCTTCTTCCATCTCCACGTGTCGTTCATAAGTACCCTTATAGATTGGGTACAACAGGGCCCGCCCACTCTTGATGATGAAATCGATATAGCGCATGTCGAGACTCTCACTCGACCTGAATTCCTGCGCTCCCGAGTGCGGATAGTAAACGACGGCCTGATAAGGTGGCCCGACGTTCTTCGGAAGAAACATGTAGGCGATGACTCGCTCATTTCCGTACGCCGCATTGAAGGTGACTTTTTGCCTTATCCAGTATTCCGAACTCTCGTCGGTTGATTCCAAGGTTGGCCTTAGCTCTGACTTGTCATAGGCGTAGAACCTTTTATAGACCTCGAAAACCTGATCAGACACCGGTTTCTCTTTGTTGTAGTCCCGCGTCAGCTGCTCGATCGGCTGTTTCAATGCTTCCGCATTGGCCCCAGGATTGCCCAGACTCTTCATGCACCGAAATCCGTAGGTCGGCAGCCGGTCGAAGGGAGATTGGGCATCATCATCCACGAACATGTACACGGCTTCATTCCAGCCGCCGCCGAGAATGTAACGGCGGTCTCCGGAGCGGTTCCAGCACCACTCCTTCACATTCCCGGCCATGTCATAGGTCCCATAAGGATTGATTCCGCCCAGGCTGCCCACGCGAACCGGACCGTTGCCTGCAAAATTGCTGAACTTCACACTGTCCGAGAAAATGTTGACATCGGCTGCGTTATACCAGTGGTAGACAGTGGGAAGACTCTTGCCTGCGAACTCCGCGTAGGCTGAGGCTTCGTACCAACTCACCCCGCCCACCGGATAATCGTCCTGCCCCTGAGGGTAGTCCCCCTGTTCCCAATTGGCGGGGCCCGGCCTGCCGGTCCGATCGCGGAATTCTTTCATGGCTTCGTCCCAGGTCAGAGTGTGCCCATCTTTAACGAACGGCTCTTTCCAGTACTCGCGCTTTCCGTACCCTCCGCTGTCTACGAATTTTTTGAACTCGCGATTCGTAACCTCATACTTGTCCATGAGGTAATCCGACAAATCGACGGGTTTGGCGCTTCCCCACTGGAAATGTCCACCGAGCACTCGCACCATTCCGGGCGGAAGGCTGCCATCAGGATCAAGCGTGAAGTTGATGACGCGGCTTGGACCGGCGGCTGCTTCCACGGTGCCGTAACCTTGCTTCGAGATCTTCCATCGCAAATATCCGAATGGGAGACGGACGTTATCGAGTGGGGATTTTCCCAGAGATTGCCACGCGCCATTCAGGTCCGCGTAGGCTTTCATGAAGACGTCGGCACCCGGCGGAGTAGTGCGGATGGAAACGACGCGCAAGTAGTCCCGATCCAGTTTGGCGAGGAAAGGATCGTCCGGGATGTATTGTTTCGCCTGCTGTGCCAGATTGAAGGCAGAGACGTATTGACCATTCTCAACCAGGCGCGAGATTCCCGGGATCGCCTGCTCCCTGGCCCAGCGGACCTTGGCATTGTGGCGGACGAGCCAAGTTACAGCGCCCAGCAGCAGAATAACAAGCACGGCGGGAACCACGACTACCGGCTTCCGGACGACCTGCATGGCCGTCACCGTGGCGGCTGTACCGGAGGTGAACTGCTGATGCAATCGTTTGAGATCCTCGGCCAGTTCGCGCGCCGATTGATATCGCTTTCCAGGATCCTTCTCCAGCGCCTTGCTGATGATGCTTGCTAATCCCCTGGGTATACCGGGATTCAATTGCAAGGGCGAGGCTGGAGTTTGGTGCAGGATCCCATCGAAGATTATTGCGGAAGTCGTTCCTGCGAAGGGTCTCTTTCCGGTCGTCATCTCATACAACACCGCCCCGAGAGAGAAAATGTCCGTGCGTCCATCCAGATCTTCGCCGCGCGCCTGTTCCGGAGACATGTAAGCAATCGTGCCCACGGCTAGGCCTGGGCTGGTGAGCGACTCCTCGAGACTCTCAGTCGGCGGCGCTGACAATGCGGTTTCTCCTTCGGCTGGCGGACGCGGAGCCACCGCCTTGGCGAGTCCGAAGTCGAGTATCTTCGCCTGCCCTCGCTTTGTTACGAAAATGTTCGCCGGCTTTATATCGCGATGAATAATGCCTTCGCAGTGGGCGGCGTCCAGCGCGTCGGCTAACTCAGCGCCCAGCGCCACGACTTCTTCTGCTGGAAGGGCTCGGCCTGCAATGCGGTTTGCTAGTGTCAAACCGGTGAGCAATTCCATAGCAATGAAGGGCCGGCCTTGATATTCATCTACTTCATAAATGGTGCAGATGTTGGGATGATTGAGAGCAGATGCGGCCTGCGCCTCGCGCCGGAAGCGGACCAAGGTCTGAGCATCCTTGGCCACTTCATCCGGCAGGAACTTTAGAGCGACAAAACGATGCAGCCGCGTGTCCTCAGCCTTGTACACCACGCCCATCCCGCCGCCACCCAACTTCTCGATGACACGGTAGTGCGAGATGGTTTGGCCAATCATCAGAAGGTACCTGGCTTTCGAGTCGCTTCATCTTACGGACGCAGCGGTCTGCCAGTCAACGAATGCTCTCGCCCTATGCTCTCGCCCTAGCTCGCACGCGGATACTCGCTCAGTCAGGGCAACCTTGGAAGTAGCGAGATAACTCCCGGTCGGCAAACCTTCCTTTACAAGATTAGGTAAGGGTAGCTCGTCATCCGCCCAGAACCGGACGTCAATAGGGTTTTCAAGTTTCCAGGAACAGATTCCCGGCTCGTCCACCGAGCGGGTTGGTTTTATGGTGCTGGGGTCTTTCCCATGAGATATTGATCGAACCAAGCGATGGTGCGGCGGATGGAGTCAATCTGGTTCTCGCGTTTCACGAAGCCGTGACCTTCATTCGGGTAATAGTGAACATCTACGACCCGGCCTTCTTTCTTGAGGATGTCTACGACCTGCTGCGCCTCCTCCTTGGGAACGCGCGGGTCGTTGTCGCCCTGAAGCACTAGCAAAGGCGCCTTCTCGCTGCGAATGTAGGTGATCGGCGAATCGTCCTCGTAGACCTTGCGGTTTTTTTCGGGATCGCCCAAAAGCGCCTTCAGGTACTCGTTCAACGAGGGGTCGGAACTCTTCAGCATGGTGAGCCAACTGATGATGCCGTACTCGTCTACTGCCGCTCCCCAGATGTCGGGCGTCTTGCCGATAGCAATCAGCGTCATAAAGCCGCCGTAAGAACCGCCGTAGATGCCGATCTTTTTGGAATCGACGAAACCCGTGGCTTTCAGGAAGTCAACTCCGGCGATTTCATCTTTGAGATCGCCGCCGCCCAGGTCCTGAAAGTTAGCCTTCTGGAAGTCGAGGCCATAGCCCGTGGAGCCACGCGGGTTGGGAGCGATGCAGATGTATCCGCGTGAAGTCAGCGCCGCCACATCGGTGTTCCAGTAGTCCACCATCTGGCCGGTGGGCCCGCCGTGCGGAAGTACGAGCGCGGGATTGCTCCCGTCGCGCTTCAGATTGAATGGCACCCAGAGCAACGCGGTGATAATTTTTCCGTCGAAGCTTTTGTAGTGGACGATTTGAGATGGCGGTAGTGGGGTCGCGCGCAAACTGGCAATCGCAGTAAAAGTCAGTTGCTCGGCATGGCGGGTGCGAAGATTGTAAACCCAAAGGTCGCTAGGCTCATTGGAGGCCTCGTGGGAAACGATCACGCGGTCGCTCTGCGGCGCGAACTCGCTGGGATTGCCCTGAAACACATTCAGACCGTGCGGCAGGTCTATCTTCTCCGCATGGTTGGTGGAGCGATCGACGATGTATGGATCGATCACTCCGTCCTCATTGATGACGTAGCTGTAGTGTTTGCCCTCAGCTGAAAAAGTCCCGGGGAAGGTCTCCCATTTCAAGTCGGTGACCCATGTGATCTTCTTGGTGGCCACATCGAGCAGGGCGATGTTCATGTAACCGCCGTGGGCATCGGAACTCAGCAGCAGCGTTTTGTCGTCGGGCGAAAGCGAGGATCCGAGATAGCGAATCGTGCCCTGATGGGCGGTGAGATTCTCCGCCTTCCCAGTGACCACATCGATGCGGTAGATGTCCGCGTCGGTGAAGGGAGGATTGACGCGGCCGGCGTAGATGGTCTTGTCGTCGCTACTCCAGGTCACCACCTGCCAGGAGTAACCGGGTTGCTGTTCATGGGTGAGCAACCGAACCTTGCGGGTGCTCCAGTCGAGCAGGGCAATGTCATATTGGGTGCCGTCCTTCGGCTTATAGGTGAGAGCAATGGTGCGGCCATCGTTTGACCAACGCGGATTCTCCTCGCGAACGTTCGGGGTGTTGGTCAGGTTGATGATTTCGCCGCCGTCGCTCGGGTACGGCGTAGAGATCCCAGAGTTCATCGCCGGCGTGGTCCTGCTGGTAGACGATCCATTTGCCATCCGGGGACCAGGCGGCATTGTACTGCCGCTCGTCGGACTGGGTCAGTTGAATCGGCCATCCGCCGGAGGCGCTCACTTTCCACAGATTGGAGCGGCCAGCAATGTCACTGGTGAATACGATTTGCTTTCCGTCGGGCGACCAGGCGGCGCCGAAAACACTTTTTGTAAAGTAAAGGTCGTCGATTGGCGCAGGCCGGGCAGCAGCGTTTGAGGACGAGACCACCGACTTGGGATCGGTGAGCGGACGGTCATCGGGTCCTGTGGAGGCAGCCAAGAGCGTACACAGGCCGCAACAAATGACGAACAACGGCGTCAACAATTGGCGGATTCCCATACCAACCTCTTTCCAATAAGGCCATGACCCCGGGGTGTCGGGCGTGCTGCCCGCGCGGTGGAGCAACATTGAAAAATGGGTCTGGGCGCTTATTCAAGCCATTGATATACCACGGATTTCCCGGTCAGGAAAGGCCGTCAGCGGTGGAGCAGTTGGGGCGGTTCGCGATTTTGGCGCGGTACACCAACGGCTGGTACCAGGTTTCGTCGTGGATAGTCGTCTGGACGGAGACGCCTGCGTTTTGACCTTCGCGAACGGCATGGTGGCGCGCGAGGCGCGATGAACGGTGAGCCGGGTCATACTTCCGCGCATATGCTGGCCCAGGGCGGCGGCTGGACAGCATCCGATGTGATCTGTACTTCCGGTCCACAAGATCGCCCCTTCGAGGAGCGGCATTCGGGTTTCTCCATCGCCATCGTTGCGGCGGGCAGCTTTCAGTACCGCGCTGCGGCGGGTCAGGAGCTGATGACACCGGGTTCGCTGCTGCTCGGCAACGCGGGCCAATGCTTCGAATGCGGTCACGCACACAGCAGGGGAGACCGTTCCCTCTCGTTTGGGTACACCCCAGATTATTTCGAGAGGGTTGCAGCGGATGCCGGATTGCGCAGCGCCAGGCTGGATTTCCGTATGCTTCGCTTACCGCCCGTGCGTGCCTTCTCGACGCTGGTCGCGCGGGCCTTTGCCGGACTTGCTGGATCTGTGGACATTCCCTGGGAAGAACTCAGCCTGCAACTGGCTGCGCAGGCGTTACAGCTCGAGGCTGACTCTTTACGCAACCCGAAAAGCGCGACAGCGAGTGCAGTGGCGAGAGTGACCCGAACCGTCCGGTTGATCGAGCGTCAACCGGAGGCCGCACTCACTCTCGGGAGCCTGGCGCGACAGGCGGGGTTGAGTCCGTACCAGTTCCTCCGCACCTTCGAGCACCTGACCGGCGTGACGCCACACCAGTATGTTCTTCGGGCGCGCCTGCGTGAAGCGGCGATGCGCCTCGCGGCGGAACGGGCGAGAGTCCTCGACATCGCTCTCGATTGTGGCTTCGGCGACGTGTCGAACTTCAACCACGCCTTCCGCACCGAGTTTGGCGTCAGCCCACGTATCTTCCGTCAGCAACGCGGCTGCAGGGCCTAGTCGGCTCGGAGTACCCGAGCAGTAGCTTGGAAACGCAATTGGCGGTCCACGTGCCAGTGACACCGCGCTATCTTAATCCACTAAGATTAAGAGAAAAGCGTCCCTGGGGGGATAATGGAAATTCCGGATTACTACGAGTTCCTTCAAATCAGCCCCAATGCAGACCCCGATACAATCCACCGCGTTTATCGATTTCTGGCGGTCCGCCTTCACCCGGACAACCCGGACACGGGCGTTGCTGAAAAATTCTTCCTGTTGAAGCAAGCCTATGACGTATTGTCTGTTGGCGATCACGTAAAAACGTATTTTTTTGAACCGGCCAACATCCCCTAGCTGCCCTGCTGCACGGGGCCGGAGCAAAAACCGGGCCGGGGCGCCCGATGATGAGAGCGGAAGCAACTCACTCGACAAGTTCACCGCATACACGAAGATACGGGGAGATGCGGATGACGTGCGGAGGATGATGCTAATCCTTATCTCCGAAGCAACAAGCAATTCAAATACCGTGATCCGGCAGGAGTTTAGAAACCTTCGTTTTCAGATGATCGATAACAGTATTGTCCAATCCAGAGCGCCGCGCCGAATACGATGCCACTCGCAAAAACGATGTACCCTCCCCGGTCCCCCTATCAACGCAGATTTTATGGACAAGATGGAGGGTGAGTTGAACCGGCGGTTGGCGTTGCTGGCAGTGCTATATGTTCAGCGCCGCACCAACCCTTACAAGCCGGAAGTTTCACTTTTCGAAATCGAAAATTGCATGGGGTTTCCGCGCGATTATTTGGAATTCACGACGTGGTATCTTCGAAACAAGGGATACATCACTCGAGCGGACAACTCACAGTTCACACTCACGGTTGACGGCGTGGATTTCGTGGAAACGCAACGCATGCATATCCCGGTGCTGGATAAATTGCTGACCACTGGCAAGGGGACTCCACCCCAGGTGGAGCGGCGACAACCAATGTGACTGACGGCAATGACGCATCCGGGGGGAATCGTACAAACAGTGATGACGACGCGTAATTAAGATTGCGCTCGCCCTCCAACGGTAGAAGCGACCGCTATAATAGAACTCCACAATTTTGTCGATTCACTTGTCCCAGCGCTTCGGAGCCGGGGATTTGCCGCTGTCCTCAATAACCCTTTGCAAATTCGGATTCACGAATCATCGTCCGTCCTGCCCAACATCTGCCGCTACCTGCCGGGGCAAACAAGCGGCCACAAGCTCGAACAGGCACAAGTTGATTTTGCAATTGAATTGCACGATGGCGCCCCGCTAAACCGGGGCTTAGGAACCGGTCACCGACACCAGCTGGATAAAGGCTAGAAATAAGGACGTTGCACTGTTGGGTGCTGTCTGAAAAGTGCGTTGTGGTTTAGATTGCCATATTTCAGACGATCGGGCCCGGTCCGATCAATCTGGCTTGCAGGAGTAACAATACAGCAGTCAACCAGAGCACCGCCGCCATAATCAGTCCCGCGCACAGCAGCCGCGTGCCAGCATCGCGGATCAGCGAACCCCCGAGCATAGCAAGGACGCAGAGCGCTCCCTGTTCAATAGTAAAGCGGCACTTCAAATACGCGCGCCAACGGAATGAAATGCAGGCCGACGATAACGGCGACCGCAATCGGAATCCAAATGCTCAGGCCAAGGCGCGCCAGCAGGGCCGACATTGTTATGAAATCAATATCACACGTTACATTCTTGGCCGCGCCAGGGGCTGGTTCCCCTTTCATCAGAGACTCTCAATGAGGTTGGCCCACCCTTTGGCCCGGTCTTGGCGAAGGGCGGGTTCGGTTCGCAGCCAAAGAGGGTTAGGTGGAATTCAATGCCGCGAAGCATCCCGCAGAAAAAAACGGGCAGCGTCTCCGCTGCCCGTTCGTTTATGTGGGTTGGAAAAATCAGCGCCCGTTCGCTTCCGTGTAGGTGTAATCGTTATACTGCCAGGCCCCGTTGATATACGACCGCAAGCGTACGTACACCGTTTTGCCCTGCGTCGGAATCGTGGTTACGTTCAACGAGGTCGCGGCGGTCGCCGAGCTGGTATAGATGTCGTTTCCGCCCTGTTTCGTGCCCACCCACAACGAGTAAGACGAGACGTCCGTGCCCGCGTTCCACGTGAAGGTCTGGGAACTGCCCGTAAGCGTTGAACCCGGCGGCGGCGTGCCCATCGTGGCCTTCGCCGGAGCGGCTTCGGCGGTGATGGTCAGAGCGCTCGAAGAACCGCTAACCAAGCCCCGGTTATCGGCCACCTGCAGGCTTGCCGTGTAAGTGCCAGGCGACGAGTAGGTGTGCTGAACCGTCGGCGAGACCTGCCAGGGCGTCGATGTGCCATCGCCAAAGTCGAACTGATAATACGCAACGTTCGCCCCCGTGGCGGCCGTCGAAGAGGAACCATCCAGGGTCACTGCCAGCGGTACTGTCCCCTCTGTGACACTCGCCGCAAGGTGGGCCACTGGTGCCGCATTCGAGGCACAGGTGGAGTTGCCGACCAGCGTATAAGGGACAGCCGCACCGGCCGACTCTTGGGTCAGGCCCACACCTGCCGAGGTCGTGCCCGTAAGATCATCGGGCGCCGATGTCCGCGTCTCTATATCGAGATGGGTAAGCTCGTCCCCGGTCGTGAGACCGAAGGCAGACTTGTCCAGCACCAGAGTGATCGTGCCATCGGCTGTAAAGTTGCTCGCAGCGTTCAACGTGCCGACAACCTGATATTGGCCGAAGCCTGCGGCATTGGTCGTGCGGTATCCATAGTTGAACACCGGCGAGGGGCCGTCCGCACTCACCATGGCCACGTAATAATAGCCCGTGTTGGGCGCGCTCCGTCCCGCCACATTGAAGAAGAAGGTCCAGCGGAAGCCCGGCTCGACAGTGTTGAGATTGTTGACTTTGATGGTGAACACAAGCTCACCCGGCAGGCTCGCAGGTTCGCTTAGGGAGCCATATTGAACCACGTCCGTGCCGTTGCCGATATCCTGCCCCTCCGTGCCGGAAAACTCGCCAGGGTTCGCCTGGATCAGCTCATCCCCGTTGGCCGCGCAGCCCGGTGGCGTGCCCAGCACGGTTACCGCCTGCGTTGCCGGAGCACTCAGGGCCCCGCTCGAGTTGGTTACTTGCAGCGATGCGGTGTGGGTGCCGGTCGCACTGTAGGTGTGGGACGGAAAATTGGGAGTGCCTTGGACGGCGACCGACCCATCACCGTAGTCGAGCCCGTAGTTTGTGAGCGCGCGCCCGGCCGGATCACTCGAGCCGCTCCCGTTAAATGTGACCGTAAGAGGCGCGACCCCCACAGTAGTTGTCGGCGCCAGCGCGGCCGTTGGCGCCGGCACTTGGTTGGGCGGCACACAGCCCGCAGGGGCCGTATACCCCGCCGAATTTAGCGCCGCATCGACAAACGCGATGTCAAAGCTCCCGTACCCCGTCGTGTAGTCCCAGCCCGGAGCGGCCGAATACTCGCCATTGCTGCCCAGGATAACGTCGTGAAAGCCGGCCGCGGTCGAACCCGGCTGTTGCACCGTGTCCAGCCCATAGATGATCGGCGCCTCAAACCCGAGACTGTTGCAACGCGCGCTCTCCAGCCGCGCCCACGCGCCGACGTTAAGCGGCGAGGACCAGCTCGTGCCCAATACCCCCGCGTCGGCCCCATTGATGACCACGGCGGCATACGTGCCGACACCCGCACCGCTGGCGCCTTCGGGTCCCGCGGCCATCGCAATATCCGGCAATGCACGCAAGCCCGCGGTAGACGCCGTGGGCACTGCCAGGTCGTTGAACTGCCAGCTGGGCGCGGGTTCAAGATTGCTCGTGCCACCGCCTCCGGCATCCCACGCCAGCTCGGTCACATAGTTGTAGTTGGAGTTGACAAAAAGCGACGTCCCGCCCACCGCCACGACCTCCGGCGAGGAGGCCGGATATTCCACGCTGCTCGGCACGCCCGAATCCGGGGTGGCTAAGTTGGTGACTACCCCACAGGCCGCTCCGGCATCACCGGAGGAGGCTGACCAAGTCTGCCCCTGGGCGACGGCTTCCGCGAAAACCTCGTCGAAAACGTTCGTTCCCACAGACCCAAGATTGTCTTTTAGGGTGGAATCCTCAACGTCCTCGCAACCGCCATAGGACATATTGCCTATCTTCGCTATGTCGTCTGTCGCAAAAGCATCGTTGGCCAGGATGGTATCTGAATCGTTGAGGCTCGCGGTGTTGTAGAAGATCAGCTCTTTGACGCTGTAGGCGAGACCCGTGATGGACTGGCTGTCGAGATCCCATTCGTCGTCGCCGCTCGTGTCCTGGGGATTGGGAACAGGTTCGACCTGTCGCACCTCAACCGGGATCAGCGGAAGTTGGTTCTCCAGCTCAAACTGGCGCAAATCTGCTATCACCTGCTGCAGATCGGAGCCCTCGGTCACCACCGCCACAACGGTATTCCCGCCCGTCGAGGTGGTCCCCGCATCGTAGGCCGTGCGCAGGTTGCCAGGGGTCAGACCGGCGATGCTTAGATCCGCGCCACCAGCCGATGGGTTTAGAACAAAGCTTGAATTGCGTCCCATAACGTTGAGGTTCTGCTGCCTCGACAACTGATTAGAGAGCTGGGTGGCATTTGATAGACCCAGCACCTGAAGCACGATGTTCCCGAGCGCGCTCGGCACCATGACCGGCCCAGAGGGGGCGTAAACGGTCCTGCCGTTCAGCGTGAAGGAAACAATGGGCGTAGCAAAGGCCTGCTCGGCTTCCCCGACCGTGCCCTGCGCAGAGACAAGCAGGTTATCGTCTGTGACGTTAATGTTGGTAAACCCCTGGCTCGTCAGATAGTTCACCACGGGCTGCGCCTGGCTTGCGGTCGGCGAATATCCCGACACAAACGCCGCGTGCGTGAGCGGCGTGCTGCCGCCGCCTCGCAGACCCTGCAGAAAAGAGTCGAGCGAGGAAACATTCTGCAGCCTCAGGCCTACCACGATGTTGAGCGTCTGACTCGCAGGCGCCGGTGTAGTGGAGACCTTGCTGCTCACCGAAGGAGTGTTGGCCGGTACCGGCACCCAGCTCTGCGCCAGGGCCACCGGCACCAGAGAGGCAACCATGCCAAAAAGAACCAGAACCGCAAACTTTTTCATACTTCCTCCGAAGCTTGAATTAGCAACCTGGACAGGGAGGAAGTGTCCCTACCTAAGAATAAAATATAGGGCTGGCAAAAAAATATGGTGTCGGATGTTTGCTGGCGTCGTCGACACCGCCACAAACGCAACGGGGAGCAACAGGCTGGAACGAACTTTGGGGGGACAGGACTAAGAAGCAAAGGCGCTAGTGGAGCGAGATACCGTCCTGCAAAAAACGCAGGCGGTGGTCAGTGGCAATCCGACCGGTGGAGTGATGGCGGGGTACACCGCGGTTTCTGCCATTCCGGCCGCTATGCGCTGGAGCGAGGCGCGTGGGCGGAGGCAGTGGCGCTCGAACCCTTTGAGCGACCCTTGGTTCTGCCATTGCCACATCGAGTCTGTGTCGTAGGCGGGCTCTGCGATGAATACCTCCTTTGTGGTGTCGGGGCCACAACTGTGATATTTGCGGAGACCTCCAATCCGGTTTTCGGTTGGAGAGCCAATTGAACAATTGAACTGCGCGTTTCTAAGGAAGGATTCACTAACCGTCGGCTGGACAGTGCGGACAGACACACACTCTGACTCTGCGAGATCGGAGTGGGCGTATTGTCGGGACTTGGGCGGCTAACAACCGCACCGACTCCCACGCCACGTTGCCATTCGTTCCAAATAGAGATTACACCGTTCAGGATTCAGTCACTCCCCTTCGACACGGTGCGGAGGATTCTATCAACGGAAAGTACGGCTCGCAGGGCATGGTCCGTTTCAATGTGCCTGGACACGATGGCGTAGGAGTCCATGCCGGACGCCAAGCAGTTCCGGACCGGACTCCTGAGCGCCGCATCGGCCCAGATCATGTCACAGAGGGCTGCATACGTACGACCGAAGAGGCTATGCGCGCCATCGTGACCACAATGCGCTCGGATCCATTGACCAACGTCCGTGTAGTCAATAATAGGAACCAGCGGCAGAAAACATGCGCACACTTGCTATCATTGTTCTTCTATCGAGTTTTGGCTTTGCCGATCATCTGCCAGCCAACCTGATCGCACGTGGAAAACCAGAGACTCTGCTTTGCGATATCGATGTCAACCATACAACGCTTTCGGATCTGAAGAAGCGCTTCGCAGCAACTCCGCTGAGCTACAAGACGCATCCAGAAACCGAAGAGGCTGCCGA
Organism: uncultured Acidobacteriaceae bacterium; assembly: GCA_963714225.1. Lineage (GTDB taxonomy): Bacteria > Acidobacteriota > Terriglobia > Terriglobales > Acidobacteriaceae > Sulfotelmatobacter. The sequence continues at coordinate 56,486 of CAVQNY010000048.1, read as the reverse complement.
AATCATGTGGGACCAAGAAGGCTCGCGGATCCATGTGACGATCAACGCCGGTAACATCGCCTACGCGGTCGAGGTCAGCGGAAAACCCAGTCAAATTACCAAGACCGGCCGCGGGTTTTTTTTTGGCTCTTGGCTCTCGGGCAGTCGTCAGCCGACGTAGAGCGAATCTACGGACGACGTTTCCGCAAGCGAGGAAACAACATCACGCTCCAATGGAGGGACGGGACGGAACTGAGAGTCTTTCTGACATCTGGTCGAGTCAGCTCACTTGAGCTGATCGCAAGCGTCGAGTAGGCAACTCTCATTCGCCCTCAGGGTAGCAGTGCACAGACCATCTCACCAGGAATTGCTGCTGCAAAGCTGCAAACAGCGATTACCGAAGTCGGCGTAAAGCCCCTGCCTTCAGGCCTGGGGATATAAGCCGACGGTTTTGTTCTTGCTTTTGCTCTTGGTTCCGGTATCTTAAAAGTGGCTAGGCGATAACCAAGCCGAGCCACCGTAAATGCTGCACCGTACCAAACGTCGCCTCGGGATACGTGGAGACGCTAAACGACTGCGGACAAGATGTAAGTCTGGCGATAGCCAGCAATCTTGGTTGAAACAGTTAAGGTCGCCGTGAGGCGACTAAATCCCCGCCTTCAGGCGTGGGGAGTATCAAACTCAGAACCTGATTGGTGGAAGGGAAGTGCGGTAACCCGGAACGGTTAGATTACGGCGGACACCGGTAGCCCACGCAAAAGGGAGTGAGTTCTGGGAGGCGCCGGATCACGATATCAGCGAGTGCGGGAAGAACCGCGGCTAGATAGTCGCGCACCGGAATCTTTATCCGGCGGCAGCTTTCGACAACCGATAGGATCGCCGCCAAATTTCTCACGATTAAATAGACAAAGGCTGTCGCGTCATGGCATAACTCTCTTGACGAGAAAGAAATCCTGCCACGAAGGAGAACAGCCTTTTATGACTTCAGAGTGTACCCAGTTTGTCTTCGGATTTCATCCCCAAAAACGACGTGAGATTCGACCTAGTTCAATTGCGGAGCGATCAGCAGCGATGGCGGCGGTCTGCTCCTGCGGCGCTCGGGGCAGGTGGAATGGGGGAAGTCTATCGCGCCCGCGACACTCGCCTCGGGCGCAAGTAGCAATAAAAGTTCTTCCGCAATCGCTCGCCAGCATGACACTGCTATGGCTTGATATCGACTAGACGCATGACGCCGAGAGAAATTCTGCCTTTAACGTCCTCGGGCCGCTTGCCAATGGACGCGAGGACGTCGGTTAGCAATTTCGGTTCAAAGGTCTTCAGTTCTTCCGTTCCGTATTCAGGCGTAGCGGGGTCAACTATGAATATGCAACCGTTCGTGGCCTCCTGCTTGTGCAGGTCCACCCAACCTTTCTTTTTCATGCCGTCATCAATGAGAAGTCCTAAGTAGGGGACATCGAAATTGGTGTTCCGATAGATGGACACTTCCTTATTGTCCCAAGCATTGTAGATGGCATTTGCCGTCTTCGTGCTCCATATGCCGCTGATCGATGTCGGCCTTTGCAGCAGAGCGGCTCCGATCAGCTTCCCGCGGGGATCAAACACCGCTAGCAAGTCGTTATTATCGAAGCGGAATTCAGGTGACTTCTTGCCGTCCGTAGTTGAGCCGGGGAACAGGACGTTGCTTGCGTCCTTTCCGGCCATATCTGAAGGAAGGAATCCTTCTGCTCCCCACGGATGATGAAGAACTGTATTTTTCTGGTTTTATCGCTGACTTGCCGATCGCCGTTCGACCCGAGCTTGATGAGTTGTTTTAGATACTTGTCGCTGTTGAGGCTAATCTCAGCGCTCCGGCTGTAATCGTCTCCGATAATCTGGAGGTCAATATCGCGTTTTCTCGCTGCCTCCGGCGCCCTCGAATAGACGTGATCGCGGTCGAATTTTGTTTTCAGCGCACTTCCAAGAGCAGCTCGTATCGTTGCCGCACTAACATCAAGCAACCCGGGAGCTGGCGTTTGTGACCGACACATCGTGCCTAGGTCGATCCAGTCGTCCCCGACGCGAGTGCTACAGAGCGGTCCAGGTTTTTGGCCACCCATAACGACTCCCTTAGTTCAGGCTCTTTCCTCGACCAACATCAGATTCTCGATCAGAGCCGGTGAAAGTATATACCCCCGAAAATCGGTTGTACATATTTCGACGCATTGTCTTGGGTCTATAATTCTGTTTGGTTACACGCACTGAGAATTGACCTGTAAATTTACTCGGCCAATTGGGGACAAAGGGAGGGTTACGCGCGATATGGAACACCCCATTCTGATCGCACGTTACAACTCGACATCGAGCCTTCATTCAAACACCAGCGTGTTGTTGACTGCATTCTTCAGATCCTGTTCGGAGCCCAGGCACACAAAATGTGCTGCAGCACATTTCGCATACTGAAAGGCAAAGATGCCGAGTCGGAGGAAGCGCAAGAACACGTAAACAACAGCAGCCTCGCACTGTACACTTAAGCCACAAATTAGAAAGTGGATGTCATCGAGATTGGTCGTTTTGCGCATACGCAATAGAAATTATCCCGGATCGACGAATGTGATCACTCCAGCCTACATGCCAGACTGCTCAAAGTGGTCCCTACCTACATTAAGTCTTGCAGGATCCGGTGCCGCCCCACACCGTTTGCATTCTGCATAACGTTTGCGGACCGACGCGGATCGGGGGCATGGGTTTCGCGTCCTTGTCGGGAAGATACTCGATCAGCCCGCCATCAGCTTCTTTCATCTGAGCAAACATGATGCCAATAGACTCGTGTTCCTGAACTCCACAGGCATGAATAAGCTCATGGACCAGCACCACTTCCTTCTGGCCCTTAGTGGGCTTGGCCTTGCCGGGAAGAAAAACTGCTGCAAAGAATATCTCGTTCTTTTTTTCGTCAATGAGCGGTTGGGTGTCTCCGTGAAGTGTGTCGCCCTTGAAACTGCTGTCCGTGCCAACCGTATCACCGTAGTATTTGTATTGTTGAGCGCCGCTGGCCAGAAGCAGTACAACATTCGCAGACTTTTCCTGCTTCTCGGCTACCATCTGTACGTTAAATGGAAGAGTGTTAAAAAGTGTGATGGCTCCATGCACAGCGTCTGCCCAGTTAGCCGCTTTGTTGAAAACCTTGAGTTGTCCAGCGTCTCTAATTCGCTTTAGCCATGGAGTCGGCATTTTATCCTCGCGTCGCTGCAGTTGCTGGCATTTGATTGGCACTCGTCAATGGCACATTCAGCTTCATGGGAAGCCCAATTCGGCTTTCTACCCCCTTCGATTCGCCGAGAGTATACACGCTTTCTGCGCTTTGATGCATCCTAATATTTCAGCCTTCCCCAAGGTTGCTGTAGTCCCAGGGTCCCAAAAGCTCAGAGCGACTTGACGATTTCCGGAGGACCCTAGTTCCTAGTTAGAGCCTTCAAAATGTGTACGGTAGTTAAGTATATGAGTCCCCTCACTTCCAGTGTCAGTCAGGTGGGTCGAACATATTTAGGGGCAGGTCAAAGCCGACGGCTTTGAGTTTTCCGGCGAACTTGGGCCTGATGCCCTCGGCATTGAAACTTCCGAGCACGCGCCCCTCGGATGAACTCCCTGCTGCTCAAACACAAATAGATTCTGCATGCTGACCACGTCACCTTCCATGCCGGTGATTTCTGAGATATGGGTGACACGGCGCGTTCCGTCGCCGAAGCGTTCCATCTGAATGACTAAAGAAACCGCGGACGCGATCTGTCTTCGAACGGCCCTCTCCTGCAGGTTCAGGTTCGCCATCATGGCCATGGTCTCCATGCGGGCGAGAGCGTCACGAGGGCTGTTGGCGTGAACCGTGGTCAGCGATCCGTTGTGGCCGGTGTTCATGGCTTGCAGCATATCGAGAGCTTCCTCGCCGCGCACCTCGCCGACCACGATCCGGTTGGGCCGCATCCTCAGGCTGTTGATCACCAGTTGCCGCGCTTGAACTGCGCCCTTGCCTTCCGCATTGGCGGGCTGGGATTCCAGCCGGACGACGTGGCGTTGCTTCAGTTGCAATTCCGCCGAGTCTTCGATCGTGACGATACGTTCTTTCGACGAAATGAAGCCGGAGAGCACATTCAGCAACGTGGTCTTCCCGGCGCCCGTCCCGCCAGAAATCACGATGTTAAGACGCGCTGCCACCGCAGCCTTCAACAACGCAAGCATCGGCGCAGTGAGAGTCTGATTTGCCAGGAGGTTATCTTTGGTGATCGGAGTGTGGCCAAAACGCCGGACCGAAAGATGAGGACCGTCAACCGCTAGGGGCGGAATGACCACATTGACGCGGGATCCGTCGGCAAGTCGAGCGTCCACCATGGGCGACGATCCATCCACGTGCCGTCCGATCGCCGAAACAATCTTGTCGATGACGCGCATCAGGTGCGCGTCATCCTTGAAGATGATTTTGGTTTCTTCCAGAACGCCGGAGCGCTCAACGTAAACTTCTTTGGCGCCATTCACCAAAATGTCGCTGATCGTCGGGTCTTGCAGCAATGGCGCAAGCGGCCCCAGGCCGAAGATTTCATCCAGGATCTCGAGCGATAAACGCTCTTTTTCGGGACCACTGAAAGGCGCCTTGACTTGCGATCGACATCCTGAACCACCGCCAAAACTTGCTCTCGGGTCTGGTCGTCCGGGGTGGCAGCAACTCTTTCCAGGTCTACCTTATTGAGCAGGTAGCGATGGATTGCGTTTTTCAGATCCAGATAGACGCGAAAGTCCAACCCGCAATACTTTTTCGTGTCGCCTGAGGTCGGGTTGATCACGGTCGGTGGAACGGCAGCCGTATTGAACCCTCCCCATCTGAGGCGAGAATTATAGGACCGGTTGTGACGGAAAACAATCGAGTTTCGGGTTGCAAAATCCTTCATCTTGACACGTCAAAACCCCCATGATTAAGTGAGGGTCGGGTGTTCGCTTGCGAACGGGGATACGCCCCATGAGCGCTAACTTAAGGAACAGGTTTTAGTATTCGTGGACCTATGCTTGGTGAATGCGTATCGCCGAAGAAAACTGGAAGGTCCTCGCGTCGTTGTTTCCCGCAGGATGGCAGCAAATGGCGTGGCAGTCGGGTGCGGTCGAGCGATTGCGTGGGTTTCCATCGCCTGACGTGCTGTTGCGTATGCTAATGCTGCATGTGGCGCGGGGTTACTCGTTGCGGGAGACGGTTGTGCGCGCTAAGCTGGCGAACTGGGCCGACATTTCGGATGTCGCCTTGCTCAAACGCCTGCGCAACAGCGAGGAGTGGCTGCGTTTGTTGTGTATCGAATTGCTTCGGGAAAACGCCGCGTACCGGCTCGAAGAAGCTATCAGTCGGACGATCCGGATTGTGGATGGCACGATCGTCAGAGAGCCAGGCAAGACCGGGAGCCAATGGAGGATTCTGTACAGCATCAGACTGCCGAGTTTGGTGTGTGACTTTTTCGAGGTGACGGCCACGATTGGCGAAGGCAGCGGAGAGTCATTGAACCGTCTGCCTGTGGGTCCGCACGAACTTATTCTCGCGGATGCCGGCTACTGCTCAGTCGCTGGGATTGAGTATGTTTGGCAACATGGTGCTGATGTGTTGGTTTGCGTCAACCCTCAGAGCTTCGTGGCGTACTCTGCATGCGGCAGACGTATCTCCCTCCTTCCGCGATTACGCACTTTGTCCAAAGTGGGGCAGTTCGGCGAATGGCGGGTTGTCTTGCATGGTCAAGGTTCGGCGTTTGCGGGCCGGTTGTGTGCAGTACGAAAGAGCGACTGCGCGATTCAACAGGCTCATCGGCGCTTGCAGCGTAAAGCGAGTAAGAAGCAAATGATCACTAGCTATACTAGGCCGGAACACTCGAATTTGCTAAGTACGTGATCGTGTTTACGACCCGCTCCAGCGGTTCGACGGCGGACGTTCTGAGATCTTACCGTATGCGTTGGCAAATTGAGCTGGTGTTTAAGCGACTGAAGAGCCTTGCCCAACTGGGGCACGTGCCCAAGCATGACGACCGCAGTTCCCGCGCTTGGCTTTATGGGAAATTGTTTGTCACGCTCTTGGCACAAAAATTGATCCGCATCGGGCGCGATATTTCCCCCTCGGGCTACCCACTCTCGGCGGGGAGGACCATGTAGTCCGTCGCGTGAATTCAGTTTCGCGCTTCACCAGATCCAGCAAGCTATCGAACCGCACCTCTCCTTGCAGCAAACGCTCTATTCGTGGAATCAGATTGCACAGGCTCTTGCGGAAAAGTCGCGCAACCGACTACTTCAATTGGCGAAATGGCATGCCTCCTGAACATCATTGCAAGGCCGACCGATCGGAACGTGCTGCCTGTCAGAGCCGACTACCATGCCGAGTCGTGGGCCCCGTCCTCGTCCGTAACTTCAAAACTTCAAAGTTGCCCGTCACCGCCCGGAAGATCTTTCGACTTACCGCGGCCACTTTCCAAAACGCGACTTCTTGTTCCTTTGTTGCTTTCCACTTCTCCGCGATGCGTGTTTTTCACATTCGCAAATCGGAGAGGCTGGCAGGGGTCAATCCGATCCAGCTATAGCGCGAAGATTTCGATGTGCTATGCCGAAGTCTTGGCGTCTAGGGCACTCCGAACGGTTCGGCTCAGAGCTTGTGGAGTGCAGGGCTTTTGCAAGAACGCAGCCCCTGCCGTAATTCTGGAATTCAATGAGACGGACTCCTCCACATGACCGCTCATGAAGATCACCGGGAGATCGGGCCTGATGGCGCACATCTGCGAGTGAGCTTCGGGTCCGCTTAAGAATGGCATCACTACGTCCAAAACAACCAATCGAATCTCTTCTGAATTGGCCTTGAACATGCGCACGGCGTCCCGCCCGTTACTTGCCAGAATTACACTATAGCCCTGAGACGTCAGAGTCCTGCGAACCAGTCCCCTAGCCCTTCGTGATCTTCGGCCACAAGAATGGTTTCCGTGCCGCCTTTCTGAGCGTCTTCGCTCGTCGCTAGTTCAATCGCCTCAGGGGAGCCAGAACTGGCTAGAAGGTAGACATGAAAGGTCGTTCCCTGTCCTGGTTCGCTGTACACATTCACGAAGCCACCGTGCTGCTTCACAATGCCGTACACGGTCGCCAATCCTAGTCCGGTCCCTTTGCCCATCTCTTTTGTAGTGAAAAAGGGCTCGAAGATGCGGTCAAGCGTTGCTGCATCCATTCCCACGCCTGTATCGGAAACGGAGAGCAAGACGTATCGGCCGGGGTGCCCGTACGAATGAGTCCAGCAAAAGTCTTCTGCAATCTCGACGTTACTGGTCTGGATGACGATGCGCCCGCCCGGCGGCATGGCATCTCGCGCGTTCAGACAAAGGTTCATGAGCACTTGTTGGATTGCGTGGATCAGCCATGATCGGTTGGAGGTTCGGTGTGAGTGCGATCTTCAATTCGGTCTGCTCTCCATGGCAGTTTTTAGGAGCCGGGGATTCTTGAGACCAAATCACTTAGGTTACACTTCGCGGCTGCAGGACCTGGCGACGCGCAAACGCAAGCAATTGGCGGGTTAGCCCGGCTGAGCGTTGCGCTTGATCGCGGATCATCCGGAAGTTCTCGCGGACTGGGCTATTGTCGGGCACATTGTCGTATCCCAATTGCGCCCACCCGAGAATGACGCCGAGAGCGTTGTTGAAATCATGAGCAATTCCGCCGGCGAGCCTCCCGATGGCCTCAAACTTCTGTAGTTCCTGGACTTGATGTTCTAGGCGCTTGCGTTCTCGCCGCTGCTCGGCCTCACCCAGCTCCCTCTGAATCGCCGGAAGCAAGCGCTTCAAATTGTCCTTCATGACATAATCCTGCGCGCCCTGTTTCAGCACGGCTATGGCGGTCTCTTCCCCGATAGTTCCCGAGAGGACGATGCAGGGTGCCTCCGAACCCTTCGTACGCAGGAGTCTGAGCGCATCAGTCCCTGAGAAGTGCGGCATGGAGTAGTCACAGATAACCAAATCCCATTGGTTCTTACCGAGAGCCGCGGTCATGCCGGCCGGTGTGTCGACCCGTTCAAATGTGGGCTCGTAGCCGCCACGGCGCAGCTCCCGAACCAGCAACGCCGTGTCATCTTCCGAATCTTCGACAATCAATACGCACAGGGCAGTACTCATTCAGTCTCTTTTTGGCAAGGGCGCAGGCTCGTTCAAAATCAGCCAGTACAGACCGAGCTGTCGGACAGCATCGATGAATTGGCCGAAATCGATGGGCTTGCGGACGTAGCTGTTAGCGCCTAGCCCATAACTGTTGACCCGGTCCTGCTCTTCGTTCGAGGATGTCAAAATGACCACTGGGAGGAGACGCGTGAGCTCGTTTGCTCGCAGTCGTCGAAGGACCTCTAAACCATCGATCTTTGGCAACTTCAAATCGAGAAGAATGACCTGAGGCATTACCGTCAAATCGCGCCCAGCATAAGGTCCCGTTCCGAAGAGATAGTCCAATGCTTCCGCCCCGTTGCGGGCCACGACGACTTCATTCTTGATGTTGTTCTTCTTCAGCGCGCGCAGTGTCAGCGTTTCGTCGTCGGGGTTGTCCTCGATCAACAAGATTGGCTTATTGTCCTTCATGCGGACCTCCCGCTGGCCCACGCCCGTTACCGGTTGCTTCCAAGACAAAATAGAACGTTGCTCCGTGTCCTACCGCGCCGTCAGCCCAGACCCGGCCCCCATGTCGTTGAATAATGCGCTGCACGGTTGCCAATCCGACCCCGGTTCCTGGGAACTCGCTTACATCGTGAAGACGTTGGAAAGCCCCGAAGAGCTTATCGACGTATTTCATGTCGAATCCGACGCCATTATCTTGCACAAAGTAGACCTCTTGAGTATCCCGGCGGCTTCCGACTTGGACACGGGCTTCAGGTTGTCCGGAGGTAAACTTCCACGCGTTGCCGAGCAGGTTCTCCAGCACAATTCGTAATAAGCTGCGATCCCCTTCCACTGTCAAGCCGGGCGCGATGACGAACCTGGCTTGACGCTTCGGCTCCGAATTCTGAAGGCGGGAAGCGATTTCCTCTGCCAAGCGGCTCAAATCAACCCTTTGGTGAGTCATTTCACAGCGCGCGGTGCTTGCCAGGGTCAGCATATCGTCGATCAGTTGCCCCATTCGTGCCGTGGCTGCACGAATTCGCTCCAAGTGTGCCTTTTCTTCCCGTCCAAGCCTGTCTTGGCAATCTTCAAGAAGAGCCAAGCTGAAGCCATCGATCGCTCGCAGCGGGGCTCGGAGGTCGTGCGAGACGGAATAGCTAAAGCTCTCCAATTCCTTGTTTACCGCGATGAGCTCCGCGTTGCGACGTTCCGTTTCTTTGCTCAGGTCCTGAATTTTGTCCTCCGCTCGCTTCCGCTCCGTAATATCGCGGATGGAAACCAGCATATCCTCCTCGGTCTCCAGCGGACCGAGGCTGATTTCCACGGGAAACTCGTGGCCGTCCTTGCGCAAGCCGTAGAGTTCCAGACCGGCTCCCATCGGCCGCACTACGAGGGTCGGCAAAGAAACCGGTGCGGTGCCCAGCATGCTCGCGGAAGCGCTCCGGCGTCAGCATCTCGATTTCCTGCCCCAACAGATCTTCCCGCCGATAACCAAACAATTTCTCCACCTGGGCATTGACCAGCACAATCTTTCCCTCCTGGTTCACTACCACCATGGCGTCCGGGCCTGCCTCTAGAAGCGCTCGGAACTTCTTTTCTGCTTGCTTGTGTTCGGTGATGTCTCGGAAAATCCCAGTGAAGGAGGTTTCACTGCCGGTTTCCCAGGCACAAAGGGAGAGACTGAGGGGAAATTCATTTCCGTTCTTTGTTCTTCCCACCAATTCGACGCTCGTCCCGATGACGCGCGCCTCTCTCGTGGCAAGGAATCGTTTGACCCCTGCCCGGTGAGCAGAGTGAAATCGTTCGGGCATCAGCAGGATAAGCGGCTGCCCTGATGCTTCGGCGCTGGAGTACCCAAAGATGCGCTCTGCGGCCGGGTTGAAGTAGGTAATGCGGCCGTCCGAGTCGGCAGAGATGATCGCGTCCGGGGCGGTTTGAGTGATCGCCAGGACTCTCTTTTCGTGCTCACGCAGCTTGAAGGTCTGAGCGGAGAAACGCCGACCCACAGCCGACGTCAGCACAGCGACGCCGAGAACCAGCAGAGTGACGGCGCTGACGCCTGCGATGCCAAGCGTCGAGGTGCTAACGGCATGAGAGGTGTCTGAAATCACAGCAGAGGGCGTGAACCGGGCTGCGGCCATTCCCGTGTAATGCATGACGGGTATGGCGACTCCCATCACGATCGCGCTGGCAGGCCTCCGCCAACTGGACACCTCCCTTTCTTCCCGTAGATGAAAAGTCAGCCACAGCGCGATGAGGGAAATCACGATCGCGAGCACAACTGACAACACAAGAAGCGCTGGGTCGTAAGAACACATCGCAGGCAACCGCATAGCCGCCATGCCGGTGTAATGCATCGTGGCGATACCGCTGCCCATAATCACACTACCGATCAGTGCCCGAATCCAGCCCATTCTCGGCCGGCTCACCACGAACAGGGCCACGGCAGCGGCGAAAATGGCGGCCAGCAGTGACGCCAATACGGTCGGCCAGTCGTAACGCACAGGAACCGGCAAGCTAAAAGCCAGCATCCCGATGTAGTGCATGGACCAAATGCCCACGCCCATGGCAGTCGCCCCGCCTGTGAGCCAGGCAAGACGGACTCGGCCGCGTGCCGCCGTTGTCCGGCCAGCGAGGTTAAGTGCGGCGTAGGAGGCGAAAATCGCGATTACGACGGAAAGCGCGACAAGCCGGTAGTCATAAGAACTAACCATCGCCATATTTGGGTCGATCATGGCTTAGTCACTCCCGGTCCGTAGGCAACAAGTTCGGTTGGGCAGCGGACACCTGCAAAAAGTCCGGCCGCTTGTCTTGATCGGGACGGACTCAACGGAAATTCATTCCCATCGATCTCCAAACCGCTCAAGAGGGCGCGAGATGGCCCCGCAGTATCCAGCCCAGAGGCTGTACTCGGAACCATCGATGAAAGAATGATCGGCGAATTGACGTCGAAGGTCCGGTTAAGACGAGAGATCCCAACGGGAACGAAACGTCGGTGCCCGTTCTAAGAAAATATCTTGCGGCGTTAAGGTTTCCTGACGACAACCCCGTCACCCTCGATCAGTCTCCGTTGATGTTAATACTATTCCAACTTGTCCTTGTCGAGAATAATCTCATCAACCCGCCTCCTACTTAGGTATCACCATCGAATTGAGCGGAACCGAGAGCAGACCGCCTCGACTAGAGGCAACCTGTCTTGCCGGAGCTTAGCTGTGATGGATTACAGCAGGGACAACCAAGAAGTCTTGGCCCTCTCGAACGACAGCGTCGAGGGGCCAGCAGAGCGACAAGACGCAAGCTCCCGGAAACACTCATTTGAATCAAAATGCGCCTGCAATCGGTCCTAGGTGCTAGCATCTCTGGAGCGGCAAACTAGAACCGTTCCGCGGCGTTTCAGAACGGAAGTTGAGCCCAGCATCTTCCCCCTGCTCCGATTTCCTGCGCGACAATCGCCGATTTCCGAGCCTTGTTTCGGCGGAGGGGCGACTAGGCCGCCGCCTCTCCTTTTAGCAACTTGCGCACCTTGCCTACTAGTTCATCTGGAAGAAAGGGCTTCTCCAAAAAGGCGCAGCCCTGGGCCCAGAGATTCTCGACGATTTCCTCTGAGTAGCCAGACATGAAAAGGAATTTCGCATCAGGGCGCAGCGTGGCCGCTCGTTCTCTCAGTTGCAAGCCATTCACATGCGGCATCATGACGTCACTCAACACCAAGTGGATCTGGCTCGGACTTCGTTGACAGATTTCAATGGCTTCCGCTCCATCCTTTGCCGCCAGTACCTTATAGCCGCGTCTCTCAAGAGATAAGCAAATCATCCTTCGCAACGCCGTTTCGTCCTCGACGACCAAGATCGTCTCCGATCCGGCTAGCTCCTTGGGCTGCGTCACGGTGGGTTCCGATTGCTCAACCTGCGCCTCCGCGCATGGCAGGTAGATGCGAAAGACTGTGCCTTTGCCCAAGGAACTCTCGACATTGAGGTGGCCTCCGCTCTGGTTCACGATCCCGTAAATGGTCGAGAGGCCGAGGCCAGTGCCTTTACCTTGCTCTTTCGTTGTAAAGAAGGGCTCGAAGATGTGGGACCGAGTTTCTGCATCCATGCCGCAGCCCGTGGTCTCTAACCGTCAGCAAAATATTGGGTACCGGGCTGGATTCCAGGGTGCTGACCGCAGTAGGACTCATCAACTTCCGTGTTGGCTGTCTCAATGGTGACTTTACCACCTTGCGGCATGGCGTCACGGGCATTGATTAGCAGGTTGATAAGAATTTGTTGGATCTGACCCGGATCCGCTTTCACGCTCCCCAAGGCAGGATCCAATACGGGGACAATCTCGATGTTGGCTGGAACCAGACGACGCAGCAGCTTATGGGCTTCCCATATCACCTGATTAAGGTCAAGGATCGCGGGTTCCAGGACTTGCTTGCGGCTAAACGCAAGCAACTGGCGGGTCAGTGAAGCCGCTCGCTGTGTGGCCGCCTTTGATCTCTGCGACTCCTCTGCGCAGACTCTCGTCCGTCCCCGCTTCTTCGACCAAGAAGTCGCTGTATCCTAGGATAACTCCCAGATAATTGTTGAATTCGTGGGCAATCCCACCGGCGAGCTGACCCACGGCTTCGATCTTCTGCGCTTGGCGCAACTCTTGCTCCAGGGACCGCCGCTCGGTGACATCCTCGGCGATGAATTCGAAGGCCTGGACCGCGCCCTGCTCATCGGTCAAAGGGCGCCCATTCAGGCGAACGGTGATGATAGTGCCGTCCCGGCGGCGCCACGTTACTTCGTCCTCAATTCTCTTTTCCTGCAACCATTTCTGGAGCAGAGGAGGGCTGCCTTCTCTATATACGTGAACGTCGGTCGCGGCGTTCAGCTTCAGCACATCAGCAGCAGAGTCATAGCCCAGCATCGCGACCAAGGCGGGGTTTACTTGCAAGAATTGGCCATCCAGCCCGACACGATAAATACCATGAACCACTCCTTCGAAAAGTGACCGGTAGCGTCCCTCGGAAGAACGCAGAGATCTTTCCTGGGCGCGCAGCTTGTCTTCCGCCTGTTTTCGATCTGTGATGTCACGGCACACAGCCGAAGCACCAATGCTTTTCCCGGTGCGGTCCCTGATGGGTGATGGTGTGAGCGCAATGTGGATGCGACTTCCATCCTTCGTAAGGTGCATCGTCTCGTCGAGCTGAACCCGCTGCCCCCGGCTGAGCCCGTACAGGATCTGCGGAATTTCGTCCGATCGTTCCGGCGGATTCAGTACGGACAGGGACCTCCCGATGATTTCCCCAGCAGCATACCCGTAGATGTGCTCCGCCCCCTTGTTCCAGGTGGTGATGATGCCATTCAGACCTCCCCCAATGATCGCATCTTCTGAGGATTCGACGATGGCAGCCAGCCGGAACCACTCATCTTCGGTTCTTTTCGCTCCGTGACGTCGCGGCACGTACCAGTAAAAATGCGCTTGCCATCAGCGACAAACTCGCCGAACGAAATCTCAAGGCAGATCTCTTTGCCGGCTCTTTGTGCAAACCAGGAAGCTCCACCTGTTGCCAGGAAAGGTGTTTCTTGCCAGTCTCTAGATATCTGTTGATCGCCTGCTTGTGTACTTGTCTGAGGTAGTCAGGCATCAGCATGGTTAGTTGCTGGCCCACCAGTTCCTCTTCCCGATACCCAAAAATCCTCTCGCTCGCACGGTTGACGAACAGAATCGTGCTCTGCTCGTCGATGACGAATATGGCGTCGGAGGCTGTCTCGACGATTGTGTTACAGACTTCCCGTTCCTGCAAACCCCAATTTGGGGGCTTGGGCTCGGGAAGGTTGGTTGGCTCGGCCGGAGCGACCTTCTGCCTTGGAATTCGGCGTGGGTCGAGTATGGCCATCACTTGGTGGGCTAGTTTCCGCAACGCTTCTGTTTGATCTTGAGTCAGATCACGCGGTACGGAATCCATTACGCAAAGTGTCCCCAGCGCATATCCCTCTGCCGTGAGCAGGGGAACTCCGGCGTAAAACCGGACACCGCCGTGCGTCGCTAGAGGACTGGCTTTCATCTGTTCGGCGGCCAACGTGTCGGAAACCACTAAAACTTCGGACTGCAGGATGGTTTGGGCGCAGAGAGAAGCCCCACGTGGGATCTCGTCGACGTCCCAACCGACGCTCGATTTGAACCGCTGGGAGTTTTGGTCGATGAAGCCGATGAGAGCGATGGGTGTCCCGCAGACGTAAGCTGCCAGATGGGTGATATTGTCGAAGCACTCTTCAGGAGGAGTACCGAAGACCTGATACTTGCCGAGGACTTCGAGCCTGGCAACTTCGTGTTCGGGTAGAGGCAACTGCATAATGAATGCCCCTCAACGGCTGTTCCCGATTCGACTTTACTAGATGCTTTAGCATCGTTTATAAGCCCACTCTCCTCCGAAAACTATTGCCGAAGTGGGTACGGAGCTTTTCCGCATGCTAAACAACTTCGGCAACTGTGTAGACCCTCAGTCGGGTGCTCTACTTTAAGCACTCGCCACGATCGGCGTCAAAGCATCCGGCGATCTACGGATTGCACCGCTAAGGCGAGATTGGCAAATGTGCCTTGCGGATCAAGCCTTGGAACCGTGCATCAGAGTGGAGCTTCAGGGGAAACGGGTCAGAATCAAAGAAGACAATGCTCATCGAGTGTTCCCGGTGTGCGCTCCAGTCACTCAAAGACTGCATCCTTCAAGGACCAATTGGATGTGCCTCTGGACATGGCCGTACGCGGCATCTTGGTTCAACCACGAGATAGTTTCCGGATCGTCGGCGGTGCGGAAGTAATCCGGTAGGCTTCTTGGAAGTTGGAGGGTCCTTACCTCAAACCGCTTAAGTTAGCGCTTATCGGGATACGCCCATGTTGCGGTCAATCGCCATTGCACGCAAAAAGGAGCCCGCTCTTGCGGTAGGTTGTGATTGTTCGCATCGCCAACCTAGCGAAAGGGAGCGCCTGGCATGGACGGTCGCCAGGCAACGATCTCGGTTGCCGTCCTGGATAGCTCGTTTAAGCAATGATTTACCAGAGTCGATCGAAACGTTCAAACAACCACGCAACTTATGCGGCAGCGTGTCCTTCTGGGGAAGCTTTCCGGTACCACCGCTTGTGCTTGGTCTTGGTCAGATCGATCCCACCCAACAACAGCGAAAGCTCTTCGTGACTCAGGATGACCTTGCCCTGCGCATCACCGGATTGCGGCCAGGTGAAACGCCCTTTCTCCAATCTCTTGTTAATCTATTGTGTAGGGGCCAAACACAATGACGATCCAGGTCGAACTCAACGCGGAAATAGAAGCGCAACTCGTCGCTCGCGTCCAAGGCATACCTTTGGAAAAAGTGGCAGAGCGTCTTTTGCAGGAAGCTCTAGCTTCTCGCACTGTGCCTCAAGGGAATCTGACTTTGGAAGGGTTTCATGCCATGCTCAATGCTCTGTCAGCAGGTTCCGAGGGATTGCCGAATCTGCCGACCGAGAGCTTCACGCGCGAGAGTTTCTATGAGGATCGCGCCTAAATGGCAGGCACGCCCGACTTTGTTGACCGCAACGTCCTTATCACTTCGCTGAGCAATTCCACCGGGACTCTGGGCAACACGAGGCCGAACCTGACGAAGAGGAATGACGGTAGAATCGTGCCATGGCTGACCATGTGATCCACATCTCGGAAGCGGAAGCCGCCAGCGACTTCGCCGGACTACTGGCGCGCGTGCGCGCGGGTGCAGAAGTGGTGATCGAAAGCGACAAGTTGCCAGTGGCGGTGGTTCGTCCCGCCGAACCGCAAGTGCGGTTGCTTTCCGAATCTCTACGTCTTGCCAAAGAGCATGCTTCCAAGGCTACGCTCGATGAGGACTTTGCCCGCGATCTGGAAGCCGCGATCAACAGCCATCGTGAACCGTTGAACCCGCCTGCATGGGACTGATCCTCGACTCCAGCGTGGTGATCGCTGCCGAGCGGCGCGGCGACACAGTCGAGCAGCTCATCGAGAAGATCGTGAAGGCGACGGGCGATCAGGAAGCGGCACTCTCTGCTATCGGCCTCACCGAACTCATCCACGGCATTTATCGCGATCAGACCGCGGAGATACGCCTGCGCCGCGAATCGTTTTTAAATGAACTGCTGGCCGATCTGACGGTCTATCCGTACACAAAAGAAACCGCGCTGCTGGCCCGGCAAAATCGACGGAGAGCAGCAGAGCCGAGGCATGGTGATTCCGTTCGGGGACTTGTTGATCGGAGCAACGGCGCTTTCGCTCGGCTACAAGGTGCTGACCGGCAATCTCCGCGACTTCCGTCGCATCCCCGGTCTTACGGTCATGCAGTTCTAGTGCTTGCCTCCGAATTCCGAAAGTCACTTCTTTCCAGGAATGTAGAAGGGAAAGAACTGGCCAACGGTTTCACGCCGCGCCCGCTTAAGATCGCTGCCTCTGCTCGCCCGGACCGGGCCAGCGGCAACCTATCCTAATTGGAACCCGGAGTCCGAGTGCCCGAGCCACAGTTGCACCGTGAGCGTCATCAGCGGAGGTACACAGTTGCCGATGGAGCCCTGGTTACGCGGGTGAAGCTGGCGACTAGCTGTCTTTCTGATTATCCGGTTGCTCCAGCAAGCCCCAATGGGTAGTGTATAAGGGTGGCTCGACCACCCTTCCCCAAGACGCTTCGCCGTTTCAGCCGACTTCGCCACAGAGGAAGCTTGCCGGCAGTATCTGACGGCGTGCCGTTGGCCGGAGGGGTTCAGTTGTCCGCGATGCGGGCACGAAAAAGCGTATGAATTGGTGAAGCAAGGACGTCAGCAGTGCGTCAAATGCCGGCACCAGGTTTCGTTGACATCCCGGACAGTACTTCACCGGACCAAGATTCCACTGACCCACTGGTTCTGGGCGGCGTATCTGATGACCACTGACAAGCGTGGCGTGTCCGCACTGCTTCTCCAGCGTCAACTCGGTCTTTCCAGTTACGAGACCGCATGGATGATGCTTCACAAGCTCCGACGGGCGATGGTGAATGCGGCTCGGGACCCCTTGCGCGGCGAGGTAGAGGTTGATGACACGTGGGTTGGCGGCGAGCAAGCCGGACTGAAGGGGAGCCGGCAACTCAAGGATCGACGAGCGGCTCTCGTTCTGGTGACCGTGGAAAAGCGTGGTCGCGCGTCCGGTCGAGCTCGCATGAATGTGATTCCCGACTTCAAGGCCAGCACAATAATCCCGGTACTTACCCGGAACGTTGCACCAGGTTCCACCATCTATACGGACGGCCTTAAAAGTTTCTCGGTCTCGGTGAGGCCGGCTTCGAACATGTCACTCGCATCCAGCCGCTCCGCTCGGAGCTACGAAAAGGTTCGAAGTCCGCCGTTCCCCTCGCCGATCGAGCCATTGGCAACCTCCAGCAGTGGCTCATCGGCACCTACCACGGTGTGAGTAAGGCCCAACTCCAGGTATACCTCGACGAATTCGTCTTTCGGCACAATCACCAGCAAGACGCCGGCTGCTGCGTTTCAGACCCTTCTGGGTCTCGGAACCGGCCAGAAATCAACCGAGTATGAGCAGATTCGAGGAGCTAGAGACCTCAACCACAACTGATTGTGGGTTGCTGAAGCAACCGGATAATCAGAAGCTGCTAAGGAGCCTTACATAAATAAGTTCCCACACTACGATTAGGCTGTGCATTCCTCGGTCTGGCTAATAAAGCACACTGGGAGACCCTGCAGCAAGGAGGATCCCCCACTGATGCCCCACAACGATTGGCGAGGCAGCAAACAAGAGAAGCTGCGCCTGTATTGGAAAGTACGGGAGGAACGGAAACAGGTGGTGCGAGAAAAATACGACGCGGCTGCAGCCGCATTTGGAAAACGAGGAACGAGGTTGTGGGCGGCCAATGAAGCGCTTTCGTTTGGGCGGGGAGAAGTGCGGGCGATAACCGAAGCCCTGGCCATCACTCCTAAGACCATCTTGCAAGGCAAGCGCGAACTGCAAGCCCAGCCGAGCCCGAGCCGCGATTCTGGGAGGCGACCGTCGCCCCGGGGGAGGCCGAAGTCGATCCTCGAGAAACATCCGGAATTCGCAGCGTGATCGAGCAAATCGTGGATCGGCCACGCGCGGAGATCCGATCAAGCCGTTGGCTGGGTTTCGAAGCTTGCCTCACCTTGTGGCGGAACTCGGTCGCCAAGGCTACCAACTTAGCCTCACCAGCGTGAGCAAAATCCTGTACGAGGAATGGGGTTATGGCATTCAAGGGTTGGGCAAGACCCGAGAAGGTTCCTCGCATCCCGATCGGGACGCGCAGTTTCATTAATCATCCCCAGTGTCAGGAATCTCAACAGCGGGGTCAACCCGTGATCTCTATAAATAGTAAGAAAAAGGAACTGGTGGGGGATTTTAAAAACGGCGGTCGGAAGTGGCACCCCAAGGGCAAACCCGAATCGGTTCACGTGCACGATTTCGAAGATAAGCAAAAAGGCAAGGTCACACCCCACGGCGTGTATGACATCGGGCGAAACCAAGGATGGGTGACCCTGGGGATAGATCACGACACCGCCGAATTCGCCGTCGATTTATTTGTCACTGGTGGAGGCGCATGGGCCAGCCCACCTACCCTGCGGCCCAGGAACTGCTGATGACTGCCGATTCCTGCGGCAGTAACAGCTATCGAGCCAGACTCTGGAAATGTCGACTTCAGAAGCTAGCGAACGACTACAGGACTCCGCATCACGGTCTGCCACTTCCCCCCGGAACCAGAAGTGGGACCGAATTGAGCATCGCATGTTTTGCCACATCACCGCCAATTGGCGGGTTGGCCCTTGGAACTCGTGAGGTGATCGTCGACCTGATTGCCAACACCCAAACTAGCAAGGGCTTGACCATCCAAGCCGACCTCAATGTCAATTCTTAGCGAAAGGGATCAAAATATCCGATGAAGAAATGGCAAGGTTGAACATCATCCCGGCAGACTTTCATGGGGAGTGGAACTATTCCCTGACAAGAGTCAGCACCGCCTGAAGAAATTTATTTGTGGGAGATATTTCTGCAAGGCTCCTAAGCTCCCTACTTCTGCAGTACAGTCTCTTTGCATTCTTCCCACATTTGACTGTAAGCGTTGAGCGTTTGAGCAGGTTACCCACAAGCAGAGATAGGTAAAGATAGTGAGTTGTTGGTTGGTTGACTGGTCTACGGGGCATGGATGAGGATGCGAGCGCCTTTCCATAGCCCACTAGAAAAGAACCGGTGCCACTCAACAGTCAAGATCAACCATTGCAGAAAGCCTACGTACACTCTTCCTCGCGCGCACCCCAGAATGTGGTTCTGTGCTTCCAGTTCAATCCCCACGCTTCCCGTATCCTGTTGCTATGCTTTCCTACACTCACCAGTGGGCTGGCGGGGTCGCTCCTGTTCGTCGATTTGCACTTTTGACTTTCACTGATCCGCGGGCGGCTGCCGATGGATTCAGGCAGATAGAGCCTGTGGTTATCACTCGAAGTGGATGAGGGAGCCTATCCAGATCATCAGACATTAACAGAGGCTTTCACGAACCTCACGGCGGGATTCCAACACATCAAACCAAGTCGGAGAAGCGTTCATCGGAACGCAGCGGTCCAGAGCGCCTCAACCTTGAGGTAGGCCAGACGGTCGAACCGCTCCGGGCCGGCCTTTTCGAGCCATGCGAAGGCCTGATCTTTATCCCATAGCCCTGCATAAACCAGGGCGAAGAAAAAAGCGGGTACAAAGCGACGGTTCGCCAGCGCCGTGAGTTCTTCGAGCATGCTCTGCGCCTAATTTCGCTCGTACGTCGACTTCACATCCAGAGTAAGGCGAGGTACCATCGTTATCGGCTTAGTGCTCAAAGGGTATTTAGATTGGGCAGCGCTTCTCGGTACAACTCTTTGCCCTCGTACGCCTGCGCCAGCACGGCGTAAGCAACCGCATAGTTTTGATCCATCTTCACCGTCTTATGGCACTGTTGAATAGCCTGATCGAATTGCCTCGACAGGTAAAACCCTACCGCCAGAAAATGGCTCCCGCAGGGGAAGCAGGATCAAGATCTTGTCCGTGTTTCGCAGCTGGAGCGGATTCCCCAAACCGTCCCAGCGAGCCTAGAAAGAGAGGATAGGATGCGTCGCTCCCGACATAAGAGGGATTCACCCTGAGGGCCTGCGCAAATGCCTCTCCGCTACGTTCCAGTCCCAGTCGTAAGTGAAGCTCGGCATCCCCAGCGAAACGTGAGCCTCGGCTAGGCTGTCGTCTATCTCCAACGCATTAGTGGCTGCCGACTTCACCTTAGGCATCACCTCTCGGGGAAGAAATAACTTCAAAAATAGGACGCCTCATTATATGTGTCAGCGAGGCCCGGTATATGCGGTTGCGTAGGCAAGGTCTTTCTCGATGGCGTGTTGGAAGCATTCAATGGCTCTCCGCGATCCGTTCGGCGTTCGTTTACTGCAGTGGAAGCGCCATTTGAGGTAAAGCTGGTTGGCTGCCAGTTTCTTCGTTCCCGCCCTCACTAGCGGTTGTCTCTCGGCTCCGAGGGTGACCTTGAAGCGGTCGGCGATCGTTTTGCGATTTCATCCTGGACCTCAAAAATATCTTGCAATGCGCGATCATACCGTTCAGACCACAGGTGGTAGCCGTGGCGACGCTAATAAGCTGAGCGACGGTGCGGGTACGGCTGCCAGACTTGCGGACGCTACCCCCAAGAACGGTGGTTACGTTCAACCGTTACCCGACGGTTTGCAGATCGACATGCCTCGCTTTGAAGAAGAATGCGGAAGTTCGCCCGCGACGCGAAGATCCTCGATCTGGGCGAGAGCGTTTGTGATCTCTTCAGTGATGCCGTCGAGCGAAGAACTCATTTTCCGGATCAGAGCTCAGGTTGGTGAAGGGGAGGACAACAATAGAGTGATGCTCAGCGCTACCGGATATAGCCCTGAGCGGTTCTGCCACTCGTGCCTGCGCTTTATCGGACGATTTCCCAACTTCGGCTTCCCACTTCAGTCTCAGCAAGTCGGTTCTCACCTCTGCTGCGCTTTGGTAGCGTGCCTCGCGGTTCTTTTCGAGCGCCTTGTTGATGATCTCTTCAAGTCTGGGCGGAAGTGCAGGATTCAGCTCCCGCGCCGGGACGGGGGCACGATTCAGAATCGCTTCGTGTAACTCAGCCGCCGTATCCTCGCGGAATGCCCGTTTCGCCGTCGCCATCTCATTCATCACCAGGCCAAATGAAAAGAGGTCGGTGCGGGCATCCAGTTTCTCGCCGCGAGCCTGCTCTGGCGACATGTAGGGCACTTGCCCATAACCGCGCCAGTAAGCGACAGGCTAAGACCAGGGATTGATATGTTCGGCATTTCCTGGGATCGCGATTCCTGATGTGGGACGCTTTCGCTTGCACAAGTCAGCTTTGCTAAACCGAAGTCAAGAATCTTTAGCTTCGCGCCGATTCGTGATGAAGACATTCGCCGGTTTGATGTCCCGATGGATAATGCCTTTTTCGTGAGCTGCCCGGAGACCGTCCGCGATCTGAATCGCAAAATCCAACAATTCATCTGTGGCACATGGGACCACCTTCGCGCCTCTTCGGTCCCGCAGGGTTTCCTCCAATAGTGACATCGCGATGAAGGGCCGGTTTTCGTGCTCACCGAATTCGTAGATGGGGCAGATGTTGGGATGGTCGAGCGCGGAAGCAGCTCTGGCCTCACGCTCAAAGCGCTCTAAGGCTCTCGCGTTGCTGCCTAGTTCCTCCGGCAGGAACTTCAACGCCACGCGGCGGCCCAGCTTCAGGTCCTCAGCCTTGTACACCACGCCCATGCCGCCCTCCACCAGCACCTCCAGCACGCGGTCATGAGAGATTCTTTTGCCGGTCAGGCTTGAGGCAAGGGGTTCTGCCACCGGCGGCGCAGTCACCTTGAGCGGTCAGGCCCGGATGCACTCGCATCGGCTCGCTCCACCAGCACCATCAGTCGATAGCCGCGCCGCGCCACGGTTTCAATGTATTTCGGGCCGGCCGAGTCCCCCGAGTGCTTGCCGCAGCTTCTTGATTGCCGTATGAATGCTGTGGTCGAACTCGACCACGGTATCGTTGGGCCAAAGCTTCTTTTGGATTTCCTCACGCTTGACCAACCCACCCGAACGCTCCACCAACATCAGCAAGATCTGGAAGGGTTGTTCTTGAAGACGAACCCTACGGTCTCCGCTTCGGAGCTCGCCCGCCTTCAAGTCGAAGTCGAAGACCCCGAGTCGCACACGGTTTGGAAGCGCGGCTTCCATTGAGGACTAAGCCTAGGGCGGAAGTTTACCACCCTGATGGCGGGGCAGCATGTGCGCATCTTCCTCACAGAGTTCGCCCTGGCCTCAAGGAGCGTCGTCGGCCAAGAGACTCGGTGGAGTCTCCGATGGGTACGCTCCTCCATTTCAGTCGGTAAGCCGACTCAGTCGCAGTTCAGCGCGAAGTCAGCGCTCGTGCATTGTGTCGTTCCGACGGCTCAAGGCAAAGTCGACCGCTAATGATTTGTTTTCTGCGCCAATCTCAGTTCTTTCCTCGCATGCGCAAGGAGCGACAAGTCCCAGTTCACCGACAAAAGTCCGTCCATAGATCTAAAAGGAGGTCACATGAAAAAGGCAGATTTTGGAATTTCCACAATTTGTCAAGGCCCCCCGGCGATGCGTCTAGCTAGACTCCTAGCGGTTCCGGCCCTCTTGTTTGTGCTTAATGTCGTGCCTGCCGCAGCCGACGACAACGGTTGTAGCAATGCCACGCTCAAAGGCGACTATGGTTTTACAATCCTGGGGGACCAACCGAATCCCGATGGCACCACCAGCCCGGTGAAAGGCGTGGCTATTACGCACTTCGACGGCGCTGGCAAACTCACACAGAGGGATTTCGTCATGACCGCCGGTGAGCCCATGGCCAGCAACGGCGATGCCCAGACGGGGTTTCATTTCTCGACAGGTGAAACCGGTAAATATAGCCTGAATCCAGATTGCACGGGCAGTGGAGAAATCGATTTGAACGTCCCTGTTCCTGTCGGGTCCACCGGAGTCATCAAACTCATGCTCGTGGTGACCAACGGTGGCCGCGCAATCCATACGGTCGTTTCTGAAATCACTCCTCCCGGGGCCACGACGCCCGTGTTAAACACGACTCGTAGTGACGCTTGGAAGATCGGATCGGATCCCAATCGCGAATAGTCATATCCAACTTGAACGAAGTCGTTGAAGCCTGCAGCAAACTTATGATTCAGAAGAAACAATGATAGCGCGGACGCTCCCGTCGAAGGAGCGTCCACGCGAACTAGCAAGACCGCGATTTCAATCTCGACCCTAGGCATGTAGTCGGTCACTCAGTTGCGCGAAGAGAGCCACATTCTACGGGGACTCGATTCGGCAGGGAATCCTTAGAGAATCATGCGAACAATGAGAGGTGCCTCATGCGTAAGAGTTGGGTTCGGATTGCGATATATCTGATTGTCTTGCGTCTCGCGGGAGTGGGTGCCATCCATGCAGAGCGCGAACAAGGACTGGCTGCAAAGGTCGAGAGCGGTATGCTCACGGGCATACATTTCGGCGCGGACCCGAATTCAGCCGCGTTTCTCGGAGTTCCGTACGCGGCTCCGCCGGTCGGCGCACTCCGGTGGAAACCACCCGTACCTGTCCAAAGCTGGAGAGAAACGCGTGAGGCAACCCAGTTTGGTTCGCCTTGCCCGCAACTTCCGGCACCGTGGTTTCATTTCATCGAGGGGCATGAAGACTGTTTGTATCTGAACATATGGACCACTGATGTTCGCTCAACCGCCAATCGCCCGGTGCTGGTTTATTTCCACGGAGGGGGCAATACTGAAGGCTACGGCCAGATGACGCCGCTCGGGCCCCCGCTTTCGGCGCACGGTTTGGTCGTTGTGAGCGCCAACTATAGACTCGGCCCCTTTGGATTTCTCGCGCACCCCGTCCTCACAGCTGAATCCGAGCATCACTTCTCGGGGAACTACGGCCTTCTGGACCAACTGCAGGCACTCGCATGGGTGAAGGCGAACATCCGCCAATTTGGTGGCGATCCAGATCGCCTCACCGTTATGGGGCAGTCGTCGGGAGCGGTAGACATCTGTCTGCTCATGGCATCCCCGCTCTCCCAAGGGCTCTTTCACCGGGCAATCCTGGAAAGCGGGGAATGTCAAGACACGCTCAACGAAGACATCCGTACGCCGATCAAGTACAACTTCATTGACAGCACGGGCGAGCACTCGGGAGAGCAACTCGCAAGGGATCTCGGTATTTCCAGTGGTCCAGATTTGTTGCAGAAACTGCGCGACATTCCGGCAAATGAAATCTTGAGAATATGGAAAAGCGATCCCGGATTGCACTTTGATGCCATCGTCGACGGCCGGGTCGTTCCTAGGCAACCTGCCCAAATCTTTGCTGAGGGCAAACAGATGCACATTCCGATTCTCGTGGGCAGCAATGCCGACGAGGCCACCGTCTTTGGGCACAACGATTTAAGAACTGTCGATGACTACAAAAAACACCTATACCAAGACACGGGCCAGTACTCCAACAAAGAATTCCAAGCCTATTCTGTGAACTCCAATGCCGACGTTCCCATACGTTCGGTAGAGTTGGAGAGCGACGAATTTGCCTGCGGAGCCTACTCCATCGCCCAAGCCATGACCAGAGCGGAGGTTAAGTCATACCTGTACTACTTCACTTAGTCAATCCGGGAAAGCGGGCGCGGCTGGGTGCCCACCACGGCGAAGAGCTGTTTTTCTTGAGCGATTCGTTTCCAACCGATTGGGAGCACGCTGACAAAGATCAAGAATTGGAAAAGCTGATGCGGGGTTACTGGGTAGAGTTCGCTAAGACTGGCGATCCTAATTTCGGCAGCGCTCCCCATTGGACTCCTTATGACGGCAAATCCAAGGAGTATTTCGACCCCGGGAAACACGTCAGTGTTCACCGCGTCTCGGAACGTATTTTAGCCCTTGAAAGCATCATGAACGACGTGGTTGCGCAATATAGCCGCAAGTGATTGAACCGCCGGTGTGAGTTCCGCAAATTCTGACCCACCTAATTCCGGAAATTCTGAGCCATCCAGGGATAGTCGTAAGCGGTAGAACTTCTCCCTATGCCTCTGCCGGTCGGTAGACCGGTGGAGGCGGAGGGAGAGGAGGATGTTGAGCATGTTAAAGCGTCACGAAGTCGAGATTCTATTGAAGGCGGGCCACCGTAAGGCGGAGGTGGCCCGGCTGACGGGAGTGTCCCTATGCTCGGTGAAGCGCATCGCGCAAGAGGGACCCGTGGTGCATGTCGATGATGCGGCGGAACGCGCCCAACGACAGGTCGGCCGGCCCAGCACGGTGGCGAATTTCCGGAAACCGATCCTGGAGATTCTGCAGCAAACACCCGATCTAGCGTCGCTGGAGATTCTGCGGCGAGTCCGGGAGGCAGGCTATGAGGGAGGCAAGACAGCCCTCTACGCGCTGGTCGCCTCGCTCCGCCCGAAGTCGGCCAAGCCGCTGGTTCGTTTCGAAGGTCTGCCCGGGGGAGTTCAGTCAGCATGATTTTGGAGCAGATCGAAGTGCAGTTCGTCGATGGCGCCAGCCAGCGCATCCATTTTTTCGCCTCGCGTCTGAAGTACTCGCGTTTTATGTGCGTCAGTTTGGTCCAGGATGAGGCGGTAGAGAGTTTGGTACGGACCTTGGCCGAGCATCTGGCCAGTTGGGGTGGGGTCCCTTGCAATGCGTCTTCGATCGGCCGAAGACGATCGCTCTGCAGTGGCGGAAAAATGGGGAAGTGACGGAATGGAATCCCGTCTTTGCCTACGCCACGTTGGAGATGGGGGTGGGGGTGGAGTTGTGCTGGCCGTATCGCGCCCAGCAAAAAGGAAGCGTGGAAAACCTGGTCGGTTTCGTCAAGTCTTCTTTCTTCAAGGTACGCCGGTTTCACGATGAGGAAGATCTTCGCCAGCAACTGCGGGTTTGGCATGGGGAGGTGAACCAGGAGCGTCCCTGCCGCGCCACCGGCGTGATTCCCGCGGTGCGCTGGGCCGAAGAGAAGTCTCGCCTTCGGCCTTTGAAAGTGCAGCCGGAAGATCTGGCTCTGCGCATTCCCGTCTATGTGGGTCCCACCGGAACGGTGCTGCACGATGGCCATGCTTACTCGATGCCGCCGGAGGCGATCAGTATGCCGGCCACGTTGTACTTGTATGGGCAACGAGTGCGCATCGTGGCCGGTCGGTATGAGGCGGTGCATCCCAGGAAATTCGT
This sequence comes from uncultured Acidobacteriaceae bacterium, assembly GCA_963714225.1. GTDB lineage: Bacteria > Acidobacteriota > Terriglobia > Terriglobales > Acidobacteriaceae > Sulfotelmatobacter. Next base: position 30,165 of record CAVQNY010000048.1, on the reverse strand, counting down.
GGCGCACGAAGGGTCTTCGCTGGCCGAGCATCGCGCCGCCCTGGTGGCAGCCGTATCGGGAAAACGCGGCAAGCGCTATCTGAAGCGGCAGCAGTTGCTGGAGCTGGGGGAGCCTGCGATTCGTTATCTCACCGAGATTGTGCATCGCCGGCCGCGGCAATGGTACGAGGATGTCGATCGACTGCACGCGATCCTGCAGAGTCATGGTCCGGAGATTCTGCGGCAAGCGATGGAAGCTGGCCTCAAGGAACAAGTGTTTGGTGCGTTTTACGTGGAGCGATCTCTGCATCCAGGTTGAGCTTTCCGGAGGTGGTGCAATGAAAACGGAAGACCGCAATGTCAGGGAAGCCGCGTGTGCGCCTGTATATTAGGTGCGGAAAAAGCAAAACCGGGGGATGCTAGGGGTCGACCGAGTTGGAGATCGTCGTTCCTAGGCGATCCTGGCGCAACATTTTTCTGTAGAATGAACGGGGAAAAGCTCAACCGGACCTGGCGCAAAGGATCTGTCCGAGACCTGACGCAGGAAGCAAGGTTGGGTAAGAATGCACCATGAGGAGTAATGATGACCAGAACATCCAGAGCCCAGACCCAGGGCTCGACAAATCCGCAGTTCGCCGAAGGGCAACTGGAGGCTTGTTCCGACGGTTGAACCTGGCGCACACCCGTCGTATCTACCAAGACGTGGCCGATCGAGCCGAGAAAGAAAACTGGAGCTATCGTGATTTTCTTGCTCTTCTGCTGGCCGAAGAAGTGGCGCATCGCAAGCAAACCCGCTTGCAACGCTTTACCCGCAAGGCTCACTTTCCCTTCTTCAAGACCATTGATGAGTTCGACTTCAGTCTGCAGAGGACCCTGCGTCAGTCTCTGCTCGGTTCCTACCTGGGTCCGGACTTCGTCACCGAAGGTCGCTCGTTGATTCTCTATGGCAAGGCCGGCCGCGGGAAAACCCATCTGGCGGTCGCCATCGGCTATCGCGCTATCCAGAATGGCTTCGAGACCTTGTGCACCACTGCCGCCAAACTCGTGGAAGATCTCTCCAACGCCAGCGCCAAAGGTCTCTTACATCAATCGTTGTCCGCCTACATTTGACTTACGCTATCTACACGCGGAAGATTCGCCGGCAGTTCCTGCCGCCCTGGATCTTGGCACTGTCGCGGTTGTTTTCGCAAAATCACCTTCACCCTACCGAAGCTGCGACTTGAGACAATACAGTGAAATCTGTATCAACCGACCCGAGCAAGACGCTTCCGTTGAGCGAGCAGCCTTGATTTGACTTGATCTGCTATTTCTTGTGGTTCGTGAAACTCAACGGATAAATCAACAACATAGATCTTTGCTTTGCAATGTTGGTGATTTGCTCTTTTCGTCCCTATGGACGTGTACGGGGAGGACGGAGTTTCGATATTGCAGGGAATCCCTGTATCCCTGTATCCGCCAAAATCCGCCAAGCAGGGCATTTGTTCCAAGAGGCAGGGACAAAATTACAACCAGATTGTAACGGACCTTCCGCCATTACAAAGACTTAGCTCTTTGGCAAGGGACATGCTCTCTTTAAGCGAAAGCGCACCAGTGCACTCACTCTTGGAGGCGTAGAATCGTAGAATGGCTGGACCCAACCAAAAGGATTGGCGCGAACTATGTGCTGCGGTCGCGAACGAGACCGATTCCAACAAGCTTAATTCTCTAGTTCAGCAATTGATTAAGGCATTGGACGAGGGTGCGCGTAACTGGCGCTCTCGGCTCACTCCTGCGGCGAATGGGGAGGCCTCCTGTAGCTCTTGGTCTCCTTCCGTCACCACACGACACGTCAGCAGCCTGCCAAGAGCATAAGGGGCTCCGTGTCTTACGGGGTATCGGCGCTTACGGAAGAGAACGACCCTTGGTCGGCGGTGAAAAGCACATGGGGACCTCCCGGCCGATTGTAGTCGGACAGAACATTCGTATCGATCAGGAAGCCCCTCATGCAAGATCAACCGGGCGCGGATAATCTTTGGATCGCTCCAGATCGAGATCGGCTCCGGCAAAGGGAGAATTGAGGAGTAAGTCGGAAAGATTGTCGAACTGCTTTTGAATTGGGCGCGGTTCTGCAGCGACGGGCAGGCCCGCTTCCTTGGCGATAAGTTCCTGGAGGTAGTCGTCCAGCGAAACACCGCGTGCATGCGCTCGCGCCATCAGGCTTTTTTCTATTTCAGGCTTTAGGTTTAAGGTCACGTTCATGGCTGCGGCTCCTTTCTTTTCCTACACTACCGAATATGGGGCTTTCTGTCACGAAGTGAACAGCACTGGCCCTTCCCGTTCCCCGAATTCGAGGGAGTCGCAAATCGTGTTCTTAGGGATAAGCGGCCGACGATGTTCGTGCGGCACCGGCGAACCGGTCGGATCTCCCCATTATGTCACTTCCTACTTCGTTTCCTCCGGCAGTGCTGGACGGCCGGGGAGAGTGGGATTCGAATTAACGTTAGAACGTAAATTCAATGACATGCAGCGCACTGGCTGTGCGCTTTAGGCATGTAAGGCTATGGCGGGTCGCCTTTTTGTTGTGTAACTGTTGTGTACCGCGGTGAACTCGGGCTCAGGCGCCTCGTTCTCGAAGCCGGAGCCCTCAAGCGGCCCCCGCCCACCCCTTCGGTTGGCTGATGTGCTTTCCCTTCACTGGGATTCTCCTCCGCTGTCAATTCCATAATTAAACGCAAACGAGGGCTTGTCGTACAAAATTAAGTGCAACCGTAACAGCGCTATTTGCAAATGGCGCCAGGGTGCGAAAGGCGGAAAGGTTCAACCGTGCACATGTTTTACGGGGAAAGTGGCTGTTTTGGTGAAACAACAGGGGTCGTGATGGTTAGCCGAGAACCGCCGCCGCGATGTTTTCGGACGAAGTACGCCTGGGTATTACGAAAACCACTGTCGTTATTGTGGTCGGACGCTCTCGGCGCAGGTTCAGTCGCAAATAGCGATGTTCCAGTCGCAAATAATTATGGAATTGACAACACAGGTGACAGCGACAAGCCGACGTCGGCCGTGGCATCCGGTGCTGCCAGCTCTGGTGTCTCCGGTAACGGCAGCAGCAAGCCGAATGGGAAAGCGTACTCCGTATGCATTGGAGAGTCGGGAGCTGACCCCGAGATTTCCTGGCCTTCAAGGCAGCCATAGGTAGGTATGCGCGACATGAATCACCAGTGGAATGTCGTGGCGGCGGAGGTCTAGGAGATCTAGCAAATGCACTACCGCAAGGCCGGTTATACAGAACCGCGGGGGATGCGGACGAGCAGGCGCGCGATCGGCAAACCACTTCCTCGAAGTCGGGTCCGATCCTTCGAGGAGAACCGCGGGCGGGTCGTTGGGTATAACCTTGGTTCGGAGGCGGCAATGGGTTCGAAGTCGAAGCCATATAAGGGGTCATCACGACGAGTGAGAGAACGATCTCTTCTGGGAAATCTGAAGGCCGAAGAAGCACAGGCTGTTCTGCACCGTCTGCTCAAAGCGCATCCCGATCTTAGCGGCGAAGCCGAACGGATCGCACGATCACTCTTGCACGAGCGAGAGTTCAGTTCCATTGCGGACGAGGTGGAGGAGAACATTCGAGCATTGGGTTACGATGAGCTTGAGGGCCGTGCAGGTAGGCACGAGTGGGGCTACGTCGAGCCAGACCAGGCGGCTCTCGATGTCCTTGAAGGGACCATCGAGCCTTTCCGCTCCGACATCAAGCGGCATCTCGATCTTGGACTGGAAGCCGAGGCGCTTGAGATTTGCAAAGGCGTGGTGTTGGGGCTTTACCGGCTCCGCGAGGGGCGATGCGGCGAGCTTCTGAAATTAGCCCCGGAGTTTCCGGTTGAGGCGGCAGCATATGCCGTGGAGATATGGTTCGCCGGGGGAGATGACCCGACGAGCCGCAGTCGAGGTCAGCGGGCCAAGCGCGTCAGCTCGCTTCCGAAGTTTCTGGAAATTGCACCCGACTGGGGCCCCAGCATCACACGTCTGCTTTCGAAAAAGAACTGAACAGCCGACGGTGGCAACCTTGGCGCCCGGTGGCGTCCGGCGCGATCGGTTCTGCGACCACTGTCCCCACTGGCAATGGTGGCAGTAAGCCGAACGGGAAACCGACTGTGGTTACAACGGCTCTGCCGCCCGTGGCTTCGTTGCGCACCGCCTTGGGGTGAGCATCGATGCCGCGATCGAAGCCGAGCCCCAACACAGCCTCTCGCTAAGGTTCGGCAGCGAAGACCTGCGCGCCATCGTTGGGCAGATACGCGTTTTCCAGATACGCATTCGCCGCCCTCGTAGCTGTCGATCCCTTTCCGCATTTTCTTGATGAGCCGATCCTGACGGGCCCCGTTGTTGCCCTTCTCTGGAGAGCGAAGCTACTTTCCCTGTTTTCTTGGCTCTGACGCGCTTGCTCGGATCTCGGCCTCTACCGCGGCGGAATCTCCGTATACGACCCTGTACTGCACACGTCCTGGATCTTGGGCCGCGATGCCCACGAACGATTCCCAGGTCTGAATGCTTATAGTTTCCCCGCTCAGCAGAAAAACAATTGAGAGGAATTTCGCCCCCTTTCCCGTTTCCCCCAAAGGGGGACAGCGCAACGGGAGGGAGGCCTCCACGCCGCCAAAACCGGGCGGCTCTCCCTAACAAGAGGGTTTTCAAAGCGCTTCGCTGAAAACCCTCTTGTTATCCCCCGAAAACCCACGCCCGTTGACAGCAGAAACGCACATCCCTACACTGACAGGCATGGAAGTCCATTTCACCCCTGAGCAGGAAGCGCAGCTATCCCAAATCGCCAGCCACGCCGGTACGGATACCGAGCGACTGGTAAAGGATGCGGTCGTGCGCCTGCTTGAACAGGATGCCCGGTTTCGCGCCGCCGTGCGCAAAGGCATCGCGCAGGCCGACCGGGGGGAGTTCATCGAAGAGAAAGAGATGGACGCACGCATCGAGCGGATGCTTAACTCCTGATGCGTATCCGCTGGACGCCAGCCGCCGCAGAGGACTTGCAAGGCATCTACGATTACCTGAAAGAACACGAGCCTCATTTAGCACGGCCCACCGTCATTGAAATTAGAGAATCCGCCCGCTCACTGAAAAAGTTCCCCCAACGTGGGCGCAAGGGGCGCGAGGAAGGCACCCGCGAACTATTGCAGCGGCGATTGCCACATATCATTACTTACCGCGTCAACGAGAAAGACGACGCCGTTGAAATCCTGCATATCTGGCACCCGGCGCAAGACAGGTGACACATACGACCGAGGGCATTGCGGCGCCCGGTGCTTTGTGTGCTGAGCTCTTCGCAACTGGGCTATGATCCGCAGATGCGCGATGATTTCGCCATAGATACAAAGCGCACGCTAGTGGTTCGCGACGGCGATACGCATAAGCGATCCCCCCGACGAAGAAAGAGTGACCGATAGCGGGTAGGAGCTGGACGGCCGTAAGTTGCTCCCGGCGCGCCCGGCGCAACTCCCAGAGCAGATTCGGGCAGCCTTCGTTGTGTACCCTGTAGATCGGTTTGCCGATCTCCTCGAAGCGCTTTGGGCAAACGATCTTTAAGGTTGGCTCCTGCTCCTCCAGGTTCATCCAGTGCGACAAGATGCGTTCCATGCCGAGCAGCTCGTTGTTTTCCGGAGCCTTAAACAGATTGGGCACGCCCACTTCGGCATACATTTCGGAGATCGCCTTAAACGTTCCGTCGGTCTGGGCTTGGGTGCGGAAGAAAATCAAGGATCGGCGCAATTTCCTTTCTCGTCGAAAACCCTTTCAGCTGCTCGAGCGCGGGAACGTGTTGCTTGGGGGTCAGGCCGGGTTGGTAATACTCCCGGAGAATGTAGATGCAGCCCTCGAAATCGATGGCCCCGACCAGCGCCGCCGTGGGGTTCGCTTTCCCTACGTCGAAACCGCCGATGGCTTTCCAGTTGGGGGGCACTCCGAAGCCACCCTCGGGATCGATGATGATTTTGTGGCCCCAGCGCAGCAGGATCTCGGCAAACAACTGCTCGCCGCCGCCCGCAGGAGCTCAGCAATTCGGTCCTTGACCCCCGGCTGACGGTAGAGAAAACTCGCAAACCCCGGAGCTCGGCCAGCTAGCTTCGCCGCCTCAACATGGCTATGATCATCCGCCACTGCCTTTGCGAACTTCTCAAGATGAGCAGCGAGCGGAGCCTGATTGGCGGGAGACTCCTCTGCAGAGGACTTTTTCGCGCGAGCTTTTTTCGCGTTGGTGCTCGTCGCGCGGTTGCCCTGGATCGGCTTCCTGCGCTGACTGCTGGATTTCCTGGTGCGTTTTTTGTTTTGACCCATAGGGCTCTACTCCCAAAACGGTTCAAACATGCGAAAGTCCTCTTCGCTGCTCGAAAAATAATCTCTTGTTTGGGTGTAGTGCTTGGACCCAGGGGCGCGGTGCTGGAGTACGTGCCCAGCTGCTCGCGGTGCTGGCGTTGGTGCTATCCCAGCTTTGACGTTCTTCTTAATTATTCGATGCGGAGAACGGCCTGGAGAAGCGCGCGAGGTATGTTACCGAAGTCGTAATACTGGAGTCCGAAGGGTACCCTGCAACTTTTTGAATCAATTGCCGGGTGACCCTATTTCGCGGACGATCCCATTTCGCGGCTGGGAGAATCGTCCAGATGCCCAACTGCGTACGCCAAATTGCGCGAAAGGTGGGCCATCTGGGATGCGCAATCACTGTGCCCAATCAGCCGAGTGTGGCGAAGGGCAAGTGTTGCAACGCCGGTTCTTTGACTCCCAGCGAGGTCAGAAATCTAGAGACATCCTTGATTCCGTTCGCATTCAGAGCTTGATGGAGATGTTGGAACGTGTGCAGATTGAAGAATTGCTTCTTTGGGGCAACGTAAAGCAGCACCTTCTTGTCCGCATCCAGAAGATTGATGACGTTTGTTAGCGTGCCTTTGCTCACACCGTCCCACAACATAAAACCGCAACCTGCATCCCTAGCCATCGCACAATCCTTAATGCCGTAGTAGTGGCGGTCGCGCTTGGCGCCGGATTCAGCCGTGTGCGAACGAATCGGCCATTTTCCGACGTTGTTCCGACAGACTTCCATACAGTAAACCACCACCTGGCGGTAGGCTCGCTTGGCGAGGTATCCTTGCACAGCTTTATCAGCACCATTTGCATCACCGATCAATACAGTCAAGTTCTGCCTTATGATGTTGTCGAGTCGTTCTCTGAGTTGCGGGTTGAGCCTCGACAATGCGCGAGAGCCGGCGACAAAAACAGAGACCATCCTTTAGTTCCTCGTGCGCGTGAGCGCGATCGCGTAGACTGATTTTACCAAGCCCTGCCTCTTCAGCGTTTGTCCGGCGACATTCATGGTGGCACCTGATTAAACGAGATCGTCGATCAAAAGAACCTGCCTACCTTCGAGATCTCTGCCAGCTGTGAATGCTGCATCCAAGGCGGCTACCCGCGCTGAAAAATCACCGACGTCTTTCATCTGTGGTGTGGTTTTCGTCTTCTTGCGTGAGGTCGTATCGAGAGCGATTCTAAGGGATTTGCTCAATTCTGAAGCAATCTCGACTACCGGTTGAAAACTACGCTGCTTCGATGGTGGCATCGGGATGACCACGTCAGGACAGATGCTCCAGTTCTTCAAGAATCCGGCGACCGCTTCAACGATTGCGGGCACGACAGTTCTGTCGCCTTTGTACTTTAGACGGTACACGAGCTCGCCAAGAGGCAAACGCAGAAGGCCAACAGGAGCACAACAATTGAAATCAGCGGCGAGCTGATCTCACGTTGTGCGTGGACGTGGCGCCCCGGCTTTTTGTGCCCGCGCACGCATGTGTATTGACAACTGTATGTACACCGTGTTATCTTGTGCTGAGTCAAGTCATGCGATTCGAGTACGATAAGCAGAAGGACCAGAACAATCTCGCCATACACGACGTGGATTTCGAGACGGCTGCGCTTGTCTTTGACGACCCATACGCCTTGACGATTCAGGACGCTTCCCATAATGAGGAAGAGGATCGGTACATCACCATGGGGGAGATTGGCCCCGGCGCGATTCTTTTTGTCGTTCACACGTGGTTTGCCGACAGGAAGGGTGAGGAAGTCATTCGGTTGATTTCGGCCCGAACCGCAACCAGCAAAGAGAGAAAAGACTATGAAGAAGCTTACAAGAGACCAGAAACGTCAAATCGCCGCCGTCGCCGCGAAAAAGGACGCCGACATTGACCTGTCAGAGATGCCGGAGGTGTTGGACTGGAGCGGTGCGGAAATTGGGAAGTTCTACCGTCCCCCCAAGAAACCCGTGACCATGCGGTTGGACACGGACATTATTAGCTGGCTGAAGGGCTACGGCCGCGGTTACCAGACGAAGGCCAACGTTCTCCTGCGGCATGCGATGATGAACTCTTTCGGACGCGCGCGGCAAAAGCTCAACAAACAGACCCGCGGCGCTGCTATTGTCGCCGCTCGCGAGGAGCTTTCCGCCCGCCGCCAGGCATTTCGAGCTTCGCGGAAGCCGAAGAATCGATCCATCAGACTGGGCGGACGTGTTACGACGCGATGATGGCCGACGACGAAATCACGCGCATATCGGGCAGTCAAAATCAGGCGGCCTCTTGAAACAACCCGAATCTACCGTTGCGGTTGCGTCAGAGGCGAGGACGCTTCGGGCGGTCGCCCTGCAGAAGAACGCGGGGCGCGGATTGAAACTGTGGAAAACCAGCCCTAGTTGTTGGAGACAACCGGGTCATTATGGACGCGAATGTCGCAATGGCGGATTTGATTGGTGAGAGATGAGCCTCTTCTTCCACTGCTTGCGCCTCATTAGACCACGCCCAGATTCGCGTAGGCTATCCCCGCCGCAACTGCGGATTCACCGCCAGCACCTGCCGGAAATCGCGTTCCGCTTCGTCCAGTGGGCCATGGTTCAGCGCATCCTGCCCCGCCTGCAAAAGTTGAGCGATGTCCACTGCCGCTCCAGATGTGGCGGTGGGCACTCCATTTCGCGGTTCGGCTGACGCTCCCGGCGAGGAATTTTGCCCCGGCATTGCCGCCGCCACGCCGGCCAGCAGCAGCCAGCCCACAAGTCCCGATCGCATGGGCGCGCTTGACACTCGTCTGACTCTCTGCTGTAGTGTCCGCCACCCTCCGCATTAAATTCAAGCGTGAGGGAAGCGGTTGAGGATTTCTCAGTGCGGCACTCTAAGGTTTCGCAAGCCAGGGGCAATACTTCGATGGTTACGATTCGCGATGTAGCGAAGGAGAGCGGGTTCTCTTCTACGACGGTGTCAATTGTTCTCAACGACGCTCCGCTGGCGCGCTATATCCCGGCAGTCACCAAGAAACGCATTGAGCGCGCCGCGGGAAAACTGGGCTACCGGCCCAACCAGTTTGCCCGCTCCCTGCGCAGCAAGCGCAGCCACACGGTCGGCGTCATGGTCTTCGACATGACCGACCCTTACTGCACCCTGGTGTTACGCGGCATCGAAAACACGCTCTACCAGGCCTCTTACCTGCCCATTCTCACCGACGTGCACAATGAGCGCAGCCGCTTCGAGCGCTATCTCGAAATGCTGCTTGACCGCCGCATCGAAGGCCTCGTCGCCCTCGCCAACTGGCTCTTTCTCGATATCAACCTGCTCGCCGATCTGGAAAAGAGCGGCATCCCCACCGTGCTCATCGCCTGCGAACTCAAAGGGGATTCGATGAGTTCGGTTATCGTCGACAACGAAGTCGGCGGTTATGCCGCGCTCGAGCATCTGCACTCGCTCGGTCATCGTAAGATTGCCTTTATCCGCGGGCCGAAAACTTTGGCCGACAGTTCTCCCCGCTGGCGCGGCATCCGCAACTGCGCCAAGGCATGCGGCCTCGAACTCGATTCCCGCCTCATCGTCGACCTGCCCGAGTCGCGCGATCCTCTCTCCAGCTTTGAGGCGGGTCAACAACTGACCGAGGACTTGATCAAACAAAAGCGCCAGTTCACGGCCTTGCTGGCCTTCGACGATATGACCGCCTTCGGCGCCATCCGCGCCCTGAGCAAGGCCGGACAGCGCGTGCCTGAGCACTGCTCGGTGATTGGCTTCGATGATGTTGCCGCCTCGGCTCTTTACACTCCACCGCTCACCACTGTGCGCCAGCCTATGGAGGCGATGGGCGCCGCCGCGGTAGGGATTGTTCTCGAAGGCATCAATTCCGTGCTCGAAAAACGCGAGGTCGCCGCCAGTCACCGTAAAGTGGCCCCGGAACTCGTCGTCCGCGAATCCACGCGTAGCTTGCTTTAACAGTGAAAAAAGCGGTTTTTTTTCTTGACAGCAGATGGTGGAAAAACGCACTATTCATACGATTTAATAAGCGGCCCTGGGGTCTCAGTCCACGCGCCGCTACTTAGGGACGCTCAAACAACTTTGCCGCCGTGCCGCCGATGCAGGCCACGGCTTGAGGAACATGCGCCGCATTGCCGCGCAAAAAGGGAGATGTCTCGCCATGAAATCTCATCGAGTGATGTTGCCGATCGTACTGTTGGTCGTGACGTTTTGCGCGGCGGCCTGGGCCCAGGACACGGGCTCAATTACCGGCACGGTGAAGGATCCCTCGGGCGCGGCGGTTCCCAATGCTGCAGTGGTGGTTAGCAATCCCGCCCACGGTATCGATCGCCACACTATTACCAACTCCGCAGGTGATTACAACGAGTCCGCCTTGCCGGGCGGGACGTACGACGTTATTGTCACCGCGCCTGGCTTCAAGAAGTACCAGGCCAAGGGTGTGAGGCTGGACGTGGCGGAGAAGGCTCGCGTCGACATACCCTTGCAAGTCGGCGCCATCAGCACTGAGGTGACAGTCCAAGGTGAGGATGTGGCTGAGGTGGAAACTCAATCCTCCGAACTGGCCGGGACCGTGACCGGAAAGGAAATCTCGCAGCTCGAGCTAAACGGCCGCAACTTTACGCAGTTGGTCACGCTTACTCCCGGCGTCAGCAACCAGACCGGACAGGACGAAGGCACGGTCGGCGTCTACGGCAACGTCAGCTTTAGCATGAACGGCGGCCGCATCGAGTACAACAACTGGGAACTCGACGGCGGCGACAACATGGACAACGGCAGCAATCAAACCTTGAACGTGTATCCCAGCATCGACGCCATCGCCGAATTCAAGGTTCTGACTTCCAACTACGGCGCCCAGTACGGCCGCAACGGTTCGGGAACGGTCGAAGTCGAAACGAAATCGGGCACCAACGCTTTCCACGGCGATGTTTACGAGTTTGTGCGCAACGACGACTTCAACGCGCAAAATTATTTCAACGGGCCTTTCTGGGGCGGAACCGGAATTACGCCCGAGTACAAGAAGAACGACTTTGGTTACACCGTAGGTGGACCTGTTTACATTCCCAAGGTCTACAACAACGACAAGAAGAAGACGTTTTTCTTCTGGTCGCAAGAGTGGCGCAGGGATATAGTCCCCGGACAGACATTTCACGCTCCAGTCCCATCTGTCGCGGAGCGAGGAGGCGATTTTAGCGATATCTGCACTGCGGCGAACAGCTACAGTGATTGCCCCGTCGTGGCGGGATTCACGGACGGCACCGGACACACGCCAAACCTGAATGTTGTGCCCGCATTCGCTCAAAACGCGACCGTTGCCAACGCCTTGCTGACCGTGATCCCTTCCCCAACGGGTGCGGGGGCATCCACTTGTGTACCCCCTGACTGCTTCTTCACTGCTTCTCCGTCTCAGGGAACGTATTGGAGTGAGAATTTGATCCGCGTCGACCAAAACATCGGCGAAAGGCTTCGCGCCACCTTCCGCTTCATCCACGATTCCTGGCAAACCACCACAGCAGTCCCGTTGTGGACGAACCAGACCAGCTTTCCCACCATCCAGACCGCGTTTAAAGGCCCGGGCGTTAGCCTGGTTGCCCGCCTGACCGCGACCGCTTCTCCTACGCTGTTGAATGAGTTTGTGTTCAGCTACACTGCCGATCACATCATTCTGAATGACCTGGGGAATTGGCAGCGACCGAGCGGCTTTGACAGCGCCTTCACTGATCTGTATCCGGGCAGCGGGCAAGGGGTGCTGCCGGGCATAGCCCTGGTCGATCCGGCGGGGGTCTACGGCAATTTCGGGGAGGATGCCGGTTACATTCCGAATGGAATTTACAACTCCAATCCGACGTATACTTTTCGCGACAACGTCATCAAGATCATTGGCAGACACAATCTGCAGATGGGTATGTATGTCGCGGCGGCGGAGAAGAATGAGTTCGGCGGCGAGCTGGCCGACGGCTCCTACCCCGGCTATCTGACTTATAATCCCAGCGAGTTCCCCAGCAACAGCAGTGGTAACCCGTTCGCCGATTTGCTGCTGGGTGACATCGCCAGCTTTGGACAAGAAAATCACTTGCTGAAGTACTACAACCGCTACAAACTCTTCGAACCCTATTTTCAGGATGATTGGCGCATCACCGGCCGTCTCACCCTCAATCTTGGGTTGCGCCTGAGCTTATTTGAGACCTATCGGGAGAAGGAGCATCAGGCCTTTAACTTCGATCCCGCTCACTACGTGGCCGGCCAGACGACGGTCGACACTTCTGGCAACGTCCACGGCCTTACGGCAGATGGCGGCACTCCCTCGGTATCGGATTTGCCCAATGGAATTGTCCAGTGCGGCGTGACGCCCGGCGTTCCGGATGGTTGTATGCAGCCCCATTGGTTTAACCCCGCTCCCCGGCTCGGCTTTGCCTGGGATCCTTGGGGCAATGGCAGGTGGGCCATTCGGGGAGGCTACGGCATTTTCTTCGAGCACACCAACGGCAATGAAGGCAACACGGAATCGCTCGAGAATTCGCCACCCTTGGCCACGGTGGAACAGAAGCTGGATATCGCAGGGTATGCAAATATCAACACAGGCGGGCTCCCACCGACATCTCCTCTGGGCGTTGTTGCCATCCCAACCAAAGCGACGTGGCCCTACGTCCAGCAATGGCACTTCGATATTCAACACGACCTTGCTCACAATACCGTCGGAACGCTATCCTACGTCGGCAGCAAGGGAACCCATCTCACGCGCGAGAGCAACTACAACCAGCTTATTCCCGTTGCAGCTAATCAGAATCCCTACCTGGTGAACCACGAGATCATTACGCCCTCCCCGAGCGGCGGCAATTCGCCGGACTGCGGAGCCACGTTCGACGCCTACGGCGTTCCAATAAACGGGGCTACCGCGTTGGGCGTGCCAGTACCTTATGCGGTGGGAGCGAACGGACTTGCAACTGGGCCGGCGGTAAACCTGGGCGTGGCCGCCTGCTCAACCGATTCAGATCCGTTCCGTCCCTACCCCGGGTATTCGACCATCACCAACCTCCAGGAAGCTTCTTCGTCGATCTATCACGCCTTGCAGGCTTCCCTGCGCCGAAATGTGGGGCAGTTGACGATCAGTGGCGCATACACCTATAGCCACTCGATTGACGATTCCTCCGACCGCAGTGATGCCAACTTCGTGAATGCATACGACTTCGCCTCGAATCGCGGTAGCTCCAACTTCGACGAGCGGCAGATCTTCAGTTTTAGCTACATTTGGGATATCCCGTTGTTTAAGGGGCGAGGGATCTCCCATACGCTTCTTGGCGGATGGGAATACTCGGGAATTGCCAGCGTCGACACTGGCACGCCATTTAGTGCAGTCTACAATCCGGACAATGCTGGTGTCGCAAATGCGGTTGCGGGCACAGCTTCGCGCGCGGACTTGGTCGGCGATCCGCACGCCGGCCCGTTCCAGACTCCCGATCCGGGCTTCGCACGAACCTTTTATAACGAGAATGCCTTCGCCGTGCCGGTCGGTCTCACGTTTGGAGATTCAGGGCGAAACATTCTTAACAACCCGCGACGCACCAACTTTGACATGGCATTGTTCAAACACATTCCGATCCATGAAAGCGTTGCTTTCGAATTCCGCGCAGAAGCCTTCAACGTCTTCAACCACACCGAGTGGCTGCCCATAGCTGGAGGTGGTGGCTCGGGCAACTCGAACTCGTCCAATTCGCAGACTAATGACATCCTGCAAAGTCCTGGCTTCCTGCAGGTAGGCGCAGCCCACAACCCGCGCATTCTGCAGTTGGGCGGGAAGATTCTCTTCTAATTCCAACCGGAGCACAAACCGCAACCCCGGCCCTGCCAAGAGGCCGGTATCCGATCACGAGGAGTTACGACGCGATCCGCTGTTGGCAGTGTTGGTGGAGAAGGAGGATGTGAGGGGGGAAGAGCGGCGACGGATGCGCGATCAGGGCACCGCGCTATCGGGCGAGAGCACACTGAACCGGATGGAACTGGGGGCGGCGAAGTTGGGGGCAAAGGAACGGTATAAGAATAAGAAGATCCTCCTGGACGAGAGCGCCGTCGATCGGATGCTGGTGGATATTTTTCTGCAAGCGCATAGCGCAGCCCCCAAGGAGATCGTGTTGGATTTGGATAGCACCGACATTCCATTACACGGGGAGCAAGAAGAGCGATTTTTCCACAGCTACTACGGCATTACTGCTATCTGCCGCTGTACATCGTGTGTGGCGAGTATGTGTTGTGCGCGCGCTTGCGGCCGTCCAATAGTGAAACACGGGTATTGTGTAGCGCAGTACTAGCAGCGGAGCACGCGACACGCAGCCAGGACGTTGTCAATCGTGTATTTCCTCTGACGCTTACGAATGGGGACCTCCCGGCCGATTGTAGTCGGACAGAACATTCGTATCGATCAGGAAGCCCCTCATGCAAGATCAACCGGGCGCGGATAATCTTTGGATCGCTCCAGATCGAGATCGGCTCCGGCAAAGGGAGAATTGAGGAGTAAGTCGGAAAGATTGTCGAACTGCTTTTGAATTGGGCGCGGTTCTGCAGCGACGGGCAGGCCCGCTTCCTTGGCGATAAGTTCCTGGAGGTAGTCGTCCAGCGAAACGCCGCGTGCATGCGCTCGCGCCATCAGGCTTTTTTCTATTTCAGGCTTTAGGCTTAAGGTCACGTTCATGGCTGCGGCTCCTTTCTTTTCCTACACTACCGAATATGGGGCTTTCTGTCACGAAGTGTGAATTTTTCGCGTGAGGTCTTTTCGCGTTGGTGCTCGTCGCGCGGTTGCCCTGGATCGGCTTCCGGCGCTGACCACTGGATTTCCTGGTGCGTTTTTTGTTTCGACCCATTAGGGCTCTACCCCCAAAACAGCTCAAACATGCGAAAGTCCTCTTCGCTGCTCGAAAAACAATCTCTTGTGTGGGTGTAGTGCTTGACCCAGGGGCGCGGTGCTGGAGTAGGTGCCCAGTTGCTCGCGGTGCTGGCGTTGGTGCTATCCCAGCTTTGACGTTCTTCTTAATTATTCGATGCGGAGAACTGCCTGGAGAAGCGCGCGAGGTATGTTACCGAAGTCGTAATACTGGAGTCCGAAGGGTACCCTGCAACTTTTTGAATCAATTGCCGGGTGACCCTATTTCGCGGACGATCCCATTTCGCGGCTGGGAGTATCGTCCAGATGCCCAACTGCGTACGCCAAATTACGCGAAAGGTGGGCCATCTGGGATGCGCAATCACTGTGCCCAATCAGCCGAGTGTGGCGAGGGCAAGTGTTGCAACGCAGGTTCCTTGACTCCGAGCGAGGACAGAAAATTAGGGACATCTTTGATTCCGTTCGCGTTCAGAGCTTGGTGGAGATCTTCGAACGTGCGCAGATTGAAGAATTGCTTCTTTGGGGCAACGTAAAGCAGCACCTTCTTGTCGGCATCCAGAAGATTGATGACGTTTGTTAGCGTGCCTTTGCTCACACCGTCCCACAACATAAAACCGCAACCTGCATCCCTAGCCATCGCACAATCCTTAATGCCGTAGTAGTGGCGGTCGCGCTTGGCGCCGGATTCAGCCTGGTGCGGACGAATCGGCCATTTTCCGACGTTGTTCCGACAGACTTCCATACAGTAAACCACCACCTGGCGGTAGGCTCGCTTGGCGAGGTATCCTTGCACAGCTTTATCAGCACCATTTGCATCACCGATCAATACAGTCAAGTTCTGCCTTATGATGTTGTCGAGTCGTTCTCTGAGTTGCGGGTTGAGCCTCGACAATGCGCGAGAGCCGGCGACAAAAACAGAGACCATCCTTTAGTTCTAGTTCCTCGTGCGCGTGAGCGCGATCGCGTAGACTGATTTTACCGAAGTCGGCGTAAAGCCCCTGCCTTCAGGCCTGGGGATATAAGCCGACGGTTTTGTTCTTGCTTTTGCTCTTGGTTCCGGTATCTGATCTGTGACTCCCAGTCAAGTCCTTTATTTTCAACATCCACTGCTCCTGCAAAACCCGAGCCTGGGCAGCCCGCTGTCGGTTGTCGTTGGAGTCACAGACCGGTTCAATCCGGCACCGCCGGTGGCAGGGCTGCTCTGTGACTTCTTTCCTGTTCGTTTGACATCAAGCACTTACGGGAGTGAGTTGGTAGCCAAGGTCTTTGGCCGTGGCCGCCAATCGGCTGATGCGTTGCTGGCGATAGCGGTTTTCGTAGGCCGCTGCACCTTCGTCGACATAGGGCTGGCCCCAGCGCAGGAGTCGGTAAATTAGAGTCGCCAACTTCCTGGCGGTTGCAAATACGGCTATATCTCCGCCGCAGCGTCGTGCGATTCTGCGATAGTACGCTCCCAGGGCGGTTTGGCTGTGACGCAGCGATAGCGCGGCGATGCGCAAAGCCGCCGCCACTCGGGTGCTCGCGCTGTTCCGCTTTTTCTTCTTCAGCGGCTTGCCTCCGCTGCGCGGCACACGGGCGCCAAGGTGGCGTGGGAGGCGAACTGCTTCTCCGTGGGGAAGCGGCTCAAATCGGGACCGTATTCGCTGAGCACCACTTCCACCGTCTCCACTCCGATGGCATCGATTTGTGTGACATCGACACTGCTCATGCGATAGAGGGCCTGCCGCTTCGCCTCCTGTCCGCGTTGCTTGATCGTCTTAGCCTTGTCGGGGTTCTTCAGAGGGGGCGCTGTGGCTGCGCGCAGCTCGTTCCCTTCCATCTCGCCGAGTTTTCGTAGAATTTCCTTTTCATACGCCGCGATCCGCTCGGCCACCGCCTCGTACATCTTCAGCGCCTGCTGCAGGCTGAACACATGATCCTCTCGCCAGTGCCCGGTCAATTGCTCCGCAATTTCGGACTCGGTTTTGTTGCAGCGGTGATCGCGCAACTGTGCCAGCTTCTGCGCATCCCGCTCTCCGTTGGCGATAGCACGCATGATCGCCATCCCCGTCGCTCCACCGATATCGGAAACCGCTCGGTGCACGCGCACGTTCATCTGGTCCAGGCTCTTTTGCATCCGCCGCACCCAGTCGCTCCTCTCCGCCACCAGATTCGCCTTATCCCGTACCAGCGTCCGCAGCATGCACACCGCTTCTTCCGGCCGAAACGAACCCCGCAGCAATCCGCAACTGTGCAGCCGCTGGATCCACTCGCAATCCGTCGGGTCTGATTTTTTGTCCCGCCCCGGCACCCGCGCCAACTGCCGCGTATCCACCAGCAGCACTTGTAGACCTTGCCCTTCCAGCACCTCGTGCGGGGCAATCCAATACACCCCCGTGCTCTCCAGCGCCACCGACTCTACCTGCCGTGCTTTTAGCCACTCCGCTAGGCGAATTAATTCCGCTGTCGTGCCCCCAAAGCTGGCTACTTCCCGAGCGCTGCCGTCCACCGTCGGACCGCATACCCAGTGCTGTTCGCTTCCCAAATCGATTCCCGCCACATTCCGTCGAACCACCGGTAGACCCTGAAGTTGTCTCCGCCTGCTGCTGCTTTCCCAACGCTCTTGATCCTCTCTACCTGCCATAGTGATGACCTTTCTGAACACGCCCGCCCAGGTTGGCCGTTTCTGATTCTGCTCTAGGGGAGAGCTCGCAAGCCTCACCAATGTTCAATCGCCTTCCTGGAACCATGCTTAAATAGCGGCATGCGCTCGAATGAAGATAGGGTCGTAGCTGCGGTCGCGCTCTCTGGCACAATACTGCAGGCGTCGCCGAAAGTCACAGATTATTCAATCCGGCACCAGCCGGAGGCGCAGCTTAAAAGTGGCTAGGCGATAACCAAGCCGAGCCACCGTAAATGCTGCACTGTACCAAACGTCGCCTCGGGATACGTGGAGACGCTAAACGACTGCGGACAAGATGTAAGTCTGGCGATAGCCAGCAATCTTGGTTGAAACAGTTAAGGTCGCCGTGAGGCGACTAGAATCCCCCGCCTTCAGGCGTGGGGAGTATCAACAAGCCCTGCCTCTTCAGCGTTTTGGTCCGGCGGCATTCATGAGTTGGCCGCCAGGTGCGGCACTGCTGGCGGCTTTGGAGGCAGAATCTGAACACGGGGAATAACGATATAATCGTTGTGTGGCTGACCATGTGATCCACATCTCGGAAGCGGAAGCCGCCAGCGACTTCGCTGGGCTGCTGGCACGCGTGCGCGCGGGTGCGGAAGTCGTGATCGAGAGTGGCAAGCTGCCCGTGGCGGTGATCCATGCACCAATCCCGCCGCGCCGGTCCATCTCGGAGTGCATCGCGTTGCTAGCCGAGGACTCGACGGCGACCATCGACGCTGACTTCGCCAGGGATGTGGAGGCAGCTGTCGAAAGTCATCGCGAGCCACTCGAACCGCCCGCATGGGACTAATCCTCGATTCCAGTGTGCTGATCTCAGCCGAGCGTGAGGGGCAGAACGCGCGGCAGATGCTTGCCGCCATCTCCGGCAAGGCGGGGAATACCGATATCGCGATCTCCGTGGTCACTCTGATCGAACTGGCCCACGGCGCGGCCCGTGGCGACACGTCGCAGCGAAAGGAGAAGCGGCAGCAGTTCATCCATGAGCTGCTCACGGCCCTACCGATTCATCCAGTCACGGTGTCTCTTGCTCTTCGTGTCGGAAAGATCGACGGCGAGAACCAAGCGAAAGGCATTCGTCTTCCCCTCTCCGATCTGTTGATCGGGGTGACGGCCTTGGAACTCGGCTACAGCGTAGCCACCGGCAATCTCCGCCACTTCGAGATGATCCCCGGTTTGTCGGTGGTCCGGCTCTAATCGCAGAATTCTTGCAATCAGTTTGCAATCGCTTGACATAAACTACCGGGTACTTCCCCGTCCTTATGCCCTCTCATCACTTCTTTTCTTGTGCCGTTGGCGGCAACAATCCGTTTAGGCGCAGGTACATGGCAGCCGCGCTGTAGTGGTCGGCCCAGTCATTGGTCAGGGCGATGAGGGCAAAAGCTCGCGGTCCCTCGCGGCCACCAAACAGTTCCACCGTGTCTCCAAGTTTGGAATCGTCCACCTTGCCTAGAGCCGTGGTGCAGAAATCAAAACTCGCTTTGAGCGCGGCGACTAGCCTGTCCTTCCCGTCCGTTTCTTCCAGGCCCGGCGATTTTGTCTCGGGTACTTCTCCGATCTTGGCGCAGAGGTAACTGTTCGATTGGATAATGTGCAGGACAAGGTTGCCGAACGTCATCTGCTTTGGCGTGGGCTTGAACCCGAACTTGTCGGCTGGCATCTCTTCCGCGGCCGCTACAAGGTTCTTCTGCTGGCGCGGCAGAATCTCCTTAACCACCGACGTGACCGGGTTCTTGTTGTCCTGCGCGAAAGCGATAGCCGTTGCTAACAACACGAACGCAACGAGTGTGCGTTTCACATATGCCTCCCGCAACCGTCATATTGCCATCCTAAGCTCTTTCACCACTCGTGTTCCGTCCTCTGCTTTGCTACTTCAACGCAGGGTTTCGAATACCATTTTGTAGGCCGGTTCTTCGCCGTCACCCGCGAGCGCATTCGCCAGATCGAAGCCAAGGCCCTGCGCAAGCTGCGCCACCCCTCGCGCTCCTCAGCCTCAAGTCATTTCTCGACGACGTGCACACACGCCGCTGGCGAGACGTGCAATTAGGGAGAGCCAGGGAACGGATGGCGCAGCATCTGCGAGTTGACCTACGCAGCCTCGCTGCGCTGCCGCATACGGTGGCTAGCTTGCGATGTGTTCCGCAGAGCACGCAAAGCGTACATCGTGTCATCCAGACCTTGTTCCTCTTCGATGTTGTCGCCGGCTATGTGAAACAACTCCCGTGCCCTCAGTGCAAGTGCTTTCTCTGCTTGCGCAATGCGCTCCGGGAGTCTGGCGTTATCCACTTCAAAGAGCGCAACCTTGTACAAATCCCTCCACGCTGCGTTGTCCAGAGATTTGGAGCTGCCTGGATTCATAATCCCCCCTGTTTCGCTTGGCAGCGGTCTGAAAGTGTGTCGAATTCTCCCGAATGCTTTCGCAGGAACGGCCAACAACATCGTCTTCCCAACCATTAGATACGATGCCGCCGGTGATCCCTACTGGGAAGTGACTCGTGTTCGCCACCGCAGTAGAGCTTAGGGCGAGCTTCATTGACAATCAGGGCGCGCCCGCCGTGGACCGAACCGTTCAGGGTGCAAATAGCATCTCGCGCCTCCCGACCATTAGTCATCTCGACGAACGCAAATCCGCGCGGTTGACCTGTGTCACGATCCATGACGGTCGTGACTGTCTTAACTGCTCCATAGGCCGCGAATAATGTCTGAAGCTGGTCTTCGTGAGTGGCGAAATCCAAGTTACCGACGTAGTTGTTAGTCATGGCTTACCTCCGGTGGTTTGAGCATCGCTCTGCACTATGTGCTCGTCCAACCCGTCAGGCTTCACCAACGATTTTCACAGTGATCTTTGAGGTTGGGGCCAGGACGGCTTTTCGTTCGTTGCTTCCTGCTACTTCGCCTTCTGCCTGAAGCCAGTCTTCTTCCGCATGGCCATCTATTCGCCGCGCACCTCATATAGCTCGTAAGCGCGAGCGCGCACGTTCTCCTTATCATGAGTCGTGATAGCTGCATCTCCTTGGTCAAAAGCTCGGGTTTCATGGAAGTTTCTTTTTGATTTATTGTCTCCATCTCGCTGCTATCGGTCTGTAAGGCCCTATGCGACCTGTAGGAGTCCTGGCCCCTGCACCCCGTCTTCAGGAACCTTGTCGCGGGCGATGACCTCGTCGGCGCAGGTAGGAGACAAGTACGTTGGGGGTCCGACCAGGAACCGAATCCGCTGCCGTGGATGCTGGCGCCGAATCGTTCGCCAGAACTCCACGGCTTCTTTGGATCTCTGGCGCACGTCCACGAGTACCAAATCGAAAAAATCAGGTACCCAGAGCAACTCTGCTTCAGTGGCGCTTTTGGCCGTGTGCACGTGAACTCCGCGGCTTCTCAGCACGCGGGCGCGCAGATTCTGCATCGCTTCGTTGCCATCGATGATGAGCACGTTTTTCGTGCCCATTTGAAAGGAAATCGGCGATTGTGGGGGCACAGAACACCTCCCAGTCTTCTGGAGGCGGGCGTTTCGGAAAGCAGTTACCTTTGAGAAGCGGGCGTGACCAGAAAGATCTAGACCTCGACTCTTCTTGTCTCTTTCGAAAGGGGCGGGGATCGGCCGCCCCCAACGAACGCGAAAGCTTGCCTGCTTGCCTCAGGCTGCTACAAGAACAGCGGTCTTTTGCAAGGTCGAGTGGGCCACCTCAAAGTTTCGAACCTCCGGAGTACCGTCTACCACTTTCGCCAAGGCCTTCAGCACTTCTGGATAGCTGCCGCGGAGATAGGCTTCCGCGTCCTCTTTCTTGTCCCAAAGACTGATAGCTACCCCTTCCGTTCCCGATCCGGGGGCGACGAATACGATTTCGTCTCGGAAGCCGTGCTGTTTCTTAAGGAGGGGAAGAATCTCGTTCTCGATTGTCTGGGTAAACTCTGCACGGGTATTGGGATTCAGGTGCATGGAAACGTGACGGGCAAACATGTCAACCTCCTGGGTTTGTGCGACTAAGAGGGGAGAAACTTCAGATGGGCTGCCTTAGTTCAGGGGATCTGAAAGAGGAGAAGACGTAAATCACTCTGTCTAACACCATATACCGAATCCCAGTGTTGTCAAGTCGGAAATGTCCAAGGTCGCGGGACTGCAACGTCCTAAACAGACCGCGAGAGGAGTCACCGTCATGTCTGCATGGTTTCCGCTCGGTCAAATTGTGGCTACGCCTGGGGCGCTAGCTGCGCTCGAAAGGGCGAAAATCGAGCGGGCGCGGGTCAAGATGGAGCAGATCAAGCCCGGATCCACCCTGCCCCGAGCAGAAAAAAGAAAAAATAAACTGTAAACTTATTTAAGATACACTCCACGTGTAGTGTATCTTTTTATTACATCCCGTAGTTCACTTTGTAGCCGGCTCTTGGGGAATCGCTTCGCCATCGGAACGGGGATCGGCGCCGGCAAAGTTCACATTTCGCTTTGTGTCTCTCACCACCGCTTCCCCTTGCCCGACCGTGAAAGAGAATGGCTCAAGCAGTTCGATCTGGTGCCGCGTTTGGTTAATTCATCTCTTACGGACACCGGAATCGTGTTTTCCATTTGCACATCGCAGCCTTCAAAAGTTCCTTTCGTAAATCTTGGCTGCTCCAGCGCTGCCTGCACGTTCATTCCGTAATCCACCACGTTTGCGACAAACTGTGCGTGCGCCTGAGCCTGGTTCCACCCTCCCATAATGCCGAAACCGATGTGAATATACGCACAGAACGGATTTCCGCTGGCTGAGAGGAACGCGCGCTATCGGGGATGTCGATGGTTTCCACGCCGATGGGATTGATGTGATCGACGCCGTGCGATTTCAAATATTCGTTGGTGAGCCCCTTCGGCGTCCAACCGCTGGAGTTCAATCCATAGGGCTTCCCCGGCTTCGCGTCGTATTAAATTGCGAACAGGTCTGCGCCCATGCCGTTCACATACGGTTGCACCACGCCCATGACGGCTTTAGCGGCAATTGCGGCGTCCACGGCGTTACCGCCCTGTTCCAGAATGTGCGCACCGGCCTGGGAGGCGAGAAATTGCGGCGCCGCCACAGTTCCCAGCTTTGTAACGACCATCGAGCGGCCCTCTCAAGGGACTGAAGAAAACTGCTGCGCTGCGGCGAGCACGGAACACATGGAAATGATGACGGCACCAATAAAAGTTTTCATGAGAATGGTCCTTTCAGAATCCTTGCGCTCGGTGCATTCCCGATCAAAAATAGGCAAGGGCCGCCTCGCACAGTAGAGTTGATCCGTCATTTTCTCAACAACAGCTCCGAGAGCTGGAAAACGCGATCAACGACTACTGCGGCCACGCCCATCGCAACTACGGTGAACATTTCGACGCTCAACCGTCGGACCACCGCCTTGTTCTTGGCGACACGCCACACAATCGGCAGATTTACCGCGGCACTCGACAAAGAAGCAAGAACCGTCGTGCTTCCCGCCAAAGCCGGACTGATACTTCCGTGCATCGCCATCGTGGCTGCCGCGGCCGTCGTGCTTGCACTGCTCACGAGTCCTCCGAATATTCCAGTCGCAAGCATGCCGTAACTGCCAAAGCGTCGGGTAAGGAGAGTTCCGACAATTTGAATTGCGATAAACAGCGCCCCGAACCACAACACTTTTGCAAGTGAGATGGGAGATGCAAGCTTCAAGGTTCCTGGGATGGTCTTTTCGATTACGCGATCACGCCACATCCACAATCCCGCAACCAGAGTCATCGCCAAAAGCGGCACCAGTGTCGCACTGAGCGTTTTGGGCGAAAACAGAGTGGCAAGAATCAGGTTCCTTGCGAACATGGCGATCGTTGTCAGCAGACAGAGGGTCGTAGTCCGCGCAATCATGCCGGTTTCGACCGCGCGACCGGCTAACTCGGCGACTGTAGCGCTGCTATTGACCAGTCCGCCGAAGAGCGCACTCAGGTAGAGACCGCCTGTGCTGTAGATCCTCAGGAACACATAATTCACGAATCCAATCCCGGCGATGGCGATAACGCTGATCCATGCATCGCTGGGGTTGAACAACTGCCAGGGATCGATGTAGCGCTTTGGTAACACCGGGTAAATCACGAATCCGATCAGGCCGAGGAGCACGGCGCTTCTGATCTCGGAAGGAAGCAGACCTCCAGCAAAACGGCTCAATTCCGTCTTCCAAGCCAGAAGCATCGTCATCACGATCGCTCCGGCCACAGGAGTGAAAATGTGGCCGAGGCCGACCAAGACGCCCAGCAGGTAATTCACGAGCAGGGCCGCGGACGTCGTGATCTCCAGAGAATGATCACTCAAAATACTCCGCGTGTTCATGGCCGCAATCAGGAGCAATACGCCAACTAGAGAAGCTATGGCGACACTGTTATTGATGACCGATGCCAGCATCCCCAATAGCGCAACGATCGCGAAACTCCGTACACCGACGTCTTTGTTCGACCATTCGCGCTCCATTCCCACGAGCATTCCGATACCGACGGCAACCCCCATCCTTAATGCAATTGGGGTAGCCGGGAAATGTGTGGAGTCTATTTGCATTACCAACCTCACATCAGATCGCAAAAGCGTCAGTCACAACCAGGTCACGCCATCGGCCCAACGACGATTCGCACGATGAACCCTAACCGTTCTACTCAAATGCTGTTATTTAATCAAAAACATGATGCACGACAAGTTCACCATTGCGAAATATCCAAGTAAACTCTTATTTCATGCGAGACGAAACTCCGCAAGAATGGGGGCAGCTTCGGAGGTTGCAGCGGCGACTCAGTATTGCTGGTTTAGCAGCGGTAGCTGTCCCGTTTTTTGGATTTCTGATCACGCTGGCACCTGGAAACATCTCCAGACCGCTCGCGTTGGCTCTGCTTGTTGTCTGGATCTGGGTCCTGATCCGGCTCTTGAAAGCGTACTCTGATTTTACGTACTGGCGGTGTCCGAAATGCGGACAGCCTTTTCACTACATGGTAGGCTGGCTTGGAAGGGTAAATAATCCCTTCGCTCGTCGTTGCCTCCACTGCGGCTTGCCCAAATGGTCAACAATTCTGGATTCCCAGCGTACGTCGATTAATGATGGTTGTCAGGCGCCGGGGTGAATCAAGCGCACGAGCCAGAACGCAACGGCTGCGACGAGAGCCGCCGCTGGTTCGCGGAACTGAGCAGTTTTGCGAATCGCGCCAGCTCCTAAATGCCTGTCAGCGTTTTGAGCCAGGATCAAAGCAATCGCTACGGCCGATACGCAACCGGCTGGGATTTGCGGTGCAACTTTGCACGGTAAGATTCCCGGGCACGTTTCTAGAAGATGCACGAAGTGTTCCCCGCTGGCGCCATTATTAATGTCGCACCCAACTGGGCATTGCCGATCCCTCCTGCCATGAGCTGTACTGTGGGGGCGAGCAGCGGTGGGAGCATGCGGCGGAGATCCGCACCCGTTACGGAGATCAGGATTTTTCGGCCGGATCGGTGCAGTTTCGCTTGAACCCGCTGGCTCTATGCGCTTTGCTGGACGGGGACCGGTCGGCCCCGCTCTGTTGGATCAGATCACAGCTTCGCTTGTGTTACCCCTAACAGAAGGAAGCTCCGAAGCCGTGTGTCATCCCTCTCGCTCTTCTGCCTCATCAGAATTGCCAAAGACTTCTTCTCGAATGATCCGTTCAGTTGCCTCATTCAAATACTCATCCAATACCTTCTCAATCTGAAGGTATTCGGGCCAGAGTGTCTTGTCAATGAACGACTTCGGCGCCCGAACTACAACCGTCGTGCGGCGCTGGCGCGGGTACCGATACGGTTTGAGCCCGTAGCGGCGGCAGAGCGCGGTGAACAGACGCCGGTTCCACTGATCGACGAGCTTGAAGTACGTTTCTACCGGCTTTTCGATCTGGTTTGCGGTAGCCAGTGCCCTCCGCACCCGGTCGATTGCCGCCGCCGCCGCGTCACGCTCTCCTGCGGTAGTGGCTCCCTCGAACAGCGCGGAAATCTTACGCAACTTCTGGCGGAGTTCTTGTTCCGTGGTCATTGATATTGTTATCTCGTCGAAGGCGGGAGTCGCAATGCGCGCATGAGAACAAGGAAAGTTTACTGGTGCATGCCTGTTTCGCACCACCGGCAAACCTCAAAAATCAAGTCCGCTTCCGATTTTCCGAACGCATCTGACAAACAGATGGCGCCGGGTGAAACGTTCACGTCTTCGGCCCTGCAAAGTGGCAGGTCCAGGGTGACCACCGAGGTTCCGCAGCACTTGAGGTCTCCGTGTAAGCATCGAAACAGAGGGCCGCTGTAGACTGAGGTTACCGATGGAAGCAAGCGAATCCAGAACCATTGCGATCCTTGCCGAAAAGCCCTCAGTCGCGCAGGACATTGCCCGTGTCCTCGGAGCCGACAAGCGAGGCAAAGGCTATCTCCAGGGGAACGGCTACGTTGTCACCTGGGCGATTGGGCATCTGGCTTCCCTGGCTCAACCTCACGAGATCAAACCTGAATGGCGGCAATGGCGCTTCGATCAGCTGCCGATCCTGCCCATCGAATGGCCACTGGCTGTCTACGAGAAAACCAAAGACCAGTTCGAAGTTGTGCGAAAAATCCTGACGTCCGGACGGGTGTCGCGGATCGTCTGTGCGACAGACGCCGGGCGAGAGGGAGAACTGATCTTCCGCTACATCTATGAGGCGGCGGGGTGCAGAAAGCCCGTCAGCCGACTCTGGATTTCTTCATTGACTCCGGACGCCATCCGCAACGGGTTCGACAAGCTTCGTCCGGGGAGCGAATACGATCGATTGGCGGACGCCGCCTGCGGCCGAAGCAGAGCTGATTGGCTTGTCGGCATGAATCTTTCGCGTGCCTATTCGATTGTCTACAATGAGGAGCTTTCGGTCGGGCGGGTGCAGACGCCGACCCTGGCCATGATCGTTGATCGGGAAATTGCTCTCCGCAACTTCGTCCCCGAGGACTACGTGGAGGTGGTTGCAACATTTCAGGGGCGGAATAATCCGAACAAGGAAAGCTATCAGGGGACGTGGTTCCGTTCCCAAGCAAAGCCGGGCAACGACAACGACTCCCTGACAAAGGCATCTCGATTGCCAGCCGATGGCGAGGAAGCCAACCGCATCGTCCTGCGCGGTCAAACGGGGGAAGCGGTCATCGAGTCGCTCTCTTCCGAGACGAAGCGGATGCAGCCGCCTCTGCTGTACGACCTTACAGAACTTCAGCGGCATGCCAATCGTTTGTTCGGCTTTAGCGCACAGCAGACCCTTGACCTCGCCCAGGCTCTCTATGAGCGGCATAAATTAATTTCTTATCCGAGGACCGATAGCCGCCATCTGTCTGCCGATGTTGCCAGTACAGCTCCAGGGGTTGTTGCTGCCATTTCGACGAGCTACAAGCTGCAACTGGCTTCCGGTACGGGAGCGCGCCCCTTGAGCAAGAGGTATGTAGACGACAGCAAGGTGAGCGACCATCACGCCCTCATCCCCACAGCAGTCTCTCCTGAGAAGGCCCACCTTGCGGAGGACGAGCACAAGATTTACGACCTCATCTGCCGGCGCTTCCTCATGATGTGGCATGACGATTACCTCCAAGCGGTGACGACGGTGATTACGGCAATCACGAATGGAGAGATTGTGGACCGCTATCGAACCACGGGAAACCTTGTGCAACAGATGGGTTGGAAGGTCCTCGATATTGGAGCAGGAGAGCGACGGCGAGATACAAGAGGCGGTAGTGGGGAGGAAAGTCCCGAGCAGGTCCTTCCTCTAACGCTCGCCAAGGGGCAGTTCCAGGACGTCATTGATATTGAAGCCAAGAAGAAGAAGACCCGGCCGCCGAAACGATTCACCGAGGGCACACTCCTGACTGCAATGCAGACGGCGGGCCAGAGCCTGGATGAGAGAGAACTATCCGAAGCGATGAAAGAGACGGGGCTGGGCACGCCCGCCACACGGGCAGCTACGATCGAGGCGTTGTTGAAGCGAGGCTTCATTGTCCGTACGGGAAAGAACCTGGAGGCAACAGAAAAGGGTATCCATCTCATTGAAGTGGTTCATCCCGAGGTGAAGAGTCCCGCAATGACCGGCCAGTGGGAAGCATTTCTCAAGAAGATTCAACTCGGCGAATCCCGGCTGGAACCATTTCTGGATGGCATCAGTCAATACGTCCGCTCCGTAGTCAGCAAGGTTGGCCGAACGTCACCGGTGCGGCGAGCCTCGGTCCCCGAAACCTGCATGAAGTCCGATTCTCCTGATCTCACAAGCTTAGTGAAGATTCCAACCTTCACAACTCTCACCGAGCTTCTGCAGAATGCATTCGGCTTCTCCAAGTTCCGGCCCAACCAGGAAGCCGTCTGCGAAGCGGTCACGGCGGGGCACGACGCACTGCTCGTCATGCCGACCGGCTCGGGCAAGTCGCTTTGCTACCAATTGCCAGGATTGGCACGAGGTGGAACGACTCTTGTGATTAGTCCACTCATCGCATTGATGGACGATCAGGTTCATAAACTCAAGGAGCGAGGATTCACTGTCGAGTGCATCCATTCAGGCCGCGATCGCGAAACATCCCGCCGTCTCTGTTCCGAGTATCTGAGTCGCAAGCTGCAGTTCCTCTTCATTGCGCCAGAACGACTTCGAGTGGCAGGCTTCCCCGAAATGTTAGCCAAGCGCAAACCATCGCTGATCGCGATCGACGAGGCGCACTGTATTTCACAATGGGGACACGATTTTCGCCCCGATTATCGAATGCTCGGCCAGTATCTGCCAAGCCTTCGCCCTGCTCCGGTGTTGGCACTCACAGCCACAGCAACGCCTCTGGTTCAGAGAGACATTGCAACTCAGCTCGGCCTAATCGAGCCCACGCACTTCATCCATGGTTTTCGCCGCGAAAACATTGGTGTCGAGATTGTGGAAGCTCTGCCATCACACCGCCCTTCGCTGGCGAGGGAGATATTGATCGAAGCCAAACACCGGCCGGCGATCGTGTACGCTCCGACCCGCAAGCAAGCGGAAACTTTGGCGGAAGAATGGGCCGGTGAGTTGAAAGTGGCCAGCTACCATGCCGGGCTGGATGCCGAGCGGCGGCAGCGAGTCCAAGAAGGATTCATGGCAGGCAAGCTGGACGTCATGGTGGCAACCATAGCATTCGGGATGGGAATCGATAAGCCGGATGTTCGCACCGTGATCCACACCGCGTTGCCGGGCAGTGTGGAAGGGTATTACCAGGAGATCGGCCGCGCCGGGCGCGACGGAAATCCGAGTCGCGCCATTCTTATGCATTCCTACGGAGACCGGCATACACACGACTTTTTCTTCAGTCGGGATTACCCGGATATTTCGTTAATGGATCGAGTGTTTACAAATCTTCGGGCAGAACCTCAACCTAAGGAGAGGCTCCGTAAAACCCTGGCTATTGAGGAAGAACTCTTCGACAAGATCATCGAGAAGCTCTGGATCCATAAAGGTGCCGTGCTGGACTTCGCGGAGAATCTGAGCCAAGGAGAGGGATCATGGCGACCTTCCTATATGACCCAGGAGGAGCAAAAGCGGTCGCAGATCGATCAGATGATTCGCTTTGCGGAAAGCAATCAGTGCCGCATGCTGTCGCTGGTCCGTCACTTTGGCGATAACTTGGACGGCGCTACCGGCTGTGGTGTGTGCGATTTCTGTGCTCCGGCGAAGTGCGTCGCCCAGAGATTTCGAACCGCAACGGATGTTGAACGAGCGGCTCTCTATCGAGTGTTGAGCGCGATGCGATCGATCCGCACCAGATCGACGGGCAGGCTGTATGCGGAGCTGTACCCGGGTAACGAAATCAGCCGCGACAACTTCGAGGAGATTTTGGGGGCAATGGCCCGGGCAGAACTTTTGAGCTTTGCTGATGCCGTCTTCGAAAAGGAAGGCAAACAGATTCCCTACCACACCGTCAGCCTGACTCCAGCCGGGCGAGCGATCAGTGAGACCACGCCGGTGCTCTTCGTCATGAAGGATGCGGCTAGCCCAGGTTCCAAACGCAAGGTCTTGAAGAAATCCGGGAAATCTAAGGGGTCTCGAGCAGCCGCCGCTCGAACGCAATCTGGGACGAAAGAAAGCGCAGCGTCCGTATCAGGGTCAGATCAGCACCGCATAGAGCAAGCGTTGCGCGCATGGCGCTTAAGTGAGGCCAAGCGCAGGAGGGTTCCGGCATTTCGGATCTTTGGCGATCGAGCGCTGCTAAGTATCGCTACGACCGCACCGAGAAATGAAGCGGAATTGCTGGCTGTGCAGGGCATTGGGGCCGGCATTGTTAAGAAGTATGGGGCGCATATCTTTCGTCTGATTGCGGCTTCGCGCTGATGTTCGGTTATGAGTCGACGCTTGCTGGTGGAACGCGATAGTTGTCGTGGGC
>CAVQNY010000047.1:0-79108 GCA_963714225.1 uncultured Acidobacteriaceae bacterium | reverse complement strand
GGTCCGTTGTGGGTTCGTGGGGGTATCGCGCTCGTCGGTGCCGATGGCCAAGCCTACGAAATTCGCAATCGCATGACACTGTGCCGCTGCGGCAAGTCCGAGAACAAACCTTTCTGTAACGGAGCGCATGCAGCCGACCCCAAGTTTCGCGATGGACTCGTCTGAACCCAGAGCTTTCTCACAGGGAGGCTCGGCGGCGGAACAGTACTCGCATAGGCACGAGGGACGCGGCTTGAGTTTGTATTTTTGGAGGATTACATGACACAGAACAATCTTGAGCTCATGCGGACGCTCGACGATTCATGGAACGCACAGGACTGGGATACGTTTGAAAAGCGGCATTCCAAGGACACCACCGTATTTTGGCCCGGCTAGGCCGAGCCGACAAGAGGGCGCGACAATCACAAGGCGGAGTCCGTCGAATTTTTCAAGACGTTCCCCGACAATCATCTGATTAATCATCCCTATAGAGTGGAGATTGCTCAGGGCGAATGGACGTGTACCGTTGCGGATTTTACAGGCACGATGCGCGGACCGATGAAGGGCTCGGACGGAAAGTTGATCGCGCCGACCAACAAGAAGTTTCATATCGAGTTCTGTACCGTCGCAGACTGGAAGAACGGCGAGATCGTCGAAGAAAAGCTATTTTATGACTTGGTCGGATTGCTAAAACAGATTGGAGTTATGTGAAGTTTTTTTTGCCCTTTTCGCTAAGGATCCTTCATAGTTCCTTGCCTTCAGTAACCTACCGTAAAACGCCGCCGGACATGCGCGGGACGTTCTAGTTCCTCGATCATTGCGACGGCGTAATCCTGAAGTGATGTTGAGGTTCTCCCTCACTCTTGGTGCAAGTCCACCCCCTCCAAATGCTCGCAAGCAATTGAAACGCTTTGGGATAGAGCGTCCTTTCAAAAGGTCGCGAGGAGGTTCCATTCAAGGCCATGTCGGCCAAACATAACGGGCTTGGAATCTATAACTTGGCCACCCTCCTCGCGTATCAAACTTGCGCCAAGAGTGAGGAAGAGCCTCATCAGAGAATAACGACACCGGTGCTCGATCCAGGGCGCGGCAAAAACACAGGGGAGCCCAGGGGAGTCGCGCACGCGCTATTCGAATTGTTTGCGGAAGGCAGAGAATTGCTGTTGGATTTCTGCGACTTGCATCTTTAGTTTCGCCACTTCGCTTTCTAGATTCGAGAGGCGGTCAACGGCGCGGGAAATGGCGTGGTCCGGCGCGCGCGCCACGTCCACATCGGATGCGGGAAGCGCATCTGCAGAGAAAAGCTGCAAGTAGCGCGATTCTTTGGTGCCGGGCTGGCGCGCGAGTATGGTGACCAGCGGCGGGTCTCGCTGGCTGAGGCGGTCGAGAGTGGAGATTACGTCGTCGAGGGCTTCGAAGCGATACATGCGTTCGGTGCGGCCGCGGAGCTCTCCCGGAGTTTGAGCACCGCGGAGGAGAAGCACGCAGAGGATGGCGATCTCGCGGCGATCGAAGTTGAAAACTTCCTGCAGGCGGTGTTCGTGTTTGGTTACACGGCTATCGGCGCCGCTGGCGGGACCAGCGAGACGTTTTTCCTGCAGCGTGGCGAGCGCGTGACTGACGGAATCTTCATTGAGGATCATCACGGGGTCACGATTGTTTTTTTGATTGCAGGCATTGATCAGGGCGTTCAGCGAGAGGGGATAGTAATCGGGAGTGGTAATGTCTTTTTCGATCAGCGATCCGAGAACGCGCACTTCGATGTCAGTGAGGAGATCCACGAGAAGCGATTGTACTGCAGCGGGTGATGGGATGGACAAGGTATGCTACGAGTTGGGCGCACACCTCGGGGGCTAAAGCCCGATTGAGAAGAATGGGCGGCAAGTCTACAAGTTGAGTGCCACAAATCGAGGTTGTCTACCGGTTGAGTACAGCTCGACATCTAGGAACCGACACGATCGACGGCCTCAACGTCGTCGGCACGCGCGAAACTCTTACCATTAACGCCGGCGTGGAGGGCAACAGCCAGCCGCTGTCGAGCACAGAGGAGTTCTGGTACTCTCCCGATCTCGAAGTGAATTTATCGGTAACTCGCAAGGATCCGCGGGAAGCCGCTTACTTCGACCGACGTAGGTCGTAGGCGAGTAGAACGAACACCTTGGAATGGGGAGCGCCGCTCAGAACTACCTTGAGCGTGTTGATAGCCCGCAGTTTTACGGCCGCTTGAGCACTTCGTGAATGATCGCGACGGGCGCTTCTCGAACGACCTGATTTTCGCGTCCTCGTCAACCTGCTTCACTTCATGATTGTGTCACACACCGATCGCTAGCCGGGCGTCCCGTTCGCTCGCTTCTTTGGGCGAGACGCTGGAGTTGTCGTGCGTGCACGCCAGGCAGCCAATCGTACGTGGCCGCTGGGCCGACCCGCGGGTCGCTGGTAACATGGGCGTCCCGCAAGGCGTGCACGTACGCCCGATCCTGGTCGATCCGTGCGTGTACCTGATCGGCTCCACCGATGGACCCGTGGCCGGGGATGACGACATCGACGTCGCCCGCCACGCCCTCGAGCAGCACCAGGGCGGCGAGGTGGTTCTCGATCGGGTCAGCGGTGTCGTTTATGCAGACTCTTCAGAACGCTAGGAACGTTTTTGATCGAAATGGAACATCCGAAGCATCAACATTATGTGCATAGAGGATTCGGGACAAGATTGCGGCGTGCATGCGCAACCCGCAGTATCCTGAGTGAACGCAATGATTACTTCTAAAGACCTCGAAAAAATCCCAGTTTTTGCGGAGGTTGAAGAACAGGAGCGACGCCGGCTCGCGCGACGCGCGGCCGATATTCACCTCGAGCCTGGCGAATGGCTCATCCGTGAAGGTGAAGAGCCGCGCTTCTTCGTCATCCTCGAAGGTGAACTCGAAGCCATCAAAGACATCGTCGGCCAGCGCCAGGTGCTTGGTCGCAGTTTCGCCGGCGATTTCTCCGGCGAAACGCCAATCTTCATGGGCACTTCCAGCATCGTCTCTGTGCGCGCGGTTACAAAATGCCGCGTCGCTCGCTTCGACCGCCAGCAACTGCAGGAACTCGTCCGCGATAGTCCTTCCGCTGGCGAGATTATCTTCCAAACCATGACTTCACGCTTCGCCCTGGCGCAGAAGCTCGCTCGCGAGACACCTTCTTCACGGGTCCAGATCTCCGGATCGAAGTACGACGACAAGTGTCGCGCCATTCGAGCCTTTCTCTCCGCCAATCGCATCCAGTACGACTGGCAACCGACCGGGACTGAGCCGGAAACCGGCATCATAGTTTCGGTCGAAGGTACATCGCTCGAAAATCCTACTGTCCGCCGCGTCGCTGAAGCCCTCGGCTTCCAGACTGTCCCAAAACACCAGCAGTACGACATCATCATCGCCGGCGCTGGCCCTGCAGGCATGGCAGCCGCTGTCTACAGCGCATCCGAGGGTCTCAAAGTCCTGCTCGTCGAACGCTTCGCCGCCGGCGGCCAGGCGGGCACATCCTCACGCATCGAAAACTACCTCGGCTTTCCGGCCGGCGTCTCCGGCGACGAACTCACCGAACGCGCCCTTAAGCAGGCTAAGCACTTCGGTGTCGCGATTCTTTTCAAGCGCAATGTCGAAGAAGTCCAAGCGCTGGACGGCAGCCACTGCGTCATCCTCGACGGTGGCGAGCGCATTGGCGCACGCGTCCTCCTGCTGGCGACTGGCGTTTCATGGCATCGACTAGAGTTTGAAGGCCATGATGAACTCCTCGGCCGCGACATCCTTTATGGTGCGTCTCGCTTTGACGGTGTTGCCGTCACAGGTCAGCGTATCTTCATCGTCGGTGGTGGCAACTCTGCTGGCCAGGCCGCCATCTTCTACTCTGGCTATGCTGCCGAAGTGATCATGCTCGTACGCGGCCCCGGACTTACACAAAGCATGTCGCAATACCTGATCAGGCAGATCGACGACAAGGCCAACATCCGCGTCGAACCCTACACACAGGTCACAGGCGTTCATGGCGAAGACCATCTCGAGCAACTTACGACCACTTCGCGCCCACCCGGCGACCCCGAATTCACCTGCACGCGCGACGCGAAGGCTCTCTTCATCATGATCGGTGCAGTCGCCAAGACCCAGTGGCTGCCCGCGTGGCTCGAGCGCGACGCCGACGGTTACATCCGCACTGGCCGCGACATAACTATGTGGTCACTTGATCGCGAGCCGTTCGCGCTTGAAACCAGCATACCCGGTATCTTCTGCGCCGGCGACGTACGCCACGGTTCCGTCAAACGCGTTGCCAGCAGCATTGGCGAAGGCAGCATGTCGATTGCCTATATACACGAATACCCGGCAGTTACACGTTTTGAGGGAAGCCAGCAAGCAGGATGATTGCCGGTGTCGTTATTCCTTAATGCGTAGACTGCGTTTGCTGGTTTTAAAGGGCTTATGCTATTCCTTAATCGATAGACTTGGCCCTTTGACCAATCGATTTGGCGAGCTTCTGCATCGACGGCAAACAGTTCGTCCATTTGAGCCACAATCGGGGCTGCAACAGGATCTCGGGGATTTATAACTGCACCCATCTACGAAAAATCATGCTGGAGGAACTACAGCGACGTCATTACTCAGAGGCTACCACACAACGCTATATCCGCTTGGTGGAAAGATTCGTGCGACACTTCCACTGCTCTCCCGATCGCCTGGGCACGCGGCCCAGGAACCCGAGAGAACTCTGCACAGAGTGAAACACTCGGCCGATGTCGCGCAAAAAACGACAGAGCGGCAGGCACTCGATTCCCGCCGCCCTACCAACTCTGAATCAGCTTTCCCTCAGAGCAAATCCTGCACCGTCGTATTCACGGTGACGCGTGTTGCAGTGACTACACCGATAATGTGGGCAGTCACGTTTCCTGCGGTATCGAATGCATCGAGCGTAAACCTCCCGCGATAGTGCCTCCCGTCCGGACTCAAGGTAACCTCTTCAAAGAGGCGAGTCGGGCCAGTCGGGTTCCCGATCCCGCCTGGGTTGGTGGTATCGTTGCCCCCAAGCCAAGGTAAGTGATTGAGCTTGTATTTGGATCTCCCTACCCTCTCCCAAACGCCCAGGCAGATATCCCCATCCTGTGCGGGCCGCGAGGACGCCATGATTTCCGTGTGGTCGCTATGCCACAGGACCAGGGAGTTGTCTATCGGAGTATTGTCCGGTGGTCCTGCTTCATTGCCTTCGGCTGTGAAGCTGACGTGCCACATTCCGACGATCGGATCGTCCGCGGAGCTGGTGGAAATGGGCAAGAAGGAACCAAATTGACCATTCCACGATTGCGGGGACAAAGAGGCGCCGTGTTTTGGTTTGCCCTGGTCTCCGCAACGTGCGAACGCGCTGCCGCTGAGAAGTGCTCCCATCAGAATGATTCCCAGGGCCAGAGTGAATTTGCTAAGTGCTGGTTTCATGTGATCTCCTTTTTGAACAATCGAGCCGCGCTAAACGCTTGCCGCTGCGGGAGCGAATCCTGACCTAAACGGCGCGACGATGCAATGACTGGCGAATGAATTGAAGTGAAGAAAGGTGAAGCTGTAAGTTGCTGATTTGGCAGGCCGTTTACTCCTTGCTTGCCGATCAATGGTATAGTTGTTAGCCAAATTGTTGGAGTGTCGTGCCCACGCCCACCTACGAGTTCGGCGATTTTGAACTGGTTAGCTCCCGTTTTGAATTGCGATACCATGATCGCCCTCTGAAGCTCGAACGCATCCCCATGGAATTGCTCATCCTGCTGCTGGAAAAAAATGGGCAGGTGGTGAGCCGTCAGGAGATTATCGAGCGACTGTGGGGCAAAGATGTTTTTCTTGATACCGAGCACGGCATCAATACTGCCATTCGCAAGATTCGGACGGCGCTGCGGGAAGACGTAGAGCGGCCGCGGTTCATACAGACGATTTCGGGCAAGGGCTACAGGTTTGTATCTGACGCGGTGAGCACGAACGCGAATGGAACTGCTGCGTCCGCGAAAATCTCGGTTCCCCAGAATGCAGTCTTAACGTCAGCGAGCATGGAAGCTGGCCCGATCAGGACCAGCGAAGGCTTGGCATCACGGAAGTGGCCCTGGGCGGCGGTTGCTTTGCTCGTGGCGACAGGAGCGACCTTGGCGCTTAATGTCGCGGGGCTGCGCGACCGGGTTTTTGCGAAAAACAGCATTGGCCCAATTCAATCCATCGCCGTGCTGCCGCTGGCGAATCTTTCTGGCGATCCCTCCCAGGATTACTACGCCGATGGCATGACTGACGAACTGATCACCGCGCTTGCGGGAAACCGTTCTTTGCGGGTAGTTTCACGGACTTCCGCCATGCAGTACAAAGGCGCCAGCCGGCCGCTGCGGGAGATCGCGCAGGCGCTTGGAGTCGACGGAATTCTGGAAGGTTCGGTGAATCGTTCCGGAAACCACGTACATGTAAATCTGCAACTGATCTATGCGCCTACAGATACGCACATCTGGGCCGCGGGCTATGACCGCGATTTGAGTGGCGCGGTGTCCCTTCCCCGGGAAATCTCGCAAGTCATTGCCAGCGAAGCGAAGGTGGCGTCCGCTCCGGCTCGGCCCCAGCGCTATATCAATTCTGAGGCGCACGATGCTTATCTAAGAGGGCGTTATTTGTGGGTTTCCGGAAATAATAGCGAGAGCCGGAAATATTTTGAGCAAGCGATCCAGCTACAACCCGACTATGCCGCGGCCTGGGCCGGTATCGCCGATAGCATAGGACAGGGAGGGCCCAGCGGAGCAGGTGTGGCCGCCGCGCGCGAGGTCATGGATCGACAGGAGGCCGCCGCCCGCAAAGCGGTGGAATTGGATGACTCCTCGGCGGACGCTCACCACAGCATGGCGGCGGTGTACCTCTTTGACAAGTGGGATTGGCAGCGCGCAGACGCGGAATCGCGGCGTTCGCTGGAACTTGATCCCAACTTTTCCGAAGCTCACCACCTTCATTCCTACATTCTCTTCGCCATGGACCGCCCGGACGAGGCGCTTCAGGAACAAAAGCGAGCTACCGAGATTGATCCCTATCTGAGGCCCTGGGCCCTGGGCAGGGCTTACTACAGAGTGCGGCGGTACGACGCCGCGCTTGAAGAATTTCGCATGCGCGCCCAGGCGGATTCGGCAGCGCAATGGGTTCATTATTTCCTTTCCAGAGTTTACGGGTTCAAGGGCATGGAGAAGGAATCTGTGCAGGAACTCGAACTGCACATGCGGCTTAACGGCGGCGAGAAAGCCGCAGCCGAGATCCAGCGCGCCTATGAACGCGGCGGCAGAAAAGCAGTTTTGCAACTACAGCTGAACGATCTTAAGACTCGCAGCCGCAAAGAGTATGTCTCGCCCTCTGACCTAGCGGAAGCCTATGCGGCCCTTGGAATGAAGGACGAAACATTCCAACAACTCAAGGATGCTTATCGCGAGCACGCGATGGACCTCGTGTTTCTGCAAGGCGAGCCCGTCTTCGACTTCCTGCATTCAGACGAACGTTATCGTGCACTCGTAACAAAGATCGGGCTGCCGCCGGCGTACTGAGTCGGTCGGGACTGTGTGACTCTTTGATCCTCCCAGAGTGGAACTCTGGGATTCCTGACTCGGGTGTTACCCGATTTCGAGGGCGAATGCCGCCCCAGCCCAAAGCAGAACTTGCCGGCCGCTGCTTTTGTGCCTTACCAACCGCAGGGATTGTACGACTCCAAGCGAACCGACAAAAGTCATTGTACAACTCGCTTACCCAGATTAAGAATCTGGGATTGCGCTCGCTAATTTCGTTCATTCACTGCGTTTTGCCGGTTACCCGACACTTTCGCAAAACGGCAGTAATCCGCCGTGAACGGTTTGCTCTGACATTACGGTCGGGCGACAGGAGCACTCGCCAACCTCCGTCGCTGAAGGGCCGCATTCACACCTTGAATTCTCAACGAGCGCTAACGCCTGTTCAACAACAACAACAACAACAACAACAAACACACGATCACTCGGTTCCGACCAATCAACTTCGCCAACAATAATCTTCCATTGCGCAGTTTCTCCTCCGTCGCGGAACTCTATCGCGAGCAAATCACCCTTCAAGACTACTGTTACGCGGTGAAACGGATCGCGATGCCAACGGGTTACCTGTCCCGGCGCAAGTTGTATCCGCCAAACCAGGATATTCCCGCGATAATGTATTAGCTGCTGATTCCCGACCAGCTTCATGGCTGACCACTTAGATCAAAGTAGAATCCACACTTTTTGTCAGGCGCCCTCACCTCGGCCCTTAGGCACCGCAAATAAATAAGGGTATCAATTTGTGCTCCGCTGTCGAGCGATGTTAGGCTTCATCACATAATTCCATTCGCCGTGGAATTTCGCGGCTACCGTCAACGACATAAAACGGGCCGTTTTTCGGCTCGCCAAGTTGCCCCTCAAAACTAACTAAAACCTATACCTATCAGGACGCTTAAGAATTGATCTTCGGAAGGTCCCACCGCATTCTTTCCCGGTCGTTTGGGATTCACGGAACATGGGCAGAAAATTTTGCCCTGTGGTTTGCCAGTGCCATGCGGACTTGAGCAAGGTCGCTGCTCAATGTTCCCATGGGTTGAACACGGCGACGCCGATGGGCTGAAAATGGCTCACATTCCTGGTCACCACCGTCATGTCATGGACCAGGGCCGTGGCGGCGATGAGCGCGTCTCGGTCGGAACGGGGATCCGGGACATGGAGCGCCGCGCAGCGCTGTGCCACTCGAGTATCCACCGCCAGAATACGATCTGAAAACGTCGGCAAGACGTGCCCATCCATCCAAGCCCGGAGAACCGCACCCTGTCTCCGGTCGCGGCGCTCGAGCAGCAGAATGCCAATCTCGAGTTCCAAAATCGAGACGACCGAGAGGTAGAGGCTTTCGGCGGGGAGGGCATCGGCCCAAGCTCGGACGCGCGGATGGGCGTTCTTCGCTTTTCGTAATTCCGAAACTACGTTCGTATCGACGAGGTACATCAGGACAAATCCAGGGGCTCGTGCCAATGGCCTTTCAGGCGAGGTGGCTCAAATTCAATGCGAGCCGCTTCCGGCATCGCCAACAGTTCGGCAATGCTTTTCTGCCCGCCGGTAATCCTCTGGTAATCCGCGACTGTGAGCAGTACGTGCGAGGGCCGCCCTCGATCCGTGATAAAAACCGGACCCCGTTTCGCCGCTCGTTTCGCCCGGCTCGTGTCTTGATTGAACTCTCGGCTCGACAGTTTGGTAATTGTCACGTCGGTAGCTCCCATGTAGCAACGTAGCTACATTATAACACAGTGCGAGGGCTAAGCCGATCCTCGGCGGGTTGCATGGTTGCATGGGTTGCATCGGGTTGCATCACAAATACCACCTGGCCAAGATTGCCGCCTGAGGCCTCGCCGATGAGAAGACACCGTACACTGATTTGCATCGCCGTCGAAATGGCAGATGTCAGCAGTGCCTACGCCACACCCTGCGATCCGGTTCTCGAAGCTCGCCGGGCCAAAGGTTCCGTTCCTGTGCAACGAGAACCAGGAACTGGGAGAGGAACTTGTTGCCTCCCACGTCGATCAGGTCCGTCCCTGCCATTGGCTTGAGACTAACGATTACGGATGATTCCTCGCCGACAACGATTTTTGAGAAACGCGTGAGCCGCGCGAGTGGGAACGATCCATAATTTCGCGCGGACGAAATATCTGCGGAGCACTCGCCCCTCGATTGACGAACCGACGAACCTCCTACTTCGTTGGGTACCCGCCATGGGAGGCGAGATTCGTTCGAGAGAGGACTTCTCTCGATGAATAATCACTTCAACAGCTTTCAGTTCGCAGCTATGTGATCAAGCCTAACCCCGCTCGACAGCGGAGCACAAATTGATACCCTTATTTATTTGCGGCAAATTGATACCCTTATTTATTTGCGGCGCCTTAGGCAATAACGTGGTACTCACTTTTGACCAAACCGGTTGCGTAGCTTTGAGTCGCGACGTGCAGGAGTTTAATGTCCTGCGTCAGCGCACCGAAGAGAGGAATTCCGGCTCCAATCAATACAGGTACCCGGGTGATGATAAGTCGTTGAATTAGGCCCGCACGTAGAAAACCTTGAATCGTAATACCACCGTCTACGTATAGATGCTGGAAGCCGCGAGCAGAGAGATGCGAAACAATCTCAGCCGGAGATCCGTCCATCTGCTCAACATGTCCTCCCCGCGCTGCGGACAAGTCGATGGGCTGGTTACTGAGAACGATGACCTGCTTTTTGCCATATGGCCACTCTGCATGGGCCAGAACCGTTTCATAGGTCTTGCGCCCTATTACAAGCGCATCGACGCTTGCAATGAACTCGTTGTAGCCGTGCGGTTCGCCGCCGCCAAGCGGTAGAAAGTCAAGTTCGCCATTGAGTCGGGCAATGAAGCCATCGACGCTCGTCCCGATGAAGACGGAAACTGTCATAACATTCTGATCCTTGCAGACCAAGATCCGAGAGCGCAATGGGGAGCGGATATGATCCCTCTCTCCCGCCCGACGATTCAATAATAAACAACTGTTCATTAATGTCAACTGGAAAATGAACCGTCATTCAGTTATCCTGAGACCGTGCGATAACACCAACTTTCTTACTGGAGCCCATTCAGACCGATGTCACCTCGCCCCCGCGAAACTTCCGACGCAGAAATCCTCGCCGCCGCCGCCCGTGTTTTGCAGCGCCGCAGCCCAGTTGAACTCACGCTCGCCGACGTCGCCAAAGAGGCCGGAGTCGTTCCCGCCACGCTGATCCAGCGCTTCGGCACCAAGCGCGAATTGCTTCTGGCCAACTGCAAAGCATGGACTGCGGACGTCGCAGGACAATTCGCTTCGGTCCGGACGAAGCACGGCTCACCCCTCAAGGCGCTAATAGAATTTTTTGCCGGTTCAAGCGCCTTCCTCGTGACTCCCGAATCCGTCGCATACTTCCTCGCTTATTTTCAAATCGACCTTACAGATCCCGAATTCCACGCGGTCCTCCTGGCCCAATTCGTGATCGTGCATGCCGAGGCTAAGAAACTGCTCGACAATGCCGTCGCTCTCGGTGAATTGAAGCCATGTGACACGGGCGCGCTGGCGCGTCTTATCCAGCAAGTTAACGGAGGCTGCATGCTCGACTGGGCAGTGTATCGTAAGGGTCCACTCGATGGTTGGGTTCGGCGCTCGCTAAACGCCTTGCTCCAGCCTTATCGGTTATCAAGCAAATCCAAAGTCAAACGGATAAGGCCCCGACTTCCGGCGCGCAGAACGGATGGCCAGGATATTTCACGATCGCGCCCGACTATTGGATCGAGGTTGAGGAGATCGTCTCAGAAGGGAATGTGATCGTTCTATGCGGCAGAGCCGACGGGACGTTCGTCCCAAAGGATGGGGCGATAAGACTCGAAAACAAGTGGGAAAGGCCGGCGGCGTCCCGAGCACTTGTCAAAGAAGGAAGCGTTGCCGAGTGCCGCGTATATGCGATAACGACTTTCTGGTACACGAGGGTGGGCTGCAGGGAAACAGAGCGCTTAGTTGCTGAGAATTTCATGCATAGGGGTCAGGGTAAGACAAAAATTCGGGAGGACTATGATGAACAATTTAGGAAATCTGGAAATGCTGGCCAATGGGCCCACGCGGCGGCAAGCAATCGTCGGGGTTGCGATGGCATTCGGTGGTTTAACCCTGGGTTCAACTAAGGCTTGGGCGGGAGCCGAGGATGAGATTTCTCATACGGCGGAATCAATTCACCAAGAGCCTGTTTTCAAAGCGAACCGGAAGCGCATCTACGACGCGCTCACTGACTCCAAACAGTTTGACAAAGTCATACAGCTCAGTGGAGTCCTGCAAGCCATGCACCTCGGAGACAAGCCCGCGGAGATCAGTCGTGAAGTGGGAGGCGCGTTCACGCTCTTCGGCGGGTACATAACGGGACGACAAGTCGAACTTGTGCCCAACGAGCGAATCGTGCAGGCCTGGCGAACGGGCCGCTGGGCTCCGGGCATGTATTCGATTGCGAAGTTCGAGCTTGTGGAGCAAGGCTCTGGGACCAAGATCGTATTTGACCATACCGGCTTTCCAAAAGGCGAAGCGGAAGTCCTGGCTTCGGGATGGAAAGGGCACTATTGGGAGCCGATCGAGAAACTCTTGGCGTAGGGCAGCCACGCATAGCGCCGTTCATCGCCGAAGCCAACAACGCGGCAGTTCGCCAGGCGTCGCGTGTGCGGCGAATCTTACCCCGAAAGTCGTCTAAATGTTTTCTATTTTCCGCAGTGGTGCTCCAATTCATTCCTTGTCCTCCTCCGGCGGTAGATGCGCAGAAACCTCCTCAAAGGCGTTGCATGCCTCTTCGACATACCCCGGTTTGGACTCGATTGCCCGGTCGAGCTTTGCCTACCAATGTCACTGAACCGGCTGGCACTCTCCAATGGGCGGACACATTGGCCTCGGTCAGGGAATCAGGACAATCTTGCCCCATGCACCGGGCTCCATGATTCGCCGGTGGGCTTCGGGAGCCGAGGCCAGAGGCCACTCCGATGCAACCACCGGACGCAGGGTCCCATTTCCCAATCCTGCTTGAAGAGTCGCAGGTATCGGCCCTGGCGCCAGGTCGATATCGGCTCCTACGGATTCCACCACCCCGGCGGCATCGGATCCGGGCGTAAAGGGGAGGGCCGGATTCCCGGAGCCGTAGGCGCCAGATCGCATGTAGGTGTCGTAAGGGTTCACGCCTGCAGCCTTCACTCTAATTAGGACTTCTTCCCCGGATTGGGGTGGTCGATGGTCAGGCAGGTCTTCGAGTTTCAGAACGTCCGGACTGCCAAATTCACGTACGCAGATAGCTTTCAAGAGGTTATCCTTTCATCGCTACAGGGCCTCAGAGAAGCTCGACGACAAGTTCAATTTCTACGCACGATCCAAACGGCACCTGAGCGACCCCGAAGGCGCTGCGAACGTGCATCCCTATCTCGCCGAATACTTCTCCGAAAA
Source organism: uncultured Acidobacteriaceae bacterium (assembly GCA_963714225.1). Classification (GTDB taxonomy): domain Bacteria; phylum Acidobacteriota; class Terriglobia; order Terriglobales; family Acidobacteriaceae; genus Sulfotelmatobacter. The sequence goes on along the minus strand of CAVQNY010000047.1, from coordinate 66,127 downwards.
GCTCAGAAGCACCATTGGCTACGAGGTGCTGTTCGGTGAATGCTGGAGTGCTGTTCATGAGCACCATCAGCGTCACAATCCGCTTGATCTGGTTTAGGTCGCCCACGGCCGCATGAAGTGTCCCCATCAGATCGATGGCCACCGCACGAGCGGCCTCTTTACCTTGTGCGGTCGTGAGATCGGTCCCAAGCTGGCCGACCCATGGTTTGCCGCTGATCTTGGCGATATGGCCAGACGAGAAAAGCAAATTGCCGCTGCGCAGATAAGGTACAAAAGCTGCCACCGGCGGCGTCAGTTCCGGAAGCGTGATATTGAGAGCCTCGAGCTTCTCGTATACGGACATTGGATTCTCCTCTCAATAGTTGACAATTAGCTAACTGACGACGTATATTGGCAGAGATTCGGTCGGCTGTAAAGCTTTGAAAGCTGGTGCCCGAGGCGGGGCATTCATGCGGGCGCTAGGAAAATCGTATGAAATGGAGAAACGCCGATACTGCTTCTAAGGGCGTGCTAGCAGTCCCGGCCACTGGCCGGCACGCCCAAGGCGCAAACTCACCGTCGCGCTCTCTGCTCTCCGCACCGATTTACCGAAAAATGAGGACAAAATGAAGAGAACTCTTGTGATCCCTGCCTTGCTGTTCCTCGCCGCGTCGGCGGCGGCACAAGCCACGTCCGCACAAACGAAGGACCCCGTCAGCACCGCCCTCAGAGACACGCTCCCTGGCCGGCAGAAAAACACCGTCGCAGCCGTCGAAGCGATGCCTGCCGACAAATTTACCTACAAACCCAGTTCCGACCAGAGGACATTCGGCCAGCTCATCATCCACATGGCCGATGCGAATTACTTCCTGTGCAGCAAAGCCGCCATCGTCCCTGCTCCCAAGTTCGAGCAGGTGAAGGATACGGACTCGAAAGACAAGCTCGTGGCCGCACTCAAGGCCTCCTTCGATTTCTGCTCAGACGCGCTGGAGAAAATGGACGATTCGAAACTCGCGGAGACCACGGAAGGATTCGGCGGAAAACAAGTTACGCGCGCCTGGTTCTGCCTGACCCTGGCCGGTACTTGGGCGGACCACTACGCCGAAACCGCAATGTATCTGCGCCTGAACGGTGTGTCGCCGCCGACTGCCAAGATGTAAGTGTGTCAAGCCTCGCACGCTTGGAGTTGTGTAGGAGGGCATAGGACGGGCACCCTCAGTGATCCGATTTCCTACATAGCTGAACTTCTTATTGGACAACCACGAGTCCTGAATGAAGGCCATAGCAGAGATTCCGCTACCCAAGCGGAGCAAATATGAAATTCCTGGCCTGCTATTGGCGCACTCCCGGGAAGCGTCGCTCGCCGCCATCCCCTGTTCATTTACGGACACTCTCCTGTGAAACCGAACACACGGTTCGGTTCCCATACCCCTGCGAGATCCCGCAAGCCGCTTTGTTCTGCAAAGTTGCAGTCACAACACTTTGGCTCGCGAATTGCAGATTTTTTCGTGTGGCCAGATCGGCCACCCAGATGCGACCATGACCACCCTGCTGCAGGATCTGCGATTCGCCCTACGCCAGTTGCGCAGGTCTCCCGGCTTCGCCGCCGCCGCGGTTCTGACGCTGGCTTTGGCAATTGGCGCAAACGCCGTGGTGTTCAGCATCATGAATGCGTTCATTCTGCGCTCGTTGAATGTGGCTCACGCGGAGAGCCTCTACGGACTCTGGCGCCAGCCGGCCAATGACATGGCAGAGTCGTATCCCGACTATCTCGATCTGCGGGACCGTAACCGCAGCTTTGATGCTCTCGTGGCTTATAACGTCGCCGAGATAGGGCTGGATACGGGTGAAGGTCCATCCCGCGCCTGGGTCGAGGAAGCTACAGGGAACTACTTTGACGCATTAGGCCTGCAGCCGTATCTTGGCCATTTCTTCCACGCCTCCGATGAGCATGGCCCGAACAGTGCTCCGTATATCGTGCTTACCTACTCGTTTTGGCACACCCAGTTTCAAGATGATCGTGGCGTAGTGGGCCGTACGGTTCAGGTGGACAAGCATCCTTTTACCATCGTCGGTGTAGCGCCGCCTGAGTTCAACGGGACGCTGTTGTTTTTTCAGCCTGCTTTTTTTGTGCCAATTGTGAATCACGAGCAGCTTGCGGCGGATGACCTGAACGCGCGCGGGAACCGTTGGGTTTTCATGACGATGGGACTGCTGAAGGCGGGAGTCACTCCGGCCCAGGCGATTGCCGATCTGAACTCGATTGGCTCGTATCTGGAAAAGACCTACCCCAAAGACGATAGCACAGTAACCTTTAGCTTGGCGCGTCCAAGCCTTTATGGCGACTATCTTGGCCGCCCCGTACGAGAATTCCTGACAGGATTGATGCTGCTATCGGGGTTGATTCTGTTGGCCGCATGCGCCAACCTGGGCAGTTTGTTTGCGGCACGCGCCGCTGACCGTTCCCGAGAAGTTGCTCTGCGGCTCGCTCTGGGATCGAGCCGCGCACGCATTCTGCGCGGCCTGCTTACCGAAGCCATGCTGATTTCGCTCGCAGGAGGAGCAGTCGGACTATGGGGCAGCGTCCAGCTGTTGCGCGGGCTGAGCGCGTGGCAGCCTTTTGCCAGATGGCCAGCCCATTTGTCCGTCACCCCGGACGCACATGTTTACGGAGTAGCCCTGCTGCTGGCTTTGCTGAGTGGATTCCTCTTTGGCGCGGTCCCGGTAACCCAGGTGCTCCGCACCAATCCCTATGAGGTCGTCAAGGCGGGATCGACCGGCAGAATTGGTAGGCGGATTACTGCCCGAGACGTATTGCTGGTCGCGCAAATTGCCATCTGCGCCGTGCTGGTCACTTCTTCCATGGTGGCTGTCCGAGGACTGGCGCGCTCGCTGCACAACAATTTCGGTTTCGAGCTGCAGAACACGATGCTGGTGGATACAGAACTGAATACGGCCAGTTATCGCGGCAATCGAGTGCCCCCAGTGCAAAAGCGCATGATCGAGGCTCTGGCGACGATTTCTGGTGTCGAAGCTGTGGGATTGGCCGATCAGGTGCCATTAGGGGATGGCCCGGGCGACTCGAATGTCTTCACCGACAATACGTCAGATCTGAGGCCATCGAACGCGGCGGCTGACTCTTTAATGTTCAAAATTTCTCCCGAATATTTCCACGCGGCGGGCACAGCCTTGCTGTCTGGGAGGACCTTCACCTGGCATGACGACGAAAACTCGCCCCGCGTAGCGGTAGTGAATCGGGAGTTTGCGCGCAAAATCTTTGGCTCCGTAAGCAACGCCATGGGCGGTTATTACAAGATGCCAGACGGAACGCGCACACAAGTGGTGGGCATTGCAGAACAGGGGAAGTACGCGAGCCTCACCGAAGATCCACGGCCGGCGATGTTTCTCCCCATCCTGCAATCGCCCTCCAGTTCGACCTGGCTAGTGGTGCGCTCGGATCGCGATCCGCAGCAATTGGGGCCAGCCATAAGGGGAAAGCTGCGGGACCTGGATGCAGGGCTGCCGGTTTACATCCAAACGCGGTACCAAGGGCTGGACACAGCTCTGTTCGGTCCGCGTATGGCCACGTTGTCGCTGGGTGTGCTGGGCCTAATGGGCGCGATGCTGGCTGTAACTGGCATCTTTGGAATGGCGGCGTACTCGGTCAGCAAGCGGTTGCGGGAGTTGGGTATTCGGGTCGCGCTCGGCGCGCAGCGTAAGGAAGTGTTACAGGCTGCGTTGGGACGGGCCGTCAAATTGCTCGCTATTGGTTCCGCGGCAGGATTGCTCCTCGGAATTTTGGCGTCCCGGGTGCTGGCTTTCGTCGTGTATCAGGCAACTCCCCGCGATCCGTTGATACTAGCTGGCGTTGTTCTAGCGATGTCGTTGCTGGGGCTCCTGGCTGCGTGGATTCCAGCGCGCCGGGCGCTGTCGGCTGATCCTATGATATTGCTGCGCGAGGAGTGAACTTACCGCAGTACAGGCTGAAATAACAGAGCAGCACACCCCAAGTAGAAGGGCCGCCAGTTTCAGGCGGCCCTCGTTACGTTTTCGGCGCTAAGGAGCCTTCCAGAAATAATCTCCCACAAATAAATTTCTCAGGCGGTGCTGACTCTGGGTGACAGGGAATAGTTCCACTCCCCATGAAAGTCCGCCGGGATGATGTTCAACCTTGCCATTTCTTCATCGGATATTTTGATCCCTTTCGCGTAAGAATTGACATTGAGGTCGGCTTGGATGGTCAAGCCCTTGCTAGTTTGGGTGTTGGCAATCAGGTTGACGATCACCTCACGAGTTTCCAAGGGCCGACCCCGCCAATTGGCGGTGATGTGGCAAAACATGCGATGCTCAATTCGGTTCCACTTGCTGGTTCCGGGAGGGTAGTGACAGACCGTGATGCGGAGTCCGGTCTCGTTCGCTAGCTTCTGCAGTTGACACTTCCAGAGTCTGGCTCGATAGCTGTTACTGCCGCCGGAATCGGCAGTGATTAGCAGTTCCTGGGCCGCAGGGTAGGTGGGCTGGCCCATGCGCCTCCACCAGTGACGAATAGAATCGACGGCGAATTCGGCGGTGTCGTGATCTATCCCCAGGGTCACCCATCCTTGGTTTCGCCCGATGTCATACACGCCGTGGGGTGTGACCTTGCCTTTTTGCTTATCTTCGAAATCGTGCACGCGAACCGATTCGGGTTTGCCCTTGGGGTGCCACTCCCGACCGCCGTTTTTAAAATCCCCCACCAGTTCCTTTTTCTTACTATCTATAGAGATCACGGGCTGACCCCGCTGTTGAAATTCCTGACACTGGCGATTGATGTATTGAAACTGCGCGTCCCGATCGGGATGCGAGGAACCTTCTCGGGTCTTGCGCAACCCTTGCATGCCATAACCCAATTCCTCGTACAGGATTTTGCTCACGCTGGTGAGGCTAAGTTGGTAGCCTTGGCGACCGAGTTCCGCCACAAGGTGAGGCAAGCTTTTCGAAACCCAGCGCAACGGCTTCATCGGATCTCCGCGCGTGGCCGGATCCACGATCTGCTCGATCACGCTGCGCAATTCCGGATGTTTCTCGAGGATCGACTTCCGGCCTCCCCCGGGGCGACGGTGCCGGCCTCCCTCAAGATCGCGGCTCGGGCTCGGCTGGGCTTGCAGTTCGCGCTTGCCTTGCAAGATGGTCTTAGGAGTGATGGCCAGGGCTTCGGCTATCGCCCGCACTCCTCCCCGCCCAAACGAAAGCGCTTCATTGGCCGCCCACAACCTCGTTCCTCGTTCTCCCAAATGCGGCTGCAGCCGCTCATATTTTTCTCGCACCACCTGTTTCCGTTCCTCCCGTACTTTCCAATACAGGCGCAGCTTCTCTTGTTTGCTGCCTCGCCAATCGTTGTGGGGCATCAGTGGGGGATCCTCCTTGCTGCAGGGTCTCCCAGTGTGCTTTATCACCAGACCGAGAAAATGTCCAGCCTAATCGTAGTGTGGGAACTTATTTATGTAAGGCTCCTAAGGGTCGTTCGTCGCTTATGGTTTGTAGACGATTTTTGCAAAGGTGCCGGCCAATTCGGCGGGGCCAATTCCCTGACCCACGGTGACGAACAACGCGTTTGTCGCTCCATTGGTTGAGTTTCCTCCACCGAAGGCAATTCCCCAGAGGTTGTTCAGGACGATCGCCTTTCCGTTCTCGTCCTTTATCGTACCCACGAATTTCCCGGTAATAGGGTCAAACGCGTTAATGGTGCCGTTAACGGAGTTGTTTGAAACCAGCAGAGTATTGCTCAGCGGGCCAAAATTGCCGGGAGCCGCGGCCATGCCCCAGGCCTGGTTGAGTGTCGGTCCTTGGATCAGCGTCTTCACGAAGGTACCGTTCTCCGTAAAGAGGTCGATGACACCGCCGGCACCTACGTTCGGTACAGCATACGCGACATAGACCAGGCCATTGATGTCCTGAATGCCGAATACTGAGAAGTTTGATGGGACGTTCGGATCACCGAACGACTTCACCAGGTTAAAGCTGCCGTCGTACATATCTATTACATTGTTCGTGTTGTCCGCCGCGTAGAGGAAATTCCCCGAGGGCTTGCTGGTGATGGCCAAGCCCGTGTACATCGCTTTCTTGGCCGAGTTGTCCACCGCGATCGTCGCCTGGTTGGCGTTTAGGCCCGGCGCCCACGCGCTGATGGTGCCATCCAGCGTCGCGAAAATGAAAGGTGATGGCCAGCCCTGAACCTGGAAATCGGTCGACGATCCGTTGAAAACGACCCCGGTCGGCGTGCCAGGACCGTTTAAGCCTGTCGGCGAAGCCGGTCCGTTTCCGGCTGTGGGAATCAAAACCCGCAGTGGCACTTGCGTTCCGTTTGCCTGATAGAGGGTCGCCCAGCCGGTGTCGTTATCACTGATCCACCAAGGCGACGTGGCGCCCCGAGCCAATCCCCAGGCGTTGGCCAGCAGCGGATCTATGGTCGGGGCTTGGTGGACCTGATTCGAAACTAGGTTTGTGATTCTATATTGTGCATCGGCCGGGGACGAAACCATGAGAAGAACCAGGCCGAGGCAAGCGGCGACTGCGGTCCTGCAAAGCTGCATAGTAGTCTCTCCTTAACGAAAGTCAGCAGGGGAGGGAAACCTTCTCTGAGCTGCTTGGCGTGAAATTGTAGACGGGGTTGCGGCTCGGAATTGTCAGGCGTTTGTCACCAATGTCACCAATTTGTAAATCCTTCTGGTCCAAAAGAATCGAAAATAGAACCGCCACTCCCACGATTCATCTCTAGGTGAGCGGAGAAGTGTACGAGCCGTTACACAACCGCAGGCAGATAGCGATGCAGACGGCAGATGGCCGGAACAAAAGCTCACCACGAGTGGCGTATGTCAATCCAAGCAGCAAGCTTGCGATGTATAGGCCGAAGAACGACGCGCCCGAGTGTCCGCCAGATCGCCATCCTACTCACTGGACAATGTTAACTGTTGGAAACCTTTACGCGTTTCGACCGCTGGTCATTGAGTGTAACGGAGATATAACGCCAACCATCCTCTTGAGTCCCCGCTAACTCCATAACCTGCTTTGACTTGCCCTCACGTGAGGCCTACCATTGCACGACTCCATGATCGACCAAACCATCTCGCACTACCGCATCGTTGAGAAGCTGGGCGGCGGCGGGATGGGGGTGGTGTACAAAGCTGAGGATGTAAAGCTCAGTCGCTTTGTGGCTCTGAAGTTTCTGCCCGACGACGTAGCCAAAGACCCGCAGGCGCTCGCCCGCTTCCAGCGCGAAGCAAAGTCTGCCTCTGCTCTGAATCACCCGAATATCTGCACCATTTACGAAATTGACGACCAGCACGGGCAAACCTTTATCGCCATGGAGTTCCTGGATGGACTAACGCTGAAGCGCCGCATTGCGGGTCGTCCCATGGAAACCGAGCTGATTCTGTCGTTGGCCATCGAGATTGCCGACGCGCTCGATGCCGCCCACGCCGAAGGCATCGTCCACCGCGACATCAAGCCTGCAAACATCTTTGTGACCAAGCGCGGACACGCCAAGATTTTGGACTTCGGTCTGGCGAAGGTCAGTCTGGCAGGCAGTTCTTCGAGCAAGATTGCGTCACTGGATACGCAGACGGGTTCGATGGGCGCGGACCATCTCACCAGTCCAGGAACGATGCTGGGGACCGTCGCATATATGTCGCCGGAGCAGGTGCGGGCAAAAGAGTTGGATGCGCGGAGTGATCTGTTCTCGTTTGGGGCGGTGCTGTACGAGATGGCGACAGGGGCATTGCCCTTTCAGGGCGAAAGTTCGGGAGTTATTTTCAAAGCGATCCTCGATTCTGTTCCGCCGCCTGCGATTCGTTTCAATCGTGATATTCCACCGAAGCTGGAAGACGTCATCAACAAGGCAATGGAGAAAGACCGCAACCTGCGCTATCAGCACGCAGCCGACATGCGAACGGATTTGCAACGGCTGAAGCGGGACTCGGAAACGGGGCGAGCTATAGCTGCGAGTGCCGGGCCAGTGGTGGTTGAGCTGGAAAGCGGCTCTCCGGTCGCTCAACAGCAATCGCCAGCATCCGGTTCATCCTCCAACGAGCCTGTGGTTCGCGCTGGAAGGGGCTTGGGAGTGCAGCCACAAAGCGGAGCGGCGCATGCCTCCAGCAGTTCGGTTGTAGCCGCTGCGGCGAAGCAGCACAAACTGGGCCTTTCGGCAGGCCTCGTGGTTGCGCTTGTGGTGTTGGTGGCGGCAGGCTACGGCGTGTACTCGCTTCTTGCAAACCGAACCGTGACGATCCCTTTTCAAACCTTCACTGTCTCGCAAGTCACAAACTCGGGCAAGGCGTTGGACGCGGCAATTTCCCCGGACGGGAAGTACATCGTAAGCGTGGTTGAAGACAACGGCAAATATAGCCTGTGGCTTCGCAACGTGCCGAGCGGCAGCAACACTCAGGTTCTCGAGCCTGATCCTTTTGCTACCGGCACCCCCGCGTTTTCTCCGGACGGGAGCTTTATCTTCTACCGCAAAACGGCGGAAGCCGCTAAGGAGTGGTTCCAGCTGTATCGAATGCCCGTGCTCGGCGGCACGCCGCAACTTTTGGTACGCGATGTTGACGGGAGACCAACGTTTTCACCGGATGGCAAGCGCATCGCGTACCTCCGCGACAACGATCCAGAAGTCGGCAAGTATAGTCTTCTTTCCTCGAATCTGGACGGAAGCGACGAAAAGATTCTCCAAATCGCTCCGGGTTCCTCTGAGCGTCTCTCTTGGTCGCCCGACGGAAAGCGGATCGCTTTTATTTCCGGAGGCCAGATCAGCATGTTCGAGATGGCAAGCGGCAGGGGCACTCCACTCACGTCGTTCCAGGACAGGGAATTTTCAGACTTGGCGTGGACTCTGGATGGCCGCGGACTGCTGGTGAACTACGAAGACAGCGCGTCGGCCTCAACGAATGGGCAAATCGGCTTGGTTTCCTATCCCGATGGCCGATTCCGGTCGCTCACCAACGACTCACGTGGCTATCAAACGCTAAGCCTTTCTGGTGACGACAAGGCGATAGTCTCGATTCAGCGGCAAAAGTCTGATGCGGTTTTCCTTCAGCCCGCGACAGCGAATGGAGTGCCTGTGACGGTTCCGGGCCTTCCCAATCAGGCTGATGTCAAAGTCGTGGATTGGGACAGCCATGGAAATTTGATCGTCACCACAGCAACCTCGATCCTGCAAATATCGCCCGACGGCAGCCGGCAAGCGACTCTCTTGAGCGACCCTTCTGAGACGATACAGTCGTCGTCGGTTTGCGGTCGGGGCGGGCCCATTCTCTTCAGTACGTATCTTCGCGAGGGAAAGACCGCGACGAACGTCTGGCGCGTGGACCCGGACGGGTCCAGTCCAAAACAGCTTACCAGCGGCAAGGCTGACGCAAATCCCATCTGCTTGCCGGATGGAAAATCTTTTTACTACTATGACAGAGTTGTGCTTCGGATCATGAAGATGCCCATTAGCGGGGGCTCACCTGAACTGGTCAAGGCTAGCGTGGTGCCCACCGGATGGATGCAGGGCGGAGTAAACTTTTCGCCCGACGGCAGGTGGTTGCCGGAAGTCGAGGTGAAAGACGATGCGGCCACGGGATCTGCCACGAGAACGATTGCCCTCGTTGATGTGACCATGAACTCCGAGACGCCGGCGAAATACATCGACCCTCGGGCTGACATTACTGTTCCTGTTGCGATCACTCCGGATGGCAAGGCGGTGGCATACAACTTCGTTGAAAACGGCGCTGGCAACGTATGGGTGCAGCCGCTCGATGGCTCGCCGGGTCATCGGTTGACCGATTTCATGTCGGATCGAATTCTCTCGTTTCAATTCTCCCCTGACGGCAAGTCGCTCGCCATCGCTCGCTTCCATGTTGTCGCCGATGTAGTTCTTCTGCGCGACACCCGAACGGCATCACAATAGCCGTCCGCTCGCCTCGTAACTCTCGGCTTCGCGCGCTCGTGCCATCTCCAGCGATACCTCAAAGGGTTTATTCTTGCCATGTTCACATAGCCGTCATCTTCCGTTCTCACTTCACCTCTACTACCGAACTGCTCATAAACCCCGTCGCGACAGTGCAACATTCAATGTGCTTCAATTTGCCGGTCGCGTTGGATTGTGCCAGAACTTCGCTTTTGTAACGCTCCGACCACGCGGGCCATCTGACAGCGGTGCGAATCGAATAAAACTGCCAAGCGACGGCGGCTGTAACGACTAGAGAAGCAGCGATAACCAATGCGCCAATCGCGGCAGCTAACCACAGCATTTTGCGTCGATTTTTGCCCGCTTGTGGCAGCTTCACGGCACCACTTTACGCCGATCTTGGCGCGAAGTTCTACGATTGTTGGCGAAACCAGGCACTCGAACCTGGCGATGAGCGTAATGGCGATTTTCGCCAACCATCCTCTTGAGCCACCACCATCTCCCCCGCTTTCATTGACTTGCCGGTTTCGCCCACGTAAGATTTGCCCCTGATGATCGGCCAGACCATCTCGCACTACAGAATCGTGGAAAAACTCGGCGGCGGCGGGATGGGCGTCGTCTACAAAGCCGAGGACGTGAAACTGGGGCGCTTCGTCGCGCTCAAATTCCTGCCTACGGAGGTGGCGCGGGATGCGCAAGCGTTAGCCCGTTTTCAGCGCGAAGCTCGGTCTGCGTCGGCGCTGAATCATCCCAACATCTGCACGATTCACGAGATCGACGAGCAGAATGGGCAGGCCTTCATCGTCATGGAGTTTCTCGATGGCATGACGCTGAAGCACCAAATCGGCGGGCGTCCCATGGAGGCGGAACTGATTCTGTCTCTCGCCATCGAGATCGCCGACGCGCTGGATGCCGCACACGCAGAAGGTATCGTCCACCGCGACATCAAGCCGGCCAATATCTTCGTGACCAAGAGAGGACACGCAAAAATCCTCGATTTTGGTCTTGCGAAAGTTGTTTCTGCGACGGGTGGCGGCGAGCCCGGAGCGACCATTGGCAGCGAAGAACACCTGACCAGCCCCGGCGCGACGCTTGGAACCATCGCCTACATGTCGCCGGAGCAGACCAAGGGCAAGGAACTCGATGCCCGCACCGATCTGTTCTCGTTCGGCGCGGTGCTCTACGAGATGGCCACGGGTACAGTGCCATTCCACGGCGAGACGTCGGCGCTTATTTTCAAAGCCATCCTCGATTCCGACCCGCCGCCGGTGGTGCGTTTTAATCGCGACGTTCCTTCACGGCTAGAAGACATCATCAATCGCGCGCTGGAAAAAGACCGCGATCTGCGGTTTCAGAGCGCAAAGGAAATGCGTGCGGAGCTGCAGCGGCTGAAGCGCGACAGCGCAACCGGACGCGCGCCGGTAGCCGGCTCCGGGACGGTTCCGGCGGCGCAGGAAGCCTCGCAAACTGTAGCGCCAGCGAACGTCCCAGCCTCTGGTTCGGCTCCCGCCGCCGTAGGGACCGGCTCCTCTTCCTCTCACGCGGTGCAGCCGGGGGGGCCGTCGAGCGCCAAGAAACCGCTTTGGAGGATCGTTGTTCCTGCGGTTGGGGTCCTGATGATAGCCATTGCAGCGGGCCTGTATGTCCGCTCGCGTTCTGCAACTCCGGCGGCGAAAAGCGCACCGCTGAACGAAAAAGACACGATTGTGCTCGCCGACTTCGACAACACCACCGGAGACGCGGTGTTCGATGGCGCACTCAAACAAGCGCTCGGCGTCGAATTGGGGCAATCTCCGTTCCTCAACATTCTTTCCGAGCGGAAAGTAGCGCAGACCCTGAAGCTGATGGGGCGCCCGTCTGCAGACCGTATAACCCGCGAAGTCGCGGCTGAGCTGTGTCTGCGTACCGGCAGCAAGGCATTCATTCTGGGATCGATCTCCAACCTAGGCGGCCAGTATGTGATTGGAATCGACGCCATCGGCTGCAGCACTGGGGATACGCTGGCGAGAGAGCAGGAACAAGCTGCTGGCAAGCAGGATGTATTGAAATCTCTGAACAGTGCCGCCTCCAAGCTCAGGACTCAGCTTGGCGAATCGCTCGCCTCCGTGCAAAAGTTCGATGTCCCCGTAGAAGCTACAACACCGTCGCTGGAGGCGCTCAAAGCTTTTAGTCTGGGAGTGACCACTTTCCGCGCGAAGGGCAACGCAGAAGCGATTCCTTTTTACAAACGGGCAATCGAGCTAGACCCGAACTTTGCCGTTGCCTACGCCAGCCTGGGAGTGGTCTACAACAATCTTGGCCAGGCAAGTTTAGCCGCTGAAAATCTGAAGAAAGCCTACGAGCTCCGCGATCGAGTGAGCGAGCGCGAGAAATACCGCATTACCGCAATGTACTACCAGTCGGGTACCGGAGAGATCGAACAGGCGAAGCAAGTTTACGAAATGTGGGCCAAGAGCTATCCCGGAGATTCAGTTCCGCCGGGGAACCTGGGTGTTACTTATGGAATTCTCGGGCAATATGACAAGGCTCTCCAGGAGATTCAAGAAGCCCAGCGCCTCGAGCCGACCGCGATTGGTTATGCCAACCTGGCATCCTTTTACCTTGGCAACGGTCAGTTAGAGAAGGCCGAAGCGACGGTACTTGAGGCCGAAAAGAATAATTTGGCAGGCGACCTCTTGCATTGGTTCATTTACCAAATCGCGTTCGTCAAGCGGGACCGCGCAGAAATGGAGCGGCAAGTGGTCTGGGCCTCAGGAAAGCCGGGCATCGAGGATGCGTTGCTTTCTTTCCAGTCGGACACCGAAGCCTACTACGGCCGGCTCACACAGGCGCGGGACTACTCCCGTCGCGCCGTCGATGCCGCAGTGCGCTCGGATGCAAAAGAGTCCGCGGCGATGTGGCAGATAAACGAAGCCCTACGAGAAGCCGAGTTCGGAAATACCACTCTCGCCCGGCAGGATGTAGCAGCGGCGTTGAAGCTATCTCCGGGCCGCAACGTGAAGCTGCTCGCGGCTTTGACGCTCGCTCGGTCCGGCGAGAGTGCCGAGGCCAAAGCCCTTGCTGACGAACTGGAGAAAAACTACCCGTCGGAGACGGTTCTCAAGGTTTACTGGCTGCCAACGGTTCGCGCCGCTCTGGATTTGAACGCGAACAACTCAATGCAAGCTCTCGAATCCTTGGAAGCGGCTGCTCCTTACGAGATGGGCGAGCCTCAGCAGTTTCAACTGGGAACGTTGTACCCGGCTTACGTTCGTGGACTGGCATACCTGGCGGCTCATAACGGAACGGCCGCAGCTGGGCAATTCCAGCGAATCCTCGATCATCCGGGCGTCACCATTAATTTTTCGACCGGAGTGCTGGCCCATTTGCAGCTGGGCCGCGCGTATGCCATGGCCGGCGATAGTACAAAAGCCAAGGCGGCATATCAGGACTTCTTCAACCTGTGGAAAGAGGCCGATCCCGACGTGCCCGTTCTGAAAGAAGCCCGGGCGGAGTACGCGAAGCTGCAGTAGTTGGAAAAAATCCGGCCCGTCGCCTGCTTTTGTCGCTAACTGGCGCAATCCCTAACTGTTGCAACCGGGCGTTTACAGTGCGCCGGGATCAGCGCCTCGAGAAAAACATTCGTCACTGCCTGATCGATGGTAAGACCACCCACGTTGAGACATTCACCGCGATGGCCCGCGTTGAGTTCCTCACCCTTACAGTAGTAGCGGGGCGTGGAATTCGTGCCTTGATAAGCGATACGCAGCCGCCGGCCGCAGTTCCCACAGATGGCCAAGCCTTGCAACAATGCGGATCCTTCTCTCAAGGCGTGACCTGCCTGGTGGAATCGCGCAGGGATGTTCGCCTGCAGTCGCGCTTGAATAGCTTCAAAGGTTTCCCAATCGATGAAACTTTCATAGTGTCCGGGAAGAAATACTAACCACTCTTCTTGGGGAACATGACGAATTCGTTTTCTGACCGTGCCCTGCTCATCGACGTATCGCTCGTTGCGCGTCTTACCGTAAACGTAGGCTCTAGCATACACCGGATTGCTGAGCGCGCTATAGATGGCGGCGTAACTCGGGACAATCCACTCCAGCTGATGGCAATTAGCCAGGCACGGCACGACGCCTCGAGGGTGCATGCAGTCTTTGGCACCACTTTGCCTGCTTAAGGAGACGCCGGCAACAAGTTCATTGGGGGCGGTCATCGTTTCGGGGTTAGCTCACAACCCAGTTGCAATTATGTCTGAATCGGGGGCAACCGTTCCGTAATCCGGCAAGCGAACGTTTGCCGACTACTCACCAAGTGATTGGTTGTATTGCAAACGCAGACCTCTCCGGGTATCTCAATACCTCGAGGACGAATCAGTTCTTGAAGAACTCAAGCAACAATTGGTTCACTCTCTGCGCTTCCTCGTGCTGCAGCCAGTGGGTAGCGTCCGGAAAGTAGGTGAGCTCTGCGGAGTCACAGTACCGCAGACTGTCCCGTGCCATGTCGGAAAGCAGGAACTTGTCCTGTTTGCCCCATAGAATCAGGGTTGGTGTATGCACCTGCGGATCGGCGATTTTGCGCCGATGTCGAACCAGGGCGCGATACCAGTTGATGGTCGCGCGCATGGCTCCGGGCTGAGACCATGCTGCCCGAAGCAAGTCGAGATCTTCGGCGGTAAATGTACCAGGACGGCTGCTTCGCACCAGCGAGCGTGCGCCTAAGTAGAAATTGAATGCCGAGAACGCCGTCTCGGGCAGCCATGGCAACTGGAAGAAAAGGATGTACCAGCTGCGCAGCCATTGCGCGGGATTCGTTCGCAGTGCATGCATCATCACCGCCGGGTGAGGCACGTTGACGATGGCCAGTTTGTGCAGTCGCTGCGGATATTGCAGGGCCACCGCCCATGCGACGGCAGCTCCCCAGTCATGGCCCGCCAGATAAAAGCGCTCGCAGCCAAGCTGGTCGGCAATGGCAAGGACGTCGCGAACCAGAAGCGACACTGCGTAATCGCGGATTGCCGGCGGCTTGCTGCTCAGGTTGTAGCCGCGCTGGTCGAGAGCGATGACCCGAAAGCCCGCTGCCGCTAACGGTCCAATTTGGTTGCGCCAGCCGTACCAGAACTCGGGAAATCCGTGTAGCAGGACAACGACGGGCCCGAGTTCGGGTCCGGCCGCTGCCGCGTGCAGCCGGATACCGTCGTTCTCAAAGAAAAGTTCTTCGTACCCGAAATTAATCAACATAAATCAACATGGGAACGGTTCAGAGGGAATAGTGTTCCGGGCTGCAGACATTCCCCACAAGATGGGTAGCAGTGTGTTGGCAACCACACCCGCTAACCTCGCGCTAGTGAGCCGCGACCTCGGGCGCATTGTCAAGACGCAAGTTTTGCACTCTTACCTGCGAATTTCTCGCGCCGCAGCTTGCCTCTACTTTCCTGTGTGTCAGTTTTGGGTTTTGGGTCCAGTCGCTTCTGGATCGGGCATGGCAAAATAGGTCGATCGCGAGCTGGCAGCTCTCTTCTAGGTACCGTAGTTCGCCACAACTCTTGCCACCTTTCCTGTCGCTGACAACTCCATGAACTCCAGCTTCCGGTTCGACGACTCTCTCCGGTTCGTCTCCCGCGAACTTACGGACCGACTCCATCGAATGCGCCTTTCGCCGCGCTCCCGCCAACAAGAATCCCTCAAAATGTTCTAACATCAAATCTCCAATGACCCCCACGCGCGCCGTACTCTGGGACATGGACGGAACGCTCGTCGACTCCGCTGACTACCACTGGCAGGCGTGGCGCGACACCATGGCCCGCGAAGGCCATCCCATCACCCACGATCAGTTTCTCGCCACCTTCGGCCAGCGCAACGATTCTATCCTCCGCCAATGGCTGGGCGCCCGAGCCACCCCCGAACTCATCGAGCGCGTCGGCGACGCCAAAGAAGCCCTCTATCGCCAGCACGTGGTTCAGCAAGGCATCGAACCGCTTCCCGGCGTCTCTCAGTGGGTCCGCCGTTTGCACCAGCAAGGATGGCGCCAGGCCATCGCCTCCGCCGCCCCGCGCAAGAATGTCAAAACCATCCTCGAAGCCCTCCACACCGCCGACTGCTTCGAAGCCATCGTCTCCGCCGAAGACGTGCACCGCGGCAAGCCCGACCCGGAAGTCTTCCTGGTCGCCGCCGCCAAACTCAACGTTACTCCGAGTCACTGCATCGTCGTCGAAGACGCCCTGCACGGAATCGAAGCCGCCCGCGCCGCCGGCATGAAAAGCATCGGCGTAACAGGCAACGGCAAACCCCTGCCCGCCGACCTCGCAACGCACTCGCTAGTCGAGCTCGCTCCGAATGCGTTCGACAACCTGCTGCTGTCCTGAGTCAGAAGTGCACAGGATGCCTAGTGCCGCTGCAAAATGGTGCGGGACCTGTCGCTGAGTGCTATGGCGACATTTGCGCCGGGATAAGCCGGCATGAAGTAGAGGATGAAAGAGCCTTACGAGAAAGGCGTGGCGATCCGCTCGGCCCCGAGTCTTGCGCTGCAGGAGAAACTCCGGGAGATATTATCTTGTGTTTCTCCAAACAGGCCTGTCCTACTTCAATCCCTTCACCACGTAGGCCGCCGACAACGTCTGGACGTAGCCGTAGGCGTAGGCGCTGCCGTCGGCGGAGAAGAGCGCTCCGTAGGCGCTGGCTCCGGAGGGGAGCACTTCGCCGAATTTTTTCCAGGGCTCTATCTTTCCAGTCGTGGCGTTCACGCGATAGACGGTCAGAATTCGTTCCCGTCCCTGAATGGACGCGGCGTAAATGGAGTTTCCGTCCGGACTCCAGCCCACCACCCCATATTTCGAATCAAGTCCGGGAACGGGGTGCAGGCCGCTCCCATCCAGCGGCCAGACCGCCCAATTGCCGTCGGGTCCGGTCACGGCGTCCTTACTGCCATCGGGGGACAAGACCGCACCGCTCACGCCTTCCGGCGTAAGCGGCTTGGCATCGCCGGTCTTTACGTCGATCAGGTAATCGCGCGCGCCGTGGCCGGATTCGATGCCACTGCCCAGCAACTGTCTGCCGTTGGGCAGGTAGCCGACGGCGTTGTAGCTGACATTGTCGTGCGTCAACTGCCGGGTTTCGCCGGCGCCCGTCGGCACCACGCTTAACGGGCCGCCCTTGGCCGGTTTCGTGATTACCCACTTGCTGTCGGGAGAAATCGCCAGCCCATTCCCTTCGCCGATGCGAACCGGCTGCGTCCCATCCGTGTCGCGCAGAAAGATGGTATAGTTCGGGCCACCGCCGTCCGATTCTTCCTCGAATAGAACCTTCTTGCCGTCGCGGCTTATGTCGCGGTAGACCGCCCATCCCAGCCAACCCAGTTCGTGTTCTTCCTTGCCCCCCGGAGGTACGCCGCGAATCCCAAGGCGCATCTGAGTGGTGACGGCCAGAGCGACGCCGTTGCGCAGATCCTGCAACCACATTCCACCAGGTACGTTGGTGATGGAGCGCAGCCTGCCCGCCAGATTGACGCCCCGCAAATTATCGGTGCCGCCCGTGCTGGAGGCTGTGAACCAGATCTCATCGCCGGCCGGGGACCAGAGCAGACCCTCGATCGACGACCAACCGGACGAGAGTTTTTTCTCGTGGCCCTGCAGGTCGACGACGGCGATCGAGCCCTGATCGTCGCCGTTTGGATTTTCGTGGTCGGCGAACGCGATCGACTGACCGTCCGCGGAAATTTTGGGACTGGAGATCCAGTTGACGCCGTCGAGCAAGACGTGACCAATGGGGGACTCCAGCCGCCAGTGATGGTTCCCAGGAACATAGCGGACTACCGCCAGGTTCTCGCCGTCCGCGGCCCACTCGGCGTCCTGTACATTTTCCAGCAGTTCGCGCGGCTTGCCCCCACCCAGCGGAACGCGGGCCAGCGTCCCCATGCGATCGAACCCTCCGCCAAAAACGGTATTCAGGCGGATGGCCAGCTCTCCGCTCTTCGACACGGAAAGCAATTCGGCCTGCTTCAGCCCCACTTCGCGCGAACCCGTATCGTCTGTGCGAGCCAGGTAGATCTCCCTTTCGCCGTCTTCCCAGGACGCGCTGTACAGAATGCTGCCGTCGGGCGTGAAGCGGGCATTGCCAATGGCGCCTGTCCGAAACGTGATCTGTTTGTACTCGGCAGGAGGCGCAGTCCCGCCGCCGCGATTCACCCACAAGCCCAAACCAAACGCAGCGCCGACGAGCACGAGCACTCCCGCGGCAGCGATGAGCAGGCCTCGCGAGTTCGCGCTGGCGGTTTGCTGCACCGCCGCTTGCGCACCCGACTTGTTGCCGGCGGAAATCTCGGTCAGCGCTTCCAGGTCAAACGCCAGATCACCCGCCGATTGGAAGCGCTGTGTGGGATGCTTTTCCAGGCAGTGCCGCACGATCCTTTCGAGACCCGGCGGAACACTGCGCGCCGTCTCGGCCAGTTCCGGCGTTTCTTCCTTAAGGATCGCGCTCATGGTGTCGGCCGTGGTTTCGCCGTGAAACGCGCGTTTGCCGGAAATCATTTCGTAGAGAATGGCGCCGAAGGCAAAAATATCAGACCGGTGATCGGCCGACTTACCGCGCACCTGCTCGGGCGACATGTACCCGGCCGTTCCCATCACCACGCCTGCTTCGGTCGCCACCTCAATGGTGGGGGAGTCTCCGCTGCCAGCGTGCGACTCCGGCAGGGTCAGCTTGGCTAGGCCGAAATCCAGAATCTTCACCCGGCCGTCGCTCGTCAGAAAAAGATTCTCTGGCTTCAGGTCGCGATGAACAATGCCTTTTTCGTGCGCCGCCGCCAGCCCGCGCGCCACTTGCAACGCATAGTCCACCGCCCTTCGGATGGGCAGCGCCCCGTTCCTCAGACGTTCGCGCAGAGTCTCGCCTTCCAGCAACTCGGAGACGACGTAGGGCGCGCCCTTTTCTTCGCCAATGTCGAAGATCGAAAGAATGTTGGGATGATTGAGCGCCGCGGCCGCGCGCGCTTCCTGGGCAAAGCGCTGCAGGCGGTCGCGATCCGCCGAAAAAGAGGCGGGCAGCACTTTGATGGCTACCGTGCGGTTCAGCCGGGAATCGTGCGCCCGGTACACTTCGCCCATGCCGCCCGCTCCCACCATGGACTGGATCTCGTAAGGCCCGAGTTTCGCGCCGGAGGTCAATGGCATGGGTCGCCGCGATTATACCTGTATCGCGTGTCTAACGGGGCGAGGGCAGTTCAAAAATGAGCCCGTTCGGACCAATTTCCGACCCTGACTCTTTATCGAAAGTTTTATCTTTAAAACCGGAACCTGTGGACTCCTCGAGGCGATGCCGACCATTCGGAGTCCAGAAACCTTCCTTCGGTGCGACCACAGCGATGATCGGATCGAGAAAACGCCCGGTTTTGTTGAGGACATCCGCGAGCCGTTTGTGATGGGCATCGGAGAGATCCCGTTGGAAGGGCGTGGGCTCGACTTCATCGATCGGCAAGACGGACAGCAATACCGGGTGACCAGGCAACAGTCTGTTCAATAACTTGAAATCCGTTGACACCCCTCGGAGCGATCCCTAGAAGTTAAAGAGTGCCGGGAGCGACCAGGCATAGATTCGGACGCAACATGCCTTAACCGGCATAGCCGAGGAGACGGTGAATGAGTTTTCGGGGTTTATTTGATCTGACAGGAAAACATGTACTCGCAACCGGCGCCGGCGGGGGCATTGGGACTACAGTTTGCCGGGGCTTTTGCGATTTTGGAGCAGAGGTGGCGTGCCTGGATATCAGCGAAGAGATTGCCAACCGAACCGCCGAGGGTCTGGTGAAGGCTGGTGGCAAAGCGATGCCAGTCGTGTGTGACGTGCGCGATCCCAAACAGGTTGAGGAAGCCGTCGCTTATGTCATCAGAAAATTCGGGAAGATTGATGTCCTGATGAATCTGGCGGGGGCGGGGAAACCGATTGCCGCCACCGATGTAACGGTTGAAGAGTGGGAGGGAATTTTCAACGTCTTTCTGCGCAGCACATTTCTGTTTTGCCAACTTGTCGGACGGCACATGATTGAGCGAGGGAAAGGCAGCATTATTAATGTCTCCTCGGTTGCTTCGGTGGTCGCGCTGGGATATGGCACAGCCGGCTACTCAGCCGCCAAGGCCGGGGTGAATGGCCTGACTCGCGAACTGGCGGTCGAATGGGCAAAAAAAGGGATACGGGTCAATGCCATCGCTCCTTGCCAGATCGATACCCCAGGTTTGAGAGAAACGCTGGCCGATCCGGTCTATGGCGGGGAAAAATTGATGAAGTCATTCCTGGAGAATATCCCCCGAGGGGCGCTGGGTCGTCCGGATGAGATCGTCGGGCCGTGCATCTTCCTTGCTTCGGATGCATCCAGCATTGTCACCGGCCACCTTCTTATGGTGGATGCCGGGGTGTCGATCAAGTAGTTGGGCGTTCGGGCGGCGAAAGCGGAAAAGCTCACCTTTCCGACCACCTTGCCGTCAGATGTCCCCAAGAGTTGGGCGGCAACTGGCGAAGTCAACTCGACGGTATCATCGTAGTGCGTAATGATCAAATCCAAATCATGAGCGTTCCACGCTGCGACCCAACGGTCGGCCAGATTCCGAGCCTCGTCTATCGTCATTGCTCTTTCTCCACTCGAAGATTCAATCTGTGAATTGATTCTACAGGTGCCCGATGGGCGCTGAGGAGAAAGAACTCCACGCAGCGAGGGTAAGGTCTGGAAGGCGCTGGATCGGGAAAATCTTCAACTAAAAAATACGTTTTCGTATAATGCGTGGTCTAGATCAGAGGGTCTTGGATCGCCTTCCGGACCCAAGGAGAAAAGCCCGAGTTCCGTCTTCGCTGGGCGTCCTCCTCACGAGCCTTCTGTTTTTCCAATTGCAGTAATCTGCGTTCAATCGCATCCATTGCGAAACTCTCCGTTGCGACATCTCATGCAGGGCACTCAACGGTGAGGAGCACTTTCTAGCTGCGCATCGTGGAAGGCCATGCCCCCTTTCCGCGTTTAGCAGGATGCGGAAAAACTCCGGTTCAAGCCTGCTGCGAAGCAGCAGAGACTCTGTCGGTCTGGTTCTTCTTAGGTGTATCGTGCTGGGGGATGGAATCAGGTGGACAGCCAGCAATGCCCGATGGGTCGATCTGGATCGCGACGGTAGAAATACTCGTTGAGCCCGACGACCTCTCTTCCGGTCGAACAAAAGGGTTCATCAACATCACTACTTGGGCTAATACAGAACAGGGAGTTGCCAAGAAAGTGACGCGATATTTTGGAATGCTATAACTGGCGCAAGCAAATCACGGCGCAGATTCCGAACGAGCAGGCTTCCAGTATTCCGCACACCGACGTCATGGCCAAAGTTGACGAGGGGCCCTGTGGGGCTTTCGACCGGCGGCGTTATAATCTGCCGACTATCAAGCGTGGTCTGGAGGTGGCGAATATGCGCAAGCGACTGGCATTGATTCTTCTGAGTTGCGTTCTGTGCGTGGCGGCCACGGCACAACAACCAGCGCTCACTGTGGGAACCGCGACAGCAGTCACCGGGCAGACCGTTACGGGATTCATCGAAGTTTCCGCGGGGAGCGACGTGGGCACGAATATCCCGGTTGCGGTAATTCGCGGCCCGAAGCCCGGGCCGACTCTCGCCCTGGTGGCCGGCGCACATGGCACCGAGTATGCGTCCATCATTGCGCTCGAAAAGCTTATACAGGAACTCAATCCCGTCGATATTTCCGGGACGGTCATTATCGTCCCATTGGTGAATATCGCGTCATTTGAACAGAAGGTGCCGCACGTGAACCCGGTGGACGGCAAGAGCATGAACCGTTTCTATCCGGGCAATCCCAACGGAACGCAGACCGAGCGCGCGTCGTGGGCGATGACGAAGCAGGTCGTGGAAAAATCCGACTACCTGATTGACCTGCACGGCGGCGATCTCGATGAAAGCCTGCGGCCGTATTCCTACTGGGCGCCGACCGGTAACGCGCAGCAGGATGCCGTCTCGCGCGACATGGTGCTGGCCTTCGGGCTCGACACGATCATCCTCTCAACCGATCGCCCCCGCGACCCGAACACCGCTCGCTATCTGGAGACGAACGCCAGCCTGCGGGGGAAGCCGTCCCTCACGGCCGAGGCGGGCCACGCTGGCACCGTAGAACCGGAAGACGTGACGGCGCTGATCAACGGCTGCCTGAACGTGATGCGCTACCTGAGGATGCTGCAGGGCAATGCGCCTCCGGTGCAGAGCCCAGTCTGGATCGAGCGCATTGCCAGCGTCACCAGCGAAACTGCCGGCGTTTTCTATCCCACGGTCAAGCGCGGCTGGTACGTGCAACAAGGCATGAAAATCGGCTACGTCACCGATCTGTTCGGCAAGACGGTGTGGGAAGCGCGTGCGCCGTCGAGCGGAGTGGTCCTGTATGTCTGCGCCGTGCCCTCGATGAAGAAAGGTGAGACGGTAGCCAACATCGGCGTGGTCGCCGGCAAGGCGCCGTAGCGGGCGGCTACCGATTCGGTGATGCGGGCCACGCTTATCACCCACATGGGTCCCAGGGAACAAGACCGCAGAGCTAGGTGGACGAAAGAGTGTGAGAAGACCGCGACTTATAAACACAGGCGGCCGTGAACAACCGCTTGCTGTGTGAATACAGGACGGAATCGGAGCCGAGTACATTAAGGCAGCCAGTGGGTTTCATAACTTCTGGGTTGTCGACAACTCGGAGTTATTGCCCAAGAAACGGCATTAAGTTAGAACCGGTTGTCAGATCTCAGTTCCCAGTTCTCAGAGTAATGCCGCAATTGACGAACTGCCTGTGCGATCAGACTTGCGGGGTCACCCAAGGAGCCGAGCATGAACAGATTCCGGATTGCAGTTTTGGTCGGGGTCTTTGCACTCTGCATATTGCCATGGCTGCTGGGCCAGGATCAGCCGCCGGCGGCTTCAACTTCCCAGCCTCCCACCGCCGCCGGCGCAACGGATACGAAACCGACAACGTCAGAGAAAAAAATCACCGCTTACACGCTTCCGCCTGACCTTTACAAAAAAGCCCATGACCGCAGCCGCATCCATTTTCACTTGGCCCTGATCGGTTTTGTTTATGGTCTGGTGGTCCTGTGGCTGATCTTACGCTGGAAACTGGCAGCGCAATACTGCGACTGGGCCGAGCGCTCCAGTGCCCGGCGTTTTGTACAGAGTCTTGTGTTCTCCCCCTTGTTGCTGCTGACCATCGCAGGTTTCACCCTGCCTTTGGACATCTACAGTGAAGTCGTCGAGAAACGCTATGGGATCTCGGTGCAGGGATGGGGCTCGTGGAGCTGGGACTGGATCAAAGCGGAACTGATCGCACTGGTGATCGGGACCATCCTGATCTGGCTGCTCTACAGGGTGATTCGACGCAGTCAGCGCCGCGCGTGGTTTTATTTCTGGCTGATGGCGGTGCCCATCGGCGTGTTTCTCTTTTTCCTCGGGCCCTGGGTGATCGACCCGATGTTTCACAAGTTCGAGCCCTTGCAACAGAAGGACCCGGCACTCACGGCCAGTCTGGAACAGATGGTGCAACGGGCCGGCGAGAACATTCCTCCCGAGCGCATGTTCTGGATGGACGCCGGCGAAAAAACCACGGGCTTGGACGCATACGTCACCGGCATCGGCGCCTCCAAACGAATGGTGGTTTTTGACACCACCATCGGCAAGATGAACATTCGCCAGATTGTCTATGTGGCGGGGCATGAAACCGGCCACTATGTGTTGCAGCACATTCCCAAGGGGCTTGCCTTCTTTGCCACACTGCTGCTGCTTTTCTTCTATCTGGTCCATCGCCTGATTGGATGGGTGCTGACGCGCTGGGGAGCGGCTTGGGGAGTTCGCGGCTTAGACGATTGGGCGTCGTTGCCCGCCCTGTTGTTCTTGCTGTCGTTGTTATTTTTCGTGACGAATCCGGTCGCCAGCGCCTTCAGCCGACACCTGGAGCATCAGGCCGATCAGTTTGGACTGGAAGTCACCCACGGACTTACGCCCGACTCAGCGCAGGTGGCGGCGCAAGCTTTTCAGATCTTGGGCGAGGTGGATTTGGCCGATCCCCATCCGAACCCGGTCAATGTCTTCCTGTATTACGACCATCCGCCGATCTCTGACCGGGTGAGCTTCTGCCTAACCTATAACCCTTGGGAACATGGTGGGGGAGGGGAGTTCGTCAAGTAGAGCTGGTTTCCTCCGCCTGCGAATCGTTCGGAATAGAAAGAAGGAGGCCAGATGGCGATTCACGAAAGCTCGGCCTCCTTTGCTTGGTTTCCCTTAACCGAGTTGACTGACCGTATCAGGGAAGCTCTGGCGAAGTCTGCGACGAATTGCTGGTTCGGCCTGTGGGAAGACCTGGAACGGAAGGCGGCTCCCATAACTTCCGGATTCCAACAATTCGCGCGGAACTCGCCAAAATCAGTCAAGACACTGATTCGATTTGTGAATCGACTTCTAACGTCACGGCTAGAACGCTTGACAAACCGATGGTCGACTATCTACCATCCGTCGTAGATCGAGGGTAGAATGTCTTCTATGGAAAAAACGCAGCAACGAACGCGTCTTCTTCAAGGCACTCTTGACATGCTGATCTTGCCAACACTTCTCTATGGGCCTTCTCATGGCCACCAGATCGGCAAGCACATTCAGCAGACCACGAATGACGTTCTGCAGATGCAGCACGGGTCGCTCTACCCCCGCCTTGCATCGTCTGGAGAAGCGGGGATGGGTTGTCTCCAAATGGGAGGCGGTTCCGGATCGCAATCGGGAATTCAAGTATTACCGACTTACGGATAAGGGCAGAAAACAACTTGTGGTCGAAGAATCGCAATGGAAGCAGATGGCAGAAGGTGTCGCACGCATAATGTGGCCCGCGGCCGAGGAGAGCTGAGATGAGGTGGTGGCAGATCAGGAAACGGGATGCCGACGTGGAGCGAGAACTACAATCGGACCTTGAACTGGAAGAAGAAGAGCAACGGGAACACGGCGTGTCTCCAGAAGAGGCCCGCTATGCCGCCCTGCGTTCTTTCGGTAATCCCAGTCTTATTAGCGAGCAAACTCGCGCTGTCCGGAGTTGGAACGGGCTGGAGAGTGTTCTTCGCGATGTAAGGATCAGCGTTCGCACTCTCTTCCGGTCGCCTGGGTTTTCAATCATTGCCGTCCTCGTAATGGCGTTGTGCATCGGCGCTACGACGTCGCTATTCACCGTGGTGCGATCGGTTCTGCTCAGGCCGCTTCCTTTCCGCGATCCGGATCGGCTGGTGATGATCTATGAGCATTTCCGCGACCCCAGCATGAATGCGCAGCAGTTCAACTACAACGCCGTTGCGCCCGCCGACTATTACGACTGGCGCGCACAGACCCACGGCTTTGACGACATGGCTGCGTGGCGATACTGGCAGTTCAACCTGACCGGGGAGCGCGGGGAGTTGCCGGAACTGGTGAGCGCCCGGGGCGGGAGCTGGAACCTGTTTCCGCTGCTAGGGGTGAATGCGGTCATTGGACGAACGTTTGCCGAGAGCGAAGATCGTCCAGACGGAAATGCCGTCATGCTTACATGGAATCTCTTCGAGCGGCGGTTCGGCGGTGATCCGTCGATCGTCGGCAGGCAAATCCATCTCGACGGGAAGCCCTACCCGGTCATCGGCGTGCTTCCGAACTGGTTCACCTATCCCGATGCGAAGGTTCAGGTATGGATTCCGTATGCGTCGGGGTTGCCACCGGTGGTTCTGCAGCATCATGATTTTCACTTTAGCCGTGTGGTTGCCCGCTTGAAGCCCGACGTCAGTCTGACAAACGCCCTGAGCCAGGTGGAGGCGGTGCAGTACCGGCTGCATTTGCAGAACCTGAATGCGCCGGTGGCCGGAGACGTGGCATCACGGACTCTCATCCAGGATCTCGCACAAGATGTGAAAAAGCCATTGATCATCCTGCTGTGCGCTGTCACATGCATGCTGCTGATCGGCTGTCTCAACGTGGCCAACCTAATGGTGGCGCGGTCGGCGGCGCGACAGAAGGAGATTGCCGTCCGGAGCGCACTGGGGGCACGGAAGATCACTCTGATCCGGGAACAGTTGGTCGAGAGCCTGCTCGTATCGACTGCGGGCGGCATGATAGGAGTGCTCTTATCGCTTGCGGCAACGAAGTGGCTGGTTACTACATGGACGGATCTTCCCAGCGCGAGGAGTGTCCACGCTGACGGCGTAGTACTTGCGTTCGCTTGCGCGCTCTTCATTTCAGCGGCCCTGCTGGCGGGCCTACTGCCATCGATCTCATCGACAGGCAAAGAAGGGATCGCAGCGCTACAGGCCTCGTCGCGGAGCGTGGCTGGCAGCCAGGCGCGCACAGCATTGCGCAAGACGCTGCTTACGGTAGAGATTGCGACGACTGTGGTCTTGTTAATTGCCGCCGGGCTTCTCCTCAAGAGTTTCTGGCGACTGAGGACGACGGATGTGGGCTGTGCGACGGACAACGTGCTCACCATGGGCTACAGCCTGCCCGCCAAGAAATACGACAGTCCCGAGAAGATGAACGCATTCAACGAGACCCTGCTGGATCAGGTACGCGCTATGCCGGGTGTGCGTGCGGCAGCGCTGGGGTCGATCGTGCCCGGAGCAGGAGTTGCCGGTGACGATTCCTTCACGATTCCCGAGCATCCACCGACCGCGCCCGGCACTGCACTGCCCGACGCGCTGTCCCGGCTGGCCGACCCCGGATACTTCAGCACATTGCAGATACCGCTGTTGAACGGGCGCTTCTTTACTAGCGAGGACCGAACCGGCCATCCGAAGACCATTATCATCAGCGACCAGCTGGCGCAGCAATACTTCCTCGGCGAAGACCCGCTGGGAAAGCATCTCCACGTCGCTGCGCGCGGTGACGCCGATTACGAAATCGTCGGGGTCGTCGCCGACACTCTGTATCAGGTGGGTCAGCCGGGCAGGGCGATCATGTACTTTCCAGTTTTGAACGGCGAGGTGCAGGAGGGGCTGACCCTGGCGGTGCGAACAGGGTCCGATCCGCTCTCATTTTCTGTTCCGATCCAGAAAAAGATTGCGGAACTCGATCCGGAGTTGCCGGTCTCCGATGTACTCACCATACAGCAGATCATTGAGCGGTCTTTAGGCGACGTCAGCCTGAGTGCCAGCCTGGTGCTCGGCTTCGCAGTGCTGTCCCTGATATTGGCGTCAGTAGGGTTGTATGGAGTCCTTTCTTACCTGACGACGCAGCGCACCGCAGAAATCGGCGTTCGCATGGCGCTCGGTGCACAACGCGAGGAGGTTGTGCGCTTGATGCTGGGCGACGGCCTGCGTCCAGCGCTCTATGGGCTGACCCTTGGGCTCGCCGTCAGCGTCGGAGCGGTACGCCTAATCCAGTCGATGCTCTATGGAACCCGGCCGCTCGATCCGGCGATCTTCGCGTCTGTGGCTGCAACGCTGCTGGTGGTGGCGGTGTTCGCCTGCTTGGTTCCGGCGTGGAGGGCATCGCGGATCGATCCGATGCAGGCATTGCGAACTGAGTGAGGCAGCATTCGCAAAATCTGCACTCCTCGAATCCAGGTTGAAGCCAAATCCGCCGATCCACACCGAACCATCCATGCAGGGCCATTCCGGGATACCCCGTTTGCTTAGAATTCTGGGTGGATCACGGACAAATGTGAAGTAATCCCAAGGTAAGAGTTCCATCCGGGAGTCGCCCCGCGGTGAAAGCGGGGTTCTTGCGCGGTTGGCGGACTGCGTGCGACACTCGTCGACCGATCCGTTCATGGTTCGCCTCGTCCTACTCGTAGTGCAGCGCCACCATGGGATCGATCTTTATTGCTCTCCGTGCGGGGAGGTAGCTGGCCAGAAGAGCGACGCCGGTGATCACAAGCGACACCACCACGAAGGTGGCCGCATCGGTCGGGCGAACTCCAAAAAGCAGACCGGCCATCAGACGGGTCAAGCCAAAGGCTGCGGCCAATCCGGTTATCATGCCCATCAGGGTGAGGAAGAGCCCGCGTCCTACCATCAACCGCAGAACGTCACGCCGGTCGGCACCGAGCGCCATACGAATGCCAATCTCCTGCGTCCGCTGGGTCACCGAGTAGGAGAGCACGCTGTAAGTGCCGGTCGCCGTCAGCAAAAGAGCCAGCAGCGCGAAGGCGCCGAGCAGCAAGGTATTCAGACGGGGTTGGGTAAGCGACTCACTTACGACTTGCTGGAGCGTCTGGATATTGGCTACGGACTGTTGCTTGTCCAGGCCGTGAACCTGTTCCCGCAGGGCAGCGGCTAAGCTCAACGGATCGGCATCCGTGCGCAACGCCAGCACCATGTTTCCGGAAGCTCCGGTGACTCTTTGCGAGTGGACCGTGTAGACCTCCGGGAAGGACGGATCAGTCAAACTGTCAATGATCGCGTCCCCGGAAACGCCGACCACAGTCAGTGGTACGGAGTCCACACGGATCTGCTTGCCAATGGGATCTGTGCCGGAAAAGAAGCGCCGGGCGAGTGTCTCGCTCACGATGGCTACCTTGAGGCTGCTGCTCTGGTTATCGCGATCGTCGAAAAGACGGCCTTTTCGCAAAGGAATGCCCATCGCCTGGAAATACCCGGGCGTGACTTGAAAGAAAGCCACAATGGGCACGTCCTCTCGCGTCTGAGCCGCCGGACGACCTTCGATTTCCAGGCCCATCCAATATCTGCCGCCGCCGCCGAGGGGCAGAGTGAGAGTGGCGCCAGCGAACTTGACTCCCGGTAGCTTACGAACGCGCTCTAGCAATTGCTGAAAGAAGGAGACGGACTGCTGATTCTCGCGATATTTGGAGGAAGGCAAAGAGACTTCGGCCGTCAGCACCCTTTCGGGGTTAAATCCGCCGTTGACGGAGCGCAAGTGATGAAAGGTGTTAATCAACAAGCCAGCGCCAACCAGCAGCACCAGCGCCAGCGCCGTTTCTGAAACCACGAGAAGGTCACGCACCCGGCGTGCGCGCATTCCCTGTCCGACGCCCCGCCCACCCTCTTTTAGCGGTTCGTTGACGTGACCCTTAGACGATTCGAAGGCGGGAATCAGCCCAAAGGCGAGCCCCGTCAATAGGGACAAAGCCAGCGCAAACGCCAGCACTCCGACATCGATGTGGATGTCCTGAGCGCGGGGAACATCCTTGGCGGCGAGCATTCGCAGAAGCGCCGTTCCCCAGCCCGCCAGGAGCACTCCGAGTGCGCCGCCGAGCAGCGCAAGCAGCAGGCTCTCCGTAACCAACTGGCCGATCAATCGTCCGCGACTGGCGCCCAGCGCCATGCGAACGGCGAACTCCTTCGCGCGCCCCGCCGAACGCGCCAGCAGCAGGCTCGCCAGGTTCGTGCAGGCAAGGAGAAGAACAAAACTAACGGCGCCGAGCAGCACCAGCAACGCTGGCCGGATGGCACCAACAATCTGTTGCTCGGCAGGAACTAGGTATGCCGTCGCTCCTCGATCCTCAGGATATTCCTGTTCGAGCCGGTGGGTGAGAGTTTCCATCTCTACCTGGGCGCGCTGTGCGGTCACGCCCGGCTTAAGGCGAGCAATCACTCTCATGAAGCGCTGGTCGCGGTTGATGGTCATGCCCGGCGGAGGACTCATGGGCACCCAAAGCTGAACCTCTGAGTGGGGAGACGAGAATTCGGCAGGCATGACCCCTATGATCGTGAAGGGCTCGGCATCCACAGTGACTTCTTTCCCCAGAACGGAAGCGTTGCCGCCAAAAGAACTCATCCACAGCGTGTGGCTCAGGATAGCGACCCGATGCTTTCCCCACTGCTCCTCATCGGGAACAAAGGTGCGGCCCAGTTGCGGTCTGGCGCCGAGCACATCAAAGAAATTCGTTGCCACGGTCCAGCCATTGACCTGCAGTGGCTCGTTTGCGCCGGAGAAATTGAAGGTGCTGGCAAATAATGCGGTCATGCCGGCAAACACATGGTTCTGCTGCTGCCAATCGCGAAAGTCAGGGATGGACACCGTGCTCTGATTGATTCCCCGCGCCTTCTCGGCCGACCAGATGTACACAAGCCGATTGGGGTCCCGGTAAGGCAGAGGGCGCAGCAGCACCGCGTTCACCGCACTGAAAATCGAAGTGTTCGCCCCGATGCCGAGGGCCAGGGTGAACAGGGCCACCGAGGTGAAACCGGGGCTCTTGCGTAGTTGGCGGATTGCGTAGCGGAGGTCTTGCAGCAAGCTTTGCAAAGTATCCCCCTTTGAGCGTGCTCCCACCTTCACCGGGAGCAGTCTCGTCGCCAACCCGATCCCGTGCAACTCTTTGAAAATGAACCGAACTTGCTTTAAGAGCCAACGCAAGTGTGTTCAAAGTCGAAAACGGACGTTCGGAATTGGACATTCCTTATGTCGGCCACCTGCGGTTGGCGTCAGGCAAGGTTGGAGGCTGCTTTGGCGTGCCACCGATTGCGGGCGAATCACGGGCAACCCCGAAGTAGCTGTTTGCATTAGGCGATCACACCCAGGAGAGTTCTCTGGTGAGTTACAAGCGGAATAAGCACAGACCTAGTACCTTTATTCGAAACCCACCCACGGAAAACCTCCTGCGTATCGATCGCACATCAAAAGCGGAAATGTCTAAAGCTGAACCTATACTCACAAGTAATATTGTCGAACTTTATTGTCTGTTGCGACCTTAAGAGCCGACGGCGTACGAGCCCGCCTGAGTCAAAGGCTGGTATCTTGCTGAATCTGGATAGCTTACGCGCTGTATGAGAATGTCTTCCATCCTGCATCTTTCTTATCTCCTCGCCCGTACATACGGGTAGCATGAACGCCATAGCTTACTGCTTCCTTAATAATGCGATGGAACCCGAAGCCAGCGCAATTGCTCTCGGTCTCCGCCGGCGCGATCCGGACTTGCTGGACCGTCTCATCGAGCAATATCAGCACCGGCTGCTTCGTTATCTGGTTTATTTAGTGGGTAATCGTGACTTGGCGGAAGACCTCTTCCAGGAAACCTGGATTCGCGTGCTGGAACGTGGCCATCAATACGACGGCCGGCACGAATTCAGCACATGGCTTTACGCGGTAGCGAGGAATCTGACCATCGATTATTTGCGGAAAAAAAGCCCGGTCAGCCTGGATGGACTGATGGAGGACGAAGATCATGCGGTGCTCGAACCGGCCGATACGCGTCCCACGGCATGGAAACTGGTGCAGCAGCACGAGCAAGCCGAACGCATCAATGCGGCATTGGTCCGCATTCCGGCGGAGTACCGCGAGGCAATCGTGTTGCGCTTCCAGGATGAATTGGCTTTGGAGGAGATTGCTGTGGTGACTGGGGCGCCGCTAGGCACCGTGAAATCGCGATTGTATCGCGGGCTAAACCTGCTGATGGGGAAGTTGGAGGGAAGACAGGCATGACGCGGAACGCACATGACGAGGCGCGGGAACTAATCGCGGTCGCTGGGGCAAACGATAAAGATCTCTCTGGGGGGCAGCAGACCTGGCTGCGAGCTCATCTGCAAGACTGCGTTGCCTGCCGTGATTATGCGGAAGGGGCTGGCCGGATGGTTCGCGCGTTGCGTTCCCAGCCCTTGGCCGCTGATTCCGCCCTGGTGCGAGCCACGCGGATGCGGGTGCGCTCGCGGGTACTGGAACTGCAGCGCCAGCAAGAGCGGCTCTGGGTGATGTGCGTTTGCTGCTTCGCTGTAACGCTGAGTACTGCCTTCACGACCGCAGTGCTGTGGCGCGGATTTGCGTGGGTGGGCCAGCAGGCGCGGCTTCCCGGCCCGGTTTGGCAGATCGGACTGGTGGTGCTCGGTTTGATGCCGACGATTGTGGCGGGAATCCTCTTGCTGGCTCGCGGGACCTATCTGGCCGATCACAACGGGTCACTTCCGGATTGCATCAACGGAGGATGATCGAGCGGGCTGCGGACGCAATACGAACGGTGGGGAATCAGGGGGTTTGATATGCCAGTCAAAAACGAAACTTCGACGCGCTTTATGGATGAAATCCGCATTATTTCGCCGTGGGCTTTCCTTTTCGTAATCCTCGGCTACTTAGCGGCTATTGCGGCGGTGGTCAACGCCACTCTCTCCGGCAAACCGCCCTTTCCGTTGGCGGTAATGGTGCCGCTGGCAATCGTTGGAGGAACTGCCCTGGGGTGTTACATCCTGCTGATCGGGTATGTGAACCGTGACGCCGGCCGCCGCGGAATGAGCCGCCTTGCTTGGACGCTGCTCGCGATCTTCATCCCCAACGCCCTCGGCATCGTGTTGTATTTCGTACTGCGGAAGCCACGCATCGCGACCTGCCCGCAATGCGGCGCGTCCCTCGAGCCCGGGTTTGGCTTTTGCCCCGGATGTCGATATCGCCTGAATCCCGTGTGCCTCAACTGCCAGCGCCCCGTGCATGCCGGCGACAAGTTCTGTCCCTATTGTGGCAGCGATCTCGGAGCCGGTGCGAACGAAGTGGTTCGCGCCGCAGGCGTTGCAGGAAAATCAAGCGGCTTTTGATCCTGCGGCCCTAGCCAGGCTGCTGAGACCCTCTTTTCCACACTGCGTGATTTACGAGGAGGGCACCATGATTCGAGAACGGGCGCTGAAGGTTCTACTCGTGTTGGTGGGATTGGTTTTTTCGGCTGGGATTTATCCATTGACGATGTGTTTACGGCAGCCGCATAAGTGCGGAAACACCGATGCGATGATGCTCAGTCTCTATGTCACACTCGGGATTTTCCTGCTGATAGCAGTCCGTAACCCATCGGCAAATCGCAGTCTGATCGCCTTTGCAGCATGGTCGAGCTTTGCTCACGCCACGGTTATGGCGTTGCAGGCATTCCTGACGCGGACGCACCCGGAGGATTTTTACGGCTCGGCTGCCCTCGTTGTCATCGGCGTAGCCCTGATCGTGCTGGCTCGGGCGAAGCAGTCAGCCGAGCGGGTATCGGCAGCCGTTGTGTAGGCTCGCACTCAAGAGCGCCATGCACCTCGACTCAATCGCTCAAATAAGGAGAAAGAGTATGAGCCCGGCTATATTGACCGGCCGGTTGGGGGAAGCGTCACCGGGTTTTAAGGCCAGGATGGCCGGTGTCTTTCAACTGCTCGAAGCGGTGACGGCAGCATCTCCCGGGGTGTTCATTCTCGGCAGGCTTGTTGTCTCGGGCAACGCCGCGGCTACAGCGGCCAATATCCTGGGACACGAGCGGTTACTTTGGTTGGGATTCACATCCTTGCTCATTGGGGTTATGTGCCATATCGCTTGGGCGCTTCTCATGCATGAGTTGCTTAAACCTGTGAACCGGAGCCTCTCTTTACTCGCAGCGTTTGTCATTCTCGTGGGATGCGCTATTCAGGCTATCACCAGCCTCTTTTATCTCGCCCCCTTGCTCATCTTGCAAGGCGGTAGCTCCCTGAGCCCATTTTCGGCGGAACAGTTGCAGGCGCTAGCGCTCATGTTTGTGAAATTGAATACCTACGCCTTCGACATCTATCTGGTATTCTTCGGGTTCTGGTGCATCCTGGTCGGATACCTCATTTTCCGGTCGACCTTCCTGCCTCGAATTCTAGGAGTGCTGGTGGCGATCAGTGGTTTGGGTTGGGTGACCTATCTGTCACCGCCGCTCGCCAACCGTCTGTGGCCCTTCATCGCCACCGCCTCCGCAATCGGGGAAATACCGCTGGAGTTCTGGCTCATAGTGATGGGTGTGAACGTTCAACGATGGAAGGAGCAGGCCAGCACAACTGGGGAACGGCGATTATAGCGCGCCACGGAAGAACACCAGGGCGACTAAGAATCTAAGGGAGGGAAGAATGCGACTCACGATCCGGTCAAATGAGCGATATAACGTCAACAACTGGACTTCAGCCTGATGCCACACTCGCGCCGACGCACACTTTTCGATATGCTAGTAGGGTCGCTTCTTGTCTGCATGGCATTATTGGCCCCCTGCATGGCTCAGCAACCCCGAGCACCGGATACTGAAGCGCAGCGCGCAGCGTTGAAGAAGCTCGATTTTCTGGTAGGAAAGTGGTCCGGGGAAGCTCACGTTCTGCGTCTACCTGGTGAGCCGCTGGAATTAATCCAGACCGAGGAAGCTCAGTACAAGCTCGACGGTTTGATCCTCATCATCGAGGGTATCGGGAGGACCAAAATCGATGGCAAGGTCGCGCTCCAGGCACTCGGGATCGTTTCTTACGATGATGCGACCGGAACCTACCGCATGCGCGCATATAACGACGGGCGCTATTTAGAAACCGACTTGAAGCTGAGCGAAAACGGCAAAGGGATCACGTGGGGCTTCACATTGGGCGAGATAAACACTAGCTCTGTGTTGCGCATAAACGAAAAGGGTGAGTGGACCGAATTAACCGAAATTGCAATTGATTCCCAGCCTGCCCGGAAGTTTATGGAACTCACGGTCGGGCGCCAGAAATAGGTTCTTTTATCCCGGCTTTCCTGCCACTCGTATATTGATGATTTTCTGGCTAATCCGAGTTCGCTTCGCGATGCGCTACTTGCCCTTCTCTTTTGGCCGTTCTACAAAACGATGGAGGTATTTGGACCCTTCTCTCTCGAACTCGTGAAAGCCGGTAACGCTTGAAACCAGCAAGACTGATTAGGACGCTACCAGAGTACATAGTGCCTTGACGCGCTTCATGCGCCGCTGGTACTCCGACCGTTGCAGATCAGCGATGCTTGTGATGTGCCGCTCCAATAGCTCCTGGTCCTGTTGTGAGGTGTTGACGAAGCGCATGCCACTTCCGAATCCGGGTGCAGTGCTGGCGACCTCGCCATTTAGTCGCAGCTTGGTTTCGCCTAGCCACAGCGCGATTTCAAGACTGGTATCCACTTTCAATGGAATCGGTATCTCGACAAAACAGCCCCCGACGCTCAAGTCCGAGGCTCTGGCCCGAATGACCGGCTGTCCGGCAGGATGCAACTCAACCGAAATCGAACACTTCACCCGGACAGATTTCCGCCGATCCTTGCCGACTAACTGAAATTGTCCGATGCCCTAGAAGGCAGGGTAAGTCCCCAAAATGGCTTCTCCGGCGTCAAGTTGAGCAGCCCGACTTGGCCTTGTTTCGGAGTGCCCGGTTCGCCAACCCACTTCACGCGAAAATGGACTTTGTTGGTCCCGTGCATGACTCCGACGATTTCATCTAGTGGGATGCGGGCACGGATCCCGCGTAGGCCGGCCCCGTTCTGACTCACATCCATCGTGGTGACGTTTTCCGAGAAAATCTTTCCGCCGGCGTCAGTGCCGAAAATACGCAGCGGCAACTCAATCGTGAGCGGCTAGGAAGATGAGGTCTTGTGTCGATGGATTCGCAAACAGCTTTGTCTCCAGTGAATGTCATCGAGGGCGATGGTTACCACCTCGCCGGTACGCAATCCATGAGTGGCAATCAACAGAAAAATCGCATAATCGCGGAGTCCCATCGCCGAAGTTCTGTCAATGGATCGCAGAAGGGCACTGACCGTCTCCCAGGGGAGAGCGCGTGGTAGTTGCTCGAGTCGTATAGGCGCGGCCTATCAATCTGGCCGTCCAGCCCGGCGCGAATCCTCCCGTCTATGGCTAGGAATCGAAGGAATACCCTCAGCGCGCTGACCTCGTGGCTTGTCCGGCTCAAACGTTTGCCAGCTCTGGTGATATAGCATCCGAGATGGCTGAGATGGATCTTCTTGAGCTTGATCCCCTCTTCGTCCAAGTGCCGGAGAAAGCACTGTGCTGCATGCCGGCGGTGTGAAACAGTGTCCTCAGCGAGTCCACGCACTTCGCGCAGATAGTTCGCATACTCTTCAAGCAGAATCGAGGCAGAGCTTGCTGTTTCCACCCAGTGCTATAAGTTTCACCCGTAAAAGACCTACCCCCTCTGTAATCCTGCACACCCGCAAGCTGGGCTCTCAGGATTTCAGGTGCAACGGCTTGGCCCCGCCAGATGAGGAGGCCTGAGGCCTCCGTCGGCCTGTAAACCGTCTCGAAGCGCATTTCCTACGAATTGATTAGTCCTCGGACTTTCCGCAGCTAAGGAGGTCGTCCATGACCAGCCAGCGTACCCTAAGAATGAAGATCCGTATTCCCGGCCCTGTTCCGTTCCTCGCAGTTCTCACCGTCCTGATTGCTCCCGCCGCCCTAGCTCAGCAAGCGGATAAAGGCCAGCCCTCCACGAAGTCTTCCGCGGTCGCCATGCCGGCAGTTCAAGCCAAGGTTCTCGACAGCTACGGCAAGCTTCCCTTGAGCTTCGAGGCGAACCACGGGCAAGCCGACGGCCGCGTGAAGTTTCTGTCCCGCACCGGCGGCTACTCACTTTTTCTCACTGAGGATGAGGCCGTGCTCGCGTTGCGAGGCACGATGCCGAACACCCGCAAGACGAAGATTCAAGCTACCGGTGATGCTCCGGAGTCCGTCGCGGCCGCCCCCGCAACCGGCAGCGTGCTGCGAATGAAGCTCCGTAATGCCAATTCCGCGGCCAAGGCCACTGGCGTGGACGAACTGGCTGGCACCACCAACTGCTTCATCGGCAACGACCCTACCAAGTGGCGGACGAATGTCCCAACCTACGCGAAGGTAAAGTACGAGGGAGTTTATTCCGGCATCGATCTGGTTTACTACGGCAACCAGCGGCAGCTTGAATATGACTTCATCGTCGCGCCAGGAGCGGACCCGCACCGCATCGCGTTCGACGTTCGCGGCGCGAAGCGGATTCGCCAGGATGGGCACGGAGAGTTAATCCTAAAGATGAGCGAAGGTGAAATTCGCTGGCACAAGCCGGTCGTGTATCAGGAGAAGGATGGAGCGCGGCAGGAGATCGCGGCACATTATGCCATCACCGCTGCGAATCGCGTGACGTTCGAGCTGGCAAAATATGACGCAAGCCGACCGCTGTACATCGATCCGCTGGTCTATTCGACCTATCTAGGCGGCAGCAGTAATGACTATGGCAGCGGCATCGCAGTGGACAGCGCGGGCAACGCTTACGTCACCGGCCAAACAAACTCCACCAATTTTCCCGTCACGCCGGGTGCGCTCCAGACGACCGGGGATGCATACGACGCCTTCGTGGCCAAAATCAACCCTGAAGGATCCGCTTTGGTTTACTCGACCTATCTTGGCGGTAGCGATGCAAGCTGGGGAGCTGGCATCGCAGTGGACAACTCTGGCGACGCATACATCATCGGCTCCACCAACTCCACTGATTTTCCGACCATGAACGCCTTGCAACCGACTTTCGGCGGCGGCCCCTCCGACGCCTTCGTCGCCAAGATCAACCCCTCGGGATCCGCTTTGCTGTACTCCTCATATTTGGGTGGCAGCAGTCAGGAATTTGGCTCCCAAATCGCGGTGGACCGCACGGGCAACGCTTACGTTACCGGCCAGACCCTATCCACCGACTTCCCGACGACACCCGGTGCTTTTCAGAGGGTCTGCGGCAGTAGCACCGGCTGCTGGGACGCATTCGTGGCCAAGATCAACCCCACGGGATCGGCTTTCATATACTCCACCTATCTGGGCGGCAGCGGTATCGACGATGCCTTCGCCGGGGCTATTGCCGCGGACGACGCGGGCAACGCCTACGTCACCGGAGACACAGGCTCAACCGACTTCCCGACCTTGAATCCTTTGCAGTCGTCCAATGCCGGCGCTGTCAACGCCTACGTGACCAAGATCAACCCGACCGGATCAGCGTTGGTTTACTCCACTTATCTGGGCGGCAGCAAGGATGATTGGACCAATGCCATCGCCGTGGACGGAACCGGCAACGTATACCTCACGGGCCAGTCCCTGTCGTCTGACTTTCCGACCACACCGGGCGCCTTCCAGACGGCCAACGGAGGCCTATACGACGCATTCGTCGTCAAGATCAACTCTACAGGGTCGGCTCTGGTTTACTCTACCTACCTCGGTGGCCTCGATTGGGATCAAGGCAACAGTATTGCCGTGGACAGCACGAGTAGTGCGTACGTTACCGGCTGGACTCTCTCCCCTAATTTTCCAACCGCGAGTCCGTTGCAGAAGAAGTTCGGCGGCCATCACCAACCCGATGCCTTCGTGTCCAAGATCAGCCCCACAGGGTCGGTCTTGGCTTACTCCACTTTCCTCGGCGGCAGCGGAAATGACAGCGGCGGGGGCATCGCCGTGGACAGCACGGGCAACGCCTACGTCACCGGCTCCACCAACTCCACCGATTTCCCGACCGAGAATCCCTTGCAGCCAGCCAATGCCGGGGAGTCCGACGCCTTCGTGGCTAAAATCCTTAATCCCGTAGCCGCCACTTCCACCGCTCTTGTTTCCAACCTGAATCCCTCTACCTACGGCCAAGCCATAACCTTCACGGCCACTGTGACATCGATTGGTGGAATTCCGTCCGACTCAGAAACCGTCATCTTCTATAACGGCCTGAATGTTCTCGGCACGGCTCCCCTGACCGGGGGCATTGCCTCTCTGACGATCTCCACTCTCAAATCGGGAATTCACACGATTTCAGCAGCCTACCTTGGAGACGCCAACTTCACCGGCAGCACTTCGCCCGCGCTTCGGCAGGTGGTCGATACCAGTAGCCAATCCCCGACCGCGACATCTCTCGCCTCCAGCCTGAACCCGTCCATCTTCGGGCAAAAGGTAACCTGGACCGCGACGGTGACGACTTCGGGTAAAACCACGCCTACAGGAAAAGTGAACTTCAACTGGGGCAGCTACTCCATCGGCACCGCCACGCTCAACTCCAGCGGCGTAGCCACGTTCACCCGGTCGAACCTAAATGCCGACGCCTACCCGCTATTTGCCGTATATGTAGGAGACACGAACAACGGCCCCAGCGTCTCCGCCATCGCGAACCAGGTAGTACGGGAAACCACAAGCGCGGCCACGCTCAGTTCATCAGTAAACCCATCAACCCAAGGTCAGGCGGTAACCTTCACCGCCACGATCACCTCACCGACGGTCACGGCAACCGGGCCAGTGACCTTCACGGCGGGGACGACGGTGCTGGGAACGGCGCAACTCAGCGACCACAAAGCCACGTTCACAACTTCCACGTTGCCCGTGGGCTCAACCACGGTCACGGCAACCTACAATGGAGACTCGAACATCGCCGAGAGCTCGGCGTCGGTCACGCAGACGGTGCAACAGTAATCGAAAATCACGTTATGGTGCGCGGGTAAAACTTCATCCGCCGGTTCGCAAAAGGTGTACGCCGATTCGCTTGCACCGAAAGTGCGCAAAAACCTATTTAAGTTTAAGTGCAGCACGACACCAGCGCCGCGAACCTCGTACCCGCTGCTTACATTGCCCAGGGTCTCTTGTATATGAGCGGAGTTGCGATGTACGGCAAAGATCAGCATAGTTTCTGGTTGGCCGACGACCCCAGCTGTGTGAACCTTAGGTCAACAGGGTCAACACATCGGCCTTCGTCGGGGTAACTTTCTAGCGCACGGCCGTGAGATGAGAAAGAAAAAGCCAACAGGGAGAAGAGCGACATCCGAAAATGGGTCGCGTGCAATGCTCACTCAGTGTTCGCTATTCGGTCCGCAGGGCCTGAACCGGATCGATGAAGGCGGCGCGGCGCGCTGGACGAAGGGCCGCGAGAATGCCTACGACTGTTAGGACGCCTATGGCAAACGAGAGAGGCAGTAAACTGATTGTTCCGGTGCCGTAAAGAAGGTTTCTTACCTCAAAGCCCATCGCTTCCGTAAGGATCACTCCTGGTATAACCCCGACGACGAGAATCCCCAGCGTTTGGCGCAAGACGAGCGCGTGGACATCGGCGCGCGTCGCTCCCATGGCGATGCGGATGCCGATTTCTGACGTGCGGCGTGCAACGTTAAACGAAAGCAGTCCGTAGAAACCCAAGGCAGCGAGCCCCACCGCCAAGAATCCAAACACGCCGGTGAGCCGTGCCAGGAGCTTCTCTCTAGAGAGGCTGCCCTCATACTCGACATCCAGGGGAACGATCTCGGTAATCGGAAGATTCGGATCAAGCGATAGCAAGCTATGGCGGATTGCAGAGTAGAGCGGGTCAAGATTCCCGCTGCCGCGAACCTCGATGGTCCCTGCCCACGCCGGCCGTTGAGTAAGGGAAAAGTAGGCGACGGCAGGCGGAGGCGAGCGCAGATCGTCGACGCGCGCATCCGCGACTTCTCCGACGATCATGTATTCCGCGTCGCCAGGCGCAGGCTCATAGCCGATGCGGTGTCCCAGGGGACTCTCATTCCCAAAAAGCTTCCGGGCGAAAGCATGGTTGATGATGGCAACGGGTTGCGAGGCTGGCAGGTCCCGTTCATTGAAGTCCCTACCTTGCAGAATCGGAATCCCTAACGTGTGGAAGTACCCGGGACCAACATGGTTCTCTTCTCCGTGCAGCTGCTTCTCCGGGATTTCCGGGTGGCCAAAGACGTGGATGGCAGTGTTCCAGACGCATCCGGGAATGGAGCACATCGAGATCGCTGCATCCCTGACGGTAGGAAGTTCTTTAAGCCTTTCAACGATACGGCTATACGGGTCGGGCAGAGTATCCTTCTCATGAAGAGCGTGCGCGTAGTCCAGATGAACCGAAACTACGTGGTCGCGATCTAGCCCTGCATCCCTGCGGCTGAGATTCACGAGGGTTTGCGCAAACAGCCCGGCCATACCTAGCAGAAGCACGGAGAAACTGACTTGCCCGCCCAACAGAAGGCTCGACCACGTGCGCGCCTTTCTTCCTTGAAGGGAGGATGAGCCCGTTCTGGACTTCATCGCAGCGGTAAGGTTGCCGCCGCAGATCAGCCGCGCCGGCAATACACTGAAGCCCGTCAGAGCGGCAATGAGAAGAACCGCGCAAAAGGCGAACAGCTCCCATCTCATATGCAGGTCAAGGGCGATGGCGCCTTCACTTGTGGAGGCCCAGCGCAATAACAGAGAGCTCGAAGTTTGACTGATGACCAAAGCGAGAAGCCCTCCGATATGTGCGAGGAGAAGATTTTCGACCAAGAGCTGGCGCAACAGGTTCCATCGACTGGCTCCGAGCGAGCTACGCACGGCGAGATCACGCTGACGGCTCAGCAGGCGCGCCAGTTGCAGGTTCGCAAGGTTCACGCAGCCAACTAAGAGTACAAGTCCTGCCATGGCCAT
Source organism: uncultured Acidobacteriaceae bacterium (assembly GCA_963714225.1). Taxonomy (GTDB): domain Bacteria; phylum Acidobacteriota; class Terriglobia; order Terriglobales; family Acidobacteriaceae; genus Sulfotelmatobacter. The sequence goes on along the minus strand of CAVQNY010000047.1, from coordinate 25,171 downwards.
CAAGATAACAAGAGGTTGTTCATAGTCTTTTCTGAACGTGCCCTCGCCTGTTGCCGCAGCAACAAGTTGGACACGGCTTCGCAGAATTTGATCCCGGTTGCCGACGTCTTTGGAAGCATTCGCAAGCACGGCAAAATCGGGCTGCAGGACTTCCGTCCAATGTACAACGCCTGATGATTTGGCCTCATCCGGGACACGGGCCAAGAGCCAGAGCCAGAAGATGCCTGGTTGGTTCAAATACGATGCGCGAATGTTCACCCCGCTGCCCGGCCCCAAGGAGTCAAACCAGGACGAGAAATGCCCGGTGGCTTGTGCTGCGAGAGGCAGCCAAAGATCGGGGGCGGTCCCTGCTACCACGCCCAAGAAACGCTCAGGAGCGACTCCGACGATGACCACAGAGACCCCGTTAATGACACCTTGTTTCCCAATCACCGAGGGATCGCCACCGAACGATTGCATCCAGTAGCCATGACGGAGAACGGCGGGCCATTGCGTCTGCGCGGACTCATCGTCGGTTGCAACGAAGAACCTGCCGCCGGCTGGTGAGAGGCCAAGAACGTCGAAGAAATTATCGGAGACGAGTTGGAGACTAGCTCGTTCCGAGGAACTGCCTATTGGCTGGAAGCTCCCCTCTGAGATACTCGAGCGGGCAATCACAGGAGCGACATTCGCAGTTGCACGCCTGAGGTTTTTATAGGCTGGGTATGAGAAAAACCATTGCGCGTCGAAGGGAGATTTCACCCCATGGAGAGAATAGATCTGATTAGGGCGCGCGATGGGCAGCGATGCAAACAATGCTCCGTACAGGAGTTGAAAGATCGCGAGATTGGCGCCGATGCCGAGCGCCAGGGTCAGAACTACTGTTAGAGCGAACCCTGGTATCCTCCAAAGTTGACGGACCGCGTAACGCAAATCCTGCGCAAGATGATCGTACCAGGACCATCCCCAGCTTTCCTGGGCCTGTTCCTTGAGCAGCGCGACATTCCCGAATGCACGGAGGGCTGCCGCCCGAGCTTCCTTGCGAGACATACCGCTGGCTATGTTTTCAGTGGTTTGCTGGTCCAAGTGAAACTCAAGTTCGTCTTCGAGACGCTTTGTGGCACGGGTGCGGTCCGTGAGAGTCCTCAGCTTGATGAGCAGTCGTTCTGTCCAGCGCGGAATCTTCATCTACGCGCCTTCAACAACAAGGTCGATTGCCGCCGACAAGCGGTGCCATTGCGCTTGTTCCTTTTGGAGGCGTCCGCGTCCTGCAGCTGTAAGCGAATAGAATTTCGCCTGTCGTCCTGTCTCAGTCTCTGCCCATTTAGCCTTGATCAAGGCTTGCTGTTCCAACCTGTGGAGTGCCGGATACAAGGAACCCTGTTGGACTTGCAATACCTCGCCTGAAATTTGTTGAATGCGTTTTGCGATGGCCCATCCGTGCTTGGGCTCAAGGGAGAGGGTCTTCAGGATGAGGAGATCGAGTGTGCCCTGGACGAGATCGTTTGGTTTACCCATACTATGACTGTCTACACCTCCCTATTGTAGATAGTCAATATGTCGTTCCGCATTTAACAGGTATGGCCACTCACGGCTTGCGGGCGAGACGGGCAAACCGGAGGTAATCCGCCTCAGACGAAAGCTGGTTTTGCGGTTTTTGCGAACGGCTGGCTGGGGAAGCTGGCGAGATGGCCTGCGCAGCCTCAGACCCAGCATGTTCACCCTACCTACGGGGCGCCCGCACTATGTCAAGTGGGGGCGGTCGCTGCCATGGCTAAACCGCGGGCGCCTGAAAATGAATCCACATAGTCCGGCCGATGACATGAAGCTTCGGCAACATCACGCTCATCGCACGTCAGGAAGCTGTGACATAGAGAATTTAGGAGGCGCTTAGCGCGTGGCCGCAGATGCTCAAAACCCTAGTGCCCCAGCAGAAATTGGACCTGTTCGAGATCCCCGCCGGACTTGCGGCACAGTTTCGCGCACGTCCGGCGCTCGTGCCGCATGCGGCATGAGAGAAGAACGTGCGCAAAGCTGTGCCACGAAGCTGGTGGCGAACTGGAGCAGATCCAATTCTTGCTTGGCCACGTTTCGGTCCAAACGACAGAGTGTTACCTGGGATGCAAACAACGCTTTCGCAATGCAGTGAACGATCACATCGGCCTGGAACCGGGCTCATCCTGAGCCCCGTCGTCCAATTCCATGCCGATGCGGCGAGTCGGTTATGTTCTGGGCGGATTGCCGCAGGCGAGACAGGAGCAAAAACTGGTAGCGTCCTAATCAGTCTTGCTGGTTTCAAGCGTTACCGACTCTTGCAGATAGAGGCGCGTCTGCTGCAGCAGATGGGAACGATCGCCAGCCGAGATACGATACTCCGTCGGGTGAAGACGACATCAGGCCATCCCGAGAAGGGGTCCATAGTGCCTTGTGAGTTTTCGGCCAAGCGTGCGTGACGAGCGCTAGCTCGCCCTGTTAGGTTCGTTGAGCCGCCGAGGAGCGGCCAAGGGCGAGCCGCATGAGCACAGCAGTGATTCCCGAGCGACCGCGGCCAGGAGATTCAAGACTACTTTTCCATAGAAATCGATAGGCTTCCACGAGCGCCAATCGCGCAGTTACAACGCCAACTGGATCAGATTCGTAGCACCCAACCGCGGGGGAAGAAGCTGCCGGATTCGGTGTGGCAAGCCGCAGCCGAACTGGCCCGGGAACACGGCGTGTATTCCGTCGCGCACCCGTTACGCCTGGACTATACAGGGCTGAAGAAACGGCTCGGCGGAGTTTCCCGTCGCCGACGAAAAGCACGCAAGCCGGCATTCGTCGAACTGATCGCGCCACCTTCAGCGATGCTGCGAGAATGTGTGATCGAGTTCGAGTCGTTGCGCGGAGTCAAGGTGGGCGACTTGTTCATGAGTTTGATTCACACCCGTCAGATGTGCGGCGCCAACTCCTTCGATTACCTGACCGAGTTGCAGCGCCACGCCCAGAAACTGGCGACCAGCCCGGCCGAGTGGATGCCGTGGAACTATCGCGTGACGCTGGAGCGGATGGTATCCCTCTCCGATTCCGCGTAGAGTTAGGACGAATCACTCATGGCCGGAAACACCAAACGTCCACCAAAATCGCACCCCACCTGGACCGATGTCAAAGCAAAACTCGCGGATTTTGACCGTGCAGCGTTGCTCGACTTGATCCGGAATCTCTACAGTGCGCACAAGGACAATCAGATGTTTCTTCATTCCCGCTTTGGTTTGGGCGGGGACGTGCTGGAACCGTACAAGAAAATCATCGATCGGTGGCTTTGGCCTGATGTGTTCCGGAGGCAGGACACCTCTGTTTCCCAAGCCAAGCAGGCCATTTCTGATTACAAGAAGGCCGTTGGCGATCCCGAGGGCCTTGCTGAGTTGATGGTTTTCTACTGCGAGCGGGCCGCAGGGTTCAACTGGTATTGATGCTCCATTCTGGCGGGGCCAAACAGCCCCGCCAGTCAGCTTGTTTCCCCTCCTTGTGTCAAGCTCTCCACTCGACGACTGTAAAGCCACTGCAGACATATTCACCGCCAGCGATGACCTGTACATTCCGTTCTAATATTCCGGGAAAATGCAGGCAGCCTGTCGAATGAATTGCTTGGTCCTGCCAATCCACCGCGACGAATGTCCACCAAGTTCCTGATCAGTTCTTCTCTCGCCGAGCATGACGCAATGCGAGATGAGACACTCGTTACTGAGATTGGTCCCGGAGAAGCGCGACATCGTTGGTAACATGGTGACGGATGACGGCGAGTTTTGAGCCGTCGAGGGACCAATGGAAATTGGGGATCCTCCCAGGGTCAGGAGCGATGAGGAGCTTTCCCGACGAACCGTCTAGCGGTTGCTCCCATAGAGCCTGTCCTTTTTCCTGCGTGATTGGATACGCGATCGCGCGGTTATCGGGAGTAAAGCGAAAGCTCGGCCCCGCCATTGGCTTCTCGGGTTTGAATACACGAACGGTTTCACCGGAGTCGGTGGAGATGATCGCCAGTTCGGAATTGTTTCCCGAGGAGCCGTCAACCGCCAGCAGCTTGCCATTCGGAGAAAGGTCGAACCATCCGCTCGGAGTTACGTGTGACAACGGTTGCGGCGCACCGCCGTGTAGCGACACCTTCATCATCCGTGGCGTGGATTCGGCCAAACTCATGTAATAAACCGACTTGGAATCGGGAGAACAAATCGGGCTGACGTCATTCACCCCCGACGTGATCCGGATGATGTTGTTTCCGTTGGAATCCACGGCGCCGATTCCAGGAACGTCGGGCGTAAAGAAGAGAATTCCACTGCCATCGGGACAGGCGGACGGAGTGGCTGCGACGGTGAGCAAGAAGTCGGCGGGCACGCTGCCCTGACGCAAAATGACCAGCTTCGGTTCCTGCTGCACGATGATGGCATCGTCTTTGGTCCAGGTGAAATTCCACCACCATTGATTTGTCGGAGACGTGAACTGTGCCAAGGGCGGTGCAGAGAGCCGCGTGGCGGAGTAAATGCTCATGATGGCGTGTCCTTCCGATAGCACCGTCGCGAGAGATTTGCCATCTTTCGAAATACTCAGCCCGCGGTAGCTGTTTAAGTCGTTTGTCACCCTTCTGAAGATTCCCTCGGGGAACGAAACGAAACCAATCTGCCGGATCACTCCTGTATCCACCCACCGCAGGAGCAGGCCGCTCCCGTCCGGAAGCCAGGTAGGATCTTCCACATATTTTCCAGCTTTCAAAAGTACCCGCTGATGCCCCGTCGACGGGTCGACGGCGAGCAGGACGGTGTTTGTGTCGGTTGAGCCCTGACCCGCAACGACGATGGTTTTGCCATCGGGAGACCACGCGGGGTGAGGGTCCCTTATGGTCATTCCCGACGGAACCTTGATCAGACTCTGCTCCGGACCTCCGCTTAGGGGGGCGGTTATGAACTCCAGGGAATTGCCGGAAGCGATTTCCCGGCCGAACACGATGCGCTGACCATCCGGCGAGAACGAAACGGTGCCGGTTGCGTTGTGGACCAAGAGTTTCGGTTCCCCTCCGAGCGTTGCAACCTGAAAAAGGTCATGGATGTGGGTCTGGCCATCGCGGCGAATAAAAAAGATGTAAGAGCCATCCGGAGAGTAAGTGAGGCCGGAGTACCCTGAGTCGGAGGCAGAGACAATCTGTGTGTTGCTGTTCGTGGAGACATGGCGCAACCAGAGACTGGTCTTATTGTCCTTGATCGCAACATGCACGAGGTAGTTGGCGTCGGGGGAAATGGCGACATCGTTGACGTCGCCCGTTTCGGTGGCCCGAGTAATGGTGAAGGTACGAAATGCTTGTCGCTGTTGACGTCCGAAGAACCAAAATCCGGCCGAGGTCAGAATCGCAGCCATGGAGACTAGGGCGAGCCACCTGAGCTTTTTATGCGAGCCTTGCTGCGGGCGCCCCGGTGCGTGCAATGCGGCTGATTCAACGCCGGGAAGTGGGATACCCTGTGATTGCGTATCGCGCCGGATCCGCTGAAGGTCAGCCCGCATATCGGCGGCTTGTCGATAGCGGAGATCGCGGTCCTTTTCGAGAGCTTTGAGAATGATGTCTTCCAATCTCGGCGGCAGATCGGCGTTGAGTCGGGCCGGAGGCGTCGGGACGCGATTCAGGATGGAATCGAATATCACGCCCGACGTGTCGCCGCGGAAGGGAAGCTGGCCGGTCGCCATTTCGTACAGTACGCCGCCGAGAGAGAATAGGTCCGTACGAGCATCAAGTTCTTTACCGCGAACCTGCTCGGGCGACATATAGGCCACCGTTCCGACTGTCGCGCCCGGGCTGGTGAGTTGCGGTTCGTTATCCAGAGACTGCGTTTCCTCGGTCGGGCCGGATGGGACGGAGCCGGGAACGACTTTTGCCAGGCCGAAATCAAGAACTTTGGCATGGCCACGCTTAGTGATGAAGATATTGGCAGGCTTGATGTCGCGATGAATGATGCCAGCGGAGTGAGCCGCGTCGAGAGCCTCGGCAATTTCGATGGCCAATGTCAACAAGGTATCCACTACCACTGGCCGGCCGGCGATCTGGTCGCGCAGCGTTACGCCATCGAGATACTCCATTGCGATATAGGATTGCTCGCCGTGCTTGCCGATCTCGTAGATCGTGCAAATATTTGGATGGTTGAGCGCGGATGCGGCACGGGCCTCGCGGCGGAAGCGCTCGAGAGCCTGTGGATCGCCCGCGAGATCGCGGGGTAGAAACTTCAGCGCGACGAAACGCCCGAGTTCGACATCTTCGGCTTTGTAAACAACGCCCATCCCGCCCGCACCGAGCTGCTCGACGATACGGTAGTGTGAGATGGTCTGGCCAATCATTGGACTGGAATATTAGGTCTACGGGCAGGGCAAGTCAATGAATGTCAGATGTGCGGCGCCAACTCCTTCGATTACCTGACCGAGTTGCAGCGCCACGCCCAGAAACTGGCGACCAGCCCGGCCGAGTGGATGCCGTGGAACTATCGCGTGACGCTGGAGCGGATGGTATCCCTCTCCGATTCCGCGTAGAGTTAGGACGAATCACTCATGGCCGGAAACACCAAACGTCCACCAAAATCGCACCCCACCTGGACCGATGTCAAAGCAAAACTCGCGGATTTTGACCGTGCAGCGTTGCTCGACTTGATCCGGAATCTCTACAGTGCGCACAAGGACAATCAGATGTTTCTTCATTCCCGCTTTGGTTTGGGCGGGGACGTGCTGGAACCGTACAAGAAAATCATCGATCGGTGGCTTTGGCCTGATGTGTTCCGGAGGCAGGACACCTCTGTCTCCCAAGCCAAGCAGGCCATTTCTGATTACAAGAAGGCCGTTGGCGATCCCGAGGGCCTTGCCGAGTTGATGGTTTTCTACTGCGAGCGGGCCGCAGGGTTCTGCAGCGACATTTACACCGATGATGAGGGATACTTCAATGCACTGGTGCGCATGTTCGAGCAGGCGCTCAAGTGCGCCAACGCACTATCGCCCGACCGCCGGGATGACCTGGTCTCCAGGTTAGATCGTGTGCGGACCATCAGCCATAAGATCGGCTATGGCGTAGCAGATGACATGGATTTCCTTCTTTCGAAGTACCCCCGGAGTTAGTTAACGCCCATCGTCCTTGAATCCTGAATCATGCTCGCTCTTGTACCGGGGTTCCGCAAGCGAGCCGAAAACACACAGTGCCTTGACGCGCTTCATGCGCCGCTGGTACTACGACCGTTGCAGATCAGCGATGCTTGTGATGTGCTGCTCCAGTAGCTCCTGGTCCTGTTGTGAGGTGTTGACGAAGCGCATGCCACTTCCGAATCCGGGTGCAGTGCTGGCGACCTCGCCATTTAGTCGCAGCTTGGTTTCGCCCAGCCATAGCGCGATTTCAAGACTGGTATTTACTTTCAATGGAATCGGTATCTCGACAAAACAGCCCCCGACGCTCAAGTCCGAGGCTCTGGCCCGAATGACCGGCTGTCCGGCAGGATGCAACTCAACCGAAATCGAACACTTCACCCGGACAGATTTCCGCCGCTCCTTGCCTGCAAGCTGAAAATTGTCCGATGCCCTGGAAGGCAGGGTAAGTCCCCAAAATGGCTTCTCCGGCGTCAAGTTGAGCAGCCCGACTTGGCCTTGTTTCGGAGTGCCCGGTTCGCCAACCCACTTCACGCGAAAATGGACTTTGTTGCTCCCGTGCATGACTCCGACGATTTCATCTAGTTGGATGCGGGCACGGATCCCGCGTAGGCCGGCCCCGTTCTGACTCACATCCATCGTGGTGACGTTTTCCGAGAAAATCTTTCCGCCGGCGTCAGTGCCGAAAATACGCAGCGGCAACTCAATCGGCATTCGCGGTTCGCGGCGTTTGCCCATGCGTTGGATTCTCCTCCAGCGGTATGGTTTGGGAGGAGAATAACATCAACGGTCAAGGTACAGGCTTTTTCAAGGTTCAGCATCCCTTTCGAATGCTTGCTTTCCTTTGATTGCCTGGGTGTCTGTTGTGCAGCCGGTTAAACCGGCGAGGGGTAGTGAAGGAAGGGTTATGCCGACCATCCGTCAGGCAAGAATTCCTGATGCCTGACGCGTGCTAAAGCGCGGTCACTTGCCACTGGAAGGCGCAAAACTCGGCGAGCCTGCTGAAGTCTCGTTCGTTGGCTGTGATCACCCTGATGCCCAGTCGCCCCGCGCTCATCGCGATCAGTGCGTCATTGGTCAATCGGCTCTGTCCGATCTGTTCGTGGTGATAGTTGGCCGCCAATCGAGCAAGCACTCTGCCGGCTTGAGTCCAGTCGCTGAGATTCGGCACCAGGATACGCTTCGCCCTGTCAAAATCTCGCTCCAGGCGCTCTACAACCTGACGCTCGCGGTCGGCGGCACCGGCATAAAGTTCTTCGAGCACCACGGCACTGAGCCAAAGGGGCGTATCCGTAGCGAATCGTCGGAGCGCCAGGGCCGCATCGTCTCCTCGCCGCAGTGCGGTAAGGTAAATGGAAGAGTCGAAAAGGGCGGGCTGCATCTAACCACCCAGCGTGCCGCATACATCCTTGATGTCAATGCCACTCTTGATGAAACGCTCACTGGCTTCAAGAACCAATCGGTTGCTCTCGTGTTCGGCAATCGCTAAATCCAACGCGCGCTCGATAGCCTCAGTTTCGGTTTTCGCTCGCAAAGCTTTTTGGGCGCGCTTGATTTTCACGGAATCCAACTGAAAGTGCTTGTGCGATCGATTCCTTAACGCAGCCATGAAAGTACCCCTTCCCTATTAAGAGGATACCCCTTGATGTACATATATTCCACGCTTATGTACATGCTTGGAACACTCAAGGCAGACCACTGGCGACTCGGGACTGGAACCCTTAATTGTCACATTCGCAGGTGTGAAGACACCGGACAATCGGAGGATCCCATGTGGTTTGCGCAATCATCATGCCGCACAAATTCGGGTCTGCGACGCATCTGCGGTTCTAGCATCAGAACGAACTTGGTGCACAACCTCCAAATCGACTGCCGGTGCGGGAACTTTTTTCCCAGTTGGAGCCGGGGAAGCCCTGCCGGGCTATTCGCCTCACTTTGCACAAAGCCAGCTTTGCCAGCACTGTAGGTGCCGCCAACCTGAATGGCATGTCGATTGCGACTACACTGGTACGCCCTTCGGTCAATCTTCCATTTCAGGCCCCAGTCAGGGCCGCTGTCCGGAGGCTTGCCATGAAGAGAAATCGCTTCTGGATCGAGATCATCACGCTTTGCGCCGGGGTAGCATTTGGCCTCGCTCTCGCGATCGTGTGCGCCGCCGTCGTGGCCTCCGGACCGACCCCCGAGCCACCGCAGTCAGCAGCCCCGCCCTCTGCTCGCCAACAAACCTATGTCGGCATGGTGACATGTTCCCGCTGTCTCGCCAGGCACTCTGCCAAAATCGGCGCCACCGCCACCGACTGCGCGCGCGTCTGCGTCCGCGACGGAGCCAAGTTCACTCTCGTCGATGGGGATCAGACCTATCTTCTCGAAGGAGATCCGGCAGCGTTGAAACGAGTGGCCGGAGAACGAGTCCGAATTGTGGGCGCTTGTAACCGCGAAACGATCACCGTCGCATCCGTCGCCGCAGGGACATAACTTCCAGGAAAATTCAGTGCGCCCTCAGGTTCACGTTCCACCCCTGCCCTTTCTTGTGCCGGGACTCGTTTTTCTCAGAAAAATTTGGCGCTAGGATCGTTTGAGAGCGACGATCCCCGACTCGGTCGACCCCTAGCATCCCTGGTTTTGTCGCTTTTCGGTCGCATTTCCTTTTCCAACGTGGACCGCCGCCGGCCTGGCTGCGAAAAGCTTTCCTTGTTTGTTTTGTATCAGCAGCCGTGAAGTTGGTCGTGATGTGGTGAAACTCGGCGGATCGGGGTCGCGCCCGGTACGGCGATACCCAAGGCCGATGCGACAGGGCTGGCTCCGAAGAAATCGGCATAACAAAACCCTCTGGGCATGAGCCGAAGAATGGCTTATGGGACAGGGGTTTTGCTTTTGGGTCTTAACCGATTTATTTGGTGAAGTCTCGGAGCGGAGCCCGGAGGAGATGGTCCGCGGTGGGGCTCACCTCGCACGATCCAATCACTAGTCGTTCAGAACTTGTTAGTTAGCCAAGCCGAGAGGTGCAGAAATTCTGGCAGCTCAAAGAGATTCCGTGGCGTGCACTCGCTGTGCCCGCCGCGTAGTTAACTCATTACCCTCGTAACGTTCCCAGCCACTTGCCTGCCAGGCTAGACTCCTGCAATGGGACAGCGAAATTTTCGCTTGAGCCGACCTAGCTATGCCTACCGCCGGACAAGCTGAACTGCAAACCCGGCTTCGCACTCTGAGCCAACGACTGGACGAATTGTCGGCACTGCCAACCGGTGCGGGACAAGCGGAAGAATTTGTGTCTCTGTTCCAGGAAAAGCGCAGGCTTGAGGCGGAATTACATGCCACCCCCGAACCTCGCCTCCGAAATCGGCCTGTGGATAAACCGTCCACAAAAGCCTTACACACTGGCCATGATTCCGATAACGTTCTAGCGAATGTCAATCGGGAACTCAGAAAACTGGAGAAGCGCGACGGGGAGTTGTGGCTGATAGCGACTGCCACCGGGATCCTGGTGGGAGTCGGGCTGCTCGCCGTTCTACTGCCCGCCGCCTTCCTGAAGGGCGGCAGTCTGCATTTTGAGATCACCGTGTCGAAAGAACTGGCGTGCAGTCTACTCGTGCTGCTGATCCTTGCCAATACTTATATCGTTTCCCGCCGCATCGATTTCCGGCAATTGCGGCAGAAGACGATCTCGACTGCGATGCAGAATGAGCTGATTCGCCTGCAGTCTTTTACCGATCCGCTGACTGAAATCTATAATCGCCGTTCACTCGAAGAACTGGCCAGCCGTTTCATCGGCCAAGCAAGGCGCCTGGGCACTCCTCTCACTTTCCTACTGATTGACGTGGACCGCTTTAAACAGGTCAATACTCGATTCGGTCACCTGACCGGCGACTTTGTCCTTACCGAGGTCGCTACGCTGCTCAAAGCCTCGATCCGAGGTGCGGATGCTGCCGTTCGTTACGGAGGCGATGAATTCCTGATCATGCTGTCGAATACCAACGCGGCTTCCTCCGCCACCGTAGTGGACCGGATTGAGACTTCCCTGAACGATTGGAATCAATCGAGCCATCTTGATGACTTTACGGTGAACCTCAGTATCGGCATGGCGGAGTGGATCGACGGCAAGACGCTCGACGAAGTGCTTGATCTCACCGACCGGAACATGTACCAAGAAAAACTCCACCGTGCGTCAATGTCCGAAGACGGGCACGGAACGGTGGGTTCAACTCTGCAAACCCGACCTGATGGCCGGTGTTGAACCCACGTTGGAACTAAGCTGAAAATCGGGCCGTTTCTGGCGTTCTTACGTCCAAGGTTTGGAGCAGCCTGGCACCGGCACATGGAGTCGAGCCGATAGCTCCTGGATCGTCCATCCGAAAATTACCCCGGCGGCTGATAGTCCGTGTCGGCAAACCGGAAACTGAGCCAAGAAAGATTACACCCATCTCATAAATGCCTCGAGTCCTCGAAGCCTAATTCTGACCGTCTCGCTTTTGTGGTTCAACTTCCGGATTGCTCGTGACTCGAGAGCAGCGCGGTAATGTTGAGCTTGTGCGAAGCTCGAAAGGGTGCATTGGCGAGTCAACCGAGGAAGCGTTCTGTTGTCCAGATTTCGAGTCACGATCTGGGCACTTTGCATCGATCCGCCGTTTGCCAAATTGATTCGGGGTAGCTAGTTTGCTAAGGTCGTCGTCATGTCCGAGCGTTCCACCGAGCAGATACGCGAATTGCTCGACTCCCTTTATCGCGTGGATTCGGGGCGAATCCTGGCAACTCTGATCCGCTTGCTCGGTGATTTTGATCTTGCCGAGGAGGCGATGCACGAAGCCTTTGCGGCTGCGCTGAGCCTGTGGCCGAGGAGTGGAGTACCCGATAACCCGCGACCATGGTTGATTTCGACGGCCCGATTCAAAGCCATTGATACTCTGCGTCGACGAGCAAGATTTGATGCGTCTCAAGCCGAGCTCGTGCGATATCTCGAAGCGCAATGGAGTTCGGCGGAAAGATCCAATGAAAATGAAGAGGACAGCTTTGAGGATGATCGGCTGCGCCTGATTTTTACCTGCTGTCATCCCTCTCTAGCGCCGGAGGCGCACGTTGCGCTCACCTTGCGTGAGGTGTGCGGGCTGACCACCGAGGAGATAGCAAAGGCGTTCCTCATCACTCCGCGTACGCTGGCGCAGCGCATTGTGCGCGCCAAGGCAAAGATTCGAGAGACACCGATTCGGTACGAAGTGCCGACGCCGCAGGAATTGCCGGCGCGACTGGGCGCGGTGCTTCAGGTCATCTATCTCGTCTTTAATGAGGGTTACTCTGCTGCGGCGGGAGCGGAAGTAACGCGGGCCGAGCTAACCGGCGAGGCGATTCGACTGGGCCGGTTGCTGACCGAACTCCGGCCAGAGCCGGAAGTCATTGGGCTGCTTTCCCTGATGTTGCTACAGGAATCCCGTCACGCCGCGAGAACCTCTCCGACCGGAAAGCTGATTTTGCTGGAGAACCAGGATCGCTCGCTCTGGAACCGGGAGCAGATCGCGGAGGGAGTGGCATTGCTGGAGAAAGCCCTGAAGTCCCGCCGCTTCGGTTCCTACACACTGCAGGCTGCGATTGCGGCCGTTCATGCGGAGGCGGAATCGGTCGCTGTGACCGACTGGCGGCAGATTGTTGCGCTTTACGACCGATTGGTACGACTTCAGCCTTCGCCGGTTGTACAGCTCAATCGTGCCGTGGCAATTGCCATGCGCGATGGTCCAGAGGTCGGTCTGACGCATATCGATGCGGTGTTGGAACATGGCGAATTGGCCAATTATTACCTGGCGCATTCAGCCCGTGCAGATATGTACCGCAGGCTCGGCAGGACAGCCGAGGCTCGGTCCTCTTATGAAAAAGCTCTGGCGCTGACCCAACAGGAACCAGAGCGGCAATTCCTGCAAGAGCGGATTCGGCAGTTGAAATAAAAAAGACTCGTCAGAAGCCGATGCGGATATTGAGATCACCAGGCGCAAAGCATAGTTCTAAAGCGCGGAAGAAGCAGAATTTCTAGGAGGATTTGTCGAATTCCGGTTCGGCCGTTCGACTATATCGTGAAGGCAGGGCAACCGGCCCGCCCGAAGACCGTTACAAGAGAATGGAGAAATCATGAAATCAGATAGGATTCGAAGGAACTCAGTCATGAGAAAAGTCAATGTGCTTGAATTTGTCTCCGGCTCAATTTGAATTTTTCAGCCGATAGTTCGAGGTCATCCTGAGTGCAGCGTTTTTCAGGCGTCCCGCTGGCCGTATCTATGGGAGATCCCTCACGCGGCTGAAGTACGCCGGGTTTCGGGATGACGGGCCTCGTAGGAGAACGAATTCAAACTGAGCCAATACCCAACACTGCAGACACGTTGACGACCCTTCACCGTATCCTTAAGATAAGGCGTTCTTCGCAGTGAGCGCACCGGCGTCAGCAAAGACATATGATCGGCCAAACCATCTCGCACTATCGCATCCTCGAGAAGCTCGGCGGCGGCGGGATGGGCGTCGTATACAAAGCCGAGGACACCAAACTCGATCGCTTCGTCGCGCTGAAGTTCCTCCCCGACGAAGTGGCGAGAGATGCTCAAGTCCTAAGCCGCTTTCGCCGTGAAGCCAAGGCCGCTTCTGCCCTGAACCATCCCAACATCTGCACCATTCACGAAATCGACGAGCAGGATGGCCAGACCTTCATCGTGATGGAGTTTCTGGACGGCATCACTCTTAAGCACCGCATCGCGGGACGACCGTTAGACATTGAGACGCTGCTCACTGTGTCGATCGAGGTGGCTGATGCGCTGGACGCGGCGCACGCTGGTGGCATTGTTCATCGTGACATTAAGCCCGCGAACATCTTTATCACCAAGCGGGGACACTCCAAAATTCTCGACTTCGGACTGGCCAAGGTTGCCGTCGAGCCAAAAGCGTTGTCGATCGAAGCCACAGCAGCCACCGTTTCTGACAGTCATGAATTCCTAACCAGTCCCGGCACTGCGGTGGGCACCATCGCTTATATGTCCCCGGAGCAGGCCAAGGGAAAGGATCTCGATTCCCGCACCGATTTGTTTTCATTCGGCACAGTACTGTACGAGATGGCGACCGGAGCATTGCCGTTCCCGGGAGAAACCTCAGCGACCATCTTCGACGGTATCCTCAATCGAACCCCGGTTCCGCCAATACGCCTGAACCCTGCAGTGCCGCCCAAGCTGGAAGACATCATCAGCAAGCTGCTGGAGAAGGATCGCGATCTGCGCTACCAATCCGCGGCCGAAGTTAGAAGCGACCTCAAGCGGCTTCGGCGCGACACTGAATCGGGAAGGCTCCAGGTTACCGATTCCGCAGACGTTGCGGTTTCGAGCGCAACCATTCCCGCCGCCGGGCACCGCCCCAGCAGCGGCTCCGACGTTGTCGCCGCTGCGCGCCAACATAAGGCCGGTCTGGGAATCATCATTGCTGTCGTATTGGTCCTGGTTGCCGCCGCCGGATTCGGCATTTACAGCTTGGTTTTCTCCGCCCGCACCCAGCCGTTTCAAAGCATCAAGATCACCAGAATCAGCGGGACCCACAATGCGAGCATCGGTGCCATGTCTCCCGATGGCAATTACCTGGCCTACGTGATCAACAATGAGGGCAATGAGTCCTTGTGGCTGCGCCATCTGGCCAGCGAAAGCAACGTGCAGATCATTTCCCCGGAACACGTACAGTACTCCGCGCTACGCTTCTCGCCCGACGGCAGTCACATTTACTATTCGCACACGCCACTCGCCAATGGCCCGGCTTCTCGGGATTTCGACCTATACCGTATCCCCGTACTGGGCGGGACTCCGCAACTGCTGGTCAAGGATGTGGACACGACTCCCAGTTTTTCGCCCGACGGGCAGCGCTACGTTTTCGTGCGTGCCAACGATCCTGACCCCGGCCAATACCATCTCATCGTCGCCAACGCCGACGGCAGCAATGAAAAGAGCATTTTCAGCGGCCCCATGGCCAACGTGGCGGCGGATGCAGCCTGGTCGCCGGATGGAAAGGCCATTGCCAGTGTAATGTTCGATCAGACTGGCAATAGCATCAGCACACTGATTTCGATTGATCCCATCACAGGTAACCAGAAGACAATATCCAAGCCGCTGTACACAGGTATGATCAACGCGTCGTGGCTGCCCAATGGAAAAGCGCTGGCTGTAATTTTTTTTGCTGCGGAAACAAACTTCGCCCGGCAGCAAATCGGACTCATTGGCTATCCCGACGGAAAGTTTCGTCCCATCACTGCCGACGCGAATGATTACGCGACCTTGAGTGTCTCCTCCGACGGTGCGACCATAGCCACCGTTCTGCGCCAGTCGGTACGCGATGTCTATGTGAGTTCGGGACAGAAGGCCGATTACTCCGACGCCAGACAAGTCACGTCGGGAGACCCCGCGCCGGTGGTCTCGTGGACGAGCGACGGAAATTTAGTCGCAGAACAAGAGGCGTCCATTCGTGTTATCAACTCGAGCGGCGGGCTCAAGGCTGAGGTTGCCCACGAGAAGGAATCAGGGTCTATGCAGCCCTATGGCTGCGGTGACGGCCACATTGTCTTCGTGCGGGCAACTTTGAAAACCCTCTCAGTGAATATCTGGCGCAGCGAAGGGGACGGCTCCGGAGTGCGGCGCCTCACCGAGGGCAAGAGAGACCTGTACCCTCTGTGCTCTCCCGACGGGAAAACCGTTTTTTACGTAGATATCACCGCTGCCGCATATATGAAGGTACCCATCGACGGAGGCAAGCCGGAACGATTTACGAAGGAATATGCGGAGACAAACTCCGCTTATGACATTGCCCGCGATGGAAAAACGATTGTGCTTGGCACCTATGATTTCAAAGCCCAGAGGCCGAACATCTCCTTAGTGTCTCTCGATTCCGGCGAGCTCTTGCGAACGTTGGAATATGATCCGCGGCATGAGGGGCAACTCCGCTTCAGTCCTGATGGCAAGGGCGTCGTGTATCCCGTCCGCGAAAAGAGCGTGGACAATCTCTGGCTACAGCCGCTGGACGGCGGTCCCGGCCGGGAGTTGACCAACTTTACCTCGCTAAAAATCTACTCCTATCAATGGTCGCCCGACGGTAAAAGCCTGGCCCTGGTCCGGGGAGACTCCCCCACCGATCTCGTGCTGATACAGGAATCCCAGAAAAAGTAACTGATCTCGGTAGCGCTGGCGTCCCGCTGGCGGTCCCGAAAGCGCCGACGCCGTCTTCGGCGAGTGGCCCAGGCTTTTGATCTCGCTGGCATCACCAACACAGAGAGGGGTGCCCAGTCCTTCGCGTTCTTGGCGAAGGGCGGGTACCCTAGCGGCGCCCTGGAGGCATTTTCTGTCCCTCAGGTCGGCACAGCGCAGACAACGATTGACATTCTGTAACCCGCAAGCACAGGAGGGTGATGGGACTAGCCGAACTTTCGCAGTTGGACACTCCTGATCGAGTTAAGCGCTTTGGAATCAGTCGAGGTCATTGAAAGGTCTCCACCACAAACGGCCCAGCTAGCGGATGGTTTGTACCTCGATTTCGTTTCCCTCTGTTGGCGCAGTAAGCCGCGGTGGCGGCTGGTTCGGCAACTCCAATCTCAGCTTTTCGATGAGCAGCTTGGTGTCGGAGGAAGGTTGCGTGTAGCGCGGCAGAATCAACCATGGTTGATCGACCGTGGGAATCCAGACGTCGATCATTTGGATTTCGGCCAGCTTCTCCAGCACCGCCGAGGGCGTCAACCCTGGGGCGTGCAGCAGTAGGCGCTGCTTCAGGGTGATCTGTAAGCAATAGGCGAGAAAGGCAATCAGAATGTGAGCGTCGGCGCGATGCTCCAGTTGATGATGGATGGGGCGTATGCCGAGTTCACTCTTGAGCGAGCGGAAGACCGATAGCGAGTTCAATAACCCGGCGCCGACCACCGCTGACTTGGACGACTAAAACACAGTCGCAGCCTCTTTCCGTGCGTCGAGGGGAAATCTGGCTGGCCTGATTGACTGCGCATCTAACCCAGCCTAAGATTGCCCTCCAATGATCGGCCAAACCATCTCGCACTACCGCGTCGTTGAGAGGCTCGGCGGCGGTGGTATGGGTGTGGTCTACAAGGCCGAGGACGTGAAGCTGCACCGCTTTGTCGCCCTGAAGTTCCTTTCGGACGAGATTTCCAAAGATGCACAGTCTCTGACCCGCTTCCAGCGCGAGGCGCAGGCTGCTTCCGCCCTGAACCATCCCAACATCTGCACGATTTACGAGATTGACGACCAGCATGGGCGAACCTTCATCGCCATGGAGTTTCTGGACGGGATGACGCTGAGGCACCGGATTGCGGGGCGTCCGCTGGAAACCGAACTGATTCTGTCGCTCGCTATCGAAATTGCCGACGCTCTGAATGCAGCGCACGCAAAGGGCGTTGTTCATCGCGACATCAAGCCAGCTAACATCTTTATCACCGAACGCGGGCACGCCAAGATTCTGGATTTCGGGCTAGCCAAAGTCACTCTCAGACTGGACAGCGTTGCAATGAGCGCCCCGACCATCGAATCAGAGGAACATCTGACGAATCCCGGCAATGCGCTGGGAACTGTCGCTTATATGTCGCCTGAGCAGGCACGTGCGAAGGAGTTGGACGCCCGGACTGATCTGTTTTCGTTTGGAGTCGTACTATATGAGATGGCCACGGGGCAGTTGCCCTTCCGTGGAGAGAGTTCCGCAGTCATCTTTAAGGCTATTCTGGACGCCACTCCCACGTCTGCGGTGCGGCTGAATCCCGATGTGCCCGCCGAGCTGGAACGGATCATCAGCAAGGCTTTGGAGAAAGACCGCGATCTGCGCTATCAGATTGCGTCCGAGCTTTGCGCCGACCTGAAGCGCCTGAAGCGCGAGACCAGCTCGGGACGGAGCGCGCAGGGCGAGGCTGGCGCTGCGGTGGTAACTCCTGAGCGCGGTCCCAGCCAAGCCACTAAGGCCGTCGCAGGCGTCGGGGCACCTCTGCTTCGAGCGGACGAGATTTCGAGCGACCGGGCGCTTGTTATCAGCGTGGTGAGGCGGCACAAAGGCGTTCTGGTCGGCGGTTCCGCTGTCCTCGTCGTCCTGATCGCGATGCTGGCCTACTGGCTCTCGCCGCCGCTTCCGCCCCCTACGGTTTCGGGATATGTCCAGCTAACCGACGACGGGCAATCCAAGACCTTGGTGGGAACCGATGGCGCGCGGGTCTATCTACGGGAGCACGAGTTTAGTATGGCTCAGGTATCCGCGGCTGGAGGAGACGTGGCCCCGCTTCCTGCCCCATCCCGTCGCATGTTTCTTCTGAGTGTTTCCCCCGACGGTTCAAACCTTCTCGTCGCGGACCTCGTGCTTTTTGGCGAGGGACAACTCTGGGCCTTGCCGGTCCTGGGGGGCCCGGCACGTCGGCTGGCGGACACCAGGGGCCACGGCGGGGCGTGGTCTCCGGACGGGAAGAAGCTGGTTTACGCTAATGGTGACGACCTTTACATAGCCAACGCCGACGGGATGCAATCCAGCAAGCTCGTTTCCGCACCGGGGCTTGTAAGTGGAGAGCAGCCTGCTTGGTCGCGGGAGGGACTCGAGATTCGCTTCAGCGCCCTTGACCCAAGAACGCAGCTCAGTCGCCTGTGGCAAGTTTCCGTGGGCGGCGCGGGCCTCCACCCCCTCCACGCTGATTGGCATGAAGCTAATAGTGAATGCTGCGGCGCGTGGACTTCGGATGGGAAATATTTCGTTTTTTCGTCCGGAGGGCAAGTCTGGGCGGTTCGTGAGGCCAAGGCTTTCTTTCGCAAAACAAACCCGGACCCTGTCCAGCTAACCGCCGGAGCGGTCAATTACAATTGGCCTATTCCCAGTAAGGACGGGAAGAAACTTTATGTCACCGCCGACCGGCCGCGGGGCGAGCTCGAGCGTTTTTATGCGAGCACCAAAGCATTCTTGCCCTATCTCGGCGGCATCTCCGCGCAAGACGTGGCGTATTCGAAGGATGGGCAGTGGGTGGCCTATGTTACCTTCCCGGACCGCGTGCTCTGGCGAAGCAAAATGGACGGAAGCGAAAAGCTCCAACTCAGCTCGGCACCCGTTTACGCCCTTAATCCTAGCTGGTCGCCGGACGGGAAGGAGATCGCCTTTTGGTCTTCTCAGCCGGGGAAAGGTTCCAGCATTCATTTGGTTTCGGCTGACGGGGGAACGCCGGTAGAATTGGCTCCCAATGCACCCGGCAATCAGAGTGACCCCGTTTGGTCGCCCGATGGCGACTCGATAGCCTTTGGCGTCGGCTGGGGACGCCCCAGCCAGGCAGCAATCCTTGTCCTCAACCGAAAGACGGGCCAAATCTCCAAAATTCCCGGCTCCGAAGCCATGTACGCTCCTCGATGGTCGCCCGATGGGCGCTATCTTATTGCCATGCCGACTTCCCAGGAGAGCTTGATGCTTTTCGATTTCTCGACGCAGAAGTGGTCCGTGTTAGCCAGTGTCAGTAGAGCAGGATATCCTTGCTGGTCGAGGGACAGCCAATACGTTTATTTTCTGCTGGGCCGGTCGGAGAAACCGGGAGTCATGCGGGTTAAAGTGACGGACCGACAAATTGATCAGGTGGCAAGCCTGATGGGTTTCCAGCAGACCGGCTACTTCGGGTTTTGGCTGGGCCTCGCCCCGGATGACTCGCCCTTGCTTCTCAAGGACACCGGGACGCAGGAAATCGTCGCGCTCGATTGGCATGCGCCCTAGCCGTTTGCTATCGCTCCGCCTCACGCATGGGGGGACCTCTTTGGCCACACGAATTTCCCCCTATAAGGACACCTTCGCCTGAGCATCGCTCTCTGGAAAGACGCCGACCCCGACATCCCCATTCTGAAGGAAGCCAAGGCGGAGTACGCGAAGCTGCAATAGAACCGACTGTGTTCAGCACGTCACTTTCTGGTTTTGCAGGAAATATTCGGTAACACGCACTCTGCTTTCTGGACGATTTTTCCAAAACGCCCGTATACCAAGACTAAGGACCTTACATAATAAGTTCCCACACTACGATTAGGCTGGACATTTTCTCGGTCTGGTGATAAAGCACACTGGGAGACCCTGCAGCAAGGAGGATCCCCCACTGATGCCCCACAACGATTGGCGAGGCAGCAAACAAGAGAAGCTGCGCCTGTATTGGAAAGTACGGGAGGAACGGAAACAGGTGGTGCGAGAAAAATATGAGCGGCTGCAGCCGCATTTGGGAGAACGAGGAACGAGGTTGTGGGCGGCCAATGAAGCGCTTTCGTTTGGGCGGGGAGGAGTGCGGGCGATAGCCGAAGCCCTGGCCATCACTCCTAAGACCATCTTGCAAGGCAAGCGCGAACTGCAAGCCCAGCCGAGCCCGAGCCGCGATCTTGAGGGAGGCCGGCACCGTCGCCCCGGGGGAGGCCGGAAGTCGATCCTCGAGAAACATCCGGAATTGCGCAGCGTGATCGAGCAGATCGTGGATCCGGCCACGCGCGGAGATCCGATGAAGCCGTTGCGCTGGGTTTCGAAAAGCTTGCCTCACCTTGTGGCGGAACTCGGTCGCCAAGGCTACCAACTTAGCCTCACCAGCGTGAGCAAAATCCTGTACGAGGAATTGGGTTATGGCATGCAAGGGTTGCGCAAGACCCGAGAAGGTTCCTCGCATCCCGATCGGGACGCGCAGTTTCAATACATCAATCGCCAGTGTCAGGAATTTCAACAGCGGGGTCAGCCCGTGATCTCTATAGATAGTAAGAAAAAGGAACTGGTGGGGGATTTTAAAAACGGCGGTCGGGAGTGGCACCCCAAGGGCAAACCCGAATCGGTTCGCGTGCACGATTTCGAAGATAAGCAAAAAGGCAAGGTCACACCCCACGGCGTGTATGACATCGGGCGAAACCAAGGATGGGTGACCCTGGGGATAGATCACGACACCGCCGAATTCGCCGCGAGGGACTGAACCTGACGATCCGCCAACTAATTCAGCAGCAGCGGCAGCGATTGTGCTCAACGAACCCGGTGGAGCGTTTCGCAGCCGCCTTACTGATTGCAGGTGAGCTGACAAAGCGCCTAAGCAAGCTGAACGACTGCGAAATCGGAGGGCTGCTGGACGATGAGGTCGGGGCAAAGTTGAACCTTTTCGCTCCCGAATTAACGATCTGCCTTGCGGCTGCGGATCGGCTGCGCCGACGCGCTAACGAAGACAAACCCAATTCTGTTCAGGACAAAAGCAAAGGAACCGCAAAGGGGGATTCCAGCGAATGAAGAGAGCAGCTATATACGTTCGAGTGAGCACCGCCGATCAGCATGTCGAGTCACAACTCTACGATCTGCGCGAGCTGGCGGCACAGCGTGGTTTGGAGGTCGTGCAGGAGTATCGAGACAGTGGAGTCTCAGGGAAAAGAGCGCGACGCCCCGGTCTCGACGCGCTCATCGCGGATGCGCGGCGGAAGAAATTCTCCGTCGTGCTCGTCGCTGCGTTCGACCGAGTCGCACGAAGTGTGAAGCACTTTCTTCAGGTCATGGACGAGTTCGACAATCTGGGTGTCGTCTTCATCTCCCGGCGAGAAAACGTGGATACGAGCGGACCAATGGGAAGACTGTTCTTGACGCTCATTGGCTCAATCGCCGAACTGGAATCGGACTTAATCCGCGAGCGGGTCTTAGGTGGCATGCGTCGAGCGAAGCTCGACGGTGTGCGGATCGGACGCGCTCCAATGAATCTTGACCGGGCAGCCATCGTCCGAGACCGACTCAGCGGGATGACCTTAACGGCTGTAGCCAAGAAATGGGGTGTTTCCCGCAGCCTTGTTTGCAAACTGGTTAACAGATCACGTGCTGGTGATGAAGGGTCCGTACCGCCGCCAACTCAAGTTGCTGATTTAGCTATCGAGTCCGGCCGAGGCACGTTGGTGATGAATTTATACGTTCGTGACTCATTGCTGATCGACATGACTACTGACGAACAAGCTCAGCGAGGCGCGGACCCCACTCGCGCCGACCAGATCGGCAAGGTGTTCCTTGTCGTCGCTCGGAATGTGCGCAAGTGCCTTATCTGTGACGGCGCGTTCACGCGCCAAAGCGCAGCAGAGCATGCGACAACACCGTGCCATCCCTATGATGCGGAAGGTTTGCCATTGCAAGCCGTGACAGATTCAGGGGAGCCAGTTGCGTAATCGCGCCTTGCGGAAGAAATCTTGCTTCACAACCCAGCTTCACTGTCCGGGCGGCAGCAGAGTCAGACCAAAAGGTCGCGCCAATTCGACAAGTTGGGCAGGGTTGGGAGGTGGCGAGGACTTCGCGATGGTTAGAAAGTATTCGTCCAATCCACCGGGCGTGATGACGAAAAGCAAGCGACTGGGCGTGGACGCCACATTGCGAAAGCCGTGTGGAATGTTGCGGGGCAGGATCACACAAGCACCAGCGGAAAGCGTCCGACGCTCATCTCCGATGTGCATCTCATAGGTGCCTTCTAGAACGTAAAAAATCTCGTCCTCACGCGAGTGGATGTGACGCGGCGGACCCCAACCAACTGGCGTAACCTGCTCACCCACGGTGAATCGTCCTCCACTATTGGCGCCCGTGGCCATCAAACGCATTGTGGTCCCTAGCATTGTGAAGCTGACTCCGTCTCCGACATCGGTCAGAATTGGACGCGAAAAGATCATACGCTACTCCGGCAGACTATCGAGCCACGACTGCCGGTACCCGTTCACTTGATTGCCTTGCGGGAGCCAGTGCGACCAGCACAACACCGACGATTGCGAACACAACCACTCCCGCGAGTTCTCGGTGTTCAATCACATTCCGGTATTCCTGCGCTCCCATGACCGCAGCATGCGCAAGATTCGCCCATCCGCCGAAGGCGATCAGGCTGCGGTTCGCCGCTGGGTCACGCACCGCCAGCAGCAGGAAAATTCCTAGTGTGACATAGATGCTCATTATCATTGGCACCGCAGGTTCTCGCGAGAAAAACATCGTCAGCGGAATGACTCCCGCTGTAAACAGCAAGCCCACCACAACCAATACAACTTTCAGCGCACGGTCTCGCTTCATCGTCGCCTCCCATGTTTCCGCTGCTATTCTGCTAGTTCGCTTTCCTCTGGCGCGTCAGTCGGGCTCGAAAACTCCATGCGATAGCCGTCAGGATCAGACACCGGCACAACCCACAAGCGGTTTCCCACAGATGGACGTTCCCGTGTCTGGATTCCGTGCAATTTGAACTCGCGATAGAGCGCCAGTGCGTCTTCGCACTGAAAACAGACGTGGACTCCGATTCCCAGCTTTTCCTTCGGCTCGCGTTCCGGCAAGAACTCCTGCAGCATAATCGCAGCCTCGCCAAGCTCCAGCCAGCACCAGCGAATCCTCCCGTCGGGCTTGTAATGACCATCAGCCTGATCTGGAATCCACCAGCGCTTCATTTTGAACCCAAGCCCGTCCACATAGAACCGCAGGGACGTTTCCATGTTGGCTACGCCGAAAAACGGCACTGCTTGCTTAACGTTAACGCTCGTAGTGGATGCGACGGTCATGGTTCCTCTCCCCAACGTCAATGCCTATCGTAGCAATATAAGGTCTATCGCTCTCTCGGATTGCTCGCAAGCCAGCCAGAATCAGACAGGCTTGCGTCGGCTGCGCGATGGCGAACGGCGTGTCTCAAGCGCGGTCACAAACTTGTGAGCCATGCCGAGCAAGTCCCGCAGGACATCAGGTGTGACCCGGGACAGGCGAACCAGCACGGCGTTGTAGTTGAGATAATGGTCGGTTATGTAGTAAGCGTCGGGAGCGGCGGCGAGCAGTTCAGCACGGTCATCGAAGCCGACGCGAACCGCGAGCGAACCCGGTTCAGCCGAATGCTGAGAAGGCACACAAGCCAAAAGTTTTCCGTGAACCTTGAGCGCGGGGGCTCCGTATGCTGTGCCATCCTCCACGCCGTGTAACGCCAAGCCGATCTTTCGCACGGTGTCGAAGTTAATCGTGCTCCCGTGTTTCTGCGAGGTTTTGATCTGCTTCGACGATCTTCCAGTCGCTTTTGATCCGGACTTCGACGTTCGTGCTCCCGGAATTTTCCCAATCCGAGGGTCTCCAGCCAGCACAAGCTCGCATGCCCGGAGTGCCGCTGATTCAAAGTCAGGCGCATCGACTGGTAAGACTTGCCAACCCGTTACTGGTTTACCCAATACTTGAATCGACCGCATGTTCGGGAACTCAGGCCGTAAGCTTTGGTGGTGTTCTTGGGTAGTGGCGAGCCATACTCCGTTATCCGCAGTGCTTTTAGGCTTGTCCCGCAGGATCAACACGATTTTGTCTTTTACATAGATTGCAAGGCAGCCAAACATCGGACGCGTGTATGGCGATAGTGTGGAAATCGCATCAAGCACGAATGCGTGTGGAATAGGCTTGCGCTGCTTGGGCAGCAAGCTCGCATCCAGAGCCTCCGGAGAGACGTGTTTTCTCTTAGTCATGCCCGTGCGCCTCCATCCTCGCCCGCACAACTAATATGGGAAAGTCTTTCCATCCCGCCGCTCAGCTTCTCGACGATGCAGCAGTGCGAGGTAGTCTGACCCACGAGTTGGGACGATGAGCCCATTCGCGGGAATGTTAGGTCGAACAGGAATAAAGGTCAATGGAACGCCGCAGAGGCAGAAGGCTATCGGTGCTTTGCGTATTCGGATTGGCGCTTACGCAAGCGAGGCGTTAACGCGAGCAGCGTCGGCATTGGCTCGCCCAGAAGAGTACAATTCCGTACACCGCTGAAAGCACGGAAGGCCAGTGTTTTATCCAAGTTTGGGGCACGTGTTCAGATGTCCAAATCGAACCCACTTCCTTCGGCTGGTCACTACAATCCGAATTACAAAAACTTCCAAACGGAACTCTACGCAGAAATCCGCCGTGAAGGTTTTGGCGAGGATATTGGTCAGAATAGCTGGCTCACTGTAGATGAGCAAGACCGGTTTCTTGAATGGCTTGATCTTGCTCCCGCGAAAGTCTTACTCGATGTCGCTTGTGGAGCAGGGGGACCTGCGCTGCGGATCGCCGCTATCACCGGATGTTCAGTAGTTGGCATCGATGTACATGA
>CAVQNY010000046.1:0-188730 GCA_963714225.1 uncultured Acidobacteriaceae bacterium | reverse complement strand
CTTAACTCATTGCCCGCCCCCATCCTGCTTGATATCGCGGTTTTCTTCACCGCGCTGTCCTGGGGATTGGGAATGTACTTGGTTGACAAGAAGATGCATGTCTTTGCCTCACTGGCGATCGGCTGTTTCGTCTGCTTATGCGGCTACAGCGTCGAAAGCTTAGGCGCACCCCCATGGGCGGTCGTGGCCGCACCGATTCCTCTGGATTTCTTACTCCTGTGGTACGTTCTAAGGAAACTGGGGAAGATGCTCGTAGCCTATGTCGCAATCTGGGCGATCTACATCGTGTTCCACGTCTTGTTAAGCTCACTGCTGCATTACGATTCGCTGGTTCCCGCATGGAGACTACACTCGTGAGCCTTGAGGAGAACCCAGCATGAAGAAGAAGGGACCCTTATGAGTGACGCTCGTGCTACTTGGATCGAGAAGCGACGGTTCGATGGCATCGCCGACAGCGGTCACTCGATCATCGTGGATGGCGACAAGGAGGCAGGGAACAGTCCCATGGAACTGGTTCTCATCGGCCTCTGCGGCTGCACCGGCTACGACATCGTCGCCATCCTGCAGAAGAAGCGCGAGCCGTTTACCAGTCTCGAAGTCCGCGCCGAAGCCGAGCGCGCCCCTGAGCCGCCCTCCGTCTACACACAAATTAAGCTGATCTATCGCGTCGGTGGTAAAGTGTCTCGCAAGGCGGTCGAGGACGCAATCCGCCTCTCAAAAGAAAAATACTGTTCGGTCTCAGCCATGCTCGACAAAACCGCGAAGATTACGACGGAGATCGAATACCTGGACTCTTAGAACCAAGCGTCCCACAGCACCTCGGCTTTGATTTGACCCCAAGCTATCAGAACGGGCGACGGGGGTTGCCCTGGAGAATCTGGTAGCCCTTTTCAACGCGAAATCGAAAGACTGACGCTCCTCTTCATCCCTGCGAAGGGATGAAGATTTGTTTGGAAGCCAAAGGCATCGCATTCGAAGAGCGCAACCTGAGCAGCGACCCCGCCGCCCGCGCTGAATTGCTTGAAACCTACCCCTGCCGCACCGCCCCTACGCTTGTGATTCTCGCCCCCGCCGGCGCCGATGCGATCGAAGGCTTCGATCCCGAGCGCCTTGACCGCTTCCTCTCCGCTGCCTGATCATCGAAACCATTCGCGAGGGGTCAATATCCCAAACCCAAATCACCAAAGTTCGAGCCCCCATCCTCTGCGCGGCTATTTCTTCATCGCCTCGGCGGCGTTTCTGTGGGGAGTCTCCGCCGCGCTGGGCCGCGCCGTTTTTACCGGCAAGCTGCCGTTGAGCGCCGCCGCGATACGTCCCATCGATCCCCTCATCCTTTCGCAGACCCGCACTACATTCTCTCTGCTGGTACTGCTTCCTCTCCTGGTTGCTTCACAAGGCTGGCAGCGGATCAAGCTTCCCGCACGCGATCTCGCATACTGCTTCCTTCTGGGTACGCTCGGGGTCGCCGTCTCGAATTACTTCTATTACGTCGCGATCCAAAGAACGAACGTCGCCACCGCCATCATCGTGCAATATACCGCTCCGGTCTGGGTCCTGTTCTATGTAGTGGTTTGCGGCCAGCAAAAGTTTTCTCTGCAAAAAGTGGTTGCCGTGGCGCTGGCGGTTACTGGCATTGCCCTGGTGATCGGCATCGTCGGAACGGAATCAAATCACGGACGGGCTCTTCGCCTCGATTCCTATGGCCTCATGGCCGCGCTGCTGGCCTCGTTTTCCTTCGCCTTTTACAACGTCGGCGGACACCGCATCCTGGTCCGTCACGACCGCTGGCGCGTGCTCGTCTGGACGCTCACCGCGGCCGCTGCCTTCTGGCTGGTCGTCAACCCTCCCTGGAAAATCGTTGCCGCCCACTACGCACCCGCGCAGTGGCTGTTCCTGTTCGTTTTCTCGATGATTTCGGTCCTGGGAGCATTCTCGCTCTACTTCCTCGGCCTACAGCATCTCGAGCCCACGCGCGCCATCATCGCCAGTTGTCTGGAGCCGGTATTCTCCATCGTTCTCGCCGCTTTGCTGTTAGGTGAAGTGCTGCGCCCGATGCAGACACTGGGAATTGTCTTGGTGCTCGCGGCCATCGTGATCGTGCAGCGCCCTTCGGCTGCAAACGGGGAAAAAGAAGCCGTCGTCGTGGAACCGATCGATTAAATGCGGAAACCGTCCCCGGTCTTCTGAACGGGAGCAGCGGAGACGGGCGACTGATCACCGGCCACTGGCGTGACGGGTGCCAACCGTCCGTCACTCCAGCTTTTTTCCCCGCGTCTCTGGCAATTGCGTCGTCAGTAGCGCGGCCATCAGGTACCCAGCCGCACACAGATAAAACGCCCAGCCCAAACCTTTCATCTGTCCCACCCGCCCAATCACCAAGGGCGCGACTGAGCTCATCGTCCGCGCTCCGTTGTAAGTGAATCCCAGCCCACGCGCCCGCACGCTGGTCGGGAAAATCTCGCTGCCCATGATTCCCGAACCGGAGAAGAGCCCGGTTCCGAAGAACGCCACTAAGGTCCCCAATCCCATAAGCACACCCGGAGAGCGTGCCGCAGCATAAAGGGGGACCAGAAGTGCTGCCGTTAAGCTATAGAGTAAGAATGCTTTGCGTCTTCCAAGATAATCTGCCACCCAGCCAAAACTCGCATATCCGGGAAACATTCCAAACAGATTCAGCACTACCAGCAGCGTGGTTGTTCCCATCACCCCAAAACCGCGCCCGCCTTGCGAGACCGGAAGCGATAAGTAAGGCGGCATCCAAGTAAACAGCCCCCACCAGGCAAACATGCCGCAGAAGTTAAACAGCAGCAGTGCGAACGTATGTCGCACATATGGCGGCCGAAAGATCACCCAAAAACTACTATATCGAGTCCAAGGGACGTAACTGCTCAGGTCGCTGCCGGCATCGCCAAGACTGCCAATGGCGTTGGGTTGTCCCCGAGACGCCCGCTCCTTCCACAGGGCAGATTCCGGCACGCCCCGCCGAATCCACAACGTCAGGAGTGCCGGCAGAATTCCCACGAAGAACACGGCGCGCCAGCCGTAGTAGCGCGCCAGCGGCCCCGCCACCAGCGCGGCGGCGGCAAAGCCGAAAGCCCACGAACTCTGCACGATCGAAAGTGCCTTGGCGCGGAACTCGGTCGGCCAGCTCTCGGCTACCAACGTCGCGCCCGTGTTCCATTCGCCGCCCATGCCCAGGCCCAGCACGAAGCGCGCCGCAGCCAGCATCGCAATGCTAGTGGCCAGGCCCGACGCGAATGAACACACCGAATAGGTCAGGATGCTCGCCATCAGCGCCCGCTTGCGCCCGATGCGGTCGGCAAGAAAACCAAACAGAATCCCGCCCATGCCAGAAGCCAGCAGGGTCAAAGTGCCGAGTAGCCCTGCCGTCGTCTTGCTCATGCCCAGATCGCGCATCAACCACGCCAGCACCAGCGCGTAGAGCATGGCGTCGAAGGCATCGAGCCCCCACCCAAGTGCCGCCGCCAGCAGCGTACGCCGCTGCCCCGGTGTGGCCTGCCGGATGAGTTGAATAGGGCCCATCGTCATGCAGGCGGGATTGTACGGCGCGCCCAGGAATTGTCAATTTCCGATTTCAGCACTGCGATTCCCAATTGCGAAGCCAAGCCGGATGTTTTCTCCCTTGATGCCGGCCTTCGTTTTACAATGTTTTGACTTCGCGGGCCGCGATTCTCGGTTAGCCTCATCGTGTAACCTTCAGTTAACGATGCTCAGAAGCTGGATGTGCTTATGAGATTTCAGCGGGTTGCAGCGCTTCTTGCTTTTCTCCTGACGTTGCTTACACCTTGTTTTGCTCACCACATGGCGGTCGTCGTCAACAAGGACAACAACGTTGGCAATGTCACGTCGGTCCACCTATCCAAAATCTTCCGCTCGGAGATCAAGAAGTGGCCCGACGGCAAGGCCGTTGTCGTGGTTCTGCACAAGGACTCCGAGGGCGAAACAGAAACGTTGGAGCGCTTGATGAAGATGAGTCCCGCCGAATGGAAGGCGCTGATCGCCGCTCACAAGGATTCCATCATGATGGCGGACTCAGACGCGGATGTACTCAAGATTGTCCAATCCACCTCCGGCGCAGTGGGCTTCGTGGATGTCCGCTCCGTCGACGGCACCGTCAACGTCGTGCGCGTGGACGGTAAACTGCCCATGGAAGCAGGTTACCTGCCGCATTAGCTGGGACCGGACGGTGCGTGAGTTCTTAGTCGCAGCAGATGAAAATATCTCCGCGCCTTCTTGACGTCGCGTGCGATCTGCTCGCGCAACGCCTCCACCGACGGAAACTTGATCTCCTCGCGTACCCGTTCGAGAAAACAGATCTCGACTTCGCTCTCCGGCGTCAGTTCAATGGGATGAAAATTCAGCAGGTGGGTCTCAATGGCGAACGAATCTGCCCCGAACGTCGGACGATTGCCCACGTTGGTGACGGAATCAAAGCGCTCGGTCCCGACGCGCGTCCAGGTGATATAGACGCCGTCCTTGGGCACAAGTTCTTCATAGCGCGCCAGATTGATGGTGGGAACGGTGTACTTCGATCCTAGGCCGCGCCCGCGCCCCGGCGTGCCCAGAATGCAGAACGGACGCGCCAGCAGATGCCGCGCCCGGCTTACCCGCCCCTCGCCGATCAACCTCCGGATATGACTGCTGGAGACGGGCTCGCCGCGCAATTTCTCTTCCGAGTAAACCTTCACTGCGAAGCCCATCTCCTCCCCGAACTGCGCCAGCAGAGTCACGTCGCCCGCAGCCTTGTGCCCAAAGCGGAAGTTGTAGCCTTCATGCACTTCCCGCGCGTGCAGTTTCTTCTTGAGGATGCGCTCGGCGAACTGACGCGGCGTCATCAGCGAAAGATCACGCCCAAAGGGCAGCATCAGCACTGCATCAATGCCCGTGGCTTGGAGCAAACGAAGTTTTTCCAGCACTGGAGTGAGCAGCTTCAGTCCTGAGTCCGGCCGCAGGATGCGCGCGGGATGCGGCTCAAAGGTCACGGCCACAGCCTTGGCCCCGTCCTGCCGTGCCCGCCGCACGATCTCGCCCAGCACATGCGCGTGCGCCCGGTGAACTCCGTCAAAGTTACCCACGCTCACCAGCGAGGGCCCGAATCCCGCCGGAATATCTTCGAGTTTGTGAAAAACCTGCATGGGAGATTCGGGGAAATCAATGGTTGATGATGGAAACCATGCCTAATCCGTTGGCTTTTCCATCAGCAATCCACCATCCACCATTCCGCCAACTCGGGGACTCAAATCTCAAAGTCGAGTTTCATTCCGTCATAAGCGAGCCGCACATGCGGCGGCAGGGTGGCGTTGGTCGTCGCATGCGCCAAGTCGTGGCAAATGTGCGTAAAGAACGCCCGCTTCGCCTTCACCCGCTCCACGATGCGCAGGGAATTCTCCACCGTAGAGTGCGTGGGATGCGGCTTGCGCCGCAGCGCGTCCAGAAAAAGAATTTCCAGCCCTTCCAACTGACGGAACGACGTTTCCGGTATTTCGCTGTGATCGGTGAGATACGCCGCGGTCCCAAAGCGGAAGCCATAGATCTCAGCATCGCCATGGAGCAGCCACACCGGCTCGAAGCGCGCCCCAAAAAGCTCCACTGGACCGTCAATCGGCCGCAACTCGAGTTGTGGCAAGCCGCCGTATTTGTAATCGGCGTCGAAGATGTAGCTGAACATCTTGCGCAGAAAGGCGGCGGCGTCCGGGCGCGCGTAGAGTGGCAACTTCGCGGGCTTGTGACGGTAACTGAGCGGGCGCAGATCGTCGATCCCCAGGATGTGGTCGGCGTGCGTGTGCGTGTAAAAAACTGCATCCACCCGCGTAATCCCCTCGCGGATGGCCTGCGCGTAAAAGTCAGGCGAGGTATCGATGAGAACAACTTTGCCAGCGTATTCAATCATCACCGAGGGACGGGTGCGCCGGTCGTGCGGGTCTTTAGAATGGCAGACCGCGCAGTCGCAGCCCAGCGTGGGCACGCCCATCGACGTGCCGCTGCCCAGCACCGTCAGCGTGGCCTTCATGCGCTAACCTTCATGCTTTGCTGTTGATCTGCGACCGTCATCGTCCGCTGGTTCCAGTGGCATTTCCGGGCTGCGGCGGACGCGACAGTGCGTTGGTTACTTCCACGTAGGCCATGCGCACTTCGTAGAGGCTGTTCTGCAGAAAGGCTTCTTCCGTCGGAGTCAGGTTGCCCTTGGTTTTTTCCGTCAGCAGCGCGAGCGTGTCGATGGTCTGGCGCGCACCGATGATGTCAAGGCGAGGCTGCCCGCCCTGCTCGTGCATCAATCCCAACTGCAGCATTGCCGTCATGTACAAAGACGCTAGGAAGCGCTCGAAGGTCATCTCAAACTCTTTGGTGGAGCGGCCGCCGGGCCCCACGCGCGAGTCCAGTTCTTGCGAGGATTCCCGGTAAGCGTCCGCCTGCGCCTGCTGCTCGGCCGCGGTAGGGGCCGCGGGCATGCTTTCCCCCACAGCATCGTTTCCTTCTGCGGCAAACGTTGCCACAGAGTTGGCAGCGGGTGCAGTTTCCTTGGCCGCAGTCTGACCTGAGGTTGGAACCGGAACGGGAGGCGTCGCCGCCTTCCGTGGCTCTACTTCCTCGCGAGCATCTTTGCGCAACTCTCCGTCCTCGGTGAACAAGCGACGGTCGGTTACAGTAAAACCTGATTCTTGTTTCTTCTCAGCCATAAGTCGTGTCCTTTAGCTCTCTTTGCGTACTTCGTAGGAACTTTGAATGGAATGGTTGATTTGTGATTGTTGATTGCCGATTAAACTCCTCTTACCCGCGGAGGGGAACACCCCGAGGCTTCCAAATCAACAATCAACCATAGCAATCAACAATTCTCAAACCAGCGCAACACTCTCGACTGGCAACTGAACCACGGTAGCCTTGATGTTTCTGATCGTCACCTCGCGTCCCGTCACTCCCACCTCACGCCGAATGTATCCCAGGGCAACGGTCTGTTCGCCCGACAGTGTGCGCAGCCTCGCTACGCTGGTGATTTCTCCCACGTCTTTTTCGCCTTCTCCGGGCTTTCCAAAGACGATCGTATCCCCCGCCGCGATTGCCGCCGCGCCTTCCACCACAAAATTGGTAAATTTGCGATGCACGTTGCCGCGCGAACGAATACGCTCCACAATCTCTTGTCCCACGTAGCAGCCCTTGTTGAAGTTAAGGGCGCGCATCTGCTCGGTTTCCTGGGGCAGGTCGCGCTCGCGAATATCCACTCCATACCGCGGGATGCCGGCCACGATGCGCTGCATCTCCAACGCCTCGCTGCCCACAGGTGTTCCCCCGGCGGCGAGCAGCGCCTGCCATGTTTTGTAAACGTCCTTAGGTGCGAGCCAGACTTCGTAGGATTCCCGCTGCGCATCTTCCCCGCGCACAACCGTGCACTCCACGCATTCGCATGCGCAGTTGCATTGCGGCGTGATCATCTGCAAGGGCTGCAGATTGGGAACCTCAATTCCAGCCTTATTTAAGATGGCACGCGCCTTAGGTCCGGCCAAGCCGATGGCGGTCTGCTTCTCGCTGGCATTCATCAGTTCCACGTCGTCCATGATGATGTAATGGTCGAAAGTGGCGACGATTTTCTCCACCTGGCTGCGGTCGGTTTGGACGATGAGCGCCTCGCCCTGGTTGTAGACGAACATGTCGCCGAGGATGCGGCCCTGCGGGTTAAGCAGGAAAGCATACACGCCGCGGCCCACCGCCAGATCGCGAATGTTGTTCGTAACCATGCCGTTCAGCCAGCGCACGCGATCGCCGCCGGTGAGCGAAATCCGCGCGCGGAAGCCCAGGTCATAGATTCCGCAACTGCCAAGCAGGGCCGCGAACTCCACTTGGGGATCCCTAAAGCGGGCTGTCGTCGTGGCTCCGCGGTACTCCACCAACGGGAGGGGTTGGGCTTCGTTGCCGGGTTGCGCAGAAAGCGCGTCTTGGAGTGGAGTCCGAAACATGGAAGTATTAATTATAGCGAACAGGGGCCAGTTGCCAGTTGTCAGGAAAAGGGGGGGTAGTGGGCGGTTTTGAATTTTCCTTGCTCCTGAATCCTCCGGCAGTGGCAGTGGTTCGCCCCACCCGCAGCCTATTTCTACGAGTTATGTAAGCGGCAAACCTAAATTTGCTGATGGGCGTCCGACCTTTTACGCGCCTGACCAATGCGTCTCAAAGAGCTATGAAAATCATTGCCGCATGGTCGCGATCTGTGAGGTATGTGCTTCCTAGGTGCCTAGCGTGGATTTTATAGGTGGGCTTGAATCGGCGACTGCAGGGCATTGCCACCCGCTGAGCTCTGCTGGGTCGCTGGCCGTGAATATTGATACTCCCCACGCCTGAAGGCGGGGGATTCTAGTCGCCTCACGGCGACCTTAACTGGTTCAACCAAGATTGCTGGCTATCGCCAGACTTACATCTTGTCCGCAGTCGTTTAGCGTCTCCACGTATCCCGAGGCGACGTTTGGTACAGTGCAGCATTTACGGTGGCTCGGCTTGGTTATCGCCTAGCCACTCTTAAGATACCGGAACCAAGAGCAAAAGCAAGAACAAAACCGTCGGCTTATATCCCCAGGCCTGAAGGCAGGGGCTTTACGCCGACTTCGGTAACCACAACCTACTCATTCTGCTCGGCTTGTGTTAGCTTTCTGCCGTGGACCTGCCAAAGCCTTCCAAGAAACGCATTGCCGTCATTCCCGGAGACGGGATTGGACAAGAGGTGATCCCCCAGGCTCTCAAAGTGATTCAGGCATCGGGAGCCGACGTCGAGTTGAGCGAATTCGACTGGGGTGCTGATCGCTATCTCCGCGACGGGATGACCGTCGCTCCCGACGGCTTCGCCATGCTTGCACGCGACTTCGATGCCATTCTCGCCGGCGCCTTCGGCGATCCCCGCGTACCCACCAACATCCACGCCAAAGACATCCTGCTCGGCATGCGCTTCAAAATGGATCTCTACGCCAACGTACGGCCGGTGCGCCTGCTCGACGCGGCGCTGTGTCCGCTGAAAGGCGTGGAGCCTAAGGATGTGGATTTTGTTGTTATCCGTGAAAACACGGAAGGCGTCTACACCGATGCGGGCGGAGTTTTCAAACAAGGAACGCCCGACGAGATCGCGATCCAAGAGGACATCAACACGCGCAAGGGTGTGGAGCGCATCATCCGTTACGCGTTCGAATATTGCGAGGGCAACACCAAACTTGACGGCTCTCCGCGCAGGCGCGTACTCATGTGTGACAAGTCGAATGCCATGACGCATGCCGGCGGCTTGTGGCAGCGCGTGTTCAAGGAAGTAAGCCGCGAGCATCCGCAGATCGCCACACAGCACATGTACGTGGACGCGCTGTGCATGCAGATGGTGCGCGATCCGCGGCCCTTCGATGTGATCGTGACCAATAACATGTTTGGCGACATCATCACCGACCTCGCCGCCGGACTACAGGGCGGCCTGGGCATGGCAGCCAGCGGCAATATTCATCCTGGCAAGACCTCGATGTTCGAGCCGGTGCACGGCTCCGCTCCGCCGATCGCGGGGAAGAATGTGGCGAATCCGTTTGGCGCGATTCTGACCGCGGCCATGATGCTGGGGCACTTGCGATTTGCGAAAGAAGCCGAGAAGATCGAAGCCGCCGTGCTCGAAGCCGTGCGGCAGAAGAAAACCACGCAGGACACTGGCGGAACGCTGGGGACGCGGGAGGCGGGGGAGTGGGTGGCGGAGAAGGTCAGCCACGGATGAGTACGGATTGAACACATCTTGGCTGGAAGCCTATACGAGATAACATGGGACGGGAGAGGCCCGCATGGTGAAGGTTGGAGTTTTTCTTTTCGCGGCTTGTCTGGCGCTGCCCGTCGGGGCCGCATCCATTCCGATGGGGCACAGCACCGGCGAGGTGTTCCGCTCGCGGCAAGTCCAAGCGGCGATCCGGAGCGCGATGGCCGAGCGCCAGGCAGACAGCGCCGGCCCGCAAGCGTTGGGCTCCGCGGATAAGAGCGCAGGTCTCACGTGGGTTGCGCAGGTTGAGCTTGGGCAAGATCAAAGTCAACAGCCGGCGGACAAGAGTGCCCCCCCCACTCAAGAACCCTCCACCCCAGCACCTGCCCCACCAACGCCTGCCACCCAAGAGAAAGAATTCAAGATTACACCGCGGGAGGCGGAGGCGCTGTTTCACTCCGTCGATGAGATTCTGGCCTTCGACAGCAAGCAAACGGGACTGCCGATCAGAAAGCAGGTCAAGCGCCGGCTGACCAGCCGCGATGAAGTGGTCGCGTATCTGACCAAGCACATGAAGGACGAAGACGTGAAGAAGCTGCAGCGGTCAGAGCTGGTGCTGAAAAAGTTCGGCCTGTTACCGCGCGACTTTGATCTGGAGAAGCTGCTGGTAGCGCTACTGCGCGAGCAGGTGGCAGGCTACTACGATCCGAAGACAAAAACGGTGAATCTGCTGGACTGGGTTCCGATGGAAGACCAGGAACCGGTAATGGCGCACGAATTGACGCATGCGTTGCAGGATCAGACGATCGGTCTCGACAAGTGGATGAAGAAGGGCGAGAAGGATTTGGGCGAGATCAGAAAAGATCCTACGCCCGAGGATATCGAGAACGACGAGATGGATGACGCGCGCGAAGCCGTGGTCGAGGGACAGGCTGAGACGGTGATGATGGAGTACGAACTCGCGCCGGTGGGGCGGACGATTGCGAATTCTCCAGACCTGGTGGAAACGATGGAAGCACAGATGGCCAATGGAGCGGACGACTCGAAGGTCTTCAAGGATGCTCCGATCTTCCTGAGAGAGTCGCTGACTTTCCCCTATAGCTATGGCATGAAATTCGTGATCAAGGTGATGGAGAAAGGCGGCAACGAGAAAGCGTTTGCCGGAATGCTGGCGAATCCTCCGCACACCACGCGGGAGATCATGCAGCCTGAGACCTACTTGTCAGGCGAGAAGATCGAACCCATGCGCGTGCCGGAATTCAAGCGCGACTTCAAGGATTACGTGAAGTTCGACATCGGGGCCATGGGCGAGTTTGATGTCGCGGTGCTGATCGAGCAGTATGCGGGGAAAAAGTTGTCGGATGAGATGTATCCGGAGTGGCGAGGCGGGTATTACTATGCCGCGCGTCCGAAGAACGACGCGGCGGCGCCGCTGGGGTTGCTCTATGTGTCGCAGTGGTCGAGCGCCGAGAAGGCGTCTGAGTTTGCGGAGATTTATGCACGGTCGCTGGCGCAGCGGTACAAGAAGGCGGAGGAGGTAGGGAATCCTTCGTCGGGACCATCGTCGCTCGAGAATCCGCAGCACAAAATCGAGGTTCTGAAGGGGCGGCACCTGTGGACTACGGAGGAAGGCGCGGTGGTGATTGAGGAGCAGGGCGATACCGTGCTGGTGAGCGAGAGCCTGGACGCAGCTACGACTCAGACGTTGGAGAAGGAAGTGTTTGGGGCGAAACAAACGCCTTGAGCCAAAACCCAGAGGACACTGAGGACGAAGTCTCCGGTTCGTTCTTGTTAGTTCTTGCGCAGCTTTCCTTTCGATTGGTTGTTTTCGTCTGCTTCTCCCAAGAAATGTTGCACGTTGGCGACCACGGTAAACTGCTTGCCGTTGCGCTCAACGGTCAGCTTGCGTTCTTTGCCGGGCTCGCCTCCGAGCATCGACCAGACTTGGCCTAGGGCCGAGCCGGAGACGGGAACACCGTCAACGGCGACGAGCTGATCGCCCGCCTGAACTTCAGGCACGGAGGGTTTGCCGTCGAAATCGGCGATGCCGAGGATGGTGAAGCGGCCGTCGTCTTCGGGGCGAAGGATGAGGCCGATGACATCGAAGTCGGGAAAGTTGAACAATCGGCCGATATCGAAATAAACGATAGAGTGGGCGTAGTCGAGGCCGACGCGGTAGTTGATCAGGGCGTTCGCACCGAGTAGCCCGGCGGTCGGAGTGCCGGCTCGCTTTTGGAAGACGGACATCCGATCTTTGGGAAAGTCGACGACAGCTACATTGGTCAGAAAGAGCGGACCGAATTGCAGGCGGTCCACGCGCATCAGCTTCCCCTTTGTCTCGTCCTCTGATCCCCACAGGTTGGCGGGGCCGACCGCGCCGGTCATGTGCGGCCAGCCGGGGTGAGCAGCCGCGAGTCTGTCGAAGAGGTCTTCTGCGAGAAAGCTGATGGACGAGCCAAGGTCGAGGGCAAGATCGTATTTCTTGTTTTCAATTTGGCTGGGGACCTGGATAAGGCCGTTCCCGGCGTTGACAATTACCTTGGTCGCTACGCCCTTGAACTTCAGGCTGCCGGACGAGGCGAGGGTGAGTTGGTGGTCGGGAAAATTGATGAGCACGTCGTAGTTGCGCAGAACCGTGGAGGGAATGTTGATATCGGCGTCCAGCCCGGGAGCGATTGGAGCACCACCGGCTGGAACCTTTGCTTCTTTGATCCCAACTCCGGGAATTCGTCCGCCAAGAGTGATCGTCATGCCACCGATGTTCATCTCCACCGGTGGAGTGCCAGAGCAGACCTGCCCATCGCAACTAAGCGAGGCTCCGCTGCTTTCGAACAGTCGCCGCGACAGGTAAAGATCGGGATTTCCGTTGTCGACCCAGGCATGAACCTGCTTTGTTGTTCCATTGGGGAGCAGGAGGTCCACGTCGATGATGACGCGGTTGTGGTCAAGCCTGATCGGAACAGTTACGGACTTCGATTCAGGCTGGGGCGCGAGCTTGGGTGAGCTTTGTGCCAGGGCAGATGTAGTGAGAACGAGGACGACCAGGGCCCTGGATCGCATACACAGATTGTAGCGGGTTGGAAAACCTTGAACCACAGAGGGCACCCTTCCACTGCGGTCAGGGCAGGCTCCGGCTGACCGAGGGTCTTGTATAATCGCGGGTTTGGCTTCCACGCGCGGAAGATTTCTGTAGCCGCGACTCCTGGAGGATGGGTGGCAAAGGCGGAGATTGGAATTATAGGCGGCAGCGGGCTTTATGCCATGCCGGGGCTGAGCAACGTGAAGGAAGTACGAGTGAAGACTCCGTTTGGCGCGCCTTCGGACGCTTACGTTTGCGGCACGCTGGAAGGGCGCAGGGTGGCGTTTCTGGCGCGGCATGGTCGCGGGCATCGCATTCTTCCTAGCGAGCTGAATTTTCGCGCGAATATTCACGGGTTCAAGCAGCTTGGGAGTGGACAGGATTGTTTCCGTCTCCGCAGTGGGGTCGCTGAAGGAAGAACACAAGCCGCTGGATTTCGTGATTCCGGACCAGTTCTTCGATCGCACGCGGCATCGCGTGGACACGTTTTTCGGGGGCGGTGTGGTGGCGCACGTTGCGTTTGCCGATCCGGTATGCGGAGAACTGGCGAGCGTGGTGGAGAGTGCATGCAATAAAATCGGCGTCACCGGCAAGCGTGGAGGAACTTATTTGTGCATGGAAGGCCCGCAGTTTTCTACCAAGGCTGAGTCGAATGTGTATCGCGGGCTGGGCATGGATGTGATCGGCATGACCAACCTGCAGGAGGCGAAGCTGGCGCGGGAAGCGGAGATTTGCTACGTCACGGTGGCGATGGTGACGGATTATGACTGCTGGCATCCGCATCACGATTCGGTGACGGTCGATCAGATTGTGGCGGTGCTGCTGAAGAATGCGGAGAACGCGACGAAAGTGGTGCGAGAGACCGTGGCGGCGATACCGCGGGAGCGCTCGTGCAAGTGCGGATCGGCGCTGGCGCACGCGATTTTGACGGACCACAACAAGATTCCGGCAACGACGCGGAAGAAGCT
Organism: uncultured Acidobacteriaceae bacterium; assembly: GCA_963714225.1. GTDB lineage: Bacteria > Acidobacteriota > Terriglobia > Terriglobales > Acidobacteriaceae > Sulfotelmatobacter. The sequence continues at coordinate 174,965 of CAVQNY010000046.1, read as the reverse complement.
GAAGCTGATTGTGGGGAAGTATGTAAAGGCGAAGTAACTGAAGTAGTGAATCGCGGAGGTCGCTGAGAACTGCCGCGAAGCGCGCGCAGGAACACTTCGGGAAGGGAAGTCGTCCACGAATGAGTATTGTCGTTGTCGGTTCCGTTGCGTTTGATGACGTCACGTCGCCTTCGGGCAGCGTGAAGGGGATTTTGGGCGGGGCGGCGACCTATTTTGCGCTGGCCGCCAGCTATTTCACCCAGGTGCGCATGGTGGCCGTGGTGGGCGAGGATTTTAGCCCGGAGCATGAAAACGTTCTGAAAAAGCGCGGCGTGGACACGCGCGGCATTGAGCGCGCCTCGGGAAAGACGTTTCGCTGGGGCGGTTCCTATTCCGACAACCTGAGCGAGGCTAAGACGACCTTCACTGATCTGAACGTGTTTGAGAAGTTCCAGCCGCGGATTCCGAAGGAGTATGAGGACACTGAATTTCTGTTTCTGGCGAACATTCAGCCCACGTTGCAAGCCAACGTGCGCAGGAAGATGACGTGCGGTACGGCTTACCGGATGCGACACCATGAATTACTGGATCCAGGGTGCGCGTAAAGAACTGGCGGAGACCCTGAAGCTGGTGAACGTGTTGCTGATCAACGATACCGAAACGAAGATGCTGGCGGATGAAAAGAACCTGCCGCGCGCGGCACAGAAGGTGCTGTCCATGGGGCCGCAAGCGCTGGTGATCAAGCATGGCGAATACGGGGCGACGATTTTCTTTCGCGAAGGCGCATTCGGGATTGGGCGTCATCCGTTTCGCGCGCCGACCTTGCCCATCGATGAGGTGAAGGATCCCACGGGAGCGGGCGATTCGTTTGCCGGAGGATTCATGGGCTATGTGGCGTCGCAAGAAGAGTTGAACCGGGAAGTGCTGAAGCGGGCGCTGTTCTATGGTGGAGTGATGGGATCGTTCGCGGTGGAAAGTTTTGGCACGGAACGGCTGCAGTCGCTGACCCGCGAAGAGATTGACGCGCGCTTTCAGATTTTTCGTGAACTGACCCACCTCGAATGAAGCCGCAATCTCCGCCGCCGAGGTCGCGTTCCGAAATTGAGATCGTGCGGCTGGTGTGGCTGGCGATCTTCGTCTCGGTATTCTCTTTTCTCTTCTACTACAGGCATGGGGATGTGCTGCTGTACGGCGATGCCGTGGCGCACATCAACATCGCGCGCCGCGTCTTCGACTCGAAGACTCCCGGGCTGCTGCAGTTGGGGACGGTGTGGCTGCCGCTGCCGCATCTGCTGATCATACCGTTTATTGGGTCGAAACAGATGTGGCAGAGCGGCTCGGGGGGCTCGATTCCGTCGATGGCTGCATTCGTTTTCGGAGTTCTGGGAATATTCCGGCTGGTGCGCGCGGCGTTCGGCCGCGACGGGGAAATGGATGGGGCCGCGAAGGTTGGGGCGTGGGCTGCGGCGCTGGCCTACGGCGCAAATCCTAATCTGATGTACATGCAGGCTACGGCGATGGGCGAGTCGTTGTATCTAGCGTTCTTCATCTGGGCCGTAGTGTATTTCGCCGAGTTCGCGCGAGGTGGGGCAAAGGCAAGCCGATCACTGACAAAGTGCGGGTTGTGTCTGGTCGCGGCGTGTTTGACTCGGTATGACGGATGGTTTCTGGCGGCGATTTTGGTGGTGGTGGCTCTGGTATTGGGTTCCCGCCTTGGCAAAGTGCGCGAGGATGGGACCCCCAGGTTTACGATTCCAGGCGCGCGAGGTGCAATGGTTCGGTTTGTTTTGATCGCAGTGGCTGGGCCCGTTTTCTGGCTGGGGTATAACGCGGTGGTGTATCGGAATCCGCTGGAATTCGCGAACGGTCCTTACTCCGCAAAAGCGATCGAGCAAAAGACCGCTACGGTGAATCCTGCAAAAGGGAATCTGTTGGCCGGTGGCTCGTATTTTCTGAAGGCCGGGGAACTGAATGTGGGTGAAGCGAACTGGCTGGGACGGCTATGGCTTGCGCTGGCGCTGCTAGGAAGTCTGCTGGCGGGATTCAGTGCGCGTCGACGGGTTGCCCTGTTGCTGTGGGCCCCGCTGCCGTTTTATGCATTATCGGTAGCCTACGGGAGCGTGCCGATTTTCGTGCCGACTTGGTGGCCATTTTCACAGTACAACGCACGCTACGGATTGCAACTGCTTCCGGCGTTCGCGGTGTTTGTGCCGCTGGGGATTGCGTTCCTTGTGCAGGCTGCGACCAAGATTCGCAGTGAGGTTTCCTGGAGCCGTTGGGCAAACGTGGTGGTGATGGCGAGCGTTTTCGCGCTGTTGAGTGCAAGCTATGCCGCGATCTGGCGCGCGGACCCGATCTGTTATCGCGAGGCTGCGATGAACATGCGCGGGCGCGTGGCGCTGGATGAGCAACTGGTGGGCTGGCTCAAATCTTTGCCGGCGGACTCCACCCTACTCATGTACCTGGGGGAGCACGCAGGGGCTTTGGAACAGGCGGGAATTCCGTTGCGGCGGGCCATCAACGAAGGCAATCATCGAGTGTGGAAGCAGCCAGTCGATCCCGAAGGACTGTGGGAGCGAGCGCTGGCCGATCCAGCGGCGTACGCGGATTACGTGGTGGGGTTCGAGGGCGACCCCGTATGGAGGGCGGCGGAAGATCGGCATTTGAAAGCGCTGGTCGAGATCCACACCACGGGTCAACCGCGGGCCACGATTTTTCAAGGACGTACACGGGTGAGCCGATAGAGCAGGCGCGGTAATCAGGCAGGTTAACGCTGAACTCGCTGAGGTCGGCGCGCCCCAGTGATAAAATTCGGCCATCTCAAGCCTTTCCCGGATAAAGAGTCACATCCATGAACTGGCAACACATTTTCGATTTGCTGCACGGAGAGATGGCGAGCGGGATTGTCGCAACTTCCCTGGTCCGCTTAGTATTGGCGGCCGTACTGGGCGGGATCATCGGGCTGGAGCGGGAACTGAGACACCGGCCGGCGGGGCTGCGCACGAATATGTTCATCTGTTTTGGCGCAGCAATGTTCACCATTCTTTCGGATGTGCTCGCGGTGGAACACCTCGGTGACCACACTCGCATTTCGGCGCAGATCATCCCCGGTATTGGTTTCATCGGTGCTGGATCGATTTTGCACACGCGGGGGCTGACGAGTGGCCTGACGACGGCTTCGACTCTGTTTGTGGTGGCGTCGGTGGGTATGGCCACGGGCGGAGGCCTTTACCTGACCGCAATTTTTGCCACAGGCGTGGTTTTGGTCGCGCTGTTTTCGCTGGGCCACCTGGAGCTAACCTTCAACCTGAAGACGCTGCTGACCACCTACGAAGTGACGGGCGCGAGCGTGGAAGAGATTACGCTGGAGGTTAACCGCATCCTGGAGCATAGACATCGCATGATGCAGAACGTTGTGAGTGGGAGCACGAGCCAGCATGTCCGGCTGCAGTTTGACGCCGCTGGTTCGAATCGTGAGCAGAAAGAGTTGCTGCGTGAACTGAAGGCGTCGTCTGTGCTGGGCGGCGTGACTTGGCTAGGGCCGGTGGAATTGGAGTGAGCCTATCGGGGGTGGTGATTCCCTTTGTGAAGGCCAGCGCGTGCGGGAACGATTTTCTCCTGATCGACGCGGCAACCATCGAAGGCGCTCTGGCTCCTGCGGACATGACAGGGCTTACGCGCCGCATGTGCGACCGGCACGATGGGGTGGGGGCAGATGGAGTGGAGTGGATGTATCCGCACGCGTCGGCGGAGGTAGAGATTCGGCTGATCAATGCCGACGGTTCCGAGGCGGAGATTTCCGGCAATGGCACGCGCTGTGTGGCGGCGTATGTTTGCGCCGAGCAGGGAAAAGAGAAGATTACGATCCAAACCGGGGCTGGATTAAAGACTTGCGTGCGGACGGGACGGAGCGAATCGGAATACGAGTTCGAGGTCGAAATGGGCGAGGCGGCCGTGGGAGGGGAACTGGCGGTTGGGAGCGGCGTGCGGGGGATTCCGGTATCGATGGGGAATCCGCACTATGTGGTGTTCGCGCCGGAGTTTGCCGAGAACTGGCAGACGCAGGCTGCGGAAATTCAGCGCAACCCTCAGTTTAAGCAGGGCGTGAACGTTGAGATGGTTGTGGTCGATGGAAAGCATGATATGAGGGCTCGTTTCTTCGAACGTGGAGTGGGAGAGACGCAATCGTCCGGGACGGGTTCTTGCGCATCGGCGGTGGCTGCGATGGCGATGGGCAGGGCGGAATCGCCGGTACGGGTACATACTCCGGGTGGAATCCAGACCGTGCGCCAGGAAGGAAAACTAGTGTTCTTGCGTGGAGTGGCGCGGCTGGTGTGCCGGGGAGAGTTTTTTCTGAGTTAGGCCGCTCGCTTCGCTTGAGTCGTTAGCAATCCGGTATGTGTTGATCGCACTCTTTCAAAACAGGCGTCTTGCCGCATGTCTTCTTCAACTACTCCCCGTATCAAGCCGCCTGCCCTTCGGCCGGGAGATACGGTCGGCATTGTGGCGCCGGCCAGCAACGTCAAGCGCGCCGATCTGGAGGCTGGCTGCGAAGGCTTGCGGCGCGCGGGCTATCGGCCGTTTTATTTCGATTCCATTTTTGAGCAGGATCTTTACTTTGCGGGATCCGTGGAGCGCCGGGCGCGTGAATTGGAAGAAATGTTTGTCGCGCGAAGATGTGCGGGCGATTGTCTGTGCGCGCGGCGGCTACGGGGCGAACTATCTGCTCGAAGCCCTGACCTTGGAGAAGATCAAGGCTCATCCGAAGATTTTTGTGGGCTATAGCGATATCACCGCGCTGCTCACTTATTTTGCAGATGCCGCAGGCTTGGTGACCTTCCACGGACCGATGGTAGCGAAAGATTGGGCGCATGAAGATGGCGTGGACCTGGCTTCCTGGCAGGCTGCGCTGGCCGGCGCGGCGGCCTGGGAACTCAATCTGGGCGCGGGTTCTGGAGTGAGTGGATTGGTGGAGGGCACTGCCGAAGGAATTCTCTATGGCGGCTGCCTCTCGATCCTGGTGGCTTCGCTGGGAACGCCCTATGAGATTCGACGGAAGGAACGATTTTGTTTCTTGAAGATTTGGCAGCGAAACCTTATCAGATCGACCGCATGCTGATGCAGTTGACGCTGGCCGGCAAGCTGGATGGAGTGCGAGGAATTGTGTTTGGCGAAATGCGGGATTGCCTGCAGACTGCAAATCAGGGATACAGCCTCGAGGAAGTAGTGTCTGCGCATTGTGGGCGAGTTGGGAGTGCCCGTGGCGTATGGGGTGCGGTCGGGCCATGTGACGGCAGGCAATATCACGCTGCCGATCGGCGTGCGGGCTGGGTTGACGGTGAGCGGCGGCCAGGTGAGCTTGAAGATTCTGGAAGCGGCGGTGACGGCGGCGGAAAACAGCTAACCGCAAAGGACGCGAAGTGGACGCGAAGTTCGCGCAGAAAAGCATGGACAGAAACAAGCACATTCATTTGATTGGCATTTGCGGCACGGCGATGGCGTCGCTGGCGGGGATGCTGAAGCAGCGCGGGTTTCGCGTGACCGGCTCGGACGCGGCGGCCTATCCTCCTATGTCGGATTTTCTGGCGGAGCTCGGCATTCCGGTGGCGCAGCCCTTTGATGCGCGGAATCTCGAGCCTCGTCCCGATCTGGTGGTGGTGGGCAATGCGATTTCGCGGGGAAATGCCGAACTCGAGCAAGTGCTCGACCAGCGCATTCCATTCTGCTCGCTGCCGCAATTGCTGCATGATGAATTCCTGCGCGGCAAGGAAGTGCTAGTGGTGGCGGGAACGCACGGAAAGACCACGACGACCTCGATGCTGGCGTGGATTTTTCACACGGCGGGGATGCAGCCTTCGTTTCTGATCGGTGGGATTGCGGAAAACTTTGGATCGAGCTTCCATCTGGGCCAGGGAAAACATTTCATTCTGGAAGGCGACGAGTACGACACGGCGTTTTTCGACAAGGGACCGAAGTTCCTGCATTACTTTCCGGATGCAGTGATCCTGACTTCTGTGGAGTTCGATCACGCCGATATCTACAAAGATCTCGATGCTGTCGAGACCGCGTTCAAGCGTCTGGTCAATCTGATTCCGCGTCGGGGACGGATTGTGGCTTTCGATGGAATGACTGACCGCGCCAGTGAAAGCGCCAGCCTCGAGCGCTGCTTGAGCAAGGCGTTCTGCCCGGTGGAGCGCTATGGCGCAGGTCCGCGCGCGGACTGGCGAATCACGAACCTGAAATTGGAGCCGGGCGGCACTTCGTGGTCCGTGTTGCACGACGGTCAACCCTGGGCGGATCTTGAGTTCCCGCTGGCGGGCGAATACAACGTGTGGAATGCAACCGCGGCAGCGGCGCTGGCCGCCGGCTACGGCATCTCGAAAGAGGAGATCGCGGCGGCGCTGAAGACGTTCAAGAGCGTGAAGCGGCGCTTGGAAGTTAAGGCGCAGGTGAACGGCATCACCATCATTGACGACTTCGCGCATCATCCCACGGCCATTGCGGGCACGCTGAAGGCATTGCGGGCGCGTTATGCGGGGGCGCGGTTGTGGGCGATTCTGGAGCCGCGGTCGAACACGCTGCGGCGGCGCGTGCTGCAGGGCGATCTGGCGCGGAGTCTGGCGTTGGCGGACGAAGTCGATCGTGGCGGGCGTGTTCCGTTCGGAAGCCGTGCCGGTGAATGAACGGCTGGAATTGCCAGAACTGGCGGCGGATATCCAGAAGCAGGGCAGCCGTGCACGGTTGATTGCGGATGCCGACGAAATCGTGCAGACGATCGCTCCGGAGATGCGCAGCGGCGATGTGGTGGCGATTCTTTCCAACGGCGGCTTTGGCGGGATTTACGAGAAGCTGCCGGCGCGGCTCCGGGCGCTGGCGGGCGAAGCCGCAGGTGTCAATGCCGCGAATGCGGCAGGAAAACGATGAGACATTCGACCATGACAGCAGGCCCAGCGCGCCAGATTCTTCGCTTCGTTCTGCTGATGTGGATGGCTGTGGCGCGTTCCCACGCCGCAACCAACTACACAATCTCTCTGGCAAATCCTGAGCAGCATCTGGTGGAAGTGCAGATTCTACTGCCGGAAGGCGCGGCGCAGCAGCGAGTTACAGCTTCCGGTGTGGAATGCGCTGTATCAGGTGCGCGACTTCGCGCAATACGTGAACTGGGTGCGCGCGAAAGACCGTGCGGGCCGCTCGCTTGCTGTGCGCGCGTTGGACACGAGCCGCTGGCAGATCGCGGATGCGCAAGGCGGCGCCGTGGTTGAGTATCAGATCTTTGTCAGATTCGCCCGGACCGTTCGGCGCCCAGTTCAACTCGCATCATGCATTCTTCAATCTGGCGCAGGTTCTCATGTATCCCGGTGGACGCGCGGAACGGGCCGATGGTCGTGCGCTTCAGCCAGGTTCCCGAGGGGTGGCGCGTCGCCACGCCGCTGGCCTCAATGCCCGAGGGTAGGTTTAGCGCGGAAAGCTACGACCGGCTGGTGGATTCTCCGGTCGAGATCGGAACGTTTCAGGAATCCGATTTCGACGAAGGCGGCGGACACTATCGCGTGATCGTTGACGCTGAATCCGGCGACTACGACATGGAAAAGATTGCCGCCATGCTGCACAAGATTGTGGCGGCCGCGACCAGTTGGATGGAAGATCGTCCCTTCGACAACTACATGTTCCTTTATCACTTTCCCGCGCGGACCGGCGGGCGGCGGCATGGAGCACTCTTACTCGACCGCAATCTCTGTGAATGCCGATGTGCTGGCGCGGGCTCCCGACGTACTGGCTTCGGTGACGGCGCACGAGTTTTTTCATCTGTGGAACGTGAAGCGCATTCGTCCGCAGACGCTCGAGCCGGTGGATTACACGCCGCGAGAATTACACGCGAGCGCTTTGGTTCAGCGAAGGATGCACCAGCACAGCGGCCGACATCATCCAGTTGCGCGGCGGGCTGCTCGAGGAGCGCCACTTCGAGCAGCGAGCTGGCGTCCGGGATCGCCGAACTCGAAGCGGCGTCCAGCGCACCTGACGCAGTCGGCGGAAGAGTCAAGTCTGGATGCGTGGCTGGAGGGCGACGCGTATTACCGGCGCCCGGAGCGCAGCATTTCCTACTACAACAAAGGAGAGTTGTTGGGCATCACGCTCGATTTGGCGGTGCGCGAGGCCAGCCATGGGCAGGCCTCCCTGCGCGAGGTCTTTCAATGGATGAATCAGAATTATGCAAAGAAGGGCCGGTTTTTCCCCGATTCGGACGGCGTGCGCGAGGCTGCCGAGGCGGTGAGCCATGCGGATCTGGGATGGTTTTTCGCGAAGTATGTTTCGGGTACGGAGGAGATTCCCTGGAATGATTTCTTCCGCAGCGTGGGACTGCGTTTGATCGAGGGGACGAATACGGTAGCGGATGCCGGGTTTGCGGCCTCGCGAAACTTTGACGGTCCCATGGCCGTGACGGCGGTGACGGCAGGCAGCGAGGCTGAGCGAGCCGGTCTGCAGGTGGGCGACACGATTCTGGAAATCAACGGCAAGACGGCGGGACAGGAATCCTCGCAGGAGATGACGCGGCTTGAATCCGGGCGACACGATTACGGTGAAGGTCCGCGCCCGGCGCGGTGGAGAGCGCGAGTTGAAGTGGAAAGTGGGAAGCCGCGACGAAATCTCATACGAACTCAGAGACATGGAAAACATTACCGCGGAGCAGCGGGCCCGCCGGGCAGCGTGGCTGAAGGGCGAGGCGGAAGTTCCGCAAGCGGCACAGCCACGCTAGAGGCACGCTGGCCCCAGGGGCACACTCAAAATGATCCGCACCCTCGCGATGCTGACTTTCTGGGGACTGGCCGCGCCCGTGGCGGCGCTGATCGGATTTCCCTGGACGTTCATCACCGGCGATATTCGCCTGCTGTATCGCATGTTCATGTTTGGCGCCTGGAATGGTGTGCGGCTGACCGGAGTGCGGGTGCAAACCGTGGGGCTCGACAAGCTGGACCCGGCGCGCACCTATATCTTCATGTCGAATCACGTGTCGAACCTGGATCCGCCGATTACGATTCCGTTGATTCCGCGGCGCACTTCGGTGATGGTGAAGAAGGAGTTGTTCAGCTATTCCGATCCTGGGCCGGGCGATGCGGATGGGGTCGCTGGTGCCGGTGGATCGCGGCAATCGCGACGCTGGGATCGAGTCGGTGCGGATTGCGAAGCAGGTCGTGCAGCAGGGGATTAACATGGCGATCTACGTGGAAGGCCATCGCTCCTTCGATGGCAAGCTGCTGCCGTTCAAGAAGGGGCCGTTCTATTTGGCGATGGAGTGCGGAGTTCCGGTGGTCCCGATCACGATCACGGGCACGCACTACTCTGATGCCGAAGGGAAGGTTCGCGATCAAGCCGGGAACGGCGACGGTGATTTTTCATTCGCCGATCGAGCCCAAGGATTTCGGCAGCCGGGAGTGTCTGATGGAAAAGGTGCGAGCGGCGATCGACAGCGGACTGCCGGAACAGTACCGGCAGAGCTCTGCAGCCACAGAGGTCACGGGGGCGTACCGAGAGAATGCGGAAGGTTGAATCCGCAGGAGCAATAGTGCGGCCTCACTTTTTTGGAACCTTCGCCCGCACCGCGCGCGCAATCTCCGGCAATCGCGGCAGGATTGCAGAATACTTCAACCACAGTTTGTGATCGACGGCGGGAGCGCCGCTGACCAGAGCTCCTGCGGGAATGTCGTTCGCCACACCGCTTTGCGGCGTGACGATGGCGTCGTCGCCGACCTTGCAGTGGCCGACCACTCCGACTTGGCCCGTCAAAATCACTCGATTGCCGATTTCGGTGGAACCGGCGAGGCCTACCTGGGAGCAGAGCAAAGCATCTTCGCCAACCTGCGATCCGTGGCCGACCTGCACCAAGTTGTCGATCTTAACGCCGCGCCGGATGCGGGTTTCGCCGACGCTGGCGCGGTCGATGCAGGAATTCGCCTGGACTTCCACGTCGTCTTCGATGACGACTGGGGCAGGCTGCGGAATTTTCTGCCAATGTCCGTCGGGAGTCTTGGCGAAGCCGAAGCCGTCGGAGCCGATCACGACGCCGTTGTGCAGCAGCTACGTTGTTGCCGATGCGGCAGTTTTCGCGGACCACGGCGTGAGCGTGGGCGAAGAAGTTGTCGCCGATCTTTACTCCGCGATAGATGACTACGTGCGCCAGCAGCACGGCGTGGTCGCCGATCTCGACGTTCTCGTCGACGACAACGTAGGGGCCGATGTGGGCGTTCTTCCCAATCTTTGCCGTCGGGTGGACGACCGCTGTGGGATGAATTCCAGGCGCATAGCGCAGCGGTTGGTGGAAGAGTTCGAGGGCGCGGGCGAAACTTAGATACGGGTCCTCTACGCGCAGCATGGCTGCCGGGAGGACGGGAAAGTTCTCGGCAACGATCACGGCTGCGGCCTTGGTGAGGCGGGCCGCGGCGGCATATTTGCGGTTGGCGACGAAGGTGATTTCTCCGGGGCCAGCTTGCTCGATGCCGTTGAGGCCGGTGATCTCGGTGTCGGGAGAGCCGTTTTCGAGGCGCGCGTTGAGGGCGGAGGCGATCTGAGAGAGTTTCATGGCGTATGGATAGACGCCGGTAAATCGTACACCAGTTCCAGAGGCGGCCAGCCGCCGATGTTTACCTTTTTATAATAGGGTACCCCCCCCCAGAGGTAGGTACCGGGGAACTTCAGGCTTCCGCCTTCGCTTAGGGGCCCTTCGGCATCGTCACAGAAACTCAGGGTCGGCGCTGCCGACAGCATCGTGCCCACCCCTTCGACAAGCCCAGGGCAGGCTCTTCAGGGGCGCTGCAGGGTGGCCAGCCCCCCGTCTGGCTAGGCCCGAAGCTCTCGCCGACGAGGCTATTCCACAACCAGGTTGAACGTGACCGTATGCAACCAAAGATCGTGCCTTGGTAGTGTCCTGAAATGATTCGGGCTATTCTTCGAACATAGGGACCTGGCGCTGGTCGTCGGCGGGGCCGCGTCTCGGGCGGCGAGTGGCGCCGATTACGGCTAGGACTGACAGGGATTCCAGAGCGGTGCGGGGGACGAAGATGCGCTGGGTGTTCGAGCGCTGGTCGGGAGGGTTGACGAGATAGCCTTCCGGCAGGTTTTGGGTTAGATCGGAGGGCATTAGGCCTTCGAGGATTTCGTTGTCTTTGAAACGCAGGCGCACCCACAGGCCCTCTGAGCGAGGACGGGAAGTGAAGGTCTTGCGGGTTAGCGATTCGGAGTCGCCGAACTCGCGCACGAAGTAGACGCCCTTGATCTCGCGCAGATCCATGGCGACCACGTTGCCGGAGGTGTTGAGCAATTCTAGTTTGCCTTCGTTGACGAATTGGGTGGGCGAGACGTAGCCGGAGACGGAATCCCGGTCCATCTTGCGGACGATGACTTTCTTGTGGGTCGAGGGCATGAGTCGGGCTTCGGGCTTCGGCTTTCAGGCCGTGGCAAGACAGGTTGGTTCAGCCGAAGCCCGAAGGCTGAAGCCCGACCCATTCTCGCACTAATTCGGAAGAAATCTTGCGAATCCACGTTGGCAGTAGCCAAATTGTTAACGTTGTGCTATTCCTTTAAGTTGTCTTGGCTCCGCTCAAGTTTGCATAAGTGATTTGTATTGAATGACTTGTGTAGGATTGGGAGTGGAGTTGTCAGGGTTGGGCCGAGTTGTCCTGTGGAAATCTTGTGGAAAACGCTAGTGGCACGCTGGATTGCACCTGCGCTGCGCAGGTAAGGAAGCGAGCCAAGCGCGCGATGGTCGGGTTGCTAAGAACGCGACCTTCGGCGCTTCGCTTGCTCAGGGCAGGCTCTTGCGCGCGGCTCGCCGGGGTCCTTCGCGAGACAAAAAAGGGTCTCGCTCGGGGATCACAATCCCATGCGACAGCTCCGTGGTTGCTTAACTTGGAACGCTTGACGACGAATGGCTGATTACATTTACACGATGGAAATCCGGTTGACGCCGGATCAGTTGAAAGGCGTCAATCTGGTGCAAGAAATAGCGCGCGCCACCGGAATCACTCTTTACCTAACCGGGGGCGCGATTCGCGACATCATCAGCGGGTTCACGATCCGCGACCTGGATTTTACGGTCCAAGGCAATCCCCTCAAACTGCAAAAAGACTTCGAACGAGCGGGCGCACAAATAGCCGGCCATGACGAAGACGTCCGCACGCTGTTTCTGGTGCTGCCGGGCAATGTGCGCGCAGAGATCGGCATGGCGCGTACCGAGGTCTATGAGAAGGTGGGCAGGCTGCCAGTGATTACGCCGGCCAGCATTCAGGAAGACTTGCGCCGGCGCGATTTCACCGTGAACGCCATGGCGCTCTCGCTGAACGAAGGGTCGCGCGGGCTGCTACTTGATCCGTTCAACGGCGTGGCGGATATTGAAGCGAAGCTGCTTCGCATTCTGCACAATTATTCGTTCCTGGAAGATCCCTCGCGGCTGATTCGCGCCACGCGCTTTGCGGCGCGCTTTCACTGGCCTCTCGAAGAGCGCACGCAGGAGCGCTACGACGCGGCCAAAGAAAACAAATACATCGACCACATTTCGCGCAGCGCGGTGGGACATGAGATTGCGCAACTGGCGCATGAAGATGATCCGTTGAGCGTGGTGCGGGCGCTCGAAAAGGAAGACTGGCTCAAGGTGCTGCATCCGCACTGGTCATCGGCCAAGGTGGATACGAACGGGCTGGCGCAGTTGATGAAGACGCGCCAGCAGATGGTGGACCTGGGCTATACGGTCGATCCGTCGGCCGCGGTGATGCACTTTCTGACGGCACGGCTTTCAGACAAAGATATCGCGGATTTGCGGCGGCAGATTCCGCGCAAGGATTTGATCGAGTCGTGGCGCGACATCGAGGATCACGCCAAGGATCTAGCGAAGCGGCTGACGGGGAAGGAAGCGGCGACGCCGTCGCGCACCTGGAATCTTTTGTCCGCGGCACGGCCGGACATGATTCTGTTTTTAGCGGTGACGGCGCGGCATCAGACAGTGGCGCAGAAGATCAAGAACTTCCTGACCAAGTGGCGGCAGGTGCAGCAGCGCATTCCACTGCCCGAGATGACGGAACTGCTGATTACTCCGCAGTTGCCGGAGTATCCGAAGATTGCGCGTGACGTGTTCATGCTGCTGCTCGACGGAAAGCTGCGTTCGCGGACTGAGACTCTGAAATTCTTGAAGCCGTTTGCGCCGCCTCCACCGCCTCCGCCTCCGCCACCCAGGCGCGGGCGGGGACCTAAGGCGGCGGGTGCTGCGCCTGCCGCGGCAGTGCCGGGCAAGAAGGGCGAAGTGGCGAAGGGCAAGGGGAAAGGTGCGGGCGTGGCGCCGCCAGCGGTTGCTCCGGTACCCCCGCCGCCCGCGAAAGCGAAAGAGAGCCCCAAGCGGATGCCGAAAGCGAAGGCGAACCCGGCGAAGGCTAAGAGCAAACCTCGAAAACATGTGCCCAAAACGGCGGTGAAGCATCCTGCAAAAGCCAAGAAAGTGGTTGAAAAGAAAGCGCAGGCCAGCAAGTGATGAGGCGCCGGTAGGCGCAATTCCGGGTGCTATCCTAATTGGTCGTTGGGCAGGTAATAATTTCTGGATCGCCGGGCCGGAAAGCGGCATATAATTAGGGGTATGCATCGACCGCTATTCATTGCGGCGTTCGTGCTCTTGTTGGCCTCTGCGACGCTTTCGGCGCAGCACGGCGGAGGCCACGCGTCCGCTGGCGGACATGGTGGCATGGCCGGGCACGGCGGGTTTGGCGGTCACGCATTCAGTGGGGGGCACTCCGGCTCTGGTTTCGCGGCACGTCCGTCCGCGCGCGGTTTCACTTCCCGTCCGTCGTTCTCCGCACGCGGCTTCAACCGTTCTGGCGGCGTGCGAGTCCGAACTCACGGCTTCAGGAACAACCGCTTCCTGCTACGGTGGTTATGGTTACCCGTGGTGGTATGGCGGGATATACGATCCGTACTGGTGGTGGGATTCTGGTTCCCCATCCGACCACGATCAGCAATACCAGACTGGCCTGGCGAACGAGATGAACGAGCAGAGCCTCGATGAGCAGAGGCTGCGCGCAGCAAGGCGATCAGGATGTCTATGCGAGGCTGGCGCCTCCGCCGCCGCGCGACACGCGAGCACGAGAACGCACGGAAGCGGCGCCGGCCACGGTGCTGGTTTTCCGCGATCAGCACAAACAGGAAGTGCAGAATTACGCCATCGTCGGGCCAGACCCTGTGGAACTTCGCTCCGCAGCGTACAGCAGAAAATTCCACTCTCTGACCTCGACCTTCCGGCAACCACCAAGGCGAACGACGAGCGCGGGGTGGATTTCCGCTTGCCCGGCGCGCATGAAGGGCAGTAGCCGCTGAAGCGGATCCTGCGTAACGCCGCTCTGTGGATAACTGGCCGCTTCTTCCTTCGCCGTTTCCCGTTAGAATGACGCCAACGCAGCATCAATCGGAGCCTATGTCCCAATTCGTCCACCTGCACCTGCATACCGATTACTCCCTGCTGGATGGCGCCTGCAACATCGAAAGGCTTTGCGAACGTGTGCAAGAGCTCGGCATGCCCGCTGTGGCGATGACCGACCACGGCAATATTTTTGGCGCCGTGCAGTTCGTCAACTGCGGCGAATCAAGTTCGGCGTGAAGCCGATCGTGGGCTGCGAACTTTACATCTGCAAGAAAGATGATCACAACATCGAGCGCACGCCGCCCGAGGGCGATACCTACAATCATCTGCTGGTGCTGGCCGAGAACGAAGAGGGCTATCGCAATCTGGTGAAGATTACTTCGGAAGCTTCGCTGCACGGCTTTTATTACAAGCCGCGGGTGAGCAAGAAGTTTCTGGCGGAGCATTCCCGCGGGCTGATCGGGCTTTCCGGATGCTTGAAAGGTGAGGTCGCGGAGCGGTTGATGGAAGGGAATTACGATGCCGCGCGCGCGGCCGCGGGAACGTTTCGCGACATTTTCGGCAAGGAAAATTTCTATCTCGAGATTCAGGATCAGGGGCTGGCGATGGAACACCGGATTCATCCCGGACTGTTCCAGCTGGAGAAGGATCTCGGGCTGCCGCTGGTGGCGACCAACGACAGCCACTATCTCTGCGAGGACGACGCGCACGCCCAGGACGTGATGCTGTGCATCCAGACGGGCAAGTCGATTCACGACACGGGGCGGATGAAGTTTGAAGGCACGCAGTTCTTCGTCAAGAGCCACGACGAGATGTATCGCGTGTTCAAGGACTCGCCCGAGGTCTTGACGCGCACGCTCGACATCGCCGAGCGCTGCAGCCTGCGCCTCGAAAAAGTGGCGACGCCGTTCCCGCAATTCGAGGTTCCGCCGGGCTACACGATTGACAGCTATTTTGAGCATGTCACGCGCGAGGGCTTCGCGCGCCGGCTGGAGACGCTGCGGCCGCTGCACGAGCAGGGCAAGTTGAAGCACTCCGATGGCGGATTACGAGCAGCGGCTGGAGCGGGAACTGGCGATCATCCAGCAGATGAAGTTTCCCGGATATTTCCTGATCGTGTGGGATTTCATCCGCTACGCCAAGGAGCAGCGACATTCCCGTGGGGCCGGGCCGCGGATCGGCAGCCGGGTCGCTGGTTTCCTACGCGCTCGGCATCACCGATCTCGATCCGCTGCAGCACGAGTTGCTGTTCGAGCGCTTCCTGAATCCTGAGCGCGTTTCCATGCCGGATATCGACATCGATTTCTGCATGAACCGGCGCGGCGAGGTGATCAACTACGTCACGCAGAAATACGGCCGCGATAACGTGGCGCAGATCATTACCTTCGGCACGATGGCGGCCAAGGCGGCGATCAAAGATGTGGGCCGCGCGATGGACATCCCTTACAGCGATGTCGATCGCATCGCCAAGATGATTCCCACGCAGCTCAACATCACGCTCGACCAGGCCATTGAAGACTCGCCGCAACTGCGCGAGGCGATGGAGAAAGATGGGCAGATTCGCGAGCTGATTCAGACCGCGAAGAAGCTGGAAGGGATGGTGCGCAACTCCGGAGTTCACGCTGCGGGCGTGGTGATTTCGCCGCGGCCGCTGACCGAACTCGTTCCGCTGCACAGACCAAGAACGACGAAATCGTGACCGCCTTCGACATGGTCGCCATCGAGAAGATGGGCCTGCTGAAGATGGATTTTCTCGGGCTGACCACGCTGACGATTCTTACCGATACGTTGAAGCTGATCGCGCAGACGCGCGGCACGCCGATCACGCTCGAACAGATTCCGCTGGAGGATGCGGAGACTTATCAGAAAGTCTTTCACAAGGGATTGACCTCCGGCGTCTTCCAGTTTGAATCGCACGGCATGCGGGACGTGCTGCGCAAGTACCAGCCGAACTCGATCGAGGACCTTACGGCGCTGAACGCGCTCTACCGGCCGGGGCCGATCCAGGGCGGAATGATTGACGACTTCGTCGACCGCAAACACGGACGCAAGCGAGTTGAGTACGAACTGCCGGAGCTGAAAGAGATTCTGGAGGAGACGCTGGGCGTCATCGTGTATCAGGAGCAGGTGATGCAGATCGCGAACCGGCTGGCGGGCTACTCCCTGGGTGAAGCCGACCTGCTGCGGCGCGCGATGGGCAAGAAGAAGCCCGAAGAGATGGCGCAGCAGCGCGAGCGCTTTGTGGAAGGCGCGGCGCAGCGCAAGTTTCCGCCGAAGAAGATCGAGAAGATTTTCGATCTCATGGCGCAGTTTGCCGGATACGGATTCAACAAGTCGCATTCGGCCGCTTACGCGCTGCTGGCCTATCACACGGCGTATTTGAAGACGCACTATCCGGTCGAGTTCATGGCGGCGCTGCTGACCTCGGTGACGGGCAGTACCGATGACGTGGTGAAGTACATCAACGAATGCCGCGAGATGGGCATTTCGGTCGAGGCGCCGGATATCAACGTTTCGGACGCGAACTTCACGCCGCATGGAGAGGCGATTCGCTTTGGGCTGGCGGCGGTGAAGAACGTCGGCGGCAATGCGATTGAATCGATTGTGGCGGCGCGGAAGAAGCTGGGGCGCTTCAAATCGATTTACGAATTCTGCGAGAACGTCGATCTGCGGCTGCTCAACAAGCGCGTGCTGGAGTCGTTGATCAAGAGCGGGGCGATGGATTCGCTGGGCCGGCGCGCGCAAGTCATGGCTGTGCTCGACCGCGCCATGGAGCGCGCCCAGAAGGCGCAGCGCGACGCGGAATCGGGACAGCACGGGCTGTTCGGCGTGTTTCAGCAGGAAGAGTCCGAGGCCAACAACGACAAGCTGCCCAACATTCCCGACTGGGACGAGCAGGCGCGTCTGGCGGCGGAGAAAGAAATCCTCGGCTTCTTTATCAGCGGGCATCCGCTGGAGAAATACAAAGACAAGCTCGAACGATCTGCAGGCGCTGCAGCATCGAGGAGATTGCCGCGATGACCAGGTCGACCGGCAAGGACGAGACCATCGCGACGGCTGGGATCATCGCCAACGTGCGCGTGCTGAAATCTAAACGCGGGGACTTTTATGCCCAGGCCACGCTCGAAGACATGTCCGGCTCGATCGACATGATCGTCTTTCCCGAGGCGTACAAGCGCCTTGGCGACAAAGTGAAGCTCGAAGTTCCCGTGCTGGTGAGGGCCGGGGTGAGAATCGAAGAAGGAGCGAATCCCAAGATCACGGCGGCTGAGATTATGCCGCTGGAAGACGCCAAGGTTCCGCTGCCGCGCGCGATCCGCATTCGCGTGCCGCTTGAAACTGCGGGCGAGGCCACGGTGGACGATCTTCACATCGCTTTTCAACGAGCGCAAGGGCGAGGCGCGGGTATTGTTTGACGTGGAACGAGCGGGGGATTTCATGGTGGTGATGGAAGCAGAAGGTTATAATGTGCTGCCAGATCGCAACTTCATCGCCCGAGTCGAACAGTTGTGCGGGCGGGGCAGTGTCCGCGTGATCAGTTGAATCGTAATCGCTCAGCCATGAAAGCAACGAACAAGGTGCAGCAGGAATTGGAGCAGATCGAGCGGCAGGTGGCGCTGATCGAGGCTACCGCCGGACAGAATGAGGAGACTCTTCGCCAGCTCGCGCAACTTCAGGATCGCGTCCACATCCTGAGGCAGGAGATGAAGTCGTTGCAAACCGCCTGGCAGAAAACGGAACTGGCCCGGCATCCCCAGCGTCCGCAGACGCTCGACTACATCGAACGCGTGTTCACCGACTGGAGCGAAATTCACGGCGACCGCGGGTTCGGCGACGATCCCGCGATCATTTGCGGGATGGCTCGCTTTCATGGCGAGGAAGTTCTGGTGGTCGGCACCCAGAAGGGCCGGGACATGAAGCAGCGCGTGTACCGCAATTTCGGGACGCCTCATCCGGAAGGTTATCGCAAGGCACTGCGCGCGATGCAGATCGCGGAAAAGTTTCGCAGACCGATTTTCACCCTGGTGGATACGGACGGCGCCTACCCTGGAATTCACGCAGAGGAGCGCGGGCAGGCCGAGGCGATTGCCTACAACCTGCGCGAAATGGCGCGCCTCGAAGTGCCCATCATCGCGACAGTGATTGGGGTTGGCGGCAGCGGCGGGGCGCTGGCGATTGCCGTGGCCGACCGCGTGCTGATGATGGAAAACTCCATCTACTCGGTGATTTCTCCCGAGGGCTGTGCCGCCATCATGTGGCGGGACGCAACCAAGAAGGAATTGGCGGCGGAAGCCATGCGCATTACGGCCACGGATCTCAGCGAACTGGGCTGCATCGACGATATCGTTCCCGAGCCCGAAGGCGGAGCGCACCGGGATCACGAAGCGGCGGCGAACTTGCTCGATGTCAGTCTGCAGAAGCACTTCTCAGAGCTGAAGAAGATCCCGCCGTCAGAGTTGCTCGTGTCACGATATAATAAGTTCCGCACCATGGCCCAGTTCTTCAAGACCGAGTAGTGAGTCCGGAGTGATCTTTTCTTCCAGCTTCCCGTTCCCAGATAGGTTCCTCCCCGCTTCGGGCGGGCGATTTGGCGTGCCGGCGGAACGCCGCCGCCGTATAATTATTTTTTCCCTTGGAGTTGAAGTTTGGGCGGGTCTTACTCCGCCTTTTAATCAAAGGAAGGTGTAGGGATGGCCACTACGGATGTTGCGCCCCAGGGTACGGGCGGGCAGTTGGGACGCAAGCGCATCGTCAATGACATGAGCATTCAGGTTGCCACGGTGAATGGCTCGGGCTCGCAAAGTTCGAATACGGTTTTGTTGCGTGCCATCTTCCAGATGGGCGTGCCGATTTCGGGGAAGAACCTGTTTCCCTCGAACATTGCCGGTCTGCCAACCTGGTATACGATTCGCGCCAACAAGGATGGATACATTGGCCGGAAGAAGGAAATCGATTTTCTGGTCGCCATGAACGCCGAAACCGCTCAGGACGACGTGATGTCGCTGGCGCCAGGCGCTTCGGTGCTTTACGACGAACCGCTTGCCCTCGACAAGCTGCGGAACGACCTGATTTTCTATTCGGTTCCCTACGACAAACTGGTGGCGGCGGTATGCCCCGAAGCGAAGCTGCGCAAACTGGTCAAGAACATGGTGTATGTGGGTGTGGTCGCTCAACTTCTTGAAATCGAAATGGATGAGGTAGAGAAGGCGATCCGCAAACAGTTTGCCAAGAAGGTAAAGGCGGCCAACCTGAATCTGGCCGCGGCGCGCGCCGGATTTGACTATGCGAAAGCCAGTCTCGAGAAGCGCGGTGCCTTCTACATCGAGCGCATGAACGAGACTGCGGGCAAGATCATTATCGACGGCAACTCGGCGCGCAGCTCTCGGCTGCATGTTTGCTGGATGTACCGTTGTTACCTGGTATCCGATCACGCCGTCGTCTTCGCTGGTGGAGACGATGATCGAATACATGAAAGAATACCGCATCGGCCCCGACGGCAAAGCGACCTTTGCCATTGTGCAGGCGGAGGATGAACTGGCTGCGATCGGCATGGTGATCGGCGCGGGTTGGGCGGGAGCGCGAAGCATGACTGCGACCGCCGGTCCGGGCATTTCGCTGATGTCGGAGTTTGCCGGGTTAGCTTATTACGCAGAAATTCCGGGCGTGATTTGGGACATTCAGCGCGTTGGGCCTTCGACCGGTTTGCCCACGCGGACCTCGCAAGGCGACATTCTCTCTACTGCGTTTCTTTCGCACGGCGATACCAAGCACATCATGCTGATTCCGTGCTCGGTGGCGGAATGTTTCAGCATGGCGTCGGAGGCCTTCAATCTCGCGGAGCAATTCCAGACGCTGGTTTTCGTTATGTCCGATCTGGATCTGGGGATGAACAACTGGATGTCTGATCCATTCGAATATCCGACTGCCCCGATCAAGCGCGGCAAGGTCTTGGGCAAGGCAGATCTCGATAAGCTGGGCGGCTTTGCCCGCTATAAGGATTTGGATGGCGACGGCGTGGGATATCGCACGCTGCCGGGAACCGACCATCCCGCTGCCGCCTACTTCACGCGGGGCAGTGGCCACAACGATCGCTCCCACTACAGCGAGCGGCCCGACGACTACGAAGACAATATGGAGCGGCTCAACCGCAAGTTCGAGACTGCGCGATCGTTTGTGCCGCGGCCGGAGATTCTCAAGGGCACCAACGCGAAAATCGGGATCATCGCCTATGGAACGTCGCATTGGGGGATCATCGAGAGTCGCGATCAGTTGCGCAACGAGTACGCGATTGAAACCGATTACTTGAGGCTGCGGGCTTATCCCTTCACCCGCGAAGTGCATGAGTTTATCGAGCAGCACGACCGCGTTTACGTGGTCGAGCAGAACCGCGACGCGCAAATGCTCAGCCTGCTCAAGCTCGACGTGGAACCGAAGTTGACCACGCGGCTGCGCAGCATCAGCCATCTCGATGGACTGCCGCTCGATGCGCGGTCCGTGACCGACGAATTGAGCACTAGGGAGGGAAAGTAAATGGCGACCACGCCTACTGCTGAACCCAAGACGCCTGAACCCAGGACCAACCGCATCGGCCTGACGGTGATTGATTACAAGGGCGGCAAGACGACCTTATGCGCCGGCTGCGGCCACAACGCTATTTCCGAGCGCATCATCGAAGCCATGTATGACATGGGCGTGCAGCCGGAGCGGGTTGCGAAGCTGAGCGGAATCGGGTGCTCGTCGAAGAGCCCTGCGTATTTCATGAACCGCTCGCATAGCTTTAACTCGGTGCACGGACGCATGCCGTCGGTGGCCACGGGAGCGATGCTGGCTAATCGCAATCTAATTGCGCTGGGCGTGAGCGGCGATGGCGACACCGCTTCGATCGGTATTGGCCAGTTTGTTCACCTCATGCGTCGCAATCTTCCCATCATCTACATCATCGAGGACAATGGCGTCTACGGCCTGACCAAAGGCCAGTTCTCAGCGACCGCCGATCTGGGATCGAAGTTGAAGTCGGGCGTGCTTAACGATCTGCCGCCGATTGATACCTGCGGGCTGGCAATTCAGTTGGGCGCGACGTTTGTCGGCCGGTCGTTCTCCGGGGACAAGCGGCAGTTGAGCACCATGCTGAAAGCCGCCATCGCGCACCATGGAACGGTGATGCTTGATGTGGTTTCTCCCTGCGTTACCTTCAACGATCACGAGGGTTCGACCAAGTCCTACAAATACGTGAAGGATCACGACGAAGCCTTGCAGGAAATGAGCTTCGTACCTCACTTCGAAGAAATAGATGTGGAATACGATCCGGGAACGACGGTCAACGTCACCATGCACGACGGCTCCCACCTGCGACTGCGCAAAGTGGAGGAAGACTATGACCCCACCGACCGTATCCAAGCCATCACCCGCCTGACCGAAGCGCATGACAAGGGCGAAGTGCTGACGGGGCTGTTTTACGTAAACACCAAGGCACCTGACTTCCTCGATATGCTTAATATGGTCGATCAGCCGCTGGCCACGCTGCCGGAATCGCTGACGCGTCCGGGCAGGGAAGTGCTCGAGGCGGCGATGGAGGAATTGCGCTAGGCCGGCTGCCGGGCTTCGGGTTGACACGTTGACATTCTGAACGGGTCGAGGGCCCGCTGAGAGCCGGCCCTGAGCGCAGTCGAAGGGAACGTCGTTTTCTCTTCTCAATGCCCACGTCCGGAGCAAAGAAATCGCAGAATACCCATCTTTGAGAGGTTATTTGTGGCTGCCGGAATAGAAATCATCTTTCTTGTCGCCATCATCTATCCTCCAGTTACTGCGAAACTCTATTCTGATCTCCTAACGAGAAGTACTCTTGTATTACTTGACATGCGAAATCTCAAAGGATATCTTGGTTGCGATTTCGGCGAACGGGAGAGTGAAGCGATCGGGCTTCACATTCGAGGGGGCTCCCACCCGCTGACTTCCCCTTAAAAGATTGGAGTTTGTTGCGCCAACATCGCAAGAGCGGTGGGGTGTTTCCGCACACCGGTGCCTTAATGGGCGCAGTTGCTTCTCAGGTTGCGGTTCCGATACTGTCCCGTTGGATGCACCTAAACTGCACGTTGACCGAGATTGGGTTTGAAGCAATCGTTTCAACCCCCGGAACGTGGAGACTTGGGCGAGGATTGGCGAGGATGATCCCTTGTCCAATGAGGGCAAGTGCAATGCACGGCAAAAACCAGCTTTCCGGTAGGCCGACGATGCTCTCAGATGAAGATGGCTCCCAGTTGAACGAGTTCCGCGGCTACTGTGGCGACAATGACGAGGCCGGGTCGCATGTCGAAGTTACTCGCCTTTTTTGCGGGAAGCTGAATAAACGTGTCGTACGTATGTTGAGACCCTCGTGCGTCTTGTCTCTGCTAGTAGTTCTTTTGCTGGCGCTGGCGCCTTCCCTGGTGGCGCAGTCCACATCGTCGCTGAAACCTATCACTTCCAAGGCGGACAACTCTCAGGAAGCGTTGGTTGTCGAGCAGTTTAGCTGCAAAGAGAGATTTGAGAATGACGGGACCTCCTCCCAAGAGGTCGCGGCTCGAGTGCGCATCCAGTCGGAGGCAGGGGTGCAGCAGTATGGGGTGCTGAGCTTCTCCTATGCAAGTGGGACTGGGACGTTCGAGGTCGGGTCTGTGCGCGTGCGAAAGTCCGATGGATCGGTGGTGGAAACGCCGCCAGAGAATGTGCAGGACATGGCGTCGCAAATCACGCGCGAGGCGCCCTTCTACAGCGATCTGCATGAGAAGCACGTGGCGGTGAAGGGACTGAGTGTTGGGGATGTCCTCGAATACCAGACCAGGGAACATACGACGAAGCCGCTGGCTCCGGGACAATTTTGGACGGCCTACGGCTTCGCGCACGATCGGATCGTACTGGACGAGCAACTGGAAATCAGTGTACCCCGAGAGCGGGCCGTGAAGATCAAGAGCACGACCGTTCAGCCGGCAATCAGCGCAACGGATGGGTACCGGATCTATACCTGGCACAGCACGAACCTTCAGTACAAGAATGTGACCAACGAGAAGCGGGAAGCGACCGAAAAGTTGTGGCAGCAGGGCCGTGGACGTTTTCCTCAGCCGGATGTAGTGATGAGCAGCTTCGCTAGCTGGGAGGACGTAGGGCGCTGGTATGAGGGACTGCAAGCAGAGCGGGTAAAACCGACGCCGGAGGTGACGGCGAAGGCGGCGGAACTGACGAAGAGCGCAACAAACGACGAAGCGAAGATGCGGGCGCTCTATGGCTACGTGAGCACGCAATTCCACTACATCGGAATTGCTTTCGGTGTCGGCCGCTACCAACCACATAGTGCGGGGGAGGTGCTAGCGAACCAGTATGGAGATTGCAAGGACAAACACACGCTGCTGGCGTCCCTGCTGACGTCCGTTGGAATTCCGGCGTACCCGGCACTAATCAGCCGGAGCCGGGAGGTCGAGCAAGATGTCCCTTCTCCCGGACAGTTCGACCACGTCATCACGGTCGTGCCGAGAGAAGGCGGTCTGGTGTGGCTCGACGCGACCGCTGAGGTCGGACCCTACCAATATTTGCTTCCTAACTTGCGCGATAAGCACGCACTGGCGATTTGGAAGGACAAACCTGCGGCGCTGGTCAATACTCCGGCCGACCTGCCATACGAGAGCGCTCAGAAGTTCAATATGGACGCGAAGTTGAGCGATGCGGGCACACTGGAGGGACACGCGGACTTTTACACGCGTGGTGATATCGAGTATGCGCTACGCAGTGGCTTCCGAGCGGTGCCGTTTCCGCAGTGGAAAGAACTGGGACAGCGGATTTCGATAAGTTTGGGATTCGGTGGAGAGGTGAGCGAAGTAACGGCGAGCTCACCGGAAAGGACAGACGAACCATTTCATTTCGCTTATAAGTACACGCGCAAAGAATTTGGAGACTGGGCGAACCGGCGAACCCTTGCGGCGGAGCCGGTGATTTCCCTGACCGCATCTCGTGACGAAGAACTGCTGCCCCTGGGGCCGACGTGGTTGGGGCCTCCGACCGACATCCAGTTTAATAGCCAAGTGGAGCTGCCAGCCGGTTACCGGCCAGAGCTGCCGGCTGCTATCCACTGGAAGCGGGACTTCGCGGAATACGATGCTACCTATGCGTTCAAGGATGGCAAGCTCATCTGCGAGCGTCACCTGAAGACGTTGTTGCGGGAAGCGCCGGTCAGCGAACGGGAAGCGTACAAGCAGTTAGTTAAGACGATGGAGGATGACTACGGCCAGTTCATTCCACTGACGTCGGGATCGGGTTCGTCGATGGCCTCGGGCAACGCGAGTTCAAGCATATCCTCGATGAGCGCTCTGAGGAATCTGCCGGACAGTTCGAATGAGGAGGCGACGCGATTGGAAAGTGAGGCGCGCGAAGCGATTACAAAGAAAGATCCGCAGAGCGCGGTGTCTTCCTTATATCGCGCGGTGTCGTCTGACCCGAAATTTACGCGCGCCTGGTTACTCCTCGGAAGCCTGCTGCTCATGCAGAAACAGAAGGACGCTGGAATAGATGCGTTTCACAAGGCTATGTCCACCGACCCGGAGCAAGCGGCGATCCCGAAGGCGTTGGGTTTTGGTTTGATGGCAAATTCTGAGTTCGAGGAAGCGGTTCCGGTGTGGGAGGACTTCATCAAGGCGCACCCAAGCGACGGAGACGGGCCGGGAAATCTGGGCAATTGTTTCGTGCAATTGAAACGATACTCCGAAGCGGCGACGCAGTATGAGTCGGCAATGAAAATCGAGGGGGATCGGCCCAACTTGGAGGCTAGGCTGGGTTCCGCATACCTGCTGGCGGGGGAACGTGAAAAAGCAGTAGCGGCATTCAGCAAACTGGGCGATACGGATACAGAAGAGGACACTTTCAACGACGTCGCCTACGAGATGGCCAACGCCGATTTGCAGCTGCCCCTGGCTTTGAAATATGCGAAGAGAGCGGTGCGAGCGACAGAAGAGGAATCGCAAAGGATCACGTTGCCGGATTTGAAGGTGGAGGATTTGAAAAGGATCTTCCAGGTGGCGGCGTACTGGGACACGCTAGGCTGGGTGGAAGAGCGGATGTCAAACCTGGAAGAGGCGGAACAGTATTTGCAGGCGTCCTGGAAGCTGACGCAGGACGGAGTGGTGGCGGGTCACCTGTGCCATCTGTATGAGAGCGTCCACAAGGTCGGGGTCGCTATTCAAATGTGCCGCATGGCGGTAAATCGCATGTCGATGTCGCAGCAGTTAGCGCTAAGCCAGTACAAGGCCGAAATGGATGCGGCACAGAAGAATCTGGATCACTTGACCGAGGGGACGCCGAAGTCCAAGAGGCCAGGCGATGCGTCCGATCTGGCTATCCGCGAAAGGCAATTCAAACTGCCGCGCTTCCTGCCGGGGACGGAGAGTGCGGAGTTTTTTGTGCTGCTGGGGTCGGACGCGAAAAGCAAGAAGTTCAAGGTTGAGGATGTGAAGTTCATCAGGGGGTCGGACAAGATGAAACTTCAGGGAAAACAACTTAAGAGCATCGATTTCGATGTTCCTGCTCCGGACGATGTTCCCACGCGCTTCGTGCGGCGTGGGATTTTAGGATGCTACGAATACACTGGCTGCTCCTTCATACTGCTCGATCCGGCATCGGCAACTTCACTGAACTAGGGGCAATCTTGGCGAAGCCAATGTCGGATTCCTTCGGTCGTCCTCGTTATCGGCGTTATTTGAGGACGTTCTTTCCTTACCTTGGTTTCGTTTGGAGATGGAGGGCGCGGAATTCCGCCCTGCCAGGCGTGCCATGGTCCGGCATTTACTTGGCGGATGCCTTTCAGGGGACGCAACAGAGGGACATCAATCTGATAGTAGCGGTGAGGAGGATGAGGCAAAGAACCAGCACTGTAAGCAAGAATGTTCGCTGCTTTGGCCAGTTCACAGGTTGCTCGATCTCAGTCGACATACAGTCCTCGAAAGAGAGTACAAGCTATCTCATAAATGGCCGTTCGGATAGTGTAATCAGTGGAAGTTTTCCACCAGCATGATGTCGACCGCCGAGGTATCGACCTGGGAGAAGATGATCCGCTTTCCATCTGGCGAAAGGGCAAACCCGGGATCGCCCCCGGGAGGCAAACCGTCCAATTCAGCGGTTCTGAAGACCGTGCGGGTGGCAAAATCGAAAAACTCAACGGCTGGACTCGGGTTGGTCGCATGAACGTAATAAATGCCGCGGTCGGACAGCGCCCAATCCCCCCAATTTTCAGGCGAAGGTTGCGCAAGTACTCTTATCTCATCACCGCCAATGGTTGGCATTCGCCAGATCCCGGGCTGGTCATCTTTGGCGTAGTACAAGAGCTTGCCGTCGGAGGACTCGAACGCCGCGAATCCTCCATGCTGCGTAACCTGCGAAGGCTGACCTCCGCTAGCAGCGACTTTCCAAATCTGCGACGCACCGCCGCGATTTGATGAGAAGTATACGAACCTTCCATCTGACGACCAACTGGGGACCTTATCTTCGGCCGAGCCGTTGGTGAGAGCGACCGGCCTTCCACCTTCTGCGTTGAGTATCAAGACCTGGCTATGCCCGCTCGGCCGTGAATCGAAGACAATCCGCTTACTGTCAGGGGACCATCGGGGAGTTCCACTTACGGCCTTTAGAAACGTCAATTGCTGTGGGTCGGAGCAGTTTGTAGCATCACACGTCCAAATCTCATTGTCTCCGGAGCGGGCCGAAGCGAACGCCACCTTCTTGCCATCTGGCGAGAACTGGGGGCTGTTGTTGTATGTCGCCGATGAGAGAAATGTTTTCCCACGGCGGCTGACCCTGTGTGTGCCATCGGGAATCTCGATGACCCACAGGTTTGGGTGGAGCAATCCCTGACGATAGGCTAGGCGATCGCCGTTGCGCGAAATCGTGGGGTCGGAGGCTACGGCACCTCCCACAGGCACCCTCGTCGGCTCGCCTCCGGCGACCGGCACAACCCAAAGCGATTGGCCCCCATCCCGGTGAGAGGAGAAGACAATCCTTTTTCCATCAGCAGTCCAAGTGAGCCCGTTCACAAATGTCTTGTCAAACGTTAGTTGATGAGGAGTGCCACCAGATACGGGAACTGTATAAATGTCTGTGGTCGCTTCCCCAATGATTCTGAGGAACGCTACTGATTTCCCGTCAGGCGAGAAAACCGGTTTGTGATCCCCAACCACATTTTCCATCGGAAATGTGAGTTGATGCGGCTCTAAGTCGTCCATCGACATTAGGAACAGAGCGGAGGATACATCCCCGGAACTCTTCTCCGAGAAAACTAGAAGCTGTTCCGCGGGGGACCAACTGATTCCGTTACATCCCCCCGTTTTTCTGAGCCTTCTCTCCGGTCCGCCGAGTGACGGGACAAGAAAGATGCCTGCATTCTCGCCGGCGCAACGTTCGAACGCGATATAGCGGTCGTCGGAGGTCCAAGCGGGACAGCACACGAAACCACTGCTTTGGGTGAGTTGCAGCGGCCTATCGGTTCCAATTCGTTTCACGTAAACATCAGTTCTCTTAGTTGTGTTGCCGTCCCAAATAAAGGCCACCTGCTCACCGCCCCTCGAGAAGGCAGGCTCCAGTTCGGCGCCTGGGGAAGTTGTAAGAGGGATGGTTCTCATTGGGGGCATCGCGGGTAGCTTGCGCGTGTGGAAGGGGTAACGTATTGCGCCAAAACCGACCACGGCGACGACGAGGAGCGAGAGTACCAATGCGCGGCCCAGGGTGCGGAACCGCCGCGCCGTGACGCCAGCCGTCCGGCGAGGCTCTGCTCCCTCTGACTGTCCCGATCCCGGCGCGCTAACGTCAGCCAGCAACCGATAGCCGCGCCGGGGAACGGTCTCAACAAAGCGCGGATTGTCGGCATCATCACCGAGCGAAGTGCGAAGTCTCTTAATGGCCGCGTTAAGGCCATGTTCGAAGTCTACAAACGTATCCGCCGGCCATAGCCTTCTTCGAAGTTCTTCTCGCGTGACCACTTCCCCTGGGTGCTCCAGCAACAATGCGAGGACCTGGAATGGCTGCTCCTGAAGCTTGACCTTGAACCCATTCCGGCGCAGTTGACCACTGTCGAGGTCAACTTCGAATACACCAAGACGAATGATTCGGGCGACTTCGTTGCCGGGCACGTCAGAATCCCCTGGCGGCATAGTCTAGCACTTTGGTGTGCAAATTTTAAACCGCGTCACGCTCCCCTGTAACTCATTGAAATAAAACGCTGTGGCTCGTCACCTTTATTTCTCTTCCTCGTAATCTCCCGAGCATTGAGGTACCTGCTCAACGGAACCAGAGTCACCGTCAAGGTGACCCCATGGGCAGAATATCTTGCACAACCCTGACGCTCCTCGTGCTGGCGTCTTCCGGGTTCACTCCGCCTGTGGCGGCAGCACAGCCAGCCAGACCGAGGGTCACTATCTCCGTCTATAATTACGCCTATGTTTCCACCGAACTATTGCAAGCAGCAGAAGACGAGGCGCTTAGGATTTTTCAGCAGGCTGGCGTCCAGACCTTTTGGGTCAACTGCCTTCCAAGACCCGAGAAAGTAGAATCCAACGGTTGCCATTTCGCGGACGCCACTCATCTGATGCTGAAGATCCTTCCTCATGCAATTAGTCCGCAGGTCCGTGATCGCACCAATGTGCTCGGTGACGCCTTTGTGGATGAGAAAGGAGTCGGCTATTACGCGTATGCCTTTTACGATCGTGTTCAGAGAGTCGCTGAGGAACAAAGGTTGAGCCGCATTTTGTTGGGTGACGTGTTGGCTCACGAAATCGGGCACCTGCTACTGGGATCGAAATCCCATTCCGTCAGCGGAATCATGTCCGCCCATTGGAACGGGGAAGAACTGCGGAAAATTTCTGAAGGAACTATGTTTTTTTCTCCCAGCCAATCGTCACTGATGAGGGATCGCGTGAGACGCTCGCCAAATTGATACGGCTGGATGCTTTTTCCCCTCCGGAATGGCCCCCAATCGATTAGGCTTTGCGCGCAAGCTGTGGCGGTTTCGAGTACACAGCCTCGGGCCGCCGCTGGAAGACTGCAAGGCTCTTTGCCTGGCTACAGAACTTCCGCGAACGATATGCCGAGAACTTTCTCGGGATGCTCAATCTTGGCTGCTGTATTATCCTGCTGCGGCATTTGTGAGATGCGCTCTAGTTTCCCGCTCAGGCAACGCGGACTAGCGGGACTCTCCGAGTTCCTTCAGCACGGCGCTGCAACGTTCGCAGACGGTGGGATACATTTTGTCCTCGCCAACGTGGATCGAGTAATTCCAGCAGCGCTCGCACTTGGCTCCATCGGCTTTCTTCACCTCAACGCGGACGCCGCCAGTGCCGTTGCCGGCGGCCTGGGTCAGCGTCACCGCTGAGACGATGAACAGGTAGCGGAGCTGTCCGGCATGGCGCGACAGCACCGAATAGACCGGGTCGGGCGCGGCCACGGCGACTTGGGCTTCGAGGCCGGTGCCGATCAGCTTGTTGTGGCGGGCTTCTTCAAGCGCCTTGAGAACCTCGTCGCGCACGGAGCGGAGCGTCGTCCAATCTTCGTTAGACAAATCTCCTTCGGCAATAATGGACTCGGGCCGCGCTAAGCCCAGAACTTTTTCTGCGGAAGGGAACAACCCGAGGTGCACACTGTCGCCCCGCCCCGCAGTCTTCGGCAGATAGTCCCATACCTCTTCCGAGGTGAAGCTCATGATGGGAGCGAGCAGACAAACCAGGGCCTCTCCGATGCGCCAGATCGCGGTTTGCGCGCTGCGGCGGCCGTGCGACTTGGGCGAAGAAATGTACAGCCGGTCTTTGAGCACATCGAAGTAAAACGAACTCAAGTCGACAATGCAGAAATTGCTGATGAGTTGATAGATCTTATGGAACTCAAAGCTGGCATACCAGCCCGAATCCTTATCGGCAATTTTGTCGACGACGAGGGTAGTCGAGAACAGCATGTGCCGATCGAGGGCTTCCATCTCGCCAAAGGGAACTGCGTCGGCCTGCGGATCGAAGTCCCCGAGATTCCCGAGAATGTAGCGGAAGGTGTTGCGAATCTTGCGGTAATTTTCCGCGACGCGCTGCATCAGCTGCTCGGAGCCGACCACGTCCTCGCGGAAATCGACCGAGGCCACCCACAGGCGCACTACTTCCGCCCCCATTCGATCAGCGATATCCACCGGGTCCACATCGTTGCCACGAGACTTCGACATGGCCTGACCTTTTTCGTCGAGCGTCCATCCCGGCGTGACAACGCCTTTGTAGGGCGGCGTTCCATGCGTGCCCATGGCGCAGAGCAGAGACGACTGGAACCAGCCGCGGTATTGGTCGCCGCCCTCCAGGTAAAGATCGGACGGCCAGGGATACGCCGGCTCATCGGCGACGAGCGCGAGATAGCTCGCGCCGGATTCCAACCAGACGTCGAAGATGTCAGTTTCTTTTTCGAATTTGGTGCTACTACAGTGGGGACATTTCGTGCCAGCGGGAAGAATCGCGTCGGATTCAGAAGTGAACCAGGCGTCGGCGCCCGAGCCGGCGAAGAGTTCCACGACTTTGCGATTGATCGCGTGGTCGTTGAGCGGCTTGCCGCAGCTCTCGCAAAGGAAAACGGCAATGGGCACGCCCCAAACGCGTTGCCGCGAGATGCACCAGTCGGGGCGCGTGGCGATCATATTCGAGAGCCGCTCTTCGCCCCACGACGGATCCCATTTCACATGCTTGATTTCTTCGAGGGTGCGGGTGCGCAGCGTGTCGTTTTCCGAACCTCGATTGCCGGACCCGCCCGGCATGGGCGTTTCCATGGAGATAAACCATTGCTCGGTAGCGCGGAAGATCACAGGATTATGGCAGCGCCAGCAGTGCGGGTAGGAGTGCTCGGTCGTTTCCGCATGCAGCAGAGCGCCGCGGCTCTTGAGCAGTTCGATGATCGGCTGATTCGCTTCCCAGACGCGCTTACCGGTGTATTCCGGCAGGCCGTTGCGCAGGATGCCTCTTTCGTCGACGTTGCTGGCGGCCTCGAGGCCGTACTTGACTCCGGTGGCGAAGTCTTCCGCGCCGTGCGAGGGCGCGGTGTGAACGACACCGGTGCCGGTATCCATGGTGACGTAGTTAGCCAGCACGCCGAGGATCTTGCGATCCAGAAACGGGTGCTGAAAGTTCAGGCGCTCCAGCTTGCGGCCGGGGAAGTGGGCAAGCTCGTGCGGATCTGAGAGGTTGCACTTCTCAACCACGCCTTTTGCGAGCTTCGAGGCAACGATGTACACCTCGCCGCCGGATTCTATGGCGACATATTCTTCATCCGGATGAAAGGCCACGGCCATGGAGGCAGGCAGTGTCCAGGGAGTCGTGGTCCAGATTATGGTGGAAACTTTCTTTCCCGCTAAGGCCTCATCAATGTTCGCAGGGTCGTCGAGCAACGCGTATTTCACCCAAACGGTGGGACTGGTGTGGTTCTCGTACTCGACCTCGGCTTCGGCTAAGGCGGTTTCGTCGTGCATGCACCAGTAGACGGCGCGCAGGCCCTTATAGACGAAGCCATTCTCGTAGAAGGAAAAAAACGTCGAAAGCACAATCGACTCGTACTGCGGGGTCATCGTGGCATAAGGGCGGTCGAAGCGGCCGAAGACGCCGATTCGTTTGAACTGCTGCCGCTGTAAGTCGAGAAACTTCTGGGCGTACTTGCGGCATTCCGCCCGCACGTCCGTGGGACGCATCTGCAGCTTCTTGCCGCCGAGTTCTTTGTCTACCTTGATCTCGATCGGAAGGCCGTGGCAATCCCATCCGGGGACGTAGGGCGCGTCATATCCCGCCATGGTCTTCGATTTGACGATGAAGTCCTTGAGGCACTTGTTCATCGCCGTGCCCAAGTGGATGGGCCCGCTGGTGTAAGGCGGTCCATCGTGCAAAATGTAGGCGGGCGAGCCTTTGCGGGCCTGCCGGATGCGCTCGTAGATCCGCGTTTCCTCCCAGCGAGCCAGCATTTTGGGCTCGTTCTGGGGCAGGTTGGCCTTCATCGGGAAGGCAGTTTTAGGCAGATTGATGGTGGCTTTTAGTTCGAGCGGCACCCGGTTAGATTCTCCCAAATGATTGAATCCCTTCATTATAGGGAGAGGCGCTAGGAACGTCCATGCGACGAGGAGTGGGGAGGAGTGGGGTGTTAGAACAGAGGGATCAACTCGCTACCGGCAGCACGCGGCGAAAAGGTGCGCCGCCTCTTGGAAATACACTTCGTTAAAGGAGGCGAAAGGGGTACAATTTCAAAGGGGGCTTAAAGTTCGGCAGTTTGAGCCCGCCCATGGGCGGCGACCGGACCCCGCTTCCGGAACTAGATAACCGGAGCTGGATAAAGAAGATAAGGGAAAGAGGCAACTTGTTGGAAAACCTCCTCATCTGTGTAGGAGGATCTTTACAAACTATATAGCGCATTTCACGCCCCACCGAGGAGAACCGAGCCGGGAAACAATGGCATCCGAAGTCAATCCGAACCTCAATTCCAACCCCGGCACTGAGCCGGAACTTCACCTTTTGCTGGCTCCCGACACGTTTGAGCCGCTGTGGAAGTCGCTTTTCCGCGGCCTGGACGAATACTTCTTTCCCAAAAAACTTCCGCCCCTCAAGCTGGAATCGAAGCCAATCCCCGTGAGGGATATTTGGGGTTTCTACAACTACAAGAAGAATGGGGCGTTGGGCTCGACGGTCGCCCACGTGATTGTCATCGGATTGATCATCGGTGGCACGATTCTTGGACGGCGGCTTGTGACCAAGGTCGAGGCCAAACCGCAGATCGAAACCAAGTTGCTGGATCCGGGTGATTATTTGCTGAAACCCGCAAAGACCCAGGCCGGTGGCGGCGGTGGGGGCGGGGATCGCGATGTGCTGCAGGCCTCTAAGGGGCGCTTGCCGAAGTTCTCGATGCAGCAGATCACGCCGCCAGCGGCGGTGATCCGGAACCCAAACCCCAAGTTGGCGGTTGAGCCCACGGTGGTTGTGCCGCCCGATATCAAGGTGGCTCAGCTGAACATGCCCAACCTTGGAGACCCGAAGTCCTCGGCAGTGATTCCGTCGAATGGTACGGGATCGGGCAGTGGTATCGGCTCCGGTTCCGGCGGTGGCGTCGGCTCGGGTACTGGGCCTGGTGTGGGACCAGGGGAGGGCGGCGGCATGGGCGGCGGGATTTTCCGTCCCGGCAAGGGAGTAACTCCGCCGCGCGTCATCTATCAGACCGACCCTGAGTTTTCTGAAGAAGCACGCAAAGCCAAGTACCAGGGGACCTGCGTTCTGGGTTTGGTGGTGGACGCCAATGGACATCCGACGGCGATCCGCGTACTTAGCGCGCTCGGCATGGGCCTGGACGAGAAGGCGATCGAGTCAGTCAAGAACTGGAAATTCGAGCCGGGCAAGAAAGACGGGCACGACGTAGCCGTGGAAATTGCCGTGGAAGTTGATTTCCACCTGTACTGAGGCACACAGTTCTCAGTCTCGGTTCCCAGTTGAAACTAAACCTTCCGAAGCACCGCAAAGTGCAACAGCACCCGTTGGGCAAACCCCAGCCTCTGATACAGCTCAATGGCGCGTACATTGTCTTCCCGGACATGTAGGAAGGGTGTTTCTCCGCGACTGCAGATGCGCTCGATAACCTCCATCATCAGGATGCGGGCGTAACCGTGGCGGGCGTGCTCAGGGTGCGTGCAGACCGCGCTCACCTCGGTGTAGCCAGGAATTTTTAACCGCTCACCGGCCATGGCCACAAGTTTTCCGTCGCGTCGAATTCCCAGGTAGGTTCCCAATTCATGAGTGCGTTGGTTGAAAGGACCGGGCTTGGTGAGCGCTGTGAGTTCCATCATTTCAGACACATCCGCAGCGCCGAGTTCGACGATTTCCGGATCGGAGGAGGACCGCGAGAGCGGGGCGCTCGCATTCTGGTACACCATCTCCGGCATCGGAGCCCGAGCGACGAGATTCCAGCCGGGACGCGGCTGATAGGGCATATCGAGGAACAGCCCAATGGTCCCGCGTGTGCTGAGCAATCGCGCGAGCGATTCGTAGCCTCGTGCCGTGGGGTCAAGAAACGCGGCTAGCAAAGCGACCTCCGGTATAAACCTGCGAGCCTGATCGAAGGATTCGGCGAACTCAGCCTGCCGTGTAGTCAGTGCCTTCCAGATGACGTTGTCGAGGGGATGCATTGCGCTTAGCTTGAGCCTACCATTTGAGATTTGAGTGGTCGGAGGACCGCTCGGACACAGTAATTCTGCGATGCCGCCGCGCGCTATCTGAACCTTGCGCGCAAAGCCTAATGGCCCGGATTCTTATTCCTTCAAATCCACGTGCTGAACGTCTTCGATAGGATGGCCGAGAAAGCGCTCGCCAAGGCGCTGGAATTTTTCCACAGAGTCCGTGGCAAAAAACTTGATACGCGGCAGGGTCCGTCGTTCCTCGCGAATCGCCGGTGTGGGTGGCAAGAGCTTCTCGAGGCGCCCGGCGACGGCTCGAGCTGTGGATTCGGCGGAGTCGACAATGCCAACGTGCGACGGCGCCACGCGATGGAGCAGCGGCTTCAGTAGCGGATAGTGGGTACAGCCGAGCACCAGAACGTCCGCGTCGCCGAAGCCGTCGGCAAAGGCCTCACCCAGGTAAATGCGGGCGACTTGCTCGGTGACGGACTGCTCCACCCATCCCTCTTCGACCAGAGGAACCAGCAGCGGGCAAGCTCTTTCCCGCGCGTTGAGGCCGCGGGCTTCAAGAGCTTTCCGATAAGCGTGGCTGCTGACCGTGGCCTCGGTCCCGATGACAACGACTTTCTTATTCTTGCTGAGGGAAGCGGCCGCCTCAGCGCCCGGCTCTACCACGCCCACGACCGGCACATCGGCTGCGGCTGTGATGCGGTCAAGAGCCAGTGCCGTTGCCGTGTTGCACGCAATGACCAGCAACTCGGCTCCTTGGGCTTCAAGGTAGTGGGCAGCCTCGACGGCATAACGCGCCACGGTTTCGACCGACTTGGAGCCGTAGGGAAGGCGGGCGGTATCGCCAAAGTAGAGGTAATCGGCATCCGGGATAAGTTCAAGTAAAGCTTTAAGGACCGTCAGGCCGCCGAAGCCGGAATCGAATACGCCGATGGTGGAACGCCGTGGGGACATGGTCGCTCGAAGTTATCCCGATGATAGCAGTGCCCGACGGTTGGGACCCTTGATCAGAGGTGACCGGTGATGTTCCTCCGCAGAAACTTACGAGTGCTTTCGGGAGGTCGACCGGGCAATCGTGGCTCCGGCAAGCTCGGAGCTTGTTCCACAGCATAGCCCGGGTGGGATCCGCGCGCCATGCGGACACGTACGCGGGTGTCCGAGGAAGGTGCAGATCTTGTCCGTCGCTTCGGGCGAGAGGATGTGCTCGAACTTACAGGCCTGTTGCTCGATTTCTGATTCGCTGTCCATGGCCAGGCTATCGGTGAACAGACGCTCGGCCAGCCGGTGACGGCGGATGATGCTGCCGGCGCGTTCGCGGCCGCGCGGCGTGAGTTCCACGATCAGGGTGCCATCGCCCATCGAGGCAGCCACCGGCTTAAGCGCATCATGGCAGGGATTGACAAAGGGCTTGTGATCGTGGGGATGAGGGGGATGCGGCGCGGAAACCACCAGACCCATCTGAATCATCTTCTCAATTGCCAGGCTGACCGGCAGCGCGCCGTGGACCTCCATGCGCTCGACTTCAGCGATTTCGCCGTGTTCGGCCAGCACCCAGAGTTCTTCGAGCACTTCGTCGAACTGCTCTTCATCGGCCATGGCAAAAACTTCCTGCGACTCGATTTTGCCGTGATGGAACTCGATGCGACGGTCGGCGAGGCGCGCCACCACAGGATCGTGCGTGACCATCACGATCGTCCGCCCCTGCTGATGAAACTCACGCAGCAGACGCAGCACGATTTCTTCATTGAGCGCGTCGAGGTTGCCGGTGGGTTCATCGGCCAGAATTATCTTCGGATCGTTAATCAAGGCGCGTGCGATACAGACGCGCTGCTGTTCGCCTCCGGAAAGCTGCGACGGCAGGTGATGCGCGCGGTCGCCCAAACCCACGCGGGTCAAGGCTTCAATCGCTTCTTTCTCATCGGTCATGCTGTGAAAGTACTGCGCCAGCATGACGTTCTCGACCGCGGTAAGAAACGGAATCAGATGAAACTGCTGGAAGATGAATCCAATCTTTTCCGCGCGCACGCGATTCAATTCGCCGGAAGCGATGCCGGCCACGTTCTGGCCGTCGAGCCAGATTTCACCGGACGTTGGTCGATCAAGGCAGCCGATCAGATTCACCAGCGTCGATTTGCCCGATCCGGACGGACCCATGATGGAAAGCCATTCGCCCTGCGCAACGTGCAAGGAGATGTGGTCGAGGGCGTGAATAGCTCCGTTCTGATTTCCTGCGCCGTTCACGCTCTCGTTTCCCGCGGCCTTGGCGGGGTAGAGTTTGGTCACGTTCTTGATCTCAATCATTTCACTCTCCCCTCAAGATGACCGCCGGCTGCACCCGCCGCAACAGCGAAATCGGGAGGATTGCCGAAAGCAGCGTTACCACTATGCTACCAGCCAGAACAAAAGGCAGCACACTGAAACGTGGCACCACAGGAGCATGGAAGTTAACCCGGCCAATCCAGGCCGCGATGCCGATGCCCAGAACAAATCCGATCACAGCACCGGTCGCGCCCAGCGCTGCCGCTTCGCGCGGCGAAAAATCCATTCAGCAAACGGTCGGAAGCGCCCAGCGCTTTCATGATGGCGAAGTCGCGACGGCGGTCAAAGACCCATCCCATCAGAGTGGAGAGCACGCACAGCGCAGCCGTCAGAATGATGAGCGCGGCTGCGGCCAGCAGCGTGGAGCGGGTCTTGCCCAGGACTCGGGCTTCGCCTTCCATGATTTGCCGCACCGGGCGCACATCGGCTGCCGGGATCGCCTGCTCAAGCTGGCGCATGATGGCGGTGATCTCCTCGGGCGAACCGGCTGGCGGCGACCTCAATGGTGGAAGGCTGAACGCCCGTCCAGGAAACAAAATCGGGCAGCGACAGATAGACGCGGCTGTCTTCGGCGGCACCGGTTTGTAGCGTCCCGGCAGATGTGAGATGGATCGTGTGTCCCTGAAAGCTAAGGTCGAAGGGCTGGTTCTTCGGCGAGACGACAGAAACGGCGCGCACGCCGATCAGCGCCTGTTGCGGTGCCGAAGGCCAGTTGCTCACCGACCACCAACGGTCGAGTTGCCGAACCCGATTGAAATCTGTACCTGCGACCACGATTGGCTGGCCGTCGCTGGTCCGCGCGACCACCAGCGCGAAGGGTGCGACCAGACCGCGGCCGGCAAGCGCGGATTCCACCCGTGAAAAAGCGCCGGCCGGAAGGGAAGCGCCATCCCTGCCCACCAGGATGATGTTCGCACCATAGTTGCGAAATTCGCGCCGCAGTTTGGCCTGCACGTCGACGTAGAGATTCAGCACGGCAGTCGCGACCGCAGCGGCCACCACCATGGCAAGCAGCGCGGAGGCGGCGCGTCCGCGACGGAGCAGGGCGGCGCGCACCAGCATCCGAACAAACATAGACGTATGCGGAGACTGCGCGCGGCTGGCGGCGACTTCCCGCGCGGAATGCGGCTGCGCGGAATGCGGCCGCTCGGAATGAAAGCTGGTCGCCTTCACAGCTCACCTCGCAGTGCGAAGACAGGATCAAGACGCACCGCGTTGCGAATGGCAGCGGCGCTTCCCGCAAAAGTAACCATCACCGCGATCGCCAGGATCACGGGCAAGAGCACGGCCGGAATGGTGATCTCGGAATTGAAGATGGAGCGGCCGATCTGGTGGGCGAGCAAACCTCCGGCAGCAAAGCCCACTAAGCCTCCAATCACGGCGAGCAACGCTGCCTCGGCAAAAAAGACGGATGCGACCGCGAGCTTTCCGGCGCCCAGAGCTTTCATCAGACCTACTTCGGACCGGCGCTCGAAGATGGCAGTGGCCATGGCTGCCGAGACAGCCAGTGCCGAGGCGAATAGCGCCGCCAACGTTACCAGGAAGATCAGGCCCTCGATGCGCGTAAGCACAGCGCCTTCGTTCTGCGCGACCTGACGAATCTGCTCCGCGTGGGAGTGGGGAATCGCCTCCTGCAACTG
The DNA here is from genome assembly GCA_963714225.1 of uncultured Acidobacteriaceae bacterium. GTDB lineage: Bacteria > Acidobacteriota > Terriglobia > Terriglobales > Acidobacteriaceae > Sulfotelmatobacter. Next base: position 136,459 of record CAVQNY010000046.1, on the reverse strand, counting down.
AAAAGCAATCGACTGAGGGTACGGCGAACAATACCAGCGGTCATAGACGGATCCAGACATGCTCTTGGGGTCGCGGCGCGCGAGGGCATCTTCGGGCTTGGTGAGGGCGCTGACGTAGACACGGCGAACCGCGCCTGGTTTGCCCAGAATCTCCTGGGCCAGGGCAAGCGGGGCTACGATCTGATCGTCTTCGCCGCCGCCGGTTGAGAGAACGCCGCTAACCTGCAATGGGCGGCCAGAGAGCGTAACCTCATCGCCAGGTTTCGCCGAGAGCCTCCTCGCCAGCCGCTCCCCAAACAGAACGTCTCGGGAACTATCGTCAGGCCAAGCTCCCGAAACCTTCCACCAGGGGTGGGTAGATCGCACGCCGGTAGTGAACTCTTCCTTGCCCAAGGAAACCTGCTTGGCGAAGTAAGTGCCGAGCAAGGTGAGGTTTTCCGTCTTACCGTCGCGCTGGAGCGTGACATTCACCGGCAACATGGGCGCAAAGCCAGTAATGTTGTTGTGCCAGAAAGTCCCCTTGATCTTGGGCAGGTCCGCTTCGTCCAGAAAAGCGCCGTCGCTAGGCGGCTTCAAGTTGACGCCTCCAATCTCCACGTCCAACCTGTCTTCCTGCGGAGTCACGAGCAGGTTCGCGCCGATGGTGCGCAGCTCGCGATTGATCTTGTCGCCAATGTCGGTAGCGACCGCAATCATCGCGGTGGCCACAGTAACGCCCAAGGTGATGGCCGCACCGGCCAGCAATTTACGCCGCTTCTGGCGGCGGAAGGATTCGTAGACGAGCCGGGCGAACATGCTCTACTGCTTCTCGAACATGCGGCTACCGGCCGCAAGGTCCGCCTCCTGAATAATCACGGAGTCGGCGGTCTGGGTGGCCTTGAGAGGAATCGGGTTGCAGCCACCCTTCGCGCCCACTGACTGAGGATTGATCGGAGCGGCACAGTTCTTGCAAACGACTCCGCTCGCTGACTTGTAAAAGCCAACCGCGCCGCAAATTTCGCAAGCATCCAAAACGGTCGCGATCTTGCCGTCCGGCTTTTGATAGAGCCAGAAGCGAACCGATGTGCCGTTCTCCTGCGCCTGAAAGCGATGCAAGTCCCCATCGGAGACCTGGGCCAACGGGATCCTCACCTCGCCGCTCGTGAAACTAACTTCGGTGGCTGGCGACAGCGCGCTTACGCTCTTGGTGTAGATAAACTCAGCCGTGACGAGAGCGATGAAGACGAAGGAGAAACCGTAGACCGAAGCCATCCACAAGCGTTCCTTGCGAGCGGTCCAGGCCTCCTTGCGGCGAGCGGCCGCGGATGCGGACTCAGGCACGGGCTCGCGCCGTTTGGCATCGAACAGCACCATCAGCGCGGCCAGAGCGAAAATCGTGACGAAGAAGAAAAGATCATTGCGCACGATCGGCCCGATGATGGACATTTCGCGCTTGGAGGAAGCAATCACGCCGCTTTCCGACAGCTCGTGCAGGCCGGAGACCACCAACTGCAACGCCACCAGAAACAGGATCGCGGTGGTAACCCGGAAGAATTTCTGCAGGTTAATCCGCACGCTGCCCTTGACGAACATCACGCCAAAGGCAATGGCTGCCAGCACCCCCAACAGCGTGCCCAGAAAGCTCATCAGTTCCGTGGAGTTCAAAGAGACGGCAGACAGGATCAGCACGGTCTCCGCGCCTTCGCGCAGCACCATCAGAAACACAAAGAAGAACAGGCCGATCCACGCGTCGTTGCCCGCCAGCAGCCCAACCTTGCCCTCAATCTGGCCCTTCAGCCTGCGCCCCGTCTTCATCATGAAAACAACCATGGTGATGACGAAGAAGGCAGCCACTAGCATGATCCAGCCTTCGAACACGTCTTCGTTCCAGTTCAGCCGCGAAATCACCACCGCGATCCCGATGCTTCCGAGGAAGGCGGCACCCAGCGCGGCGTAGACGGCTTTGCGCAGATCATTCCGGCCAATCTTGGCCAGATAGGCCAGCGTGATCCCGACGATCAGGGCGGCCTCGACCCCCTCGCGGAGCGTGATGATGAATGCCTGAAGCATTTATGACCTGGATTCCTGAAAACAATCTTGAAAATGAATTTCAATTTCAACTTCAAGGATATGCCGGGAGCGCCGAGGGCGTCAATCCGCTGGGTCACAAACGCGCGTGATCGGCATCACACGGGGAAATCTAGGATTAAACGGAGTTTGCGGTGCGGTCCGCTGGCGGAGTGGCGATTCGTCGACAGTTACGCGATGGCTGCAGCCTCTCGGTTCATCGCCTAGAAGCTGAACGGTATGAGACAATCTCGCGAGGCAATCTCGAACCAGGATGGTCCCACTTCGATCGGCAGGATGGAACAGATGACGAGGACCAAGATCTTGGCTATGGTGCTGCTGTGCGCCTGCTCGGCCCCCGCGATTGAGAAGTCGAACTTCACATTCTCGGTGGCCTATGGGTCGCACCCTGTGGGCTTTCGGGTAGTGCAGCAGTACGACTACACACGCTCCTACCAGCGCGTCGACGCAGAAGGCAATCTGATCACAGGAGAGCGAGCCCGCCCCATCCAGACATTGATCTGGTATCCCGCGCAAGCGGTCCCCGGTGCCAAGCCGATGCTCATCGGCCGCTATCTCGACCTCATGGCGACCGAGGACAACTTCGCGCCCCTGAGCGCACAACAGCGCGCCGTCAAGCTGAAGTCCCTGCTTCAGGCCAGCAACATTAGCAAGAACTACGAACGCGAGCGCGTTCAGGTGACCAAAGCCGTCGAAGATGCGGGCCCCGAGCCCGGACCTTTTCCTGTGGTCATTTATGCACCCAGCCTGAGCGCCTCGGCCTTCGAGAACTCGGACCTCTGCGAATACTTGGCCAGCTACGGCTTCATCGTGCTCTCCAGCCCCAGCCTCGGCATGCATTCGCGCGACATGACCTGGGATCTGGAGGGTATCGAGGCTCAGGTAGGCGACATCGAGTTTCTGATTGGCTACCTGCGGACCATCCCGCAGGCCGACCCGACGCGCATCGCGGTCGCGGGCTGGAGCTGGGGTGGTATGACCAATATCTTCGCTGCGTTCGAGGACTCGCGCATCCAGGCCCTGGTGAGCCTGGATGGGGGCTTTCGTTATCAGCCGGCACGGATAAAGGAAGGCGAAACCGTCGGCCTGATCGATGCCAACAAGCTTACCGTCCCCCTGCTCTATATCTCCTCCCAGGCCTATACCCTGGAAGAGCTGAACCAGCTGAACAATCAGCTGAAGATCGACAACGCCTACAACTTTCTCAACGAGTTGAAATACAACGATACGTACCTGGTCGAGACCTCGGAGATGATCCACCCTGGCTTTTCCTCACTCTTCATCCGCTTTCGCGAGGACCAGTACTTTACCGACTATTCTCCGGCGGAGTTCAGCGAGAATTACAGTTGGGTGGCCCGGTATGTGCTCCAATTCCTCGAGGCGTACCTGAACAACGATGCAGCCGCCCGCCAGTTCCTGCACAATGAGCCCAGCAAGAATTCGGTTCCACCCCACCTGTTCAAGATGGATATCAGGGAGGCGCTGCACCCAGCCGCCAACATCCCCGACTTCGCACGCGACCTGGCAACTGAGGGCTTTGACAAGGCGATCGAGATCTACCAGAGGGCGAGGAAGAACGATCCAGGCTTCAAGCTCCCGGAAGGCGAAGTGAACCACTGGGGCTACGAGCTCCTGGAGTCGGGCAAGGTGACCAAAGCCGTCGCCATCTTCCAGCTTAATGCGGCCATGTATCCCGAAAGTTCGAACACCTACGACAGCCTGGCTGAGGCGCAGGAGGCTGCGGGGGACAAGCAAGCGGCAATCGTCAACTATCACAAGTCGCTATCGCTGAGCGATCAGAACCAGCATGCACGTGCGCGCTTGAAAGAGCTCGAGGCAGGCAGCATGCACTGAAAGAAGCGGGAGGCAACGGATTTACTGTAGTTAGGTCCGGAGCGGGGCGCATAGCCCTGCCTAACTGAAGATGGCAGGCCATTTCGCTCACAACAGCTTCAGAAACGCGTTCGCCTGCCCTAGCTGCGGGAACAGCTTCTCCTCGGCCTGGAACTCCGCCGAGTGCACGCACCGTCGGCTGCCGCGCAGCCTGACCGGATGCTTGAGGTGCAGCATCTCGTGGTAAACGATGTATTCCACGGCGTAGCGCGGAACCAAGAACTGATCAAAGATTCGGCTGATGACAATCGCATTATGTGCCGGATCATAGTGGCCGAGGATGCGCCTAGTCTTGGTCGGGCTCCAACTCATGCGCGGCCGGCCAAGTAGTCCATGAAAGAAGCGACGGTTCAGATCCTCGAAAACAGCTTCGAGGTCGTAGATGCGGCCTTTCGGCGAATGCAGGCGCTTGCGGCCTCGGATCTGCCGCACCAGGTGTGCCTTGCTCACCACTTCATGGCTGGCCACATATTTTCGGTAACGCGCCCTGTGACCACGATCGATGGGCTTACGGTACATCTTGGCCAGCAGGATGTGGGCGATGGCGCGTACCACGGCCTCCGGCGCGCCTTCGAGCAGATCGGAAAGCCGTACCAGAAGCCTCCCCTCGCGCATGCGAATAGTGTTGTTGACGTTCGCGAAGGCAAAAAACTCGATCTTCAGCTCAGGCGGCACAGCGCCGGGACGCAATTGCCGGTGTTCATCGTGGAAAAGCTCGAGGAGTCCCTCACGCACAGTGAGCCTAGATTAGCACGGACGGATTAACAAATTAGATTAGGGAAAGGGATCCTCACGAACCCTTTACTCGGACCTGCCGGATGGCTTCGCGTCGGACTTCTTCCTGTGTTTGGCGGCCTCTTCCTGCTCAGCCAGGAGTTTGCGGTGGTCTTCCCCTGAAGTATCCAGCGTGTCGAGAGCGCTGCTCAGAATGAATTCGTATTGCCTCGCTTCATCGCTCGACACGTCGGCTGCGTCCTTCAAAGCGCGCAACTTGGCCTGGAATTCTGTATCGGCGCCGATGATCGCCTTTAGCGGTTTGCGAATATCGTCTTTGCGATCGACGTAAGTATCGATGTTGTCGTTCAATTCGTCATAGATCAGCAGGAAGTCATCCAGTTTGTCATGGGTTTGTTGCGGCCGGTCTTTGATTTTGGGATCGCCGCGCATCTGTTCGAGCGCAACCAGACGCGCCCGGGCAAAGTTTACATAAAGAGAGAGCCGCGCCTGGGGTTCCCAACTGGCGTCGCGGATCTGATCGATCTCCGGCTGCGTGAAGGGTTCCCGGTGACGCTGGGCCGAGGCTGCCACGCCTATCAGCAGTAGAGGGCCGAGACAAATGCATGCCCGAACCCAGGGAGTAGTCATTTCTTAACCCCTTTCGGAAACATGGCAGCCAGCAGATCGTCGCGAATACGCTGCAAGCGGTCACTAGTATTCTGTACCTGCGCTTGGTCTTCATGGGAGACCGTGTGCTTCATGTCGTCCAGCTTGTGGGCCATCTTACGGATGGCAATCTCGCTCGGTTTCTCGTGCTTGTGCGATTGGATGGAATAGTCGCGGGCCAACTCAGAAAATGCGACCACGTCGGCCAGAGCGGCCTGCGCTTTCTCGCTGTCGCCGGCAACGTAGAACCTGTCAGCGGCATCCAGTTGCAGTTCGGATATGTGAATGCACAAAACAGGACGGTCGGCGATGCTGGCATCGGCGACTCGCGCTTTCAGTTCTTCGATCGAAGGTTGCTCCCTGCCCATTAGGGACAAAGGCACGGCCGGCATGGATAACACCAGGCCCAACGCCACAATCCGCCAGAATCGTAAGTGTTCCATCGCGAACGCCATCGGGTTCCATCGCGGCTATTTCTTCGGCTCGATGGCAATAAGCCGATGTTTCGCCTGCCACTCCTGTTCAGGATACTTCCCACTGGCTGTGTTGAGGAAGAGGTGATAGTTGGCGGCGGCTTGCTTGAAATCGCGCAGGTGGTCGTAAGCCGATGCCCGCATAAAATATGTAATGGGAATTTCCGGCAGCAGTTTGGCTCGGGCATCCAGCGCACGAATTACGAGCGGGTATTGCTTGTTCTCGCCTGCGGCGAATGCCAGGTCGCCGTATGCTTCTCCAAGGCCGGGTCTGATGGTCACCGCATTGATGAATTCTTGTTGGGCCTCCGTAGATTTTTTCTGCAGCAGCAGAGCTTTGCCAAGCAGGCGATGAAGTTCGGCCTCGTTGGGGTGAGCCGCCAGCAACCCACGGTAGGCGGCCTCCGCCAAGTCATTTTTTCCGGCGCTGGTATACAGGTCCGCGAGGTCGCGCTGCGCGGCATCGTCACCCGGAGAAAGTTTGATCCCCGCCTGCAGTTCGGCCATGGCGGCGTCAGTCTTGCCTTCGGCTGCGAGCACTCGCCCCAACTGAATGTGAACCGGCGCAGAGTCCGCATGAGCCACAAGCAACCTCCGCAGATAATCTTCCGCCTCGGGAAAACGGCGGCCGCGCATGTAGACATTGGCCAGTCCGATGACTGCGTCGCTCGACCGTGAATCGAGCGCCAGCGCTTGCTTGTATTCCTGCTCGGCGTCGGCGAATTTATTTCCCCGTTCGAAAAGCTGGCCGGCAGAAAGATGCGGCTCGGCCTCTTTCGGTTGAAGAGTCGCCGCATGCTCGTAAGCGGCAAGGGCCTCTTCCGGCTTCGACTTTTCAATCGTCTCAGCCAGTGACAGCCAGGCTCGGTACTGACCCTCGGCAGGGTGACTGGTGGGCGTCAGATGAGTCGCAGCTCGCAGATACTGTTCCGCATCTGGCTGGCCACTCTTGGCCAGTTGCAGTCCCAGGTTCAGGTTTGATTCGAAAACATCAGGCTTTGCGGCAACGGACTTGCGATAGGCCGCAATCGAATCGTCCACCTTGCCCACAGCATTTTCGACGAAACCCAGATCGAACCACGCCACATAGCTCGCGGGATCGTGCTCAACCAACTTGCGGAGTAGAGACTCTGCGGCAGAGTAGTTCTTTGTCTCAATCGCCGCTTCCGCCACCGTAAGTTCAGCTGGCTGGGCTGGAGAATCGTCATCCGGAACTTGGATGTGGTGCACTGACCGGCGAGAGCTGGATTCGTTCTTCCCCGAGACAGACTGATTGGATGATGGTTCTTTCTCGACCGGCTGCCCCGCCTGAGGCGAGGTTTGTTCCGACGACGGTACGGAGGATTGTGCCGAAGTCGGGCTGGCATCCTGCGCGATTGAGCCCAAGCCCATTGCCAGAACCAGCATTACACCAGCGAGAAGTTTACTTGCTCCCATTGGAACGCGATGCTCCGTTTGCATTTCCCGTGCTATTGCCATTCAGCAGGCGGGCCAGATACTTGCCCGTGTAAGAGCCGGGGACCCTGGCGATCGCTTCCGGTGGACCCACTCCCACGATTCTGCCGCCACGCGCTCCACCTTCAGGCCCCAGGTCGATCACCCAGTCGGCGGTCTTGATCACTTCCAAATTGTGCTCGATCACCAGGATGGATCCGCCCGCATCCATAAGACGGCGGAAGGCGGCTAATAGTTTGCTGACATCGTCGAAATGCAGTCCAGTCGTCGGCTCGTCAAAAATATAGAGGATACGTCGCCGGCGGCGGCTTTCATCCGGCTGCGCCGCGCTCGGCCGCCCAATCTCACGAGCCGCGGGCTGCAAATGCGCTGCCAGCTTCATGCGCTGCGCTTCTCCTCCGGACAAGGTTGTCGCCGATTGCCCGAGGCGCAGATATCCCAGCCCCACCTCCTCCAGCACGCGCAGCTTTTCGGTGATCTTGGGAACCTCGGCAAAAAACCTGAGCGCCTCTTTCACCGTGAGGTTCAACACTTCATGAATATTCCTGCCGTGGTAGCGAACTTCGAGCACCTGTGCCTTGTAACGTGTCCCTTTGCACTCTTCGCAGATCAGTTCAACGTCCGCAAGGAACTGCATCTCCACCGTGACTGTGCCATCGCCCTGGCAAGTCTCGCACCGCCCTCCCGGAATGTTGAAGGAAAAGTGCCCCGAAGTGAAGCCGCGCTTCTTGGCCTCAGGCAGCGCGGCAAAAAGATCGCGGATGGCGTCAAACGCCTTGATGTACGTCACCGGATTCGACCGCGGCGTCCGCCCGATGGGAGATTGATCGACCAGCACGACTTCATCAATGAACTGGTCGCCCTCTAGGCTCTGCCAAGTGGCCGCACCCCGCGCCGGGCCTAGGCCTTGCTGTTTCTTGGCTTCTCCCAGTGCCTGATAAAGGACCTGATGCAACAAGGTAGATTTGCCTGAGCCCGAAACTCCCGTGATTGCGACCAACATGTTCAAGGGAATGCAAATGTCGATGCCTTTGAGATTGTTGGCTCGCACGTCCTTGATCCTGATCTGCTGCACTCCCGGCTGGCGCCGCACCGCCGGTATTTGAATACGCAGATCTTCGGCAAGATAGCGGCCGGTGAGGGAGGCGGGATTCCGCAGAATCTCTTCGTAGGTTCCCGCCGCCACTAGCTTGCCGCCGTTTTCTCCCGCCCCAGGCCCGAGGTCAAGAATCCGGTCCGCCGTACGCATAATATCGGGATCGTGCTCCACCACCAGGATCGTGTTCCCCAAATCGCGCAGATCATGCAGGATCTTGATTAACCGGTGCGTGTCGCGGCTGTGCAGTCCGATCGAGGGCTCGTCCAGCACATAGAGCGTGCCCACCAGCCGCGACCCCAGCGAAGTAGCGAGTTGAATGCGCTGCGCTTCGCCTCCCGAAAGCGTGGACGACAACCGGTCGAGTGTCAGATACTCCAGGCCCACGTCATTGAGAAACCGCAACCGCTCGCGGATTTCCTGAAGCAAGCGGTCTGCAATGTCGGCTTCCTCCGGGCTCAACTGCACGCTGGCGAAAAATTTAGCCGCGTCCTCCACCGTCATGGCGCAGACTTCGCAAATATTTTCCCCATCGATCTTCACTTGACGGGCTTCCAGGCGCAGGCGCGTGCCCCGGCACTCGGGACAAGTCGAATATCCACGATAGCGGCTCAAAAACACGCGGATGTGCAGCTTATACTTCTTTCGCTCGAGATACTGGAAGAATCCGCGCACTCCCAGGAATTTTCCATCCCCATCCAGAATGAGTTCCTGTTGCGCAGCGTCGAGTTCCACCCAAGGTACGTCAAGTGGAATGTCAGCCTGCCTGGCAAAGCGTTTCATGTCCGTGAACACCGGCCGGTATTTGGGCTTGTTCCACGGATCAACGGCGCCTTCACCCAGAGATTTCATGGGATCCGGAATGACGCGCTCGAGGTCGAAGTCAATCGTGTTGCCAAATCCCTGGCACCGCGGACATGCCCCATAAGGATTATTGAAAGAGAACAGGCGCGGCTCCGGCTCTTCATAACGCAGATTGCAGTTCTTGCACTCGAAACGCTCGGCAAAACGCAAAACCCTAGCCGGCTGATTATTATGCGGCGGCAGGTCGAAAATGACTTCGCCGGATTCCCGATATGCCGTCTCCACCGCATCCACGATGCGCGTGCGCGACTCCGCGGAAACCGTAAGGCGGTCCACCAGCATAAACACCGGCTGGTCGAAGCGAATATCCAGAAGCGATTCCGGCGTGGAAAACTCAAACACCTGGCCCGCTTGATACAGCCGATTGAACCCGGCCTTGCGCAAGTCGAAAAGACGAGCCTTGAGCTGGTCGGTTAATCCTGAATCCGGCGCAGAAGTTTTCTTGTCGGATTTGCGCGCGCGCGCAGCCTTCTTCTCCGTCTCCCGCACCGCGGCAACGGCCGGCTGCAAAGGAAAAACAACTTGCACCCGCGTCTCCGGATCCAGCGCCAACACCGCGTCCGCAATTTCGTCCACTGTGTCTTTCTTCACTTCGCGGCCGCAGTTCGCGCAATAAGTGCGGCCGATGCGGGCAAACAACAGCCGCAGGTAGTCATAAATTTCGGTCGCCGTCGCTACGGTCGACCTCGGATTGCGCGTCGTATTCTTCTGCCGGATCGCCACCGCGGGAGCGATGCCATCGATAGAATCCACATCAGGTTTTTCAATGCGCTCCAAAAATTGTCGGGCATAAGCCGAGAGCGATTCCACATACCGCCGCTGACCCTCCGCATAGATCGTGTCGAAGGCAAGCGAAGACTTGCCCGAACCCGAGACCCCGGTCACCACCGTAAGAGTGTTGTGCGGAACTTCAAAATCGATGTTCTTGAGGTTATGAACACGAGCCCCGCGAACAACAATGCTTTCCGTGATCGTCGAGCGGGGTGTCGAATAAGAGATTGAGTCAGACATCGGGAAACGTAAGCCGTCGGCAACTCCATCACCGCTGGAGTGCTCTCAGGGGCCTCAGAGCGCGCAGCCGAATCTCTTATTATAAAGCAGAGCTTTGCTCAGGATGATAGAGGATGGAAAAAGGGGGATCGGCAGCGCTAAAGAGCTCCTTTTCAAAATCGTTCGCCAGCTCTTCTAGAGTTTGGAGCAATAATCCGATCAGCACCCTCGGGAATGATGCAGTCCATCCTGTGCTAACTGCTAAACTCCCGGCTTCGATTTGAAGACGAAGTCCAAGTTCTTGGTTTCGCTGGCGCCGATTGTGATCTTCTGGGTCGCTGTGCCCAGTTTTTCGTGCCAGGCTTCGATCATGTAGGTTCCCGGGGGCAGGTTGCTAAGGTCGAAGCTCCCGTTCTTGCCAGTCACGGCGAAGTAGGGATGCTTGAACACCGCGATGTAGCCTCGCATCCAGGGATGGATGTTGCACTTTACCGGGATTGCAATCTCGGGGCGCGAAAAGGTCTCATCCATGGTGGAGCCGGGAAGCTCCGCCTTGTTCCATTCCCGATTGTTCGCGGGCGTGGGATGTATATTGTGCGACGTGGGGTCGTCGTTCACCAGGTGCAATGTCTGATTCGCCCGCACCGCCAGCACATGGGGCATGTACATGCAGCCTTTCTGCTCGACGACCACCGGCTCGGTGGGAGCATCAAATGTGCGATCCCCCAGACCCTCCGACACGAAAACGATCACATTCTGCAGATCACCTTTCGAATCGGCCATGACTTCTTCAGCAAACACGGGGGAGGGATGCTGCTTGGCGCAGCTCGGATCGGCAGACATGCTGATCAGCTTGGATTTCGGTACGGTGCCTTCGAACCTCACTACGCCCTTTACGCTAGCCGCGCCGGTGGCGCTTGTAGTTGGGGAAGGGCTGCCAGCCTTCACGGCGTAGGGGCTGGAGATACAAATCGCCAGAGTAATAGCAAATAGGGAGACTAATCTGTTCGCTTGCATGACAACTTCACCTCAATTCATAATTTTCGTTTTGCAACCCTTAGTGCTCGCCGGGCGGTGCTTTTAATCCGCCGGCTGGGCGCGCCCGGAGCTCACCCGCGTGCTGGCGAGAGATTCGTTGTATCCGCGGCGGTATCCCGCCGTGAACATGGCGCGGTCCTGGTCCGTAGACCAGCGCCCGATGGCGAGACGCAGTGGCTGGCCGTCTTTGGCTGCGAGCTTGCCCAAGTACAGTCCGTCGCGGAACGCGCCGTCGTTTGCAAAGAGCACCTCCGCGGTTGTGCTTGGCTTCGCGGTGCGGGGACTGACAGCAAGCGTCGCAGTCGCTCCCAGGCAGATGACAATCGCCGTGTAGTTAAAGAATCTCGTCATGTTTTTCCTCCTCGTTTTTGTTGGCAGCAACCGGCCAACGCCTGGACAGCAGCGTCTGGGCCAGGCCGCAGAAAAGAGCGGCCCATTTTCTGATTCAGTTCGCAGGGGCTTTATTTGCTCGACCGAGTCGAGATGAGTCGAGCGTAGGTGATGCGAAAAGAGGAATTGTCACCACACTGTCGATTAAGCGTCATTTTGTTGTCCCGGCTTAACTAGAGCCTTACGCCGCATTCATCCGCTGCTTGGTGCCTATCCAGGGTCACAGTGACCAGGCGCAAAGCTAGTTTTAAAGTTTTGAAGCGCGGAAGAAGCAAAATTTCTTGGACGATTTGTCGAATTCCGGTCCGGCCGTTCGACTATATCGTGAAGGCAGGGCAACCGGCCCGCCCCAAGACCGTCACCGAAGACCGTTACAGGAGAATGGAGAAATCATGACGCCGTATTTGGTTGCTATCTACCATCCCGACGACTACGACCCGTCGGTCGAAACCGAAGCGACGATCCGCGAGATCCACGCGCTCAACCGCGAGATGATTGCTGCCGGTGCCAGGAAGTTCGTCGCCGGCCTCTCCTCGGCAAGCAACGCGAGGTCGCTGCGGGCGCAGCCCGATGGTAAGGTACTGGTCACCGACGGGCCGTACCTGGAGACCAAGGAGCACATAGGCGGTTTTTGGGTGCTGGAGGCCGCTGATCTGGACGAGGCGCTGGCGTGGGGCCGCAAGGCTGCCGTCGCCTGTCGGGCGCCGGTCGAGGTGCGCCCGATCTTTTTGAAACCCGACGGAAGCAAATGAGCGGTATGGACGCAGCGCGCTGGTGCTGGGTTGTCGTGTCCCGTCTGCCGCGGGGTTCGCTGAATGACGGCCTCGACCCGGTATCCGAGGCTGCGCGGATATCGTTCTCCCGTAATAAGCCGGTGGTCACGGATGAACCATTTTCTGAGGCAAGAAAGTGGTGGGTGGTTATTGCATCATTGAGGTGAAATCCAAAGAAGAAGCGATCCAATGGGCAGACTTGGCCCACTCTCAGGAGGAAAATGATGCGGAAAAAGAAGGTTGGCGCAATCGCAATCAAAAGCTTCGCACTGCTTGTCGTGTTCGGTACGGCGTACCAGGCGATGGCACAGGATGCCACGACACCTTATCCGAACATGGCCCCGATCGAGCAATACCTCATGGCGGATCGGGATGCGGAGATAGCCCTGGCGCGCAGTGCGGCGCCGGAGTCCATTGCACGCGATGCAGAGGTACAGGTTCTTGCGCATCATGGTTTCGAGACGGCGGTGAAAGGCAAGAACGGTTTCGTGTGTATCGTGGGACGGGGGTGGACTTCCGCGCCCGATTCTGAGTTTTGGAATCCGAAGGTGCGCGTCCCCATGTGTGTGAATGCGGCAGCCGTGCGTTCCTTCCTTCTGCGCATCACCAAGATCACCGAGCTGGCTTTGGCGGGACACACGCTAGCTCAGGTTAACGAGACCATCGCCGCCGCCATCGCCAAGAAAGAGCTGCCGCCGATGGAATCCGGGGCGATGTGCTACATGATGTCGAAGCAGGGATACGGCGGCGACAGCGCACCACACTGGCCTTCCCACCTCATGTTCTTTTATTCGGACGTAGACCCCGCAATCTGGGGAGCGAATCTGCCGGGTTCGCCCGTCATTGCGGTTGCTGATCCCATGGAGCACCTGACGCAGTTCGTCATTCCAACACAAAAGTGGTCAGACGGAACCGAAGAGCTTCCGGCGACGCCTCACGTACATCCTTCGAGCAACGGAACGCAGTAGCATAGGGGCACCAGCGTTCATCTATGCGACTTCCGACGACACGCTCGTTCCGGTGCGCGCAAGTGTGGAGTTCTACGACGCGGTGATCGCGGCAGGAGCGTCAGCAGAGATGCATTTGTTCCGCAATACCGAGCGGTGGAGCCGCGGAGCGGCGGCAGAGTGCAGCCCACAGCTTGCCCTGAGCCTGCCCTGCCGAAGAGGCGCAAGGCGTGGGTAAGAAAGTGAAAAATAACGGAGCCCCGGAGGGGCGAAAGATGAGTTGCTCGTCGAACCCTAGTCCGGATCCTGATCGCGCTGCTTTCCGTACCGAAAAGCCAATCCAACCCCAAACACCATAATTCCAATCGGGGGAAGCAAGAGCACCAGAACGGCCCGGTTCAGCGCCTGCTGGCCTTCTTTAGGCGTGCTTCGTGCATTCGCATTGCACATCGCGCAGCCCTGCCCTAAGGCGGGCATCATTGAAGCCCAGAGCACCAGCAGCAGCGCAAGCGCACGACCTGTGTTGCAAAGAAACTTCATAACTTTACTTCACGCCCAGCCGGAGGATGCGGCCCGCGTCCGGAAAGAAGAAGAAGTACATAATCACGAAACAGCCCGTCACTGCGATCACCAGCATCCAGCGCATCAGCGCCTTCTCAAACTTCAGGTGCATGAAATAGGCAATGATCAATGCCGACTTGATCACTGACAGCACCAGCAGTACCTCCAGCATGCGAACCGGCTCGAATACCTGCCTGTAACCGAGCCAAACTTCCACCCCGGTCAGAACCAGCAAAGCGCCCCACACCCAGAAATACTGGCCTTTGCTATCGTCGTGCTTCGCCACATCGTGCATCGTGCTCCCCTTTTACCAAGCTTGTCATCCTGAGCGCGTTGTTTGCGCGAACGACCTATGCAACTTGCCTGCGCCGCTCCGCTGTTCTAGTTCCCGCCAGCAGCGTAAACCGCACTAAACCTTCGTGGACATCAAATAGACCAGGGGGAAAATAAACATCCACACCAAGTCCACGAAGTGCCAATACAACCCGGCTACCTCGACATCGTGCGCGTCGTAGTCTTTCGGCTTCAGAAAGAGAATTATGCTCGCCACGATCAGGCCGACCACTAGCGCCTGGATGCCGTAATGAAAAACATTGTCCGACGGAATCAGAAAGTATCCTGCCAGCCAGATCGCCCCCAGAATCGGCAGAAACCACTTGCGCAGCGCCACCACGCCCAGGTAGATCACGCCAATCGTGACGTGCAGCATGTGCATCGCAGTCAGTCCGAAGAACGTCGCCGCAAACTGCGGCACGCCGGTCGAAATCTTGGCGAACTCCCCGGCCTCCTGCCCCGCGGGCTTCGGAAATGCCGGCAGACTCAACCCTTCGTGGATCAGTTTGGTCCACTCCATCCCATGCAGGACGATAAACGCAGTCCCGAACGCCATGGTGGCCAGCAGCCAAAGCCGCGTCCACGTCCGGTCACCCCGCTGCGCCGCAAACACGCCGAGCACCATGGTCAGCGAACTCGAAAGCAGGCAGGCCGTCATCACCGTCGCATTGATGATGCTGTCCTTGCCAAACGGTGTGGGCCACGCGGTGTAGATGCGGTTGTAGCTGAATGCGAACAGCAAAGCCCCGAACGTCAGCGAATCCGAGGCCAGGAACAGCCACATGCCAACCTTTTTCGAATAAGCCCCAAACAACGGAGCTTCGTACTCGCCCGCCAGTCCGTGCCCGGCAGCGGCGTTATGTTGCAGCGTGGCGTCAGCCATTCCCCAGTTTCCCCTTTCGCGTCATCGCAAAAATGCTAATAGAGCAAACACATAAATCCACAGCACCGCCATGAAATGCCAATACCAGGCGGCGACGTCGACCACGATCCGCCGGCCCTCGATCGGCTTATGCAGCAGGGAAGTGATGCCTGCCCACAGCAACGCAATCATCCCACCCGCGAGATGCAGCGCATGTACCGCCGTCAACAAGTAAACGAAAGAACTGTCAGGATTCGTGCTGACGAGAAATCCCCGGCCCTTCAGCTCGCCCCAAGCCATCCATTGTCCCACCAGAAATCCCAGCCCGAGAATCACCGTCACGCCCAGCCAAGGAAAGTTTCTTTCGTCCCCCAATGAAACTCCGGGAATCGACCGCACCGGAGCCAGTGCCGCGCGCCGCGTAATATCGCGCCGTGCGCCTTCCATGGTCAAGCTGCTGAGCAAAAGCATTACCGTATTGATGGCCAGCAGCACCCAGGGCAACTGCACTGCACCCCAGTCGCGAAAGTAAGTGCGGGTGGAGTCGTCAAAGGTCGGCAAGCCCCGCCGCACCACGTACGCACTGGTCAGCGACACAAACACCATGCTGACGGTTGCGATCGCGCAGATCAGTCCCAGTCGCGCCCGCCGCAGGCGCGCGCCATAATTCGGCAACCCCGAATCAGGAAAACCGTCATCATCCCCGCCGCCGTTCGGAGGTGCGGGAACACTCCCGCCGCGTCCCAATGGTTCATCGGAGGGCTTGGTGTGTAGGTTGCCATAAAAACTCAGAAACTGGTAAAACCGATCCGATTCGTACGGGCTATGCCTTTAGAGCCTGCCCCTGAGCGCAGCGAAGGGCATACCTCAAGCGGCGCGATTCTTGCTCGCGCCTTTAGGCGCTGCGTTCGAGCCTCAGTGCGTCGACCCCACTGCCGGATCCGTCTGCATCACATAATCCTCGAGCCGCACCCGGAACTCCGTACTCGTAAGGACCGTTATGTACCACCGGGGTCACCCCGCCAAAGTTGTCGTGCGGCGGCGGCGTCGCAGTGGTCCACTCCAGCGTCGTCGACTTCCCAAGGATTGTCGCTCGCCTTCGGCCCTTTGAACATGCTCCAGAACAAATTGATCACAAAAATGAACTGCGCCGCAATGGTGATGATCGCCGCATAGGTCATGAACTGATGAATCGGCATCAGCTTCGTCAGGTACGCCACTTCCGTGTATTGCGAGTACCGCCGCGTTCCCCCGGCGATGCCCAGATAGTGCATCGGCATGAAGATGGCGTAGGTTCCGATGAGCGTGATGAAGAAGTGCACTCTGCCCCAAGTCTCATTCATCATGCGCCCGAACATCTTCGGGAACCAGTAATAGGTCGCCGCAAACATTCCGAAGATCGCAGCCACGCCCATGATCAGGTGAAAGTGACCGACCACGAAGTAAGTGTCGTGCAATTGAATGTCCAGCACCGGCTGCGCCAGGAACGGTCCACTCAATCCGCCCGAAACGAAAAGGGAAACGAACCCGATGGCATACAGCATCGGGGTATGGAACCGAATGCGCGCCTTATACATCGTGCCCAGCCAATTGAAGGTCTTGATGGCCGAAGGCACGCCGATGCACATGGTCAGCAGCGAGAACGCAAACGCCGAATACGGGCTCATCCCGCTCATGAACATGTGATGGCCCCACACCATGAACCCGAAGAACCCGATGGCGAGCATGGCATAGACCATCGCCTTGTAGCCGAAGATCGGCTTGCGCGAAAACGTCGACAGAATCTGCGACGTCACGCCCATACCCGGCAGAATCGCGATGTACACCTCGGGATGCCCGAAGAACCAGAACAGATGCTGCCAGAGCAAAGGCGAACCGCCTTTGTGCTGCATGATCTGTCCGTTCACCACCACCAGCGGCACGTAAAAACTCGTGCCCAGGTTGCGGTCCATCAGCAGCAAGATTCCCGCCGAAAGCAGTACGCCGAACGCCAGCAGACCAAGAATCGCCGTGATGAACCACGACCAGCAGGTCAGCGGCATGCGCATCATGGTCATGCCCTTGGCCCGCATATCGAGCGTAGTCGTGAGAAAATTCAACGCACCCATCAGTGAGGCGAGACAAAAGACGGCGATGCTCGTGATCCACAGATCAGCCCCGAGTCCTTCCCCCGGCCCGGCTGATTGCAGCGCACTCAGTGGCGGATACCCCGTCCACCCATGCAGCGGCGCCCCGCCTTGCACAAAGAACGCCGCGATCATGATCACGAACGCCACAAAGGTAGTCCAGAACGAAAGCATGTTCAGGACCGGAAACGCCATATCGGGCGCCCCAATCTGAATCGGCAGGAAGTAATTTCCAAAGCCGCCCTGCGGCGCGGTAGTCAGCACGAAGAACACCATGATGGTGCCATGCATGGTCAGCAGGCTGAGATAAGTCTCCGGCTTGATCTCGCCCACCAGCGGCAAAACTGCCGTAGGAAAGATCAAGTGAATCCGCATCAGCAGCGACAGAAACATCCCCACCCACACCGCCGTGAGCGCCAGAAAGAAATACTGCAACCCAATGACTTTGTGATCGAGGCTGAAAATATATTTTCGAATGAAGCCCTGAGGGGCCGCATGCGCGTGAGCGGTAGCCGAGGTTGCCATTTATTGTTTCTCCGCCTCCCGTGCCGCCAGCCAGTTATTGAAATCTTCCTGGCTGACGACGTGTACCATGCCGTGCATCTTGTAATGGCCTAAGCCGCAAAGTTCGGCGCAGGCAATTTCATACTCGCCAATCTGCGTGGGCGTGAAGTGCATGTGAATATTCAGCCCGGGCACCGCATCCTGCTTGAAGCGCAACGAAGGCACAAAAAAGCTGTGGATCACATCCACCGAGCGCAGGCTAAGGTCAACCTCGCGGTCCACCGGCAGATACATCGTGCCCGTGACCACATCGTCTTTTGCCGCCGGATCGGAAGTGTCGAGCCCCACCGCAGCTTCTCCACCAGCCGAGGGATCCATCAGCTTGACGCTGGTCGCACCGTATTTTCCGTCCGGTCCCGGATAGCGGAAGTACCAGGCAAACTGCATGCCGGTCACCTCAACCTGCACCGCGCCCGGCCCCGCCGGGTCGAAGCGCTGGCTGGCCCACACGCTGCTGCCCATCAGGTTCAATCCGACGAACAGAACCGTGGTTAACACCGTCCACACCACTTCGAGCTTCACATTGCCGTGCGAATAATCCACTGGCGGGGCGGAAGGCTGCTCCCGGTATCTCCACGAGAAGTAGCCGAGGGAGAGTTGCGCCGCCAGGAAAACAATCCCCATCAACACCAACGTCAGTGCGAATTGTCCGTCAATAAAGCCTGTAGCTGCTGAAGCCCCAACCGGCAGCCACCAGGTCTTGGCGACAAAGAAGTATGTGCTGGCAAAGGTAATCAGCCAGATCACAACCAATAACGCGAGGCCCATTCCCCAGTCCTCCCACAGAAAACCTACGAAACGATTTTCCCCACGACTATCGCCGCGCCCCACAGCGCAAGTCAATAGTCGGCGGCGAGTTTACCACAGCCCCTTGAGGATAACGCAATCGAGTCTTCAAGAAAGAAAAAAATCAGGCGCGAATTTCACGGATTTCCTCAAATAGAACCAAACCTAGCAATGAAAAACGTCAGCTTGCAATTCAAATCCGCAAAGAAAAATTGATCGCGGACCACAGTCGCGCCAACGGAAACCGGCACGACGGCATTGAGCACCGGCCCGGCATAAGCGGCAGTCCAGCGGACGCAGCCGGCCGCTCGACCAACTCACGCCACACCGCGTGCATAGCTACCCGGTCAGCCTCTCCATTGAACGTAGTTGACAGCCCCCACAACTTCATACTCAGCACGCCGGCGGAGGACATGCAGACTCCAAGCGCTGTCCTGGCCGCTCTCAGAATGCGCTTCACCCTGTGTCCCTCTGTGGCCTCTGTAGTAAAGGCTCTTGGTCCCAATCCGGGTGGATCGGCACAAATCTGTGTGGCCAAGTCTTTATTTATCGCTCCACTCCGGCACCCGTCCCGGAGTCCAAGGTGCCCCAGCAGCCTCCATATCTTTCTCCAGTTTCGCCAAATCAACCTCAACCAGAGCATGAAGTCGATCGAGTTGCCCGGCGAATTCAGCGGCAGCGATGCTGTAATCGTCAAGATGAGTTTGTGTAGGCTTGGTGAGGGCGAAGCGTTCGCCCTCCAGGATGGCATTCACCCGATCGTTGATCGACGTCGGAATCGGCTCGTTGCGCTTCTGCATCTCCGTGTCGCCGCGAAGCGCCCGCAAGATTTCACGGTTGCGCTGCTCGATCGAATCCGCCGCCGCGCCCAACTGCTTTTCCACCGCAGGCGTTTCCCGCACCGCCCCGCGAATCGCTTTGAGCCGCTCCTCCACTTCATCCGCCGTGTGCAGCGCACCTGAGATTGCCCGGTAAAGCCGCGCCACCTTGCGCTGAAATTCCTCTTGCGCCGACCGATCCGCCACACTCATGGAAGACGCGCCCTCCGTTACCACTTTGAAGCTCTGCGCTCCCGCCAATTCCGTAACCGCGCCATCCACCTTGTGGAACATTCGCACCGAATACGCTCCAGAAATCACCAGCGGCCCTTGCCCTCCCGCGGGCGGAAAATCCTCGCCTTCCTCGGTAGGCTCACGCAAAGAAACCGAGGGAAACCGTAGGTCCCACGCCGCCCGCTGAAAGCCAGACTCGATGCTGCCCTCGACTCGCCGAATCGGCACTCCCGATTCGTCATAAACCATGAAGTACACCTCGGGCTTCGCCTCTTCCGCCTCGGCCCGCAGCTCATCGTGAGTCGGATAAGGTAGCGCTTGGTTCTTCTTGGCCGCTTCTTTCTCGGCCTCCTGGCGTTTCTCCTTCTTCGTCTTCAACTTCTCTTTCAAGTAAGCCGTGAACACCGCCCCATAAGGAGGGTTGTCCGCCGTATAAAACGCATCTCCTTGAAACCCTTTCTTCGGCCTGCCCAGAGGATGGCGCTCGATGTACAGCAGCGAATCCTTCACCGGAAACAGCGCCCAAGGCTGCTCCAAGGCTTCGGCCTTGATCTGCCGCAAAGCCGAAACATCGTCGAGCACGTAAGACCCACGCCCGAAAGTCGCAATCACCAGATCGCCTTCGCGCGCCTGCATCACCATGTCGCGCACTGCGATGGTCGGCAGCCCACCTTTCAGCTGCACCCACTTCTGTCCGCCATCGATGGTAAAGAACGCACCAAACTCCGTGCCCGCAAACAGCAGGTTCGCATTTATCGTGTCTTCCACAAAAGCCAGTACGGAGCCGTTTTCCGGCAAGTTCCCCGCAATCGAAGTCCACGTCTTGCCCCCGTCCGTGGATTTCAGCAGGTAAGGTTTGAAGTCGCCATTCTTATGATTGTCGAACCCGGCGTAAACCGTATTGGCGTCATGCTGCGAAGCCGCCAGCCGGCTGACATACGTTGTATCCGGAACGCCAGTAAACTTCTCGTACCTCGTCCAACTCTGCCCGCCATCGCCAGTGACCTGAATCAGCCCATCGTCGGTGCCCACGTAGATCAACCCTTCTTTCTTCGGAGACTCCGACAGCGCCACAATGTTTCCGTAGAACGACGTCGACCCATTCTTCGCCACCGCATCCGGATCCCACACCTTTCCCATCACTGGCAATTTGTTGCGGTCAATCTGCCGCGTAAGGTCGCCGCTGATCGCCTTCCAGGTGTCGCCCCGGTCATCGCTGCGAAACAGTTTGTTGGCCGCAAAATAGAGCCGCGTGTGCGCGTGCGGACTGATGATCACCGGCGAATCCCAATTCCATCGCAGCGGAGGCTCGCCCTTGCCCTCCCGCGGCTGCAGCGCCAGTTCCTGTCCCGTCGGCTTGTCGAAGCGAACCAGCACCCCGTATTGCGATTCCGAATAAATCGTATTCGGATCCACCGGATCCACCTGCGAACGGAAACCATCCCCCCCGGTGGTAACGAACCAGTCAGAATTCATAATGCCGTTGACGTCGTGCGTGCGCTCCGGCCCGCACCACGAAAAGTTATCCTGCGTTCCGCCGCACACGTTGTAGAAGGGAAGCGCGTTGTCCACGGTAACGTCGTAGAACTGCACCGTCGGCAAGTTCGCCTTGAATTGCCAGCTCTTGGCATCGTCGTAAGTTTCATACATCCCGCCATCCGACCCCAAAAGCCAATGCTTGGTATTGTCCGGATCGATCCAGATGGCATGATTGTCCCCGTGATGATTCGTCTCGTTCACTTTACGCAAAGTTTTCCCGCCGTCGAGCGATTCGCGCAGGCTCACATGCATTATGAAGATGCGGTCCACATTTTTCGGGTCGGTGAAAATCCGCGCGTAATACTGCGCCCCCGCATCGAACTCATTTTGCCGCTCCCAGGTCGCACCCCGGTCATTCGACCGGAAAATTCCGCCCTTGTCATCCGCTGCCTCAATCGTGGCATACACCACGCTGGGATCAACCACGGAAACCGCCAGCCCGATCCGTCCCATATCGACGGTCGGCAGGCCAGACTTCAGCTTGTTCCAGGTCACACCAGCGTCAGTGGATTTATAGATCGCACACTCCGGCCCGCCATCGATCAAAGTGAACACATGCCTCCGCCGCTGGTAAGCCGCTGCATAAACAATGTCAGGATTCGACGGATCGATCGCCACATCCACCACGCCCGTGTTCTCGCTGATGGTCAGCACGGCCTTCCAGCTCTTGCCGCCATCGGTAGTCTTGTAAAGCCCGCGATCGCCGCCCGGCCCCCACAGCGGCCCCTCTGCCGCAACGTACACCACTTTCGAGTCGCGCGGATCCACCACCACCCGCCCAATATGTTCCGACTTCTTCAACCCCAAATTCTGCCAATTTTTCCCGCCATCGTCCGATCGGTAAATCCCATCCCCGTAAGCCACGCTGCGCTGGCTGTTACTTTCACCCGCGCCAACCCACACCACCGCCGGATCATTCGGATCAAGCGTGACCCATCCAATCGAATAAGATCCTTCCTTATCGAACACCGGAGTCCACGTCGTGCCATCGTTCACCGTCTTCCACACTCCGCCCGAGGCCACGCCCACGTAATACTCAAACTTGTTCTTAGGATTCACCGCGATGGACATCACCCGCCCCGAAGCCGCCCCCGGCCCAATCGACCGAAACTTCAGCCCAGAAAAAGTCTCGGCCGTCATCCCGCCTTTCTTTTCCTCCTTGGTCTCTTCCTTTTTCTCTTCCTTCTTCTGATCCTTCTTCGAGTCCTTCTTGACGGCAGGCTGCCCCGCCTTGTCCGCATTCGTATCCTGCGGAGCTGCGGTCAAGAAAGGGATCGTTAAGAGCACTGCGGCAAGAACGACAGCGATGCGCGATTTCACAGGCGGCTCCAATCGAAAGATGTCCAAAACCGATATGTATACAGGATTCCGGCCCCAGAGAGAAGCTTCTCGCGATCGAACCCATTTTTCTCCACGTATCTCCGCGGCCTCTCCGCGCCCTCTGCCATTAAGAGCTTTTGATTCGAGTCCAGCCCCGGCTTCCCCGAACCCACGTTAGAATCATCCCCATGCCCCCAAAGCCCCAAGGCCACGACACCCGCTACGCCAAAATGCAAAAGAACAACTGCTTCGTCTGCGGGATGAACAATCCCGACGGCATGCGCCTAAAATTTACCCTCGACGAAGAACGCCAAACCTTCATCTGCCGCTTCCGCCTCGGCGAGCGCTACACCGGACCGCCCGGCCACTGCCACGGCGGCATCATCGCCTGCATCCTCGACGACGCCATGGGCAAAGTAAACAAGCTGCGTCACGTCGTCGCCCTCACCCGCGAAATGACGGTCGAGTACCTCAAGCCGGTACCCTTGCATAAGCCGCTGCGCGTCGAGGGACGCGAGCTCAAGGTCCAGGGTCGCAGCCACGTTAACGTAGCCGAAATCCTCAACGAAAAGAATGAAGTCCTAGCCCGCAGCCGCGGCATCTTCATCGCCATCGACCCCGAACAAATGTTCGCCAAATACGTGGAACGCTGAACGCACAAACTTACCCTGTGCTCCCCCTGTGCCTGCCCCTGAGCGGAGCCGAAGGGTTCTCTGCGGTTGAGGGTTTTACTGGCAACTGGCAACTGGCGGCTGGTAACTGTCCTTCAGGGGTACCGCGAATCGTGAACGCGCTGTAAAATAAGCACAGCTTCGCCGAAGCTCGATAGCCGAAGGCCGAAGCCCGCAGAAAAGAGTCCACCATGTCGCAAAACAACGGTAGCAACACCAGCCTCCGCCTAAAGACCGGCCTAGCCGAAATGCTAAAAGGCGGCGTAATCATGGACGTCACCAACGCCGAGCAAGCCTCCATTGCCGAAAAAGCCGGCGCGGTAGCCGTAATGGCTCTAGAGCGCGTCCCCGCGCAAATCCGCGCCGAAGGCGGCGTAGCCCGCATGGCCTCGCCCAAAAAGATTCGCGAGATCATGGCCGAGGTCTCAATCCCAGTAATGGCCAAGTGCCGCATAGGACATTTCGCCGAAGCCCAAATTCTCCAGGAACTGGGCGTAGACTACGTAGACGAATCCGAAGTCCTAACCCCCGCCGACGAAGCCCACCACGTAGACAAGCACGCCTTCACAGTCCCATTCGTCTGCGGAGCCCGCAATCTAGGCGAAGCCCTGCGCCGCATCGCCGAAGGCGCAGCCATGATCCGCACCAAAGGGGAAGCCGGCACCGGCGACGTAGTCCACGCCGTCAAGCACATCCGCCAGATCGTGCAGGAGATGAAAATCCTCACCGTCCTCGGCGAAGAAGAACTCTACGCCAAAGCCAAAGAACACGCCGCACCCTACGAACTGGTAAAGATAGTAGCCAAAACCGGCAAGCTCCCCGTCCCCAATTTCTCCGCCGGAGGCATTGCCACCCCCGCCGACGCCTCGCTAGTAATGCAGCTCGGCGCCGAAGCCGTCTTCGTAGGCAGCGGCATCTTCATGCAGGACAGCACCACCTTCGCCGACCCTGCGGAAGCCGAGAAGCGAGCCCGCGCCATCGTCAAAGCCGCAACCCACTTCAACGACCCTAAAGTATTACTTGAAGTTAGTGAAGACCTGGCGGGCGCGATGAAAGGCCTGGCCGTAGCTGGATTGGATGAAGCGCAGATGCTGCAGACCAGGGGATGGTGAGACGCCGAGGTGCTATGGATCCGCGCCACCTTGGCATAGACGAGCGCCTCAAGACCGACACCTGCGTTTACTGTAATGGGGAGGCGAACACTCGAGATCACATCCCGTTATGTAGCGCAGCTTTTCAGGTCAGATGAAATCAACCCAGGAAACGGTTGCTAACTTTCGTGTTCTGCACTTACTCCCAACCAGTCGCCCAGTCCACGAAGCGAATCGACGTAGTCGCAGATGATTTTGGTCGCTCCCACCAGAGGCACGGCGAGTATTAGCCCCATTGCTCCCCAAATCCACGCCCAGAAGAACAACGATAGAGTCACCACTAGCGGATTTAATCGCAGCCGCTTCCCTACGATTTTCGGGTAGAGAACGTTCATGGTGACAACATGCAAACCAATCACTGACAGCAGGATTATCGCAACTCTGGTATGGTCTACGATTCCAATACCTGCGGCCAGCGGAGGCAGGAGAGCCAGGAACACTCCAAGATATGGAATCAGGCTCACGAAACCGCTAATCACCCCCAGAAAATAGAAATAAGGAATGCCCAGAGACCAGAACACAACTGTGCTGACCGCGGCAGCTACCACGCCGATCAGCATGTTGCCGACAATGAAGCTGCGGATCATCGATGAGATCCTGCCAACCGTGCGGTGTGCGACGAGGCGGTGCTCTTTTGGGAACAGCCGCACCGTCGCCGAGAGCATATGATCTTTCCACGTAAGCATGAAATAGACCAGAAAGGGTAGGAAGGAGATCGCCAGTACAACTTCCGCCAGTGTTCCGGTACCTGCTGAAATCACCTTGGATAGGCCCGGGGACTCTTGGACTTCAACGGGTAGTGGCTGTTTACCTGCCTTGGGAGAGGCAAGGACGGAACGAGTGCTCTCTTCGATCCTGGTGGTCTGTGCGCGAAAATTCGCAAGGTTGTCCTGTATCTTTTCCGAATATTGCGGCAGTTGAATGGCGAAGCCGACCGCACGGTTGTAGAAGAAAAAAGTAAGATTTCCAGCCAGGCAAACCAACAGCGTCACGGCGACTAAAGCGCCGATAGGCCGAGGAAAACGGATTCGACCGAACCAACCCACCAGCGGTTCCAAAACGAATGCAAGCAGAATCGCCACTAGAGTCGTAACCATTACAAGTTTCAACAAATACAGAAGGCCGATCACGGCGATGCCTGCGATGACAATCTGGGCGATAGAACCAGCTCGAATCGAAGCATGCAGAATCTCTGCCTCTTCAATAACTGCGGCAGCCGAGGGCAGTTCTGGCTCCCCCGAACTGTGGCTTAGTTCTCGATTGGAAGGCGAGGATTCTCCAGGGTTCAACTCTGGCGCCTCCAAGGTTGCTGCCGCCGGCTTCTTTAGGGGCATAGGCGCACGGGATCATTCTCGCGATTTCGTCGACATTAGACTCAAAGTATCAGGCGACTCCATGACAATCACACATCAGGTCTTCCATGTACGTGGCAATCTCATTTGTCTTACGAGAAACGAAAGTTGCGATACCGGCGGCCCGTTGGCAGGTTGCGGGTAGATCAGCCAAGTGTCCCGGAAGCACTTGTAACCTTCTTCCTAACCCTGACCGATCTACTTGGGGTTTTGCTTGCTGTCGGTTCAATCCGGAGACGCGCAGTCCAACAGTCTTGCGGATCACCGCGCTATTTCGTGAATTGCCAATGGTCCCCGGCCATAACCAGGGTCGTGTTGTCCGAAGGATTCGAACCCAGCGATGACGCGATGCCAGGGTAAGCCGTCTTCATCTCCGGCGAATTGGCCCAGGCGGCCACATTGGCGATTTGATAGTGGTAGGAGACAGCGACAGCCTTGACACCGGCGCTATTCGTGCCCAGTGTCGAATTGTCGATTGATGTGACCTCGCGGTTTCCGTAGCAGAAGTTGCCATATCCCGGTGCGTGGAATCCGGTGTCCACGACGTCCGGCCTTTCTCTGACAGGTCGTAATTGTTCACCTGCTTCGAGGCGACGATTAGGACCTTCTTCTCGGCAGTGGTCCGGGTTAGCAAGCCCTCCTGCGTCAGCGCGTCATATCCCTCAGTCTTGGCACCGTCCGACGTGGCCGCCTGGACGGGGAACTTTTTGGGCTGCGGCCAGATGCAAATCGGGAAGGCCTTGAAATGATCATTGATCGCCGCTTTGTAGCTCATGTCCGTCTCGCTGCCGTTGTTACATGCTGTCGACACCAACGCGATCAGACCCAAAACCACTGCGTAACCCGTCGTTCGACCGATAAGCTTGTCTTCCGCGCCCTGTTCTTCGGCGAGGGAGGCCTTAAGCAGACTGACAACCTGTTTTTCGCCGATCTGCTCCGCCAGGCTGATGGCAGTCAGATAACCGGCCATCTCGTAGTGCTCGACACGGCTGCCGGCGCCGATGATGCCCAGATCAAGGACGGTTTCGTCCCCCTCCTTTGCTCACCCAGTTGGAAAGGCTTGATGAACCAGCCAGCCCATCTGAGATAAACGGGAATGACAAACTTTCCCATCACCTTACGAGGGGATGCCATCATCATGATCACCGCCATCAGCGGCGCTGCGACGAGGCCATTGAGAATGGCCGACCGGTAGAGGGCCTTGACAGGATCGATGTGCAGACAATTGAGCGAGAATCCGGCCGCGATGGCAATTCCGATAACGCTATAAAAGCCAACCGCCTGATGGGGCCGCCGTTTGAGGCTCACACGCCATTGACACCCCTCCCCGATCCCATAGGCTGCCGATGCCGCCAACACAGGCACCGCTATTGCCGTGGCCACGCCGCATTATTGCTCTGCTTTCCCTGCGGAGGGTGCGGGGAGCGCGCCGGAGATCAGCTCGTCAGCCAGGGCAGTTGCGCCGTAGAGGTTGCGCAGCGCCTCCTGGATGCCTCGGACGTCAACGGCAACATTGCGACCAACTTTGTCTTCGTAAAAGAAATTTCGAGGCAAGGCCTGCATGTTCCTATCGAAATTAACGCCCACAATCTCGCCCGTCTGATTGACCAGCGGGCTGCCGGAGTTTCCGCCGATAGTGTCCGCGGTGGTCACGAAGTCGAGCGGAGTATCAAGATTGAGTTTCGATTTGGAAGTCATCCAGCGTTCGGGCAACTGGTAAGGCGGCTGGTTGCCATGATCGGCCGCGTGCTGGTAGATGCCGGCGAAAGTAGTGAAATAAGGGATTGGCCGAGCGTTCTCGGTGTAGCCGCGCACGGATCCGTAGGCGAGACGCAAGGTAAATGTGGCGTCGGGAGGGTCGTTGAATCCGGCGTTGAAAAAGCGCGCTTGTGCGATTTTCGCGCCTTCCTGGCGCTCAACGGCTTCCACCTGGTCATCGTAGATTTTGCGAACCGCGCGGGCGTCGGGGTCGATGCCGCGAAAGAGGACGATGAGAGGATCGGAAGATGCCTCGATTGCCGCCACGCCGCCAGAATAGAGTTGCTTGCGCACAGCGACATCATCTAGTTTCGTGCTGTCGATCAGGTGTTTGGCAACTTCGGCAGCGCTCTTACCGCCAAGCAGCTTTTGCACGATGGGATTTTTCTCTCCCATTTCCTGTTGCATCGCGGCCAGGGAATCCGCCAGCGTCACGGTTTCGAGTGATTTGTAAATCGGAGCAGCGGAAAAAAGCTGTTGCTCGAGCGAGGGCAACCTGGAGTCTGTATACTCTCGAAGCCGCTCCCCGTCAGGCTTGGTTTTTTCCTGGGTTACACGCACCAGAGTGCGGGCGATTCCGGCCAGGTCGGAGTTGAATGCGTATTCGCGCTCGAGATAAATGAGAGACAGGTAATTCTGCTTTTCCACGACCATGGCCTGCGCAATGGCGCTCCAGGGGTCGCCAACTTCCGTGTTCAACTTGGGATTCGAGGCCGCAGCCGCGCGCAATTTCTTTTCATCGACGGCCTTGGCGGCCATTAACTCCTCATTTTTCAATCCGCTCTCGGAACCGTTGATGGCTTTGTAGCCATTCTGATATCCGAATATCTCTTCCCGCGCGATGCGGGCGTTTTCGGCGGAAATCGCGCTGAAGTTTTGCAGCAGTGCGATGCGGCGAGTGAATAGCGCAAGAAGGGATGGATAACGCACGTCGCGCAAGAACTCCAATTGGGATACGGTGTCGAGGCGATCGGTAGAGCCGGGATTTCCCGACACGAAAATCAGATCGCCTTCTTTCACTCCGGCTTTGGACCAGTGAAGATAGTTATCAAGGTGGGCTGGTTTGTCGTTTTCGTAGACGCGAAAAAGCGCGATATCGAGATCGTAGCGCGGGTAATTGAAATTATCGGGATCGCCTCCGAAGAAAGCTGTGTCGAACTCAGGCGCAAACACCAGACGAACATCGGTGTACTTCTTGTATTCGTAAAGGTTGTAAACCGCTCCGGCATACAACGTGACCACATCGCAGCGCAGACCCGTGGAGCTGACACAGTTCTTTTCGATCGCGGACATCGCGGCACGTCGGGCTTGGCCCGCGTCTGCAACAGACATCTCCGGCTTGACTGCGGCACTCACCTGAGCGGTGACGTCTTCAATGGTGAGCAATTCGTTCAGCTCGAGGTCTGGGCATTTGGCTTCGTCGGTAAGAGAGTGCGCGTAGAAGCCGGACTTCATGTAGTCCTTGCCGCCTGTGGAAAGTTGCTGAATGCATCGCGCGCCGACGTGATGATTGGTCAGCGTAAGGCCGTCGGCGGAGACAAACGATCCCGAGGCACCATTATTGAAGCGGACCGAAGACAGGCGGAGGTGGTCGAGCCATGGCTGCGTCGGTTCAAAACCATATTTGGCTCTTACCTTGTCTTTGGGGAAGGAGCTATAGAGCCACATACCCTCGTCGGCGAAGGCTGGGGAACAGGCCAGGAGGAAGGCGAGAAGCGAGAAGGCGGCATGTCTGATGGCAACTGTGAGACTGCGCATAGTCGGCGATTACGTACGGTTGCGAGCAAATGATCTTGCGATTCTAGGCATTAGTGATGCGCATCAAGTTTACAATGACCAGCAGATCGGCGATATTCGCGGTCCTAGTTGCGATGCTGGCGCTGATCGGTCATCCCGATACCGGGCCAGGAGCCGAAAAACCATCGTACGCGACAACTGGAGCGCGGCGCCGGCTTTCTGAATAATGGCGCGAGAGCACTCTTTGCTCTCGGCCAAGCAAAGTGGATTTCTAATCGTTTTGTGCACGCCCCCCGGCGCCCGGTGAGGACGGAAGTGGGAGCCCGGGCCACCACGCCGTAACTCCTGGATGGTTCGGCAAGCGGGAAGTAATGGCGAATCGGTCTGCTGGGATTGCTTCCGGCTTGCCTGAACAATCGTTGATGGCGACGTTCGCGGACCGGGTGCAGCAGGCGTGACGGTCTGTTATTGTCCTTGCTTCGCAATGTTTTCATATTCCTGTTTAGCCTCTTCAAAGTTCGCCAGAACCGCCTGCTTCTCCGCGTCAGTATTCCACGCAGCGCTGGTCTGCGCCGCCGAGATCAGCCGCTCCATCCACGCCACGAAATACGCTGCATCCTCGGTGTTGCGCAGCGGGAAGCCGGTTACAGACACATAAACCGGACTGGTCGTCGCATACGGGTACAGATCTAAAATCGGATACTCCGCCTTATCACTGAACGCCCTCAGAATGCACCAGCCACTGCCTTCGAGCGCCACCTGGCCTTCGGCATAAGCAGTAGTGCGATCAGCACTGAGCTCGAGTTCGCGGGCAACTTTCCCGTTGCACACGATCTGCAGATGATCCACCGGCACAATGGAACCGAGCGCGGCCCGGAAAGAAACCTCCTGCGTCTTGTCGAGGTGGACCTCTCCTCCCGGCGTCTTCAGTCCGAGCTCAAACCGCAGCAATGGTCCATTCGTCGCGAAAGTCCGTCCTGCTTTGATGGACTCGAGCCACGGCTCAAGCTTCAATGGTCCGGCGGGAGCTTCCGCGTATACCCGGTTCAACCCGATCGGCCCGCGCAGCGAGGCGTAGTTCCCCATGAAATCTGTTCCGGCTGCGGCCGGCAGCCGGAAACCGCAGTTCAGCAGCTTGTACCAGACCGCTGCCGTGGACTTATGGTCGGAAAAGCCGACAACCTCGATGTAGTCCACCTTGCCGAGCGCGACATCGGCGGGCAGCTCAAACGTGACCGCGGTTTTCACCGGATCCGGTACGCTGTCCAGCGGATGCACATACCCGACCAGTGCTCCCTGTTCGTGTGCCAGATCAGCCACATTGGCATTCGCCGGGAACAAACTGGCTGCCTCGGTGTTGGGATATCCGGCATATCCTGGCAAGATCAGATTCCGCGTCAAGTTCAGAAGCCCGAGATGTCCCCAATAACTGGTGTGAAATTCCTGCGCGTGCTGCAGCAAGTGATCTTGATTGGAGGCCGGATCAAGCTTCGGCGAAAAGTATGCTATATCTGGGAAACGTTGCTCTTTATTGACCACCAGATTTTCAATGATCGACAAATTCTCGGCCGCGGCCTGTTCAATCAGATGCGACGGTGTGTTCCGATACGTGCCCGCATAGTTCATGTGGACGTGAGCGTCGCCGCTAACCCACCGCGTATCGGAACTGTGCCAATCGATGGGCCGTAGTGAAACCGTGGCTTCCGAAGTTTTTCCCGCCACAACCTCAATGCTTCGTTCCTCGAACCGGCATTCGAAGCCGCGCATGACTCCCGCCTGCACTTTTCCAGATGGAATCGTAATGTCAGAGATTCCCTTGGTGTCAAAGTAGTGCGCTTCAAACCGACCTTCCTTGCGGTCAAAGCTGTCGTCTGCTTCCATCCAGGCGTTATCCGGTGCATAAGCCCGGCCGTCTTCTGCCGTAACGAAGACTCGCGCCGCCACTGGCTTCCCGCTGGGGTCTGTAACTCGCAGGTGCAATTTTCCCATCGGCTTCAAGTACTTTCGCTCGCGCGCGATAATCTCGCTTTGCGCACCGCCGGGAATCGTCTGGATCCACAACGAAGTATTGCCGCCGCGGTTCGAGATGAAGGCGATCTTTGACCCGTCCGGCGACCACCGTGGATTGATGTTGTCGTAATCGCCATAGGAAATCGGAAACGTGTCGCCACCCGCCGCCGGCATGACCCAAAGCTGGTGCCACGACTGTCCCAAATACGATGCGTACACCATGCGCTTGCCGTCTGGCGCAAAATCAGGGCGAGCCTTCCAGGTTGTTTCTTCGTAGTGGATTTCGTGCGCCTCCGCGCCGGGCTGGGCCTTCATCTGCCAGAAGCCGCCGGTACCGTGGATGTGTCCCCGATTCGAAATGAACAGAATCTCTGAGCCGTCACGCGACCACGCCGGGCTGATCTCGTGGTCCACGTTGCTGTAGTAGTAGCGAGGTAGCGGGCTGACATTTTCAGGAGTGAGTTGCTGAACGTCGCTCAATTCGCCGTCCTCGAATCTTCCGACAAAGATGTGAAAGTGGCCTTTGTACGAAGTCGAAACAAACGCCAGCCGTTTTCCGTCGGGAGAGAACCGTGGTTCGAGATTCACCGCTCCCCCCGACGTGAGCTGTCGCGCGCGCCCATCGCGCAGGTCGAGCACCCACAACTCCACGGCATCGTGGTCGTAGCGCACAAAAATAACCCAACGCCCATCCGCCGACCAATCCGGCTGGTAGTCATAGCCTGGCTCTGCAGTCAGTTGGTTGGCGATTGTGCTTCCCACCTCCTGCCGCCACAGCGATCCTGACATCGAGTAAATCAGCGCCCGGGAATCAGGAGACCAGGCCACGCCGCTTGGCCCGGTAGTGAGCTGAGGCAGGTACATCTCGCGATAGTAGTAAGCATGCGGGAGGTCAATCTGCTTGAGCACGGGCTCGCGCTGCGCCAGGCAGTTCCCGCACAACAGGAGGACAAAGATGCAAAGACGAATCATTCGAGATCGGAGCAAGGTTCCTCCGCAGCTCAGAAAACGGAACAGATTATACCGCGCCGGACCAGTTCCTCCACTTACCTGACAACCGGGATAACGGGCAGCACTACTTGCGAGGGATGCGTAGTGTCGTGAAATACGCGGACGTGCGCCTTTTTCGTCTCTGCACTGTTCACCTCCGATTTTCCACTTTGGAGGTTGCGTGAAACGTTCGGAGTAAAGCTTCCTGAGATCTGACTTACATTGACTTCGTTTTGCCGGAGAGGAAAAGACGAAGTTCGTTGCTCGCCGAGCTGGGAACGCAGACACCATGCAGCAGATGGTGGATAGGTTCAGGTCGCTCCTGCGCGCAAGTTATCGCGCCCCTAAGCCGGCGCCGGCAGTGGTTGTGAGATCGTCAATTTGGCGG
The DNA here is from genome assembly GCA_963714225.1 of uncultured Acidobacteriaceae bacterium. Classification (GTDB taxonomy): domain Bacteria; phylum Acidobacteriota; class Terriglobia; order Terriglobales; family Acidobacteriaceae; genus Sulfotelmatobacter. The sequence continues at coordinate 103,890 of CAVQNY010000046.1, read as the reverse complement.
CGTTCCCCTACCAACTCCTACTTTATTACAGTCGCTCATCCAACCGAACAGTAACGATCTCGCCCACTTCCTTACCGATGATTCGCCTGATTTCCGCCTTCATCGGCAACATATGTGTCCCATCACCCATCGCCATGAACGAACCTCGGAATGGACGACCGTCGACACTGCCCTTGACCTTAACCAGTCCGCGAGTTCCAAAGAATTTGACGGACTCAGGCCAGACCACATAAGTCCATCCGCCCTTCTTCGGACTCTTCTGCAATTTGGCCGTGAATGTAGTTTTCATGAGGCAAACATTTTATCGGATTGGCACAACGCGCGCAGTTTTGCTCACCGTTCCCACAGCCCGCTGTTTAGTTGGGGGATTGTCGGCAAACAGGAAGCTTGCGGTTGTTGTCGCAAAACCACCTTCACGCGACACCCCCGTCGCTTGGGTCGATGAATGCTGGGCGACCCGGCAGCGGGGTAAGGTCTGGGAGGCACTGGATGGGGCGATCAGCGAATCCGGGGAAGAACCGCAACCAGATAGTCGCGCACTGGAAGTTTCAATCTACGGCAGCTTTCCACCACCGAAAGAATCGCCGCGATCTTTGGTCCCGCTTGCGGGCTTCCGACGTGGATCCAATTTTTCGTGTATCGAAATTGCAGAGCATTTTTATCTGGGTGATGTGCAAGGTCGGGATCTCAAATTCTGGGGTTGCTGGGATAGGGAAATTCTCGCGCGACCGGCGGTTATTGACTCGCCCCGCGCAGAGCAGTCACGCACTAGCGGGGTTGGTCAAAGCTTCGATAGCATCCATCAGGCGAGGAAAAACCAGGAAGTAGGGCTCCAACTTAGTGATCTCAAACAGCTGCCATACCCGCGGATTCACCCCGCTCAAGGCCATCCTCCTTCCCGATTTTTGGCAGCTCACGTAGGTTGCAACCAGAGAGCCCAGTCCGGCCGAATCCATGTACGGAACGCGGCTTAGATCAAGAATAATGGTGGCAGCGTTCTCGCCCCGCAGGGTATTTTGGAAAGGCAGCGCCGTGGATGCCGTCAACGGCCCGATCAGGCGCAGAACGCGTTGTTCGTAGTTCGCACCTTCAAATCGTTCGATCGTCAGTGGCTCTGATTGCATCTCGATCACTCTCCTCCCGTGATATTTGGCCGGTTTGCGGACATTTCGCAATATCGGCCCGCCTAATACTAACGGAGCGGAGGCTCAGCCGCCAGCAGGATCTCAGGATCTGAAGAATGCAGTCAACGACGCACTGGTATTGGAATGAGCCCTCGATGTCATATGGCGCATAAACCTTCGTTCCCAATCGTGCCGAGTAAATTTACAGATCAAACCTCAGTCGGTGTAACCCAAGGGGAGAGAGTGGGATTCTATTCGCCGTCAGCGGCAAGTCACAGTGGAACCCCACAGTTCCGCGATAATATCTTGTGTTTGTGCGGCTTACAAGCAAATTCGGTCTCCGGCTGGAGTTTCTATAGTTTCTGTGAACCAAATTTCTGTCGAAAGTGGTATCACTGGTATCAGTGGGGAAAGAGCCCTAACTATTGAATACTTTGAGACGCGATTTTTCGCGAAGCGAGTGCTAGAATGGGCCGCTAATAACAGCGAATGGATGCGCCTGTTTCTACCACTGCTCGGAGGACATGATGCTCCGTCAATCTCCTGCGCCCGAAAGGCGAAGCAGCACGGTTATCAGAGCTTGCCTGTGTTTTGGCTTTGTTGTTGCCATCATGCCGCTTGGGGCGCTCGCGGACGTAAGCATTCCGGATACTCCAGCAGGTCGTACGCTTCGGGCGTTCCTCGATGCATTTAATAGCGGGGAGCACGACCGGATCGCCGCCTATGTAAAGGAATACGATCCGGAAAACAGTGCAGACGAATTGACTTCTTTTAGCAGCCAGACCGGCGGTTTTACACTCGTCTCCATTGTGCATAGCACCCCAGATAAGCTCTCATTTCTTGTTCACGGGCGCGGAGACAACGTCGATGCCTACGGAATCCTGCAACTTGCCAGCACTACAGCACCACGTGTAAAGCGGATTGACATCCGTGCCATACCGCCCGGAGCGAAACTTGACGACATTCGATTGGATGAAGCCACTCGGCAGAAAACGATTGATGCCATCAGCGAGCGGTTGACCGCGTATTATGTGTATCCCGATGTGGCGGCGAAAATGATCCAGGCCATCGGTGACCATCAGAAGCACGGCGATTACAATTCGATTGTGGATGGCAATGAATTCGCTGATGCGCTCTCGCGTGATCTGCGCGCTGTCAGCCAGGATCGGCATCTTTTTGTCGGATACGATCCCTACATCTTGCCCACCCAGTCCGGCTCTTCTGATGAGCCACGCCAGCCGAGCCCGGCTGATGAAGGAAGGTTCCGCACCATGCTGGAACATGACAACTGCACTTTCTCGAAGGTTGAGATCCTCAATCACAACATTGGCTACATCAAGTTCGGCGCGTTTCCTGACGCGAACATCTGCGGACCTACTGTCGTGGCCGCCATGAACTTTGTGGCGCACACCGATGCCCTAATCTTTGACCTGCGCGAAAATCATGGCGGCGATCCCAGTATGGTCGATTTCATGGTTTCCTATCTGTTCCGGGAGCCAACCCATATCAACGATCTCACCAACCGCCACGACAACGAGACTCACCAGTACTGGACACTTCCCTGGATTCCGGGACCACGCTTTATCGATCAACCCGTCTACGTACTCACTTCGCACGAAACCTTTTCGGGAGGGGAAGAATTTACCTTCGATTTGAAGACGCAAAAGCGCGCCACCATCGTGGGCGAAACGACGGGCGGCGGCGCCCATCCCGTGCGAGGTATGCCCGCCGGAGATCACTTCACAATTGGTGTCCCCTTCGGCCGGCCGATCAACCCTGTGACGAAAGGTGACTGGGAAGGAAAAGGCGTGGAACCAGATGTGAAGGTCAGCGCTGCTGACGCCTTGACCACCGCGGAAAAACTGGCGGCTGAGAAATTGGTCACCAAGGACAGCAAGCATTGAACGCACCCCCACGCGCTCAGTATCAAAACGTAAGAGCATGCTCAGAAGAAAGGCCCATCCAACTAGCTGATTCTTTGCCCCGTCGAATGCGAAACCGCCTGGGGTCGCATTTTCCGGTTACTGGCGTAAACAATTACACGCATTGACCCAAGAAGCTGAGGCACAACAGCAGCACCGCCACAACCATCCCCATATGAACCTGCTTCACAAAGCCTCCTTCTCAGCATGCATCCGAATCTAGCGCGGCTTTGCCAGCGGGACCCCTAAGGAACCGGGGTTTGGCGAGAATTGCCGTCTCTACTGAGGTAATCGGAAACGGCGGGCAAAAGACGACAGGGTGCCGAAAAAACTCATTGGTCACGAATCCGCAAAGGCGGGCAGGCGGTCCGAACGGGCTGGGCAGGACTCGAGGCGATACAGGCTGAGCGTGGTCCACTCCGCCAGCCGAGGGTTGTGGAACGATCGCCGGCCGACGCTCGAGCAGATGCTTCAGCGTCACCCAAGGCATAGCCCAGAAAAGCCACCCAGACGTGGGCCTTGGCCCGCGGCTCCTTCTGATAAAACAAAGCCCCGAATCGATAGCTCGCTCTTCAGCGCGCGAAACGGGGCTTCGAAGTGGTTTACCAAAGACGAACTTCGGTTAGCATTCTACTCACAAATCGTGCATCGGCTGCCCACGGCACCATGGCAACTGTACCTGCAATAGCGGTTACGATGAAATAGCTGCACCAGTCTGAGCTGAGTGCTAGACTCTAGATGTCTCTTACACATCTCTCCGCCGGACCCCCGTCCAGGGCGTCGGTTTCCTGTGCAAACGATGATTCGCATCCCCCGGAGGCCGCACTATGCTGGTCAACAACACGCAAATCATCCCCAAGTCGCAACAGGAAGACGATTCTGCCTTGTTGCGATACAAGATTGAGGAACTGAACAAGAATACCGTGCGTTTGATCGCTGAGACTGAGAAACTAATCCAAGAATCGAAACAGCTATCGCAACGGATGAAGTCTTTTCGCGAAAGCTAGGGCAGCCTTCTGGTCCGATGTGCCTTGACCGTTCTTTCCGATGATATCCTCGGGTTTCTAGGTTAGCAGTTGGTCGATCAACTTCGTATCGATGGTCATGGGTTCTCCTATTGTTACTATTTCCATGACCGTTTACACAGTTCTTTTTACACCCTCGTGTCTTTGGCTCAAGCCCGTCTCGCCGGCTTCCTCTTCCACTGCTAGCCAGGCTGTAAGGCGATTACGCTCGTTGACCTTCGACGCGAATCTCCACCGGACAGCCCTCGGCGGCGAGTTCGTGAACCAACCTGGGACGTTCATGCCAGTTATCATCTCGACGGCACTCGGCACATAAAGAGTCATGCGAGATCTAAGGCCGCTGTCCCGCACTCGCCTCCAATAACTGCTGCACTGGCGCAACCACCGTCAGCAGCATGTCCGCATGCCGCGTCTTGGCCTGATCGATCACGGCCAACTGCTGCGACTTCCACGAATCTGGCGCGGTCTGGCCTTTGTCGAGATAGTCGAGCGCTTGCAGACCGGCCGCGCCCAAGGCAGAGAGACTCTGCGATAAAGGCACGTCCTCCTGCAGAAGCACCGATTGCTCGAGCACAGGATGCAGCCGGGCATCGTTGTCCCGCCAGGTTGTGAGGTAACCACGGATTTGCACTTCGGCTGCCTGGTCCTTGTATCCACTCTGCGCAAACGTCTGCACCAGATCGTTGAACCGCCGCGCCGTGTCGCTCTCTGGGTTGACCGCATCGATCATGCGGGTCAGCGGGGCGTGGAAGTCGATGGGACCTTTCGCGTCGTCCCAGCGGTTGTAGTCCTTGACCGGCCCGACGACGTCGGCGAGAACGCGCAGCGCAGTGATGTCGCCGTTCCCCGCCATTCTTTGAAGCATGTGGGTTCGCGCGGAATTATGAGTCAGGCCCAGCCAGTCGAGTTCGTAATTTACGGCATTCATCCGCGTGTACATCGACGCGGCGTCTTTGACTTCGGGCGGAGACCACAGCCGCTCGGCAATCACCGCATTACGCGGCCAGATGTGCGAATCGATATTCTCCGGAGTAACCCACTCCGCCCACTGGCAAGATTCGCCGCCGAGGATAAGCTTCTTCTCTTCAGGAGTTAGTGTCGCGGCGGCATCTGCCATGGGATCGACGGCATAGTGGCGGGCAGCTGGCCACATCAAGTCCAGGTAATATCCATACGAAAGTAGCCCCCGGTAGCCCTGTTTCGCGGCCGCAGCCAGCGACGCCTGCCCGCGCCAAGACTGCACGACGATTGTCTTCGGCAAATCCGGATGCAGGATTTCATCCCATCCCACCATGGTCTTGTGGTTCTTAGCCACAATCTTCTCCAGACGCTGGTTGAAGTAAGCCTGCAGATCCTGGTTGTTCTTCATGTTGTGAGCGTGGATGAATTCTTGAATTTTCGGGTTCGCGTCCCACTGCTTGCCGTCAACCTCGTCGCCCCCAATGTGAAAATAGGCGTCGGGAAAGAGCTTGGCCATTTCCGCAATGAACTTTTCCAGAAACTTGTAAGTCGACTCTCGCGTGGGATCCATGATCGGATCGATCCCTCCTCCTTCCAGCGTGTAGGGGCCGGCACCGCTGGAAAGTTCGGGATATCCCAAGTACCACGACCGCGTGTGGCCGGGGATGTCGAACTCGGGCATCACGCGGATGCCGCGATCATGCGCATAAGCGATGAAGTCACGAATCTCGTCCTGGGTGTAGAACTGGCCATCGGATCCGGCCTGGGTCAGCTTGGGAAATTTCTTGCTCTCGACGCGGAATCCCTGGTCATCGGAGAGATGCCAGTGGAGGACGTTCATCTTGACCGCGGCCATTCCGTCGATGTTGCGCTTCAGTACCTCGATGGGAATGAAGTGGCGGCTGACGTCGATCAGCAGGCCGCGCCAGGGGAAACGAGGCTGGTCTTTGATGGTGACCGCTGGGGCCGCGAATCCAGTTGGAGTGATTTGCAAGAGCTGAAGAAACGTCTGCAGCCCGCGCATGACGCCCAGCGTGGTCTGCGCCGTGAGCTTCGCTCCGGAATCGGCAACGGTCAATTCGTAGGATTCATCCTCCCCAAGTTTCTGCACGGCTTCGCGACCGTGTTCCGCATGGATCTGCAGCGCAGGGGTTGCGCCGGGCTTGGGTCGGAACGGGATCCCGGTTTGGCGCGAAAGCTGTGTTTCGAACCGCTGGATCTCGGCGTCCAGCGAAGCATCGTGGTCCCCTGTGACGGCAACAGAGAACGAGTGATTGATTGGCAATTGCCCTGTGCCCAGTTGGACACTGGCCGGCATGGGCATCAGGTTGAGTTGGGGTTGGTCTTGGGCAGAGGCAAAAGGCACTAAGAAAAGGGCGAGCATTAAGACGGTCGATCCCAGCAAAGTCGTCATTCCATCTCCTCAGTATTTCAGGGCCAATCTTGTGCACCGTGATAGATGCGCAGCAGTTCTACGATTTGATCTTGAATTGTGTACACAACAATGTAAGCCAGTCCGGGGAATAGATACTCGCCGCGGGTCAAGCGTTCTGGCGTGCTCTGAAACTTCCGTGCCGTAAGAGCGCGCGTCCGTGGTCCGATGAATGGCCGCCATCCGACGGTAAATGTGATCCCCGCGGCCAAAACGAGCAAAAGCACGGCGAATGGCAACCCCAGCGTCTTTCGAAATCTGTTCATCCTAAGAACCTCCTGCGGGCGGAGCGGGCGTCAGGCCATGGCGACGCATGATCTCCATGCTCGGAATTTACGCCCCTAACGGGACATATTTCCAGCGAGACCGGATCGTCGGGAAAATGTTGATTGTTGAAACCAGGCGATAGCGCTCACTGGCCCTCGATGAGCGAAATGTCGACATTTCGCCAATCAGAGGATGCCTACCAGTTAGTTCGAATAACTTTCTTTTTACCGACAACACACCCAGAATCGTCGCATGTTCTCTAACGCGCTGCACAGGCTATAATTGCGCCCACGCATGGCTCTGACCTCTGGCACCAGACTTGGCCCCTACGAAATCGAATCGCCGCTCGGTGCGGGCGGCATGGGCGAAGTGTACCGCGCCCGTGATACGCGATTGGAGCGCACGGTCGCCATCAAAGTTTTGAACGCGCAACTGGTGGCCAGCACCGAGCTGCGCGCCCGCTTCGAACGGGAAGCCAAGATCATCTCGCAGCTTCAGCATCCCAATATCTGCGTGCTCCACGATGTGGGCAACGAAGGCCCCATCGACTACCTTGTAATGGAGTTCCTGCAAGGGGAATCTCTCGGCGACCGATTGAGGAAGGGACCTCTCGCCTCTGACGAAGTGTTGAGAATCGCCATCGAGATTGCCGATGCGCTGGAAAAAGCGCATCGCGCCGGAGTGGTACATCGCGACCTGAAGCCCGGCAACGTAATGCTGACCACATCAGGAGCCAAGCTTCTGGATTTCGGTCTGGCCAAGCCGCTCAGTGCGACAGTCGCCTCTCGAACCGGAAGCGGTTCGGCTTCCGTTCTTGCCGCGGCCCTGACGCAGACCATGCCCTCGCCGTCGCCGGCCACGCCGCTTTCCACTGCGGGAGCGGTGATCGGGACCGTGCAATACATGTCGCCCGAGCAAATCCAGGGTATCGATGCTGACGCGCGGTCTGACATCTTCTCGTTCGGCGTGATGCTGTTCGAGATGGTCACGGGCAAGCGCACCTTCGAGGGGAAAACACAGGCCAGCATCGTGGGGCAAATTCTCGCCGTCGATCCGCCGTCGGTCAGCACTCTGCGTCCCGAGACTCCACAGGGGCTGGACCGCGTCATTCGACTCTGCCTCGACAAAGATCCCGATGAGCGGATTCAGAGTGCGCACGACCTGAAGCTCCAGTTGCAAGCGATTGCCGAAGCCCCGTTAACTGCAACCCAGCCTCCCTCCGTCGTGCCCCCGCGCCGGAGTTGGCTGCCGTGGGTTGCGGCGGGAGTGCTTGCCATGGCCGCGATTGCGTTCGCGATGGCGTACTTACAATCCCTGCGCACACCTCAGCTCTCGGTTCACTCCTACATCCTGCCGCCGGAGAAGGTCACTTTCGTGCTGACCGGAAACACCGCCGGACCGCCGGTGCTCTCGCCGGACGGGCTGCGAATTGCCTTTGTCGCCAAGAACACAGACGGCAAGCAAATGCTTTGGATCCGGCCGCTGAACTCGGCAGTCGCGCAGCCCATGTCGGGAACCGAGGGCGCAACTTATCCGTTCTGGTCCGCCGACAGCCGCTACGTAGGGTTCTTCGCCGCTGGCAAGCTGAATAAGCTCGACGCCAGCGGCGGTCCTCCGCAGGCCCTTTGCGATGCCCCCAGCGGACGCGGAGGAACGTGGAACAGCACGGGCACCATCGTGTTCGCGCCGGATACCACCTCGGGCCTTGCACGCGTCGATGCCGCTGGGGGCACGCGCGTCGCCCTGACCACGCTGGACACCAAGGAGACGTCCCATCGCTGGCCCGAGTTTCTTCCCGCTGGCAACCACTTTCTCTACTTCGCCCACGGCGCGACCAGCGCAGACAGCGGCATCTATCTGGCTGCGCTCGATTCCAAGGATAAAGACCGCAAGCTCCTCCTGCGCAACGATTCCAACGCCATCTATGCGGCCCCGGGATATCTCTTGTTTGTGCGCGACAACACTCTGGTGGCGCAACGTTTCAACCTGCGCAGTCTGGCCTTGGAGGGTGAAGCCAAGCCCCTGGCCGACCACGTCGCCGTCAATACGGACACTTGGCGAAGCGTCCTGACAGCCTCAGCGAGCGGTGAGCTTCTCTACCAGCACGGCGCGGCCGGCGGAGGCTCTCAACTCTTCTGGTACGACCCGTCCGGCAAGCAGGGTGAAGCGGTGTTGCCCGAAAACGCCGATTACTACTGGCCCATCCTTTCCCCCGACGCCAGCAAGTTGGCCTTTGACCTCGAAAACAACGGCGTCGGCGATATCTGGGTAGTCGATCTCGCCCGCCACACCAAGACCCGCCTCACCTTTGGCCCGCTTTACAGCGGTTGGCCCATCTGGTGGCCCGATGGAAAATCGATCGTCTTCGATTACGGGACCAGCGGCAATCCGGACTCTCTCTATCGTCAAAACGCCGACGGCACAGGCAGCAAGGAGAAGCTGCTGGAAACCCCCGGTATAATCGAAATTCCATCCTCCGTCTCGCCCGACGGCCGATACCTCGCCTACATGCGGCGCGATCCCAAATCGAACACTGGCTTGGATATCTGGGCGCTGCCCATGTTCCCGGATAAGTCCGGCGAGCAGAAACCGTTTCCGGTGGTAGCCACGAATTTCTCGGACATCACACCCTCTTTCTCACCCGACGGCAAATGGCTGGCTTATGCCAACAATGAGACTGGCCGGCAGGAGGTCTACATCCAGCCTTTCCCCAGCGGCGCCGGCCGCTGGCAGGTATCGACCGCCGGAGGATCGAGGCCAAACTGGCGGAAGGACGGCAAGGAACTTTTCTTCTTTTCGACTGACCAGCAGATCATGGCTGTGGACGTTAACCAGAAGGGCGCCAGCCTGCAACTGGGCGCACCCCACGCCCTGTTCAAAGCCACAACCGTGACCGGTGCCAGCGGACCCTACACCGTTTCCGCCGACGGCAAGAAATTCGTGATGAACACCGTCCTGCCGCAATCCATCACCGAACCGCTCACCCTGATCACGAACTGGCCCGCTGACCTGAAACAATGAGGCTCGCCGTAGGAAGCAGACTCGGCGCGTGAAAGCATTTGCATCTCCCGCTCGAACGGCTGTTGTCGACGCCGGCGGCGGCTTCCGCCTTTCCCGAATCCACGAGTCCCGCCTCGGCCGCTTTGCGGAACAGTTTTGCGCGATTCTTGGGTGCTCGGGTGAGAACCCGTCAGTACACTAGCTTCATACTCCTCGGACAATTCAAGTCTTAAAGCGCTGCTTGCGACAGTCATTCCCGTTGTCGTCAAGTGCGGCGTTGCGACAGCGCTTTGGAGGCACAAATGGGTTACCTACGGAAATATGCAGTTGCTCTGGTTTTGATGGCGATGGTTTCGGACGTGCAGTACTCATACGCCGCCGATATTACTCCGGGCGATATCGCCGACGCCGCAGGAGCACTGGCGGGGAAATTTAACGGTTTAAGCATCCTTGCGAATGGTCTAATCGGCAAAGCAATCGAGAAAGGAAATTCTACACTCGAAGACAGACTTGAGCAGGTCAATGGCATTATTCAGGCCGCGGTATTCAACTTGAAGCAGACGACGAACGAGCAGGTGCAGAACCTCGACCAGAAGGTTCGCGTTCAACGAATGGAGACCATTAAGCAACTGAATGACCTGAGTGTGAACATTGGCAACACTCTCAACTCTTCTATTGACCAACTGAATCAAGTCTTACAGCAGAACACCACAAGTTTTCAAAACGCGATTGGCAATACCATCGCTTCATCACCGATTCCGACAGAGCCGCTGGTAAATATTGGGTCAAAGGGTTTTACTGTAATTGCGAATGCAACTGGACCGACGACACTGTCCATAACGGGAAGTGGTCTTTTCAAGGATGGAAGGCAACCCATCGCTTATATACACGATGGACCCAACGACAAGATAGGGAGAGGCTTGAAGGTTGACTTCCCATCAATGGGTTTGGTCGTTGTTGAAATTCCTTCGGACCTCATGCCCTCAGGCGTCACGCCCAAATTGCTTACCCTGTCTTTAGGGTTGTACAAAGGGACTTTGTCGAAGGTTGTTTGGCCATCTTATCCGTTGACCGTATGCGGTGCGCTCCCTCGATACACAGTGAGAGCAACTTCGACTGCAACGAACGGAGCCTACTGGCAACGCGACCAGACTCCTCCTCCGGGCCAGTGGTTTTACGTTGATGACCCCAAAAAACCCTATACAATTACTGCACAAAACCTGCCCCCACCGGGCTGGACTGTAGACACAGATAAGGGGTGCTTACGGTGGTCTCACCATTGTCTGGAACCCTCCTACATCCCCCAGTGGCAACGGCGACCACCATGAGGACTGGACTACCAATCATGACGGATACGTCTTGAAGGTGGGAAATACAATTCCCACGCCCTTGCAATTGCGGCATATAAGAAGGTAACGGATATATGTGGGAGTAGCCAAAATGCTCCCACTCGACTACAGCAATCTGAATCAGATGCATTTCCAGATGGCGGATGTCATCGGAAACCGTGACACCTCGCTCAAGACACCTGCGATTGCCGCAGTCGTTGAATTCATGCGCCAAGGAAGCGTGGTGGAGACAGCGAATCTCGCTATTCCCGTGTCGGACGCTATCGACTGTCGAGAAGAGAGCAGCTTGTCGATCTGAAGCGGCCCGCAGATCAGGCATAGACCTTCTATCGTTTCGCAACTCATCTTACGTCAAGCGCCATGCCCACCGCCGCAGCGCATCAATGTCTGAACATTCGCGTGCTCCGGTCTTCGCTCAGTTCTGTTTACCTGCGGGGCGCTACTACCAATTCTCTTTGCGACCTCCTCTTGAGTGAGTCCCTTTCACTCACGTTCGCGTGACAACGCGATACCAATATTCAACGCCTTTGCTTCCACTTCAAAAGCCTGTTTCACCCTGGGATTTTTTAGTTGCTGATTTAGATAGGCGTCCCAAGACTGCATTTTTTCCTCCCTTTGCTCTTCTTCTTGTCTTGCATTCTTTCCTTCTCTACTTTGATGCGTGCGTTGTGCGTTCATTCGGGAGCGTCCGATCTGCTTGTCAGACTCCTCAACCACGTCGGTATTCTTAATAAACCGTGGAGCCAGCCGACACGCCGCTCATCAAAGAGAGGCGCTACGTCCGCGATACGTTGAGTAGGCATCGTCATTGTCCTCAGTCAGCTCACCGCTGGGAAGGAACGAAGTCTTCCATGACGGCCTTGCGCATCAGGTCCGGAGGCAGCAACCCCTGCGCCAGAATGAAATCATGGAATTTGAGTGCGCTGAATTTTGTGCCGAGCGCGGCCTCGACATCTTTTCGCAGTTCGAGCAGCCTGGTGTAGCCATAGAAGTAGCTGTTGGCCTGGCCCGGCGAGCGGTAGGTGAAGCGCTCCACTTCCTCTTTCGCAAAGGCGTGGCTGAGACAGACATCCTTCTCAAGCACGTTGTACGCGTCCACAGTAGTCATCTTGCCCGACTGGAGTTCAGGGTCGGTGAAGGCACGGGCGGCTCGGAGCAGACGGAACTGGAGCGTCAGGAGTTGGCCTTCGACTGGCTCGTACGGCTGCATGATGTATTCGGAGTACAGTCCCCAGCCTTCGACATTGGTGGAGTTGAAAGCGAAGAGTGCGCGCGCCAGAGAGACGCCATGCTCCAACATTGAGTCGAACTGAAGTTCATGGCCGGGACGCGCTTCGTGAGCGGTGAGCGTCCAGGAGACGGCGTCGAAGTTGAAGTCGTCGTACTGGTCGTCGGCTGCACCGTTGGCTCCAGGAATATTGAGGGGAAGTATGAACTCCCCACGTTCGCCGGTGTTGTGGAGGAAGGCCGGCGGCTGCATGTGGGGCGCAGGCTGGGCAGCGGTTTCTGCCGCAGTCGCAATGCGAATGATGGCGGGCCGATTTGGCAGCGTGACCAGGTGTTGGGCGGCGATGATCTCTTCAATCGCCTTCAAGCGAGTCTGGTAAAAAGGCAGAATGGCCTCGCCTGTAATCTGATTTTTCTTGAGTTCGTGGATGACATCGCGGTAGTCGGAGGAGGGCCAGCCGTGAGCTTTGGCGATCTGCGCGGCGAGCAGCGCCATCTCCGACTGGCACTGGGTGAACGCCGCATGTGCCATCGTGGCGATCTGTGCCGGCGGAATGTCGATTCCGAAGGACTCAAAGGCCAGATTGTACTCAGCCGGTGGAAGTCGAAAGTCGGTGCGTGCCTTGGGCAGCACGTTGGCGCGAACCCATGCATCGTAATCGGCGAGCTGGACCTTCAGCTTTTGAAAATCGGCCTCCCAACCAGTGAGCTTGTACTTGGTGAAAAGAGCAGACAGGCCGTCGATGTAGTTCTGATTACGGCCCAGCTCGGTCTCGATTTCGCCCTTGGATGGATAGAGAACGTCGGGCTTGGCTATCTGCTCGATCATGCGCTGCCTGAGAATCTCGGTGAACGGCTTGAAACCAGGCTCAGCGCCTACATATTTCCTTAAGCGAATCAGAGCAGCGGGCCGCCGGTCGGCGGTCACCTGGTCGTCAAGCAGAGTGCGGAGGCCGAAGAAGATGTTTTGGCTGGCGTTGATAAACGGCACATCGTGTTCCAGGTTGTAGTCTTCCACGCGAAACTGCAGGTCGAACGCCTTGCGCAGGATAACCAAGTCCTCCGCCACGTTCTCGTTCTTCTCGGTGGATTCCGCGCTCTTGAGCTTGGCCAGAACAACCTCAAGTTCACGACGCTGGGCCCGGTCGTCGGCGAGTGTGGGGTTGCTAATCAAGGGGTCGAACTGAGCAAGCCCCTGCGCGGAACCGCCTTCAGGGCTGTGCTTCAGCTGGATATCGAGGAGTTGGTGGGTGTAGCCGTCGCTGTTGGCGATCCAGGCCTTCGTTGACGGTACCGTAGTTTGAGATGTTTGCTGTGCCATTGCTCCCATCACCATGAACACAAATGCACCCGAAACTGCCAGTTTCCGCATTCACCATCCTCCTGAGCTTCGAAATCCATAATACCCGTGGATAGCGCGAGTCCGTCTCATCCAGACTCAACAGAAGCGCGACGCATCAGGCCCTCTGAATTCGCAGCCTTCAAAAAACCCGTCATGCCTCCAGTCATTCAAGCTGGAATCTCTTTTTTCGATCCAGAATCCGTGCCATTGTATCGCTCGCGAGTTAGATTGCAAGCCAAGAGAGCGTTTTCGCCGAAGATGCCAGCGTTCGCGGCAGAAAAGCCGGGCCATTCGCTGCCGTCGTTGCATGGCCCGCCTTATAGAGAGCGCTCGTCGTCAATCTTTCCCACACTTGTTCCCCCTTCTCTCCTTCCGTCATTGGGATTCTGCTCGGCGCCGCCAGCGGGTCAGTATGCCGGAAGCGGTAACAGCGAGATCCTTCGCAAGATCGCCGAGAACCGTGTTTGTGTCAAATGGACCGCGGTTCAGCGCCACGAATTCCTATCCCTCAATCTGAAACGTCCCCGTCATTACTGACCCCTTCGGGCCTGGCCCGGCGTCCCCGTACCGTCTGATCTCTCCAATCTTCGAATTCTTGACAATGGAGGTGTAAAAGTTCATCGCCTCTTCCGCGTTTTCGCGTCGAACCACTAGAACGGCGCGATCTTTTGCATCACGGTGCCGCTTCCGCAAATAAAGAGGTTTCCGTGTTAAGCGGCCCAGCTTCCGTCGAGTCAAGGATCGCCCATGCCTCGAGTAGAATCAAATTCAACAAGAAGAAGTGCCCGGATGCCCTGCCAACGGCCTGAGACAACATCAACGACAGCCTTGACCATAGCAGCTGCTCCGGGGCTAAATGCTAACTGCTGAATGCTAGGTGCTCCCAAAATCGGTGTCCTAGCTCTCCAGGGCGATTTCGACGCCCACCGCCGCCGGCTCGAAGAGCTGGGTACCGAGGTTGTGCTCATAAAGAAGCCCGAGCAGCTAGACGAGATCGACGGCCTGGTAATCCCCGGAGGAGAATCAGGAACATTCTTGAAGTTGTTAGGAGAAGAAGGTTTCGAAAAGCTTAAGCAGTTTGTATGCTTGAAGCCAACCTTCGGCACCTGCGCTGGCGCAATTCTGCTGGCCACCGAAGTCGAAAACCCCAAACAGGCCGGCCTGGGCGCAATCGACATCCACATCCGCCGCAATGCTTACGGACGCCAGGTCGACAGCTCTATCCGCGAAGGCCAGCTTCTGCGGAGCTCACTCAACGACAGGCCGGGTTCACCGCTCGAGATGGTTTTCATCCGGGCTCCCAAGATCGAGCGCGTCGGCGCAGGCGTTGAAGTCATTGCCACCGAAGGAAATGAACCCGTCGCCGTCCGGCAGGGAAGGGTGATGGCCGCAACCTTCCACCCCGAGTTGTCCGAAGATACGCGCCTGCATCGGGCCTTTCTCCATCTTGTCTCGAACGGAAAGAAACCATAATCGAGAGGGCGAGATCAGTTTGGCCAAGCTCCAGAAGCTAATCTTGAGCGAGGGCTGAGCGCGGACGAGTCGCCAGGGATACGAAGGGCGGCCTGGCAGCCGCCCTTCAAACTCAGCCGGGTGCCACATCCTTCGCGCACTCTACGAAGGTGAGCGTCCGACCAACGCACCTGTTCGAGGAGCGGTGTTTGTGCTGAAGTCGAGGAATGCGCGGAGAAGAGAGGATAGCGGTGCGCCGGCGACGGACGTGCCCTAACTGGACCAGTCCGTACCAAGCAATGTAGGCCGGCCAGTAACCGGCCCCTGTCACTCGATACCACGCCTTGGGAATGGCGCTGGGATCCAACCGCAGCGCCTCTCCGGCCAGCGCATCACTATAGAGGTATAGAAATTAGCGACGGAGGCTATTCTGCATCCCCACTGGATCAGTTTCGCAGCACTCAGCCGGGGCGGAAGAAGCTGCCGGAGTCGCTGTGGCAGCGGCGGTCGAACTGCCCCCGGGGGGAAACCTCGACAGATAACAAGAGAGGTGTGTTGACGTGGCCGGTCTACAAAGAAAGGGCTTCGGTGGACTGGGGACAACCGCATGTTATCGTTCCGCAAAATTTCTGGTAACCGCCGCTCGATAACTCGCATCTTTGATCTGCCAAGAAACCCCATCGGAGACAGGAGCAAAAAAGAAATGGCTACCGCGCCTTCCGCCAAGTTCCGCATTGACGTTGACATTCACAACTTGCTGATGAATTCCGCTTCTTCTGGCCCGACCCAGCGGAAGCCAAGGGCAGCGCATTACCCGACCCCATTTTTCCCCAGTACCCGGAATTGCTGAAGGATCCGGGCCCGGAAACGATTCCTGAAAAGCGCGACTGGACGTATCAACAAGTGTGGCGGAAGGTCCGCGGCTGGCTTCTCCCTTACATACGCTCACGGGTGCCAGGCGAATTTCACCCCATCACCGCCTATCTTTTCCTGGACTACAAATGCAACCTCGACTGCTGGTATTGCTGGGCCTTCAACAACAAAGTGAAAGGCATGACCGAGGACGTCGCCAAGCGCTCCATCGATTGGCTCCACGATCACGGTTGTCGCGTGCTGGCGCTGATGGGCGGCGAACCGCTGCTGCGCCCACAGGTCGCGCACAAAGTCGTCTACTACGCCGCCAAGAAGGGTTTCTGGATCTACATTGGCACCAACGGTCGCTTGCTGCGTCCCGAAGTTGCAGACCGCCTCGGCGATGCTGGTGTCGCTATCTTGAACTTTGCGCTCGACGCGTGGGACGAAAAACCCAGCCTGCCGAAGGCATTCGTTCCCGGCCAGAAGAACCTCGAATACCTGATCCGCAAGCAGTACGTGTATGGCTACATGGTGTTCTTCAATATCAATATCTGCCGGAACAATCATGAGGACGTCCGCCAGCTCACCGAATATGCGCACGCGCACCGCCTGGCCACTGACTACCACATCAACGAGACGCCCATGCTTGAGCAGGATGAACACTTCAAGCATCTCAATGAGAACCCCACCTACATTCGCCCCGAGGATTGGCGTTCGGTCGACGCACTCATCGACTGGATCATCGAGAAGAACAAAGCGGGATACCAGATGGTGAACTCGGTGCAGAGCCTCCAGGAGATGAAAGCGTTCGTCCGTATGTCCTCTGGGCTTGATCTAAAGAAGTACGGCTGGTATGGCGATGGCACGGGCACGAACGGCGACCTCAGTGCGATGCTCGCGCGTACACCCGGCATTGTGCAGGACGCCGACGGCGAGTTGCGCTTTACGGACTGGAACTGCCGTGCCGGTCAAAACAACGTGATCATCCGGACCGATGGCACGGTTGCTCCGTGTTTCCCGATGTACTCCTCGACTTTCGACTGGGGAAACATCGACCACCCAAAATTCGATCAGCAGCAGCTCACGGAGATGAAACACAGTTGTCAACGCCACTGCTTTTCCACTCTCAATCACAACCTTGGCTACTGCTACAACGATGCCCGCGTCATCAAGTGGGTGTGGAAGCAATTTGTGACCAATCGCATGAAGGGTGGAGCGAGAAGTTTCGAGGATTGATCGCGCGTAATGCGCGAGTACGCGGCAATCGCGGGAAGACCGACCCCATTCGTTCCAGCTGTTACACGATCATCTCACTGAGTCTGTCAGGCATCACGGCGGGCGGAGCCGTGGCGCGAACACCATGGCACTCGCCTCCGCATCTTGTTCCAACAGTTCGGCGATGGTGGCTTTGAACGGATCCAGTTTGCTGGCGCGTTGCCGGCGAGCCGCGCTGCGTGCCGGTCTGACCAGGTAGTGGGAGATCGTTCTAGATCCCAGGTGCAGATGACGGGCGATCTGGCGCACCGACATATATACGTCTATACGTATAATCCTTGAAGTATTCGTTGGGCTCGACGGATAAAAGTATGTGTCCCACACGGGCATCGCTTATACTGGCTTTGTATATGGCTGCAGATTCCGACAAGACCTTTTACCTCGAAACCTTTGGCTGCCAGATGAATGTGCATGACTCGGAAAAGGTCATTGGCACGCTGGTGCATGAGGGGTACCGGCAGGTGGAGAGGGTGGAGCAGGCGGACTTGATTCTGTACAACACTTGCTCCATACGGGATAAGGCGGAGCAGAAAGTCTTCCATCGGCTGGCGGACTATAAGAAGCTGCTGGCCCAGGGCAAGAAGTTTGGCGTGCTGGGCTGCGTGGCGCAGCAGGAAGGCCAAAAGATTTTCGAGCGCGCCCCGCATGTCTCACTCGTATGCGGATCAGCCAGCTATCGCAATCTACCGCAGATGCTAGTGCAACTCGAGGCAGGGAACTCCGGGAGCCGGAAGCCCGAAGCCGGAAGCCCGCTCCGCATCACTGGACTCGACGATCGTGAAACCGACGAGTGCTTCGAGACCGAGTTTACGGCACGGACCAATCCCCATCGCGGATACATCACCATCATCGAAGGCTGCGACAAGTTCTGCGCCTACTGCGTCGTGCCGTTTACGCGGGGCAAGGAGCGCAGCCGCACTTCAGACTCGGTGCTCGCCGAAGCGCGGGCGATGGCCGAAGTTGGCTACACGGAAATTCAACTGCTGGGGCAGAACGTGAATTCTTATAAAGATCCGGCAGGGAAGCGGTCTTTCGCCGAATTGCTGGCGGCGGTGGGCGAAGTGCCGGGGATTCGGAGAGTGCGGTTTACGACGTCGCACCCGCGGGATTTTGGGCGGGACATTGTCGAAGCGATCGACGCTGTGCCTACGCTGTGCGACCATGTGCACTTGCCGGTGCAGAGCGGGTCGGACCGGGTGCTGAACGCGATGCAGCGGCTCTACACGCGGGAGCAGTATCTGGAACGCATTGCGTGGATGAAGGCGGCCAAGCGCGAGATCAGCGTCACCAGCGATATCATCGTGGGCTTTCCCGGAGAGACAGAGGACGACTTCGGGGAGACTTTATCGCTGTTGGATGAGGTTGGATACGACTCGATGTTTACCTTCAAGTATTCGCCGCGGCCGAACACGCCGTCGCTGGCTCTAGAGGATGCGATTCCGGATGAGGAGAAAGCGCGCCGGCTGGAGGTGCTGATGGCTCGACAAAAAGAAATACAGATCGCATTGTACAAGAAATATATAGGGACGGTATCTGAGGTAATGGTTGAAGGACGAAACGAAGCTCGTGGGCAGTGGATTGGGCGGACCTCGCAGAATAAGACTTTGAACTTTACCGCTCCGGAGTCGAGGGCGCCCGAGGTGGGAACTTATGTCCCGGTAAGGGCCACGGCCAGCTTTCCGAACAGTCTTTTGGGCGAAATGGTGGTATAAGAAGCAGAAAGCGTCGCCGTTAAGGAGTGCTTATGGAAGTAGAGATGACCATCCGTGGTCTTTTGATGGATCCAGTGTCGAATATGCCGATTGTGATCCTTAAGGATGTGGCGGGGGAGAGTGTGCTGCCGATCTGGGTGGGGGTTTATGAGGCGAACGCGATTGCGCTGGAGATGGAGAAGGTGAGCACGCCGCGGCCGATGACGCATGATCTGATCAAGAACGTGTTGACTGGGCTGGAGACCCAGGTGCATAAGGTCGTGGTTACGGAGCTGCGCGAGGATACGTTTTATGCGGTGATCTGGCTGGAGCGCGAGCGGCGAAGTGGTGAGCATCGACTCGCGGCCCTCGGATGCGCTGGCGCTGGCGCTGCGCGTGGATTGTCCGATATTTGTGGATGAACTGGTGCTGAAGAACTCGAAGCAGGCGGCGAATGGGTCGGACCGCGTGACTGCCGAAGAACTGCGCAAGTATCTGGAAGGGCTGAACGACGAGGATCTGGGGAAGTACAAGATGTAGCAGTTGCCGCTTGCCAGCCGCCCAGTAAAGACGACACCAACCCCGGGCGCTTACCGGCATTGAATTCCATCACTTTACATAATACCTCTTATCGGACATTGCGGGAGGGGCGTCCCTCCCGCAAGCCGACTGCTATTGATCTACGACCTGCGTGACCGAGGCTGAACTGCTGGAGATGTCGGAGTCCCGTGGGTACGTCACGGTGACTGTGGTCGAGCCTACGGCCAGCGTCGAGGTTGTGAAGGTCGCTTTGCCGTCGCTGAGTTCCACACTCCCGAGCACGGTCTTCCCCGCGGTGAAGGTCACCGGGCCGGCTGGCGTGGCCGTCGGCGAGGTGATTTTTGCCGTGAAGGTTACGGACTGACCGTGGGTTGACGGGTTGGGGGATGCAGTGATGGTGGCCGCGCTCGTGGTTTGCGTTATCAGCTGGTTCAGAACGGGGGAGGCGCTGGGCCCGTTGTTCGCGTCTCCCGTGTACACGGCGAACAGCGGGTAGGCGCCGGCACTGAGGTTTGACAGGGTCAGCGTGGCCACACCGCTGGAGTTCAGCGTGGCTGTACCGATGGAGTAAGCGCTCCAGTTGAAGTTCACTTTTCCGGTGGGGGCGGTTGAGCCGGAAGTCTTCACGGTTGCGGTCCAAGTTACCTTTTGCCCATAGATGGACGGATTCAGTCTGGAGGTGAGAGCTGTCGTGGTCGGGGACTGGCTCTTGCTATCAACCACCTGCTGCAGCACGGGCGAAGTGCTGCCGGTGAAGCTGGCATCGCCAAGGTAGGCGGCTGAAATGGTGAAGATGCCCGACTGCAACGAGGAAGTCGTTAGGGAGGCGATGCCTCCGGTCATGGGAGCCCTACCGAGAACATACAGGCCGTTATAGAACGTGACGGTTTCTCCATTGGGCGGAGGTCCGCCGCTCGAGGTTACGGTAGCTGTGAAGGTTATGGCTTCACGGTAGACGGAGGGATTCGGACTGGATGAGATGGTGGTGGAAGTGGCGCACTTGCCCACGCATCGGCTGGCGTTGTGTAGCAGCACGCTCACAGAGCCAGTCGCGCAGCCGTTGGCCGCACATTGGTTGGCAGCCACCAGATCTGGCCTTCCGTCTCGGTTCAGGTCGGCGGCCGCGGTCTCTGTCGTGTTGTACACGCCTGAACTGAAGGTTACCACCGGATCGAACGTGCCATCGCCTCGGCCAAGCAAGACACCGATCACTCCCGTTCCGCAGCCGCCGACGGGTCCACAGTTCGCCACGACAAGGTCCTCCCGTCCATCGCTATTGACGTCCGCAATGACCAGTTTGACGGCAGCATATCCGCCGGAGTCGTAGGTCACCGGCGGCTCGAATGTTCCGTTTCCCTCGCCCAGCAAGACACCCACAGTGCCGCTTGCGAGGCCTGTGTTCGCGTTCCCCATAACCGCGTCCAGTTTGCCGATGCCATTGAGGTCGGCGACTGAGACCCAACCCGAGTTTTCCCCGCCCGTAGCGTGAGTGACCGCGGGCTGGAATGTGCCATCCCCGTTTCCGAAAAGCACGCTCAGGGTGCTCCCACTTCTACTAGCCACCAGCAGATCGAGCACACCGTCACCGTTAACGTCGGCCACCGCTACCCCATCGGGGTTCGGCGCGCCGACGTCGTAGAGTACAGGCGAGCGAAAGGTGCCGTCGCCGTTTCCGAGCAACACCGCGGCAGTGCCATCGCCGTTGGTCTCGCCTACGTAGTTCGTAACGATGAGATCGAGTTTGCCGTCCCCGTTCACGTCGGCTACGGCAACATGTGCACCGTCAGGCGCACCCGAATCGTAGCTCAGTGCCGGCTGAAAAGCTCCGTCGCCGTTTCCGAGCAGGACGGACACAACCCCGTCTGCAGATCCGCAGGTGCTGGCACTAGCCGCGCACGAGCTTACGATAAGGTCGAGCTTGCCATCCCCGTTCACGTCGGCCACCTCAAGCGAGTGGTTGGGCGCTCCAGCCGTTTCGTACGTCACCGCCGGCTGGAAGGTACCATCGCCGTTTCCGAGGAGAACGCCCACGACGCCAACGTTGTTGGCATTCCACCAGTCTGCGACAACGATGTCCGGCTTGCCGTCGGCATTTAGGTCCGCGATCCTTACTGATTGTGCAATGTATCCGCCCGAGTCGTAGGTCACCGCGGGTTGGAAGGAAGCGGAGGTCTCGGGTACGGCGATCGAGAACGGCTGGGTGTTCGAGACGCCGCCGCCCGGGCTGGGGCTGACTATTGTGACCGTGGCCGTGGACGCCGTCGCGATGTCAGACGCGAGGATGGCTGCGGTGAGTTGAGAGCTGCTTACAAAGGTCGTGGCGCGGGGTCTGCCGTTCCAATCCACCACTGAGGCGGGGACAAATCCCGTGCCATTCACCGTCATGGTGAACGCAGGCCCGCCGGGCGCAGTGGCGTCGGGAACAAGCGGCTGGTAGGTGAGGGGCACAGGATTCTGGGCTATTGCTGATCCGGCCAACACTGTTTGGAAGCCGAGAACTGCGATTAACAGACCTGAGGCCGTGAGAATGCGGATGGTGAGGGGACGCTGGCGGTTCATGGGAGACCTCCTTCAGGTAAATCAAATGCAGGGGCCGTGCGTCCAAGTCGTGCTTATAGGACATTTGCTTACGAGACCGTTCTGACCGACCTGATCTGGTCAATACCATCCTGAGGGCCCGACTTGCGGGGCGAGGAGGATGCAGCGAGGGGAAGACAAATACGAGCGCAGACTAGCACCGACGGGGAGCCGAGTCAATTCCACGAATTGTGGCGAATCGTGGCGCCGAATTGTGGCGCACATTTCCTACCATCTTGGCTGTCAAGAAAACGAAGGCGCAGCTTCCCTGCTTGATCGCCGGAGCCCGCTTGATGCACGACAACACTGAGGGCGGGATTAGGTTGCGGAGTGCGGGTGAAAGAAGAACCTAGATTAGTATTCTCTAAGTAACTAGGCAAATGACCCCAGCAATGTTTTAATGGGGCATGCCCTTTCCGAGGAGACGTCGGCTCCTGGTCTTCAGCGAGGACGAGCGGCGCATGTTGGAGCGCCTCCGCAACTCGCGCACCGAGCAGAAGAGGCGTACGGTGCGCGCGGCGATCTTGCTGGACTCGGTCGCCGGTCTCAGCGATCAAGCCATTGCGCGGGCCCAGCGGGTGAACCGCAACACGGTGATGCTCTGCATCCAGAAATGCCTCCGCTTTGGCGTGCAGGCGGCCTTAGGAGAATTACCGCGTTCGGGCAAGCCGCGTCGGGTTTCGGATGCGGCGATGGCTTGGGTGCAGAACTCGGCCTGTCAGAAGCCCAAGGAGTTGGGCTATGCCCAAGAGTTATGGACGTATGGTCTACTCACCGCCCACGTGCGGCGGCAGGCCCGGTCGGCAGGGTACCCGGAACTGGAGCGGTTGAGCCGCTCTAAGCTACATAAGATCTTGATGCAGGGAGAACTTCGCCCGCATAAGGTTCGTTACTATGTGGAGCGACGGGACCCGGAGTTCGAGTCCAAGATGGCGGCGGTACTGCATGTGTACAAGGAAGTAGAGATTCTCAATCAAGGACTGCTGCGCGGCGAGATTCGCGAGCCGGGGACCGTCACGGTGTCTTACGACGAGAAACCCGGCATTCAGGCACTGGCTCAGAAAACGCCCGACCTGTCGCCCATACCCGGACAGCATGCCAGCCCGACCCGGGATTACGAATACGAGCGGCTGGGAACGGTTTCATTGCTGGCGGGGCTGGATCTGCACCGCGGCACGGTCACCGAGATCGTCAGCGAGACGCATAAGAGCAAGGACTTCATTGAGCTCCTGAAAAAGCTGGATGGGGCCTATCCGACCGCCACGACGTTGCGACTGATTCTAGACAATCACTCCGCCCATATCTCGAAGGAGACGCAACGGTACCTGGCGAGTCGGCCGCAACGCTTTCAGTTCGTCTTCGTTCCCAAGCACGGTTCGTGGCTCAATCTGGTGGAGAATATGTTCAGCAAGATGGCGCGCAGCATGCTCCGGGAGATCCGGGTGCACAGCAAACAGGAACTCATCCAGCGAATCCACCTGTATTTCCAAGAAGTCAATGCAGCTCCGGTGGTATTCCGATGGAAGTATAAGATGGACGAGGTTTCGATTGATTAGTTATTTAGAGAACTATGATCTAGATCCCTCGCTTCCTTCGGGATGACCCGAGTGGCTGCGGGGATGTCTCGGTGACGAAGACGATTTTGGGGTGGAACAACGTTCCGGCTACGCGGGTGGCGATGGCGATCAGGTCCCTTTGGCCGTGGAAGACTTTGACCTGGCGAGCGCGGGAGAGTTCGGGAAGGTTGACGGGGCGTCCGCTGCGGATGCGGGCGGCGGTGGCGTCGGCGGCGGTGACGGAGGGAAATTGCGGTAGGAGTTGGCGGGGGTGGACGAAGAGGTCGGTTATCCCTGGATGGCCGGAGACAGCAGGTCCCTCCACTTCGCATCCCACCCCCTTAGGGAGTGAGATGCTCCGGTCGGGATGACCGTTTGGAGTGGAGTCGGGACGAGAGATCTTTGTCTGATTCTCGATTTCGTCGAGGGTGTGGGCTTGGGTGATATCGAATTCGGCTACGGCGGTGCGGCGGAGAGATTCGAGATGGGCTCCGGAGCCCAGAAGTCGGCCCATTTCGTGGGCTACGGAACGCATGTAGGTTCCCGAGGCCACGCGGGCTCGGAAGCGGGCGCGGTCGCCCTCGACTGCGAGGATGACGAATTCTTTGATCTCGACTTGCACCGGCTTCAGGACTACCTCTTGTTGTTTTCTGGCCAGTTTGTAGGCGGGGACACCGTGGATTTTCTTGGCCGAGAACGGTGGCGGCATTTGCTCGATTATGCCTTGAAATGCGGCAGCAAGTTTCTGGAGATTCTCTAAGTTAAGATCGGGCCTTCGGCCCGATGGACAGCTGAGGGCGGCTGTCCCCACATCAATGTCTAGAGGTTCGCCATCGGCATCATAAGTGTTGGTGGCGAAACCGAAGCGGATCACACCTTCGTAGGTCTTCTCAGAAGTGGTATAGAACTGCGCCAGGCGGGTGAGACTGCCAGTGACGAGCGGGAGCACGCCGGTGGCGAGGGGGTCAAGCGTGCCGAGATGGCCGACGGAGCGCTGCTGCAGAATGCGGCGCATGCGGTTGACCACGTCGTGCGACGTCCAACCGGCGGGCTTATCGACGATGATGACACCGTTCATGAGAGGATTTGGTAATTTGGTAATTGAGTAATCGGGTCATTGAAACGCTCAGGCCAGCTCGCGACGATCTTCAATTGCTAAACTACTCAACTACCAACTTACCAGATTCCTTATGCTTCCTATTCGCGACGACCAGCCTCGGTATAGCACTCCTTGGGTGAACTCCTTTTTGATCGGGCTGAACCTGCTTATTTTTCTCTTCGAGGCGACACTGGATCCGCAGAGCCTGGAGGTGCTGATTCGACAATTTGGCGTAGTGCCGTCGCATCTGTCGGTGTTTCTTTCGGGCTCGCCGAGGTACTCGCTGCTGGCGATCGTGGTTCCCTTCTTCACCTCACTGTTTTTGCACGGATCGTGGATGCATGTGATCGGCAATATGTGGTTTCTCTACATTTTCGGGGACAACGTCGAAGACTACCTGGGACACTTCAAGTACCTGGTGTTTTACCTGCTTACCGGCGTGCTGGCGATGGGCACGCATATGGCTATGAATCTGCATTCGACCTCACCTGCGCTGGGAGCGAGCGGAGCGATCGCCGGGGTGCTCGGAGCGTATTTCATTCTTTATCCGCGAGCGCGCGTGCTGACATGGTTCTTCGTGTTCGTGGTCTGGGTGCCGGCATGGATTATCCTGGGCTACTGGTTTGTGTTGAACTTCCTGAGTGGGACGGCGACTACGCTGGCGGTGCAGGGGCGGAACATGGGAGGAGTGGCCTTCTGGGCGCACGTCGGCGGATTCATCTCCGGAGCGCTGCTGGTGAAAGTTTTCGGGGAGCGGAGGCTGCGGTATCCGTATGCGGTGTAGTAAGGAAGGCGGTACCGGTTCAGCGAGAGCAGCATGCTGGTATCTTGCCGCCGGCGCGGCAGGCGAGGACGCCCGCCCCTTCGACTTTGCTTCAGGGCAGGCTCCCAGCCGCCGAGACGGCGGCGCTACGCGGGAAGCCACTACTTTTTGGGACGCGACTCCGGGGGGACCAATCCTGACAAGCGATAATAAACGACGAGCTGGCCGTAGTGTTCGCCGGAGTGCTCGATAAAACCGTAGGCCAGGTCGGAGATGCGGACCTGCTGGTGTCCGAAGGGATCGACGACCAGGTCAGACATTCCTTTGTCGCCCTTAGCCTGGATGGCGGCGGCGCCGTCGGCAAAGGCTTTTTTCACGAAGGCAGCGATGTCGGCCTTGGTCTTGAATTGCTCGCGCTTGGGATTTTCTTCAGCCGGCAACTTCTGGCCCAGAGCGAGATTGGTGAAAAAGTAATTCACCCCGGCGGCATGAAGCAGTTGCTCGGCGAAGGTGCGCTGGGCGGGCGTGGGCTTGAAGTCGTATTTGTCCTCGGGGAAATCTTCGGCCATGGCGATGAGCTTGCGGCCAATATCGTTCCAGGAGTCGAGCACGACCTTCGATGGGCTATCGGCGGGCTTTATCGGGGCTTCTTTCTTCTCTTGGGCGTGGGCGGGAAAGGTAAGAATCGCGACGGCCAACATTGCTGCGGCGAGAAATGGCGCTTTGCTCATGGCTGGTTCCTCCGGGGGGTGTCTGAATCGGCGAACGCAATCTTAATCTGAATCTTCGTTGGTGTAAACCGGGGCTTGTTGCGCATGTCCATCCTAAGGTCCCACCACAGGGGGCACAGGGTTGCACAGGGCAATTCTGGGCGCGCTTTATAAAAGGCCGACGCTCGGGAGGATCTCCAGCGTTTCGACGGTGGCGTTTCGAGGAAGAAGAATCGCGTTGACGGCGGCTTCGGCGATGGTTGCCGGCGACATCATTTTTTTCCGCGGGGCTTGCGGCCACAGAGTTTTCCAGATATCGGTGTCTGTGGCTCCGGACACAAGAGCGATGACGCGAATTCCCCTGGGGCGCAATTCTTCGCGCAGGGTACTGGTGAAACCCAGCGCGCCGTGCTTCGAAGCGTTGTAGGCAGCGCATCCGGCGAAGACGCGATTGGCCGCGATGGAGAGATTGTTCACGATGGTCCCGCCACGCTTCATGATGGCGAGCGCGGCCTGCGTTACCAGAAATGTGCCAGTCAAGTTGGTATCGATAACGTCCTGCCAGAGCGGCAGGGGCAGCTTGTCTACGGTGAGATTGGCGTGGGCGATGCCGGCGTTGTTGATGAGGATATCGAGGCGCTGGAATTGGCGGCGGAGGACGCGGAAGAGATCGTCGACCGATTGCGGATCGCGCACCTCACAGGACTGCGCGAGAACTTGAATCTTTGCAGAAGCTAGTTCCCTGCTGTTGCGGCGCAAGGCTCGCTCATCGCGGCCGGTTATAACCAGATTGCAACCTTTGGCGGCCAGCGTGCGGGCGATGGCCAGTCCGATGCCGCGGGAGGCGCCGGTGACTAGGGCGACCTGGTGGCGGAGTTGTCGGCTGCTTTGAGTAGAGGCTCTGTGTGGCACGAGTCAATATTACAGAATCCAAAACAGATCAAAGGCAACGTCAAGATCAACGTCAAAAGCGACGGACAGGAGGTGTCTGTCCCAGACGTTCTCCCCACCCTTGCTTCCTCTGCAAGGTGGGCATCCGTCATGATGGCATCAGGAGACTTTCCGGCATGAAACCCGGACCGGCTAAAGAATGCTGCGGGGATGCACTGCGGTGAGACCGCTGAAAAGTACGAAGTCAGTGATGTTCAATGTAAGTATATGGCTCACCCGATGAATACGCATGGCAGCGGCCAATCGCGCATCATGCACCTGAACACCCAATACTCCGTACTGTAAGACAATCCTACGCCACTCTCAATAAACGGCTTCACTATCTGGTAAGAAACTCATGCCGGCTTCGATTGCCGACACCTGACAACGTCAAAATGCGCGATCAAGTGTCGCACCCGCTCCGCCGTGACTCAGGCAGAAGCAGCAATCGCAATCGCCACCTCTCTCCATCGGTAAACACTAGCCGACTTATCAGGACCTTTGGAGCCTTGCGTCGGGGATCAAACTAGCGAAGAATGTTCAGGAGATGGCTGTCTGTGCGAGGTGATGAAATTCTTTGGCTCTAAGACCCATGGCTTTGGCGATGACCGCAAAGTCGTCGCTGCTGATCTTGAACGAACCCCTACGAAACGACGAGCTCCAATGGTCACGATCACGTGTAAAGGAAAGAGAGAAAAGCAACGACCGTATTTCTGCCGTTTCCGTCTCGTAGTAGCGAACCTTGCGGCGGTAAGGGTGGAACGCTTCTGTCTGTTTGGCCGGAAATGCTGCCTCGTCGGTCACTTCTCCGAGAGCCGTGAACGCCTGTAGGGGAGCGGCGTCTCCCATCCGCTCACGCGGCGAATAGAAAATGATCACGTCGCCTTGATGAAGTAGCCGAACTGGCGCTTCCTTGCCGTGGCTGAGTTGGCAGAAACCGCCCTTAACCGCCCGGAGCACATGTTCCCGGCTTGCGACACCGATCCAGAACGTTCGCATCGGTCACTTCGCCGTCACAACATAGCGCAGATCGTAATCGACAGGATCGAAGGAAACCGCCATGGAGGCAAGTTCCTTGATATGTGCTTGGACTTCCGGTGTCTTAAAGGCTGCGTCGTAGTCCTCTTTGGACTGCCACTGAGCGTAGTTAACCACGCGTTTGTGGTCCCTGCTCATGTGCAGGTTCACTGAGATGAACCCCTTCTTCGATCGGAAGGTCTCTTCGGTTGAGTGCTTCAGAGCCTGGATAAGAGCTTCGGCGCGGTCTGGCTCCACCGTGAAGGTGTTAATGAACGTCAGGTATTTCCCGTTCGGGTCGAGAATCGTTTTGTTGGTAAGAGAGTCGATGCCTGATAATGTCATGGGCCTTATATATATGTAAGGGGCCTTATATGTCAAGGAGCGTGGATTGAAAAGGCATTTAGCACAACATCCTCAGGCTGGCCGTCTCGCATACGTCCTTAAACGGGCGCAGCACGCCCTGCGTACCGGCGTGGACAACACACTCGAGCCGCTCGGAATCACGGCGCCGCAATACAATGTGCTCGCCGCCATTGAGCACAACCCGGGCATCTCCAACGCGGATCTCGCGCGGGGAGACTTCGTCACCGCGCAGAGCATGGTGGGTATCGTCGCAAATCTGGAGCGAATGGGGCTGATTCAGCGACACGATCATCCGCAACATGGCAGAGTTCGCAGGACGGAACTGACGTCAAAAGGACGAAACGCGGTAGAAAAGGCGCACAAACTGCTGAGCGGCGTGGAAGACGCTATGACGCTCGGATTTTCTTCACGAGAACGAGAAGAGCTGGGCAAGCTCTTAAGCCGATGTACGGATAATCTTGTCCATCACTTCAGGTAGGCATGGCCTCGTCCGCGACAAAACCTAAGCGACAGCGACGTTCTGCTTGTGTAGGCCAGTCTAGACGAATCCCCAACAGCCCTGATAAACGCCGTTGTGGCCACCGAACTATCAACGTCTATTGATTGGCCAGAAACGCTGTATCGGACGCGCCCCATTCCAATGATTCCAATGACGCAGGTAGGTACGGGACGTCGTGCGGGGCGCGTCCGATACAGCTGTTTGAAGGACGCTATAGCCTCGGCCAAGCCCTGACCGCCTTGCGTCCGGCCGATGCGAAAGAATTCGGGAGACGGCTCGCCTCATGGCCGCAGATGCTCAAAACACTAGTGTTTGAGCCGCAGTCTACTCATTAGTGCCCAGACGATGCTAAAAAGGTGTGCCAGTCCACTCAAGAAGGTGAACGATGAGTGAAATCTGATAACAGAAGTACAGAGCAATCACCTTCCGCGTGATGCAAGAAAGCCGCCCGAACAGCGGGCGGCCCGTTGCAATGCATTCTGCAATGCTCGAACTATGGTTTGAAGAAGTCCGCGAACGGCTTCGGGTTGGGCACTCCAACTCCGGTGACATCGTCCCAACCGGGTGCAGTTTGCAGATGAGTATCCGTGCCGAACGTGACCAGCAACACAGTGCCCTGGTTCAGGGGCACATTCCACAAGGCGTCGTAGAACACCGTCGTGTTGTCGAGCGGCTGCGCCAACTCGGAGGCGCTGTAAGCCGTCGTGCCAAACTCATCCGTGACGCTCCCGGTCACATTCGTGCTCGACCCCACCGGAACGATATCGGTAATGGTCGAAGCGGGCATGGAATACAAATATCGAGCGGCTTGGCCCAGGGCTGTGCCCGCCTCTTGATTCGCAATCGCCCACAGACCGGAGAACATGGGGCATGCCACACTGGTTCCTCCAATTGGAAACCATTCCAGCGGAGGATAGATCCCATTGTCGGTTATCGCGATCACAACCCCTGTGAACGGATCTCCAATCCATGCTATATCCGGCAGCAGACGAGCACTCCCCGGTAATTTATTCTGGAAGCTCGGCTTGCCGAAAATCGAGCTCGGACCCCCGCCTGAACCGCCGAAGAAAAAGCCAACCGGAGGATCCGAAACGAGACCTTGATCATCCAGAAGGTTGGTATTGGTACCCCATCCCGCCTGCCATTTGATCGCATTGCTGCCATTCAATGCCAGAGTTGTGCCGCCCACGGCCGTCGCGTATTGCGAAGATGCAGGATACGAGACGGCGGGCGTGATTCCAGGTAACGCGTCTGTGTAGTCGCCGGAATCTCCCGAAGAGATATCCACCGAAATACCAGACGCCGCTGCCAGTTCGATAATCAAATTTGTCTGATCCAGATCCGCCGGCGCGATAACGAACTCCGGCGTCCCATAGCTCATCGAAATCACATTCCCTAGATGGTTCGCCGTGGCGTACAGGATTGCGACGTCAACGTCTTGAGCGAACCCGGCATTCGTCTCAATATTCGGCGTGACCAGAACAACAATGTTCGCGCCGGGCGCGATGGCATGCACCCATTCCACATCGAGTTCCTCCTCGATATCCGGGAGGTCGCAGGGCGCCGGAACAGGATACTCGATGACGCTGAAGTTCGCTGAGCTAAGCGCGGGCAAGCCGAACTGCGCCGAGAACGCGTTCGCATCCGACTGGATCGTATCCGTGTTGCAGATCTCGAAAATAACTACGGTCTGCCCTTTCCCGTTGTACCCTGCTTTGTACAGCGCCGAGAGATTGTAAGCCGTATGGATTTCAGGCGGTGTGTATCCGCAGCCACCGATGTTTGTACTGTCATACAGGTTGCCGCTGTAGGTAGCAGCCGGAAGTTCGCCCTCCGTGGTGACACTCTCAGTTATGGGAGCGTGGAAACAATTCGAGCTGAAAAAGTTGCTCGGCGACGACCCGGCAGCCAGCGATTTCACCGAAGAAGACGACGTGCTCGAAGGACTGTACTTTTCAACCGGCGCAATCTCAGACTGCTGATTGCTCAGTCCCGAAACCAGATGCACCAAAGGAGCCGCCGCCCCCTCGATGTACGGATCACTCGTGTTGGCGCGTATTACCTTGCCCTTCACCTCGAAGTTGCTCAGTTCCACCCGGAATGTGGCCGAGACTTGCGCTACCGTGCCTCGTGCCTTCACGAAAAAATTGTGGGGATCGGCCAGCACGATCGACAGTTTGTGCGCCGACAGAAACTCGACAACCGTCTTGGCTTCTTCAGCCGTGGGTGCGTAGTCGGCCGCGATTTGGGAGAACTTCAGCCAGGCGCGATAGTGCGGCGAACTGGGATCATACAGGTCGTCTGCGACCGCATCCAGTTGTTGCCGATTGTGAACATTCAGCCAAACCGTTATCTCAATGGTGTCGGATGGGCCCGCAGGACCAATTTTGTGCGCGGTTCGGACGAATGGCGGCGTATTGTTCTTGATCCATTGGCCGCTAGCCGAATAGGCAATGCGAACGGTTCCAAGAATTGAACTGACAAGCACAAGGCTGAGCGCGAAGCACTGAAACCTAAATGTGTTTTTGAACATAATCTCCTCCAGAAACGTGCTGGACTGATGGGATACGCTTGCTTTTGGGGCCGATGACCTTTCGCCCAGGGATTAAAAAGCGGGCCAAACGGTACCACGGATGTCCTCAACGTACAAGAGCCTAATTTTCGGGCGAACAAATGGTAAAGCAGCTCAGGATGTCTTACGCGATCTCTCTGGGGAGAGCGCACAAAGGCACCTTGAAGTCAGAGCAACTGTTGCCAAATCCCAATTGCAGTCATTATCCCACTCACGGGTGAAGAAATAGCGCAAGATTGTGCAAACGCCTAGTTTCGCCAACCACGACCGCGCAGAAACCGTATCAGGAATTGGGGAAAAGGAAGAAAACCACCGCCGCACCGCGAA
This sequence comes from uncultured Acidobacteriaceae bacterium, assembly GCA_963714225.1. Lineage (GTDB taxonomy): Bacteria > Acidobacteriota > Terriglobia > Terriglobales > Acidobacteriaceae > Sulfotelmatobacter. Next base: position 72,013 of record CAVQNY010000046.1, on the reverse strand, counting down.
TCAGAGAATCGATGTTTGGCGACGCTTGACACAAATTTCGTACTCGCCATAAGGTTGCTCAAACGGAGCCACCATGAAAAAACGCGGCATGCTTGTTGCCTTTGCGGGAATCATCGTTCTGGCCTCAACGGCACTGCTGTTCGGCGGAAAGACAGCGATACCCCCTGCGGATCAAACCCTCTGGCCGACCAACGGCTGGGCCACCGCCAGCCCTACCAGTGTAGGGCTGGATGAGCAGGTTCTCCTCAAGTTGGACAAAGATATGGCCTCGGGGACATATTCGCAGATGATGGACAGCTTTGCGGTCTTCCGCTGTGGCAAGAAGGTCTTCGAACGCACCTACTCGCACGACTACGCAAAGATCTATGGCAAAGAAGCCGGGGAACGTGGACCGCTCAACGCTCGCCTTACTGGGCGGTACAACTATTTCGATCCATACTGGCACCCCTATTATCACGGCACCGACCTGCACTCGATGCAATCGGTCAGCAAGACCGTCACTTCGGTCATTATCGGCGTGGCCATGCAACGCGGTGACTTCAAAGCCGGTCTGGATACGCCAGTACTGAAATACTTCGACACATCCAAAGTGAAGAATGTGGACGACCGCAAGCGCCGCATGACTTTGCGCGACGTGCTGACATTTACCGCGGGCATCGAATGGCATGAAGATGTGCCGTACGACGACCCTCTCAACGATTGCAGCTCGATGGAAGCCACTGATGACTGGGTGCAGTACGTGATCGACAAGCCCATGGCCGCCGAACCCGGCAAGGTCTGGAACTACAACAGCGGCGCTACAGAGCTACTTGCCTATATCTTTCAGAAAGAAACCGGTCAGGACATCGACGACTACGGCCAGAAATATTTGTTCGCGCCGCTGGGGATCAGACATGAATGGAAGCGCACGTATCTGGGAGTCGTCGACACGGAAGGTGGCTTGTATTTGAACGGTAGCGACCTGGCGAAGATCGGTTACTTGTATCTGCACGATGGCATGTGGGACGGCCAGCGGATCGTCTCCAGTGAATGGGTGACAGAGTCTGTGACACCCTACTTCCAAACCGACGAGCCGCCGTTTAAGTGTGGCTTCAAGTGGTTTTTGTCCAAACTGCCGGATTCCACAGAGTACGTCTGGATGGCCCGCGGATTAGGCATCCAGAACCTGCAGGTGTTTCCAAAGGAGGATCTGATTGTGACCTTTACGGCTTGGGACATCTTGCCCAGCTCGACCGGCAGGGAGCCGCCCCCGTCCGACTTTCTACCTCTCGTGAAGACTAAAACCTGCACAGGCGATGCCCACTGATGCTGGCGCCAAACAAAATCCCATGACAGAACAAAAAGCTGGAGGCAGTATATTCGCTATCTGAAGCGAACCTTGTCAATTGTCGTAACATCCCGATTGCGCTCACTGGCCATGGGGGGCCAATTCTCAAAAAGTGGACGCCCGATTTCAACAACTACCCACCACCCGCCCAGTCTCGCTGTCGTTTTTCACCGAGAAGCCGCTGCGGCTTCAATCCTTGAGACCTGTCACCTTTCCGCGCAAGACGGTGATGGAGGCCTTCGGCAGAGTGAACGCAGTGTGCGAACCTGCCGCCAGAGTAGTCGCGATCGGCGGATGATCTGGATCCGCATGACTGTTCGGACCGTCGTTAATCCAGACATACTGTTCGCTCCCGAAAGTCACGAAGGTGACGGGCCCGGAAAATGACGCGTTCTGCTTGTTCCTGGAATCCTCAAATTGCACGCGTACGGTGTGCGGGTTGGTCTCGTCGCGGTTGACCAGCATCAGCGACCAGTTTCCGTCGGGCCGATGCACCGCATACGACGTAACCAACGCATTGCCTTCGGCGTCCTTGATATCTGTGGAGGAAGGGAACATGTGATGCACGCCGGAGCGGTGCTGCACCCACTCCAGGTTGATCATGTGCGCGGCGAAATAGGGGGAGGTGTATCCCTTGATGTCGTAATTTTCGTCGGAGACAAAATTCGACCACGAGGCCCAGCCGAGACAACTGTTCTGAATGCCTTGCGGCTGAATCGGCGAGTGATAGAAGGCTGCGCCTCCGCCCTCGAAGAATGAGCCAACGTTGTCGGCCAGCCACAGCGCCGCAAAGATCGTAGTCATGGGTCCGGTGAGCTCGGAGGCGAGATGGTTCTCGGTCACCATGAGCGGCACGTCTTTGGGAACGCCGTCATCTCTCCAAACTTGCAGGATGTGCTTGATCAGTTGAGGTTCGGTGTACAGAGTTTTCCAGGTGATGGTGCAAGCTTCAAACGGATAGTGCTCGAACGACACGAAGGCGAGGTCGGAGACGCGGCCGTGCGCCTTCAGGTAATCTACGAATCGGCCCATCCACGAAGTCCTGCCCTGGCCGTCAGGCCAGACGCGAATATCTTCGTTGACTCCTTCGAAGATCGGGCCGCCCAGCTTGAGTTGCGGGTCAACCTTGTGAATGGCCGTGGCCCATTGAATGTACAGGGCTGCATAATCCTCTGGCATGGCGTGCTTGCCGTCGGGTTCCTCGCCCATTTCGATGTATCCGATGCGGTAGCCGCGCTTCTCAATGTAGGCAATTTGCGCCGCGGCGTCGTCCGGCGTGCCGTATAGCATGGTCACCGGAATCATCGCCGGAAGATTGTTGGTGAGTCCGCTGGTGAAGAACACGTCGAAGCCGCTGTGTTGGTAGCCACCGGTGGCGTTTACGTCCGCGGCCGAGTGCCAGGGATCGATTGACGACGATGCATAGGTGGTTGGTTTATCGCTAAAAATCTTCTCGACCTCGGCAAAGGCGCCGCTGGAATCGACAGTGCCCACACGGATTTGCTGAATGGCGTAGCCCACACAGTTGCGGACGTCGTCGGCTCCGTGCAGATCGCAGGTGTTCGACGATTCCGTCATCAGGATGCGCACGAACTGAGTGCTGACGGGCGCGTCGGCGAGCTTGAGGGTGACGGTTCCGCCTTGGGCGTTCTTGATTGTGCCCGACGTAAAAGCTTTCCACTCCCCCTGGGGGCCGGCATCGAAATCGAGGGCCAGTTTCCCTTCCCAATACTCCACCTGGTAAGTCGTGGCATACGGGCTTGCCCAGACGACGCGGATTGCATTTACCGGCTTCTCGGCCCTCAGATCCACGACCACCCATTGCGGGTGCAGAGCGTCGCTTTCCCCCGTGAACTTGCTGGTGAGATACGGATTGCTCTTCCAATAGCTGAGATTCGGGCCTTGCAGCGGGCGGTCTCCGCTGGTCGAGAAACCGCGATGTGGCAGCGCGTAGGAAAGGATGTAACGCAGCGGCTCCTTGAGGTCGGTGCTGCCGGTAAAGTATCCGCTCTTGTGCGCCGGATCGCTCCATGTTCCGTTTTCTGTCCAGTGCCAGGCCGCCATGCGCAGTTCGGAATTGTTGCGGTACGTTATCGGTCCCCAGCCCGCCGAGAGGGACTCCTGGATGATGTGCGGGGTATAAACCTTATCGATGCCGTCATGAGAGAGGACGTCAATGGAGCTGCCCAGAGCGCTGTCGGGATCAAAGGAGTTGATGGCATGGCCGGGCGTCGCATCGACGTGGACGGTTGCTGTGTGCGGTTCCGCGGCGGATGCCGATTGGGCGCTGGCGCTGTGCCCGACCGCAAGAATGACAATGATGGCAACCGCAGACCTGCTCCGCAGAATTCGAGCAGCGATTCGGCCGACGCTGCACGCCATGAAAAGTCCAACCCGCATAGGATTCCCCTTTTATGCTCCTTTGTCCACGGCCAATGCCAATTCCAATTCCACTGGCCGCCGACTCCTGCCGTGCGCGCGCCGGCAACTGGAAAGTTCTAGGGCTGTTGTTGATGCAACGCCTTCGAACGGTCAATCACCAATTGTGGAAACACGGGAGCTCCTTGCGGAGGATGGCCCAATGTGATCGCCCAGTGGTCAATCCATCCCGTACCTTCCTTGGCGATGAAGGTGTCGGGCAGGCTGTATGCCTGGTCGCTGAGGGCGTCTGCCAGCGTGATGAAGCGATAGCCTCGCTTGCGCATCAACTCGAGCAGTTCGCCGATGTGGTCAGCGTCCAGTTGATAGGCGTGCAGTAAGAGAATCTGTTTTGGTTCGTAGACGATTGTTTGAGTAGCAAGCTGTTCCACGTAGGCAAATACGGTGTCGCTATAGAAGAGATAGCTGCTGACCAGTTCCTGCTGCAGTGCGGCGTCCCCGCGTTTCTTGGCATCGTCGTAGACGGGGGCGTACATCCAGTCCCAGGCATCCAGGGTCACGGGAGCGATGCGGTAACCGCGCGCTACTAGAAACGCCTCAGCCTCACGCCGGGTCTGAAGGTCGCGGCCTGTATCCAGGAACGGGTGCCGAAAGTATCGAAGTGTCATCTTGTGCTCGTCCAGCAGCAGGCGGGTCACGCTCTCGCCCCGGATCACATCGTCTCCCCATGCCTGCAGGCCCACCTGGTTGAGCGACATGTGGGTGAAGGTGTGATTGCCGAGTTCAAAACCGTAGTCGAGCCACATGCGGAGAGCTTTGATTCGGTCATCCACCTCTCCGAGCTTGTAAAGTTTCCGTTCATTGACGAATCCAATCACCGGGACCTTCTGATCGCGGAGCGTGCTCAGCAACTGAGATGTCATTTCGTTGATCGCCGCGGCGGACATCGAGTTGGCGGCGGCGCAAATCGTCAATCGTGACTGCGACTTGGCGGTCGAGGGGCCGCTGCGCCCTTGCTGCCCAGCGAGAATGCAGAGCGCACACGCGGCGACAAGAAACCTCGACATCTTTTGTTATGTTCATGAAGGCGGCTCTCCTGTGAGATACGTGACCTTGCGACGTGAACGATATCCGAACTCATTTAGTGCGGCAGACTGGCTTTTTCGAGCGCCCCGTGAACTGCCTGCACCAACTCACGAGCCGCTTGGGTGATCTTCGCCAGATTCCCGGCGCGCAGGGCGGCCGCATTCACCAGATCCCCGCCCACTCCCAAGGCAAACGCCCCAGCGGCGATAGTCGGCAGCGTTCGAAGCATTTACTCCGCCGGTCGGAATCAGGGCGGCGTGCGGGAAGGGAGCTTTCAAAGACTGCAAATACTTGGGACCACCGACGTTGCCGCAAGGAAAGATCTTGATCAACTTCGCACCGTTGTCAAGGGCGTGCATGAGTTCAGTTGGAGTCAGCGCTCCGGGAATTGCCAGCTTCGCGCAGGACTGCGCCACGGCAAGCACCGGGAACGACAGTCCCGGACTCACAAGGAACTCGGCGCCCGCGCGAATACACTGGTCGGCCTGTTCGGCCGTGGTCACCGTGCCCGCCCCAATGAGCGCTGTGTTTCCATATTCGCGCATAACATGGCGGATCACCGCCGTCGCGTTAGGAACAGTCATGGTTATTTCAAGGATCGGAATGCCCCCGGCGCAGATGGCTTCCACGGCTCGCGTTGCGTCCTCGACGGTTGCGGCCCGCACCACGGGCAGGATACCAATCTCCCCGATTCTGCGAATTACATCGTCGTTGGTCATAGGTCGATGGTCATAGAATGTTTAGCGTGCAATGCGCGCCGTTTGCGCCTTCATGGCTTGCAAAACCTCGTCCAGAGTTGCCATTGAGGTATCGCCGGGCGTGGTCATGGCGAGTGCGCCATGCGCCGCGCCACAGTCAACCGACCACTGCGGATCTTTCCCCGAGAAATCCATAAATCAGTCCGGAGGCAAAGGAGTCGCCACCGCCAACGCGGTCGTAGATCTCCAGATTTTCGCGAATGCGCGCTTGGTAGAAGTCGCCATCGTAGTAGCACATCGCTCCCCAGTCGTTCAGGGTCGCCGATTTGGCGTGTCGAAGCGTGGTGGCAATGAGGGCCAGATGGGGGAAGTCGAGCAGCACCTTCTCGATCATTCTCTGGAAGCTGTTCGGATCGAGCCTGGAGTGGTGTTCGTCGAGACCGGGCACCTCAAAGCCCAGGGCGGCGGTGAAGTCTTCTTCATTTCCGAGCATCACATCCACCAGCGGCGCGAGACGCCGGTTAGTCTCCCGCGCTTTCGATTTTCCTCCGATCGACTTCCACAGCGAAGGACGGTAGTTCAGGTCATAGGAAACGATGGAGCCGATGCGTTTCGCCGCCGCCATGGCTTCCTCGGCAACGAGTGGCGCGGTCTCGGATAGCGAGCAAAAGATTCCGCCCGTGTGAAACCAGCGTGCTCCGTCTAGGCCAAAAATCTGGTCCCAATCGATTTCGCCGGGTTTCAATTGTGAGACAGCCGTATGGCCGCGATCGGAACATCCGAGTGGCGCGCGCAGGCCGAAGCCTCGCTCGGTAAAATTCAATCCATTGCGGACGGTGCGGCCGACTCCCTCAAAAGGAACCCAGCGCACGTATTTCTGACTGACGCCTCCCTGGAGCATCAGGTCTTCGACGAGGCGTCCGACCGGATTGTCGGCGAGGGCAGTTACGATTGCCGTGTCCATCCGAAAGCATCGCTTGAGACCGCGGGCTACGTTGTATTCGCCTCCACCTTCCCAGGCGCGAAAATGACGCGTCGTGGAGATGCGCTCGTCCCCTGGATCGAGGCGCAGGATAACCTCTCCGAGGCTGACCAGTTCCCACATGCAGCCGGTCTTCGGCTTGATTTTCAGCGGCTTGGCACTCAGTTTGTTCATATCTTATGAAATCGTAAGTTGCCGGGACGGATCCACGACCAGCCAGCTCACCGCACCTACGAGGCACAAGCCAGCCGCCACGAGAAATGATGTCGCCCAACCGAATCGGCCTGCGATCCAGGGAGTGAGAGAAGCCGTGAGCGCTGCTCCTACCTGATTCCCCATGTTCATGAAGCCCGATACCGAACCGGAAGATGTGCCGGCAATATCGGCGGTTACGGACCAGAAAGAGCTCTGGGAGAGATACAGCGCACCCGCCCCGCCGGCGAGCACGACGCTGGCCAACCGGGCGCTTTGAACTTGCGAGCCCAAGGCGATGAATATGCCCGCAACCGCGATCGCGAACGCCGCCAGACCGCATCGTCCAATTCGCGGCCCTTGCCACTTTGTGAGCCGGTCGTTGAGCGTTCCGCCCAAAACGCAGCCCACCAGCATGGCCAGGAAGGGCAACATGGTGTAAAAGGCGCTCGTCTTCAAATCCAGGCCGCGTACTTTGGCGAGATAACGGTAGAACCAGCTAAAGAAGACCCATGCCACGTAGCCGTAGCAGAAATAGCTGACGGTGACGGCCCAGACTTCTTTGCTTTGCAGGACGCGACGCCAGGGCAGGAGCGCTTTCGGATCGGACCTCGATTCGGTCTGCTCTGATTCGGTTTGCTTTGGCTCGGCTGCCGTCAGGCCGGAGCGAATCAACGCCAACTCCAAGGCGGAAACGTCACTATGGTCCTCGGGCGTGTCGCGAGCGCTAAGGAACCACACTGCGCCGGCCACGAATCCGATGATGGAGCATACCCAGAACGACGTCCGCCAGCCGTAACGAAGCATAATGTGGGTTATGAGCAACGGCGTGAGGCCGGCGCCCGCTCCCACACCGGCGAAGATCCAGCCGTTCGCGATACCACGTTCGGTGGTCGGGATCCAGCGTGCGATGAACTGATTGGCGGACGGATAGATGACCGCTTCACCGGCGCCCAGCAGAAAGCGTACTGCAACAAAAATAAAAAGCGCGCCCGCAACGTTCGCAGGGACCATCGCAGTCAAAGCAGTGAAAATTCCCCACCACAGGACGCCCGCGGCCAGCACGCGACGTGGGCCGAAGCGGTCAGCCAGCCTTCCGCCAACGGTTTGGAACAATGCGTAACCGACCAGCATGGCGCTGAACACTTTGCCCAGTTGCACATCGCTAAGGTGATAGGCCTCGGCGATTGACCCGCCGGCAATGGAAATGTTTACCCGGTCGAGATAAGAGACAGCACTGAGGATGAACAGCCAGAAGACGAGAAACCAGCGCACATGGCTCGTTCCAGCAGCGGTCATCGCCGAATCCTCTGAATTCCAGTCATTTTGAACGCAAACTCCACATGCACACCTTCTTCACCTATGCCGCATGTTCGCGCAGGACTCGCGAAAGTTGCTCGGCAACGATTTTGTCCTCGCCGGGTTGAAGCATGAACGAGTTCATGGCTAGCCCGGGCCGTCCTTCGCCGGCCCCGATCGCAATGCTCGGCTTCGAGCTTCTCAGCAGCTTGGACACCTGCTGGGGTGTCAATGAAATGCGGGCCGCGTCCCACGCGATGCGCATGTGCGGCACGTGATTGGCGATGTCCGGCACAAAGAAAGACGTGCTGACCCCGGGAACTTTCGTGACTTCGCGGGAGATCATCTCCAATCGGCCTTGCCATTCCTGGTTGAGAGCTTCATGGTCTTCGGCAAGAAAAAGTTCGAGCGCCTTCACCATGCCCACGATTTCTTCCTTGCCCACCTTCTGACTTCGGCCTAGCGTGTCTTCGTTCGGGCTGTTGTTCGCCAACGCGTTGGCCACCAGATCCTTGCGGCCGATCAATAGGCCGGCGCATTGCGGTCCCCGAATCGCCTTTCCGCCACTGAAGGTCACCAGGTCGAAGCCCATGTTGGTGTAGTCCCACAGATGAGACACCGGTGGCGTATCGGCTGCGGCGTCGTTCATGCAGGGGATGCTATATTGCTTCGCCAGCTTCACCCACTCCTCCGCTTTGATCTGTCCGGAGGCGTTGGCGAAGTTCGAGAAGTGCATCATCGCCGTGCGTTCATTCACCGCAGCTCGCAGTTGATCTACGGTTTCGATCTCGATGAGCTTGATACCCGTGGAGCGCAGTTGGTGATCAAACGGGTTGCGATGAGACTTCTGGATGATCACTTCCGATTTCATCCCGGTGAGATCGGGTAATTGCCGGATGAAAGCCTCGTTTCCGCCGGTCAGAATGCCCGCCAGTCCCGATTGAATCGCGGCCGCCGCACCTGACGTTACCAGCGCGGTGTATCCCTCCGGCAACTTAAACATTTCCGCGATACGCTTGCCCGCGGCTGCTTCGAGTTCGTTGACGCTGACAAAGTGTCGCCCGGCCATCATCATGACCGCTTCGAGTTCCGGGTGGGGGAGAGAACCGCCCAGCACGGTCATGGTTCCCTCACAATTGATCACCGTAGTAACGCCCAGCTCTTCAAAGGGATTGCCGGTCTCTCCAAAGCCCTTTACCGGCACACTTGCGCCAGCGCCAGCGCCAACGGAAGACCGGTTCAAGGAAAACAACTTGCGCGGCGCCAGGATCGCGCTGGCGATCATCCCCAGGCTGCCGAGAAAACCGCGCCGGTTCCACTTCGAGTTGAGTCGCATAAAACCCGCTCCTTAGGTTTTTACTTACGAGTGACTGCGGCGATGCAATTGATTTCCACCAGAGAATTTCCTGGCAGCGCGGCGACCGCGACGGTTGTGCGCGCGGGGCCGCCATGGGGAAAATAGGTCGAGAATATCTTGTGCATTCCGTCCCAGTGGTCAATATTCGTCAGGTAGACATTTGCTTGAAGAATGCTGTCCGTGGATCCCCCGCCAACTTCGACGAGCTTCTTGATCCTGTCCATAACTATGGTGGTATGAGATTCGATCGTCCATTCCTTGGCGTCTCGTTTATCATGGGCGCCCACCCCCGAGACATACATCACCCCGTTGTGGACAATAACCGGCACGATAACTTCCTTTTCGCCAGCCGGCTTGCCTTCGTCGTCCAGTTTGCGGATTCCGCCCGCATCCTGCGCGGGGGAACTCTGTGCCACGGCATGGTTGGGTAACACGGCGACGCTGACTCCCAAAGCGGAAAGCACGGAAGCGAACCGCGTGGCAAACGTTCTGCGAGTGCAAGTCAAGTTCATATAACTCCTCCTAAAATTAGCTTTCGAGATCCGCGCGCCGTCTTCTATCTTCCTTCTTGGATCACGGCAACGCGAAGCTGAACACGTCACTGCCCGCGGCAATCGCCACATACTGTTTGCCGGCGACGGCGTAACTCATGGGGGATGCGCTCATGTCTTGTCCGGTATTAAAGTGCCATAGCGGTTTGCCGTTGCGCGCGTCCACAGCCTCAAACGAGCCGGCATCGTCCGCAAAAAACAGCAGGCCGCCAGCCGTTGCCATAGTTCCTCCCCAGGAGTGTCCTCCGCCTATCTGCGGATATTTCCACGAAATTGAAGTTGTATCCAGGTTGAACGCCAACAGCACTTTCTGGGAAGTTTCACCGGGAATGCGTTTCACTCCGGTCGAGTAATATCCTTGACCTTCCTGAAAAGTCTCTGGTTTGAAAAAATAGGTTTCGCATTCCTCCAGGGCCATGAAGTAGACCGAGTGGGTGGACTCGCTGTAGGAGGGCGCGTTCCAGTTGGTGGCGCCCGCGTAGCCAGGGCACACCCGTGTGCCCGCCGCCGTCGGCTCGACGTCCGCACGCAGAGGCCTGCCTTGGGCATCGATTCCCTTTGCCCAGTTCAGCTTTTCCACGAACGGCGTTGCGGAAAGAAACTTTCCACTGGTGCGATCGAGCACATAGATGTAGCCGTTCCGGTTGGCCTGCACCAGCAGCTTTCGTGCTTCGCCCCGATAGACCGCATCGATCAGCATGGGAGTCTCGACCGCGTCGTAGTCGAACAGATCATGCGGCGTGAACTGGAAATACCACTTCAATTTTCCGGTATCCGGGTCCAAGGCCAATACGCAGTCGGTGTAGAGGTCGTCGCCCGGACGCACGCCGCCTTCGAAATCGGGCGCGGGATTGCTGGTGCCCCAGTAAATCGTGTTGAGTTGGGGATCGTAGGCGCCGGGCATCCATGTGGTTCCGCCGCCATGCAGATAGAGTTTTCCCGGCCAGCTCTCAGAACCGAATTCGCCGGGACCCGGTATCGTCCAGAACCGCCAGGCCAACTTGCCGGTTAACGCATCGTAGGCGGCAAGAAAGCCGCGCACGCCGTCATCTCCTCCGGAGGTCCCCACCAGGACTTTGTCTTTGACTACGAGCGGTGCGCTGGTTGCGCCGTAGTTCTTGTTCCAATTCGCATAAGCCACGTCCCACAGCAGATTGCCCGAGCGCACATCCAGGCAGAGGAGATGCGCATTGTCGGTTTCCATATAGACCCGGTTGTGCCACACGCCGACGCCGCGATTGATGTGCTGCGCCGCGTCGTCGATCAACCCTTCCGAGATCGGCCACGCATGGTGCCAAACGACTCGTCCGGTACGCGCGTCGAGGGCTGAGACATCATTCGCCGCGGTCACGAACATAATTCCGTTCACTACCACGGGAGTGACCTCCAGACGGCTCGTGTTGCGCGCATGAAAAACCCATGCGGCGCGCAGTCCCCCGAGATTGCCCGTGTCGATTTCGGCCAGGCCGCTATAGCGACGACCGGAATAGTCGCCGTTGTAGGAGATCCAGTTGGCTGCGGCCGGCTGAGCCAGAAGATCCTCGGAACGCACATCGATCGCTGTGGATATGGCTGCTGGCGGCTCGTCTCCCGCCCGAAGTTCTAGGCAGGCAAACAGCACCACGGCGAGGAGTGCAGCGATCCGCATGTTACCGGTCACTCTCCTTCTGCAATTGCGTGATTTGGGCCTCACCTAAACTGCCACAGTCGACGCCTTGCTCGTCGGTCAAGCGGATTGCTACCCGACTCGCCCCAAGAGACACGCTGATGGGCTGGTTGAGTTCGGCGACCTGAAGCGGATCGACCGATTCCAGTTCGACAACGCTGCTTTCCGCCCCGTGCAGATCGAAGACATGCGCGTACAGCTTGCCGGCAAAAAGCACTCCAAAAGAGCCTGAGAGTTGCAGGCGATTGGCGGTGAGAGAGGCAGCGAAAGTACGTTGAATTATTCCGACCGAAGTAACAGCTTGAAGCTCTTTATTAGCTCGAACTGGGAACCACCAAGTATCGAGAGCATACGAGGCGCCAGGGTTCAGGCGTTTCATCGGGCTGTTGACCTCGGCTTCCATGTAGTAGGGAGCTTCTTCGAGATGGTTCGACCGCAGCGCGGGCATACCCTTGTCATCCAATTCCAGGGCAGCTCCGTTCTTGTAAAACATCACGGAAGCTTTTCCGGGATATTCCTCTCCCGCGGAATATTGAAAGCGCTCGATCATCCCGTATTTCGTCGAGTCATCAACCACCGCAAGCCAGCCCGCATTGGAATCGAGCCACACCTCATTTTCCAGATACAGCCAGTGCAGCGTGAACATGCCATCGTGAACCGCATACGATGGATCGTCAGCGAGGCCGTTGCGAACGCGATAGCCATCGGTGTATGCGCTTTGCGGATTCAGCGGAGCAAAGGCCCGGAAGTCGCGGTTGTAGCCAGCAGGCGTGGCCGAATCGGCGGTGTCATACTGGGTCACGGATTGCATCGACCATCGAATTTCATGGGCGGTGGCATTCTTCATGACCGCGTGAAACGAGATCCGCGGAGAATCGTTGCCGATGCTGATCTCCCGTGAATACTGCAGACCGGTTGTGAGATCGGCTGGCCCTTCGAGGCGCAGGGTGCAGGGATTGCTCTCGGAAACAACGGTAAGTTTGTATTCGCCATCATCGAGCGCGTCTGAAACCGGCCCCGCCCAGTAGCCTTCCCCGTGGCCTTCCGGCAGGGGCCAGAGCTTGTCGCCTCCATAGTTGATCCATTGACGTTGCTGCATGGAATCGGCAGGTGGGAAATACTTGCCTTTGCACCGTGGGTTGACGAACAAGTAGGGATGTCCCCCGAACTCAACTTGCATCAGCCGGCCGCCGAGTTGGGGAACGAATGTCAGGCGCACCCAGTCGTTGAACAGTTGCTCAGCCTTCCACCCTTCAAACGTCGTGGACTGGAACCGGCAAGGGGAATGGGAATTGGGTAACGCCCCTGCCGCGCTCGACGATATCAGGCAGCCGGCAGCCACGAGCAAAATCCCAATGCGCAACAACGGAGTCCGGACAAAAGCTGGGACATCAACTCCGAAACTGCTCGTGCTGTGCCGTTCAGAGAGGTTTCGCAATCGCTCCCTCCCCGGCACCGTTTTTTTGCAGCGGCGTTTTTTGCAGTGGCGGGCGGAAGCCAGCGCTCTGATACCCAAGCTCACGTGAGATTTGCAATCCGGCGACCTGAATCAAAGGGGCGAGCTGTCGCAAACGGGTCACTGCCATGCGTACCATCGGTGCGGTAATGCTGAGGCTGGCATTCACGCCGCCGGCATGGTCCCATATGGGCGCGGCCACGCACCGTATGTGGAGTTCGTTTTCTTCCAGATCGCAGGCGTAACCGTTCTTTCGGACTCGGTACAGTTCAGCCTCGAGTTCCTGAAGGTTGCCCACGGTGTTCGGCGTCAGACGCTTCAGTCCCAGTTGTGGTAGAACTCTTTCCCGCTCCTCGTCAGCCATGTGCGCCAACATGACCTTGCCCACGGCGGTGCAATACAACGGCACGGCGGCCCCAATGCGTGAGTGGATACGCAACTGTTCTGGTGAATCCAGCTTCTCGACGTAGACCGCGGACAGTCCGTGCCGTACGGTCAGATGAATGGTCTCGCGCGTTTGCCGATTCAATTCCTGAAGGTAGGGCAGGCTCACCCGGCGAATATCGAGTTGAGCCAAAACTGCCTGGCCGATTGCGAAACACGCGATTCCCAAGTGGTACACGCCGTCGCCGCTGCAGTTCAAAAAGCCCGAAGCCTCCAGGTTCGCCAGGAAGCGGTGGACCGTACTCACCGGCAGCCGCGACCGGGCCGCCACTTGTTTGGCGGCGAGGCCCTGCGGTGACTCGCTGAACAGTTGCAGAAGACGCAACCCGCGCTGCAGCGCCGTGATGTTGTAGCTTCGTTTCTGAGAATTTGCCATGAGAATTCGCGATGAAAGATGAGAAAGTCCGGCAATCACAAAATGAAAGTGCGAATTATCTGATGAAAGTCGAATTTGCGCAAGTAGGCCTCTTGTGCCTACAGTCTTCCAAACTTTTTAACCGCTTCCACGATCGATTTCATTTGTTCGATCACGGCATACATCGAGTGCTCTTTGAAATCCATTTGTTGGGCGAGGGCCAACACTTCCTGAGCCCTGGCGCGGGGAACCACCACCACTCCATCGCTGTCTGCGGTGACAATGTCGCCGGCATTGACGGTTACACCATCGCAGGTCACCGGAATCTGGGATCCTCCGAAGCGATAATGATGCACCGAGGTCGACGGTACGATGCCGGTCGCATATACGGGGAACCCGATCTTGCGCAAATACGCCACGTCTCGCACTCCTCCATCGATCACCGCTCCGGCGTAGCCGCGCGCTGCCATGGCAGTGCCCATCAACCCGCCCATTCCCGCGATGTTCTCGCCGTCCTCGACCACCATCACGTAAACGGAATCGGTGGAACCCTGATCGATGGCGGTCAGCATTCCGTTCAATGCAGCAGGGTCGTTGTTGCCTTCGTCTTTTTTGAGCTGGACCGTCCGTGCAAAACCGGAAAACTTGGTCACGAAGAGCGGATGCATACGGTGACTCATGTACATGCGCTGGCCAGTCAGTTGCTCCAGCGCATCCGAGACCGAAGCCACCTCCACCCGGCGAAAATCCGCAATTAGAGCACTGTCGGACTGCGCCGTGGTTGTTCCGCCGGGCGACTGCGCACGCAGAAGTCCGGCGCCGCACAAAATGGCGCACAAAACGCCGATGGATAGCACAAATGCCGCAATGGCATGGGCTCTCACAAAACCGCGAAACTTGTTCATTTCGTTCTCCTCGATGTATACATGTGCGCGGACTCTAACACCGTTTTTGGTTGCGTGGAAGAGCCAATCCAATGACCACGAATACTGATCACGAACATTGATCACGAAGAGGAAACTAAAATGAAAATGAAAATGAAAATTGCACTACAGACGAAAACTCTCCGCTCTTGCACATGCGCCGTCGCGATCCTGTTAATCATGGGCATGGCGTCGCAGCGAACCTATGGCCAGGAACGAAAAGTGGTGAATCTGGCTCCCGCCCGGGGACTGCCTTTCAGCGACGGCATCGTGGCGGGGAAGACACTATACATCGCCGGCCAGGAAGGTACAGATGACGCGGGCAAACTGGCTGCTGGGGGCATCGGCCCGGAGACGACTGCGGCGCTCGAGAATATCCAGAAAGTTCTCAAGGCCGCAGGCTTCGAGTGGAAGGACGTCGTCAGCGTTACGGTCTATCTCGCCGACATTCATGAGTTCGGGGACATGAACAAGGTTTACAAGAGCGTGCTGCCTGACCCCAAGCCGGCGCGCGCCACCATGCAAGCGGCAGCTTTGGTTAATAACGCCCGGATTGAAATCTCGGCAATCGCGGTAAAGCAAAAATAGGTTCCGACTGCGAAGCCTTCGTTCTCGGCGGCACGAATGTGACTGAGGGAGACGACGTGGAACTATTTTGACTCCAAGTCAAGAAAAACAAAAAGATTGACACCCTTATGGCGATTGAGATAAACCCTCGTCCAACGGGCAATTAGACTTTCACAACTGAGCTGCAAGTTTTACCAGGTGAAAGTGCGGAAAAACGGTGCTGAATCGGGCTGCAGGTCCCTTCTCGCAGGAGATCCACTATGCGTAGTCGTGTGTACGGTGCTATCGCAGTGCTGGCGTTCGTGTATTTCGCGTTAACTCTCGCGTCGGCAAGCATCACCGGCAGTATCTCCGGCGTGGTTACAGACACTTCGGGCGCGGTGATTTCCGGCGCTGCGGTGGTCGCAATTGACACCCAAACTGGGGTCAAAACGACTGTCAAGAGCGATGGGAAGGGCTTTTACAATCTGCCAACGCTGGCCATCGGTACTTACAACCTGGAAATCAGTCACGGAGGTTTCAAGACCTATCGGAAGACGGGATTGGTGATCGACGCCAACGCGGAGCTTCGCGCCGATGCCAGTCTTGAAGTCGGCGCCGCTTCGCAGACGGTTGAGGTGCGCACGGACGCCGTGCATGTGGAGACCCAAAGCACACAGATGGGTCAAGTGATTACCGGGACGAAGATGGAAGCGGTTCCCCTAAACGGGCGGAGCTATACGGACTTGCTGGCACTACAACCTGGAGTGTCCCCCTACACTTCCACGGACACGGGAACGCCAGGAATTAGCGACCGCTCCCCCGATGGCGGCCTGAATTCCGGCAACCAATCGGTCAACGGGCAACGCGAGACGGCCAACGGCTTCATGGTCAACGGATCGAATGTTGAGGAAGGTAAGAACAACGGCGCGGCCATTATTCCCAACCTGGATTCGATCTACGAGTTTCGCATCATCACCAACAACTTCGACGCCGAGTATGGCAATTACAGCGGCGGACAAATCAACGTGGTGACTAAGTCCGGCACCAACAAATTTCATGGCAGCGGATTTGAGTTTCTTCGTAATACTGCGTTCGACGCTACGCAGTACTTTTCCGATTCGGTTCCCGTTTTCCGCCAGAACCAGTTCGGAGGTACATACGGTGGACCGATCCGGAAGGACAAGACTTTCTTTTTTCTCGATTACCAGGGTACTCGCCAGACCCAGTCTTCTCCTGCGACTACGACCGTGCCATCCGCGGCAAACTTTACCGGCGACTTCTCTGACTCGGCGAGTTTGTTCACCACCGGCGTCGACGCTAATAACAACCCGATCGCTTCTACCGTGAACGGGGCCAATTTTGCCAGCATTCTCAGCGGCGGAGGTTTGGGACGGCAAGGGTTGGGATATTCGGTCGCGAGCGGAGAGCCGTACTACTTCACCGCATCAATGATCAATCCGGCGACGATCGGCTCATCGGGCGCTGGAACTCCCTTCGGATACAATTGCACGACCAACAGCACCACGACCGGTTGCGTGTTTCCGAATGCTTCGATTCCACAGTCAGCCTGGTCGCCCGTGGCGACGAGCATGCTGAACCTCGGCCTGATTCCGCAGCCGAATGTGTTAAATAATCCAGCCTTCAATTTTTCATCGTCTACGTACGCGCAAAAATTGCGCGACGACAAGGGCGGCGTGCGAATTGACCAGAATACGAGCTTTGGCACGCTGTTCGCCTACTACTTCGCCGACGACTACCTGTCGAACAACCCCTACCCCAGTGGCGGAGCGACCGTGCCAGCGGCCAGCTTTGCCTACAACGCTACGACCGCCGGACGGGCACAACTGGTGAACCTCGGCGATACCAAGAACTTCGGCTCTTATTCCGTGAATGAACTCCGCCTCAGTTACGTGCGCAACACTTTGCACCTGG
This sequence comes from uncultured Acidobacteriaceae bacterium, assembly GCA_963714225.1. Classification (GTDB taxonomy): domain Bacteria; phylum Acidobacteriota; class Terriglobia; order Terriglobales; family Acidobacteriaceae; genus Sulfotelmatobacter. The sequence continues at coordinate 54,817 of CAVQNY010000046.1, read as the reverse complement.
CAGAACCAGAAGGCGGAGTCGGATCGGCTTACAGTCTCGCTAATCTGGGATTTGCGACTCCCTGGAGCAACCCCGCGGGCGGCATCAGTCCGATCGCGCCGCAGGACCAAGGCGTGCCTTACATTTCGTTCAATAACTTCCAAGTAGGTGTTCCCCAGGTAAGCACCGGGCAGTACAACAACTCGTTCCAGGTGCTGGATAACTTCACCAAGGTTATCGGAAGGCACACGATTCAATTCGGCGGTCAGTTCCATTACGACCAGATCAACGAAAGAAATCTGGCGGCGGAAAACGGGCAGTACGCATTTACTGGCGGCGAGACGGGAATCGATTTTGCCGATTTTCTCATCGGAGCGCCGGATAGTTTGACCCAGGCCAGCCCGCAAATCCTCGATTCCCGCAGCAAGTACTATGCTTTGTACGCTCAGGATAGCTGGCGAGCTACCAGCAACCTGGTGTTGAACTATGGACTGCGCTGGGAAGCCAGCATGCCCTGGTACGACACCCAGAACAAGATTGAGACCATCGTTCCCGGAGAGCAGTCCGTGGTGTTCCCCGGCGCACCCACGGGATGGGTCGTTCCCGGCGATCCGGGCGTGCCGCGCACGCTCGCGCCAACCCAGTGGCACAATTTTTCGCCTCGGCTGGGTCTGGCTTATTCTCCCGGTGCTACCTCGGGCTTTCTCGGCAAGCTTTTTGGCGGGCCGGGAAAAACCAGCATTCGCGCTGGCGCCGGCTTGTATTACACGGCGGTGGAAGACCTGTCGCAATTTCTCGAAGTGGGCGATCCGCCTTACGGGTTGTACTACGGCAGTTCAAATCCTCCGCTCCTGGAAGCTCCGTACACGGTCCGTTCCATCGGTGGGCTCGTGGGCGGCTGGCCGAGGTTCCCGTTCACATTTCCTCCGACGAATGTCTCAGCTAAGAACCCGGACACCACTTTTGACTGGGCGGGGGTCGAACCGATTTCCTACGGATTTTCTTTCGATCACAACAACAAGCTGCCTTATTCCGAACACTACGAATTCTCGCTGCAGCGCCAGGTTGGATCAAACACCGTGGTCACCGCCAGTTATGTTGGGAATGAGGGACACCGGTTAGTGACCTCGATCGAAGCTAATCCAGCCAATCCGGCGCTGTGTCTGTACTTGAACAACCCGGCCAATCTTGCGCCCGCAACGACTGCCCCGCCATGTGCTCAATTCAGCGAGACTCCGCCCACCGGTACCTTTTGGGTTACGAACCCGGGAACGTCGCCGTTCGCCGGCCAAACTTTCTTGAGCACGCGGCCTCTTGGGCCAGACTTTGATACCAATCCGTATGAGTCCACGGTGGCAAACTCGCACTATAACTCGCTTCAGGTCAGCGTCAGCCACAACACCGCATCGCTAAACTTGCTCGCCGGCTACACGTTCAGCAAGTGCATGGACAATGCGTCTGGTCTGCAAGATTCCACTTATCCGTTCAATCCGAAGCTGAGCATTGGCCTTTGCAACTTCGATTTAACTCAAAATTTCGTCTTTAGCTACAACTGGCTGCTGCCCTTCGACAAATTCGCCAGCTCCGGTTGGAGCAGGGGAATAGCCGGGGGCTGGAGTCTTAGCGGCATTACCACTTTCGCTACCGGGCTTCCGATCACGATGATGGAGAATGACGACAATGCACTGATCGGCGCGAACGCGGCTCCCGTGGACGTGCCCAACTTCACTGGCGGACACGTGCTGGCTGACACCAATCCGCGTCAAGGCAATCCGTACTTCAACACCTCCCTTTTCAGCCCCGAGCTGCTTGGGGTGTTCGGCGACTCCCGCCGCCGCTTCTTTCATGGTCCGGGACTTAATAACTTCGATATGGCTCTCGCGAAGACAACCAAGTTCACCGAGTCAAAAGAGCTTCAATTGCGCCTTGAAGCCTTTGATACTTTTAACCACGCACAGTTCAATACTCCAAATGGCTTAATTAACTCCAACGAGTTTGGATTTGTGACCTCGGCCAGACCTGCGCGCGTTCTGCAGCTGGGGGCGAAGTTCTTGTTTTGAAGACTAAGCTCGCCGATCATCGGGCAGGGCTTGCTGGCCGGGCGTTGCATATGCTCTCAAGTCCCAGATCACGCGGCGCCCTGGCTCCGGTTCTGCTGGTTCTATGGGTCGCCAGCGGACCTGTCGCCCGGTCGCAAACCCCACCGCAACCGCAGCGGCAGCAAGACTCCAAGCCGGTTTCGACGCGGGGGAATCAAACTTTTGTGTCGACCTGTGCCGGATGCCACGGGCTCGACGGCAAGGGCGGGGAACGGGCGCCGAATATCGCGGAAAATCCAAAAGTGCAGAGGCTTTCCGATGCCCAGATCTTCCGCATTATTCAGGACGGTATTCCTGGGACTGGAATGCCTGCCTTCCACTCCCTGGAAGGCTCTGCTATCAAAGCGGTCGTAAGCTACCTGCACATTCTTCAGGGAGCAAAGCAAGCGGTCAAGTTGCCCGGTGATCCAGGGCGCGGGGAGACAATTTTCTTTGGCAAAGCGGGATGTTCCGGCTGTCACATGGTGGCCGGCAAAGGCGGTTTCATTGCCTCCGATCTGTCAGCGTACGCTCGCACTCATGCGGTGGAGCAAAGCCGCAGCGCGATCGCTAATCCAGCTCGGGGCAGCGACCGGCAGGCGCGAATGGTGACGGTGACCATTCGCGGCGGTGAGAAATATGTCGGAAGAGTTCGCAATGAAGACAATTTCTCTGTGCAGCTGCAGACGCTGGACGGGACCTTTCACTTCGTGTCGAAGCCGGATATGGCGGCGATCGAATACAGTTCGCAACCGCTGATGCCCTCCGACTACGGCTTAACCCTCACCTCTGGTGAGTTGAATGATATCGTCAGTTATCTTATGAGTGTGGCCGGCGGGTCGGGAAGTCCCACGAAGGCGGATGAAGAGGAATAGGTGGTCTCATGAATCGGAGCCGGAAAACTGTGCGTACTTTGATCATCGCGGCTGTGGTGCTCATCGCCGTTCGAGCTTCGATTTTTCTTGGATCCGCACAATCGTCGGCGCAGTTTCAGTTGCAAGCCCGATCGCCGCAATTCTGGAATCTGGTGGATCACGATGCCAAGCTGAGCGTGGTGGGCACGGGTTTTGGGTTTACGGAGGGCCCGGTGTGGGATCAGGCAGGGTTCCTCTATGTCAGCGACGAGACCATTAACAAGATTTACCGGCTCTATCGCGACGGCAAGAAGGAGGAGGTGATTGCGCTCGGGGACCCCGACGGCAACACCTTCGACCACCAACATCGGCTGATCGACTGCGCCAGCGTGTTGCGCGCCATCATCGAGGTAACTCCTGAGGGGAAATACAAGGTTCTGGCAGATCGTTATGACGGCAAGAAATTTAACAGTCCAAACGATGTGATCCTAGGTCCGGACGGCGCTCTGTATTTCACGGATCCGACCCTGGATTTGGTGGCTGGCGAAAAACAAGAGATCCCATTCCAGGGCGTCTACCGCCTGGACGCTAAAGGCGACGTGCGGTTGCTCACCAAGGACCTGACTCAGCCGAACGGTCTCGCCTTTTCTCCCGATGGCAAGCACTTTTACGTCGACGACAGCGAAAACAGAAACATTCGTGTGTACGACGTCGCGCCGGACGGAACTCTTGCGAACGGCCGCATTTTCGGCGAGGAGCCGGGCGGGAAGCACGATGGCGTACCCGATGGAATCAAAGTGGATAGGAACGGCAACCTCTTTGTCGTCGGACCGAAAGGCATCTGGGTCTGGGACGCTAACGGCATCCATCTTGGCACCATCGTCATGCCGGAGCAGCCGGCAAACCTGAATTGGGGTGACAAGGACTATAGGACGCTCTACATTACAGCTACTACTTCGGTGTACCGCCTGGAGATGAAGACGCAAGGTTTCGTACCGTATCTATGAAGAAGCGGTCGGGGGTGTTACGCCCGGGATGAACGACGACTAAGCGGAAGTTATCGATTGACGTTATTGATTGACGTTACTGATTCACACCGCTGGCGAGATAGCCGCCATCCACGGGAAGCAGAGTACCAGTTACGAAGCTGGCAGCGTCGGATGCTAGAAAGATCGCTGCTCCAGTCAGTTCTTCTAGTTCGCCGAAGCGCTGCATCGGAGTACGGGTCAGTATTTCCTTTCCACGCGGCGTGCCCATCACCAACTTCTCGTTCAGTAAGCGTGAGGAAATACCTCATCGGCCTCGCGGGTATGCCTCATGTATTCCTGTATCCAGAAATTCCCGAAATTATGTACCGAGATATCGAAGTGCAGGGCCGCTGCCATGGCAACCGGGGATAGATCCGTCGCGCCGTGGCTACCCGTGCGGACGTCATAAATCTCAGCCAGGGCAGCGATCTTCTTGAGGTGAGTGATCCTTCCTCCGTGAACCACCGTCATGCGGATGTAGTCAATCAGTTGTTCGCTGATCAGAAGGTGTGCATCCCAAACCGAATTGAAAACCTCACCCACCGCGAGTGGCGTCGTCGTATGCTGGCGAATGATGCGAAATCCCTCCTGCAATTCCGCAGTAACCGGATCTTCCAGCCAGAACAGGTGATAGGGCTCCAGGTTTTTTCCCAGCCGGGCAGCCTCAATCGGAGTCAGCCGGTGATGCACGTCGTGAAGCAGATGGATCTCATCTCCGTGTTTCAACCGCAGCGCCTCAAACAGCTTGGGGACATGCAGAAGATATTTCTCACTTGACCAGACGTTCTCCGGCGGCAGTCCTTTCTGCGCTGGCTCGTAGAACAGCTTGTCGTTGGCCACTCCGTAGGTGGAAGGCAAACCCGGTACGCCGGTCTGCGCCCGCACCGCCAGATAGCCCAGCTCCTTGTACTTGGCCACTTCGTCCACAGTTTTCTCAATATCGCGTCCGTTGGCGTGCCCATACACCAGCACGCCAGTTCTGTTCTTCCCTCCAAGCAGGTTGTACACCGGCGTATTCAGAGCTTTGCCCTTGATACCCCAGAGCGCCATGTCGACCGCGGCGATCGCTGTCATTGTCACCGGCCCTCGCCGCCAGTACGCACTGCGGTAAAGGTATTGCCACACATCCTCGGTTTGGAACGGGTCGCGCCCGATGAGGCAGGGAATCACGTGATCGGTTAAGTACGAGCCAACCGGCAGTTCCCGGCCGTTCAGCGTCGCCGGCCCGACACCCCCTCGTCGGTGTAAATCTTCAAGGTGAGAAAATTCCGGCCCGGGCAACAGACAAAGACTTTGGCATCTGTGATCTTCACGTTGTCTCCTTGACCGCTTCCAGTGTATCCGTATCCAAGGCCTCAGATCCGCCGTACCAGACCTTGGTTCGTTGCCTGCGTATTGCGTACCAGCAGCAGGACCAGAATCATGCCCGCGAAGGGCACCAGCCCCGCGATGATCATAATCGGGTCGAAAGAATGAGTGCCGGCGGCTTGGCGCGCGTCGGACAAATAGCCGACGAGCCTGAAGGCAACGATGGTTCCGAGGCCAGCCCCCGTACCACTCAGCCCGCTCACCGACGCCACTGATTCGCTGTTATACAGGTCCGAGGGCAGGACGTTCGCCATCGTGGTGAAACCCGCATAGGTAAAGGTCGCGACCGAAAACAGAAGAGCGAGCAGGTAAATGTTGGTGGTGAAAATCGTGGGGATGAGCATCGTCATGCCCACCCCTCCAAAAACAATCAGCGCCTTGCGCGCCGCGCCCACCGACCATCCGCGTTTGATCAAATAGCCGGAGACGCCACCTCCCAAAAAGCTGCCCAGATCAGCGGCGATGAACGGGATCCATACGGCGAACAATCCGGTTTTCAGCTCAATGCCCTTCGCCACCAGGTAGACCGGGAACCATTCCGTGATGACAAAAAAGACGGGGTCGGTAGACGCTTTTGCAACGATGACGCCCCAGGTCTGCGGAAGCTGCAACAGATCACTCCACCGGACCTGACCTTTATCTTTACCTTGACCTTGCCGGGGCGCATCCGATTCGCGCTTGTCCGCAACGATCATTTCGAGTTCAGCCTGGCCAATTCGGCTGTGCCGCTCGGGCGGATAGTACAGCCATCGCCAGACGATCAACCAGAGAAATCCGAGAATGCCCGGGATCATAAATGCCGGGCGCCATCCCCAGTGAAAATAAATCCCCAACACAATAAACGGAGCGACAGCTCCCCCAATCGAAGAACCGCTATCAAAAAGCGCGGTCGCCAGCGCACGCTCGCGTTTGGGAAACCACTCGGAGACCGCCTTTGTTGCGGCCGGCCAGTTGGCGGATTCCCCCGCACCCAACAGGAAACGAAACATGGCAAAGCTGTAAAACCCGGTGGCTAGCGACGTCAACATCGAGACCGCCGAATACCAGATCACCGTCAGTGTCAGGCCGCGGCGGGTACCGATGCGGTCCATGAGCCTCCCGAACCCGGTCTGTCCGATCGAATAAGCCACCCGGAAAGCGATGGCGATATTCGCGTAGTCCGAGTTGGTCCAGTGGTATTCGAGCTTGAGATAAGGCGCGAGCAGCGAGAGAGTCTGCCGGTCAATGTAGTTAATGACCGTGGAGGCAAACAGAAGGCCGCCAATCCACCAGCGCAACGAAGAAATCGGCCTTCCGGCCCTCACCATGTGCGATTGCCCGCGAACTGCTCGCTAGCCAAGCAGCGATTCATGATTGAGCGTACTCTGCAAAGCCGGGCCCAACAGCGAGGCCGAGTTCTTGTCGAGATAGATAGTGGCGTTAGGATGCGTGCGCAGAATCGACGCCGGTGCCATGGGGCTGATCGGGCCCTCAAAGCAAGCCTTTACCGCTTGGGCCTTGCGCGTGTCGGGTACAACCGCCAGTATCTCTGTGGCTTTGAGAATCTGGCGAGCTGACATCGAGATCGCCTGCTTCGGCACTTGTGAAATGTCGGCGAACCAGGCCTCGCCCACCTGCTGCCGGCGGCAGGCTTCATCCAGGTTCACGATGATGTAAGGTTCCTCGGTTTTGAAGTCGGCGGGTGGATCGTTGAATGCGATGTGCCCGTTCTCGCCAATACCAAGAAACGCGATATCCACGGATCTGGATGCCAGTTGTTTGCCCACGCGTTGCAGCACTTCCGAAGGATCAGCCGCGTCACCGTCGAGTAAATGGCAGGTGGCAATTCCGGTTTTCTCCGCCAACTGCTCCAGCAGCATCTTGCGGAAACTTCCCGGATGCGTGACCGGCAAGCCGATATATTCGTCGAGATGAAAAGCCTCTACCCTTGACCAGTCGATCCCCGGCGCCTTGGTCAAGGCATCCAGAAATTCGAGCTGCGACGCAGCCGTCGCGGCAATGATCCGCGCCTGGCCACGCTCTGCGATGGCGCGGCGAATGGCCGCCGCTGCTTGTTCAGCCGCCGCCTGGCCCAGCCCGGCTCGATCATTGAATACTTTGAGCAGCATGAAGGATGCTCCGGCTGAAGAGCGCAGAATCGCGCGCTCTCGACGTCGCTGAATTATACAAAAGAGTATGGCCGAACCGACGCAATCCTGAAACCGAATTTCATTGCGTGAAAACCAACAGATTCGCACGTAGCCGCATTGCCGCGACTTGATGTATGACTCTTATGCGGGAATGAAGCTCAAATCTTCCGAGGGTCCATGCCATGCAAAGTAAGCTGTCATTTTTTATCCAATTAATTCTGCGCAAAACGCGAAGCGAAGTCGTTCTCTCGGGGGCCGCGCTGCTCTGGCCCGCGCTTGGAGTGGCGCAACATGGAATGGCGCAGCGTGGAGTGGCGCAGCATGGAGCGGTGCAACATGAAGCGACACAAACCGTTCTCGTCGATGCAACTCCCGGCCATGTCGTTAACACCTTCAGCCCTCTTTACGCGCTGGGATCGACCGTGGACCGCGTCCCCAGCAACGCCACCGACATGTTCTTCCGCCCCGATCAGATCAAGCAGGTCCTATCCGCCGGCTGGGGAGTCATCAGTTACCGCCAGAACACTGATTTATTTGTGCAAGCCTGGCATTGGAATCCCAAGGGCACCTGGAGCGATCCCGCGGGGCGCGGATATTTCACCGGTAATGCCACCCCCACGAAAGAAATGATCCGCCACACCTATGGCTACTCGCTCCGTCACCGTGGCTTCACCCGGAACAACGGAACGGAATTTGACGGCTTCTCGCGTCTCGACGATGGAGATCTCCAGTCGTACTGGAAGAGCAATCCCTATCTCACGAAGCAGTTCACGGGAGAAGACGACGCGCTGCATCCGCAATGGGTGGTGATCGCTTTCGACAAGCTGGAAAGCATCGACGCCATTCGCATCGCTTGGGCAGAGCCCTACGCGCAGGTCTACCAGGTGCAGTACTGGGTCGGGGACGGTGACGCCATGGATGATCAGGACAAAGGAACATGGACGACCTTCGCGTCAGGAACCGTGACGGATGGAAAAGGCGGCACCGCCACGCTGCGACTCGATTCTTCGCCGGTGACAACGAAATTCGTACGGGTGCTGATGACCCGCTCCTCGAATACCTGCGATACGCATGGTTCCAGCGATCCCAGAAATTGCGTCGGTTACGCCATCCGCGAGCTTTACGCCGGAACCATCGTTGGGAACAATGAGGATGGGAACAACGAATTCCATGATCTTCTAAAGCATTCGCCCGATCAGAAGCAGACACTGACCTTGTGCTCCTCGGTCGATCCGTGGCACACGGCCTCGGACCTTTACTTGGCGCCAGACCGCATGGAATCAGGAGATCAGCCGGGCTTTGATTTGTTCTTCAAGAGCGGAATCACCCGCGGCCTGCCGGCCATCGTTCCCGTGGCCATGTTGTACAGCACGCCCGAAGATGCCGCGGCGCAGATGACTTACATCAAGAAGCGCGAATACCCAGTGTCATACATCGAGATGGGCGAAGAACCCGACGGCCAATACATGCAGCCCGAGGATTACGCCGCTTTGTATTTGCAATTCGCCACCGCGCTCCACCGCGTCGATCCGAATTTCAAACTCGGCGGACCTGTCTTTGAAGGAGTCACCGAAGACATCAAGGTCTGGCCCGATGCCCAAGGCCGGACTTCATGGCTCGGACGCTTCCTCGACTATCTGAAGGCTCATGAACGTCTTCAAGATCTCGCCTTCATGTCGTTCGAGCACTATCCTTACGACGGATGCGAGACACCGTGGGAAGATCTCTATCAGGAGCCGGAGTTGATCACTCACATCATGAAGGTCTGGCGCGACGACGGCTTGCCTTCCGGGATCCCACTGCTCGACACCGAAACCAACGATCATGGCGGCGAGGCCGCGGTCGACATCTTCGGTGCTCTGTGGCTGGCGGACTCCTTCGGTGGATTTCTCACCGCGGGCGGCAAGTCCACGCACTACTACCACGACTTGTCCTATTCTCCCCCTCATCCCAACTGTGCCAATAGCTGGGGAACCTACCACATGTTCATGGTTGACCCGCATTACCGCATCCAGAGGAAGACCTCGCAATTCTTTGCCGCGCGGCTCCTAACGCAGGAGTGGGCCCAACCCAAAGACGCCGAGCACAAGCTCTATGCTGCTTCCAGCGATGTTAAAGACTCCAACGGGCACGCGTTAGTGACGGCCTATCCCCTGCAACGCCCGGACGGCAAGTGGTCGCTCATGCTCATTAACAAAGATCACGACCACCCTCATAAAGTGAGGATTGTATTTCACGATGCAGGCGCCAACCGCGACACGTTTTTCTCGGGCCCGATCGTGATGATCACGTTCGGAAAGGCGCAATACCGGTGGCACCCCGCCCGGAAGAAGGGCTACGCCAGTCCGGACCGTCCGCCTGCAACGTCGCAACTCAGAGGTGGAGCGAACGTCCAGTACAACTTACCCGCCGCTTCGGTGACCATCCTTCGGGGAAGACTGGCAGCCTCAGAGAGTTCTGGAGTAGCCAGATGAGATCGCTCCGTTAAGAAATGGACGAAGGCTTGCGCCGCTGTCGGCTCCAGTCGATGCATGCCGCTACGCCGCAGGGTGTGCAGAATCCCCCCGTTGTGCCTTAAGTCGTCATACACAGCCTTTCGTTTGGCCCTTGCCCGGTCTTAGCTTCAGTGACTTTGAAGAAAGTCCTCGATTTTCGTGCGGGCGATTTGAGTGCCGAAGCCTCCCCAGTTGATATCGAAGCCGTGGTCATTGGCGGGCAGTAGATAGAGCTCGTGGGCGACGCCGGCTTTCGTTAGCGCCTCATCCAGCATGATCGCCTGCTCCATCGGCACAAGGCGGTCCATGGTGCCCTGGAACGTAATCGTAGGAGGCGTTTGTGCATTGATGTGGTAGAGCGGCGAGAGCGCGTGGTAACGATCGGGAAACTCTTCCGGAATGCCGCCGATGTATGTGCTCTCCGAGTCCTGTACAAAGCCGGGGCTGGAAGTGGTGTCATGCAGCTTTGCCATCTCGGTTGGACCATAGAGGTCGATGACGCTGCGTATCGCCACTGGCGCCACACCGGTGGATGCCGGCAACTCCGGGTCCCCCATGCTGTAAGCGGCCAGCAGCGCCAGATTTCCACCTGCAGACTCCCCCATGATGCTGATGCGGGAGGGGTCCACATGGTAGTCGGCCGCGTGTACGGCCACCCAGTCGACCGCCGCTTTGACGTCGCCGATTTCATCCTGCCAGCGTACCGGTGGCGGCATCCGATACTCCACATCGAACACTTCGTACCCGAGTTGGTTCAGCCAACGGTTCCAGCCCGGCCGCTCACTGCGATTTCCTACAATCCAACCACCTCCGTGCACAAACACAACAGCCGGGCGGAGTGGCCCGGAATTGGGCAGTCCAGTACTCCAGACGTCGAGTTGCAGGTTGGCGCCGTCCTTCGCAGCGCCGTACGATACGCTGCGATTGAGCTGGGGAGGGTGGCCGTCATTCATGCGGACTGCGTTCTCGAGGTAATTACCGAGGGAGAGCGGGACACCTAATTGGCGTGCACGCTGCCACATGGCGAAGGCTGGAGTGAGCGCCATAATGGCGGTCAAGATCGCCACAGACCCGAAAAGCGTCCTGGCAAGCCGGGCGCGCGACGGCTTGGCAACCCAGCACAAAAGCAGCGCCAGGACCGTGACCACCAGCAGGTGCAAAGGAAACAACAGGGCATCAAGGCCCAAAAACCCAGGGACGACGAACGGAACCGGGACCGCCATGCAATAGGCAGGCGCCACCATGCACAAAGCCAGCAGGACGGCCGCCAGCGTGAGCAGCCACGCCCAGATACCGCGTGGCTTCCAGCTCTTAACCGGGGATTGCATTGATTGATATTGGGTCGTCATGGTGTGTCCTTACTTAGGCGTGCCCCGGGGCCGACATCTCCTTGTCGTCGAATTCCACTAACAGGATGAGCCATTTGAAGAGGCGCCGAAAGCGCAATCGGCGTCGACCGGACGACGGGTCGGAGTTGCCAACATCATAAGAAGTACCCTTCCACCACTACCGGTTGCCGCTCTCCACTGAATACATTCCGCTGTTTATGTTCTCCAGGCGACGTACACCGCTACGCCGCAGGGTGTGCAGAATCCCGCAAACGACTGCGGCAGCGGTGCACATAATCAGCAGCATAAAGACCAGAACGGATACCAACGACCGCCAGGCCAATCCCAACGTGTCGCCAGCAACGCTGCTGGCTTCCCCGATAGCGAGCACTACACCCGCGAGGATCACGAGCATCAGGGCCACGGTGGAGCGGGGAAAACGAAACTGGGGGTGCATGTAGAACCTCCGAAATGGAATGGTAGGGCCGAACAGACGGTCAAAGTGCGCACACAGCGCACCGGATAAGAGTCCACAATATTCGCGTCGGTAGAAGCTGATTTTCGCAGCCAGCGCTGCCGGAAGGACGCTTCGTGCCTCGCGGAAGACGGACGTCATCTCCTCGCCGAATTCACCGCGATAGCTCCCCGGATACAGGCATAACAACCAGCAAGTAAACCGTAATCACGACGATCATGCCTCCTTGCGGGCCATGCGCAAAGCAGCCAACCTGGTCAGCTGGCGCATGCGCTCAATTTCCATTTGCAGATTCCGCCGCCCGCGTGAGGTGAGCCTGTAGGTACGACGGTCGCGAGCGGGGTGGTTCTCTTCGACGCGCTCGATCCAGCCGTGATCGAGCAGGCGCTGCAGCGCGCCGTACAAAGTGCCCGTGCTGAGCAGCACGCGGCCGCCACTCATGGATTCAACATCCTTCAGGATTGAATAGCCATGCCGGGGCTGTTCCGCCAGGCTTAGCAGGACCAGTAATACCGGTTCACTTAATGCGAATGTCTCCATAGCTCATTAACCGACATGTCGTATAGCGCCATATTGAAGCTCCGGGGTTGCTTTTGTCAAGCAGTCCTGCTTCGCTTGGTCGTCCTTGCGAGAGAACTCTCGCTGCGTGCACTTGTGATGCGGAAGAGCGGCTCTGGTATGAGTTTTTTCTGATGACTGGCGAACGCGAACAGGAGTTGATGTACAGATGTACGCCTACTGGACTGACATAGATTTCAAAGCTTCGATGGTTCGCATCAGTTGGTTTTTTGCGGCAGATTTGCAGGTTCGCGTACCGTTGCTCGCAGAAGTTCCTCCCAAAAAAGTTTCAGCCTTCCCGCTCTTTTTCCTTGACCAAGCATGTCTTACTCGATAGGTTCGGGTACGTTATGATTAGCTTCTCTTCCCACCAAACCTGGCTTTCTACTCCCCCTTGGCCCGCCAAGCCGCCCTGCTCAACGACGATTTGCTCGACCCCGTCGATCAGCTCTTAGACGATCCCGCTCTGCTCGACTTGGTCCGCCAGTGTCTGGCACGCAGCCCGCGTTCGACGCGCACCGGGCGAGACGGCATCGCCCCCGATCGTCTGCTGCGCTGCTGGAGGCCTACATCCCGTTGGGGCGCTGGCGAATCAGCGAGAGGAATTCCGAGCGCGTTTCGTTTTCGTTGCGGAAGCAGCCCAGCATGGAAGACGTGACGGCGGCGGAATGCTGCTTCTCGACGCCGCGCATCATCATGCACAAGTGGCGGGCCTCGATGACCACGCCTACGCCTTGCGGTTCGATCACTTTCTGGATGGTTTCGGCAATCTGCGTGGTGAGGCGCTCTTGAATCTGCATGCGGCGGGAGAAGAGTTCGATCAGGCGCGGAACCTTGCTCAAGCCGATCACCTTGCCTTTCGGGATGTAGGCGACGTGCACTTTGCCGAAGAACGGCAACAGGTGGTGCTCGCACAGACTGAACATTTCGATGTCTTTGACGATCACCATCTCGTCATAGGTAACGGTGAACAGCGCGCCCTTGAGCAGGGCCTCGGGATCCTCGGTGTAGCCGCGGGTGAGGAATTGCAGGGACTTGCGAACGCGTTGGGGAGTGAGCTGGAGACCTTCGCGGTGCGGATCTTCGCCCAGGCGGACGATCATTTCCTGGACGAGGTCTTCGAAGCTGGCGCTGGTGAGAGTTGGCAGTTCTGTTGTGGGTTTCATAACGTTAATTTCGCAATCGGTGTCATTGAGTAATCGGGTAATTCTTATCCCACTAATTCTGACTGGCCCGCGTACTCGAACGAATTCATCATGGTTTCTTCAAGCCTTACCCTTTCAAGATGCGCGTGGAGGAAGCCGCGCTGCACTATTTCGTAGATCTGAATGCAGAGATTTTCCGTGGTAGGCACTTCCTGGGAGAATTCTGGGAGCGTATTCAAATTCTCGTGGCCATAGCGGCTGAGCACTTCCCTTTCGATGAATTCGTCGAGATCGGTGAGGTTGCACACCATTCCGGTCTGCTCATCGACCGGGCCGCTGACGGTTACTTCGACGGTGTAGTTGTGGCCGTGTCCGAACGGGTTGTTGCACTTGCCGTAAGTCGACTGGTTCTCCTGCTCGGACATGGCTTCGCTATGGAGGCGATGGGAAGCGGAGAAAAGATAGCGGCGTGAGAGGTGAGCCTTCATCGACTTGCCTTATGCATTTGATCTGGACGCTTAAAGGCAAAGACCTTTAACACCTTGCGACTCCGCTCCGGGCAGGCGTCGGGCACAGGGGTACACAGGGTAGTACTCTGTTTCCGCATCATGCTTCTCCGTAGAAATCGACAAACAAATCTGGCGTTTCGTAAACCCGCACCCGGTGCAGCGTCGCGCGTTCGAGCTTGGTGGCCAGACGCTGCCAGATGGCAATGGCTATGTTTTCCGTGGTGGGGATTTGATGCAGAAACTCCGGCACCTCTTTGTTGAGGAAGCGATGGTCCATGGCATCGAGCACTTCGCGGTGCATGACTTCCTTGAGTTGTTTGAGGTCGACGACGAAGCCGGAGCGTGGGTCGACTTCTCCCTTTACCGTAACTTCGAGGGTGTAGTTGTGGCCGTGGCCGTTCGGATTATTGCACTTGCCGAAGACACGGCGGTTTTCCTCCGGAGTGAAATCCGGGTTGTGGTAGTAGTGCGATGCGGAAAATTCAGCTTTGCGCGTGAGATAAACCATAAAAACAGTTGCCGGTTGTCAGTTGCCAGTTGCCAGTAAACAAGGTTCATCCGAATATGTTCGGCCTTTCCAGCGCACAGTCCCTTTCGCGTGCGCGCTCTTCGAACGCAGCAGGAGATAGGAGAACAGAGGAAGACCGAACACGGCGAGGATATTTGCGTCCCAGGAAAAATGCGCCCCCCGGATTCGCATGAGAAAGAACGCATACAAGATCACGCAAAGCATCCCAGCCACAGCGGCGGGCTGCCGGTGTCCGTGAAGGGCTGTGACCAGGCTGATGGCGAAGCTGGCAATGATCAGAGCAAACTCAAGGGCCCGCAGCGCGGCCAGCAGCACGGGTGAGGCGAACAATAGGGCCAGATTCTTGGTCCAGCCTTCGCGGAGTTGGGCGAAACTGCGATACATGCGGGTACGAACGGCGTCGCCGCCGTAACGAAAGAATATCTTTCTGCCCGATCGCTTCACCGCCCGAGCCAGAGCCACATCCTCGAGCAGGTTTCCGGCGATTGCGGCGTGTCCGCCGACAGCGTCGTAGGCTTGGCGCGCGATCAGAATGTACTGGCCGTTGGCAGCGGCCGCAGGCGAACTCGGATTGCTCACTTGCGACGGACGAAAGCTCGCGGCCAAATCGGCGAAGATCACCGGCATCACGGCCTTCTCGCAAAAGCTTTTCACGATTTGTTCAGGCGAGTAGGAGAGCAACGTTGCGCCATGGCGCTTCGCTTCTTCAAGGCTGCGTGCCAGCGATCCTGGCAGATGGATGGTATCGGCATCGGTAAACAGCAGCCATTCGCCGCGAGCTGCTCTGGCTCCCGCAGTGACGGCGTTGTTCTTGCCGGTCCAACCTGTGGGAAGCGGGCCGGCTTCAATGACTCGCACCTGGGTGCTGGCCAAGGATAAAGCGATCGCGCGGGTGCGGTCGGTGGAGTGATCGTCGACCACGATGATTTCGAAGGCCACATCGTTCTGCGCATGGTTCCGCAAGTTGTTCTGCATGACGAGCGACTGAAGACATGCGCCCAGGCAGGCTTCTTCGTTGCGAGCCGGTACGATCACCGACACTGTGGGACGCCCGGAACCTGTAGCGGGAGCAGGCATGGGACGAATCCATTATTATAGCTGGGTGCGACGTATGCTTCGTTTCGCCGGCGCTAACGCCCCGGTCTCCATTATTATTATTCTTCTGCTTGCGATTATGCTGGCCCTGTCTGGCTGCTACAACGGGAGCCACCCGCCGCGGGTCGGCACGGCGGCTCCGGATTTCACGGTGCACGACTCCGATCGTACGGTCACGCTGAGCCAACTCAAGGGGCAGGTGGTGGTGCTGAATTTCTGGGCGACCTGGTGCGCTCCCTGCGTGGAAGAAGTTCCGTCGCTGGTACAGATGCAACAGCGCATGAAGTCAAAAGGCGTGACCGTGCTGGCGGTGAGCGTTGACGTCGACGAAAATAACTACCGCCGGTTCCTGCGAGACCACAGTGTAGCTCTGCTCACGGTGCGGGACGCAGAACAGAAAAGCAATGGCCTGTACGGAACATTCAAGTTTCCCGAGACCTACATCATCGATCGCAATGGCGTCGTGCGCCGCAAGTTTATTGGCGCGGTGGATTGGACGGAGCCGGAGGTCATCGATTTTCTGGAAAAGCTGTAGGGGAATTGCTGATTGGCGATTGTTGATTGCTAATTGGAACCCCTGGGCTTCTCCACCCGCAGTCCAACAATCGCCAATCAGCAATTGTCCGTGCCTCAGCAGTAAAAACGCTACAACTTTACTTTCCGGAGGCGCAGGGAGTTCGTGATCACCGAGACTGAGCTGAAGCTCATTGCTGCGGCGGCGAAGATGGGGCTGAGCAGCAGGCCGAAGAATGGATAAAGAATTCCGGCTGCGATTGGTACACCGATCGCATTGTAAATAAAAGCAAAGAATAGATTCTGCCGGATGTTGCGCATGGTCGCCTGGCTTAGCTTGCGGGCGCGCAGGATGCCCGCCAGGTCGCCCTTCAGCAGCGTGATGCCGCCGCTTTCCATGGCGACGTCGGTGCCGGTGCCCATGGCGATGCCGACGTCGGCCTGCGCCAACGCTGGGGCATCGTTGATGCCGTCACCCGCCATCGCGACCACTCTTCCCTGCCCTTGCAGCTTGCGGATGATTTCCAACTTCCCTTCCGGTAGGACTTCGGCTTCGAATTCTTCGATCCCGAGCGTCTTGGCAATCGCCGCTGCGACGATGCGATTATCGCCGGTGAGCATCACGATGCGAATGCCGTGAGCTTTGAGGTCGCGGAGGACACCGGGCGTGGAAGGCTTTAGTCGATCCGCGATGCCAAGGTTTCCGACATACTTGCCATCGATGGCCACAAAAATGGGTGTGCCGCCTGGCACCGTGCCGTAACTGAGGCCCGTGCCGGGTTTTAGCGCGCTGGCCTCAGCCATTAGAGCGAGGCTGCCGACTGCGACTTTTCTTCCGTCAACTACGCCAACAATGCCGTTGCCAGTGACGGAGTGGAATTCTTCCGGCTGGGAAAGGTGCAGGCCTCGCTTCACGGCGGCATCGACGACCACACGGCCCAAGGGATGCTCGCTGGCCCGTTCCAGACTGGCAGCCAGGCGAAGGGTTTCACCACCGTCATCCCCCGGCAAAGACATTCCCATCAGTTGCGGCTTGCCTTCGGTCAGCGTTCCAGTTTTGTCGACCACCAGCGTGTCGATTTTTTCCAGAACCTCAAGCGCTTCGGCATTCTTGATGAGCACGCCCGCTCGCGCGCCGCGGCCTACGCCGACCATGATCGCCATGGGCGTAGCGAGACCTAACGCGCAGGGGCACGCGATGATGAGCACCGCGACCGCGTTCACGAGTGCGTGCGCGAGGCGGGGTTGCGGACCGAGGAAGAACCACCCGAGAAAAGTCATCATCGCGATTGCCACCACTATGGGAACGAACCATTCGGCCACGCGATCGGCGAGGCGCTGGATGGGAGCGCGGCTGCGCTGGGCTTGGCCGACGAGTTGTACGATTCGCGCCAACAGAGTTTCCCTGCCCACGCGCTCGGCTCGCATCACGAACGAGCCGGTGCCGTTGATGGTCGCACCGATGACTTTGCTGTCCGGCGATTTCTCGACCGGCATGGATTCGCCGGTAATCATGGACTCGTCAATCGAGCTACGGCCTTCGAGCAGAATGCCGTCCACCGGAATTTTCTCGCCCGGGCGTACGCGCAGAAGGTCGCCTGGATTCACCTGCTCGAGCGGGATATCTTTTTCGCTGCCGTCGGGGTCGAGCCGGCGCGCGGTTCTGGGGCTGAGATCGAGGAGCGCCCGAATGGCCGCTCTGGTCCGGCTGCGGGCGCGCAATTCCATGACCTGACCGAGCAGGACCAGGGTGGTGATTGCGGCGGCTGCTTCGAAGTAGGCATCGGGATAGCCCGCCACGCCACGCAGCGATTTAGGGAATATCTGCGGCCCCAGCGTGGCGACGACGCTGTACCCGTAGGCCACGCCAGTACCCATTCCGATCAGCGTGAACATATTCGGGCTGCGATTGACGAGCGAAGTCCAGAAGCGCTGAAAGAAGGGCCAGCCGCACCAGAGCACCACAGGGGTGGCGAGCGCGAACTCCAACCAGGGCAGCGCCGCACCGGGCAGAAGGCGGTGCAGCGGCATCTCCCAAAACATTGCAGCCATGGCAATGGCCAACAGGGGCGCGGTGAACACGAGGCTGATCCAGAAGCGCCGAGTCATGTCGCGTAGTTCGGGATTGTCTTCGCTAGTGGCAGAGGCGGTGACCGTGCGGGGCTCGAGCGCCATACCGCAGATCGGGCACGCACCCGACCCCGGCCGCACGATCTCCGGATGCATAGGGCAGGTGTACTCGGTGTGGGTTGGGGCGACGGGGACCTCGGCTTCGAGCCCCATTCCACAAGAAGGGCAAGCGCCCGGCTTGTGTTCGCGGACTTCGGGGCACATGGGGCACACGTAAGCGACGCTCTCTGTCGGTGCGCCTGGTGAGGCGTGAGTCTGGGCTTCGCTCTGTGGCAGTGGGTGATGGTCCGGGAATACGGCTGGCTTTGAGGCGCCCAGCGTCATCAAACCGGACGGGTACACAGGCGTGGTCCCACGCAGATATTTTGCCGGGTCTAGTTTGAACTTTTCGATGCACGGCGCGCAGCAAAAGTAGTAGTTGCTCCCGCCGTGCCCGTGAACATGTTTGGCGGTCGCGGGATTTACATTCATTCCGCAGACCGGGTCGCGTTCGAGCGTAGGTGCTGGCTTTGAGGGTTTCGTCGACATGAGGTTCTGGCTCAGCCAGCTTACCGGTTCTGAGGTAATTCCTGGCGACATCACTCGAGGAGTGCAGCTAGTTTTTGTAGAGATGACCTGCAGCCCGCTTCATTGTCTTCGGGCCGGATGCCGTCCGGTATGCCATCGCAGAGGACGTTGACGTCTGTTCCTCCTTCGGCGTCTGCCAGACTCCAGGTTATTCTCATCTCGCCCATCAGTTCCGGCTCTTGCGACTCGAACTCAACGAACCACACGATCTTCTCGAAGGGGACGAGTTCGACAAATCTCCCTTGGAATGTGTCCGTGTCTTGGGATGTCCTACCGCGCTGCGAATCTTCCGGATTTTGGTACGTGAGCGACATTCGGGATTCGCATCCTTCTCGCGGCTCGAAGGCTTGGCCTCTCATGGTTTCTGGCGGAAGCCACGCGGCCAAGGCCTCCCGATCAACAAAGGCTTGATAGACGGCCTTACGCGGCGCCTTGATAACCCTTGCAACACGCATCCTCGCTCCCTTGAAGGATGGCTCTGCCATGCTCCCTGGTCTCCCTCTAACGCGTATCCGTCACAAGACAGCTAAGCCGGAATCTCCTTTCTTGGCTAAGACGTTGTCCCGCCAAGGATAGCCGAAGAAAACCGTGATCTAACCGTCGAGCTTAAGAAAAACTCTACTCCCTGCCGCCGGTCGAGAAATCAGCCACAGTCCCTTTACGCCTTCTGTCTTCTTCGATGGACAATGCTTTATATTGGATTCAGCCTGGCGGACCAGCGGGACATCTGCATTCCTAGGCAGCAAAGGATTATTCCATGACTTACCTGGAAGTGGTTTTTCGCTATGGCGCCGCGCCCGGCGAGAACGAATTGCGGGCCATCGACGGAATGCGCGAGGTCTACGGAGTACGGCGGGTGGAGTTCAACGACCGGGAACGCACGGTGCGCGTGGAGTTTGACGCTTCGCGCCTCAAGGCAGACACCGTGGCTCGACTCTTGCGTCAGGCTGGAGTGGATGTGCGGGAGCGTTTGGCGCTGGCGTAAGCGCCCAGCGAAGACGGAATGGCTTGGCGCGATGACCTAAATGCAAGGGGCGCCCAAGAAAACCTCTGGCCGAAGTCCTTCTTGGAGCGCCCCGTTGCGCGCCACTTCGTCTGGCGTCGTATAAGCACCTGGCGGGCCGTATGTAACCTGCTCAAAATACAGGCTCGCCCTACGCCTTCTTTTGTAGGAATTGCTCTGAGCCGGGAAAGATTTACTTCGAGCGTGGGACGCCAAGCACTAAAGGGGCCGAAGGGTTGTGGAAAGGGCCAAACGACTCAACTTCTGCATCGTCTCACGGCTTTGTAAGGCGAAAACCTTACTGGGTTGGCGCAAGAACAGGCGAGGATTGAGACCGTCGTAATTCGCAATAAGTAATTCACAATAAAATAATATGTTCGCGGCAAAGCTGACATCAACGTTCGCAGCAAGCGGCGACTTCCGCTGTAAATCTTGAGGAACTTCTCCTGCCGAAGCAAGACCTGCACCCTTAGCTCAGCTGAATAGAGCGTCTGGCTACGAACGCCTCTCCGAGTTCCGCAAAGTTTTCAATAACTTACAGACTCTTCGTAACCTTGCCCAGACGGTTGTGTCGTGCCGTGGTTTAGAGTCGTTCGTTCGTTTCCTGCCACGCATTTCCCAAAGCAGTGCGCAAAACCTTCGTGCCCTCCGTAGAGTATATGGAGACGTTCCGAAAGCAGTCTGTCGCACTCGCGCTTTACCATATACTTGATGCCTAACACGTCGCACGCGAAATCAAGCGGCCCATTCGCAGAATCCGGCACCGGCCTTGTTCTCTGGGCGTTGCATCTGCTGCGTCGCTGCGTATGCTGAATGTACAGCTATCACGATCGCACGGCTTTTCGGGCAGATGAATTTTCGCACTCTTACATTCGTCGCGGCCGCTGTTATTCTGGGTGGAATTCGAGTCTTCCTGGCGTGGTCCAAGCGTCGTGGACATCCGTTCTTCGAAAACGAGGCGGGGTGGGTGGGAGAGTGGAGTTGGTCTCGGCTGCTGTTGGCCAGCTTTCTAACCCTGTTTGCCGAGCTGGCTTTCATTCGTTGGATTGCTGTTGAGGTTCGGGTCTTTGCCTACTTTCAGAACCTGGCGCTCCTGTTGTGCTTTGTGGGTTTCGGCCTCGGCTGTGCCTTAGCGCACAGAGCGTTACGTTGGCCGGTGGCGCTCACAGCCTTTCTGGGATTGGTATTGGTCCTCCGCCTGCCCTGGCGACATGGAAGGTTTCTGGAAACGCTTTCCCAAACCCTGGGGGCGGCGCCGGATGTCGAAATCTGGGGAGCAGGGAACGTCTGGAACTGGGCGCATTTCCTCCTGGCCGCCCTGTTAGCGGAAACTTTGTTTCTGCTGCTAGTATCCATTTTCGTGCCGCTGGGACAGATCGTCAGCCGACAACTGGATTCGGCCCCCCAGCCCTTACCGGCATATTCCATCAACCTGATCGGCAGCTTGGCGGGAATTCTGGTGTTTCTGGGGGTGAGCCGGTTGATGTTGCCTCCTTCGATTTGGCTGGGATTAGTGCTGGTGGGGTTCGCGCTGCTCCAGGTCAGAAGAAGCGATCGGATGTTGCTATTCAGTCTGCTGGTGCCATTATTTCTGCTACTCCATGACCCGGCTAACTCGAACCGCTACAGCATCTGGACGCCCTACCAGCAGATCGATTATTCCAGGTTTTATGCTGCCAATGGGGACTATTTGACCGGATATGTGCAGGTGAATCACACTGGCTATCAGTCGATTGTGGATCTCTCCGAAGCTTTTCTGGCCCGCCACCCCCATCTGCTGAAGGAGTCCCCTGACGAGAATCCTTACAACCTGCCGTTCCGTTTTGCCGAACGCTCGCCCGAGGTAATGATCGTGGGAGCAGGAACTGGTAACGATGTCGCGGCTTCTTTGCGTCACGAAAGTTCTTCGGTGGACGCGGTCGAGATTGATCCCGCCATACTGGCCTTGGGAAAACGTGAGCATCCTGAGCGACCTTATGATTCGCCACGAGTTTCCGTCCACGTGAACGACGCTCGGGCATTTTTGAAGCGCACGGAGCGGCGGTACGATCTGATATTATTCGGCCTGCTCGATTCCCATACCCAGTTTTCCGACTACTCCAACATGCGGATCGACAACTTCGTGTACACAGAAGAATCGTTCCGCGAGGCCAAGGAGCGTTTGAAGCCCACGGGAATTGTATTTGTAAAGTTCCAGGTTAACCACCCGTGGATGGCCCGCCGCTTGAGCGACATGCTGGAGCGCACTTTCGGCAAACCGCCGCTGGTTTTCCGGGCGGAATCCAGCTACACAGCTTTTGCGACTTGCTTTGTAATTTCTCCGTCGGCACGAGTAGAGGAAGTGCTCGCAGCGGACGCCCGTCTGGCAGAGTTCGTCGAGAAAAATCGGATCGTCCCCCAGGCAGCGGGGGTTCCGTTGACCACCGATGACTGGCCTTATCTTTATCAGAGGGGGCGCTGGATTCCGCGCACCTACTTCTCGGTGGGCGTACTTGTGATTCTGCTTACCTTTGGTCTGTACTTGCAGATTCCAGAAGCTCGTCGCCAAGCGCCATCGTTGTTCTTCTTCAGCATGGGCGCCGGGTTCTTGCTTTTGGAGACGCAGGTGATTAGCCGACTGGCGCTGTATTTTGGAACAACCTGGGAAGTTAACGGGATCGTTATTTCCGCCCTGCTAACTGCACTATTGGTGGCAAACATGGTTATCGACCGGAGCCGGAAGCCTCTGCCCCGACACTGGGTGCTGACCGGGTTACTGGCAGGATTGGTCTTGGCTTACCTATTGCCATTTAACCGAATACCGAGCTCGGCTGCAATCGTGGGAATGCTGGTGGCAGCGGTTTTCTCAGTGCCAGTGTTCTTCGCCGGATTGCTGTTCTCTCAGGAATTCCGCACTGTGGCGTCCCCCAGCGCCGCCATCGGAGCCAATGTCCTCGGAGCTGTGGCAGGGGGGCTGTTGGAAAATCTATCCTTGTTGATCGGATTGCGTGCGCTCCTGCTTGTCACAGTGGGTCTTTATGCCATTGCCGGAATCGGATTAAGATTGCGGGGCAAAACAGACGCGAGAACTGTGGCTGCTCAGTAGAGGCGAGAGAGTCCAAACGTCAAGGGGACAAACGGTTACACAGCGATTTATCCAGAGAATATATTGCTCAGTTTGCAGAAACCAGAACGTTAAATAAGGATAAGGACCATAGAAGAACGCAGTCATGGGAGAAACGCTTCAGTAGGT
Organism: uncultured Acidobacteriaceae bacterium; assembly: GCA_963714225.1. Taxonomy (GTDB): domain Bacteria; phylum Acidobacteriota; class Terriglobia; order Terriglobales; family Acidobacteriaceae; genus Sulfotelmatobacter. The sequence goes on along the minus strand of CAVQNY010000046.1, from coordinate 31,802 downwards.
TTGTGTAATCACGCAGACAGCAGCGATTGGGACACCCCGGCAGGCGGTGATACAATGATTTTCCGGCTTGCCATCGATTTTGCGTGTAGTTCGCGCATCGTTGAGCAAGTTGAGAAGGGATGGGCGAACGCCAGTCCGCTGCATCCCATTGCTTTTGTTATAGTTGGAGACCCGCGCCCTTAGCTCAGCTGGATAGAGCGTCTGGCTACGAACCAGACCAAGGCGCTTCTTTCAGTTCCTGTCAGGAACCTTCTAGCCCTTTCAATTCAGGCACTTGACCCACATCCGGTGGTGGACGGGAAAGAACCGGAAAACGGCAGGGTAGCCACAAAAACCACCACATCAATCTTCGCCACACTTTCGCGTCTCACCTAGTCTCGCGGCCTGGTCGCTCCCGCTGGTCGGAAAACTCCTCGGCCAGGTGCGGAGGTGCGGGCCGGAAACCACAATGCGATACGCGTACGTCGCGGACGGAGCGCAGAGGGAAGTCGCCAACGACTACGACAACGTGATCGAGATGAAGAGGCTGGCCTGAGCTACAAGCATCACCCTTTTGAACTTACTTCCCGTTTTTGTGGCACTAGCAGGCGCGCCAGGTCGAGTAGCATCCCCCAAGGTCCGGGTTCTTGCGGCTGCACATGTTGCTGATCCTGCCAACAATGTCAGGGTGCAAGTCGCCACGGTGTGAGCGCGGCGGCATTGGCTCCCTGGCGCGCTCCGGCAGGACGGCTGTTTCCTGCGAGGAGCGCGCTCAAAATCCCGGACGCCGGGTCAAAACGTGTAATGGCTGATTTCGCCAGTTGACAGCTTTTCGCCGTTTAGATTGGTTCAGGGCTGGTATTCACGGCAGCCGTGACATTGTTGGGTTCTTCGGAGAAAGACTTGCCCGGCTCGAACGCGACCTTCTCGTGTTTCGTACCAACCTTGCGAATGACGTCGTGCCAGCCGTCGTCCCAGGCAATGCGGGCCTCACCGTCCACCACCTTCCAGGTTCCATGGTCGGCGCCTAGCGTTTTGTGCGCCTCGCCATTAGCTTCCAGAGTGATATAGAAATCTCCAGCCCCGGGACCTTGGCCCACTCTCCATTTGCCTACAAAATGGTTCCAACCGGGCGCAAACACCGTGGAAGCAGAGGTATCGAATTCGAAGCTCTGGGTCTCGGACATGCGAAATCTCTTCTGCCCTCCGTCTCTGAAGACCACGATATCTGCGTCTTTGAACTCGATCTTAGTGATTTCAGCCACGGGGATCGTCTGCCGACGACCATCCTTCATCACCACTATCAGCGACCCGTGCGCGTCTCTCGATGCGGCCTGCCCTAAACTTCCGATGGCCAACGCCACAAGAATGATTCCGAAGAGAACAGCCTTGACGATTGTGTGCATATTCCCTCCCAGGAAAATTTGCGCAACTATTGAGGCAAATTTATGAAGCAAGCGATTCCCCCTTTTGCTTCTGCACGACGATACGCATTTTCACGCGGGTTAGTTCCCGGAATTGACGCATTTTGTCCCCAAGCCATCGCAGATGCTTCGTTAGTTGGCGAAACATCCGCGATAGCGCTCATCAACCCCTGGTCGGATCAAGGTCTTCTGAGTCTCTGGGTCGGGCAGGTCGAGATCGTCCCAGTCGTGACGGCGAATTGCCCGCGCCCATGCGTCGCCGGGCTGACACTTTCTCAGACTGTTTAAGGGCCGATGTTCGTATCCGTACGGCCAAGTACACGGTTGACGGCGGCGCGAGAGGGATGAGAGAAGTTTTCAGGAGTGTGTCTTGGCCGCCCAGGTTTTGGGCGTGAGTCCGGTGACGTTCTTTACGGATGTGTCGGCCAGACCGGGCAGGATGTCGGCCAGATATTTTCGCACCGGGATGGCGAGCCGGCGGCAGCTTTCGATAACGGAGAGAATGGCGGCCACGCGCGGGCCGGCTTGAGGGCTGCCGATATGGATCCAGTTCTTGCGTCCAGTCGCCACCGGACGCATGGAGTTCTCGGCCACGTTATTGCTGAGCTCCAGTTGCGGGTGGTCGAGGAAGCAGGTCAGCTTCATCCAAAGCTCCAGCGTGTAGTTGCACGCCTGGCCCGCCTTGCTGCGGGGCAGTACGGTTTTGCTCGTGGCCAGGATGTGTTCCCGGATTTTGGCGAGCAGTGGAGGAGCTTTCTCCTGGCGCAGAAGATGACGTGCGGCCTGATCCATCTTCTCCTCGCGCGCCTGGGCGTCGATCAGAAACAGCTGGTCTATCAGTTCGACCGCGCGAATCGAGCCGGCGTCCTGCGGGTTGAGTTTGACCGCATCCACAAAGTTCCTTCGCGCATGGCTCCAGCAGCAGGCGTGCACCATCCCAGGCCCGCCCAGGCCGCGCTCGTAGGCTATGTAATCGTCGGTTTGGAGAATGCCCGCGAAGGCTGAGAGGAACTGCTTCGGCCCTTCGCGTCCGCGGCTCATGCGAAAATCGAAGACCGCCCCAGCCCCCGGCGTTCCGTACTGCCAGAGGTAGGCTTGATGGTTCTTACCTCGTTTGTCGTGCGTCTGCACATCGATCGGGGTTTCGTCGGCCTGGATGTAACCGCTGGCCAGCAACTCCCTGCGCATAGCATCGACCACCGGGGAGAGCGTCTCGCCGACCGTCATCACCCAGCCGCACATCGTGGCCCGCGTGATCTCGATGCCCGCATCGCGCAGCAGGATGGCGCTCTGACGATAGAGTGGGCAGTGATCGGCATACTTGCTGACGATGGTGTCGATAATCACCTCGTCGGCCACCAGGCTCTTGTCGATGATGCGCGGGGGAAGCGGCGCCATGGCGACGCCCTGCTCCTCGCACTGCTTGCAGGCGCGCTTCTCGCGCTTGGTCACTTCCACGTAGTACTCGGCCGGCTTGAGCTTCAGCACTTCGCTCTCGTCATAGCCGATCACTTTCGTTTCCGCGCCGCACTTTCCGCATACGCACTGCTCGGCCGTGCAAGCGACGATCTTCTCCACCCGCGGCAGATCTGCGGAAAAGGTCTGCCGGCCGGGATGCGCGCGTCGCTTCCGCTGCTTCTCGCCGTCCGGTGCCGGCAACCCCTCGCGCTCGCTCTCCGCCTGAACTTCCTGCTTCGAGACCCCGGGCTCTTCCTCCAGTAACTGCAGTTGGAGATTACTCAGCTTTTCACTGCCTGGTCCGTACTTGGCGATCCGCCGCAGACGCAGATGTTCTTCCAGCACCTGGATCTTCAGTCGCGCATACTGTAACTCGCTCCTGGTTGTATCTAACTGCTTCGACGTTGTATCTAACTGCTTCGACGCCGCCCCGAACTGCTCTTCATAAGTCGCAACCCGGTCGCTCAGAGTGGCAAACAAAGCCTGGGGAAGCTGCTCCTTCAGTTGTTCGAGAAGTTCGACGGGGAAACAACGCTCTGCGTCAGCAGTGGGCATCGCGGCAGCCGGTGGAGTCGCACTCACGATGCTTCTTTGATAACAGATCTGGCTGTGGATAAGTGAACGAAATCGCCAGTGTTTATGCTGGCATTCGTAACTTATCGGATTCTTCCATGAGCGGCTTGCGATACCATTTCCGCCGCCGCGTCTCTGTCAAATCAATGCCCCCCAACAACAGCGCCAGTTCCTCGTGGCTCAGTACGATCTTCGTAGCCGAAGTGTCTGCTCCCGGCCAGCCAAACCTTCCGCCGTCCAATTTTTTCGAGCATATCCATAGTCCGCTATGGTCATATACCAACAACTTCAGGCGATTGCGCCGCGCATTGGTGAACAAGAAAACGTGGCCGCTCTCGGGATCGCAGCCTAGATGGTCGCGCACCAAACCGTACAGACCATTAAATCCCTTGCGCATGTCCGTGGCTCCGGTGGCCACGTAGATCCGCGTCGCTGGCCCAAATCCGAACATCGCCCTATGCCTTGTCCAACACCGTCAGCAGGTGCTCCAGTGTGGCTGCATCGAAGCCCCGGTTCACTTCGATCCTGCGCCCGCTGGTCAACCCCACCACCAACCCGCTGCTGGTGCTCGCCGAGCTCCCGCTCGCTGCCCTTATCTCTACCGCCAACAATCGATTGCCTGCCCTGCTCCCTTGATCCTGGGCACGTTGTTTTCTCAGATGACGATCGAGAGTACTGCGCGAGATTCCTCGACTGCCGCAGAATTCACTCTGTGGCATGCCGCTAGTTGCAAACTCCGCCACAATCTGCCGAATCTCTTTCCGTGTCCGTCGTTTTGCCGTGGCTACGTTCGTCTGATGATCCATAGCCGCATTTCACCACGGGCTCTGCGGATTGACTAGGTGGGTTGCTCCGACGCTTACCGATGTTCGCCACATTCCGCCGAGCAGGACCGCCAAAAAACTTACCCGTTTTGCGACCTTAACATTGCCAGCGGAATCATTCGCTTAGGGGGCGTGGTCCTGCTCGTAAGTGATTGCAGTTGCAGGACTTGCGCTTGACAACCTGCTAGCTTTCGGCTAGAATTAGTTCAGTAAGCAAGAAGCATTGAGAGTGCTGGTTTCCACCAGCACAGCAACCGGGCCGAAAGGCGACGGTGCTTCAGCGCCCCGCAAGGGCGAATGTGGCGGGACAACGAACCCGCAAATAAGGGCGACACGCAACACCACACATTCTTTGTTCTTAATGCCAGAACTCTGTTCGCCAGAGGAGGGCTGAGCTGTGTTCGGCGAAAAGCTGGAACTCGTTTTGATGCAGTGCCGCGTCTGCAAGCGTTGGTTCGCGCTGCGCGTGGACAAGGACGACATCCAGCGGCACGCGAACGGAATGTTCGCGCAGTTCGCGTTTACGGGCCGCGACGGAACGCCGTACCTGAGTCCAGCAGAACTCGAACTCGCCGTAGCACTCATGGTGCTCGCGCAGTAGTAGCACTGTCCCGTCACATTCAACTTCCTTTCTCGACTGCGACGGCGGGAACAATCCCCGCCGTTTCGGGTCACCAACCCTCGTCAGGCAGCCACGAGCTCCGCCTCCGCGAACGGGATGCCGTCCTTCTTTCCCGGCAGCAGGACGCGCCCGGCCAGCTTCATCAACTCCAACTTCTTCCCGCCGTCCTTTTCCTGCCCGCCAATCCACGAGATCGCGTTGCTCAATCTCCACGCGTTGTTACCAGCCGGAATCATTTCAATGTCGGCGCTGGTGTAGGCGTCGATGACCGACTGCGCAGCGCCCACGCCGAGCGCGTCCTTCAACATCTTCATTGCGGCCTGCGGATCGACCGCCTTCTGCGCGGTGACCGCCAGCAGTTCCGTGCGACGCTTGAGTCCTTCGCGATTCAACTGAATCCCGATGATGTCCTCAAGGGCGCTGACGGTCGTCCTGGTGTCCAGCAGATAGGTTTTCTGCGAGAAGATGACGTTCTCGTCGAGCCTGCGGCCAAGGTGAATCTGCCGCATGTTCTCCTCGAACACCGCCAAGTTGTCGCACCAGATGCGCAACGCGCCGACGCGAAGGCTCAGGGCGCCGTTGCCGAAGTCCGAGTTTTCCAGACTCAGGACGAAGGCGATCACTTCTCCGGGGATCACGTCGAAGACGTCCGGCAAGATGGCCTGAATTGCGACCTTGGTGTCGGTGACGATGCCCTTGTAGGGCAGGGCGCCGAGCCGCTGCACGCCAGTAACGAAGGCTTCGACGATCGGGCGCGAGTCCAGACGGCGGTAGCTGTCGGACAGGAACCCGCGCACTTCGCCGTTCAGCGTGCGAACAAGGTGCCGCTTCGCGTCGCGGTGGCGTGTTGCGGGTCGTGCTGGGAAATCCTGTGCGTCGATCCGATCGCGCACCCGACGGCCTACAACTGAGCGCCACAACGCGCCGACCAAGTCGGCGCAGAGCGAGATTGGCCGTGGTTGCCTTGTAACGATAGGTCTTGCGTTCCCAATCGGGCGCGTTGCCTTGGTCTACCTGGGCAGATACACGGCGCGCTACATCGATAGCCGCCGCAAGTTGGCGAAAGCGCTCCAACTGATCCGGCCATACATGTAAAGTCAGCCGCCCTTCTTCTGTGCCTAGGTCAATCGGGGAAGCATCGCAGCCGCGGCGCTCTGCAATCGTCGCAAGCACGTCGAAACGGGGGTGCTCGCCGCCAAACACACCCGTAATGCGCACCGGTGAATTAGGATTGCCCCAACCCTCATGCCCCGCTTCGAACCAGTATTGGTCCCACCGAAGAATCAAGCCGCCTGCGGCTCCGACCTCCAAGAGTCGCAGCGGGAGGCCGGTTTGGCGTGCGACCTCAAGAAATCCACCCAGCAACGCTGCACAGCGCCCCACTTCATTCGTCTGTACCGGGCGATGAACCAATTCGCGCAGCACTGCTTCGTGATGTTGCACAACCCCGCGAAACCTCGGCCAGAGGTCATCACAATTGCTATCGCCCCCCGCCGAGGGATAACAAGCAGCAAGTTGCGGTGCTTTTCCCTGCAGAACAAGGCGGTGGATCGCTCCGAGAAAGCGCAGAGCGAGCGCTGAGTCGGGCGCATCGTTGTAATGATCATGCAAAACAGAACAGCACACACCCCCAGCCCGGACATCCTGCGCGGCCTGGCGCAACAGGGCTGAGTAGAGGCTTGAGCCTAGTTTTTCGCACCACCCTGCCTGTTTAAGGAGACGCCGTGCAACAATTTCATTACGGGCGGCGATCATCGTTAGGGCTCCTGGCTTACAACCCAGTTGTAATTATGTCCGTATCACGGGCAACTCTTACCTAATCTTGTAAGGTAAGATTTGCCGACCAACCGGGATTTGTTGCGGTCGCGGCACCGATCCGGCGTTCACATTCCTTCAACGCTACCAGAGCAAGAGTTCCGAATCCAAGAGTCCCGCACGCACAATACGAACCCAGCCCTTCATTGACTACGGTCTGCCTCGTCCATAAGATGGACCGACTGTAAAGTTGCCATTCCTCATGATCGGCCAAACCATTTCTCACTATCGTGTTATCGAAAAAATTGGCGGCGGCGGTATGGGCGTGGTTTACAAAGCGGAAGACACGCGTCTGCACCGCTTTGTCGCGCTCAAGTTCCTGCCCGACGATGTTGCCCGGGACCCGCAAGCCCTCGCCCGCTTTCAGCGCGAGGCGCAGGCCTCTTCTGCGTTGAATCATCCGAACATCTGCACGATCTATGACATCGGCGACCAGGACGGCAAGGCGTTCATTGCCATGGAGTTTCTGGATGGCATAACCCTGAAACACCGCATCGGCACGAAACCTATGGACCTGGAGGCGCTGCTGGACCTGGGAATTGAGATCGCCGACGCGCTCGATGCGGCGCACTCCAAAGGAATCGTTCATCGCGACATCAAGCCGGCGAACCTGTTCGTGACCGAGCGCGGACACGCCAAGATTCTTGATTTCGGATTGGCCAAGACACGCCCGTCCGCGACCCCCGACGGCGCAACCATTGCCAGCGCTGCCGATCCGCATCTCACTAGTCCGGGGAGCACTCTGGGAACCGTCGCCTACATGTCTCCCGAGCAGGCGCTGGGTAAAGACCTCGATGCCCGCACCGATGTGTTTTCTTTCGGGACAGTCCTGTACGAGATGGCAACCGGAACGCTGCCCTTCCGCGGAGATACCACCGCTGCGATTTTCGATTCCATGCTGCACAAGGAACCCGCGCCACCGCTTCAGCTCAACCCCGAACTTCCGCCGGAGTTGGGACGCATTATTCGCAAGGCTCTGGAAAGAGATCGCGAGATTCGTTATCAGAGCGCCGCGGAAATCCGCGCCGATTTGAAGGGCCTGAAGCGCGATAGTACCTCGGGCAAAGTGAGTGTTGCGGTCGCCAATGCCACGCTGTCGGCAAAACCCAAGCGTCGCTGGCCGTGGGTCGCCGCATCGGCGGCAGGGTTGGCACTGGCAGCGGCCGTTATCTGGCTCGTCGTACCGGCAAGCCCTCCTAAGGTCCTCGGCATCGCGCAGATTACCCATGACGGCTTTCCAATGGGAAACATGCTGACCGATGGGGCGCGTGTCTATGTCACCCAGTGGCGTCCCGAAGGTCTGGTATTGGAACAGGTTTCGACGACTGGCGGCGAGACGTCGTCTATTCCGTCGCCGATCAAGAGCATGTGGATCGACGATATCTCGCCCGACCATTCTCAACTGCTGGTCAACACGGCGGGGGGCACGGGAAGCAGAGAAACGCCCTTCTGGATTGTGCCCTTGCCTGCCGGTTCTCCTCGTCGTCTGGGTAACCTCACGGGCCGCGATGCCAACTGGTCGCCTGACGGGCGGCAACTCGTGTTCATCAAGGCTTCCGATTTGTATCTTGCAAGCGCCGATGGAACCGGGTCGCACCGTGTGGTGTCAGTGCCCGGTTCCCCCTTCGCCGCCGGTTTCTCTCCCGATGGAAGACGCATTCGATTCTCTCTTCATGACCAGGCAAACACTAATTCATTGTGGGAGGTCCGCACCGACGGATCCAATCTGCATCAACTGCTGAAGGGATGGCATACTCCACCCAGCGAATGCTGTGGACGATGGACACAGGATGGACGCTACTACCTGTTCGAAAGCGGGGCCGGCCAGGCCAATAATATTTTTGCTCTCGCCGACTCCACCAGTATTTTCCGCAAGGCTTCCGCGACCCCTACCGAACTGACAACGGGCCCCATCTTGTACTCTACCGTTCTGCCGGACATTAATGGCCGCAGGTTATTTGTGCAGGGTATTCAGCCACGCGGGGAACTCGTCCGCTACGACGCCGCGATGAAGCAATTTGTCGCCTTCCTCGGAGGAGTATCCGCCACTGACGTGGCCTTCTCGCGTGACGGGAAGTGGGCCGCGTACACCACAATTCCCGACGGTACTCTTTGGCGCAGCCGCCTGGATGGCAGCGACCGGCTCCAGCTTACCTATGCGCCCGCAGTGGCTTCACTTCCGAGCTGGTCTCCGGACGGAACCCAAATCGCCTACATCTCCGCTCAAGTCGGAAAGCCATGGAAGATCTTTCTGGTGTCCCCGCAGGGCGGTTCGCCTGAGGAGCTGTCGCCGGAAAACGTTGGTGAAATAGATGCTACCTGGTCTCCGGACGGCACGCAGCTTGCCTTTGGGCGCCTCTCCTCCTTGAATACCGGAACCATCGATATTCAACTGGTGGATATGAAAACCCGCCAGGTCTCCACCTTTCCGGACTCCAATGGCCTGTTTTCCCCGCGCTGGTCTCCAGATGGCCGGTATCTGTCGGCGACTAGCGCCGAGGGCTCACACAGGCTCATGCTTTACGATTTCCGCACGCAAAAGTGGTCGGAGTGGCTAGCCGGAATCAATAACATTAATTATCAGTATTGGTCGGCGGACAGCCGCTATGTCTACTACGACAACTTCGGTACAGAGAATCCCCAGTGCCACCGTGTCAAAGTTGGAGAAAGCCGGCCCGAGGATCTGTTCAGTTTGAGCGGCATCCATCGGTATTTCGGGACCTGGGGATCGTGGAGCGGCATGGCGCCCGACGACTCGCGGCTTTTTGTGCGCGACGCGAGCACCCAGGATATCTATGCGCTGGATGTGGACCTTCCCTGAGAAGTTGCTGCAGCGCTGGATGGGGCGGCGCCCTCTTCAGACTTCGGTGCTAATCAGCCCTATCCCACGTGAGCGTGCAAGCGCAACGCAGTTGGATTAGTATTAGTCTCCGGCGACTGATCGCTCCTGGTTCACGGGCAAACAGGAAGTTATCCCTGGCGGCGTCCAGAGTTTTCGGCCGTCCACAACTATCCCCCGCCAAATAAGGCTAGGCGAGCGGGGAGAACCCAAGCGGAAATCGGCTCTTAGGCCCGGTGGCCAAAAAGGGTGTTTCCGCAGCAGGCACAAGTGGATGGAGAAGCTATTGCAGCTTCGCGTACTCAGCTTTGGCTTCCTTCAAGATGGGGATGTCGGGATCGGCGTCTTTCCAGAGCGTGAGGAAGTCTTTGTAGGCGGCGAGCGCCCGGACGCGGGCGGCATCGGCATCCGCTCCCTGCGAAGGTTTCGCCTGCAAAGCATTAGCGCGGGCCACGCCCAGATGCGCCAACGCTCCCGTCCAGCAGTTCCAGACGATGCCGCTGTGGTCGAGAATCTTCTGAAACTCGGCGGCGGCTTCTTTGCCCTGCCCCGCTGCCAAGTATGCCTCTCCGCGCACGTACACGTGATAGAGGCAGGAAATATTGTTGACGAAACCAATTTGCCCCAACTCGATGGGGGAAGCAGCGGCTTGCAGCGCAGTCAGGGCGGAAGCCGGATTCTTTTTGTCGAGCGCCAATTGCGCCTGAATCGCGGGCAGCCAGAGCGACTGCATCTGCGTGTCGAGCGGAAAGCGTTTCCCCAAGTCTTGCGCCAACGATTCGGCTCGTGTATCACCCGCCATGGCAAACGCAAGCGCGGCTTCGACCTCGACGCCCTGGCTCGTGGGAGCCAGCTTCAAAGCCTCTGCCGCTGACTGCCGGGCTTCTGCAGGATTGCCGTAAGCGGCTTGTTCAAGAGCGGCATTCTTCCGCCAGATCGCCCCATTTTCTTTGCTGTCCGCCCGGATGGCCGAGTCCACCGCCCGCTTGGTCAGTTCCCGTGCCTTGCCCAGATGACCAGCGCATGCCTCGGTGTCCGATGCCAGCGCCAGCCCGATGTTCTCTTCGGGCTTGCCCGCAAACCACTGTTGCTGTTCCGCCATCGCCGCGGAGTCCGAGCTGACGAAGGCGAGAGCGTAGAGAGCATTGTGGAGTACGTCGTTATCCAGTTTTCGCGCTTGCGCTTCGTGGATGATCTGCCGCGCTTCGTCGAAGCGTTGCAAGGAGAGCAGGCTGTTGCCAAGGTTTGTGTAGGCGCTGCTATTGTCCGGGGCGAGGCGGAGGGTTTGGCGATACGACTCCGCAGCCTTCTCATACTGGCCCTGCTCAACGTACACAAGGCCCAAATTGTTGTACGCCGGGTAGTATCGCGGGTAGCTCTCAATCTCCTCCTGATACGTCTGGGCCGCTTTGTCCAGTTCTCCGGTTGCAAACGAATAGTAGTTGGCGGTGATCGCCAGCTTTTCCCGTTCGCTGGCGTGTTCCCGCAACTGGAATGCCTTGGTGTAGTAGTCGCTGGCCCGCCCTGTCTCGCCGAGCGTGGAGTAGTCGATGCCCACTGCCCTGTAGCCCGTGGCAAAATTCGGATCCAGCTCGATGGCACGTTGATGGTAAGGCAGGGCCGCGGCGGGACCTTTCTCGTTAGCGGCCTTTATGCCAAGGCTGTACGCTTTCAGAGCTTCGAGCGAAGACGTGGTGGCCTCTGATAACGGAACATCTAACTTCTGCACCGTCGCCAGCGATTCGCCCAACTCAGTGCGCAGCTTCGATGCCGCCTCGCCCAACGTGTCCAGCACCTTCTCCTTGGACGCCGCCGTCACCTGCTGCTCGGCCAGCGGGTCTCCACTCTGGCAATTCACCGCCTTCAATCCCAGCACATATTGGCTGCCCAGACTGGCAATCGACCCAGCAATGTATGCCTTGCTGCCCGCCCGCTGGCAAAGCTCGCGGGTCACCTCCGGCGTGAGTTTCGTGCCCGTCGGACGGGACATCATCTTCAAGGTCGTCGCGACCTTGTTCTCGGAAAGCACATTCAGAAACGGCGACTGGTTCAGAGCAACACTGAGCGCTGTTTTGAGAGTGTCGTCGAACACCGCATCGCCGGTGCTGTTGGCAAAATCGGCGAGAACAATAGTGTCTTTCTCGGTGAGTGCAGTTGCGGGCTTCGTCGTGTGCGAGCGGAAGTAGAACGTTCCCGCGATTACAACTGCGACAAGAACAACGGCGGCGGGAACCAGAACTTTCCAGAATTTCCTGCCCGCAACGGGAGCCTCCGCGACCTTCACCGCGCTCGCCTGGCGATGACAATATGCCCAAAATCCTGCAAAATCCTGTGCAGGGTCGGGCCGAGAGTGCAAGGCTTGTCCTCGGGGGATAATGCAGCATTGCGATAACGCCCGCCTGGATCCACCGTCTGGACTACGGCGTCCGCCCGTCCATCGGCTCGGCGGGGTAGCCACAAAAACCGCCACACGCCCGTCGAGCGCACATCTGCGCTCGACGGTGGTGGCGCGTAACTCCAGCGCCGTGTTACAGTTGAGAACAACGCGCCCTTAGCTCAGCTGGATAGAGCGTCTGGCTACGAACCAGAAGGTCGGGAGTTCGAATCTCTCAGGGCGCACCATCTTTCAACAACTTGCGAGGTCTCCGATGGGGTCGGAAACCCCGACTGTGCCTTAACTGTGCCACTTCCAAAAACAGCAGTCGAAGCAAAGGCGAATGACCGTAGCATCAGTTCACCCCCGCCGAGCGCTTCGGCATCGCCGTGACTTTCGCCGCTTGCGCCTCGCGATATTCCCGCGTGGCCTTGAGCGCCTGGCGCATATCGGCATCGCTCGCGATGTTGTAACGAGTCGAACATTGACCGGGTTTTGTGCCCGGAGATTTTCATCGCGACCGTTTCCGGCGTGCCCGCCCGCACCATGTCGCGCACCGCCCAGCGGCGAAAATCGTGGAATAGTCGCCCCACATATTTGAGATTGTCGCGCTTCCAGGTCTTCTTGCACTTCGCGCACTTGTACTCGGCATCCACCGCGCCTTTGCATTGCGGCAAACCAGCGTGCCGATGCCGGCCATGCAGCAGGCGGTCTTCCACGATTTTCGAAACTCGCGGATCGGTACGCCATCGCGATGGAAAACCCGTCGCGCCATCATGACCATACGACCTTCCTTTTTCACCGGCCGGGCGGCGCGGCGCCGCTCGATCACCTCGGCCAATTCCTCTTCGAGGGGCAGGCCTCGGCTCTCACCGTTCTTGGCCTCCTCCGCGCGCAGGCGGAGATCGCCGTCGTCGACGTCCGTCCAGGTGAGCGATGCTATTTCTCCGAGCCGCATGCCCGTAATGTAGGCAAAGCGGGCAAAGTCCTACAGGTAGTCGGGCAGGTGTTCCACCACTCGCTTAAATTCGGCGTAGGAGAAAAATCCCTGCCGCACGTTGCCCTTCTCCGAAAGATGACGGATATAGGGAGCCATTTGCAGCCGGCGCCGACGGATGGCGAGTTTGAATGCCTTGCCCCAGCATTTGGGTTACGCGGTTGACCGAAGCAGGCGCGGCGCCGGCCTTCGGCGGCGCGTGATGTACGCGTCAATGGCGTCCTCGGTAAGTGCAATGGCCGCTGTCGCACCAAAATCCTGGCGCACTCGCTTGAGGTTGCTGAGGTTCTTCACGCTCGCCTTGCCGCGCAATTCGTAATCCCGTTCGAGAGCGCAGCACAGGCAATCGCATTCCTCGGCCGGCACGTCGCAGGAGACTTTGATCCGCTCCGCCGCCGGGCCCACGAAGGGCCGTGCGCCGATCAGGTCGGCGCCCACTTCCCGCAGCCGGTCCCGCAGGTACTTTTTAGCTTTCTCGGGATCAACGTGACCAGTGCTCTCGCGGTAACGTTCGCCCCGGAGAGAGTATTCGCACCATAGAACGGCGGTGCCGGCGCGACTATAAATTCTTCCGTCTCCTCGCATTTGCTTCCCCCTGTTTTGAAACCACAGGAGCAATGATACGGCTGTCGGCGTTGGCGTCAAGACGTTTCGAGGCCCAGACTCTTGAATATAATTGGCGATGCCTTCGGCCGAAAAACGGAGCGAGTGGCCTAACTTGCGACTGAAAGAAAACTGCCTGTGGTTGCGATACAGATAGCTCGCGCTCATGCCCAGCCGCCTAGCCGCCTCGTCGACGTCCACGAGCTCGGCGGTCGGCTTTTCCTCTGGCGCCGGCGAGCTGAGCCGTAACCAGGCGTCGCGCGAATTGTCTCCAACTCGCCGAGGAGCCGCGGTACATCATCCGGATGCAGCAGGCGGGCAGCCCGAAGCATAGCTTCGAGTTCTGGAATCAGCTCAACTCAGATATCCCCAACGTATCGTCGCACCAGCAACTTCAGAATCCCGGCTCTTTTTCCAATGAGGCATTGTCCTCGAAATAAAGTGCAGGACATGCTTCGTCCCAGCCGCTACAGGCATGACAATTCCCGGATCCCGGCGCTCTCTCTGCCGCCGGCTTTTGCGCTTCCGCTGACAGTCCGGAGAGGCACAAGTGATTTGCTCGCGTCCGAAGATTTGTCTGCGATAGGGGTGAAACTCCTTCCCGCATTCGCTGCAGATTGGCAGGCAGCCCATCACGCCGCCTCCGAATTGGTTCTCGTCCACCGCACGAGCCTGTTCTCTCCGCACCCCAAACAGTAACCCGCTCTGTGTTCATCGATCGGACAATCAAACGCTCGCACGACATCCAGGCGCCGCCCGAGGGAACCAAGTGCTCAACCAACTTGCTCAACGTGCTCAACCTCTCTACACATGAAATCTTGAGCAACTTGAAACTTGACATACAAACAAACTGTGCGAAAGGCATGGGTTCCCTCTGCCTCCGTGCGTTACTAGCCGTGGCCAAAAATGCTCAGCGAGTTATGCCGTCAACTGGGGGTGATCTCGCCATCCTCACAACCCTCCAGAAACCATTCCCACTGCCCGTGCCGCTGTCCCGCTCTCTTCCGGGGCTTGACGCCGAGTTTCTTTTGGCTCTTTCGCACGGCCGCCAGTCGATATCCCCATCTCCTTCATCTCGGAGACAATCTCTTTTGCAGTTTGGGGCCGCCGCGCAGCATGTCGGAGAGACATTCTGCCGCCTCGCTCACTGCATCGCGGTCTTCTTCGGCCATACCACCGCTCGCCGCAAGGTCATTGGCGCTGATCGAAGTCTCGCCCTTCCAGCGAAACACTCCGGCCCTCGATTTCAAAGCCAATCGATTTACCGATTTCGCCGATGTTGGTTTTGGCGTGCGCCATCACGCTCTGCCCGTCGCGCTTACCAACGTGCAATTCCGTGCGCGCCGCTCCGGTGAGGTCAATCGAGCCGAGGCCGCGATTGATGGCGCTCCCTGCTGTAGATTTCGCGAAGTGGCGGAGGATCAACAGGCATGTGCCGTACTTTTTTGCGAGCGTTGCCAAGCCGTCCATAATCGGGCGCGTCTCATTCGAGCGATGCATGTCCACTTCGTCGCCCAGATAAGACTCTGAATCGGGTCGACGACTAAAAACCGTGCATTGGTCTGCTTGAGCGCCGACTCGAGCAGCGGAATGTCGCTCTAGCCGGACACCCTCACGCTTTGCCTTCGGACCCTCACCTGTGACCGCTCCCTGAAGAACATGAAGACGATTCGCGTCTCCCTCCAAACTGTCGAAGCGTGGGTTCATAACATACTCTGGGGCGTTTTCGATGGAAAGGTAGACGACATCATGCGGCTGGCACGGCTCTCCGGACATACCGGGGATCCTGCCGACGGTGAGAGCGGCAGCGAAAGCCAGCGCCACGAACGTCTTCCCGTCAGCCAGGTTCGCCTGAGAGCAGGTTGATCATTCCATAAGCGAGATACGGTCGCCAGAGCCAGGGCACGAGTTGCGCCTCAACCGATGAAAGCGTAACCAGGTCCGGCCGCCGTTCTAGATTGCGCGGGGCATAAGGGAGCAGGTCGCCATTGATATCACGGCCATCGCGCAGACCCTGGAGAGTCGAGTTCAAGTCTTTCGATAAGTGCGGGGGGATCGGTTTGCGCGCTCTCAGCGTGGCGCTGCAGCGTCTCGCCGACGAAGTCGCAATCGACGGAGATGGGAAAGACGGTGCAACCTTTCGACAGGAACGCGAAGTTTCGGCGGGGTGAAATCGGTGCCGACCGTCTCGAGCAGCTGACCAAGATAGACGTGTGTATCGCCAACTTCTTTTTCCGCGTTCCAAGCGTCCGCTACCGTCGTGATATCGGACTCTTTCCCCTCTTGCTGCGAGCTTGTGCAGGGTGCGAAAAAGCGACCGGTGAGGCTCCCGGTAAAATCAGAGACGGCTAAGTCGCTGAAGGACTCCTGCAAAAGATCAGGATTCGTGGAGTAACCGGGCAAGCACTTGCTCTCCGTTCGTGGGTCATAAAGAGAGGACGGTGATGGGGGCGATCGTAAAGAGTAAGCGCCCGCCACGATGGCGAGGCAGGCGACGGCGCGCCGTGTTGTTCTAACGTGCTCAAAATGATCCTTTCCCTTTCAACTCCGCCTTGTCGCAGTGTTTCGGCACGAACGGCAGCGACTCCGCGAAAGAGCAAGTACTGTTGGGATCGACATGCACCCAGAAGATTTTCCGCACGAAGCTGGTTGCATAGTCGGTGCGTTGGATCGGTTGGCCGCAGCGGGCGCAGAGTTTGGGTTCCATGAGTTTGCTGATTTTCTGCTGAAGGGAAACAGAAGGGGCTCTGGTACTTTTGGACCTAGTCGAAGTGCCCGAATTGAGGTATTGTATGCTTGTTGTTGGGATCACGGCGGTCCTCAACACGTTTTGCGCAGCGGCGCGGGCTTTAGCTCCCGCGCCGCGTTCGTTTTTCTACGGAACTCTTCTCACGCTCTTCCTCTCACCATCTCGCGTCGCGAAGCAACTTGTACCAACGCAAGACCTGGCCATTATGCCGTTCTATGCGCTCGCTGATCGAGCGCCCTGATCCCTGCAGTTCCCTTTGCAGCTCCCGTATATAAATCGAGGCTTCCGGACCGACCGAGTCGGCAATGTCCCTGAAAGCAACCCACTGCCCTGCGCTCAAAAGGTTGCGCAATATTCGCGTGCGGGGGATTTTTGTTGGCGCGGCGAAGGTCATGCGGCTCTCCTTTGGGGCTGCGGCTCAGGTATTTCCACCGGCGCCGGCTTCTTTTTTGGCGGCGCGGGAGATCGCGGTTTGTCTGGCGCAGCTCCGCCACGCGACGGATCCGGCGCCGGCGCGTCTCCAGCCCAGAGAGATTTCGGTGGTTGTGAGTTCATGAGGGCAGCTCCCTTTCAGGAGCACCCTAGAGGAAAGGCGCTTGTGACTCCGCACCGGAAATTGTTTACCAGTGCAGCTAGCTGCACTAATAAACTAGTTTTCTAGTGCGCAGTGGTCTATCTAACCTTGGCGATTTCAGCCAGATAGCGGGAATGTTGGTTGGAAACCGTACGATGGCTTAGATTCTTGGATGTTGCGATGAATTTGCGAGCTGCAATCATAGGCCACTTCGTTCGCGGCGTGCGCGAGTTGCGTGCCCATGAGGCAGCGACTATCTGCGGTCCAGTGAATCCGGCCCTTCTCAATTTCGCGTTCACAGGTCTCCCTGGAACAGCGAATAACCGCATGAAGTCTTCGATAAGCGATTGAACAGCGGACCCATTCTGCATGAAGCTTTGCTCTTCGAGGGATTTCTCCCGCCGTCCAGGGCTGAGGGATCTCCGCTGCTTCAGTTGCTCCTGCTGAGCGGAGAGGCGATCGGCTAGGGCTGCTTTATCCCGAAGGGTGCGCCATTGTGCAGCCGCTCGTTCTCTTCTAGAATCTAGCGTTGCTGAAGTCTCGGGTCTGTGTGCTCTGCAGTAGCCGCTCTTGTTATGACCAGTTTGCAGGCGCTTCCCGCAGCCGTCATGCTTACAGAATTGAGCATCCGACAGTCGATTCTTCTGGATGCTATGAAAACTGCAGTAGCCCGTTTGATTGCGCTGATCAAGACGCTTCTCGCAACCCGTCTCGGCGCAGATTTCGACACCGGAGGTGCGATTCTTTTTGACGCTATGGAAATGGCAGTAACACTGCTCACTGCGTTCGATTGCTGCTCTTCGACCTGGGCCCCGCTTCAGGGGCTTGTCGCAGCCCGGCTCAGCACATACTAGCTTCGGCATCTTTCTCCGATGTCCGTCACGATGATGTCGGCAATATTGCTGTTCTGCGGCCGCCTCCCATCCGATGACGTTCTTGCACCCCGGTTCGGCGCAGACGCGCGGCCGCTCCCCGCGGCTCTCCCTGGTGAGATGAAGGCGACACCAACCCCTCGTGTTGCGAGCTTGTAAAGTCTTACCGCACCCCTCGACGCAGCAGATTTTAGGTGTCGTGGACGGTCGATTCGCTGTCGACAAATGATCTTTGCAATATCCACTCTCGTTATCAGAGCGCAAGCGAGCGCCGCATTCCCTGCAGAATTTATCGACGACATCCTTCCCCGACTCTTCGGCAAGCCTCTTTCTTTGTTTGGCCAGAATGCTTTCCCGGTTGCGCACATATCTCGCCCGGAGTCTGCAATTGTCTGTGCAGTAGCTACTCGACTTCCTGTGATGATTCGGGCATGGGCTCCCGTCGAGTTGAACCCCTCGACAGAAGGAGCCTCGGCTTATCGATTGTGGCCCTAATGAGGGTTGCTGCGGGGGAATCGTGCAAATCATGGTTTCTTATTCTCCCGATCCAGCGCCTGGTTGACCTTCTCGGTCACGTCGGTTCCTGGAAAAGTAGCTCCTTGGCCGCCAGCAAATTTCGCCTTGTAGCAAACGCCAGGCCAGCGATCCACCACAAGACCGCTGCCGCCCATGCGTTGCACGTCGGAAGAGGCCGATCCGCCGACACCACCTTCGTCAAACCATTTCCCTCTCAGCCGCTTGGCTCCCGTGAAATCTGGCGTGACGTAGACGACGCGCGAGACGCTGATACCACCTGTACTGTTCTGGGCGCCAACTTCTAAACAGACCGCGCCCTGATCGGTAAGGTATGCGGTGCGGAGTTGCATGCTGTTCGGGTTCTTGAGCCGGGACTGGTACTCTTTAACAGCTTGCAGCACCGTCGCCGTTTTTGGATCTAGCGGAACGTTGTCCTTGGCTTTCAACTGCCGATAGATTTCCGGCGTGCATTTATCGGCAGGGATGTGATGCTTCTCGCAAGTGCCGTACTGGGCTTCGAGTTCAGCAGCATCCTGGGCGAAGGACAGAGCGGCGAAGAGCATTATCGTGAGAAGAGGTTTCACGGCTTGCCTCTCTTCTGTTTGGCTTTTTCCGTACGCGCAGCGGCCGCAGCCTGCGACATCTTCGTTGCGTGGGCCTTCCGTTCTTTGGCAGTCAGAGCTTTGGCCCGCCCCAGGCCTCCGAGGCGCGCGATCCTTACCCGTTCCTTTTTAATCGCAGCTGCGATCTCTGGATTCGTCATGGCCACAATGGTACCCCCTTGCTTAGCACGATGACAGATATGTTTTATTTCTCTTGACACCTTGCTTAGCAAGGTAGATGATTATCGACCGGCCCACGGGTTGAGCTGATGCTGGAAGGGAAAAAGTGATGCGAAGAGACAACGTGCAGTTGATCGCCGGCTTCCTCTCGTACCTACAGGTCGAACGCGGCGCCAAAGAAAACACGCTGGCGAACTACAAACACGACGTAACGCACTTCTCTGGATGGCTGGGGAAGCCGCTCACTTTGGCCCTGCGTCCCGACCTGCAACGCTACATCAGCAATTCCCTGGAGTCAGGGCTCAGCGGCCGCACCGTAGCCCGGCGGCTCTCTTGCCTGCGACACTTCTTTCGCTTCCTGATCGACGAAGAGGAAATCAAGAGAAATCCGACTCGCAACCTGCCTGTGCCCAAGTGCTGGAAAAGATTCCGCGATCGCTCGCCTCGGGGGATCTGGACAAAGATGGTCGCGCATCCAGGGACATCTGGAGGCTGGAGCCTGGCGGCCCGTACCTGGATTGATGTTCGTGACAAGGCGATGCTGCTGACTTTCTTTGCTTCCGGACTGCGCGAGAGCGAGCTGGCCGCGCTTCGCCTGGAGGATATAGATCTCGACGCCGGCGCCGCCAAAGTCTGGGACGGCAAGGGCGGAAAAGACGGCTTAGTGCTTCTCAGCCCGCCCGCCATCGCAGCGCTGAAAAAGTATTTCGAGACCACGCCGCCTTTCGCGGTCCGCAGAACCTCCCACGTATTTCTCAACCGACAGGGATGCGGACCGCTCACGCGTCAAGCGATCTGGAACCGCGTGAGTGCGATCGCCGAGGCCGCATTAGGCAGGCGAGTCTCTCCTCACGTTTTAAGGCACTCCTTTGCGACGGCGCTCATCGAAGGCGGCGCCGATATTCGTGACGTGCAGGTCCTCATGCGGCACTCTTCAGTTGACACCACGGCGATTTATATTCACACCGATCTTTCGCAACTCAGGAAAACCTATGCCGTCCACCCAAGAGCCCGTCTCCCTAAAGCTGGTTGACAACTTTCTCACCTACTGCAGCGCGCGCAATCTCTCGGCGCACACGCTCAAGCTTATCGCGCAGATCTAACTAGATTCGTCGCATTCTCAGGCGAAAGCGCGACTCTCGATCGAAAACTCGTCCGTCGCTTCCTCGTGCATCTCCACAATGCCGGATTGAAGCCGGCGTCCGTGGGACGCAAACTCGCCGCGGTGAAAAGCTTTTGTCGCTGGTTGGAAGCGGAGGGCTATTCCGAAACCGGCTTGATCGACTACATCGCCAACCGGTACCGACGCGACGAGCTGCCCGACGTACCACACGAATCGGAGATCGCGCATTTACTCGGTGGCGATCTCCGGGTCGAAACACTCCCCGATCGGCGCGCGATCAGCTCATTCTCGAATTGCTCTATGGCTGCGGAATCCGCGTCGCTGAGCTCGTCGACATCAACCTTGATGATTTCCAGGGTGAGGACGTTCTGCTCGTGCGGGGCAAAGGGAAGAAAGAACGCCAGGTGATCGTTGGCGAATGCGCACGCGCTGCACTGAAGGCCTGGCTGCCCCAGTTCGCCATGATCTGCTGCGGAATCGCGCCAACACGCCTGCGCTTTTCTTCAGCGTCAGTCCGCGCCGATCAGGACGCCTCGACGATCGCCTCAACGACGCGTTCGATTAGACGCATCATCAAAACCGTCGCGAAGGCCCGCGGACTCGATCCTCAGAAATTGCACCCGCACTTACTTCGGCACGCGTGCGCGACCCATCTCCTGGACCACGGCGCATCACTGCAGTCCGTCAGCAAGATCCTTGGGCATGAGAGGCTGTCGACGACGCAGATCTACACGAGAGTATCGGTCGGCCGCATGATGAAAACGTACCGCGCCGCTCACCCGCACGCGAGGCAAAGCATCAACCTCGGTTGAATCAAAACCGTTCCCCCCGAAAAAATCTTTTGCTGCGCAGCAGTGCAAATCCGTACGGAGCGGTCGCGCGCCGGAGGGTTTTTGAGAAAAGACCCACTCCCCCCCAGCAGCTAGCCGATCAACGCGCGGACTGTCGCCAACGCGCTATCCAGCGCAACAAGCGCCGCATTTACCTGGTCGGCCGGAGCGTAATTTTGGATTGTCATCAAAGCGGCCTGACCATTTGGATTCAAATCCGGATCGGGTGTTTGAACGAGCGGAATGTTGAAGTTAGGCGTGCTGCCGTTGCTCATAAGCGAAACACCTCCCTGGCCCGATAATAGCTTGGCTGGTCTTCCGGCACTAGTTGGAGCGGCGGTTACCTCCGTCACATGCGTCGCATGCGATCGCACGCCTACGATCTTCCCCATGCGAGGCCTCGGGACAATTTTCCGCCAAAGGGGAAGCCGCTTTTTGTGGATCCAATATTTCGACCGCGGCCGGAGGGTACGCAAATCGACCAGGTGCGAGCGACACAAAGAGGCCTCGGAAGTTCTGAAGAAAGCTCTTCTCACGCTCGAGCCCGTCGACGACGGCGCGCCGGCGATCGCCGCGCTCTACGCTTCGCTTCTCAGCGACTACCTGATGAACGGCCGGAAGAGCGTCGATCACCTTCGCGGCGCCTGGAAGAATCACCTGAAGCCGGTCTTCGCTGAGATCTCGCCGGCAAAGCTCACCAGCGACCAGATCTCGGACTATGTTCGGGCGCGCCAGGCGGCCGGCGCCGCAAATGCCTCGATCAATCGCGAGTTATCCGCTCTGAAGCGCATGTTTAAGCTCGCGCAGAAGACTGGCAAGCTGAAGACAGTCCCTTATATCCCGATGCTGAAAGAGCGCAACGTGAGAAAGGGCTTCGTCAAAGATTCAGACTATGAAGCTCTCGGGCGAGAGACGTCGAAGGTCGGGCTCTGGCTTCACACGCTCTTTGAGCTCGGCTATACCTACGGCTGGCGGAAGAGCGAACTCACAGAGATGCGTGTCGACCAGGTCGACATCGAAGAAGGAACGATCGAGTTGAATCCTGGCGAGACCAAAAACGACGAGGCGCGTGTCATCGAGATGACGACAAAAGTAAAAGAGCTCCTCGCGCAATGCATCGCCGGCAAAGAAAAACGCGACTTGGTCTTCACCAGAGCCGGCGGCCAGCCGATTGGAAACTTCCGGCGCGTGTGGGCTCGGGTCACCAGGGATGCGGGTGCAGTCGGCCTTCTCTTCCACGATCTTCGGCGCTCAGGGGTCCGGAATATGCGCCGCGCCGGCATCACCGAGAAGGTGATCATGCGAATCTCTGGACACAAAACGAGATCGGTCTTCGAGCGCTACAACATCGTCGACACATCGGACCTGAAAGCTGCAGCCGTAAAGATCGAGGAAGGCCTACAGCGGCGATCGGCAGTGGCCGATGGTTCAGAGGTCGACGCGGCTCCGCGATCGCCAGGCGACGCCTAAAAGCGCCGCACAGGGGCATTCCCAAAGACCTCTAATCCCGATTGGACCGGCCGCGGCAAACGGCCACAGATCTCGCAATTCGAGGGCTTTTTCAGACATAGAAGTGTCGGAGTCAGCGCTCAAAACCGCGGTTTTGCCGCAACAACCGGGCCCGGTCTTGTGATTGTTTATCAGATGCCGGGCTGCCTGGATGGAATTGAGGGGCAAGCCCCCAGGGACCGCCCACTCCACTATTAAACAGGGGATAGCGTGGTTCATCTCCAAAATGTGTTAGTGGCGGCGAGCGATGGGGCCATTCTGGCGGTCCAGTTTGAAGTCTCGCCTTTCCCTCTCGCACCATGATCTCAGAACGGTCCTCGCCCTCAAGGGTTCGCTTCGCCGCGCAACATCGGCGCGCCCTTGACCGCTCCGGGCCGTTCTGAGGAAAACTGCTCCGCCAGGAGGGAATGACTCATTGTAGAAAGGGGCCAGGTGTGCCGCCAATTTGGACCATTATTTCACTGCCATCGACACCAAAATGGGGCGTTCGCCACAATTTCCACAGAAAATCTTGCGTTAGGGTCGCTCAGGAGCGACGACTGGCAACTCGGTCGACCCACAGCACCCCCCGGTGTGGCGATTTTCTCCGGGGACCTGGCGTCGCCGACCGCCGCTCACGCAAGCACGAAAATCCGCGAAATTAAAATCCGAAAAACCGCGCTCCCTATCCCACGGCTTCGAGTGGCCGATGCGCGCCCATCACGTTCACGGGTTCGGCGATCTTCGATACCAGGAACGGCTTGCGGTTGGCCGGATCCGCCCACTCAATGTTTGCGACGGAATCCCCCGGCCTGCAGGTGATATAGATTTCTTCCCCGCCGGGGGTGACCACGAGAAAAGTGCCAGTCTTCTCTCGCTTCAGTGCCTGAGTGGGGTTGTAGGTTTGAATCGTTTGTCCGAGATCCATGCTTGCCTCCTTTGCCAGATGGTCGCGTGATTCGAAGAGTGAGCGGAAGTGGCAAAGCAGGCACTCCTCACGCGCGTGGCGGAGAAGGGAGAAAGAAATCAGACGCCGGCGCAAGGGGTATTTACTCTGCAGATTCCTAGTCCAGCCGCTAGCGGCTAGAATTCGAGAAGATGGAAACCCAACCTTGCCTGATGTGCCGCACACCGTTGAAAGCACCTGGCGGAATTAACGTCACTGGAGATCCGGCGATCGCGTTGTTTCTGTTCGCGAGCAGTGTTGGGATGCGTCCGCGTCTGAAGTCGCGCGCAAAACGGTTTCCCTTTTGCGTCCCCTGCATGAATTCGCTGGCCACGGGCATGCCGCCTGTCGACAAGGGCCATTTGTACGTTGCAGCGTGGGAACTCTTTCGCGAGTTGCTCATCGACGATGAGACCAACTCCATCGCGCTCGCGACCATGATGCAACTCCGACACCCCAGCGCTAAGTTGCGCCGCATGCCTGGATCGAAGCCCGATCAGCCGCTCCTTCAGGAAGCGGTCTAACCCGTCTGGATCGAACTGCTTAGGCAGCCCCCTGGGGGGAGCCACCCATTTCTCTGGGGACCTGGCGGCGACGACCGATCAGCCGCTCCTTCAGGAAGCGGTCTAACCCGTCTGGATCGAGCTGCTTAGGCAGCCCCCCCGGGGGGGAGCCACCCATTTCTCTGGGGACCTGGCGGCGACGACCGCCGTCAAGGGCCGCACGCGCTGCTCCAGTTCGACAATTTCGAGGTCGAAACGGAGAATGCTTAAGAGATGAGCTATTCTAGAAGTAAATGCCGCAACCTAGAGTTCCAACTGCGAAGCTGAAAGCCCGCGGCGCATTCCTTAGGCATCCCGAACGCAAACGAGCGCGAGCGAACGAACCCGAGCCCACCGGTGACCTTGGCGAACCGCCCAAAGAACTTGATCGTGATGAAAAAGCAGCTTGGCGATACATTGCCAGCCTGCTTGCGCCAGGAGTGGCCGCGAATTCCGACCGTGTGGCTATGGAGGAGGCTGCTTGCCTCCTGGTGAGTTGCAGAAGAAAAAGAGCAACAGCCGCCGAAAGGCTGCTTCTAAAAAACTACCTGACATCCTTCGGCATGACCCCCGCCGATCGCAGCCGCGTGCACGCGCAAAAGCCCGAAGCGCCGAAAAACGATCCCTGGAGCCGCCTGACACAGCCCTTGAAGTCGCAGCCGTCCGCGAAAGTGCAGTAGCCCCGCATGTCGCCAATGTTTTACAAACGGAAGCGGGAATGTTTTAACGGAAGCGTTACTTTCGTGCTCCCCGCGCGCTGCATTTCGCCGCTACGATTAAGCCTAGCAAGGCGGCCCGACGGCCGACCGGGCGCGGGTGACAAGTTCAAATTAGGAGTGAGTGCCCGATTTGAGCGTCGCCCGCCATGTGTTCGCGAAGGTTCAAACTGAAATGAGCACGCAGGCATCTCGTCGCGGCGCATCGCACCGCATCTTCGCCGCCGCGAAACAGGGCGACACTCTCGAGCTCCTGGTTTATGACTCGATCGGAGAATCCTTCTGGGGCAGCGGAGTCACGGCCGAAGCGGTCAAGCAGAAGCTCGATGAAGCGGGGAAGAACCTGAAGAAGATCCGCGTGCGCCTCAATTCGCCCGGCGGAGATCCCTTCGAGGCTTCCACGATATATTCTCTGCTCACTCAACACCAAGCCCCGGTCGAGTGCTATGTGGATGGACTGGCAGCTTCGGCAGCCTTCACCATCGCCATGGCGGGCGACGATATTTTCGTGTCCGAGAGTGCTTTGATGATGTTGCACAATGCCTCTGGTATTTGTATGGGCAATGCGGCCGAACTTAGAAAGATGGGGAAGACTCTCGATCTGGTGTCATCCACGATGCGCGATATCTACTCGAAGCGCAGCGGGATGAAAGCAGACGAGGTACAGGCCCTGATGGATGCGGAAACCTGGATGAACGCGACGGAGGCGGTCGAGTACGGCTTTGCGGATGGTGTGATCCGGAGCGATCCTGAAGAGGAAAAGAGGGCCCGGGCCTTGGCGGCGAGCTTCGATCTTGCACCATTCGCGAGGAGAGCGGAAATTGAGCTAATGCGCGAGGAGTTCGCGATCCTCTCGATCTAAGTTTGCGCGGAACAAAAGCAAAGCGAGGGAGAAACATGAAGCTAGGGAAAAATGAAACAGCAACGAGGCGACCGACGATCCGCTTGGACGCGCATGAGGGCTATCGACATGCCGCCGCCAAACTGGAAGAGCTTAAGAAGCAGATCGCGCCGCACAAGAATGAAGCGGTCCGTATCGAAATGCAGCTCACTCGTGCTTCGGCCGCCGCGCGGCAATACATCACGCGAGGAGTGCGGCTATTCCGCTATTTCGATACTGCCGAATGGGATGCTGTTTTGCGCAAGGTGATCACCCAAGGCATGGTGGATGAGCGCCTACTAAGGGAAGTGTGCGCCGAAACACCAAAGCCACAGGTACCAGAAGACGATCTGAAAACGATCAGAGCGCTCGATGACGAGCAGGTCCTGATCGAATTGCTGAAAGGCGCGATCGAGCTGCAGGAAAAAGAAGTCCGTATGCAGAAAAAAGTAGCGATCGCACACATTTGCGAATCGCTAAGAGTAGACAGACAGCCCATCATTCGCAAACTTGCGGAGGCCTTGACTCAACTGGGCCAGGCGGTCGCCGAAGAACAGGCCTTTGATGCGTACCTGGCGGATATCGAGCCGGATCTCGCCGCTGGCATCAAACCCCGGATCTTCCCAACCCTGCTCGCCAACGCTGACCTGTTCCATTGGTTCGGAGAGTGCATCAATACCGATTTGTTGACCGATGAGCAGATTCGTTCGCTGGAGCAGGTCATCCCACTCCAGCAAGCGGCGGTGGGCGCATGAGCGCCAACGAAAACGCCTACCGCGCAAAAATGACCGATGCCGGGCTTCGTTTTGAGCTCGTTACGGAAAGCAGCGCTCCACGGCGGAGAGAAGATCCGATCGTGATGCCTATGCGAGCGCCCGCAGACGACACGCTTGGGCGAATCGATCAGGCGTTAAAAAACGACACGCTTGGCCGAATCGATCAGGTATTAGAAGGCGATATCTTGCGGCGAATTAATCGAGCGCTGTCCCGGTAGCGGAAATCCTCTAAAAGAAATTGCGAAAGGTGGGGGTACGATGGGTTTCGTCGCTCCAACAGTCACTCCAATGACCAGACCTGTTCTTGCTGAACCTTTCCATAAACAACCGGATGACCAGCCGGGCAACGCCAGATTCTGGGCTGCTCGAATATCGTGGAGACTAGCCTCTGCGCGGCGATGGCTGACGTTATGCACACGAGTAGTGTGGTTTGAAGCCTGCAGTGCGGTTCCGCGCATAAAAATTTCACTCGGCGCCATTGCCGAATTACCAGAGGGTATTCACGATCTGCGAGATCTAGGGCCATGGTTCGAGGAATCGACTGAGCACGGAGGTCTCGTGCTCCATAGCGGAATACAGCGCCGCATCCAAGATGAAGACAAATTTCTGTCCATGTTTCCGTGGGCCACAGACGCGGACGTTCACTTGTTTTTGCTGGGTCGGGAGATGGGAAGATCATGCGCCTGTGACAGCTCGCGCAGAATAGAAAAGGCTGCCGCGACAACCGTGGCGGTGCTGTAGATTTCTCTTGCTTGCGAAGCTCCCTGGCCCGGCGGATCGCGCCGACTGCATTCCCGCGAACCATTCTGATCAGTCGTTCGCCGACGCGCTCGGCGTCGTGTTCGCGCACCAATATCTCGGCGATCGAACGGCCGCAAAGAATGCGCGGCGTCGATTCCGGAGGCTCGTGAGCCTCCAGCACGCCTACACGCCATTTCAGCCATCTCAAGACGGTGTATTCTCGATTCCCCGACGACCCTGTGCCTTAACTGTGCCACACCAGGGAGCAAAAGCGAGTGAAAGCAGGCGACGACGGAGGGCACCGGAGAGTGGCGCGAGCGCTGCATTTTCAGGCACTTGGCTTCGGCGTGGGTCACGCCGGACTAAAGGGAGCAAACGCCGTTTTCCGGCTACGAACCAGAAGGTCGGGAGTTCGAATCTCTCAGGGCGCACCATTTTTCAATCACTTAGGACAGCCGGCGAAGGGTGCCCTTTGACTTTTGTCCGTGAATTGTCAGTGAAGAGAAATTTGCTGCCATCTCGGCTACGTTGTCTTTCGCCGCCGCGAGGTATGCCTGAATCGCCCGGAGAGCCGTCCGAAGGTCCAACTCGGAGACGATGGGCATAGCGCCGGAACATCGAATCCGCCCCGGAAACCTGGGGGGCATTGATATGGCTGAGACGCGGCGGCGGAAATGGTATCGCAAGCCGCGCACGGAAGAATCTGATAAGTTACGAATACCAGCATAAACACTGACGATTTCGTTAACTTATCCACAGCCAGATCTGTTATCAAAGAAGCATCGTGAGAGACGCTGTGGAAGAAGCTGACCCACTTCCTCGAATACCCGCAACTGGAGCTCAGTAATAACCTGGCCGAGAACTCCATTCGTCCGGTGGCGATCGGCCGCAAGAACTGGATCCACATCGGCAGCCAGCAGGCTGGGCCGCGTGTGGCCGCCATCCTGTCGGTGGTTGAAAGTTGCCGCCGGCTCAAGATTCCGGTGCGCGACTACCTCGGCACCATCCTCCCGGGACTCGCCAACACATCCATCCAGCGCGCCCCCGAACTCACACCCACAGCTTGGATCCACTCGCAGACACAGGCCTGACAATCTCTAAAGTAATCTGCCCAACATCCGTTCGCTCGCAAGACCCGTAGAGCGATCATCTTTTTTAGGTTTTCCATCTTCCACCAAGAGCAACGTGCACGTGCATAAGCAAGCGGCATAACTGACTCGCACTTTTAATTGCACCCAAAGAGACCCCTTTTGAAACACAACCTGCTTCTTGGCATTAGCTACCAATGTGCAGATGTGAGGGGGGCATTACCCTCGTAACGTGCCTCTTTGGGATTTGCGGTGACATACTGTTGACATTCGCACTGATGGGATGGGGCGACTTGGGAGGGTCAATGGGAGCGGCAATGGCAACTGCTAGAGGCTATTTCGGTCGGCTGGCGGATCGCTACAAAAATGCCTACGGCATAGCAGCAGCCACAATCAGATTGGGGAACTTGGTAAAGCAGGGGGCACTCGCTTTGGCCGGTGCAGTGACTCTTGGCGGTGTGGTCGTGAGCGTCCCAAGCAATCCCATTCAGTACGCTCCAGTCAACTGGTTTCACTTGCTCTGCGGCTTGTTCGTCGGGGTGGTTATATTGGCTGCTGGCTACATTAGCGGAGCGTTCTTGGTGGCACAAGGACAGTTCATGAGTGCACTTCTCGACACAGCGGTGAATACATCACCGCATCTCCAAGATTTGGAGAAAGCCTCCATCATGACACTCTAGCAAATGCAGGGAACTTGAAACGCGAGTGGGATTCGAACCCGACAGGGTTGAATTCAGTAATACTTCTTCACTTCCTTCGCACCGCAATTCTCCCGGAATTTCTCGCCCATGGATTTCACTCCCCCCTGTGTCTCAGTTTGGAAGTTGCTGGACCCCGCGCTAGCATCGCTTCAGTTTTGGATTTCCCGCGCTTTCAGTCGCAGCTGCCGCTGCAGATCAACAAAAGCACCCTTTGCCCATGCAGGACAGCGCTGAAAAGGATTCAGCTTGGCTCTTGGCGACATTGCGAAACTCGTTGACTCAGGAAAGAAAAAGGGCTATCTCACCTGCGGCGAGGTGAATGACCCGATTCCTTGAATTGTTCGCAGATCAAACGTATCCGTACGGCCAAGTACACGGTTGACGGCGGGGCGAGAGGGATGAGAGAAGTCTTCAGGAGTGTGTCTTGGCCGCCCAGGTTTTGGGCGTGAGTCCGGTGACGTTCTTTACGGATGTGTCGGCCAGACCGGGCAGGATGTCGGCCAGATATTTTCGCACCGGGATGGCGAGCCGGCGGCAGCTTTCGATAACGGAGAGAATGGCGGCTACGCGCGGGCCGGCTTGAGGGCTGCCGATATGGATCCAGTTCTTGCGTCCAGTCGCCACCGGACGCATGGAGTTCTCGGCCACGTTATTGCTGAGCTCCAGTTGCGGGTGGTCGAGGAAGCAGGTCAGCTTCATCCAAAGCTCCAGCGTGTAGTTGCACGCCTGGCCCGCCTTGCTGCGGGGCAGTACGGTTTTGCTCGTGGCCAGGATGTGTTCCCGGATTTTGGCGAGCAGTGGAGGAGCTTTCTCCTGGCGCAGAAGATGACGTGCGGCCTGATCCATCTTCTCCTCGCGCGCCTGGGCGTCGATCAGAAACAGCTGGTCTATCAGTTCGACCGCGCGAATCGAGCCGGCGTCCTGCGGGTTGAGTTTGACCGCATCCACAAAGTTCCTTCGCGCATGGCTCCAGCAGCAGGCGTGCACCATCCCAGGCCCGCCCAGGCCGCGCTCGTAGGCTATGTAATCGTCGGTTTGGAGAATGCCCGCGAAGGCGCCGAGGAACTGCTTCGGCCCTTCGCGTCCGCGGCTCATGCGAAAATCGAAGACCGCCCCAGCCCCCGGCGTTCCGTACTGCCAGAGGTAGGCTTGATGGTTCTTACCTCGTTTGTCGTGCGTCTGCACATCGATCGGGGTTTCGTCGGCCTGGATGTAACCGCTGGCCAGCAACTCCCTGCGCATGGCATCGACCACCGGGGAGAGCGTCTCGCCGACCGTCATCACCCAGCCGCACATCGTGGCCCGCGTGATCTCGATGCCCGCATCGCGCAGCAGGATGGCGCTCTGACGATAGAGTGGGCAGTGATCGGCATACTTGCTGACGATGGTGTCGATAATCACCTCGTCGGCCACCAGGCTCTTGTCGATGATGCGCGGGGGAAGCGGCGCCATGGCGACGCCCTGCTCCTCGCACTGCTTGCAGGCGCGCTTCTCGCGCTTGGTCACTTCCACGTAGTACTCGGCCGGCTTGAGCTTCAGCACTTCGCTCTCGTCATAGCCGATCACTTTCGTTTCCGCGCCGCACTTTCCGCATACGCACTGCTCGGCCGTGCAAGCGACGATCTTCTCCACCCGCGGCAGATCTGCGGAAAAGGTCTGCCGGCCGGGATGCGCGCGCCGCTTCCGCTTCTTCTCGCCGTCCGGTGCCGGCAACCCCTCGCGCTCGCTCTCCGCCTGAACTTCCTGCTTCGAGACCCCGGGCTCTTCCTCCAGTAACTGCAGTTGGAGATTACTCAGCTTTTCACTGCCTGGTCCGTACTTGGCGATCCGCCGCAGACGCAGATGTTCTTCCAGCACCTGGATCTTCAGTCGCGCATACTGTAACTCGCTCCTGGTTGTATCTAACTGCTTCGACGTTGTATCTAACTGCTTCGACGTGTATCTAACTGCTTCGACGCCGCCCCGAACTGCTCTTCATAAGTCGCAACCCTGTCGCTCAGAGTGGCAAACAAAGCCTGGGGAAGCTGCTCCTTCAGTTGTTCGAGAAGTTCGACGGGGAAACAACGCTCTGCGTCAGCAGTGGGCATCGCGGCAGCCGGTGGAGTCGCACTCACGATGCTTCTTTGATAACAGATCTGGCTGTGGATAAGTGAACGAAATCGCCAGTGTTTATGCTGGCATTCGTAACTTATCGGATTCTTCCATGAGCGGCTTGCGATACCATTTCCGCCGTCGCGTCTCTGTCAAATCAATGCCCCCCAACAACAGCGCCAGTTCCTCGTGGCTCAGTACGATCTTCGTCTCCGAAGTGTCTGCTCCCGGCCAGCCAAACCTTCCTCCGTCCAATTTTTTCGAGCATATCCATAGTCCGCTATGGTCATATACCAACAACTTCAGGCGATTGCGCCGCGTATTGGTGAACAAGAATACGTGGCCGCTCTCGGGATCGCAGCCTAGATGGTCGCGCACCAAACCGTACAAACCATTAAATCCCTTGCGCATGTCCGTGGCTCCGGTGGCCACGTAGATCCGCGTCGCTGGCCCAAATCCGAACATCGCCCTATACCTTGTCCAACACCGTCAGCAGGTGCTCCAGTGTGGCCGCATCGAAGTCCCGGTTCACTTCGATCCTGCGCCCGCTGGTCAACCCCACCACCAACCCGCTGCTAGTGCTCGCCGAGCTCCCGCTCGCTGCCCTTATCTCTACCGCCAACAATCGATTGCCTGCCCTGCTTGCTTGATCCTGGGCACGTTGTTTTATCAGATGACGATCGAGAGTACTGCGCGAGATTCCTCGACTGCCGCAGAATTCACTCTGTGGCATGCCGCTAGTTGCAAACTCCGCCACAATCTGCCGAATCTCTTTCCGTGTCCGTCGTTTTGCCGTGGCTACGTTCGTCTGATGATCCATAGCCGCATTTCACCACGGGCTCTGCGGATTGACTAGGTGGGTTGCTCCGACGCTTACGA
>CAVQNY010000045.1:0-351884 GCA_963714225.1 uncultured Acidobacteriaceae bacterium | reverse complement strand
CGGTTCAGGGAGTCCTGATCACTTCCATCTACCTCCCCAATGGGAATCCGCAGCCTGGACCGAAATTCAAGTACAAGTTGGCCTGGTCGAGCGCCCGATCGCCCACGCCGCCGAACTCATGGAGAGCGGAGCCCCCGTGGTGTTAGCCGGTGACTACAACGTCGTGCCGACTCCGCAAGACATCTATCCGACTCGATCACTGGATAACAACGCGTTGATCCAACCCGAGAGCCGACAGGCCTTTGCGCGTTTGCTGGCTCAAGGCTGGACCGACGCCATGCGGAAGCTACATCCGGACGGGCCGCTCTGGACATTCTGGGATTACAAATTTGAACGGTGGCAGAAGGACAAAGGCATGCGACTCGATCACTTTCTGCTCTCACCGAATTTGTCGGTCCGGCTCGTAGACGGCGGTGTTGACCGATGGGCTCGTGGACAGGAAAACGCGAGCGACCATGCGCCAACATGGATGATGCTCGATCTTTAGAGCACGATCTTGCGCTAGCGGGAGACGTGAAGAAAAAACGCGGCTATGACTACGGCATTTTGATTAGAAGCGTTAAGGAATCGTTATTGGAAGGTTAAAGGACAGCTTGCCACAGCCAACTTTCCGTTACTGCGCTCGATCTGGAGTTCTATCTCTTGATCTCTTGATCGATGCCCCCGCCTGGCTTAAGGAACACAGCATTTAGAGTCCACCATAAAACGCGGGCTGGCATGGAGCCGCTCAACGCTTCTTCATCAGCGCGGCAGCGCGCTTGCCGACTCTCTTAAGCTTAACTTCAAGGCTACGAAGCTCCTCCGGGCTCAGTTCGGAGAATACTTTCTTCATCTGCCCGGAATGCTTTCGAAAGGCGGAAACGATGAGATCCTTGCCACGTGGGGTGAGGGCAACTATTCGAACGCGTCGGTCTTCGGCGCTCTCGACTCGGCTGACCAAGCCCTTCCCGACGAGGCGATCGACAGCGATACTGATCGAGCCTGGGGTCAGATCTACGATTGGGCCTATCGTGTTGACCGGCAAAGGCCCTTCGTGCAGCAGGAGTTCCAGCACGCCGAAATCCGAGAGGCCGAGTCCGGTCTCCTCAATACCAGCGGTTGCGTACCTTGTCAGGGCGCGCATCGCCTTCATCATTACTAACCAGACGTGGTCCGTACCTTGAAGTCTCCGGGTCATAAAAACCTGAATCTCTCGTAAGTATACATTCATCAATTATATTGACATCAATATAATTGACGCCATACATTTGGCGCCGATTCGAAAAGGAGAACATGGTTATGAGAACCGTCTCTGTAATCGCCCGATATCTTGCGGGCGTGATCTTTCTTGTTATGGGGCTGAACGGCTTCCTGAACTTCATTCCCCTTCCTCCACCGGGGGGCATAGCTGGACAGTTCATGGGCGCCCTGTATGTCTCGCATTACCTGTGGGTGATCTTTGCGTTTCAGGTCATCGCCGGTGTGCTTCTGCTGGTGAACCGTTACGTACCGTTGGCGGTGGCCGTGTTGGCGCCGGTGATTGTCAACATCCTTGTTTTCCACGCCTCGATGGCCCCGAGCGGACTTCCAATGGCGCTGTTCGTGGCTGCACTGTGGGCCGCAATCTTCATCGACGTGCGACCGGCGTTTTCCGGATTGTTCCAGTCGCGCTGGCAGCCGCGGGTTTGACCGCGGGAGAAAGGAATCAAAACATGACGCAAAAACTCACGGTTGTTGTCACAGGGTCCACGGGTAAACAAGGCGGTGCGGTCGCGCGAGGCCTGCTTGAGCGAGGCCACAAAGTCCGCGCAGTCACGCGCGACCCCAACTCAAGCCACGCAAAGTCGCTCGCGCACGCCGGGGCGACACTCGTTGCGGCGTCGCTCGAAGACACTGCTGCGATCAAAAAGGCGCTCGAAGGAGCGACATCTCTCTTCGCGATGACAATGCCGTCCGGAGGCACGGACACCGAGACAGGGCAAGGTATTGCTGCCGCCGATGCGGCCAAGGCAGTAGGCGTGCATCTCGTCTTCACGTCCGTCGGCTCCGCTGACCGACAGACGGGCGTTCCGCACTTCGACAGCAAGTACGAGGTCGAAAAGCACATCGCCAAAATCGGCGTCCGCGCAACGATTCTCGCGCCCGTTTCCTTCATGGAGAACCTCTATTTCATGAAAGAGCAGCTCGCGAAAGGAATCTACGCGGCGGCACTCCCGGCGACAAGAGAGCTCGCGCAAGTTGCCGTTACGGACATTGGGGCGGTCGCCGTTCGCGTCCTCGAGGACGCCGGTCGCTTCACGGGCAAGCGCTTCGACCTCGCGGGAGACGAGCTCAACGGGAATGACGCCATGGCCATTCTCTCGCGCGTCACCGGGCGCCCCTTTAGCTATTACCAGGTTCCGCTCGATGTCATCCGCCAGCGCATGGGCGAGGATGCCGTCAAGATGTACGAATGGTTCGACCGCGTCGGTTTTACGGTGGATCGCGCCGCGCTCCGCCGTGAGTTCCCCGACGTCGCCTTCCGCGACTTTGAGTCTTGGGCAAAGACGCAGGATTGGAGCGCGCTTCATGCCTAGAGCAGTGCAGTTCGATTCGTACGGCGGCATTGACGTCCTCAAGGTGCGCGACGTGCCCCGCCCTGTTCCGGGAGCCGGTGAGGTCCTCGTCGAGGTCAGAGCAGCCGGCATCAATCCGAGTGAGGCGGTGATGCGGAGTGGCGCGCTGCATCACCTATTTCCGGCGACGTTTCCGTCCGGTCAAGGCAGCGACTTGGCGGGGGTGGCGGCCGAACTCGGTCCCGGCGTCAGCGGTTTCGCTGTCGGCGATGAGGTAATCGGTTTCTCCATGCGGCGATCCAGCCACGCCGAGTACGTGACCGTGCCGGCGAATCAGTTGACGCCGCGGCCAGCCACGGTGCCGTGGGAGGTAGCCGGTTCGCTGTTTGTTGCAGGGGTAACCGCCTACGCCGCGGTGCGGGCGGTGCGCCTCGTACCGGGAGATACGGTAGCGATCGCGGGTGCCGCTGGCGGTGTGGGTTCGATCGCGGTTCAACTCGCCCGACGCGCCGGGGCCACGGTCCTCGGCATCGCCGGGCTTTGTCCAACGATGTCTGGCTCGCTGACCATGGCGCGGTCCCAGTCAACTATGGTGACGACCTGCCGGCCCGGCTGCGCGCCGCAGCACAGTCTGGACATATCGATGCCCTGCTGGATTTCTTCGGTGGAGGATATGTCGCTATGGCGGTCGAAGACCTCAGACTCCCACCCGACAGGATCGACACCATCGCCGATTTCGAAGCGGTGAAGCGGTTCGGGGTCCAGTCGGCAGGCGGCGCGGATGCCGCGACCGCAGCGGTAGTCGCCGAGTTAGCCGAGCTCGTCGCGCGGGGTGAACTGGAAGTGCCGATTGCCGGAGTCTTCGCCCTCGACGACGTGCGGGAGGCGTACCGACAGCTCGAATTGCGCCACGCCCGCGGCAAGTTGGCGCTGCGACCGTGAGCGAGGGAGGCATCGCTGGGCAGATCAAGCCCGCCCTGTTGTAGTGCTTCGCTGCGAGCATCCCGAGTCGCAGACACTACGTTGACGGCTGGCTAGCCCCCTGATAAACGCGCGAGCAGTGACCAACCAATCGCTAGAGGAGGGATTGTTCTCCCTCTCAGTTTGCTTTTGATTTTGAGCTTCAGGAACAAAGAGGACTTAGAAATCACAATGGCAAATCACGAAGTGCAACAGCGGGAGCTCCAACTCAGCAATACCCCCAAGGCAAGCGGGCACAGCGCGTCCAACAAACTCGCGACGTTCTCCGGGAAAGCCTCCGCCGTTATGGCGGCTAGAATGCTCGACTTCGTGCGGGAAATGTCGTTGGGCGGTGAGGACTTTACTCAGCGCCAAGGGAAGCCGACTTATCGGGACGAATTCGCACCTGTGGGCAAAATAAGCTGAACGCTCACCTATTCGGCGAGGAGCGCGTTGATGTCGGCTTCGAAGACCAATGGATCGACAACTCCAGCATGGCTGATCGCGATCCGACCCTCACGGTCGACAAGAACGGTCAGAGGCATTTCTCTCAAATGGCATGGATCAACCAGAGGCCGACGACAAGCATCACCGCGCAGGTTACGCCATGAATTGAGAACGCTCGCGACTTCGACCCGCCCGACCCCAGAATGATTGACATGTCGCCAAAAGGGATGATGGCCAAGACGAGTAGAGCTATGCCTACCGACCGACTGCGAAGACTGCCACGGCTCCTGATCTCCGGCGATACGGCGATAGCTGCCCTTGGGGGAAGAGGCCAAAGATGACTACTTGCTAACGAATCCCACGAGCTGCGAAACTCGCATGAGGAAAGAGCCGATTGCCCGAAACCGATCACGGGTGAAGTCCACGTCGCGACTCAAGAACCGCGGTGGAACGGGACCGCATTCTGGAATCGCTAGACTGCCTTGATTGGACCGGGGTACTGCGACACCACGGAGTCGACGGTCAGCAGCGTAACCCCCTCGACAGTCGCTTGTGCCACTAAGATCCTATCGAAGGGATCCTTGTGAATCGGTGGCAAGCTATCGATGGCAACGACGTGATCGCTGACGATTGGCAACTCGCCGTACCCGTTATCCAATAGACCGCGTCGCAGGAGACGCGCATCAACCTTA
Organism: uncultured Acidobacteriaceae bacterium; assembly: GCA_963714225.1. Taxonomy (GTDB): domain Bacteria; phylum Acidobacteriota; class Terriglobia; order Terriglobales; family Acidobacteriaceae; genus Sulfotelmatobacter. The sequence goes on along the minus strand of CAVQNY010000045.1, from coordinate 347,251 downwards.
AAATCTGCCCGTCCTAACCCGCGTTTAATCGCTACTTCCCATAAACTAGCCGCACTGAAGAGAAGATCGTTGTCCGGATTGTCGATCAGGGCGCGAGCTTGTTTTGAGAAGCGGCGGGGTTCGGCGGCAGCCCAGAGGAGCAGATGTGTATCCAGTAAAAATTTCATGCGCCACCGCCGAACATTTGCTCAATCTCCTCCTTGCCCATTCGGTCAAAGTCGTCCGGCACAGAGATCTGCCCCGCCATGAAACCGAGCCGCCGCACTTGAGCGCCGGTTGGAGCGCTAAGGGCGGTGACCTTTACGACGGGTTTGCCAGCCTTGGCGATGATAAACGACTCGCCTTTTGACGCCTCTTCTATGAGTTTCGAGAGCTGCGTTTTCGCCTCGTGAATGTTCACCGTTTTCATAGTTTTTGCCTAAACTAAGTCTAATTAGCTTAGTCTAGCATGAACGTCGTTGAGTCGCAAATAACGACTACCGACGACTCTGTGGCTAAGCACGCAAGAGAAATCGTTCTTGCGCTATGTAGCGCGTCCGAGAACCATAAATGTGTAATAGATGCGGCGTCTGTCACAAATGATCTCGTACGCTGAACTGCCATCATTTAGCTGCTTATTCTGTGGGGTTAGTTGGTGCCAGGAGGGGTGGAATTGGCAAAATCGGCGAGCACAACTGTGTCCTTTTCACTGAGAACGGTGGTGCGGTGCAGGAAAAACCGCGTTGTGCCCGCGGCGGCGACAAGCAGCAGGATCCCAGCTACCGCGACCCATCCCCGAGATTTCGTTTCCGCGACCTGCACCTGCACCTTGGAATGGTTCGCCGCGACAATGCTGAGCTCGTACTCCGGCACCAAGCGCACATTCTCTGCAAGACGATACTCTCTTCCGGGCACGGTAAGGATGTAGCGATGGTCCTGGGGACTTGTGCCCAGCGCCTTTCGTAGCATGAAGATATTGCGGCTGAGGTTGGCCTCCTCCACAAAAGTGTCCGGCCAAACCGCTTTCATTAGGTCGTCTTTGGTGACTACCTCTTTACTGTGGCGGACCAGAACCAGAAGGATTTGAAAGGTCTTCGGCGTCAGCGGGATAGGGTCGCCTGGATACACTGCAAGATCGTGCTCGCCTTGGTTTCGATGATCGACTCCAGTACCACTCTTCCGTCGCCGTTCATCACCGCAATCGAAATCGTTTCCTTGTGAATGTCCATGCCGATATACTTAATGTCCATAGGGGTGCTCCTTTCGGTAGAGTTTTGCTGCATACTCAAAACCTACCTCAAAGGGGCGCCCTTTTATAATGCGTTTCCCCGGCAACCCGAGCGAAAATAGGCTCTTAGCCCCAGTGGTTCAAAAGGGTTCCTGCTCAGCGGCCGCAAGTGCATGAATCGAATGCCCGAGAAACTCGCGGCGTTGCCAGTCAGCCCGGTATACTTGTGGAACAACTCACGAATGCCTAGAGGAGCGGCTTTAGCGCCGACTCGATATTATCGGTGTACTCAAACCCAACGACTTTCGTCCGAAGTATGGCCTGACGGTCATAGATCATCGTTGTCGGCAATCCTTCGATGCCACCAAACCTCTGCTTCACGTCCTCAGTCGCAACCGCCAGCGGATAGCGAACCCCGATCTTGCTCGCAAACTGAAGGGGGTCTTCCATATCCGGCATCGTCTCGAATTTGAATCCGATCACTACGACTCCGAGAGAGCCATAGCGGTCTAGGAGCTTCTGGTAGCCCGGCATCTCTTTCTTGCAGGGCTGGCACCACGTCGCCCAAAAATCAACCAGCACGACCTTTCCGCGAAGATGAGTGGAGGACAGCGGTTGTCCTTGCAAGTCCTTCACTGAGAAATCGGGCAAGCGTGAACCAATTTCACCTGCCGCGATTGCGGGCTCCTTCGGCTGAGTGGGACTCGCCGGATGCTGATTACATCCGGCAAGTCCAGCCGCTCCGAGGCTCAGAAACAGCAGACATGGTCTCAGCATCTATTCCTTCTTCTGCACTTCAAGAATCACCAGCCTCAGGGGAGCGGAAGCATCCGCCTTCTTCTTCCCTGTGGGTTTCGTGTACAACTGACCGCGAACGGTGACCAACGTCGCAGCATCTACAAGCGGTTCAAGCCCTTTCGACAGGTCGTTTGGGGCAAGCGCGAATGACTGATTCGGTGCAACCTGAATGGCAAAATTGCCCGACGAGTCCTTCACTATTTTCCCGCGTGCGGTCATGTCCAATTCGGCTACGCTGACACCGCTGTCGTATGTCGCCTTTAGAAGTTGAGCAGGGTCAATCTGCCCATCCTCCTTGGGGGTAACATCGACTTTTCCATCCAGCAAGCTAACTTCTACTTTTTGAACGCCAGACTGGCGTCCGAGGCTTTGTTTCACCCCGTATGCTCAAAAGTTTCATGTCATGCCTTCAACACGCATTTCGATGTGCTTGATTTGCGCTTGAGCCACAGGCACAACGACCATCGAACCGAGCAGGACAAGTAGTGCAACTCTTTTCCTGTTCATCGTTCCTCCTTTCGCTAGAGATGTAATCGAAACTGCTGCGTAATCCCAAGACTGATGTGACGCCTCACAGGCATGAACGCTGCACCCGTGGAATGTGCCACGTCCCAATCCATTCCAAGCCAAGCGTGCATTCCGGGACGCACGCCAATGTAGGTCGTAATTCCTGCCAGCAAAACATCGCCACCGCTCCCTCCCTGAGTGACCTCGGCGATGCGGTCATCCTGAGAGTGCAGCCAAGTCAACACGGGCCCAATGAACCATTCACGTGCTCCGTCCTTCGATTCATATGGCCTGTACGACAGCCAGAAGCGTGATTCGAGGTCACTGCCGAGCTGAGTTTGCTGTGTCCCCTGTGAGCGGATAAGGGAATGGAAATCCTCATCCGCTACGAGACGCCTAACTTTGAAAAGCCCCGTGTAAGTCCAATTCGCTCCGAGGAAGAGATCGGTCGAACCCGAGCCGGGCTGCAAACTGGCAGGGAGCGGACTTCCATTGCTCTCTGTTAAGTCTGTCCGACCCGTCGGAATCTTGGGGCCAAGGGTGACAGATGCCTGCGTTGTCCCTCGTTGCGAATCATGACGATAGAAACGGTACTTTACGAGCACCATGGCATCGCCAAGACCTGTTCCTCCGACGGTCGGGGTGCTCGGCATATCAAAGTGATTCGTGACAACCGGAAGGTGAATCGTCAGATCGAAATTGCGATAGAAGCCCCACGTGAAGTTGAAATCTCCATCGTGTGCAAACGTAGGTCGGGCCGTCGCGGGAATCTTCGCTGCCGATTGCGGCATCAGACCGCGTGTGGTGAAGATCGAGTTGTAGGAAACGAGTCCGCCACCGGGAAACAACGGCGGTGCCGTTTCGGGTGCAGGACCCTGTGCTCTGGTTGTTGAAACACAAAGCAACACGACGAACAAAAGCGATGCCCACTTTCCGCAACTATTACGGAATACCCTTCTTAATCTCACAGCTTTTCCTCCAGCGAAGATGGGAACTTCCCGAGCACACGTCTCCGTGACGCTGGGAAGCCGACTGGAGGTCAGACTAGATACGCAAAGGCAGGATGGCTGTTGAGCAGGACGCTGGCGGAGCGTGTGAATACTCCGCAATCATGCGGGCGGAAGACTCTGTTCTTTGAGCATCGTTAAACGACTGCACTACGGCGAACGTGACGGGGGAAAAGGAAATGCCCTGCACGGATGGGGGCTGGCCGATGGCAGCGTGAATCGCTGGCATGGTCTTGCAACATTCCTGACCATGATGACCGTGTGAAGAGCACCGCATCGAATTGCAGCACTGCATCGCCTGTTCAGGCGTGGTCATGCCGCCGCAATCGGATGCGTATGCACCGACAGCTACGGTGAGTACCGCCAGAAGAACTCGTCTAGCAAAACCCATCTTTCCCAGATTAGAGGGCTTCGGGGGGTGAGTCAAGGAGGGCTGGGGTATCGAAAGTCAGGAGAAGCCAACCGTCCTGCCTAGACCTAGATGGCCTCCCGCCACGATTCAGGCCTCTGTCCTCACTGGACTCTCCACGGAGAACGCTCAGGCCAATGACGCAAAGCCTCGGTCGCCCACGCAGTAGATTTGTCCGTGTGACATGACGTGCATGGGTTAGGGATTCCGTACTTTTCCGTCATCTCGGGCGTTACGAACCTGAATGTGTGGGCGTGCACCTCACGTCCGCGATAGTTGTCTCAATCTGTGGCATGTGGCACGCGATGCATTCGTTCAGGCAGTGGGAGCCGTTCCGGGTAGTCTTCCTGGACCGCGATGGTGGACAGTCGTGATGCGCTGCTCTCATGCAGTGTCAAATAGAAAAGAAGATATATTCCTCATTGAACCGGAACGATATCGAATTCTATTTTCACTTCGTCTTTGATCTTAACGGTTCCGCCCGCAATGCGTATGGGACTTATCCCGAAGTTGCTCTGGTTGAAAGATGCCGAACCGCGGTAGTGGCCTCCCTCGAAGGAAACCACCACAACGACCGGTTGATTGTTTCCATGCAGGTTCAGATTCCCGTGTACCTCCCAGTGAGCGTCCCCGGTTTTCGTTATAGCGGTAGAACGGTATGAAATCTCTGGAAAATGCACGACATCGAGAACTGCAGTCCCTTCCATCGTATGTTGGATTTCGGCACGCTTATCGACCGAGGTCTCCGGGTCGAGCACACGCATCTTGCGCGAGTCCACGCGCAGTTGAACGCTTGGACTGGCGGAAGAATCGATCTTCCCCTCGTCAATTGGAGCTTGTTATCTCGTGATCGTGTGCAAACGCGGAGAACGCGCCGGACTTGAAGACTCGGATCGTTAAACTGGATTTGTTCACATCGATCGCTTGGCGTTGGGCGTAGAGCTTGTTTGGTCCGAGGCAGACAACTATTGCCAGAATTCCCAACGCCAGCCTCGTAAGTCTCATGCCCGCCGTTTCCGCGTTTCCATTCGTCTCCGATAGTCTATGGAACCTGGAAAGATACGTTGCTCGAAAGTGTGCCGCTGGGCGTTACCACCTCGACTTCGCCAGTGGTGGCGCCAGAGGGTACGGTGGTAGTGATTTCGGAACTCGATACCACGATGAACTTAGCCGCCGTGCCGTTAAAGGTGACGCTGGTCGCGCCGGTCAGATCGGTGCCGAGAATGTTGATGGCCGCTCCCACCTTGCCGGAGCCCGGCTGTGCTTCGACGAATGGGCCCAGACCGACAGACAGGCTGAAGACCGTGCCACAGATGCCGCTGCATTGCTGGTATTTTCCGATCTTGCTGGCCCCTTCTGCGGTCGTTCCGTACAGGGTCCCCTGGTGTCTTGGATCAGTGCTGCTTCGGGGAATGCGCCATCCGTGTTGTCGAAGCTGTGCAGCGTGGTCAGCGTGCCACTTGGAGTCATCTGGAAGACCGTTCCGCAGCCAAAACCATCGTTGCATGCCTGGTTGGCCCCGCCCACGACCGTGGTCCCGTAGAAGTTCCCATCGGTGGCCTGGACCAGCGCCGCTGTGGGAGAGTCGCCGTCCGTGCAACCGCTTTTGGGGGCAAAAGCTGTATAGCACTGTGAGCGTGCCGGTTGGGGTGATTTTGAAGACCGTGCCAAAGCCGGGGGCCCCGCCGTTCTCCGTTGTCGAGTAGAAGTTCCCGTCGGTGGCCTGGATCAGCGCTGCGACGGGCTGGACGCCCTCAGTAGGATAGACGAAGCTGTGCAGCGTGGTCAGCGTACCCCCAGGGGTGATTTTGAAGACCGTCCCACAGCCACCTGCGCAGGCATATTCGGTCCCGCCCGCGTAGGTTGTCCCGTAGAAGTTCCCGTCGGCGCCCTGCACGAGCGCTGCCGAGGGCACTTCGCCGTCCACCCTGCCCTCCGAAGTACAGCAAGCGGTGGCTTCAGGTCGGTCTTGGCTTGTGTCCAGCTTTCGCCTTCGTGCCCGTTTAGACGTCTCCATACCTTCCGCTTTCTCCGGCCAGCGAGGCTACGAACCCCGCTTCTTGGATATGGCGCCCCTCATTTGAGCGCCAGAGGGACTTCAACCCTCCTGAACAACGCGCTGCTCAGCGCGCACTTCCGGATTGCCGACGATTCTGAAAGTTGATGGCGATAAGCGCGTTTATGAGGACTCAACTCGGCTTTTGGCAAGTGACAGGAGATAGCGCGCTATTACGGTCGTCGATCTTTCACCACCTGTGCCGTTTCGTCTCTTTTTCGTCAGGTGGATTAGCGTCGGCGAGGGAGTCTCTTTGCCGAGGCCTCGGATCCAGGTGGTTCACGGAACGGTTCCACAGAAATGCGCTCGTAACACACTTCCAGCACGGTCAGGTATTCTATGCCGCCCGGCGCTTGGAGAACTACGCTGTCGCCCGCTGCCGACTTCATCAGCGCGCGCCCCAGAGGTGACACCCAACTGATGTGGTTGCGGTTGAGATCGACCTCGTCGGTGCCCACGATGCTCACCACTCGCTCCGCTCCCGCGGCATTGGCATAGCGCACGGTCGCTCCGAAGAATGTCCTCGTCTCCGGCTGCCCCGCTCTCGGAGCTTCCGAGTCCACCACTTCCGCGGCTTCGATTCGCTTTGTGAGAAAGCGAATCCGCCCATCGATCTGCCGTAGCCGCCGCTTGCCGTACTGATAGTCGGCGTTTTCACTGCGATCGCCATTGCTGGCAGCCCACGCCACCACCTCCGCCACAGCCGGGCGTTCCTTAGTGAGCAGAAACCGGTGCTCATCTTTCAGGCGCTGCAGCCCGCTCCGCGTTATGTAGTTCTTGCCTCGCGTCGCGGGCTCGTCCCCTTGTGGTTTTCTCGTAAACCCTTTCCGCATCTCGTAGTCCTTCCAGCGCGAATCCAGTGGGTGCCCCCAATGAAAGCGGATGAACGCCGATAGAAAACACTGTAGGTCATCCGCGTTCCTGGGAGTTCATCTGCGGCCCTAACTGATTTTTTCACGTCTTCCGGTCCCTTAGCGATCCTATCCATCATCTCGGACAAGTGCCCGGCGAAGGCATGCTTGGGAGAATCAGTACTGAAGCCGGCTTGTGTGAATCGATTCCAGAAACTCCTGGATCACGGGCAAGCGGGAAGTACCCCCCCAAAAGAAGGTTTGCCGACTAATCGGGAGTTGGCTCGCGTTGCACCACAACCAAAAACACCACACCGACAATGGTAAACATTCGGAATGCCTCTTCCTGCCCATTCCATATTTGCGACTGCCACATCAGAAACCATTCGCCCCCGACATCGAGGAATGCCACCAACCACATCAGCAGGCTCGTCGTCAGCGCAATCACGGCGACGTTCAGCGCAGCCGAGAATTGCGCCCTGTCCGCACGATACGATTTCAGCAACCGAACACCACCCCACCAGCATAGAAGCATAGTGACTGATTCCCAGGCGATGATGCCGATGTAGAAGACCGTATGTACTAGCGGCGAATTGACGGCGCGCCACATGAGGTGGTTCCCCGGAAGGGTTGAGTCCATCATCAGGACGTGGCGGACAAACTCATAGTTGGAGCCGTAATCCGTGATGTTGTTTAGGACCAGAATCATGTAGAAAAGTGCGATGGCAAAAACGAGAACCGCTTTGGAAACGCGAAGCGCCATTACATGCCGCATAGGTTGTCGCACGCGGAGATTATATCTCTCGGTGAATTACCGCGAACTTTCTTGGAGTGCGCACAAGTCCTGATTAACGGGCAAACCTTCAATAATCCAACGTGCCAGCGTTGGCCGGCAATTTTCTGGCCGGGCTACACTGGAAGAGGCAGCGTGCCGCGAGTTGCTCCTTCAAAATGATCTCTTTCTCAAAAGGTAGAGGCAGTCGTCGAAGAATAGCGGCGGAGTTCGCAGACCATGCGAATGTCCGCCGCTTTGTTTTTGCAGGAGATTTAACGGCGCGACCGAGCACCACGGTCCAAGTGTGATCGTGCACTATCGGTAGGGCGAATCCATTGCTCTCATGGCTGAACCCGCGGTACGATGAAGCAACGATGTTTCCGTCGACTTGCCCGCTTTGCGCGTCTTTCGCTTTTCCGCTTCGAGTTGGCGCGCATCATGACTGTCCTGGATTCTGAAAAGGGAGACGGGTGTTTTGATTTATTCGGCCCAGCGTTTTCGGATGTTCTGTTTCACTCTTTGCGCTCTATCGTTCGTGGTTTTCTGCCCGGCGAATCTGCGAGCCGATGCCGCCGCTTTTGACCTGACCGGACCGAAGGTCGACGTCCGCATACAACGCGCCGGGCATACGCTTCCCATCTCCGAAGTTCCCAATCTACGGTTGGGAGATCGGCTTTGGGTGCATCCCGATCCGCCGGATACTCAATCGGTGCGTTACTTGATGGTTATTTCCTTTCTGCGAGGATCGACCAATCCTCCGCCGGACTCATGGTTCACTCGCAATTACCACTGAGAGAGGACCGAAGTGGGGCCAGAGGCAGGTAAGACAAGTACATTTATTCTCTATATGTTCCCGGCTGGTGTCGTACCGGAGGCGGCTCCAGAGTTGCCATTTCAGAGTCACCGAAATTTGTGTAGTTATGGATCGCCAGTTTTCCCCAAGGACTTAAGCTTTAAAAATCCGCTGCGTCTGCCGTCACGCAATTATCTTGTTTATTTACTTACACTAAAAGATAAGTAGCATCCGGTTTTGAGTCCGCTGCGTCTGCCAATCAACCGCCCCGGTTGCATTGTGCTCATCGATCAGTGGCCTTGGGTAAAATGACATCTATTTCAAGGTATACCGCGCGCCGCGGCCTTTGCCGACTCGCGTCAGATAGTGATCCCCGGCCAGCTTTTTTTTACATGCACTTTGATCGTGTTGCGCGCGTGTTGGCGAGCTCCAGGATCTGCCGCGATAGGACTGGTAAGGACGAGATTTGCAACAGCACCTGGATCATCTCCCGCGTCCAGAGGCAAACTCGAAGCGGAACTGCAGCCTACTCTTGAGCCACCGCATCTGGGGCGGCCTTGATCTTCATCGGCCGAGCTGCGCGATGACAGTCCCGCCGCAAACTCCGACGCCTCTCGCAGCGCCTTCTCAACCTAAGTCACGAACTCGACCCCCTCGCCGCTACCGAAACATAAGCGCACATTGGCCGGTCAACGCCAACCATCATTTGGGGCCATTGTCGCATTAAGAAAAAAGCCATTCGAGAGCGCTACCGTGTGCGCTTGAATACCAGATTCAGACTCGTTCCGCCTTGCTTCCAAACACCCGTAATTCTTGAGCTGTCGTTGTCCATGGTGCCGTCATAAACACACTGACCGGGCGTGCTTTCGAAATGCAAACTTGACTTCCCGTACGTGATGGCGGTGATCTGGACGCCAGAAACATCTTGATCAGGGTAGTCGATGGTGCCCCGCAGGCTGCCGTCCGGCTCAGCGGAAATGTGCACCACGACGTGCTTCTTAGCTTGGCCCCCCGGATTCAGCGTTCCTGTCCATTCTCCAACGACCGGCGGTGCGTCTTGCGCCGCGAGACCGGGCACGATGATAAATGCGAGCATGAATGCCAATCCCACGTAAAGCGCGAACCATGAATCGCGAGGCTCTCTCATATTCGAGTCTTCCTTTCTTACGAAGACTACCACGGGCGAGGACGGCCCGAACCGTTTGCACTCTTGCGCGGGCGCGGGTTGCTCGCCTACGCGAATCGCTTCACGTCAGATTTCAAATCCAGATTGCGGATCAGGCGGTGCAGATACTTGGGGTGAATTCCCAGGATGCGGGCGGCCTCGATGGGGCTGCCGTTGGCTTCTTCGAGCGCGGTTAGAACCAGCTGTTTCTTGGTTTGGTTGAGAGTGTTGTGGTAGCGCGCCGCGTCTAATCCTGGCGACTGTTCCTCGAGCAGCGCGGCGGGCAGGTCCTCGGGGAGAATTTCGCCGGTGAGACCCAGCACGATCGCGTGTTCGATGGCATTCTCCAATTCGCGAACGTTGCCTGGCCAACTGTATTGCAGGAGCAAAGTACGCGCCTCGGCGGCAATGCCTTTGAAGGCGCGCTTGCACTTCGCCGCGTACTTATTGGCAAAGTACAGAGCGAGCAGGGGGATATCCTCGCGATGCTCGCGCAGCGGAGGCAGAACTACGCTAACCACATTCAGCCGGTAATATAAGTCCTGCCGGAACTGGCTGGTTTTGATGGCCTGCTCGAGGTTCTTGTTGGTTGCGGCAAGAACGCGGGCGTTGAAGGGCAGCAGGCGAGTGCCTCCGACGCGTTCGAATTCGCGCTGCTGCAGGACGCGCAACAGCTTGGCTTGCAATAGGGGAGCCATCTCTCCGATTTCGTCGAGAAACAGCGTCCCGTCTTCGGCGGCCTCGAATTTGCCCTTCCTGGTGCCGACGGCGCCGGTGAAGGCTCCTTTTTCGTGGCCGAAGAGTTCGCTCTCGAGCAAGGCTTCCGGGATGGCGGCACAGTTGATGGCGACAAACGGCTGGCCGGAGCGCAAGCTGCTGGCGTGAATGGCGCGGGCCACGAGTTCTTTGCCGGTTCCACTCTCGCCGCGAATGAGCACGGTGGAATCGCCTTTCGTTATGCGCGCGATGAAATCGCTGACGCGGCGCATGGGCTTGCTTTCGCCGATGAGCGTGCCTTCGGCTTCGACCTCCGCGCGGAGGCGTTGGTTCTCGGCGCGCAGAGAATCGAGCTTCAACAGGTTCTCCAGCGTGACGGCGGCGATGCGGGAAACCGAACTGACGAAATAGGCGTGATCTTCTTCGAAGGCGGGCGAAGAGGCGGGCGCGCTTAGGTAAATCACTCCCAGAGTTCTGTCGACCGCGACCAGGGGCACGCACAACACATGCTCGGCGGAAGCGGTTCGAGCGGGAGCGGCTGCGACCACGGCGCAGCGTTCCCACATCGCCTGCTGCACCAACTCTTCTCGAATGACGATCTGCTGGGTGGCCAGGCCTTTTCTATTCCAGGTGCAGGGCGAACCGGGTTCCTCATTCTGGTTGGGCTGAAGAACGATTGCGGCGTGGGCGGCGGGAATCACTTCGCAAATCAACTCCAGCAACTCGCGTTGCAGGGCTTGTATATCGCGGGTGGAATTGATGACATTCGCAATCTGGAGGAATGCAGCCAGATCGCGCGCCATTCGGCCTATCCAGGCATCGTCGGTGGGCAGGCCGCATTGATCGAGAGACATCGTCTTCAGTTCGGCGGTCGCGTCGGGGCTGTCGAGGCGCGAGGCGAGCAGGGCAGCGTCGTCCTCGGGGTCGGTGAGGAACGCAAACTCGCTCCTGCCGATGCGAATGCGGTCTCCATGCTGCAGGGTCTGGCGGGTCACCTGCGTTTGGTTGACGAAAGTTCCGTGGTGACTGTCGAGATCGGCGATTTCAAAAACGCCGCTGGAGATCTCGCTCACTGAGCAATGCTTTCGTGAAACCGCAGGGTCAGGCACCACCACCTGGTTGGAGCGATCCCTTCCCAGAATCAGCGGGCCATCCTTCCCGATCCTGACTACTTCCTTGGGGAAGCCTCTAATTGCCAGCAGTCTCGCGTTGATCAAGTCGCTCTCCCGTCTGCCAGTGTAGCCGAAAGCGCCGGAGATCGATCGCCGAATCGACTGCGTATCGACTCCGGCTTCCGGGAACCAAACGGCTACCCGCGGGTAGCCGTTTAACGACCGCCTTGGCTTCCGCTGACCACGCCGGGGAAACCGGCCGGGGCTTATGTTGTTGCAAATCCAGAAGAATCGGCGGGAATTCGCTCTGATCGTGATTTGGCATGAGGGATGCAATATGTGAATGCGTCACAACAAGCTTCCAGCGATAGCGTAAACGAGGCTGAGTGGCAAATTCAGTTTGGGTTCCACTGCAAAGGAGCCCCAAAGGAGGATGTCATGAAACGCAACCTTATCGGGATCCTGTCGCTGGTGGTGATGGCAGTGATGATGAACGCCACGGCGTACGCTCAGACAGTAGCCACGGCCAATGTACCGTTCGCTTTCAAGGTGGGGTCGGCGCAGCTTCCGGCGGGCACTTACGTAATCAGCACCGATGGCGACATGGCAGTCGCGATTCATGCCCGCAACAACAAGGCGGGCGCGCTGACGGGGGTTCGGCGGGAGGATTCCAGTAGCACGGGCTCGAAGCTGATTTTCCACCGTGTGGCCGGCCAATACTTCCTGGCGAAGATCTGCCGAGGCGCAGGCAGCCAAGAGATGGTAATCCCGACCTCGAAACAGGAGAAGAACCTGCAGAGGGAACTGCGGCTCGCTGACGGCCAACCAGCCGCCACCGACGAAGTCCTGATCGCTCTCAACTGAGTGGGCTACCGAGCGAATCGAGAAGCCGGAGCTGGGCGCTCCGGCTTTTTCGTTTTCTCACGGAAGTTGCGGGGGTTACGAGTAGACCAGCTGTCTGTCATCCGGAGCGCTGAACAGAACCCCTACAGTGCCTTATCATTAATTTAGTGTCAGCTTCATCCCATGCCTCTAGTTTGCACTACGGCCCGAACGAAAACGCAACAGCGTTCAAGGACGTAATCTGCGTTGCAATCTGCTTGGAGTCTTCCTGTAGAACGCCGCTCTTTTGGCTGACAACGTCTCGCTGCATCAGGAGATCAGCCTTAACCGAGAAACGGGTCGGGATCTTGGATGCGCTGTTTGGGCCAACTGGCTTCAAAGGCGTCCTGGCCCGGATTCGAACTGATTCCCCGCGGTCGAGCTTTTTCAAACTGCCCGTAACGCACTCCGACCCATAGAGCGAAACTCCCCGAAGGAACATGTTGCCCTGGTGCTTAAGGTCTAGAAAGGGGGTGATACGGGCAGCTGTGTAGGCGTAGGCCATAGTGGCATTTTCGGGCTCGAAATCCGCCAAGTTCGGGTCCACCGGAAATTCGAGTTCGTCACCGCTTGTATTCTGCACTTGAACCTCAAAAACTAAGTACGGTTCTGGTGCGTAGGCGAGTTCCCCGGACAGCAGGTTCATATCTACAGGACCCTTCCGTTCCGGTATAACTCCGCTCCCGCCCACCGCTCCCCCAGATGATGAAGCGGTTGCCGGTTCACGAACGCGATTTCGCGGCGCAACGGTTGCAAGATCGACGACAAGAGCGGTTTGCGGGCTACCGAAGGCGGCGACAATCAAGGCGACAATTCCTTCGCGGAGCATACATTACCTCAATTGCAAGACTGGTATGGTTGAAAGTTGATGTAGCCTTGGACGTTGCAGCTCGCGTCGTTTTGAACGCCGCAGGGTTCCACTTGAGTTGCGGACATAATCGTCTGTACGTTCTGATTGAGCGCGGTGGTTGCGCTGTTTGCAAGCGTTTGCCGGCTTTCCAGACCGGTCATGCTCTCAGCTACCGTCCCTAAATTATCTGCCGGGTTGTTTTGCGCAACCACATAATTCTCGTAATGACTCTGAACTGTACCTGACTCGTAGCGGGTTGTGTCGGTGAGGAGACTTGCGCCACTAATAAAGCCATTCGAGTTAGTCTGCGGGTTGTAGTTGCCGCATTGAGCATTGTAGAACGCGCTCGACGTGTCTTGCAGGTCGGGGCTTATGACGTAAAAGTAGCTCGTGGTCGAACGGCCCGAAGAACTGGAGATCGACGTCATGTAGCTAAATTAGAAGTGACGGACAGCGTTCGCTACCAACTTTGCAGCCTCGAGCCCATGCTCGGGGCTTTTGGTTTACGGCATGCAAGCGTCGCATCCCCGCGCTCGCAGAAGTTGCGGGCGTTCATGGATGTGCGAGAGACGAACCACCCAAGTTTCTTCCTGCGATTCCTCCGCAGTTTTCCTCAGACCTCCACAAGGAAGTTTCGTCGTCCACAGCTTCTGCACAAGCGGGAAATGTTTTTCAGTTGCGGCTTCGAACATTCCGGAACAGAGTGGATTCAGCGAATACGTGGTAAATCTCAAAGCTTGCCAACTGATGATTGCGGTGACGCCGGTGGCAGACTGGCAATTCTCGAGGGTGAATTGCCAGGGGGAAATCGGAAACGTGCGTGAGTGCGTGCCGGTTGCCCGGGCATTGCGGCCTCCTCCACGGTCCGCTCTTTGAGCGGGCCGGGCCATTGGCTAGCCGCAGGGGTTGCAGAGAAGTGATTCTTCGAATCACGCTTCTGCGGCCAGTACTGGTAACTGTGGCACTCCTTGTGAGCGCTGTCGGCCGCCAGTACCGTCGTCTTGCCGCTCCTAGCGGCGGCAAGGCAAGACCAGAGACCCACGAACGATGCGGCACTGGTGGCTGGCCGGTGCCGCATTTGTTTTGGAAGACTGCTTTCGCCACGGGCGCGGATCAAGGCGGATAACCCTTTCCTTCGAGGGCGTGGACTTTCTTTATTCGGACGTGTTTTCGCGGGTCTTCCACAACCTATTGCCTGGCTTCACAGCTTGTGCACAAATTCATTTGGCGTTTCGCTTTGTCTTCGCTTATGCTAGCGGAAGGTTTGCGACACAGTGTGGCAGACAACGTGGCAATGAAATATGGCGACCACTGATTACAACCTGAGCACGCTTCCCGCGAACGTAGAAGCGGAGCGCTCGATTCTGGGCGCGATCCTGCTCGATAACTTTGCCTATAACCAGGCTGCCGAACATTTGCGGATCGAGGATTTCTCGCTGGATTCGCACCGGCGGATTTATGGGCGCATGGTCGATCTGGCGGAGTCGTCGCGTCCCATCGACATGATCACGCTGATCGAGGAGCTTGATCGGCACAAGGATTTGCAGGCGATCGGCGATGTGGGCTATGTGTCGAGCCTGCTGGATGGCGTGCCCGACCGGCCGAGCATTGAGCATTATGTCAAGATTGTGCGCGACAAGGCGATGCTGCGCGGGCTCATTCACGCGGCTAATACGGCAATTGCTCGGGCGGCCGATCAGTCCGACGCTGCCGAGGAGGTGCTCAGCGATGCCGAAGCTGCAATTTTCCAGCTCTCGGAGAAACGCATTGGGCGCGGCTTCCTGGGCGTGCAGGAGATTGTGCGCGAGTCGTTTGGATCGGTGGATGCGCTGTTGCAACGCGGCCAGCGCATTACAGGATTGGCAACGCACTACGAAAATCTCGACGAGATGACCAGCGGGCTGCAGCGTTCGGACCTGGTGATCATCGCGGCGCGGCCTTCGATGGGCAAGACAGCATTCGCTATGAACATCGCAGAAAACGCCGCCATCAAGGACCAGCAGGTGGTGGGAGTGTTTTCTCTGGAAATGTCGCGCGAGGCGCTGTTGCTGCGCCTGCTCTGCTCGACGGCGGAAGTGGACGCGCACAAGATGCGCACCGGCTCGCTCTGGCAGGACGACACGCGCAAAGTGGTGCGCGCCATGGAGCAGTTGGCCCATGCGCCGATTTACATCGATGACACGCCGGGCATCGCGCTGAGCGAGATGCGCGCCAAGGCGCGGCGCTTGAAGCAAGCGCAAGGCAGGCTTGACCTGATCATCGTGGACTACCTGCAGCTCATGTCGGGGGGAAGCAAGCGTTACGAAAACCGCACGCAGGAAGTGTCGGCGATTTCGCGCGGGCTGAAGGGGCTGGCTAAGGAACTGAGTGTGCCGGTGCTTGCGCTCTCGCAGTTGAGCCGCGCTCCGGAGAGCCGGGGCGGGGACCATCGTCCGCAGCTTTCCGATCTGCGCGAATCGGGATCGATCGAGCAGGATGCCGATCTGGTGATGTTCATCTTCCGCGAAGAGATTTACCGGCAGGACGATCCCGACCTGCAGGGTAAAGCGGAGATCATCATCTCCAAACAACGGAACGGACCGACGGGCAAGCTCATGTTGGCCTTCCGGAAGAACTGCACCAGATTCGAGATGATGGCCGAGGGCGGCATGGCGGCGGAGGAGTGATCGCAGGGGTACAGGAATGCCTATAGTGTTCGAGGGTAACTGTCTTAGTCGATTCGAGTTGCGCTCGAGCGTGCGGGCTGTGGAAAAGCTTGTGGAATTGCTGGCTCGGCAAGAAATGTCTGCCGGCAAAGCGCTGTGAGCCAGCTCAGTTCGGCGGGTTTGCCGCCCTCTAAGGCTCTGAATAGTAACCAGTTAGGCAATTCACTCAGCATTAACATAGCCGAGACCAGCGCAAGGCCGATCAGTTCCCACTTTGGAGTTTTGCACATGTGTGCGGTGGCTGACCTTCCCATCCGCCATCGCAAACCGCTCAATTGCTGTCCTCGCCGACCTTCAAAACGGCCAGGAAAGCCTCCTGGGGGATATCGACGCGACCGATCCGTTTCATTCGTTTTTTGCCTTCCTTCTGTTTTTCGAGGAGCTTGCGTTTGCGCGAAATGTCGCCGCCGTAGCACTTGGCGATCACGTTCTTGCGAATGGCGGAGACGGTTTCGCGGGCGATGATTTTGGCTCCGATGGAAGCCTGGATTGCCACTTCGAACATCTGCCGGGGAATGAGTTGCCTCATTTTGGAGACCAGCGCTTTGCCGCGCTCGTAGGCGAAATCGCGATGAACAATGATCGAAAGAGCATCGACCGGCTCACCCGCCACCAGGATGTCGAGCTTCACCATGGGCGACTCCCAATAATCCGCGAGGTGGTAGTCGAGCGAAGCGTAGCCGCGCGAAACTGACTTCAGGCGATCATAAAAATCGAGCACGATTTCATTCAGCGGTAACTCATAGTGCAACATTACGCGCGAGGAGCTGACATACTCGAAGGTCTTTTGCTTGCCGCGCTTGTCCTCGACCAGTTTCAGGATTCCGCCGACGTATTCTTCGTTGGTAAGAATCGTGGCCAGGATCACCGGCTCTTCGACCTTGGCCATTTCGCTCGGGTCGGGCCAGCGCGAGGGATTATCGACCTCGATCAACTGGCCGTCGGTCTTGGTGATTTTGTAACGCACGCTGGGTGCGGTGGTGATGAGTTCGAGCTCGAACTCGCGCTCCAGTCGCTCCTGGATGATCTCCATGTGCAGCAGGCCCAGGAAGCCGCAACGGAAGCCGAAACCCAGCGCCACTGAACTCTCCGGCTCGAAAAAGAACGACGAATCATTCAGCCGCAGTTTTTCGAGCGCTTCGCGCAGCCGGGTGTGCTCGTGCGCGTCCACGGTATAGAGGCCAGCAAACACCATGGGCTTTATTTCTTCGAAGCCGGGGAGCGCCTCGAACGCGGGGTTGGCGTCGTCGGTAATGGTATCGCCGATTTTCGTGTCGGCGACATTCTTGATGTTCGCGATGAGGAATCCGACCTCGCCGGCTTTCAGTTCGTCGATCTCCACCGGCTTGGGCGTGAGCACACCGAGAGTTTCCGCGTCGAAGGTCGTTCCGTTCGACCACAGGCGAATTCTCTGGCCCTTGCGCAGAGTTCCCTGGAAGACGCGGGTCAGAATCACCACCCCGCGGTAGGCGTCGAACCAGGAGTCGAAAATAAGCGCCTGCAGACGGTTGTCAGGATTGCCTTTTGGCGGCGGAATGCGCTTCACAATGGCTTCCAGCACGTCGGGCACGCCCTGGCCGGTCTTGGCGCTGATGAGCACGGCATCGGAAGCATCGAGGCCGACCGTGTTTTCGATCATTTCTTTGGTGCGTGGGATATCGGCGCTTTGCAGATCGATCTTGTTGATGACCGGAATGATTTCGAGGCCGTGATTGATCGCGAGGTAAGAGTTGGCGAGGGTTTGCGCTTCGACGCCTTGCGAAGCGTCGACTACGAGCAGCGCGCCTTCGCACGAGGCCAGCGAGCGCGAGACCTCGTAGGAAAAGTCGACGTGGCCGGGGGTGTCGATCAAGTTGAGCTGATAAGTCTGGCCGTCGTGCGCGGTGTACATCATGCGGACGGCATGGGCCTTGATGGTGATGCCGCGCTCGCGCTCCAGGTCCATGGAGTCGAGCACCTGCGCTTGCATCTCGCGCGCGGTGAGCGATCCGGTGAGCTCCAGCAGCCGGTCCGCCAGAGTGGATTTACCGTGGTCGATATGCGCGATGATCGCAAAGTTGCGGAGGAAAGCGGCGTCCATAAGTTCAGTTGCCAGTTGCCGGTTGCCAGTTGCCAGTAAGACCGAATCGGCTGGCAATCGGGACTGGCAACTGCTCTTGAGAAGCTGTGGGCTAATCTTTGATTTTAACAGGCGGGGAGCAGTTCTCAGTTCTCGGTTCCCCAGTTCTCGGTTGCCGTCCGGAAGGCACCGACGCTTGAGCTTTCCCCACCGCCTCTTCTTTTCTCTGTAGAATCCTGCCTTGTGGATCGGGAAAGGAAGAACCATGCGCAAATTGGCCGTTGCCGTCCTCTTGATGCTGGCTGGCTCCGTCGGTCTTGTAGCCCAAACTCTCTCGCCCCAGGTGCGCAACTTTGTGAAGGTGGACTCGCCCGTGGTCGCTCTGGCTCACGTGCGTGTGATTGACGGTACGGGGGCGGCGGCGCGGGAGGACCAGATCCTCGTGATCTCCCAGGGAAAGATTCAGTCGGTTTCCGATGCCGCGTCGGCGCATGTCCCCAAAGATGCCCAGGTGCTCGACCTGCATGGCTACAGCGTGATCCCCGGGCTGGTGGGCATGCACGACCACATGTTCTATCCCATGGGAAACGGCATCTTCGGCGAGATGGCATTTAGTTTTCCGCGCTTGTACCTTGCCTGCGGCGTGACCACCATCCGCACCACGGGGGCGCTTGAGCCCTACACCGATCTTGAACTCAAGAAGCAGATTGACAAGGGCGAAACGCCCGGCCCGAAGATCCACGTTACCGGACCTTATCTGGAAGGCCCCGGCACTTTCGCAGTGCAGATGCACCAGCTGACCGGGCCTGACGACGCGACGAAGACCGTCAATTTCTGGTTAGACCAGGGCGTGGACAATTTCAAGGCGTATATGTTCATTACTCCTGCGGAACTTTCCGCTGCGATCGCCGCGGCCCACAAGCGGGGCGCCAAAGTTACCGGACACTTGTGCTCGGTCGGCTTTCGCGAAGCGGCAGCGCTCGGCATCGACGACCTTGAGCACGGCCTGTTCGTCGATACGGAATTTCTCCCCACGAAAAAGTCGGGAGAATGCCCGAACCCGTCCGAGAACCCCGATCTCATGGCCAAGCTCGACGTGAAGGCAGGCCCGCTGCACGAGATGATCGTAGACCTGGTACAGCACCACGTTGCGGTCACCTCGACGCTTCCGGTGTTTGAGATGGGAAGTTTTGCCGGACGGCCGACGCTGGAGAAGCGCGTCCTCGATGCCCTTTCTCCCGATGCCCGCAGCGCTCTGCTCTGGAATCGAGTTCGCTCCACCGACACCAGCCGGCTGCGACAGCAATACGGCAGCGACGTCTCACCCTGGCCGGCCGCATTCCAGAAGGAAATGGAGTTCGAGCATGCGTTCGCGCAAGCCGGCGGTTTGCTGCTGGCCGGACTGGACCCCACCGGCATGGGAGGCGTGATCGCGGGCTTCGGAGACCAGCGCGAGGTTGAACTTCTGGTGGAAGCTGGATTCACGCCGCTGGAAGCGATTCACATCGCGACTGCCAACGGCGCGCAGTTCCTGGGAGAGCTGGACCGCATTGGCACGATCGCTCCCGGCAAGCAGGCCGATCTGGTCGTGATCCAAGGTGACCCGTCGAACAAGATTGAGGACCTCGAGAATGTTGAGACCGTGTTCAAGGACGGCATCGGCTACGATTCGGCCAAACTGATTGAAGCGGTGCGCGGGGTGGTGGGGAGCCGCTGAGTTCAGTTGCCGGTTGCCCGTTGCCAGTGAGCGGGCCGAGAAGGTGCCCGGTAATTGTTCGACTAGAATCCAGCTACCATGATCGTTCTTGCATCCGCCTCGCCGCGCCGTCAGGAGTTACTGCGCATCGCCGGGATTCCATTCACCGTACAAGCGGCCGACATCAACGAAACGCCGCTTGCCGGTGAATCTCCGCGAGATTGCGCGGAGCGGCTGGCGCGGGAGAAAGCGCTGGCCGTTTTTCAAAGCCGACCGCAGCAATGTGTGCTCGGCGCGGACACGATCGTCGTGGTCGGGGACACCATCCTCGGCAAACCTCGTGACGCAGAGGACGCTGCCCGCATGTTGCGATTGCTAGCGGGGCGTACGCACGCCGTGATCACGGGAGTCTGCCTGGTTGGGCCAGTGGCCAGCGGCCAGCGGTCAATGGCCAGCAAAGCCAAAATCGCGCGATTAGCCGGGCGCATCGACGAAAAACTAACAACTGGCCACAGGCAACTGGCAACTGCTCTTGAGAGAACCGCTTCCGAGAGCACGCTGGTGACTTTTTGTGAGCTATCCGATGATGAGATCCGCGACTACATCGCCACCGGCGAGCCTATGGACAAGGCGGGGGCGTATGCGATCCAGGGCTTGGCTTCGCGCTGGATCCCGCGCATCGAAGGCGACTACAGCAATGTGGTGGGCCTGCCCGTGGCACGGGTGTACGCGATGCTGCGCGAACGAGGGATGCTGTAAGGAGTGGTTGGGCAAAGGTGACGCGCAAAGGCAAGAACGAAGAACACGATCGAGGGAACGCGATCGGGATTAGGACTTTTTCTCTTCCTCTTTTTCCTTCTTTGGCTCTTCTCCTTCTTTCATCGCGGCTTTGAAGTTGCGGATGCCTTCGCCGATCCCTTTGCCGACCGCGGAAAACTTGCTGGTCCCGAAGAGCAGAAGGGCGATCGCTATCACTAGCAGCCAATGCCAGAGCGAAAACTCACCCATGACTCCTCCTTTCGGGCACACTCCGCGAAACCTGCTCGAAGCCAGCCGAAGTCGCTAAGAAAATTCTAGGCTACCCTCCCTGCGGAGTCAAAGAAGGGGGCTTAAACACTTTCGATCATTCCCGCGAGCAGCAGCGCCCGTCGCGGCAATTCGGAAACGACGATGAATTCGTGAACGGCGTGCGCGCCCTCGCCCACGCCACCCATGCCGTCGAGCGTGGGGACGCCTAGGCCGGCAGTGAAGTTTCCGTCGGAGCCGCCGCCCACGGCCGCTTCCGCGAGCTTCCAGTTCACTTGGCTGGCGATCTCCTGGGCTTTGCTGTACAGCGCCGCCACTCCGGCAGTTCGCTCCATGGGGAGGCGGTTCATATCCCCCGTCACCTCAAGTTTGCAATGCTTGTCGAAGGCTTTGAGAGAACGCAGCTTGCGGTCGATGCCGGCGGCTTGTTTCGCCCTCTTGATGCGAACGTCAAACCCCACCGATGCCTCGGCGGCAATCACATTGGTGCGCGTTCCGCCCTGAATCACGCCAGGGTTTACCGACAAGCCCTGGCGTAAATTGTTCAGCTTGGAGATCGCCGCGATCTGCCGCGACAGCTCCAAGATCGCACTGTGGCCTTTGCCGGGATCGAGTCCCGCATGCGCCGCGACGCCTTTCACGCGCAGCCTATATTCGCCCACGCCCTTGCGCGCCGTTTTGACGGCGCCTCGGAGTCCAGCCGCAGGTTCGAGCACCAGCACTCCGGCAGACTCCTTCGCCAAGGCCTCGGTGATTGCTCGTGAAGAATGGCTGCCCACCTCTTCATCGGAAACCAGAAAAACCGTGACTGGCCGCGGCAGTGCGCCGTGCCATGCGCGCAGCGCTTCGATGGCATGGAGCATGAGCGCAATGCCTGACTTCATGTCGAGAACGCCCGGCCCGCGCAGACGGCCGTTCTCGATTTCGCACGGCATGCTGGCCAGCGTGCCCAGAGGATAAACCGTGTCGTAGTGCCCGAGCAGCAGGACCGGCTGACGATTGGCCTCGCCGTTGAATTCGATTTGCAAACTGTCGCCGAAGTCGTTGCTCGGATGGAGTTGAGTTCGTCCTCCCAGGGCTTCAAACTTGGGCGCGAGGAAAGCGGCTATGCGGTCGACTGCTGGCTTGTTGTCACTGGGAGATTCGATTTCGACGAGCTCGCGAATCGTCTCGACCATCCGGTCCTGATGTTCCGAGAAGTGGCGCAGGCGATCGGCCCACGCGGGCTGCGGTGCAACCGCTGCTGCTTTGGTTGTTTTCTTGCCAGGCACAATTCCCTCTCGCTGGCCGGAGTCGCCGCTCCGCCATGAATGCAACGCGGTACAGTATAATCTTCAGGCTGATTGAGACGAAGCTGATTCACACGGACACCGACTTACACCAGCTATGACCGATAGCGCTCCTCCCGTGATCGACGCGACCGCATCCAAGACGGCGCTCGACATTCATGACATCCTGAAGATTCTGCCGCATCGCTATCCCCTTCTGCTGATTGACCGCGTGCTGGAGTTGAAACGCAAAGAGCGCATCGTGGCCATCAAGAACGTCACCATCAACGAACCGTTTTTCAACGGCCACTTCCCGGGATTGCCCATCATGCCCGGCGTGCTGATCGTGGAAGCCATTGCCCAGGCCGGCGGCGCGCTGCTGCTCACCGAGGTGGAAGATCGAACGGACAAGGTGATGGTATTCACCGGGATTGAACGCGCGAAGTTTCGCAAACCCGTGAGCCCCGGCGACCAGTTGCGGATCGAAGTGGAAGTGAAGGGCTGGCGAGCCATTGCGCGCATGATCGCCGTCAGAATGCAGGGCATCGCATACGTTGATGGCAACCGAGTCGCGGAAGCAATGGTGTCCTGCCAGCTCATCGATAGTGCGCGCGGGCGCGGCCAAGATTCTAATGGCGCTGACCTCAGCTCGGCTGAGGAATGAACCAGAGTCCGGCAGCCGGCGCGATGCGTCGATCTCCTGATGATGCAATGACTCAATCATGAAGGTGCATCCCACTGCCATCGTCGATGCGCGAGCAAAAGTGCCCGCATCGTGCCAGGTTGGCCCCTACTGCGTGATCGGTCCTGAGGTCGAACTCGGTGAAGGCTGCCGTCTGGTGGCGCACGTGGCCATCGGAGGGCCGACGAAAATCGGCGGCGATAACGCGTTCTTTCCTTTCTGCGCCATCGGCATGGATCCCCAGGATGTCACCTACCAAGGCGAAGTGACGCGGCTGGAGATCGGCGACCACAACGAGATTCGCGAATGCGTCACGATCAGCCGCGGCACGGTGAAAGGCGGTAGCCTCACGAAAGTTGGCAGCCACACGCTGATCATGGCCTACGCGCATATCGGACACGACAGCGTGATCGGCGACCACTGCATGCTGGTGAACGGAGCGACGCTGGCCGGACATGTGACCGTCGAAGAATGGGCCGTGGTCGGGGCGCTCTGCCCGGTGCATCAGTTTGTGCGCATCGGGGCCCACTCCTACGTCGGCGGCGGAACCACGATCACGCAGGATGTCTTGCCGTTTTCCATGACCTCCGCCGCGCGCGACACTCACGCCTATGGGATGAATAAAGTTGGCCTCGAGCGCCGCGGCTTTTCCAAGGAGCGCGTCCGCAGGATTCACCACGCTTATAAAACTCTGCTGGCGTCGAAGCTCAATACATCGCAAGCACTGGAGAAGCTGAAAGCCGAAGCCGATCGCGGCGAAGATGTGGATTTGCTGATCCGCTTCATCGAGGCATCGGAACGAGGAGTGATTAAATAGCAGTTGCCGGTTGTCGGTTGCCAGTCACTGCGAGGAAGTGTGTGTCAATGGGTCTCTCCCATCAAGATCTGATGGCGTGGCAAAAGGCTATGGATCTTGCGGAAGAGATTTACACGGCTACTGGTGGATTTCCCAAGGATGAGTGGTATGGCGTAACCAGCCAGCTACGACGTGCCGTGATCTCCATCCCTAGCAAGGTCGCGGGGGCTGGACGCTCGACTCCTGGGGAATTCAGACAGTTTCTTGGCCCTGCGCGAGGTTCTCTGTCGGACACTGAAACGCAGATCCTCGGGGCGGGTAGGCTGCACTATCTTTCAGAAGAGCAGGTCGGCCGTGTTCTCAGACTGTCGGCAGAGCTAGGCCGCGTTCGGAATGGACTTATCGCATCAATTTAGGTAGGGGGCGCTTCGTACTGGCAACTGGCTACTGGCCACTGCTCTACTATGCAACGCATCGGCCTCATCGCTGGCAACGGCAAGTTTCCCCTGCTCGTGCTCGATGCGGCGCGAGCGGCGGGATATGAGGTTGTCGTGGTCGCGATCAAGGAGGAAGCCTTTCCTGAGATCGAGGACAGAGGCGCGCACTCGGTTCACTGGTTATCACTGGGCGAGCTTTCGAAGCTAATTGAGACACTCCAGCGCGAAGGCGTGCGGCGCGCCATTATGGCCGGTCAGGTAAAACATAAACAGATTTTCTCCGCCATCCGGCCGGACTGGCGGATGGCCAAGCTCTTGCTCTCCGTCACCACGCGCAACACCGACAGTCTGATCGGTGCCGTGGCCAAGGTTCTCGCGGAGGAAGGCATCACGCTGGAGAATTCCACTGGGCTGCTCGAACCGCTGCTGGTGAAGCCGGGAACGCTCACGCGCCGCGCGCCAACCGAGCAGGAACGCAAGAACATCGACTGCGGCCGCGCCGTGGCCCGGCAACTCGCGCAACATGATATCGGCCAGACGGTCGTGATCGCCGAATCGGCTTGCGTGGCGGTCGAAGCCATGGAAGGCACCGACGCCACCATCGAGCGCGCCGGGTGCATCATGGGTTCGCTGCGCGGCGACGCTTCCACGCTCAGCCGGGCACTCACCGTGGTGAAGATCGCCAAGCCCAATCAGGATATGCGCTTCGATGTTCCCGTGATCGGAGTGAAGACGATCGAAGTCATGCAAGCCGCAGGCGCGACGTGCCTCGCGCTGGATGCGGAAAAGTGTTTGCTGCTTGATGGAGACAAGATTCTCGACGCGGCGAATGCTGCGGGGATTGCGGTTGTGGCGGACCCGGCCTGACCAGACACACTGCCTGTATTCCTAGCTGGCTCATACTTTTTCAGAAAGGAAGTTAAATCATGACCCTCCCAAGCTCCGAACCCGCCCTGATCGCTGACCAGCTTCGCCGCGCATTCGAAGGCGATGCCTGGCATGGTCCTGCTCTGCTGGAGTTATTGCAAGATCTGGATGCCGCCACGGCCGCAGCCAAACCCCTGCCCGAAGTTCACAGCATCTGGGAACTTGTGCTGCACGTCGCTGCCTGGGACGATGCGGCTTGCCGCCGCCTGAGCGGGAAGAAAGTGCAGCTCACGGGCACTGCGAATTTTCCGCTCGTTCCCAAACCCACTCCAACCAGGTGGCACGCGGCTGTCGCTCATGCGAAGCACACGCACGACGTGCTGGTGAAGACGGTTGCGGCGCTCTCCGAGTCCCGCCTCCGCGAGCGCGTTCCAGGTAAGAAGTACGATTTCTACTTCCTGCTGCACGGCGTGGCGCAACACGAGCTCTATCACGCCGGGCAGATTGCCATCTTGAAGAAAGCGCGGCTGCTTGAGTAATTTTGTAATCGGGGAATGGGGCAATTTGAGAAGCCTTCCCCGAGGAAGCTCTTCCATTGCCAGATTCCAAAATTCCTCAATCAGTCTGCCGGCATTACGTTTACAATTTGTTGTTCCTGCTGGCAACCGGCCAGCCGAGGGTTCCTTCCTGCAAGCTGACAAACCGATTTCCGTCGCGGTAGTGGGTGTGGGCGTCTTTGGACGCAACCACGCCCGCGTCTACCAAGAGCTGGAGCAACAGGGCGAACCGGTTCGGCTGGTGGGCGTGGTCGATCCCAAACTTGACCGTACCGACGCAGTCGCGCGTGAGTTTGGCTGCCGCGCTTTCGGTTCGGTGGAGCAGATGCTGACCACGCACAGCGAAATCCGCGCGGCTTCCGTGGCAGCACCTACGGTCCATCATCTTGCAGTGGCCCGCGCACTCATGGAAGCGGGCATCGACGTGCTGATTGAGAAGCCGCTGGCCGCGTCGCGGGCTGAGGCTAATGAGTTGGTGCAACTGGCGGCCACTCACAAACGTATTGCCCAGGCTGGACACCTCGAGCGCTTCAATCCCGCGGTTCGCGCCACCATCCCGCTGCTTACCCAGCCCATGTTTTTCGAAGTGCATCGGCTGAGCGTTTTCACCCCGCGCTCGCTCGATGTCGACGTTGTGCTCGACCTGATGATCCACGATCTCGACATCGTGCTCTCGTTTGCCAATTCTCCGGTGAAAGAGCTTCGCGCCGTCGGTCTGCCCATTCTTTCCGGCAAGGTTGACATCGCCAATGTGCGGCTGGAATTCGAATCCGGATGCGTGGCCAACTTCACGGCCAGCCGCGTCTCCACCGAGCGCGTGCGCAAGCTGCGTTTCTTTCAGCCGCAGCAGTACGTCTCGGTCGACTATGGACGCCAGGAAGTGCTCGTCTTCACCGTCGGAGCCGATGGAGATGCGCCCGGCGCTCCCACCGTCAACCCGCAGATTAAGGTGGCGAAACCAGCGGTGAGCGCGGAAGAACCTTTGCACGCGGAATTGAGGTCGTTTCTCAACGCCGTGCGGCAGCGCTCCACACCCGTGGTGCCCCTCGAAGACGGGTGCCGCGCTCTCGCCCTCGCCCTCGACATTGTGGCCGCGATTCGCGCGCATGGAAAGAAAGCCGGCCTCGCCACCCTGGCGGAGACGAAGGGCTAGGCGAGAAACTGCCGCATAACATAGACGGTGTGGTTAGGGCTTAGTTGGCGCAAAGCGCCTGGCTTCGTGCAATAATCCGATGTTTCTTGAGCGATCCGGCCATTGTGCGCATTACGGCTGAGCGGAGATTCAACGGTTGCCCGACGAGGTTTGTTTCCATCGCCGAAAGGTGAGGGATATCACCGAGCGCTGCTTTCCAGCACGAGATTGGCGTAGGCCTTACTGGGCAGGCCCACCGTGGAGAAGAGCCTGTACGAAGCCATCGTGAACAAGCGCGCTGCGGCCGGGGCGCGATAACCGTCCGCGGATAATGAGGTTCACTTCCCCAAGTTTTGGCGCAGATTGAGTAGCGATTTACAAATGTTTACACACCTAAGTCCTGCGCCATCTGGGAGTGAGCAGAATCTCCTGAAAGATGCGAAAATGAAGGTAGCTTGGCCGCGCCTGTTCGCTGGGGTCATCCGATAGAAGGTCGGATCGAACAAAGCGACGGAAGTGTGTGTCTAACGGGCAAGCCTGGCTCGGACAAACTTAGTTCATGCCCCTCACACAAATTCCATTCCAGGATCCCGTGGCTCCTCCCGAGAAGCCGCAGCCGGAGCAGCTCGGGCTCTACGATGCCCAGGAATGGGAAACGGCCTACCGTGATCTGGATGACGATGCCCGCGTGCCGCATCTGCTCATCCAGTTGCAGGACGATCTGGCGCGCTCGCGCCGCCGCGAAGCCGTGTGGATCTCCATCATCGTCCACATAGTTCTGATTTTCTTTTTGTTGAAGATTGAGTGGCTGGAGAAATACCTTCCCTGGCACTCTGTCGTGGTGAAAAACTCGACCAACGTCAAGGATTTGACTTTCCTGGAGCTCCCTCCGGACTTGCAGAAAGTGCCACACAAGCCGAACACGAACATTATTGGCGATAAAAACCGCATCGCGATGACGCGGCATCCTGAACTGAATGTGAAGGAGTTGCGCAAGATTCTGGCGTCACCGCCTCCCGGAGCGTCCGGGTTGAACGGGCCTCAGATGGCGCAGCAAGCACCCGCCCAGCCGTCCGCCGGTTTGACGCAGAATCAACCCGCGTCTCAGCCGCAGCAGCCGCCCAATCCGCAGATCGCGCAGTTACAAACACCGCCCAAGCCAGACATCAAGAGTGAGTTCAGCAAGTACGGCCGTTCCATGAGCGCGGGCGAGCAGATTCAGGAGGCGGCCCGGGCGGCCAGACGGGGCGGTGGCCAGAAGGGCGACGGTGGTGATCTTGGATTAGGAACCGCGGCGCACGGCCGCCAGGTGGGCAACCTTGAGATCCTCAGTGACACCATGGGGGTAGATTTCGGCCCCTACCTTCAGCGTGTGCTGCATGATGTGAAGCAAAATTGGTACGACGCAATTCCAGAATCCGCAGCGATGAAACACGGAAACCTGATCATCGAGTTCGCGATTACCAAAGATGGAAGAGTCGCGGGCATGAAGCTGGTAGCCAGCTCCGGAGACGTTCCGCTGGATCGGGCGGCCTGGGCTGGCATCACGGGCTCCGACCCATTTCCGGCGTTGCCCAGCGAGTTTGGCGGACAATATCTCGCGCTTCGCTTCCGCTTTTATTACAACCCCACCAAAGAAGAAAGAGAAGGACTGGAATAGTTCTTCTGGAATCACCGGCAGCCACGACCATGGCCACGTTTCCTCTACCACACGCGGCAACGGTTCTGATTTACCATCGGCGATCCCGCCTTGCAGTGAAATGCCTCCTGGAATTCCGGCATGTTCGAGACCACACCGTTGGTGCGGTATTTCTCCGGAGAATGCGGGTCCACCGTAGCGCGCAAGCGCTTGGTTTCGTCGCGGGTTTCGCCACACCAGCTTTGCCCATAGCCTACGAAGAATCTCTGCTCCGGAGTGAGCCCGTCGAGCGGTGGCAGCGTCTCTCCCTTGGTGTCGGCCTGCCACGCCATGTAAGCCAGGATCAGGCCGCCCAGGTCGGCCGTATCCTCGCCGAGCGTCAGCTTGCCGTTGATCTTGATGTCATCGATGATTGTGTAAGTTGAATATTGATCCGAGATGCAACTGGCGCGCTTCACAAATTCTTTCTCGTCGTCCGCGGTCCACCAGTCGCGCAGGTTGCCCTGAGCGTCGAACTGGCGGCCTTCGTCGTCGAAGCCGTGGGTAAGTTCGTGGCCGATGGTGCCGCCGGTGTCGCCATAATTCGGCGCTGCGTCGGACTTCGGATCGAAGGCGGGCGGCTGCAGCACTCCGGCTGGAAAGTTGATGTCATTCAGCTGCGGGTTGTAATACGCGTTTACCGTGGGCGGAGTCATGTCCCACTCGCCCCGGTCAAGCGGCTTGCCGATCTTAGCCAACTGCCGGTTGAATTCAAATTGCCGAGCTCGCTCCACGTTGCCGAGTTCATCTCCGCGCACGATTTCCAGCTTGCTATAGTCGCGCCATTTGTCGGGATAGCCGATCTTGTTGGCCATTCCGTGCAGCTTTACCAGCGCCTGTTGCTTGGTCGCCGGTGACATCCACGTCAATGAGTTGATGTCCTGTGCCATGGCCGCTTCGATTTCCTTCACCATCTTCAGCGCTTCCTGCTTGGCCGCCGGACTGAAGTATTTCTCCACGTACACCTGGCCCAGGGCTTCTCCCAGGTCGCCGTCCACGTATTGCGTGCAGCGCTTCCAGCGCGGCTGCAGCTCCTGCTGGCCCCGCAAGGTCCTGCCGTAGAAAGCGAAGTTCTCGTTTAGAAATGTTGAGGAAAGAAACGGCGCATCCGCATGCACCAGGTGCCAACGCAAGTAAGTCTTCCAATCCGCCAGGCTTTCCTTGTCGAGTTCCTCATTCATAGCCTTGAAGAAGCCGGGGGAGGCCACATTCAGCGAAACCAGCGACGGCAACCCCACCTTGGTGAAGTAAACCTGCCACGGGAAATCGGGGCTGATCTTTTCCAGTTCGCCGCCGGTCATCTTGTGATCCAGGTTCTTAGGGTCGCGCCGCTCCACCCGCGTCATCGAGCCTTTGGCCAGCGCGGTTTCGATGCGCATCACCGTTTGCGCTTCCGCGGCGGCCACGTCCGGCTTATCCCCCAGCAACTCGAACATCTTCTGCACGTGCGCCACATAGCCCTTGCGCAGCTCGACCGACTTCGCGTCGTCTTTGAAGTAGTAATCGCGATCGGGCAGGCCGAGCCCTCCCTGGTCGGCCTCCGCAATCACTTGCGAAGCATCTCTGAAGTCCTGCGTGGAGTCGAAACGGAACAAGACGTTGTCATCCACCATGGCCGCGGCCACGTCGGCGATCTCCGCCTTCGAATTAAGCTTCGCAATGCGCCCCAGATCCGGGGTCAGCGGCGCCGCACCTTTGGCCTCAATCGCCTTCTCGTCGGTGCAAGCAGCATAGTAATCGCCAATCTTCTGCGTGGCCGCGTTGCGCTTGGGGTCAGGCGTGGCGGCAGCCTCCAGAATCCCGCGCAGCCGCACGAGATTCTCGTCCTGCATCTTCGCGTAGGTATCCCACGAAGACTGATCCGGAGGAATGGGATTGCTCTTTATCCACCCGCCGCAGGAATACTGAAAGAAGTCCAAACAAGGATCGACGCTTCGATCCATCGAGGTGACGTCGAGGGCTGGCGCATACTTCGACGCGGTGGGCGCGGGAGGTTGTTGTGCGCTGGCCATTGCAACCAGGGCTACACTCACAAGCGCAATCACGTCTGTACGCAGATCTGCCATGAAACACCTCTTCCTGTTGGGATCGAACCGTTGGAATCAATAGAGTATAAGGCTTCGCATCAAATCTGGTTCCATGCCGAGGGCAAAAGCTCCGCAAGCTGGAAGCCGGATTCCACTAGCTCTTCCGCAGCCGGATCGATCCATCCCCGGTGTGAATCACCAGCAGATTTCCGCCGCCATTCAGCTTGCCACGCACTTCGCCTTCGCGAATCTTGCCTTCGGTCGTAACCGGCATATTCAGATCGATGTGGCCATCCCCGGTGTGCAGATCCACGTCCGCCGCCAGGTTTTCCGGCACTTCCAGCGTGACCGTGCCATCGCCGGTTTCCAGCCTCCAGCCCCTGGCCAGCACCGACCCGGCCGTCGCCCGCGCGTCCACGCGCCCGTCTCCCGTCTTAAGGTCAAGCTCGTCAAACCGGCCATTGGCGCGGATGTGGCCATCCCCGGTCGTCGCTCGCAGCTTGCCGTCTGCGCCGTCAATCTCCTGTGAGCCATCACCGCTGTGCAACTGCATCTCTCCTTTAAAGTTGCCGAGTTCGATCTTGCCATCGCCGGTGCGCAGGTCGACCCGCCCCTCGCGCGGCATGTGGATGTTAATGTCGACGCTATGATTGACCCAGCCGATCGTAATGCCGTGATGCGGAAAGCGCGCGTCGATCTCGACCATGTCGCCCGTCTGGTGCTCTTCAATCCGGATGCCATCGTCACCAATCTTGTAGCGCGTCGTCGTCACCTTCGCTTCAATCGTGTTCTGGTCCCAGGTGGAAACGTGAATGTTGGCGTCAGAAGTGTCTACCCGCAGATCGGGCTTGCCGGTAATGGTATAAGTTTTCGACCATTCGTCAGCCCGCGCCGGCACCGCCGCCCACGAGCAAACCAAGCTGGCAAGAATCAGACCGAGAAACAACCAGCGTTCCACACCCCTGGGTTTCATACGAATCCTCCGCCGGGCAAACACACTGCAGCCCAGCCTCTTAGACGAGATTACGCGCGATTCGTGAGTTTGGTTCCATTAAAAATCGGGCCTTTGGTCTAGGGCCGTGCCCGCCATCCCACGTACGCCATGCGAATCAGAGATCGCTCCGAAAACGGCACGTAGAGCAGCCCCGCGCTGGCCGCGAAAGCCGCGCCCAGGCCGATCTTCTGCATCAGCAAAAACGGAGCGACCGCCCACAACTGATCCAGCGCCAGAATAAAAGGAAACATCTGCTGAAATTTCTCGCCCAAGCGCTGGTAGTCGAATCCCACTGCGGAAAGCAGGTAGCAGCGCAGCGGAATTCCCGCTCCCGCGGTCACCATCACCGCAGCCACCAGCACGGTCGCGCCCCATCCCGGCAGAAAGGAATCCGCGACCGCCAGGACAGCCTGCAGACGAAATAGAGCGACGACATAGAAGATCAAATACATCGCCTGAACCAGCGCAAACAATCCGCGGGTCAGCCCGCGGCGCGGGATCGGAACTTCCAGCTCAGGGTGGAGGACGTTCGTGGAGTCCTGCGCCGCCGAGCTGCCTTCGGCTGGACAGCCGGGGGCGACTGTCCCCACAGTGCCGTTCGCCACACTGTTCTCGACCGGCGCGATGAAACGATATCCGCGGCGCGCCAACGTCTCGATGTAGCGCGGACTGGACGCCGAATCACCCAAGGTCTCGCGCAGCTTGTTCACCGCGGTGTTCAAACTGTGGTCGAAATCCACGAAGGTGTCGGCTGGCCACAGCTTCTGGCGCAACTCTTCGCGCGTGACCACAGCGCCGGCGCGCTCCAGCAGCAAGGCCAGCACTTGAAACGGCTGCTCCTGCAGGCGCAGCTTCGCACCGTTCTTGCGCAGCTCGCCGGCGGCGAGATCCAGCTCGAAGACTCCAAACCGCGCAAGTCTGCCGGAGTTGCCTGGGAAAGCGGGCATGAGACGATTACCGATAGACGACGACTAACGACGCGTAGTGTAGCACCAAGCCGCGGCGGCGCCCGCATGCGCATACCTAAACGGCACCCACCGTTTCTGAAGCGGCGTACAATAAAGTCGTGGTGAACGCTCAACGCCAGAACGATTCCGCCCACAAGCATCAGCGGCGCGCGATGTATGCCACGGAAACGTCCGGCCTGCTGCTGATCGCCTTTCTGCTGCTCGCCCTCACTCTGATTCGGTACTGGCACACCATTCACTGGGGCCTGCGCTGACGGTGGCTTCGCTGCAGCCTGAACCGCTGCTAACGGTTGTGCTTGGCCCCACGGCCAGCGGGAAGACCGCGCTCTCTCGCGCGCTCGCCGAACGCTTTGACGGCGAGATCGTGAATTGCGATTCCGTCGCCATGTATCGCGAGTTTGACATCGGAACAGCCAAGCCGACTGCAGCCGAACGAGGCCGTACCCCGCATCATCTGCTCGATTCGATCGCGCCCACCCGCCACGTCACGGCCGGCGAATATACCCGCCAGGCGCGGCAAGTGCTGACGGAGATCAAAGCGCGCGGCCGTTTGCCAATCCTCGTGGGCGGCACCGGACTCTACCTGCGCGCCCTGCTCGAAGGACTTTTCCCCGGCCCGCAGCGGTCCGAAGAACTGCGCGAGCGATTGCGCGAACGAGCCGAAAGCCGCGGCTCCAGTTATCTTCATCGCATTCTGCGCCGCCTCGATCGCGTGGCCGCGGAGAACATTCATGCCAACGACACGCCCAAGCTCATCCGCGCCATTGAAGTTTGCCTGGCCTCACGCCAGAAGATGACGGAACTCTGGCAGCAACACGGGCGCGACCCGTTGCGCGGCTTTCGCATTCTGCGCCTCGGTCTCGATCCTGATCGGCAGGCCCTTTATGACCGAATCAACCGCCGCGCGCAACAGATGTTCGAAGCTGGACTCATCGAAGAAACACAGCGCCTGCTTGAGACCTATGGCGATGCCGCCGCTCCGCTGTCTTCGCTCGGCTACAAGCAGGCAGTGCAATTCCTTCGTGGAGAACTCACGCGCGAGCAAGCGTTGCACGCTGTTCAGCAAGCTCACCGCAACTACGCCAAGCGCCAGATGACCTGGTTTCGCCGCGAGCCGCAGGTTCACTGGCTGCGCGGCTTCGGCGACGACAGGCAGATGCAGAAGACAGCGGCAGATTGGGTCTCAGGTCTTAGTTCTTAGTTCTTAGTTCTTAGGTCTTATAATAGGTCCTTAGGCCTCAGCGAATGGCAGCGTAGCTAGAGTTAGCTTCGGCCTAACACCCAAGACCGAAGACCTGCTCTTCCGCTCGGGGCTAACCCCTGAGACCTAAAAGCCGCCCTTCTGCTATCGTTTTCTGCATGCACCGCGCACTCGCCCTCTTACTGTTCAGTCTCGCGCTCGCGCCGACAGCATCTGCCAAGGACAAAGACAAATATCAGCGCCCCGGTCCCATCCATCTGACCCACGACGGCGAAAAATGGGCCGAGAAGACCCTGCACAAGCTGACTCTCGAAGAAAAAGTCGGCCAGGTGTTCATGATCTGGTGCCGTGCCAGCTTTCTCAACGTGGAAAACCCCGAATACCTGCAACTGCGCGATGCCATCGAGAACTATCACGTTGGCTCGTTTGCCATGACCGTCCATGTGGACGGTCCGTATCTCCTGCGCAGCGAGCCTTACGAGGCCGCCGAACTTCTCAACCGCCTGCAGAGCGATTCGAAGTTGCCGCTGTTGTTCGCGGCCGATTTTGAGCGCGGCGTCTCGATGCGCCTGATGGGAACCACGGTTTTCCCCCACGCCATGGCTTTCGGCGGAGATGGCAGGTCCGAGGACGCTGAGACGTTTGGCCGCATCAGCGCCGAAGAGTCGCGCGCCATCGGCATTCACTGGAATTTCTTCCCGGACGCCGACGTGAACTCGAATCCGGCCAATCCCATCATCAACACGCGCTCTTTCGGAGAAGACCCCAAGCAAGTCGGCGATCTGGTCGCGGCCTATATCTTGGGCGCGCATGAAGGCGGAATGCTGACCACAGTGAAGCACTTCCCCGGTCACGGCGACACGGCCACTGATTCGCATCTCGGCGTGGCCAGTGTCAACGTTGACCGCGCCCACCTTGACTCCATTGAACTGCCGCCTTTCCGTCAAGCCATCGCAGCGGGAGTCGATTCCGTGATGGTGGCGCACGTGACTGTGCCCGCGCTCGATCCCGATCCCAACCACGTGGCCACGATTTCGCCGCCGATCGTCTCGGAGCTGCTGGAAAAACAGCTTGGCTTCAAAGGAATCATCGTCACCGACGCGCTCGACATGGCCGGCCTGACACACCTGTTTGCCAACAACATCGGCCGGAGCGCGGTCGAGGCTTTCAAGGCCGGAAACGACCTGTTGCTCATTCCCGCCGACTTCCCCGCTTCCTACCATGCCATGCTCCAGGCTGTGCAGTCGGGTGAGATATCCCGCGAACGGCTCGACCGCTCCGTCCTTAAGATCCTGAAGGCAAAGGCGTCTCTTCGCCTGCAGGATGCCCGCATGGTGGATGTGAAGGCCCTCGCCAACCTCGTGGGCAAGCCAGCAAACCTGCTTTTCGGCCAGCAGGTGGCCGATGCCGCGGTTACGCTGGTGCGCGACAATGACAAGGTTCTACCCCTCAAAGCCAAGGGAACCGCGAGGGCCGGACTTCCGTATACCACACAAGAGGAGACGCACAATCAGGTGGTCGCGGTGCTCTTCTCCGACGACGTGCGAACCGAATCCGGGCGCGCTTTCGCGCGCGAATTTCGAGCCCGAATCCCGGACGCGCGCCTGATTTATGTGGATCCGCGCATCGCGGCTGGGATGAGCGATGAAGTGCTGAAGGCAGTGGACGAAGCCAAGACCGTGGTAGCTGCGGTTTATGTGGTCCCGACCGCGGGCAAGGTGGGGAATTCGATTGCGATGGCGGATGCGACCGGGGCGCTGCTCGAGCGACTGCTGGATCGCGCGGCGGAAAAGACTGCGGTCGTCGCCATGGGAAACCCATACCTTGCGGCGGATTTCCCCAAGATGGAGAATTACATGTGTACGTTTTCCAACGCGACGGTGTCGGAGTTGAGCGCGGTCAAGGCGCTGTTTGGGGAGATGCCCATTCGCGGACATCTTCCCGTGAGTATTCCCAACGTCGCCCAGCGGGGGGCTGGCATCGAGCGTCCGGTCCGAGTTGCCCGTGAAGGGTCTTACCATGAGCAAAAATAAATGCACAGCATTTGTCATAAACGCAGCCGGCTTCGCCGCACTCCTGCTCCTGCCCGCCTGCAGCGTGAATGTGAAGAAAGAGGCCAACGGGCAAGACAAACAGGTGGACATCAACACGCTGGTCGGCGGCGTCCACGTCAGCAAACAGGCGGACATCTCCGACGTCGGTCTGGCGGTCTATCCGGGCGCCCGAGTGAAAGAAAAAGATTCCGACGGCAGCGATAAGAGCGCGAACGTGAATATTTCCGGTTTTGGCTACGGGATCAAGGTCGTGGCCGTCGAGTACGAGTCCGACGACGCGCCCGCCAAGGTGCTTTCGTTCTACCAAGACCAGTTGAAGAAGTACGGCAACGTGCTGGAATGCCACACTTCCCATCTGAACCTGGACATGAAAACGGAATCGCGCGGTTCCGGGAACGATTCGAACGAGTTAACCTGCGAAGGCGAACACGGCAGCAACATCGAGCTCAAGGTGGGCAGGAAAGACGATCAGCATATCGTGGCCGTCGAGCCGCAGGGTAAGGGATCGAGCTTCTCGCTGGTCTACGTGCGCACCCACGGCAAGGGTGCCGACATTTAGGATGCGTGTTTTCTCAAGCCATCAGGAGGAAGTCATGTTTCTACCGAACGTTTTTCGATCGATGTTTCGTGCGATCCTTGCAGCGGCATTCGGCATCGCCATGGCGATTCCCGGCTGCGCCGCCCAGAACCAGAAATCAGACGCCGGTCAGGACGACCACCTTGACGTCCGCAGTTCGATCGGCGATTTACACGTCGGCAAGGATGCCGACGCCCAGAAGACCGGACTCCCTCTCTATCCAGGAGCCCGCCCCAAACATGAAAAGGATAATGATCCTCTCAACTTTGGAGTCTTGACCGAGAGCTTCGGTTTCAAGGTGGTTATTGCAAAATATGATTCGGATGACGCGCCAAATAAAGTCATCGCCTACTATCGGGACAAGCTGAAGAAGAACTACGGCAAGGTTCTCGAATGCCATACAAGTGAACACGGCGGCGATGCCCACGCCGACGTCAACGACGATCAACATTCCAAACAACTCAAGTGCGAAGGCGACAACACCGGCCCCGTCACCGAACTGAAAGTCGGCACGGAGGACAATCAGCACGTCGTCGCCATCGAACCCAATGACGGCCACAGCGGCTCAACCTTCGCCCTGGTCTACGTTTACACTCGCGGCAAGCAAGGCGACATCTGAAGAAGGAGCAAAGAGTCATCAAGAATGAATTGCGAGCCGGGGAGTGGTCAAGCCGTGTCTACGCCCCGGCACCCCGGCTCTGGAACTTCACCTCCACCAGCTTGCGGTCCTCGTCTGACACCTGGAACATGGCGCGCGGCTTCAGGCTCATGAAGCTGGCCACAAACACTTCGGGGATCTGGCCCATGCGGGTGTTGTAGGTGTTGACGTCGTCGTTGAAGAACTCGCGCCGGTCGGCAATGCGCTCTTCCAGTTCACTGATGCGCGTTTGCAGCTTGAGAAAGTTCTCGTTGGCCTTAAGCTGGGGATAGTTCTCCGCCACGGCGAACAGGCCGCGCAGCGCGCCCGTCATCATCAAATCCGCCGTCGCCTTCTGCCCGATGCTGGCCGCATTCATCGAGGCCGCCCGCGCCTGCGTCACCGCCACCAGCGTCTGCTGCTCGTGCTGCATGTATCCCTTCACGGTTTCCACCAAGTTGGGGATCTCGTCGTGCCTCTGCTTGAGCAGCACGTCAATGTTGGCAAACGCGCGGTCGTTGTCATTACGCAGGCGCACCAACTCGTTGTAAAGGATGACTACGTAGATCAGCACTCCCACCCCGAATAGCAGGAACGCCGCCCCTTCGATCACGCTTCCGCTCATCTGGACTTAACCTCGTGCCTCGAAATGGCCCACAGGAATAATTCCAGTGAAACAGCAGACCGGGCAGGCACGCAAGTAACTTAGGAGGCAGCGTCCGAGGTTACCAAAGCCAGGGGCGGAGATAAGGTTGTGTCCGTGATTATGTTGGGTTCGTGGTTGGAAGGCGCGTGCTTATTGGAGCGAGGTGTTCTGGACACCACATAACTAAAAGCGGCGGGTTGTGAGTTTGTCAGTTTAGACTTCTACCCATCTCATAAATGCCTCAGCAAGATCAAACCGCAGCCTAAGTGGAGCATTCCAAGAAAGTTTTCAGCGTAGCGTTTGGAACGAACAATCAACCTGCGGAAATTTTGCCGCCACGCAAACAGCCGTTCCATCTTCCAACGTAGCCGATACGGTCGCAGGCGACGCAGGTCCTGGGTCGTATTTTGTCGATTCATGCGGTGTGGCCTAAGATTTACCGGGAGGAATGCAGATGCACCATCGGGTTAGGTGGCTTGTATAATGATTCCCTCGTCCCTACGAAGCGACGCGCTCGCGCCCACATCCTCCCCAGCACGGTCAAGGTCTGTGGATAGCAGCAATCTCCCGGACGGGAGCGATACCCGCGCCCGTTCATGAGCCAGATTGAGGGCAATCACGAGTCGTTGATCTCCTTGCCGTCTTTCGTACCTCAAAATGTTTCCCTGAACGGTCACCGCATCGATGGATCCATGGGTAAGGGCCGGCTTGTCTCGTCGCAAATCAATCAGCCGCCGGTACAGATTCAAAATCGATCGGCGAGACTCGCGCAAACCCTCCACATTCATCCGCGCGTGGTCGGCGCCCAAAGGCAGCCATGGCTCTCCAGAACTAAAGCCTGCAAAAAGCGAGCCATCCCACGGCATCGGAGTTCGCTCAGGATCGCGCCCCAATCCCAGCCCCGGCTCATTTTTCTCAGCCGGGTCCTGAACCTGCTCGGGGGCAATGGGAACATCCTTCATCCCAATTTCCTCCCCGTAATAAATGGTCGGCGTGCCGCGCAAAGTGAGCAGCAGCATTGCCGCAACCCGTGCCTGGGCCGAACCAATTTTCGACGCGATCCGCTCCTCATCGTGATTTCCCAGGACCCAGTTCGGCCAAGCCCCGTGCGGCAAGGCCGCTTCGTACTCTTCCATGATCTCAGCGATACTCGCCGCATTCCAAGCCGTCTGAAGGAGCTGAAAGTTGAACGGTAAATGTGCGCCCTTGAGATCGCGGCCGTAATAAGTGACCAACTGATCAATCGGCAGATAAATCTCACCGATCAAAACGCGATCCGGATAGGTATCCGTTACACTCCGCATCTCGGCAACAATCGCGTGAACCTCGGGCCGATTGGCGGTGTAGAGCGGCAACAGCCGGTGGTGCGACGATTCACCCGGAACATAGCCAGGATTTACGGGATTGTCTCGAAACTGATCGTCCTTGATCAGCAGCCAGAGTACATCCACCCGAAACCCATCCACGCCGCGATCGAGCCAGAACCGTAGCACATCGTACATGGCTTGCTTCACCGTCGGATTTCGCCAATTGACGTCCGGCTGTTCCTTCAAAAAGGAGTGGTAGTAATATTGATTCGTCCTTCCATCCCATTCCCATGCCGACCCGCCGAAACGGCTGAGCCAATTGTTAGGGAGAGCGCCCTCCGCCCCAGCATCTCTCCAGATGTACCAGTCTCTTTTCGGATTGGCGCGTGAGCTTCGACTTTCAATAAACCAGGGATGCTGGTTGGAAGTGTGGTTGGGAACGAAATCCAGAATGAGTCTGAGCCCTCGCCGATGCGCCTCGGCGACCAATCGGTCGAAATCCGCAAGGTTCCCGAAGACCCTCGCCACATTGCAATAATCTGTGACATCATAGCCAAAATCGGCCATGGGCGAAGGATAAATTGGAGAAATCCAGATAGCGTCGATGCCAAGGGTTACAACATGATCCAGGCGCCGAATAATCCCTGGAAGATCGCCGATTCCATCCCCATTGCTATCCTGAAATGAGCGGGGGTAAATTTGATAGATAACCCCACGCTGCCACCACTTTAAATCCTGCATGCGCTCAGGCTCCTAGATTCCCAAACCAATATCGCTCAAGGTAAAATCGATCCGCAAGTTGTAAGCCATAACCTGAGGACTCCCCGTGATCAACGACCTCTGGTACAAAAATGCAATCGTCTATTGCCTGTCCGTCCGAACCTTCCTCGACACGAACGCTGATGGGATCGGCGATTTTCGAGGCCTCCTCCTCCGCCTCGATTACCTGCAGGGCCTGGGGGTAACGGCCATCTGGCTGCTTCCGTTCCAGCCCTCGCCGGGTCGCGATGATGGCTACGACGTTTCCGATTATTACGGAGTCGATCCCCGCTACGGCTCGCTGGGAGACTTTGTCGAGTTCACCCAGGGATGTAGACAGCGCGGCCTTCGTGTCCTGATCGATCTGGTCGTGAATCACACGTCAAACCAGCATCCGTGGTTTCAGGAGGCGCGCAAAGATCCGGAGTCCAAATACCGCGATTGGTATGTCTGGTCAAAGAAGAAGCCGCGAAATGCGGACAAAGGTATGGTCTTCCCTGGCGTGCAGAAATCCACATGGGATTACGATGACGCGGCAAAAGCCTGGTATTTCCATAGGTTCTACGATTTTCAGCCCGATCTGAATACTTCGAATACCGAGGTCCAAGCTGAAATTCTAAAAATAATGGGTTTCTGGCTTCAGTTAGGCGTCTCTGGATTCCGCATGGATGCCGTGCCGTTCGTCATTTCCAGCAAAGGCGCTACGAATCCACGCCCCACCGAGCACTACGACATGCTTCGCATGTTCAGCGAATTTCTCACCTGGCGCGAAGGCGACGCCATCATTCTTGCCGAAGCAAACGTACTCCCTTATGTGGATATGAATTACTTCGGCGCTTCCGGCGAGCGCCTGCAAATGATGTTCAACTTCGAGGTGAATCAAAACCTCTTCTACGCGCTTGCCACAGGTGACACTCGTCCCCTCGTCAAAGCCTTGAAGACTACCAAGCCACGTCCCGCCACCGCGCAATGGGCGCATTTCTTACGAAACCACGATGAGCTCGACCTCGGTCGCCTGACGAAGAAGCAGCGCCAGGCAGTCTTCGCCGCGTTCGGTCCTGAACCGAACATGCAGCTATACAAGCGAGGGATTCGTCGCCGTCTCGCTCCCATGATGGAAGGCGACCGACGTAGGCTTGAGCTCGCATACAGTCTGATGATGACGCTCCCCGGCACTCCCGTCTTACGCTACGGAGACGAAATCGCCATGGGTGACAACCTCGATCTGCCTGAACGCAACTGCGCCCGTACGCCCATGCAATGGTCGAATGAACCGCAAGCAGGATTCACGAAAAGTGATAAACCTGTGATTCCCGTAATCGCCGAAGGCCCTTACGGTTTCGAGCACGTAAATGTCGCCGCGCAGAAGCGCGATCCCAACTCCCTCATGGACTGGACCGAACGCATGATCCGCATGAGGAAAGAGGTTCCCGAGATCGGTTGGGGCGATTTTTCAATCCTCGGGACAGGGAAACCCGAGGTGCTCGCGCTCCGCTACGATTGGCGCAACAATTCCGTTCTATTCGTACACAATCTCAGTCCCATTCCCACAGAAGTCAAATTTCGGGCTGGCGCGAAAGTGGATGGCCAGCTCGTCAATCTTCTGTCGAACGATCACAGCACTCCCGACGCATCCGGCAAGCATCGCATTTTGCTTGAGCCCTACGGCTACCGCTGGTTCCGCATCGGGGGCCTCGATTATCTGCTAAAGCGCACCGAAATTTAGGCGTTCGTAACAATAGGCTCTGAAAACAAAGAGTGCCTTGAAAAGCTCAATGCCCGAGGTTACGGGCATCCGGAAGTTGAACCACAAAAGCGAGACGGTCAGAATTAGGCTTCGGGGACTTGAGGCATTTATGCGATGGGTTGTTAAGCAGGTTGGCAGTGTCGCGCCGGAAAATCTAAAATGACCATAATTTAAGACTCCTCGGTCGAGGACTATCATGAATGACTCAGCCGCAATTCTCCAAGCTGTCAGGG
This sequence comes from uncultured Acidobacteriaceae bacterium, assembly GCA_963714225.1. GTDB lineage: Bacteria > Acidobacteriota > Terriglobia > Terriglobales > Acidobacteriaceae > Sulfotelmatobacter. The sequence goes on along the minus strand of CAVQNY010000045.1, from coordinate 306,069 downwards.
ACGGCGACATACCGGTTGTCGAGCGCCTCCTGACCGCCGATCCTCGTCTGGTCCGTGCGAGCGACCAATACCTCAAGACACCGCTCCATTGGGCCGCTGAACATGATCGCCGCGACGTCGCCCAAAAGCTGTTAGACTCGGGCGCAGACTTGGAGGCGACGACATCCTGGGGTGCCACGCCGCTCGAATGGGCGGCGACCATGGGCAGCACAACGGTCGCGGATCTTCTCCTGTCGTGCGGTGCGAAAGGGATGAATCTCGCGTTGGCGGCGAGTCTCGGGAAGCTAGATTTGGTTCGCAAGTTTCTCGATTCAGGTGCGCCCCTGGTGTCGCTCACCAAGCCGGCTCCTACGGAACCCGACGATCACTGGGTCGCCGATTCCGCTCGCATGAAGGGCGATGTGATCTCCCACGTGTTTTATTGCGCCTGCCGAAACGGTCAAACCGCAGTCGCAGAGTTGTTGCTCGAGCGTGGCGCCAATATCAATGCAAAAGGGGTCTTCGGCGGGACGGGCTTGCACTGGGCGGCGATCCATGGTCATAGAGACACGGTCGAGTTTCTTATGGCACACGGCGCCGATCTCACCATCCGGGATGCCAAGTTCGATTCAACACCGGAAGGATGGGCAGCCGAGGGCCATCACGACGAGATTCGCGAACTGCTCCATTGCTCTTGAGTCGCGTGCCATACCCGGATCGCTGGTCGCATACAACCGGGTTGGGCACTGACCCTGTTCCTGCTGATAGGAGTCAGAATCGATTCCGTCGATGGCAACGGTGAAACGAGCAATTAGCCTGGGCTCGCCAAACAGGAGATGCCAATTCTGCTGACCGGTGCTCAGGGTCAGGGTTTCCGCTCAGGATGCCGGTGCGGATTCCGATACCCCGCGCGGGGCTATAGCGCGTGTCTGGGCTATCCGTGGGTGCGCCGTTGAGCTTTATCAGCATCGCGTAGTCCACGTCCATCCCGAGGGCACCTTCGACAGCTTCCGCGTAAGCGCGGTGACCGTCCGTTGTGATCTGAATGCGCGTGGTCACACGCGATGCCAAATAATCCGCCATGAACTGATGCTACTAATTCGTAGCATGGACATGGCTTCCGCCATAACGAGCACGGCCTCAGCCGGACTTAAGGCTTATGCGGAGTCAGATCGCAGCTGTGCTTCACTTCGTCCAAGTTCAAGCCCGCGGGCGAGAACTCCGCGATCGCGTAACCAGACTTGGTCCTGACTTCCACATTGAACACCTGAGATCCGATCATGCCACGAACGGTACCCTTGTCCATGGAAAGAATGTTACCGCGCGTCCAATTCCAGCCCTTGTGGTCATGGCTTCCGTCGATGCGCACCATAACCCACATCTTCGGCTGGTACCCATAGAATGGATAGGTTGGAACCCGTAGCCGGGATAGCCCGGAAGTAGCCCGGGTAGCCGGGCCTTCCCAGCGCGACGCCCGAATCAAAGTCGGCATACTTGTATTTGCCGTCGGTGCAGACCAGTTCGACTCTGGGCTTGTAGTCCGGTTCTCCCTTAAGATAGTTGTTTGCCAGCAACTCGAACCGGACTTTCTTCGCGCCGGTCATCTTCTCTTCCGACTGAAACTCCACCCAATTGCCGCCAGCGCTGACGCCGTCTTTTTCGTCCTGGTAAGGGCTCATGGTCTGCCCTGTTGCGCACCCTGTTGCGCACGAGCCGACACTGTCGCCGCGACTACCAAGAGGAAGGCCGCGAATACTGCCGCCGCGGCCGCGGCATAACGATTTTTATTGTAAAGAAAGGTCAATGATTTCAAGGTCTCCTCCTGTACAAACGTACCCCTAACTATTGAACCCCGGAGGCCGCCAAAAGTTGCACGGCGAGGTCATCTTTTCGCCTGCCGGAGCTTCACCGGGCGTCGATGCGGAGATCAATGTAGACCTGGGGACGGTCATCGAACTGGCTGACCGACTTGGTGTCGCTCTGGTGGCCGTTATATTGAGCGTAAACTTCATAGTCCACTGTTGATAGGCCCGGGAAACGATAGGTGCCCTCCTGTCCGACGATGTAGGTCTTCACTGCGTGGGTGCGGGTGTTGGTCAGATAGACGATTGCGCCGACCACCGGATTGTCCTGCCGGTCAAGGACTTTGCCGTAAAGCAGCCGGCCTTCCTGCTTCTCTTTTTTGTCGGGGGCAGCAAGGGCCACCACGGAAATCACGAGAAGGAGCGCGCCGGCGATGAGGGAGGCGTTCTTGAGAGCCAGGCTGCGAATCATGCGAGTCTTACTCCTCTTCCTCCGCTCAATCTGCCCACCCACTTCCCTAATCTATTCTATCGGGTTAGGTGCAAACCAATATCCACACGCTCGTCATACTCTACGTGGGCATCGACCTCTTCCGCCAGATGCAATGGTTGCCCGTCTTTCGTTTTCACACCCTTGAGATCGGCCCATACTACATAGTCGGCCTTGCCGGCGGGGACGCGCTGGGCGAATTCCCCGGAATGATCGGAATAGAGCTCCCACTTGGGCTTCTTATCGGGCACGCGGCGAATCTTAACCGTTATGCCATAGACGGGGTGGTTGTCGGGCCCCCAGACGGTTCCGAAAATGAGGGCGTATGGGTCGGTCGGTTTCAGCTTTTCGGTCGCAGGAGAGGCATTGGCCGCTGGCAAGACGTGCGGGCCCAGAGCAGCGAAAAGGAAAACAAGCAGCAGGCAGAAGCAAGACCAGGACGCAAGTGGAACCGCGTGCCGGATTCTACGAGTCGTCACCGTCTTCGGTCTCCACTTCTTCCTCCTCTTCCACGTAGCCGGCCTCGACCGCCTTCAACTCCAGGGGACTGGTAGTCACCACTTCGAAGTCCGTGCCACACTCGGGGCAAGAGACGATCTCGCCCTCGTCGACCTCTTCCTCTTCTACATCCAGATCGGTTTCGCATTCAGGACAAAGAACCATGATTCCTCCGCTCCCATTGGATGCCATTTTAGATATCCCTGATAATATTTAGATTCTCCCCCCGCTGAAGGTCAAGGGGCCGGGGCTGTAAAGACCAAACTTTTTGCCCGACCGTAACCAGCCGGGACCCTTGACATTTCTTATGCCGGAGCCTACATGATTTCTCCTCTCAGGAAAAGACCTTGGATTGCGGCTGTCTTACTGCTGCTGGCCGTTAGCGGCGCGGCGCCGGCGCAAAGCCCAGGCCCTAGTGCGCCGGAAGCCCCGGCGGTCGACGGCCGCGTGTCGACCGCGCTCGAGCAAGTGTCGGCGGAGCGCATTCGGGCGAGTATTGAGAAGCTGGCGAGCTTTGGAACGCGGTCGACGCTCTCGGCGCAGGATCCGGCTTCGATCGCAGCGGGACGCGGGATTGGCGCGGCGCGCGAGTGGATCAAGGCGGAATTCGAGCGCTACGCGAAGGATTGCAGCGGATGCCTGGAGGTCAAAACCGACAGCTTTACCGAACCGGCCGCCGACCGGATTCCACAGCCCACCGAAATCACCAATGTTTATGCGGTCTTGAAGGGGACCGACGCAGAAAATGCGAAACGCATCGTGCTCGTGACCGGGCACTACGATTCGCGCAACAGCGACACGCTCGACGGGAAGGGCGATGCTCCGGGCGCGAACGACGACGGCAGCGGAACGGCCGTCAGCCTGGAATGCGCACGGGTTTTGAGCAAGCTCAAATTTCCGGCGACGATTATTTTTCTGACGGTGGCAGGCGAGGAACAGGGACTGAACGGCAGCCAACATTTCGCCCAGATGGCCAGGGAAAAGATGGCGAAGGAACAGGGCTGGGACCTAGAGGCCGTGCTGAACAACGACATCGTGGGCGGGGACCAGAGCGTGGAGCAAGATCATTCTGTGGTGCGCGTATTCTCCGAGGGCTTGCCAGCCGCGGCCACGGAGCAGGAAATCCGGCGGATTCGCGGCTTGGGCGGCGAGAACGACTCTGGGTCGCGGCAATTGGCGCGCTATATCGCCGACGCGGGCCGCTCCTACGACGTGGGCGTGAAGCCGATACTGGTGTTCCGGCTGGACCGGTATCTGCGCGGCGGCGACCATTCTTCGTTCAATCAGCAGGGATTTGCCGCAGTACGCTTCACGGAGTTCCGCGAGGATTTTCACCACCAGCATCAGAACGTCCGCACCGAGAACGGCATTGAATATGGCGATCTGCCAAAGTTTGTGGATTTCGACTACGTAGCGCGCGTGGCCCGGCTGAATGCGGCCACGCTGGCCTCGCTGGCTTCGGCGCCCGCGCCTCCAGCCAATGTGCATTTGCTGACCAAAGATCTGGAGAACGACTCGACGCTTACGTGGGAAGCTTCGCCCGGACGATTGGCTTCAGGCTACGAGATTCTCTGGCGATCCACGACCAGCCCGGAATGGGAGCACGTTGAAAAAGTTGGAGACGTTCGGCGCACTAGTCTGAAACTTTCTAAGGACAATGTCATCTTTGCAGTAAGAGCTGTGGATGCCGAGGGGCACCGCAGCCTGCCGGTAGTGCCCTTGCCCGAACGTTGACTTTGGGTATCTACTGCTAAGAAGAGGGTGTGCCAAGAGGAGCGTGTTATCTTGCGCGGTCGAGAGATGACGTTGAGCTTCCCGCCGTTTACACGGGCGGTGATCTGGTTGCTGGGGATCAACACAGCGGTGTTCCTTGCCTTGGAGGCCTTCGGCACGCGGGAGGTTATCAATTGGGTGTACGCCAATCTTGGCCTCGTGCCCAGAACCGCAGTGTTCCATTTCGCGATCTGGCAAATCGTCACTTACAGCTTTATTCATGTCACCTTCTGGCACTGGTTCGGGAACATGCTGGGGATTTGGATGTTCGGCTCGACGTTTGAAAGCTCGTGGGGTATGCGGCGGTTTCTGGAGCTGTTTTTCGTGGGGGTAATTGGGGCTGCTCTCACCACGATTGTTCTTTCTTTCGCGCACATCCTGAGCAATCCCAACACTCCGACCGTCGGGGCCTCGGGCGGCGTCTTTGCCATCCTGATGGCGTTCGGCCTGGTGTTTGGCGAGAACGAAATCATGATGATTCCCTTCCCGTTTCTGATTAAGGCGAAATACTTTGTTCTGATCCTGATTGTGGTGACCGTGGCGTTTGCCATCGGGGGCGGCGGAGGCACGGCGTACCTGGCTCACTTGGGTGGCTTATTCTTCGGTTACCTCTACGTGAAGTTTGCGCCCGGGCGGGGAATGTCGGGACGATTCTCGCTCTCGGAGTGGTGGTACGGTTTGAATAACTCCTATTACCGGTGGCGGCGGCGGCGGGCGGCAAGAAAGTTTGAAGTGTACATGCGCAAGCACGACCGCGACGTCCATTTTGACGAGCACGGAAACTACGTCCCGCCGGATGACGATCCGCGCAAGGGTAACGGCGGGTCGAAGTCGGGCTGGGTGAACTAGCTTCCGTTGGCCACGGATTTACACGGAGTCCCACGGATCTACGGGAAGCAAACCGGAAAGAAAAAGCAGCTCACTCGGCGCGTTTCGGGCTGGTCGGGATGACAGAGTCGGTACGGGATGAGCTTTTCAATCCGCGAAAAATTCCTGAAATTCCGCCAACACTTTTGCCGATAACGCTTCCCGCCCGTTCTTGCTCTTAAATCCCAAATCGTGGCCGGCGCCTTCGACGGGCAAAAGCTTGGTCTTCGCCGGGATTAGCTTTAAGGCTTGTTCAATTTCCGCCATCGAGCCGAAGGGATCGCGCGTGCCATGGACGAACTGAGTGGGAGTGCGCAGATTGAACAGATGCTGGGTGCGGAGTTGGTCGGGTTTGCGCGGCGGGTGCAGAGGATACGACAGCAAGAGCAGGCCTGCGGCTTCTTCCGGGGCTTTTTCCGCAGCCTTCTCGGTAGGTTCGGCGCAGAGCATGCTCGCCTGCCGTCCGCCATAGGAGTGGCCCCCGATGAAGACGCGGCCGGTCGCGAGATTCTTAAGGGCGGCGAGCGCGTTCTTCAGTCCGGCGCGATCACGCTTGGCGTCGCCCGGCCCCGGCGGACCGTAGGGCCGATCCTGACGATATGGCAGATCGCAGCGCAACACGATGAAGCCGGCTTGGCAAAAAGTTTCCGCCAATGCAATCAGTAGAGGAGCCTGGCAGTTCGATCCGGCGCCGTGAGTCAGCACAATTCCGCCGCCGCTGGGACTGGTCGGGCGATGCAGGAGGCCGCGCACGAATGGGTCCACGCAGACATCGGTGAAGACTTGCGGACTGGATTCGGCGGACATGGATGGTGCTAACTCTCTTGATCCCTAGCCATAGCAATCTGTTTTCAGAGCGCCTCGCTCCGCCAGGCTGGAGCCTTCGGCTGCGCTCAGGGGCAGGCCGCTAAGGCGGCTGTGCCCAGACGATCTTATACGACGACTTCGTCCAGCTTCTCATAAACCTTCAGGATTTTAATTTCATTTCCCAGGCGGGCCCAGCAGCGAAGCAGCTCGGGATCTTCCTGCGCGGCTCTGCGGGCCTGCTCGGAGTTCCAATAGCGAAGCAGCACGTAGTGAGAATCGCCGTCGCGATAAAGAAGATCGCGGCCGTATCCGTTCTTCGAGACGATGGCGTTCAGTTCGCGAGTGGTAGCGAGCGCAGCGGCCTCCATGCCAGGCAGAGGCTCCCAAATCGCGACCGACAGGAATTCCTGGGACATACTCCGCGATTATAGCTTCTGGCGGCCGGCGGCACGCTTGCGTGGGGAGTGCGTGAGCGCGCCGGCCTCTTCCGTGGTGACTATGTGCAAACGCATGAAGTTGGTGGAACCGGAAGCCTGGCGAGTGCCTGCCACTACTCCCAGCACATCTCCGGCTTTGAGCAATCCCCGACTCAACAGCTCATACTCAGCCACGTCAACCATACTGTCGCTGGAGAGCCCCTGGCCGCACTTCATGGGATGCGCACCCCAGTACAGGTTGGTACGCTGGGCGACGGTGGAGTTGTGAGTAAAGGCGTAGATGGCAGCCTGCGGCCGGTATTTGGAAATCATGCGGGCGGTGTTGCCGGTCTCGGTGAAAACGGCGATGGCGCCCATGGGCAGATCTTCGGCGGCGTGCGCGATCGATTCGCAGATGGTTTCGGCGACGGAGAGTCCGTGCCGGTCGCGCCGGCGGCGGCGGGGCAGAGTGAACTCTCCCATGTTGCTCTCGGCCTCGATCACGATACGCGACATCATGGCCACCGCTTCGCGGGGATAGTGGCCGCTGGCGGTCTCCGCGGAAAGCATGACCCCGTCGGTGCCATCGAAGATGGCATTGGCCACGTCGCTGGCTTCGGCCCGCGTGGGGCGTGGGTTTTCGATCATCGATTCGAGCATTTGCGTGGCCGTGATCACGGGCTTGCGCCACACCGCGGCCCGGCGGATCACATGCTTCTGAATGACCGGAACCTTTTCCGGCGCCATCTCGACGCCCAGGTCGCCGCGAGCGACCATCACACCATCGGAAGCTTCCAGGATTTCTTCCAGGTGATCGATGGCTTGCGGCTTCTCCAGTTTGGCGATCAAGGGAGTGTCGCTGCCCTGGCCGATCACGATTTGCTTGACCATGTTCAGGTCGGCGGCGGAGCGCACGAAGGAGAGCGCAACCGCGTCCACACCGTGTTTGAGGCCGAACTCGAGATCTTGGCGATCTTTTTCGGTCATGGCGGGGATCGACAACGCGGTGCCGGGCAGATTGATGCCTTGATGCTCACCCAGAGTTCCACCGTTCAAGATGTCGCAGACCACATCCTTGCCGCGGACGGTGCGCACGCGCAATTCGATGAGACCGTCGCACAAAAGAATGCGCGTGCCGGGGGCGACCTCGCGGGCAAGATCGGGGAAGGTGGTGGAGATGCGCGTGGGCGTGCCGGCGAGGTCACGCGGGGTAATCATCACGGTTGAGCCGCTTTCGAGCAGAACGGGTTCGTGGCCTTCCAGGCGTCCAGTGCGGATCTTGGGGCCTTGCAAATCCTGCAGGATGCAGACGGTGCGATCTTCCTTTTCAGCCGCCCGGCGCAAGCGTTCGATGTTGCGGGCGTGATCCTGGTGCGAGCCGTGGGAAAAATTCAGACGGGCGACGTCCATGCCCAAGCGAAACAGGTCGCGCATCGCAGCTTCGGAGTGGCAAGCAGGGCCGATGGTGCAGATGATCTTGGCGCGGCGCGCGGCAGGGGGCACGCGGGACGAGGCGGAAATCTCGGCGGGGGTGGAGTGGTCTGTGGCGGGTTGCGGCTGGCTGGACTTCACTTTTTCCTCGATCACTCCCTCAGGCGAGACCACTCGTACTTCGCGGCCTGGGGCCATTGATCGCAGTCAACTCTTTTCCCAGCATGGCGCGGGGGAACAGCATGGCGTTGAATTCCGCGCCCACGAGGATGATCAGGGAAACCATGTACATCCAGGACAGAAGGGCGATGGCGGCGCCGAGCGATCCGTAAATCAGGCTGTAGTCGGCGTAGTGCCGCAAGTAAAAGCCAAACAGCAGCGTAGCCGAGAACCACATGCCGGTGGCCAGCGTCGCGCCCGCGATTACGCTGTGCCAGGGCTGGGTGCGTGGAACCGCGTTGTGATAGATGAGCGCAATCACGGCGATGCTGGTCAGGGTGGCAATCAGCCAGCGGATGACGGTCCACATCAGCAGAATGTAGGGGCTGAATTCACGCGCGGTGTAATAGAGAATGTCGGTTTCGATTTTGCTGCCGAACGCTACCAGCAAGGTGGCGAAAGTCATGGGAAGAAGGGCGAAGATGACGAGCAGGAATGAGATCAGCCGCTCCTCCACCAGTCCCCAGATTTTCGGCAGCTCGTAACAGCGGCGGAAACCTTCCATCCAGGAGATCATGACACCGGAGGCGGTCCACAGTGTCAGCAGGGAAGCGGTGATGAGCAGACCCACCGGGCGCTGCGCCGCACCCCGCAAAAAATTCATGGCCGCGTTGCTTCCAGCGGGGAGGATGCGGGATAGCGCGTAGGAAATCTCCCGGATGTAGGGCGCGCCTTTGCGCCAAGTGGCCAACACCGAGCCCACAACCAGCAAGGCCGGGAAGAAAGTAAGGATGGAGGAATAGGCGGAAGCTTTGGCGATGGAAAAGGCATCGTGCTCGAAGGCACGCCAGAAGGCCAGCCGCAGAAGGCGCAGAAAGCGGAGCATCGCTGGCAATAGCTTAGGGCCACGAGGCGCGGGTTGCAACGAGGGAAGCGGGCCAGGTTCCCCGGTCAGCAATGGCTTTGGGTTTGCGTGCATGAGTAAAAGGAAGCGAGCCCAACGCGCGATGATTGGGTCGCAAAACGAACACGACCCTTCGCCCGGCTCGCCCGAGATCCTTCGCTACGCTCAGGATGACAAGCAAGTTCGGGGGCGAACTGGTCCGCCCCCGATGTTTACTGTAGTTTGGCGCTTACTCCGCCGCCAGTTCCTCGGTTTCGCCCTCGTGGCGCATCATCTCGAGAGCGCGCTCGGCTTCTTCGTATGCCGCGGAGACCTCCGCCTGTACCTTGGCTGCGGCCTCTTCCATCTCAGGCGAGAGGCGCACGTTGCGGTAGTACTCCATGCCGGTTCCGGCAGGGATCAGGCGGCCGACGATGACGTTCTCCTTGAGACCGCGCAGGTAATCGACCCGGCCGTTAATTGAGGCCTCGGTGAGCACGCGCGTGGTCTCCTGGAACGACGCCGCCGAGATGAACGAGTCGGTCGCGAGCGACGCCTTGGTGATGCCCAACAGCAACGGGCGTCCGGTAGCGGGTCTGCCGCCCTCTTTGATCACCCGCTCGTTCTCTTCGCGGAAGTGGAACTTGTCCAGTTTGTCCTCCAGCAGGAACGTAGTGTCGCCCACATCCTCGACCTGCACCCAGCGCATCATTTGACGGACAATCACTTCGATGTGCTTGTCGCTGATGTTGACGCCCTGCAGCCGGTAGACTTCCTGGATTTCGTTCACCAGGTAGGACTGCAGCTCTTTTTCGCCGAGCACAGCCAGAATGTCGTGCGGGTTGAGCGGGCCATCCATGAGCGGTTCGCCCGCCTTGACGCGCTCGCCTTCCTGCACGTTAATGTGAACGCCGCGCGGCACCGAGTATTCTTTCTCCGTGCCGTTGTCAGCCTGCACATAGAGTTTGCGCTGGCCTTTCGACACCTCGCCGAACTTCACCGTGCCGTCGATTTCGCTGATGACGGCGGTCTCGTGCGGCTTGCGCGCTTCAAACAGCTCGACCACACGCGGCAGACCACCGGTGATGTCTTTGGTCTTGGTGGTTTCGCGCGGGATCTTGGCCAGCACATCGCCGGGGGAAACGGCGTCGCCGTCCTGCACCATAAGGTGAGAGCGGGAAGGCATCAAGTAGCGTTTGCTGGTCTTGCCTTTGACCACGATGGCCGGCTGCCGCTTCTCATCGGGCGAATCGCCCACGACGTGCCGCGACAATCCGGTGACCTCGTCCACTTCTTCGTGAAGTGTGACGCCTTCCTGCAAGTCCTTAAATTGCGCCGTGCCGCCGATTTCTGTGAGGATGGCGAAGGTGTATGGATCCCACTCGACCATAACCTTGCCTTGCGGCACCGCATCGCCGTCGTTGACCTTGAGCTTGGCGCCGTAGATCACGGAATAGCGCTCACGCTCGCGGTTTTTCTCGTCCACGACTGCGATCGAGCCCTGGCGGTTCATCACCACCAAGTCGCCCGACTTGGACTTCACCGTTTGCAGACCGATGAAGCGCACGGTGCCGTTGTTTTTGGCATCGAGGCGCGACTGCTCGGAGACTCGCGAGGCCGTGCCCCCGATGTGGAAGGTACGCATGGTGAGCTGCGTTCCCGGCTCGCCGATGGATTGCGCAGCGATCACGCCCGTGGCTTCGCCGAGCTCTACCAGGCGGCCAGAGGCCAGATTGCGGCCGTAGCACATGACGCAGACGCCGCGCTTGGATTCGCAAGTGAGCACCGAGCGAATCTTCACTCGCTCGATTCCGGCCGACTGAATGGATCCGGCGAGCTCCTCGGTGATCTCGTGGTTGATATCGACGATCACGTTGCCATCGTAGTCTTTGATCTTCTCGAGCGAAACGCGGCCCACGATGCGGTCGCGCAAAGGTTCGATAATCTCGCCGGCTTCGACGATGCCCTGCACGTAAATACCGTCCACGGTGCCGCAGTCGTACTCGCTGATGATGACGTCCTGGGCCACATCGACGAGGCGGCGAGTGAGGTAGCCGGAATCCGCCGTCTTGAGCGCCGTATCGGCCAGACCCTTGCGGGCGCCGTGGGTCGAAACGAAGTATTCCAGCACCGTCAAGCCTTCGCGGAAGTTCGCGGTGATGGGAGACTCGATGATTTCGCCGGAAGGCTTGGCCATCAGTCCGCGCATGCCGGAGAGTTGGCGGATCTGCTGTTTCGATCCGCGAGCGCCGGAGTCGGCCATGACGTAAATCGGATTAATGAAGCCTTCCTTGTCGCGCTTCTGCATCTGTCCGAACATTTCGTCGGCAACTTTCTCCGTGATGGCCGACCAGATTTCGATGACCTTGTTGTAGCGCTCGCCATTGGTGATGGCGCCGTCCAGGTACTGTTGTTGAACGGCAACCACTTGCTTCTCGGCGTCCTTGACCAAAGTCTTCTTGCTGTCCGGGATGACCATATCGTCGATGCCGATGGAAAGGCCGGCTCGGGTGGCATACTTGAAGCCGAAATCCTTCACTTCGTCGAGCATCTTGACCGTGGTCTCGAGTCCGAACCTGAGGTAGCCGTAATTCACCAGAGCGCCAATGCCCTTCTTCTTGAGCAAGCCGTTGATGTAGGGCATGCCCTCGGGCAAGTGGTCGTTCAGGATGGCGCGGCCGACCGTGGTATTGACGAAGGAGCGCTCCACGTGAACCGGCTCGGTGTGAATGATGTCCTGATCGTCGTAGGCGCTGGTCAGGTCAATCAGCTCGCCCGTGTAGCGCAGGCGGATGGGAGAGAGAGTTTCCACTTCGCCCATTTCGAGCGCCAGCAAAACCTCTTCAATATTGGCGAACACGCGGCCTTCGCCCTTCGCGCCCGGCTTTGCCTTAGTGAGGTAGTACAGGCCGAGCACCATGTCCTGCGTGGGAACGGTAATGGGCTGGCCCGATGCGGGCGAAAGAATGTTGTGCGAGGCCAGCATCAGCACGCTGGCTTCGACCTGCGCTTCGGGAGACAGCGGAATGTGAACCGCCATCTGGTCGCCGTCGAAGTCGGCGTTGAATGCGGTGCACACCAGGGGATGAATCCGGATGGCTTTGCCTTCCACCAGCACCGGCTCAAACGCCTGAATGCCCAGGCGATGCAGCGTGGGAGCACGGTTCAGCAGCACGGGATGGTCCTTGATGACTTCTTCGAGGATATCCCACACGATGGGTTCCTGCTGCTCCACCATTTCCTTGGCCTGTTTGATGGTGGTGACATTGCCGGTCTGTTCCAGCCGGTGATAGATGAACGGCTTGAACAGTTCGAGCGCCATCTTCTTGGGCAGTCCGCACTGATGCAGTTTGAGTTCGGGGCCGACCACAATCACGGAACGTCCGGAGTAGTCGACGCGCTTGCCCAGCAGGTTCTGGCGGAAGCGGCCCTGCTTGCCCTTGAGCGTGTCGGAAAGCGATTTGAGCGGACGGTTGTTGGCGCCGCGCAGCACGCGGCCACGGCGGCCGTTGTCGAACAGCGCGTCGACCGCTTCCTGCAGCATGCGCTTTTCGTTGCGCACGATCACTTCCGGCGCGTGCAGGTCCATCAGCTTCTTCAACCGGTTGTTGCGGTTGATGACGCGGCGGTAAAGATCGTTCAGATCGGAGGTGGCGAAGCGTCCGCCATCGAGAGGAACCAGAGGACGCAGCTCCGGCGGAATGACCGGGATGACGTCGAGAATCATCCAGCTGGGCTTGTTGCCGCTGCGGCGGAAGGCCTCAACCACTTTCAGGCGCTTGGTGTATTTGAGCCGCTTCTGCAGCGAGCTCTCGTTCTTCATCTTCTCGCGCAGCTCAATGGCCAGGCCATCGGTGTCGATGCGCTTGAGCAGTTCCTTGATGGCCTCGGCGCCCATCATGGCTTTGAAGCCAGCCGGACGGTATTGCTGGTCGAGTTCGCGGAACTTGGTTTCGTCCTTGATGACCTCGCGCTCTTTCACCGGAGCATCGCCGGGCTCGACCACCACGTAAGCCTCGAAATAAAGCACGGATTCGAGATCGCGCAGCGAGATATCGAGCAGGTGCCCGATGCGGCTGGGCAGGCCCTTGAAGAACCACACGTGCGAGCAGGGCGAAGCCAGCTCGATGTGTCCCAGGCGTTCGCGGCGGACTTTGGAAAGCGTGACTTCAACGCCGCACTTGTCGCAGATCACGCCCCGATGCTTCATGCGCTTGTATTTGCCGCACAAGCACTCCCAGTCGGTTACGGGGCCGAAGATGCGGGCGCAGAACAGGCCGTCCCGCTCCGGCTTGAAGGTGCGGTAGTTGATGGTCTCCGGCTTGGTAACTTCACCATGGGACCAGCTCCGGATTTTTTCCGGAGAGGCCAAGCTGATGCGGATGGCATCGAAATCCGCTATCGTGTTTTGCATTTCGAACGGGCTCGAACGAAACAAGGTGCTCCTCCACTTCCTGCTCTCGAGCGGTACCGGGTACCGAGTACCCCGTACCGGTTCTTGTGTCCCGCGATGTGAGAGCGGCCATGCGCGGAACGCTTCTTCTTCAAACTGGCCTAAGAGTGCGCCTAGCCTCGAAGTATCGCTTCACGCTCGGTACTCGGTACTAGGTACTCGCTACTGGGTACTGCCTTCAGTCTGCTGCCGCGCTGGTCGTGGGCTTCTTCTCCCCGGCCTTGATCAACTCCACGTCGAGGCAGAGCGATTGCAATTCGCGGATCAGCACGTTGAACGATTCCGGCACGCCCGGCTCCATGGCAGCTTCGCCCTTGACGATGGCCTCGTAAATCTTGGTGCGACCGTAAACGTCGTCGGACTTCGCCGTCAGCAGTTCCTGCAGAATGAATGCCGCGCCGTAGGCTTCGAGGGCCCAGACTTCCATTTCGCCGAAACGCTGTCCGCCGAACTGCGCCTTACCACCCAAAGGTTGTTGGGTGATGAGCGAATAAGGTCCGATGGAGCGCGCGTGAATCTTGTCGTCCACCAGATGCGATAGCTTCAGCATGTAGATATAGCCCACAGTTACAGGCTGTTCGAACTGGTCGCCCGTCATGCCGTCGTGCAGAGTCGTCTTGCCCGAAGTGGGCAGACCCGAGCGCTCCAGCAGCGCCTTGATCTCGCCTTCCTTCGCGCCGTCGAATACCGGTGAGCCCATATAAACGCCCCGCGCCAGCGTGGGAGCCACGGCTTCCAGCTCGTCGTCGCTCATGTCGGCGATAATGTCGGCAAGTTGCGAGTCCTTGAACAGGGCCTTCAGCTCGCGCCGGATGGCTTCCGTGCGGGTGTTTTCCTTGAGCAACTGGGTGATCTTCTCGCCCAGGGCAAAGCCCGCCCATCCCAGGTGGGTTTCGAGAATCTGGCCCACATTCATACGGCTGGGTACGCCGAGGGGATTAAGCACAATCTCCACCGGCGTGCCGTCTTCGAGGTATGGCATGTCCTCTTCCGGCAGAATGCGCGCGATGACGCCCTTGTTCCCGTGACGGCCGGCCATCTTGTCGCCCACGCTCAGCTTGCGCTTCATGGCGATGTAGACCTTGACCAGCTTAATCACGCCCGGGGGCAACTCATCGCCCTTGGTGAGCTTCTCTTTCTTCTCGTTGACGATTTTCTTGAGCACGTCGATCTGACGCGAAGTCATTTCCTCGATCTCGTCGATCTGCTCATTCACTCGCGGATCCTTGTCGGCGTATTTAATACGCTTCAGGTTGCGGGTGGAGATGCGCTCGATCGCGTCGCGGTCCAGTATGTTGCCCTTGTTCAGCAGACGCTTATTGGTGCGCTCGTCGTGCAGGTCGGCCTGCACTTCCTTGCCGCCGAGAATGTTCTCCAGGCGCTTCAGCCGCTCGTCCGTCAGAATCCGGATTTCGTCGGAAAGGTTTTTCTCCAACTTGCCGATCTGCGCCGCTTCAATCGACTTGGCCCGCTCGTCCTTTTCCTGGCCTTTGCGGGAGAAAATCTTCACATCGACAATGACGCCCTCGATGCCGGGCGGGCAGTACAGCGAAGCGTCGCGCACGTCGCCGGCCTTCTCGCCGAAGATGGCGCGCAGCAGCTTCTCTTCCGGCGTAAGCTGGGTTTCGCCCTTGGGCGTTACCTTGCCCACCAGGATGTCGCCCTGCCGAATGCTGGCCCCGATGCGGATCACGCCCGCTTCGTCCAGATTGCGCAGCATAGACTCGCTCACGTTGGGAATGTCACGCGTAACTTCCTCCGGACCGAGCTTGGTGTCGCGCGCCTCGATCTCGTACTCCTCGATGTGCAGCGAAGTGTAGTAGTCGTCCTTCACCATTTTTTCGGAGACCAGAATCGCATCCTCAAAGTTGTAGCCGCGCCACGGCATGAAGGCCACCAGCACGTTGCGTCCCAGAGCCAGCTCGCCGTGATCCGTGCAGGGACCGTCGGCGATTACCTCGCCCTTGAGCACGCGCTGTCCCTTCTTCACCACCGGCTTCTGATTGATGCAAGTGTTCTGGTTCGAGCGCTTGAACTTGGTGAGCTGGTAAATGTCGCTGCCCACTTCACGCGAAAGCTGCGTGGGATGGTGTTCGCCTTCGACACGCACGATGATGCGGTCGGAGTCCACCGAATCCACAATGCCGTTGCGCCGTGCCAGCACCACCGCGCCCGAGTCCCGCGCCGTCACGCCTTCCATCCCCGTACCGACGATGGGCGCTTGCGCGCGGAGCAGCGGGACGGACTGGCGCTGCATGTTCGCGCCCATCAATGCTCGGTTCGCGTCGTCGTGCTCAAGGAACGGCACCAGCGAGGCGGCAACTGAAACCAGTTGCTTGGGGCTGACGTCGACGTAGTCGACTTCGTCGCGGTTCACCAGCACGAAGTTGCCCGCCTTGCGGGCGTTGACCAGTTCGGCCGTGATGCGGCCTTTGTCGTCAAGCTCTACGTTGGCCTGTGCGATGGTGTGCCGGTCTTCCTCCCAGGCGGAAAGATAGAAAGAGAAGGGATCGACCTGCGCCGGTTTCTTGCGCTTCTCTTTCAACTCGGCATTGATCTTCTCGATCTCATGCTTCTCCATGTGATCGCCGACTTTGTAGTCGCTGTCGCCAGTGTTGACCACGGTGACATAGTCGATCACGCGGCCGCCCTTGATCTTGCGGTAGGGCGACTCGATGAAGCCGTAATCGTTGATGCGGGCATAGCAGCTAAGCGACGAGATCAATCCGATGTTCGGGCCTTCCGGCGTCTCGATCGGACAGATGCGGCCGTAGTGCGTGGGATGTACGTCGCGCACTTCGAATCCAGCACGTTCCCGCGAAAGACCACCGGGCCCCAGGGCCGAGAGACGCCGCTTGTGGGTGATCTCGGAGAGCGGGTTGGTCTGATCCATGAACTGCGAAAGCTGGGACGATCCGAAGAATTCGCGGATCGCGGCCATCACCGGCTTGGCATTGACCAGGTCGTGGGGCATGGCCGTGGACATTTCCTGGTACACGCTCATCTTTTCCTTGATGGCGCGTTCCATGCGCACCAAGCCGATGCGGAACTGGTTCTCCATCAACTCGCCGACCGCGCGCACGCGGCGGTTGCCCAAGTGATCGATGTCGTCCACCGACCCAATGTTCTTGCGCAACTTCAGCAGGTAGCCGATGGTGCCGTAGAAATCGTCGGGATCGAGGGTGCGCTTGTCGAGACTGGTGGCGTCCTGGTTCTCGAACAATTTGATGTTGAACTTCAGCCGGCCCACCTTGGAGAAATCGTACTTGCGCGGGTCGAAGAACATGCCGTGGAACAGCGCCGTGGCCGTGTCCAGCGTCGGCGGATCGCCGGGACGCAGCTTGCGGTAGATTTCGATCAGCGCCTCCTGCGGCGTCTTCACCGAGTCGCGCTTCAGCGTCTGGCTGATGACCGTGCCCACATCATCGCGCTCGGGGAAGAACAGGCTCATTTCCATCACGCCCGAGTCCAGAATCTTTGACACCTTCTCGGCATTCAGTTCGCTGTTGGCTTCGAGCAGCACTTCGCCCGTGGTCGTGTCCACCACATCGGCGGCGGCCCAGGCCCCCTCGAGATCGGTGACATCCACTTCGATCTCGGAGATCTTCGCCTTCTGAATGTCCTTCAGGATCTGCGCGTTCAGCTTGCGGCCGGAGTGCGCAATTTCCTCACCCGACTTGTTCTTGACGCTGTGTGCCAGTTTCATGCCCAGCAGGTTCGTGGGCTTCTCGCTGGCTGGGTCGAGCGTCCAGAAAAGCTTCTTGTCTTTAATCGCAATGCGGTCGACGGTATAGAACGTGCGCAGAATGTCTTCGCCCGAGCGCAGACCCAGCGCGCGCAGGAAGATGCTTCCCAGGAATTTGCGCTTGCGGTCGATGCGGACGTAGAGCACGTTCTTCTGGTCATACTCAAATTCCACCCAGGAGCCGCGATAGGGAATGATCTTGCCCAGGAAGTAGGTGCGGTTGTTGGCGGTTTCAAAGAATACACCCGGCGAGCGGTGCAACTGGCTGACGATCACGCGCTCGGTGCCGTTGATGATGAACGTCCCGTTCTGCGTCATCAGCGGCACATCGCCGAAGAACACTTCCTGTTCCTTGATGTCGCGAATGGAGCGATTGCCGGTCTCGGCGTCCTTGTCGAAGATGGTGAGGCGCATCGTGACCTTGAGCGGAGCCGAGTAAGTCATGCCGCGCTCCTCGCACTCGGCGACGTCGTACTTCAATTGCAGTCCTACCGGGTCGCCGCACTTATTGCAAAAGTCCGGCGTGTTGGCGTTGTAGGTTCCGCACTTCTGGCAGAGCACATCGCCCGGATGGAACGGATCCGTGATCACCGTGTTGCCGCAGTTCTTACACGTGGTGCGCAAGTGATGCAGCCCTTTCAGGTGGCCGCACTTGCACTCCCAGTTCCCAATGGCGTAATCCACAAACTCAAGCTGGGATACGTTGCGGAAGTCGGTGATCGGGAAGACGGACTGGAACACCGCCTGCAGTCCGCCGTCTTCGCGTTCGCTGGGCAGTTTGTCCATCTGCAGAAAGCGGTCGTAGGAGCGCTTCTGCACCTCGATCAGGTTTGGAATCTGAATGGTTGCTGGAATTTTGGAAAAATCAAAGCGTTTCCGGAAGGCATTATTCTTCATCGTCACGAAACTCCCAAATGTCAGGCGCAGCCGTGCGCTGCGATTACCCGCGGAATGTGGGGCGCCCAATCGCGCCGCGCTACTTAAGACGTTGTTGCGAACCTGTTTACGGCGGAAAACACGACGGGGCGCCGGCGGGGACAGTCATTCCCGCTGACGCCGTGCAAGGCGTTTCGCCATTCTGAATTTGTTATCTTTCGCGCCAGTTCTCTTCGGCCGTTTCCGTTCCGCCTGCCCACGGAACAGTGCCCAAGCTTCCCTGCGGGTCTCGCCCGCGATGAGTGAGGCCAAGGGAAGCGGTGTTATATAGATGCTAACACTACCGCCCCGGCTTCACAACTAGAACGTTCTGGCAACCGCCCCTTGCAGACCGCGGGCTGGGCCAGATCCATCCAGCGCGCCTATTTGACTTCGACGGTGGCGCCAGCCTCGGTAAACTTCTTCTTGATGGTCTCGGCTTCGTCCTTCGAAACACCTTCCTTGATGTTCTTGGGCGCTCCATCCACCAGTTCCTTGGCTTCCTTCAAGCCCAGGCTGGTGACCTCGCGGACGGCCTTGATTACATTGATCTTATTGGCCCCAACTTCCTTGAGAACAACGGTAAACTCCGTCTTCTCCTCAGCGGGAGCGGCACCCGCCGCTGCAGCGCCGCCGCCCGCGACCATCACCGGGGCTGCGGCCGCCGCCGACACTCCCAGCCGCGCTTCCAGCTTCTTCACCAGTTGCGCCGCGTCCAGCAACGACAACCCCACGATCGAATCTTCCAGCTGTTGCAGGTCTGCCATGTTAATTTCTCCACTCTTCGAGTTATGAATTGTTTGATTTCGTTATCCGTGGGCCGGGTTTCCAGTGCGGCAGGCTCATGTCCCGGCGCCAGACAACGCCTGGATCAAAGCCGCGCAACCCCTGGCTTTTGATAACCAAATCAATTCGGACAGCTCTCGCCATCCCGAAACGTAGCGCCGGCATCCCGCCCCTGAGCAAAGTCGAAGGGTCCCGCCGGCTCCAGCCTAGGCTCCAACCGCTGCCTCGCCTGAGAACTTGCCCTTCTCCACGCCCTGCCCGATCACCACCGCAACGTCGCGTCCCACCGCATTCATTACCGTGACCAGCCCCTGCGCCGGCGCGTTGATCAGGAACAACAGCTTGGAGTAGATCTCTTCTTTCGACGGCATGCTGGCCAGCGCTTCGATCTCCTTGATCGAAATCACGCGGCCCTCGACCACGCCCACCTTGAAAGTGAACTCCGGCGTGTCTTTGGCGTACTTGGTGAGCGCCTTAGCCATGGCCACGGGATCGCCCGTCGTGTAGGCGATCGAAGTTACCCCAGCCAGGTTCTTCAGCCCTTCCTCGATCTTGGTGCCTTTGGCGGCGCGCTCGGCCAGTGTGTTCTTTACGACCTGATACTTCGCGCCCGCGCCGCGCAGAGCTTTGCGCAGTTCATAATCCTGGGCCACGGTCAGCTTGTTGTAGCTGGCCACCACAGCGCTCGAAACATTCTTCAGTTCCGCACTCAGCTTCTCGACCTGTTCCTTCTTCCTGGCTTTAGTAACTGGCATTGCTCATTCCTCTTATCATCGTATGTGGGGCCAGCCGCTCCTCGGCTGTCCTTCCTTGCTCGCCATCCTGAGGCGACATGTTTTTCGTCGCCGAGGCATCTAGGCGCGCCGTGCGCACATTCTCGTGTTCTCTGCCAGAAGGCAAACGAGCGCGTTCGGCGCGCTTCCTTTAAGCCTTCGCCGCGGTCTCAATCGAAGCCGTATCCAGCAAAATCCCCGGCCCCATGGTCGAACTCAGCGTGCAACCCTTGATGTACTTCCCCTTGGCCACCGACGGCTTGGCTTTGATCACGCTGGTGATCAGCACCGTCGCGTTCTCGATCAACTTGTCGGGCGAGAACGAAATCTTCCCCACCGGGCAGTGCACCAGCGCCGTCTTGTCGGTGCGGAATTCAACCTTGCCGGCCTTCACTTCCTGCACCGCCTTGGCGACATCCATGGTCACCGTCCCAGTCTTCGGATTCGGCATCAGGCCCTTGGGACCAAGAATCTTGCCCAGCCGCCCGACGGATTTCATCACGTCTGGAGTGGCGATCAACGCGTCGAAGTCGGTCCAGTTCTCTTTGGTAATCCTTTCGACCATCTCCTCGCCCCCCGCATAATCAGCCCCTGCGGCTTCTGCTTCTTTGATCTTGTCGCCGGAGGCGATCACTAAAACCTTTTTCGACCTGCCCAGACCGTGCGGCAAAACTACCGTGCCGCGCACCATCTGGTCCGCGTGCTTGGGATCGACGCCTAAGCGCAACGTGATCTCAACGGTTTCGTCAAATTTCGCAAACTTGACCTTCTGCAGCAGCGGAACCGCATCCTGTAGCACATAAGGACGCTTCTCGACTGCGGCGTGCGCCTTAGCGATGTTCTTTCCTTCTTTTTTCATTTCTCTTTCCTCGTCTCCCACCGCTCATCGTTCCGCCGATAAGCCGTGGTGATTTCGACCGCAAAGCTTAGCTGCCCGCTACCCGTAGCCGGCTGCCAGCATTCCCTTTCGCGGTACCAGGTACTCGCAACTCGGTACTCGCTATCCCACCACTTCAATGCCCATCGACCGCGCCGTCCCGCGAATGCTCTTGATCGCGGTCTCAACCGATGCGGCGTTCAGGTCGGGCATCTTTTGTTTAGCAATATCTTCCACCTGCCGGGCGGTCACCTTGCCAACTTTGTCCTTGTTAGGCGTGCCCGATCCCTTGGCGATACCGGCGGCGCGCTTCAGAAGAATCGAGGCCGGCGGCGTTTTGGTGATGAAGGTGAACGACCGGTCGCTGTAAACCGACACCACGACCGGGATGATCAATCCCTCCATCTCTTTCTGATTCGTCCTGGCGTTGAACTGCTTGCAGAACTCCATGATGTTAATCTGGGCCTGGCCGAGCGCCGGACCCACCGGAGGCGCCGGTGTCGCCTTACCCGCCGCGATCTGCAACTTTACGAAACCTGTAACCTTCTTTGCCATAATTCCTATAACCCTTTAACCAAAAAGTCTGCCCGGCTCGCTCTATCTCCGCTTAACCAAAAAGTCTGCCTGGCTCGCTCTATCTCCGTTTCGGAGGACAATCTCGACCGAAGCACCAGCATTACGGTTGGAACAAGCTTTTTCTGAACCGGATCTGCGGCCAGATTTCGCCGTCTTCAGCCACTACCACAACCTCCAGGCTGCGCCGGATTCCGCACTGGCATCTTCACGCTGCATGTAGCCATGCTCTCCCACTGTCGTTACGCCACCTTCTCCACCTGGCTGAACTCAAGCTCCACCGGAGTCGAGCGGCCGAAAATTGTAACCATTACTTTCAAAGTCTCACGGTCTTCATTGACGTCATCCACCAATCCCGTGAAAGTTGCGAACGGACCCTCGCCAATACGAACCGTCTCGCCCTTCTCGAACTTAACCTTAAGCTTGGGCTTCTCGCGGCTGTCCGCCACTTTGTAAACAATATGCTGGACTTCTTCGTCGGAAAGCGGCGTGGGCTGCTGCCCCGTGCCCACAAACCCGGTCACGCGCGGCGTGGATTTCACCACATGCCAGACGTGATCGTCCATGTCCATTTCCACCAGCACGTAGCCGGGATAGAACATGCGCTCGGAGGTGTATTTCTTGCCCCCGCGCACTTCGGTGACCGACTCGGTCGGGATCAGCACTTTGCCGATCTTCTCCTGCAGTCCGAAGGCCTGCACGCGCGACTCCAGCGATTCCTTCACCTTGCGCTCAAACCCCGAATAGGAGTGGATGATGTACCACTTCATGTTCGGGTTGCGGGGCGGCTCGCTGGTTGCGGCGGCGGCTTCCGCGCTGGCCGGTTGCTCCAGGCCTGTGACAGCTTCGTTTTTTTCTTCGTCCTGCATGGTCAAGTTAAACTCCGGCCTGCGTTATACCTTAGTGGCCTCCAAAATAGCTATACAAGAATGTGACGCCCCTCTGGATCACGTTATCGATGACGAAAAAATACACTCCAAAAATGAATACCGTGACCACGACCACCGCGGTGGTGCCGCGCACCTCTTTCCACGACGGCGCGGTGACCTTGCGCATCTCGGTGCGCACGTCGTTGTAAAACGACCTGATTCGCTCCGGCCAGGACCTGAGCCGGTCTCCGAAACTGTCACCGGCGGCTGCAATTGAGTTTGCCATCTTCTTTGTCTCCACTCCCATACTGCTCCTGGCCTTTCCCTCCGTCCTTCCAAAAATCTGGCAGGGGCGGAGGGATTCGAACCCCCAAGTCCGGTTTTGGAGACCGGCAGTTTAACCGTTGAGCTTACGCCCCTAAAATCAGTTGTCAGTACCCAGTTGCCAGTAGCCAGAAATGCCCAACGCTGGGTACTGGGTACCGGCAACTCGCTACTTCACCTCTTTGTGCGGCGTGTGCTTGCGGCAACGGCGGCAGAATTTCTTGAACTCCAGCCGCTCCGTCGTCGTCTTCCGGTTCTTGGTGGTCGAATAATTCCGCTCTTTGCAATCACCGCACTGCAACGTAACAATCTCTCGGGGCATGGCTCACTCCTTGTCGTCGAAATCTTATGCCTCTGCGGGGACAGCCGCCCTTGGCTGTCCTGCGGAGCGAAGCTCCGCACTTTCTTCCCTACTGCACAATCTCCGCAATGGTCCCGGCGCCGACCGTGTGTCCGCCTTCGCGGATGGCAAAGCGCAAGCCCTTCTCCATCGCCACGGGTGTAATCAACTCAATCACGAGCGAGACGTTGTCGCCCGGCATCACCATCTCCGTGCCTGCCGGCAACTCCGCCACGCCCGTCACATCCGTCGTGCGCAGATAAAACTGCGGCCGGTATCCCTTGAAGAACGGCGTATGCCGCCCACCTTCTTCCTTCGTCAGGATGTAGACCTCCGCCTTGAACTTCGTGTGCGGCGTGATCGATCCCGGCTTGGCCAGCACCATCCCGCGCTCCACGTCTTCTTTCGCAATGCCGCGCAGCAACAGGCCTGCGTTGTCGCCCGCCAGCCCTTCGTCCAGCTGCTTCTTGAACATCTCCACGCCCGTCACCACCGTCTTGCGCGTCTCGCGGAAGCCCACAATCTCCACTTCCTCGCCCACCTTCACCTTGCCGCGCTCGATGCGCCCGGTCACCACCGTCCCCCGCCCTTGAATCGAAAAAATATCTTCAATCGGCATCAGGAACGGCTTGTCCAACTCCCGCGTCGGCTGGGGCACGCTCTTGTCCACCGCCTCCATCAACGCATCAATCTGCTTTTCCCACTTCTCTTCCCCATTCAAAGCCCCTAAAGCCGACAGCCGGATCACCGGCACATCGTCGCCGGGAAACTTGTAGCTCTTCAGCAACTCGCGCACTTCCAGCTCCACCAGATCCAGCAACTCGGGATCGTCCACCGCATCGCACTTGTTCAAAGCAACGACGATGTAAGGCACGCCCACCTGCCGCGCCAACAGCACGTGCTCGCGCGTCTGCGGCATCGGACCATCCGTCGCCGCCACCACTAAGATCGCGCCATCCATCTGCGCCGCGCCCGTAATCATGTTCTTGATGTAGTCGGCGTGGCCCGGACAGTCGACGTGCGCGTAGTGCCGGTTCGCCGTCTCATACTCCACGTGCGCCGTCGCGATGGTGATGCCGCGCGCTTTCTCTTCCGGCGCGTTGTCGATCGAATCAAACGACCGGAACACGATCTTCGGATTGTGCTTCTGCAACACCTTCGTGATCGCCGCCGTCAGCGTGGTCTTGCCATGGTCAATGTGACCAATCGTCCCCACATTGCAGTGCGGCTTCGTGCGATCAAATTTCTCTTTCGCCATAGTCCCTCAGCTTGCTTTACTCCAATCACAGACCGAGACCGTGTGTTTCATACACGCAGTCTTAAGTTGCCCGTCAGTAATACTGATACAGCTTCTTGAACTTGTGCCGCAGCGCGATGTCAACCGTTTCCAGCTTCGACAGGTAAAACTCGCGCATCTGCGCCTGATCGGAAAGCGGCAGCGCCTGGTACAACTGCCACGCACTCAACTCCGAACCCGCCGCCGCTCCGCCCGCAAGATCTTCGAGCGCCCGAGCCGCCAGCACTCCATCAAACTCCCGCACGCGAATCCCTTTGCGATCCAACTGCTTCAGGAACCGCTCCACCTTTTCGGGCAAGAACGCCTGCTCCACTGCGGCCTGCAGTTTCGCGAATTCCTGCTGCTTCTCAATTTTGATCGCAGCCTGTTCGAAGCCCATAGGACTTAATGTCAGCTCTTGCCCGCCCTGGCGTACGGAAACCAGTTAGGACAGGGCATCTTTGCTCCGATCGATCCGATCCTCCCGCAGTGGATCCTCGACCGAAATTCTTATCGAGAAGTCTTTGAACCTGCCCACAATCTCTGGAGCGGGAGGCGGGAATCGAACCCGCGACCAACAGCTTGGAAGGCTGTGACTCTACCACTGAGTTACTCCCGCCCTTCCACCAAGACATCCCTCGCAAACAAAGCTCGGGATCTCGGCTGGGGCCGCCGCTTCTCTCACGCCCGCAAACGCCTCAACTCTGGAGCCGATGACCAGGATTGAACTGGTGACCTCTCCCTTACCAAGGGAGTGCTCTACCAACTGAGCTACATCGGCGAAAAATCGGCCGTCAGCTATCAGCTAGAAACTCATTCCGATTCGCGGTCGCCATCCGGATGCATCACGTCCTTGCGCCGCACCCAGCTCTTGAACGCGAACATCGCCAGAATCAGCAGCGTCAGCAACCGGATCCGCGCATCGCTCAACGTGGCAAAGGCCAGCGCACCCAAAACCAGGTATGCGATCAACGCCATTGCCAAGCGACTCATAATTCCTGGTGCAAACTAATCTTGTACAAATCAACGAGGTACAACACATTCTGGTGCACAGGGAAGGATTCGAACCTTCGTACCTCGCTAGGAGGGACAGATTTACAGTCTGTTGGCTTTAACCACTCACCCACCTGTGCACAAACCGCCGGGCGATGCGGGTGGCGCGCTTCATCCAGCAGGCAATCCCGCGAATCCGCAGACCGAAGCAGCACACCTCCACTTCTGGTCCACCAAACAGACTCTCGCAAACCAGACTTCGCAAATCAGGGAAACCAAGAATCGCGCCTACGAATCACAGCGCGAAGATCACTGCACGCCGGATCAGTTCCGAATGAAGTGCGTTGGAAAAACCTGTTGCGCCACCTAGAGTTCCGCTGCCTGCCGGAAATTCGTTGCCTGACTTTCGTTTACTGATCTTCGTATACTGGAGCTGGCGAAGGGATTCGAACCCCCGACCCTCGGTTTACAAAACCGATGCTCTACCGACTGAGCTACGCCAGCATTTCGGGGACAAGTACCCTTCCGGGCACAAGTATACCCTTTGATCCCTTCCAGATGTCCGGGACAATTTACTAAGTTATCACAACCATAATCTGGGGCGCAACCGCGCACGCGAGTCCGCATTTAGCATTGGTTTCCACAATCACGAGGCGCCGAAAACCACCCCGCGACAATCCCGGGCAGGCACCGGTTGACCGCACAATGTTATGATGGCAGCCCTGACCGCATTCCATGCGAATTAGGCGCACCTTCCCCATCGTCCTGGCGGTCGTGGTTATCGCCGCGGCAGTGACCTTCGCCGTCCAGCTACGAAAACATGCTCCGCCGGAGCCCGCCCGCTTGTTGCCCGGAGGGGACGCTTTTTTCTATCTCAATCTCGCTGCGGCTCGCAGGGCGAACTCGGGCAAAGAACTGCCGGCCGTCAGCCACGATCCCGAGTACGAGCGCTTCATCCGCGACACCGGCTTTCAGTTCGAACGCGATCTCGATGAAGCTGCATTTGCCATGCACTACCCGTCGAACTGGCCCGGCGGAGGGACTGGCAATTCCGCTCCGGAACTACGATTCTCCGAAGTGCTGGAAGGAAAATTTCATAGCGAGCGGCTTACCGCCTATCTGCGACAGATCGCCCAATCGGTAGAGAACTATCGTTCGGTCGATATCTTCACGATTCTTGTGGAAGGCAGATCATTGCGGGTCGCGGTGCTGAGCGCCGATTCAGTCGCCGCCTCGAATCATGATGACCCTGCTGTCATGCGAGGCATGGTCGATCGCTCCAAGCGGCTGGCCTCTCCATTCGGAGGCCCGTCGCTGCTGCGGCAATACTACAAGCACGTTCAGTTGGCCAGTCTGGCTTGGGGGGTAGCGCGCATCGAGCCTGGCGCACCGGAAGCGGGCAGTTGGAACACGATTTTCACCAAGCCGGCCACCCTCGTCGTCTCCGGAAGCCCTCTCAGCCCGCTTCATCCCCTGGCTAATGCGGTTCACCTTCGCGCCGAAGCCTTCACCCAGTCCCCCGACGAGGCGCGCGCCGTCACCGACAAGGTCAATGTCTTCATCGCCCTGACCCACGCGGCCGAGACTTCTGTGGGAACCCACGGCACCGACGCCGATGTAAAAGCCCTTTTCGACAACCTCCAGATAAAGCAGGAGGGTGACCACGTCGTGCTGACCGCCGCCATGCCCTTCGGGTTTCTGCGCAAGATGCTCTCCGAATCTGCGCCCGCATTGGGCGAGCCTTCCGACGCCCTGCCGGCGCAAACGCCGGCCAAATCACGCTAGACCGGAAAATCGGCGACCCCGTGCAACTAAACACCGTTCCAATCGTCTGATTGCTTACGGAGAACAACTCCGGCGGGTACAATAAAGACGCATGTCGAGCCTCCCACTTCCGATTGCCGCGTTTTTTGCCGGCTTGATTTCATTTCTCTCGCCCTGCGTGTTGCCGCTGGTGCCGGGATACCTTTCTCTGATCTCCGGGGCTGGCCTCGAAGAACTCAAGGCGCCTCAGGCTCACCTCATGCGGCGCGTGATGGTGAACTCCGTTGGGTTCATCCTGGGCTTCAGCGTTGTTTTTATCGCGCTGGGAGCGGCTGCGACCGAAATCGGCCAGGTGCTCGGGATGTACAAACACACGCTGGCCCGGGTGGCTGGCGTCATCATCATTCTGTTCGGATTGCACCTGACGGGCATCTTTAAGATCAAAGCCCTCTATACGGACGCTCGTCTGCACAGCGTGAAAGGCAGTAGCACGCCGGTCGGTGCGTTCGTGATCGGTTTCGCATTCGCTTTCGGCTGGACTCCCTGTCTGGGACCGATCCTCACGGCGATCCTCACCATCGCCGGAGAACAAGATACGCTGGTGAAGGGGATCCTCCTGCTCGCGGTCTATTCGCTTGGACTGGCCGTGCCGTTTCTACTGACGTCGCTTTTGATGGAGCGCTTTCTGAAGTTTTACAGCCGCTTCCGTTCCCACATGCACGCCCTGGAAGTGGCCTCCGGCGCCTTGCTGATCGGGCTCGGCGTGCTGCTGGTGATCGGCCGCTTTACTTTAATTTCGAATTGGCTTTCGTTTCTGAACCGCTTTGCTTTGTGAGTCTGCCTGTAAGACGGTCGCTGGTTCCGGGGTACGGGTTTCTGTTACTGATTTCAGAAGTCGGAAGAAAGATTGCGAATGGAGAGTTGCCGTGAAACGTAGTCCTCTTGCCCTCGTAGTCGTCGCATTTGTGGTTGCACTCATGCTGTACTTTGGCTATCACCAAGCGAGGCGTAGCGCGACCTCAGCGCGCCTCACCCAGTCCACTGTCGCTCCCGATTTCTCCCTCGAGTCGCTCGACGGCAAGACCATTCACCTTTCCGACCTTCGCGGTAAGGCCGTGCTGCTCAACTTCTGGGCGACTTGGTGCGGTCCTTGCAAAATCGAGATGCCCTGGTTCGTCGACTTGCAGAACCAGTATGGCGCGCAAGGATTGCAAATCGTCGGCGTCGCCATGGATGACGGCAGCAAGGAAGACATCGCCAAGTTCGCCAAGGATATGGGCGTGAACTATCCCATCCTGATCGGAAAAGAATCGGTAGCCGATCAGTATGGCGGCGTCGACGCGTTGCCGCAAACCTTCTTGATTGCACGCGATGGCAAAATCGCGGACAAGATCGTTGGCCTGAGGGGCAAGAGCGAAATCGAGGACGCGATAAAGAAGGCGCTCAACACCCGGCCCGCTGCCAGCCAGGCATCCACTTCAAGCAGGGTGGATTTCGAGCCTCAGAGGTGACAATAGCCACCTGCGGTCCATCGTTCTACCATGTCAGAAGAACCAGAAAGCCTGGGTCCAAGCAGACCTGGATCCAAGGGCACGGTTGGGCGAGGGATCTTGCGGGAGCGTCCGCAAATGAGCGTCCGTAAATGATGGGACATAACGAGAACTCGGGGATCAAGCACGCCGGAAATCCCGCGCTGCTGGTGCTTGTGTTGCTTGTCGCAGCCCTCCCTGGGCTCGCGCAAACTCCAGGCAAGGCTCCGACCCTTACGATGGCTGCCGTTCCGCTCGTCACGGCACAGCGCGCCGAGCCGACCATGGTGAACCTGAATTTTCGCGTTCCGGTGGGCTACCACATCAACTCGAACACCCCCAAGTCCGAGTTCCTCATTCCAACCGCCTTGAAGATGGACCTGCCCACCGACATCATCCTGGGAAAGATTGAATATCCGGCCGGCGAGGATAGGAATTTTCCCTTTTCGCCCGACGAAAAGCTGAATGTCTACAGTGGAGACTTCACCATCGCCGTCGCAGTCCATCCCCTGCACTCAGTCGTGCCAGGAAAATACGAGATGCGCGGAGTTCTCCGCTACCAGGCCTGCGACAACGCCGCCTGCTACCCACCTAAAAATCTGCCCGTAAGTTTCGAAGTGAAGGTCGTGAAAGAACCGGCCGCGCACCAGGCTAACCCCGCGCAAAGCCCGCACGTGCACAACTAGCTGCGACGGTAGCGCCGCCGTCTCGGCGGCTGTCCGGCGGGCGTGCCACAAGGGGAGGAAGAAACTAAAGTGAAATCTCTGCCCGCCGATCATACTTTCCCAGCTTGACGGGCTAACGCCCCGCGTTGAATCTGCGCTCGGGGTTTTGCTTTTCGGCATCGCCCCTGCGCGCCGCTAGCTCTTGCCGGCTGCCTGCTTCTTTTCCACCTTCGCCCACGTGTCCTTCAGCGCGACCGTGCGATTGAACACAGGCTTGCCCATGGCTGAATCCTGATCGACGCAGAAATAGCCCAGACGCTCGAACTGAAACCGGCTGCCCGCAGCAGCGTTGGCCAAGGACGGCTCAAGCTTGGCGGGCGCGATCACTTCGAGTGATTGCGGATTGAGATTCGCAGTGAAGTCCTGTCGAGTTCGCCCGGATTCTCTTTGCTGAACAAGTTCTCGTAAATCCGCACCTCGGCATCGATGGCGTGCGCGGCCGACACCCAATGGATCGTCGATTTCACTTTGCGGCCGTCGGGCGCATTGCCGCCGCGTGTCGCCGGATCGTAAGTGCAATGCACTTCCACCACTTCGCCCTTTGTCGTTTTTCACGCACGCTCTGTGCAAGTGATGAAATAGCCGTAACGCAGGCGCACTTCCCGGCCCGGCGAAAGCCGGAAGTACTGCTTCGGCGGATCTTCGCGGAAGTCATCCTGCTCGATATAGAGCACGCGGGAGAACGGAACTTTCCGCGTGCCGGCGCTCGCGTCCTCGGGATTGTTCACCGCGTCCATCTCTTCCACCTGATTCTCCGGATAGTTGTCGATCACAACCTTCAGCGGACGCAGCACCGCCATCACGCGCGGGGCGCGCTTGTTCAGATCTTCGCGGACGAAGTGTTCGAGCATGGCCAGCTCGATTGAGCCCGTCGTCTTCGACACGCCGATGGCGGCGACGAAGTTACGAATCGCCTCGGGCGTATAGCCGCGGCGGCGAATGCCGCAGAGCGTCGGCATGCGCGGATCGTCCCAGCCGCGCACGCGGCCCTCCTGCACCAACTGCAGCAGCTTGCGCTTGCTCAACAGCGTGTAGGTGAGGTTCAGGCGATCGAACTCGATCTGCCGCGACGGGAAAATCCCCAACTGCTCGATGAACCAGTTGTAGAGCGGGCGATGGTCTTCGAATTCAAGCGTGCAGATGGAGTGGGTAACGCGCTCGATGGAATCCGACTGCCCGTGCGCGAAGTCGTACATCGGATAGATGCACCACTTATTGCCGGTGCGGTGATGCTCGGCGTGCAAGATGCGGTACATCACGGGATCGCGCAGGTTCAAGTTGGGCGAGGCCATGTCGATCTTCGCCCGCAGCGTGCGCGAGCCATCGGGAAATTCGCCGGCGCGCATGCGCTCGAACAGATTCAGATTTTCTTCGACCGAACGGTTGCGATAGGGACTGTTCTTTGCCCGGCTCGGTCAGCGTGCCGCGATGCTTGCGAATCTCCTCGGCGCGTTAGATCGTCGACGTAGGCCTTGCCATCCTTGATCAGCTTGATGGCCCATTCGTAGAGCTGATCGAAATAATCGGAAGCGTAGAACAGCCCATCCCACTGGAAGCCCAGCCAGTTCACGTCGGCCTTGATCGACTCGACGTATTCGGTTTCTTCCTTCTCGGGATTGGTATCGTCGAAGCGAAGATTGGTATGTCCGCCGAATTCGTCGGCCAGGCCGAAGTCGATGCAGATCGCTTTGGCGTGTCCGATGTGCAGATAGCCGTTAGGCTCGGGAGGAAAGCGCGTCTGCACGCGGCCGTCGTGCTTGTTGGTCTTTGAGGTCTTCCACAATGATGTCGCGGATGAAATTCGACGGCGCGGGCGAGGGTGCGGCAGCCACAGCTTTTTCTCCAGCTTCGGTTGGGGGATGAGATGGATTCATTACCCTTTGATCTTATCGCAAGCAAAGGCACAGCGGCACCCCCGGGGCGCCCGGTTTCTAACCGGACTCCGCTCCCGCTGTGATTTCAGGTGCCGCTATCCGCCCATCGTCAGCACGACCCGGAACCTCGCTCGTCCGCTGATCATTTGGTCATAGGCGTCGGCGGCTTTCTCTAGCGGATAGCGCTCGATCATGGGACGAACGCCGGTGAGAGAGCTAAACTTCAGCGTGTCTTCGGAATCTTTGGCCGTGCCCGAGGCCCAGCCCTGGATGGACTTGCGCCCGCGAATCAGTTGCAGCGGAGTGACTGTGAGAGATTCCACACCCGCGCCCACGACCATTAACGCCCCATTTCCCTCCAGCCCATCGACTAGGGCGGAGATCGACTTCGAATCGGGGGCGGTGGCCAGAATCCCGCGCGCTCCGCCAAGTTTCTGCAGCGCTTCGGCAGGAGCGACGGCACTCGTATCCAGGTATTCGTGGGCACCCAGCTTTTCGGCCAGCGGCTGTTTGTCCTTGCCGCGACCAATGGCGACGGTGCGGAAACCCATCTGACGGGCATATTGAATACCCAGGTGGCCGAGACCGCCGATCCCCTGCACCGCCACCACATCGCCGCCGCGAGCTCCTAGATTGCGCAGCGCATTGTATACAGTGATTCCGGCGCAGAGCAGCGGCGCGGCTTCGGCCGCGGGCAGTTTGTCCGGTATCGCGGCCACAGCTTCTGCCCGCGCCAGCGTGTATTCTGCGTAGCCTCCATCGAAGTCGATGGCAGTGATTTTTTCGACCTGGCAGAGCATGAAATCGCCGCGCCGGCAGGGGTCGCATTGGAAGCAGTGTCCGCCGTGCCATCCTACTCCTACGCGTTGACCGGGCTTCCACAGCGTGACGTCGGCGCCGATCGCATCGATGCGTCCGGCAATTTCATGGCCCGGCACGCGCGGATACTGAAGTCCCGGCCAATGTCCTTCCTTGACGAGCGCGTCACTGTGGCAGATACCGCAGGCTTCCACCTTGATGCGCACCTGCCCGCGTCCGGGCTGCGGAATCGGGCGCTCGACCATTTCGAAATTACCTCCTGGCTTGCTGACTTGAACGACTTTCATGCGAATTCCTTTCTATGCGGCTTGTATATTAAGGTTGTGACGGAAAGTTTTGCGGAGGCTTTCTGGTCTGTCCAAACCCAGCCTGTGTTTGAGTAGATAAAAGTTAGCGCGGCGGGATGCAACAAAATCGGGGTTTCGCTTGGCGCGCTACCGCAGTACCGAGAGGGACTCGCTACGCGATCTTGCGCAGAGCTTCCTCGATTCGCTGGACCGTAATCTCCCGCCCCAGCACCTCCAGCGTCTCAAACAGCGGCGGCGCATTCTTGCGCCCGCATACGGCGACGCGGATGGGCTGGAACATCTGTCCGGCCTTGACTCCCAGTTCCTGCGCAGCGGCGCGCAGAGCCTGATCCAGCGGGTCGTGTTTGAACTCGACATTCGCCAGCACTTCGCGGGCTCGTGTGAGGACCCTCAACGCCATGGCCGCGTCACCCTTCTGCGGGATGAGTTCAGCCGGATCGTAGGGCGGCAGTTGATCGACGAAGAAGAAGTCCGCAGCCGTGAGCACGTCGCGCAGCAGCTTGATGCGCTCGCGGATCAGCGGCGTGACTCGCAGCATCTTTTCGGGCGTGACGTTGAATCCGGCGACCCGCACGATCGGCAGCAGTCGGGCGCTTAAGTCCTCAACCGGCAAGCCGCGAATGTGCTCGGCGTTAAGCCACACCGCTTTCGGATCGAACGTTTCCTCTGGAGTTGCAGCCGGTTCCTTGAAGTTCACCACCGCATTCGAACGGTTAATGCCTTCGAGCGAGAAGGCATCGGTGAGTTCCTGCGAGAGACATGTTCTCGCGGTCGTTTTTTGGCGACCAGCCGAGCAGGCAGAGAAAATTGATGAAAGCCTCAGACAGGAATCCGGCGTCGCGGTAGGTGGTGACGCTGACCACGGAACCGTGGCGGCGCTTCGAAAGCTTGGTGCCGTCGGGTGCGACCAGCAGCGGCAAGTGCGCGAACTGCGGCGGCTTAAAGCCGGCGGCTTCAAAGATCAGCACGTGCTTGAAAGTGTTCGTGAGATGGTCCTGGCCGCGGATGATGTGGGAGATGTGCAGGTCGGCGTCGTCGGCACACGAAGCGAGGTGGTAAGTCGGCATGCCATCGGAGCGCAGCAGGGCAAAGTCTTCGATGTCGGCGGCGGACTTCACCTGCTCGCCGTAAACCGCGTCGCTAAATCGCACCTGCCGCCCCTCCTCGCGCGGCACGCGAAATCGCAAGGCAAATGGCTCTCCCGCTGCGGCGCGGCGGTCACTTTCCGCCGCGCGAAACTTCGCGCGCCCCCGGATTGAACAGCCAGGTTCCCTGCGCGCCGGACTTTTCGGCGTCCCCGGTATGCGCGGGAGTGAAATCGCGGTAGGCAAGGCCTTTCTCGAAGATCGTCCATGCGGCCTTGCGGTGCAACTCGATGCGCTCGGATTGTTTGTACTCTTCGTCCCAGCTTAAGTTCAGCCACTTCAGTCCATCGAAAATCGAATCAACCGAGGCCTGAGTGTTGCGTTCAACGTCGGTGTCGTCGAGGCGGAGGATCATGGTGCCGCCGTTGTGGCGGGCATAGAGCCAGTTGAAGATGAAAGTGCGGGCGCTGCCCACGTGGAGAAATCCGGTGGGCGACGGCGCAAAGCGCACGCGCGGCTTCGAGGATGCGGAAAGAAGGGATTCAGGCATCAGTGGCGAAACTTTGATGGTACGGGGCGGGCAACGCATCGTCAAGCCAACCCGGAAAACGATTTCTCGATTAAGTGATTGATTCTAAGTATTTTAGGGTCGGGACCCGTGCGCTTAAATCCTGTTGTGCTCGCCCCCCTGGCTGTGAAAACATGAGTGCTCAGTCTTCTCCTAAATTAGCCGCTGAATCAGATCTTCGCGGGAAGGGTTCGCCGGGCCTCATGAACAGTGTCGTCATCAGCATGGTGGTAATTCCGGGCGTGGTCTCGGTGTTGCTGTTCCTGGTGTTCACCTACCTTTATGAACAGAGCCGGCAGGCATATTTCCGCGCATGGCAGCTAGCCTGGGCCGCGTATTCGCTGCATTACGTTCTCGATGCGTACTCTTTCTACCGGGCGCCTTCCCCTCTGGCGTTTCTGGCCAGCGCTTTGTCCCTGGTAGCGATGGCCTTGTGCATCTTTGTGTCGACGCGCTTGATGCGCGGATCTTTCCGTTTTCGCTGGTATGACGGGTTGCTGGCCGCGGCCGGAATTGCGCTGGCATGGTTCAACTTCCAGGCGCACGTGGTGTCTGGCGCGTTTCAGACAATTGCGCAACCTGCGATCGTTCTCGACCTGGGAATCGCTGCGGTCCTGCTGTACTGTTCGGCCGTCTACTACATCAACGGCCACCGCAGAGGATCACTGGCGTTTAAGCTGCTGGCGTTCTCGCTGGCGTTATGGGCCGTGTTGATGGGCGCGGGGCAATTCCGCAATCCGTGGGGAGCGCGGTTTGGCAGCGCCGCCAACTATCTCGGCCCGGTGCCGCAGATGCTGCTGGGCATCGCGATGGTGATGGTGCTGTTTGAGAACGAACGCAATGCGGTGCAGGAGAATACCCTCGCGCTCTCCACCCTGGGAGTAGATCCGCGGCGCCTGCTCTCGGCTGACGATTTGCTGCCCAGCATGCAGTCGGCGCTGGACCGGCTGGCGGGTGCCTTGTCCGCGCGCCTGGCAGTCATTTACATCTCGGAACGCTGGCGCAGCCTGTTGCCCTCGGTCGAGCGGGGATTTTCTTCGGAATTCCTCGAGCTTCTGACCAGGACCGGGGCGGGGGAGTACATCTGCGAACTGGCTTACCGGCAAGGTGGGCTGTTCACGGTGCATGACATGGCCCATATGACGGAACCGCTGCCGATCGCCTCCAGCGGGTCCTTCGCCGACTTCAAGAAAGTATTCACCGAAGCCGGGATCCGCAATCTCACCGCCGTGAGCCTGCAGACCCGCGAACACGCCTTCGGGGTGATTTTATTTCCTCATGCGCAGCGCAAGGCGTTCGGCACTTCGGGCCCGCGTCTGATGGTGGGACTGGCATTGCAACTGGGGCTCACGCTCGACAACTACTTGATCGCACACGACGCCCACCGGCGCACCCAGGAGTACGAACTGCTCACCGAGATTGGGCAGGCGATCAGCTCACGCCTGGATCAGGATGAAGTGCTGCGCACCATCCACACCGAGCTGGGGCAGATTTTCAACACCGGCAACTTCTACATCGCATTTCAGGAGGGCGACGAAATCCGCTTCGAGCTGGAAGTGGAGGATGGCCGCATTCTTCCCAAACGCTCGCGCAAGCTGGAGAACGCATTTACCGAATATGTGATTCGGACGGGGCAGCCTCTGCTGATACGGTCCGAGCTGGAGAAGACGCGGGCGCGTCTGGGACTAGCGTACAAACCGGATCATCCTGCCAAGTGCCTGTGCGCAGCACCCATTTTGCTGGGGAATAAGCCAGCCGGGGTCATGGTCGCCATGAGCAAGGAACGGGAATTTATGTTCGAACAACGCGACCTGGACGTGCTCATGACCGCCGCCGGGCAAGTTTCGGTTGCGGTGGAGAATGCGCGCCTGTTCGCGGACGAACAACGACGTTCGCGGCAACTGGCGTTCCTCAACAACATCTCGCGCACCGCCATTTCGAGCGACGATCCGGTGCACATGCTGGGGCAGATTGTCGGAGAAATCCAAAAGAACTTCAGCTTTGATCACATCGGCATCGGCCTGCTCGATTACGGAACCAAGGAGATCGAAATCAAAGCCGAAGCCGGAGCCACGGCGCATGCCATGGGCAAGCGGATTCCGCTCGGGATCGGCATTCTGGGGCGCGTGGCGCGTACGGGCGAGCGCGCCCTGGTGCAGAACGGCGTGGAAGGCCAGATGGGCGCGATTCTACCGGAGTCGCGGTCGGTGCTGTGCATTCCCATCACCTATGGCGAGACGCTGCTGGGCGCGCTGAACATCGAAAGCCGCAGCGAGAGCGCGTTTCTCACCGCAGGATGTTCTCATTCTCAACACCCTGGCCGACCTTCTGGCCACGGCTCTGCACAATGCCTTCGTCTTCCAGAAGCTGCAACAGCAATCCATCACCGACGGCCTGACGGGAATCAAGACCCGGCGTTTCTTCTGGGAAGCGTTGTCGGCGGAGTGGAAGCGCGCTTCGCGCTCGGGGCGGCCGTTCTCCGTCGTGCTGATTGACCTGGACAAGTTCAAGGAAGTAAACGACACCATGGGCCACTTTGAAGGCGACCTGGTGCTGGCTCGCGTAGGGACGGCTGCTGGAACAAAAGTCCCGGCAATCGAACGTGGTGGCGCGCTATGGCGGCGACGAGTTCATCATCCTCATGCCCGAAACCGGCCCGGAGCAGGCCCAGGTGCTGGCCGAGCGCTTGCGCCAGTGGATTGTCACCGACCCGATGCTGAGCGAGCACCACATCACCGGCAGTTTCGGCGTGGCCAGTTTCCCCACTCACGGCTTCTCCATCGAAGACATCATCCGCGTGGCCGACGCGGGCATGTATGTTTCGAAACGTTCCGGCGGCAATCTGGTCTCGGCGGCCGAGGAGTTTGCCGCAGGCGAGGAGTTTGCCACTCAACGGCAACAGATTTCCTCCTATATCGAGGGCTTTCTGCAGCGCGAGCATAACGGCCCGGAGCATCTCGAAGAACTGGCTTCGATGCTGGTAAAACTCTGCGGCGGCGAAGAAGACTGCAACGTGCCCCTGCTCAAGGAATCGATTGAGATCCTCAGCCGGGCCGCCGAATCCCGCGAACTGCGTACCTCAGGCCACGGTGACCTGGTCGCGCGTTATACCGAAATTCTGGCGCGGGCGCTCCATTTGCCTCCCGAGGAAACCGCCGATCTGGTCTATGCGGCGCGCATCCACGATGTCGGCAAGATCTTCGTGCCGGAGCGCATTCTGAACAAACCAGGGCCGCTCACCGACGATGAGTTCTTCCTGGTAAGAATGCACGCCCGAGTCGGAGCCGAGATCGCCGGCATCCTGCCCCACAGCGCCATGATGCGCCAGGCCATCGAGCATCATCACCAGCGCTTCGATGGCACCGGTTATCCCGATGGCGCGAAAGGCGAGCAGATTCCTTTGTGGGCGCGCATTATCGCTCTGGCGGATGCCTACGCCAACATGCTGACGGAGCATTCGATTGCCGCGGCACGCACTCCGGACCAGGCGCTCGATGAACTAGCCAAGATGAGCGGCACCGGCTTCGACGGCATGCTGGTGCGCTTGCTTCTGCGCGAATTGAAGTCGGAACGAGCGTCCTCGTCGCTGGGGAGCTGATTCTCGTCCACTTGAAACTTGTTGCTCGAACCCTGAAACTGTCTCCATGTCCATCCCTCTATCTCTCTCCGGCAAGGTTGCTCTCATCACCGGTGGCTCGCGCGGCATCGGCGCAGCCACGGTTCGTATGTTCACCGCAGCGGGCGCCAAGGTGGGGTTCAGCTATCAGAAGGCGCAATCGCAGGCGGAAGCTCTAGCCAAGGAATGCGGCGAGGCAAACTGTCGTCCCGTCGCCAGCACCTTGGACAGCCCAAGTTCCGCTCGCGCCCTGGTAGCGGAGGCGGTCAAGCACTTCGGAAGAATCGACATCCTCGTCGCCAATCACGGCGTTTGGCCCGCGCCAGATGTAGCCATCGACAAGATGACCGATGAGCAATGGCGCTCCACTGTTTCCATTAACCTCGACGCGGTATTCGGTCTGGTCAAACACACCGTTGCACAGATGAAAAAGCAGCCGCGAATCGGATTCGCCGCCGGACACATCGTCCTTATCAGCTCCACCAGCGGCCAGCGCGGGGAGGCGTTTCATTGCGATTACTCCTGCACCAAGGGCGCGCTGATCAGCATGACGAAAAGCCTCTCTTCGGAACTGGCGCCCGGCGGAATCTATGTGAACTGCGTTGCCCCCGGCTGGGTGGATACGGATATGTCGAGATCCACGCTGGATGACCCGAAAAGCGGCGATCAGATTCGGCGAACGATTCCACTGGGTCGCGTAGGCACGCCGGCGGAGATTGCGGCCCCGGTGCTCTTCTTGTGCACCGAACACGCCGGCTTCATCAGCGGCGAAGTCTTCAATGTGAATGGCGGAGCCGTGCTGGTGGGATAGCCGGCAGGCAGCGAAATTCCGCCACAGCGCGACGCCACCGGTTTTTCCTGCATCCAAACAGAGTGCGGAACTCCGCACGGAAAGCCGCAGTCCGCAATTCTGCCGCAAGCAGCTACAATTTCCTGTTCGGGCATCACACTGATTTGCCGAATAGGATCTGCTGAAATATTGACCTGCTGAATGCGATCGGCTAAATGAAACAGCTTCTCATGGTTCTACTGGGGTTTGCGCTGCCTTCTGCCCTGGCGATCTCTGGCTGGCGCGGGCCTACGGCCTCCGCCCAGGCAAACGCGCAAGCCCCTTCAGAATCTGCTCCCAACGCCCGCCCATCGGGTCCCGCGAACCGGGGAAACGACCAGGAAAATGCCCGCCAGTCGCGTGCGCTGCTCGATCAGGCGATCCAGGCCTTGGGCGGGCAGACATACCTGAACATCCACGACGTGCAGCAGGAGGGACGCGCCTTCAGCTTTTATCATGGGCGTCCCTCCGGCACCGGAGCATTGTTCTGGCGATTCGTGGAGTATCCCGACAAGGAGCGGCTCGAGGTCACCAAAGAGCGGGACGTGGCTTACGTCTACACCGGCAACAAGGGTTACGAAGTCACCTACAAGGGCCCGCACGCCGTGGAGAAGAAGGATCTCGACGACTATCTGCGGCACCGCAGATTGTCTCTAGAAACTATCCTGCGCACCTGGGTCAACGATCCCAGCGTGGCTCTCTTCTATGAAGGCAATGCTTTGGCCGGCAACGCGCTTGCGCAGCAACTCACGCTCATTAATGCCAAAGACGAAGCGGTCCAGCTCTTCCTCGATGCGGACACTCATCTGCCGCTCAAGAAAAGCTACACCTGGCGCGACCCAGTCGACAAAGAGCGCAACGTCGAGGAAGAGGTCTTCGACAACTACAAGCCGGTACAGGGGGTGATGACTTACTACAGCTTCACGCGCTACTACAACGGGGATATGCAATCCCAGCGCTTCATCAACTCGATTCAATTCAATCAGGGGCTCAACCCAGCCATGTTCGATCCCAATTCCGGATACAATCCCAATAAGGCTGCCAAGAAACACTAATCTGACGTGAGCCTTTGGCCGCCCTAAAGATTAGCGATTCCCAACATAACCCACTGATAGGCCACTATTTAGGAGGCAATCCAGGCCTTATCCCGGAGGCTTGGGCATATCCCATTAAGCCACGCACTGTGGCTTTTTTACCACAGTCAGGGTTGGTACGGCGACTGTAATCTATTCATTAATCGAGACATACCCGGACGCCTTTGACTCAGGAGCAGACAGTCCGCTCGGCCGTGGATGCAGTGGAGTAGGGCTCCACAGCGGCGCGCCCGTCTCCATGCGAATTCTTCCCGCAGCTCCCGGAACTGGAATTGTGTTCCACCGCATCGATCTCGATGGCTTTGAGATCGAGGCCATCAGCCGCAACGTAGCCCGCGTCAGCTACGCCACCAGCCTCATGAAAAAAGGGCGTGCTCATCTCCACCACCGAGCACCTGCTCTCGGCTTTCATCGGCTTGGGCGTGGACAATGCCATTGTGGAGATCGACAACCTCGAACTCCCCATTCTGGATGGCAGCGCTCTCCCGTTTGTCGATCTGATCCAGAAAGCCGGCATCCGCAAACAGCGCCGCCCGCGCAAGTATCTCAAGATTCTTCGCGAAGTAGAGATGCGCGAACGCAACAAGTTTATCTCGGTCTATCCCGCCAACAGTTATTCCGTCTCTTATTCGATCAATTTTCCCCACCCGCTGATCGGGAAGGAAACTTTGCAGGTTGAGCTTTCCAACGGCAGCTACCTGCGCAAGATCGCGGCCGCGCGTACCTTCGGGTCGCGCGAGGACGAGAAAGCCATGCGCAACATGGGCTTGATCCGCGGCGCGTCCCGGGAGAACTGCATCGTGCTCACGCGCGACGGAATCGAAAACGGCCCGCTCCGCTTTCCCGACGAGTTCGTAAGGCACAAAGTCCTGGACTTGGTCGGCGACCTGGCCCTGCTGGGCAAACCAATCCTGGGCAAGATCGTCGCCGACCG
This sequence comes from uncultured Acidobacteriaceae bacterium, assembly GCA_963714225.1. GTDB lineage: Bacteria > Acidobacteriota > Terriglobia > Terriglobales > Acidobacteriaceae > Sulfotelmatobacter. Next base: position 265,895 of record CAVQNY010000045.1, on the reverse strand, counting down.
CGCCGGCCACGCCATGCACACCGCACTCGTCTCGCGCATCCTGCGCGACAAGACCCTGTGGGAAGAAGTAACGCTATCGGAAGAAGATCGCGACCGCGCAAGTTCTTACAGCTCTCAAGCCGCCGCCGGCTCTTCGCTGTGAACTCCAGGCCATCCTCCTCGAGGAATTCTCCCGAATACCGCTCTATGAATCGGCCTCAGTGATCGCTTGAAAAGCGGCCCACGGTTATCCCTTCAAACCGGCCGATGGAAGGTGCCGGGGCTAATGGAATGCTATGTTATTTCCCCTTTTTTGCTCAAGCAAGTCTGATCACTGACAGAACCGTGCGAAATGATAGCCGCCATGCCCGAGACTCTTTTCATGTCGCGTGACCATTCATGTCGTTCATGTCGAGTGACCATTGACCGCGAGAGGCAACGGCACTTAAACTGTGACCAGCGCAAGGGGCGCATCCAGTCCGCGGCAAGGGCCGTGCCCACCCACGTAACTCAACTGAAGGTACGAACCTTCTTTCAGCCTGATGAGTGCGGACTCCAGGCAGCGATGAAAGGAGATTCGTATGTTTCCCAATCCGCAGAACTCGCTTCCCCTCCCCCAGCATCCTGACCTCGAACAATACAAGAAACTCGCGAAGGAGTTGCTCCGTGCTGCCAAATCGACCGACTCCGACGCCATTCGCAACTGGTCCACGAATTGGGTTAACGGTCTGGTCGAACAATCCGGAATCAAGATCACGCCACAACTTCCGGTGCGGACCGATGGCTGGATCCGGGACGTCGCCAACTTCGCGCAGGCGAAATTGTTGGATGACAGCAAGTTGTCAAACGCGCAATTCGTTATTGCGCGCTCGCACGGATTTCCGAGCTGGCCCAAGTTCGTCAGTCATATTCACAACCTGACCGGCACGGATTCCCTCGAAGCGCAGTTCGAAGCCGCCGCAGACGCAATCGTGATAGGCGATGTGTCAACGCTGAAGCAATTGCTGCGAGAGAATCCTGGACTCGCTCGGCAGCGCTCGACGCGCGAACACCGCGCCACGCTGCTGCACTACTGCTCGGCAAACGGCATCGAGGGCTATCGGCAGAAGACACCGAAGAACATCGTGGAGATCACCAGAATTCTGCTCGAGGCTGGCGCCGAAGTGGATGCCGGGGCCGATGTGTATGGCGGCGATTCCGCAACTCTGGGGCTGGCGGCGACGAGCGTCCATGTGGAGAAGGCCGGCGTGCAGGAGGAGCTGATGCAGGTGCTGCTCGATCACGGCGCGGTGATGGACAAGTCCGGAATTACCGGTGGCGGTCATTCCCTGATTCGTGGGTGCCTCGCCAACGGCCGGCCTCGCGCCGCCCGATGGCTGGCAGAGCATGGCGCGAAGCTGGATTTAGATTTGCAGGGGGCAGCCGGTACGGGACGCCTCGACGTCGTCAAAACATTTTTCGATTCGAACGGAGACTTGAAGCCGCCAGCTTCCCAGCAGGATTTGCAGCGTGGGTTCGTGTGGGCATGCGGATACGGTTATGAAGATGTTGTTGAGTTTTTGCTGTCACACGGTGCGGACCCGAAGGACGGCGCAGGCAGCGACGAGCCCCCGCTGCACATGGCGGTAGTCGGCGCGAGCGTCTCGATCATCAAGCTGCTGATCGCCCGCGGCGCGCCACTCGAGCAACTCAACGAGTACGGCGGCACTCCGCTTCGACAGGCAGGCTGGTCGTTTGTGAACGGCGAACCGGATGACTACGTTCCCATCTTCGACGCACTGCTCGCCGCCGGTGCACACATTGAAGATGGTTGGCTGGCCTGGCTCGACAAGCAGAAAGGGCGCACGGCGGAACAGAAGGCCCGAATCGCCGAGGTGCTGCGAAGCTATGGGGCAAAGAGTTGAACTTGCGTAATGGAGTTAAGGACCCTGAAGGAGCGCCCTCGCAAGCGTTCACGACATAACCCTCCTACTCCCACCGACTCGCGGAGGCTTCACCAGACGGAAAGCCCCTTCCCTACAACTCCGCGGATTGGGCATCTCGGGCAAGAGGTGGGTGTCAGCGAAAGTCAAGGGTGAGACAATTTCCCTCGACCCTTGACCCCATTGGGCGCGGGGATTGCAGGCCCCCGTTGCATTCCCCTACGAGCTGCCCACGGAGGCATGCGCCGTGGGAGGCGGCGTCTGGCAGGACAACTTTGATGGAACGTACACGCAGCTCCATCATGGCTACTTCGTCCCAGCGACCAGCGATTCCTATCTTGCCCTTTCCCTGATGGGCTTGATCTCTGCCGCAGAGGTGCCCGACTTCTTTGATTGCCACAGAAGGGCAGCGTTTACCCGACGTTGATCACTCCCAAAGAAAATTCAACACTGGGATCGTCGTCGTGGTCGAGCACGGGCAAGGCCCGAGCTACGAACTCATCGAACGAGCCAACGGCATCCGCCAGCAGTGGATCGATTACTGGGACACGACAACCGGGCATCGCGCATCCCTGACTGTGAATCCACGGTGAGTTCCCAGGGATCACCGAAGCGGTGCGGATTCAGTCGGCGGGCTCGCAAGGCGCCTCGCCGGAGCCGGAGGCGACCTCAGACTGTTCCTTGAGTAGTCGATCCAGCTCAGCGCGGGTCTGGCTGACGACCGCCGCGGCAAACTGGCGGGCGGACCGCTGCCCCTCAGCCGACAGATCCTTCACTCGCATGTTCAGCAACGGAATATCTTCTTCAAACCAGCGCAGCGTTTTCTGTACGCGGGTGATGCGGTAAGCGGTAGGAAGCATGGGCGATGGCTCTCCAGGATTCCAGCAGATTGCCATGCCCAGACGCCGGCACAAAAGTTGCAAAGTGAATACCTGGGGAATCAGGCGGGACGAAGGGTGACACGCTTATTGAATGGCTTCCGAACTTGAACCTGGCTGCTTTTCCTTGCCGGCAGGGAGCTGTTTTTCCATTTGTTCGCTGAGCCATTTTTCGAGGAGTTGCTGGGAACTCGCGGGCACTTTGAGAAAGCGCAATCCGGCATGTCCTTTAAGATCGGCCCAGGCCACCTCCGCTTCCAGGTCCAGCGTCACACTGGTTTTGGGCAGGGTGAATTGCAAACGTGTGGTGGCATTCTTGGGGAGCGCATGATGCAACAGGAGAGCGATGCCACGCTCGCTGATATTCGTGCTGGTGGCGTTTAATTCCTTTTCGCTCAGGACCACCCTGACCAGCATCTTCACGGGCAGGCGGAAGTAGCGCCGCCGCTCCCGTTCCATGAAACTCAGCGCTGCGTGGAAGCAGCGCGATGCATTCAAGGTGTGGATGGGCTTTTGCAGAACAAAATTCACGCCCATGCCGAAGGCTTCCTGCGTGGTCGTTTTCTTGCCGTTCAGCACGGCGAAGGTTACGGAACTCTGGTTGCTGGGAGTGGCGCGCAGGCACTGCAATACCTCCAGCCCCCCCTGCAGGTCATCGCAGTCCACAATCACGGCATCGAACTTCTCTGCGATGAGGATCTCGCTGGCCTTCTTCGCTTCCTGGCAGATTTCGACCGCAATCGACAGCCTTTCCAGCGTCGGGCGGAGCACCCGGACCACTTCGGCATCCCGGCTCAGAAGGAGAGACTCCAAATTCATGCTCGTAATTCTAGCCTTCGGCGGCACCTGCCAAAAGTGACCAAGGTGTCGGGTTGTATGGGCAGGCCAAATCGGCTCGGACTGGCGAGAGTAGGACGCAGCAGGCACGGCAGTTCGCAATCGAAATCAAGGCCAGCGTTGCGAGAAATTTTTCAGTGGAAACCAGTGGAAGAAAGCCTGAAACTAGCTCCCATACCGTGCCCACGCCCTATCTTTCTCTCGGATCGAATGTCGGCGACCGCAAAGCGCACTTGCATGACGCTCTGGCTCGGCTCGGCGCGGCCGGCCGCGTGATTACAGTGTCGTCCTTTTATGAAACCGAGCCCGTGGAGTTCACCCGCCAGCCCTGGTTTCTGAATTGCGCGGTCGCATTCGAAACCAGCCTGACCCCGCGGCAACTCATGACCGCGATTTTCGCCATAGAACAAGAGATGGGCAGGCGGCGGGTGCAGAAAAAAGGCCCAAGATCCATTGACATCGATATTCTGATCTTCGAAGACATGATCTTGGATTCGAAGGAATTCACCATCCCTCATCCCGCGATGCACCAGCGCCGCTTCGTCCTGGAACCTCTGGCGGAGATTGCGCCGGAACTGTCCCACCCGGTGTTCAACAAGACAATTCGCGAACTGCGCGATGCCCTACCGCCGGGGCAAACGGTGCGAAAGCTCGGTAAAATCTGAGCCGCGGATTAGAGGATTGAGTGTTATAATGTCGCGCGCTTGGAAGCTGCAGAATTGAAATCCCGGTTTCGAGGAGGCCCAGATGGAAACTGCAATTGGAGTATTCACCTCCCGTGATAGAGCTGCACGGGCCGTAGGCGAGTTGTTGAACCAACATGTGCCGGAAGTTTCGATCGTTTTTCTAACTCGTTCCGAAAGCGAAGCCCAGACCGTTGGAAAGAAATTTGGTGCGGGCGCGGGGGCTTCTACGGGCGCGACCGTTGGCATCGCAGTCGGCCTCGCCTCCACCTTACTCGTTCCCGGTGTCGGAGCGGTATTCGCAATTGGCTACGGCGCCGCCGCTCTGCTGGGACTCGTTGGCGCGGGTATAGGCTCGGCCGTCGGCAAAGCCCTCACTGAAGACGCGGGGACTCCCGCGCCGACAGCAGAGCACAAATGCTCGGAAGACGTGGCCTTTTTCCGCGAGGTCCTGAGAGAGGGCCGCTCCCTGATTGTCGTCCGGACGGATTCGCACGAGATTGCCACTGTGGCTTGCGGCGTACTCGATAGCCTGGGACTGGGGACTGAACCACGGGCTGCGGGAAAAATGCAAACCACCATCCGTCAGATCGACGACGTTGCGATCCTGGGCGTGAGCGGAAGGATTACTCTCGGAGAAGGTAATGTCATGCTGCGCGAGATGGTTCGCGAACTGATGGACAAAGGAAGCAAGAAGATCCTGCTCAATCTGGGTGAGGTGCAATACGTCGACAGTTCGGGAGTAGGAGAGCTGGTCCGGACCTACACAACGGTTCGCAATCAAGGCGGCCAATTCAAGCTCGTGAACCTGAGCCAGAGGGTAAACGATCTTCTCCAGATGACGAAGCTGAGCGCAGTCTTCGATATTGAAAAGGATGAAGCCAGCGCACTCAAGTCCCTTGGTGCCCGCTCGCCTTCGCAGTCGGCCGCATAGGCGCAGTCTCATAGGCGAGGATAGCCGCACACAACAACGGGCCCGTGGTCGGAAAGCCGTTCCGCAACCCTGCCCGGCGACGCCTCGCGCGCGTGCCACCTTCCGGCTGCGGCGGGCAAGATGCGTCAACGGCGGGCAAGATGCGTCAACAAGGTCGCGGCGATGAAACCGGCGAATGCGGATTCAGACGGATCAGGGCATCTGTTCTTGGCAGAGTTAGTACTTCCAGGGGTTATCCGTGGCATCCGTGAAAATCCGAGGCTGGCTTTTCGCATTACGGCACAATGATCCGGCTGCCCGCTTCTTGCGGCGTGACCACGGCCGACTGCTTCTCGGGGAATTGAGCCAAGAGGAAATCGACGAAGGCCCGCGATTTGGGCCGGCCCGATGTGCGTGCATGGCCCAGCCGAACCAGGAATACCAGAGCTTTGAGCACCTCGGAATCGCGCAGCGTGGAATATCCCAACTGTTTCTGCTCGGCCTCGCGAAATTGCTTCAACATCTCTTCCAGTTGAGCTGCGGCCGCCTGCTGCGCGCCGCTGGTCAGGGGCTGCTCGTAGTGCAGCCCGGAGTTCACCAGCCGCTCATAGCTCGTGCCCATGGCCGAGATTGCTGCGATCAGATCGCGATCATTTAGGCTGCGGTCGGCTTGCGCTGCCTTGGCCAGGGCGTAGGTGAGGCCCATGAGCAAATGCTCGCGCTCGTAGATGAATTGCTCCGAAATCTCCACTTGCAGGAACAACGACTCTGTGTCGAACTGGTCCGCGGGACGCGGCTTCTCGTGTTCCCGCGCTTGCTGCAGATACGGGCAGTCGCCGGGACAATCGAGCGTCACCTCGCGCTGCTCGCCGCAGCACTGGGGGCAGATGCGGCCGTGTACGGCCGGACAGAACCGCCTTTCCTTGCGAATCGCGCAAATCGCGCAGCTCAAATCGGAGTTCTCCTCTCCAGAGCATTATGGTACCGGATGCGGGCAACGTTAGGAGGCAATTCGCAATTGGCGCTTAGCCATTGGCCAGCCGGGCCAACTTTGGGTTGGGCAGGTGCGGCAATGCTTTTAACGGTCGAGTGCCAACCGCCAATTGCTAGCTGCCAATTGCCGCCGCATTACCCGTGTTTGGGCCATTTCGAGATTCTCATCTGCAAATAAGCATGTAGAAATGGCCATTTTTGAGTGCTATCTGTGCAGAACCCGCGTAAAATAAGGGTGTTTTCCACAGGGCAGTGATGTAAGATCAAGCCCACTGGAATTAAAATCCAAGTCTTTCCCCAAGGAGGAAACATGGCTTCAGGTTTAACCAAGACTCAACTCGTCCGTCATCTGGCCGAGAAAACTGAACTTCCCAACAAGACCGTGGCGGCATTTCTCGAGCAACTGGCCGACGTCGCTGTAAAAGAAACCAAGAAGAACGGCGTGTTCGTTGTGCCCGGCCTGGGCCGGTTGGTGAAGGCGCACCGCAAGGCCCGCATTGGACGCAATCCGCAGACGGGTGAGCCAATTCAGATCAAGGCCAAGACCGTGGTCAAGTTCCGCGTGGCCAAGGCCGCCAAGGATGCGATCGCTCCCAAGAAATAGTTCTTTGTGTTGAGATTGATTCTAAAGGCCGGCTTAGGCCGGCCTTTCATTTTCTGCCAGCTTCGCCTTTCGCCCGCCTATGCTGAACTGGATCGTAATTGGAATTGGGGATATCACAACCCGTCGCGTCATTCCTGCGATTCAGGCTGAGCCTAGAAGCCGCTTGTATGGCTTGGTCACGCGCGATCCGGGAAAGGCCGCACCTTATAACACGCGGTCTTGGACCACCCTCGAGGAAGCTCTCTCCGATCCCGCAGTTCATGCAGTTTACGTAGCGACTCCCGTTTTCCTGCACGCCCCACAGACGATCCAATCTCTTCGCGCCGGCAAACACGTGCTGTGCGAAAAACCCATGGCCATGAACGAAGCTGAGGCGCGCTCGATGGTCGAGATCGCAGAAGAGAGTGGACGCAGTTTTGGCGTGGCCTACTATCGCAGAATGTATCCCAAGGTGCGGCGGGCAAAACAACTCCTCGATGCCGGCGCCATCGGCCAGCCCGTGCTCGCCGAACTCACCAGCCACGGGTGGTTGGACGAAAACGAAACTCATCGCAGTTGGCTGATCAATCCAGCCCAGGCCGGAGGCGGCCCGCTCTTCGACATCGCCTCGCACCGCATTGACGTGCTGAACTTCTTATTTGGTCAACCCATCCGCGCCACCGGCCACCTTTCGAATGCGGTTCATCACTACGCCGTGGAAGACAATGCGACCGTGATGATCGACTATGCAGGTGGCGTGCGCGGCATCGTAGACGTTCGCTGGCACTCCAAGCTAAAGCGGGACGAATGCCGCATTCGTGGCACCGAAGGGGAGATGGAGTTAAGTCCGCTGAATGGTCCGGAACTGATCTATCCCGGCGGCTGCGAGAATCTGCCGCCCCACGCCAACCTGCACTCTCCGATGATCGAGAACTTTGTGGACGCCGTACTCGGCAAGGCTCCCCTGCTGGCCAGCGGAGCCTCTTCCTTCTGGACAGACTGGGTCATCGAGCGAGCGCGGCGGAAAAGCGGCGTGGCATAGCATACGAAGCCCGCCCATCACTTCCCGTACTCGTTCTTCACCACCTCGCCACCCTTCATCACAAACTTCACATGTTCCAGGGTGGTCACATCCTTCAGAGGATCGCCATCGACCGCGACGATGTCGGCCCACGCGCCGGGCTCAAGGCTTCCCACTTTGCCCGGCCATCCCAGCAAGTCTGCGGCGTTCACCGTGGCTGCCTGAATGGCCTGCAACGGCGTCAATCCGAGCTTCACCATCACCGCAAACTCATGCGCGTTCAGCCCGTGAGGATAAACGGCGGCATCGGTGCCGAATGCCACCTTCACGCCGCTGGCGAAGGCGTGGGCTATGTTCTGGCGCGCAGCCGGCATGACGGCTTTGGCCTTGGTCAGCAGGTAATCGGGCACATGATTTCTTTCGGCATTTTCCAGAAACCAATCGCCGAGGTAAAGCGTGGGCACAAGATAGGTGCCGTTCTTCTTCATCTCCGCGATGCCCGCATCGTCAATGTAGGAGCCGTGCTCGATCGAATCGACTCCTGCCTCCGACGCCCAGAGAATGCCCTGCGCCCCATGCGCATGGGCGGCAACTTTCCGTCCCAGGCGATGGGCATCGGCCACGATGGCCTTCATCTCCTCCAGTGTGTACTGCGAGGCTTGCGGATCGTCGCCTTTTGAGAGCACGCCGCCGGTTGCACAGATCTTGATCAGATCGGAACCGTATTTAATGTTCTCGCGCACTTTGTGCTGGACAGCCGCAATGCCGTCGGCCACTCCGTCTCCCGTGGCGTGATACTCGTAGGGCAGCAGATTGTTGTCGCAGTGTCCGCCGGTGATGCTCAGGGGCGGACCGCTTACCAGCATTCTCGGCCCAGGCACATCGCCGGCATTGATGGCGTCGCGCAAAGCAACATCGCTGTATCCAGCCGCGCCCACATTGCGTACCGTGGTGAATCCCGCCTGCAGAGTAAGGCGAGCATTCTTGGCGCCAATCAATGTTTCGCGCGGTATGGAAAGGCCGAGGCTCTCATAGCCGAACTGGGGATCCATGGTCAGGTGCGTGTGCGCATCGATCAATCCCGGCAGGACGGTCGCGTTGGGCAGCTCGATGCGGACGGCATCTGCGGCTGCTTTCGTTTCCGCGGAAGCTCCAACACTCACGATCTTCCCATCTTCGATGACGACCGTCTGATCCGAGAGCAGCTTGCCGGTCTTCACGTCGAGCACATGCCCGGCATGGATGACGACGCTTCCGGTTTGTTGGGCAAAGAGCTGCCCTGCCAACACGAGCATAGCGGCCACAACCATGACGGAATACTGAAATCTCTTCATGAGGCTCTCCCATTCTTGCAATTGGAACCTGTGCGGCAATCCCGCGAGACAGAAGGGCATTACCCTCGCCGCCCATCCCAGCCCCATACTCGCCCGGCATCGGCGGCGAAGAAGATGATGAATAGCAGCAACCGGGGCAGGTGATCAAGCTCGGCGCCGAAATAGCGCCGGACCGGCACACCATGGCCCGGTTCCCACCGGCTGGCCAGGGTGAGATTCAGCAGGAGCAGCGCACCCAGAACAGAAGCCGGCCGCACCCAGAGACCCGGCAGCAGGCTCATCCCGATCAAGGTCCGTTGGCGATGAAATCGTGAAGGTATCCCTGGAATCCGCCGTGCATCAAGCCCGGCCCAGCCAGCTTACATTCGCCAAACAGCAAAAAGAAAACCGACGTGGCCATGTCACACCAGCGATCGGCTTTGCCGCTGCGGAGGGAGTGGCCGCCATCAGTTTGGGAATAAGAAGGCGCTGGGGACTAGCCTAGCCTCCAGGCCCATCATTGGAGACATATTGTTCGAGCGCGTCAAGCTCGTGACTGAGTTCTTCCACGCGCCACTCCAGCAAGTTGCGGATGGAGAGAATCCCCAGCAGCTTGCCGTTATTATCCGCTACCGGCAGATGACGGAAGTGACGCTCCAGCATGGTGGTGAGCGCTTCGCCCGGTCCGGTGCGCTGCGTTGCCATCTCCACCGGTGTGGTCATCAGTTCACGGACCGGTGTGGTCTGCGGGTCGGTGCGGCTGAGCGCCATCTTACGCAAAACATCACGTTCCGTGAAGATTCCGGCAACCCGGTATTCGGAGTCGACCACAGCTACGGCACCCACGTGTCGGGCCAACATTTTGTTGATGGCGTCGGCCACGCTGGCTTCCAGCGGAACCGCCGCGATCTCCCGGTCACAAAGTTCCAACACGCTCATAAATACCTCCTTCGGATGCTAACAACCCCTCTGAGCCCGCTCCCAGTCGGAATTAGAAATTGGGATTGATGAATTATGCCCACGGCGAAGCCGATGTCAAGTGAATTGAAGCGATATGCAGGAAATCTTTCCACATCGGGCCGAAAAACGGGAATTGCACCCGCTGCTCTCCCCGCCTTTGGAAACGCGGGCGTCACTTCCCTTCGAGATAAGCCTCCGCCTCGATTTCGACCAAGATCTCGGGCGAGATCAGAGCGCTTATCTCGACCATCGAAGTTGCAGGGCGAATGTCGCCGAAGAACTCTCCATGGGCCTTGCCGATTTTCTCCCACTCCGCGATGTTCGTCACAAAGATGCGAGTGCGGACGACATCTTTCATGCTGGCGCCTGCTTTCTCGAGAGCACTCTCAATGTTTTTCAAAGTCTGCACGGCTTGGCCGTAGGGGTCTCCTATCCCTACAATCTTGCCGTCCGGCCCCGTCGCTGTGGTGCCCGAGACGTGGATATAGGGCCCAACCTTCACCGCACGCGAGTAACCCACGGCAGGTTCCCAAGGTGTATTGCTGGAGATGTTCAGTCTTTCCATTGGCTCGATTCCTCTCTGCGGATCATTCTATGCGCTTCCAAAGTGTTGTAATTAGCAGCCGAGGCGTGCGTGTGCCAACAAAATGGGCGGCAACCTTGCAACTACTTGCACACCTCCAAGGGATTACGAAAAATGATGGGACCGATAAACAAAAGACACTTGCGTTTGGGTCGTAACTGCGATAACTAGTTACTAACCAACATTCGGAAGCCCTGCTGCAGCACGGCTTTCGGGGGGACCCAAGAAGCATGATTCCGGAATCTCATCCTTTGCGGAAGCTTTTCCAGGAATTGGTGGGACGCCGCTACGCCGAGGAAATCGGTATCCGCGATCCAGAGGTGGTCGCCTATGTCTCGCAGTTGCTGGCGGAGTTTTGCGAGACTGATCAGTTGTTCAAGATTCACGACGCGGTCGATCGCCCGCTCACCGACTTGGGCGAGATGCTGCTTGAGTCCGATCCCGTCTATGGTCCGGCTCCCTCGTTTGACCGTGAACGCCAGGTCCGCAAGCACATTGGCGACTACGCGCTGTTCTTCACTGGAATGTTTCCCGAAAGCATCAATCACTTCCGGCTGCGCCGCCAACGCCTGGAGAATTTGGTGGAATGGGTGAAAGCGGGGAAGGAAAGCTATTACATCGTGTCGAAGTTCGAACACTTCGAATACGCCAAGGTGGCGCCGCTGTTTGCTCACCTTTCGCGCGAGTTCGAAGGCTGCGTGTACGGCCTCAACATGGTGAAGAACGATCTGCAGGAAATGCAGCACCCGATCGCGCGCCGCGCCGGCGAACTGCTCATGTAGGCTGCAAGACCTCTCATTCCAGCGGCTATTTCGCCGTTCTTCCAGCATTCAAGTCGGGTGGCCCGCCGATGCGGTAAAAACTGAGAGCAGCGTTTCCCTGGGTCAGTTTTCGAACTCTCACTAGCGATCCGAATTCATGGCCCGGATCGAACTTCTTTTCATGCTCCGCTATCACCAAGGACATGGCCCACACCAGCGACGAATCGGCCAGCGCCGTGAGCGTTTCTTCGTAGGCCTGCTCGATCCGGTAAGGCGGATCGAGAAACACTACGTCGGCGGCGACATGCTCCCGCTCGAGGCGCCACAGAACTCCGGAAAGGTCATCCCGCAGAATTCTGTATCCCTCGGCGACTCCCAGGCTCTCGAGGTTCTGCGCAATCAACTTCGCTGCCGCAGCCGAGGTCTCCACGAAGTAGACTTGCCTGGCGCCGCGGCTGAGCGCTTCAATCCCCACCGCGCCCGTGCCGGCGAACAGATCCAACCACACGCTGCCCTCGAGCGCCTCGGGATTGCCAGCGGTGAGCACGTTGAACAGGGTCTCGCGCAACCGGTCGGAAGTGGGACGGATATCCATTCCGCGCAACGAGCGCAGGGGACGCCCCCGGTATTTGCCGGCGATCACGCGCATGGCTCGGTGTACCTTCGAGTGCCGGAGCCAATATATCCGACCATGTAAAATAACTGTAGTAGAGCCGAACCGCGGTAATCGAGCTATGAGAAGCTGGTCCATTCACGTCGGGCGTTTGTTTGGAGTCGAGGTTCGTCTTCACCTGACGTTCCTGATCCTGCCACTGTTTGTTTTCTGGACGGAATACAACGTGCACCCCTCAGCCAACGGGCCGCGGGACCTGGCGCTGGTTGGAATCGTGCTGGCTTGCGTCGCAGCCCACGAAATCGGGCACATGCTCATGGCCCGGAGCCTTGGACTGATTCCCAAGGCGGTCATTCTTCTGCCGCTAAGCGGCGTAACCGTTTTCGATGAATCGCGCCTGCAGAAGCCGGAGTCTGCTGAGGCGGCCTGGAAGCGTGAAGTCCGCATCGCTCTCACCGGGCCGCTGGTGAATCTTGTGTTCGCCCTGGTCGCGGCAGCAGTGATCCTTCTCGCTGGTGTTGGGGCGCATCTGCGGGAGTGGCCTTTCTTGCAGTCGAGCAACCTGCCGCGCAGCCTGGTCTGGGCCAATCTTTACATCGCCGGCTTGAATCTTCTGCCGGCATATCCTCTGGATGGGGGTCGCATTCTGCGGGCCTTTTTCGCGCGCAGCATCGATGCCGGCGCTGCCACCCGCCGCGCCGTCTCCATCAGCCATGCTCTGGCGATGACTCTGATGGTTGCGGGTTTGTTCAGCAATACTTGGCTCACCATGGTGGGCGTCATTATTTTTTCCGCGGCCCAGCTTGAAGAACGGGCCGTCGTCTTCCAGTCGGTGTTGGACAGTGTACGGCTGGAAGAAGTCATGCTTACCGACTTCGCGACGCTCTCACCGGCGGACACGCTCGAAGACGCGCTGGATAAGGCCGTGCATTCCCTGCAAGACGATTTCCCGGTGATCCGCGGCAGCGACATGGTGGGTGTGATTTCGCGGCAGCGCATTCTGGAGGCGCTGCGCGTGGAAGGCAACGGCTACGTCCAGGCCGTAATGAACAAACTGTTCGAGGTCTCGGCGCGGCAGGAATCGCTGGCTTCCGCCTTCCGAAAACTCACATCGCGCAATCTCAGCATCATTCCGGTGGTCGAGGATCAGCGGCTGGTGGGCATCGTTACCCTGCAGAATCTGATGCACTCGATGGCTCTGCTGGCGGAAAGCCGCAAGCTGCGGCGGGACGAGTCGAACTCGTAGGTTCAAGCGGGCCGCCTCAAGCTCAGCTGTTTTCGATTTCCCATTGCCCCAGAGGAGGGGTGAGGATTTACATCGGCAATCGGAACTTGGCGATCGCCCATCGCTAGAACAGCCTCACCGCTTTCGCCTGCCGCACTGCAGGAATCTGCTCCAGCTTCTTCAGCACTTCGTCGGGTATGGGCCCGTCGACGTGGACTACGGCGATGGCCTCGCGCGGTTCCGAGGACGCTCCGGCGCTGCGCCGCCCCAAAGAGAAGTCCGCGATGTTGATTTCGCCTTCACCCAGGATCGTGCCCACCTTCCCGATTACGCCCGGAACGTCGCGGTTGCGCAGGTAGATCAGGTTGCGCTCCAGCGGCGCTTCCACGTCAATGCCATCGATGTGCAGCAGCCGTGGCGCGGTCCCGTGCAGAACGGCGCCTTTTACCATGTGCTGTTCCGTCGAACTCTTCAGAAAGACGCTAAGCACGCTCCCGGCGCCGCCGGTTGAGGCTTTCGCCTTATGCGCTTCGTGGACGCGAAGTCCGCGAAGATCGGCCAGGGACGCCGCATTCACCAGGTTGGCTTTTTCCTCCAACGCCTGGTTGAGGATGCCTTGGATCGCCCCGTTGCGAATCAGTTCCGTCTTCCACTCCGCGATGTGGCCGCTGTAGCGCAAGGATATTTCTTCCATCGAACCCTCGGAAATCTGCGCGAGAAACGCTCCCATACGCTCCGCCAGAACGATGTAGGGCTGCATCTCGGCATATTCTTCCGCCGAAACCGAGGGCACGTTCACCGCATTCTGTATGACTCCGTGCTTCAGATATTCCCGGACCTGTTGCGCAATCTGTACGCCCACAGCTTCCTGCGCTTCGAACGTCTGTCCGCCGATGTGAGGCGTGAGAATTACATTCGCCATGGCCAGCAGTGGCGATTGCTGCAGAGGCTCTTCGGCGAAAACATCGAGTGCGGCCGCAGCCACGTGACCTTGTTTCAGGGCCTGCGCCAAATCGGCCTCGTGCACCAACTCTCCGCGCGCGCAATTCACCAGGCGGACGCCCTTTTTCATCTTCCTGATGGCGGCCTGGTTAATCATGCCCGTGGTCTGAGGCGTGAGACCCACGTGCAGAGTGATGTAATCCGCCGCCGCATAGAGCTCATCGAGGCTCGCCAGGCGGATACCCTGCTCCTTGGCCACGCCCACCGAAACAAACGGATCATGCCCAACAATCTCCAGTTCGAAAGCGCGCGCCCGCCGGGCTACTTCCATGCCGATGCGGCCGAGGCCGGCGATTCCCAGCGTCTTGCCCCGCAATTCCGTACCTTGCAGTGATTTCTTTTCCCATCGGCCGGCATGCATAAGCGCGTCGGCGCGGCAGAGATGGCGAGCCATGGCCAGCATCATACCCAGTGTGTGTTCCGCCACCGCCACGGCGTTTGCCCCGGGCGTGTTCATCACGGCAATGCCCTGGCGCGTGGCCGCATCGAGATCGATGTTGTCCACGCCTACGCCGGCCCGGCCAATTACGCGCAGCTTCTTGGCATGCGCGAGCAGCGCGGCGTCGACCTGCACCGCCGAGCGCACGATCAGAGCGTCGGCCGACTCCACTTGCTCGGAAAGTTTGCCGTCTAATTGGTCTGCCGTAAGGACTGTCCAGCCCGGCTCTTTCAGTTCCTCGACCGCAGCGTCTGAGATTTTTTCTGCAATGACGATTTTCAAGCGAGAACTGATCCTTTTGAACTAAGGAATTTGCCTTGACACAACCTTGACACGAAAATTGCCGCCGTACTGACATCCCTGCCGCGGCCCTCTCCCGAAACTTTCTCTCAATCCGGGCCTACCGCCCGTAGGCGGACAGTCTTGAAGATCGTCGAGACAGCATTCCTAGCCGGGCTTCTCGTGGTAAGCCTGGCGTGCGGTACAGCTCGCCGGCCACCCCTCCCCCGCAGCAGGAACGAGGCCTAACGTTGAAACACCCAGTCCCAATCATGCGAGGGCAGGTGGTTCGGCCTTCAACCTTACAGTCAACCGCGACTTTAACACCACCTATAGGAGCGGAAATCAAATGATGACCACAATTCGCACATTGCCACTGCGGGTACGGCACAGGTGACGGTGACGAATCCCGGCATCCCCGGCGGCGCGTCGGCGGAAACGTTCGCCCCGGTGACGTTTCACCATCGCTCGCGGCAACTAGTTCACACCCGCGCATCGACGCTCCTCACGCGCCCACCAGTTGCTGCTTGCCGGACAGGCCACGCACGTATGCTTCCTGCGCCGCACGGACCGCCGAGCCGTACTCGACAGCTTTTCCGGTTACACGGGCCAGAACGTGCTCGAGCGCGCCCAGAATGCCGATCGTGTCCAGGTAATCGTAGTAGCCGATGTGCGCAATGCGAAAGAGCTGGCCTTTCATTTCGCCTTGGCCATTGGCCACAACGGCGTCGAACGACTCGCGGAATTCTTTGATGATCTTTCCGGAATCAATCCCGTCCGGCGAGCAGATCGCAGTGAGTGCGGCCGCAGGCGACGTGGCATAGAGCTTCAATCCCACGGCCTGGGCGGCGGCTCGCGTCATCGCCGAACATACCTCAGCATTGTCGACCAGCGCTTCGCGTCCCTTGGCCAGGTCGCCATTCCCCATCTCGCGGATAAACTCCAACGCAGCACCCAGCGCCGCAAACAACGAGGTCGCCGGCGTATAAGCAGACTCGCCCTTGGCCGCCGACTTGCGCTCCTTGCGCAAGTCAAAGTAAAAGCGCGGAGAGGTAGTCGTGTCCATCCGCCGCCACGCCCGCTCGCTCACCGCGCAATACGCGAGGCCGGGAGGAATCATCAGCGCCTTCTGTGATCCTCCGATCATCACATCCACGCCCCAGCCATCCACGTCGAGATGGGTCGTGCCCAAGCCGGTGATTGCATCTACCACCAGCAGCGTGTCGCCGCCGCTCGCGCGCACGATCTTCGCAATGCCTTCTACATCGTGCCGCGCGCCAGTCGAACTTTCCGTTGCCTGCATAAACACCGCGCGCACGTCGGGAGTCAGCTTCGCCTGAATGTCACCCAGCGAGAACGTTGTTCCGTAAGGCGCGGTCAGTACGTCCACGTTGCAGCCGAACGCCTTAGCGAGCCCCGTCCAGCGCTCGCCGAACTTGCCGGCGGTGAGGACCAAAACCTTATTGCCCGGCGAGGTTAGATTCGACACCGACGCCTCCATCACCCCCGTGCCCGAGCAAGCCAGGACCAGAACGTCGTTCTGCGTGCCGACGAATTCCTTCATGTCGGCGAGTATGCGCTGGAACAGCGCCCGGAAGTCGGCGGTGCGGTGATGCGCGGTAAAAGAAGCCATCGCCGTTTGTGCCACCGGCAGCAGCGGAGTCGGGCCGGGAGTAAAAAGACGGTTCTTGTGCAGCATAGGTACGGTCCTTATGAGCAATATCCTCTGAGTCTACCGGAATCGGCCCCTGGCGGCATGCGCGGGCAGGCCCGTCCCAGGAATCTGAGAACCCTTACGGTCAAAGCAGCGCGGTCGGCGGCGTGGCAAGGTGCGGCACCTCCGCCGCCGTGATGCTGGTCACACCTTGCAGCCCGTCCAAGTGCCTATGCCCAGCGTCTATAATCGCCAGATGAGCCTCGTCGAACAGATCCAGAAAGACATCACGGCCGCCATGAAGGCGCGCGAGGAGCAGCGCCTCTCCACCTTGCGCATGGTCAAGACCGCGCTCAAGAACCGCGAGATCGAGAAAATGGCGCCGCTCGATGATAAAGAGTCCCAGGCCGTGCTGACGACGCTTATCAAGCAGCGCAAGGAGTCGGTCGAGCAGTTCACCAAAGGCGGACGCCCGGAGATGGCCGACAAAGAAGCCGCCGAGATCGTCCTGATCGAAACCTACCTGCCGAAGGCGGCAGGTGAGGGCGAAGTGGTGGCGGGAGTGAAAGAGGTGATCGCCGAGATGGGCTCGCCCACCATGAAAGACATGGGCACGGTGATGAAGAATGCCATGGCACGCTTCTCCGGCGCAGGCATGCGGGTGGATGGGAAGATGGTCAGTGATGCCGTGAAGCGGGAGTTGGCGGGGAAGTAGGTTCTGCGCGCGTGGTCACTTGCCCCTCTGCAACGCCCGGTAGGCCTCGCTCTTCGAAATCCCGCGCTCCTTCGCTATTTTCTTCAGAGCGGCTTTCTCGTCGACCTTCTCTTCGGCCATGATCTGCTCAATCCGTTGACGGACGCTCACCCGCGACTCCGGTGACGGCCGCGACCCAGCATCCTCGGCCCTCCCAATCAGCAGCGTGATCTCGCCCTTCACTCCGTCGCGCGATTTCAGCGTCTCCAGAACCTCGCCCGCGCGGCCGCGGAGAAACTCTTCATGCAGCTTGGTCACTTCACGCGCGATTACCATATGCCGGTCAGTTCCCAGAACCTCGACCACATCGGAAAGCGCCTCCACGATCCGGTGCGGGGCTTCATAGAAGACCTGGGTGCGCGGCGAATTCTTGATCGCTTCCAGCGCCGCTCGCCGCTCACCAGGTTTCGCCGGAAGAAACCCGCTGAAGCGGAACGAATCCGTGGGCAGACCGCTGGCTACCAGCGCGGCCAAAAACGCCGACGCCCCGGGAACGGGCACCACCGGCAGGTGATGCCGAATAGCCAGCGAAATCAGCCGAAATCCAGGATCGGAGATCCCCGGCATGCCCGCATCGGTCACCAGCGCCACACTCGCGCCCTCTTGTAGCTCCTTGACCAGCTCCGCCGCGCGCGTCATCTCGTTGTGCTCGTGGTAGCTGATGGTGCGCGTCGTGATGCCGTAGTGGTTGAGCAGCTTCTGCGTTTGCCTGGTGTCTTCGCAGGCGATCTGGTCCACTTCCTTGAGCACGCGCAGGGCGCGCAGCGTGATGTCTTCCAGATTGCCGATGGGCGTGGCCACAAGGTAAAGTGCGGGACCTGTGGCATGGGACGCATTCTCCGAGACGGCAGAAGTCTGGGCCGGCCTAGGACCTGAGTCCCTCATGCGCGAAGTCTACCACCGCGGTCGCCGAACCTGGATGGCTCAGCAGCCGTTATGTTAGGGTACGCATATCTTTTCCTGGAGAACGCACCCGTGACCGCCAATGATTTCCGCCGCATGGCCCTTGCTCTTCCTGAGACAGCCGAGAACGCTCACATGGACCATCCGGATTTTCGGGTGTGCGGAAAGATATTCGCCACGCTCGGATATCCCGCCAAAGGCTGGGGGATGGTCAAGCTCACGCCGGAGCAGCAGCACTACTACTCGAAGGACTGTCCCGACGTGTTTGTGCCGGTAAAAGGCGCGTGGGGACGCCGGGGTGCTACCAGTGTGCAGCTTAAGGCCGTCAGCAAGGAAACGCTGCAGAGAGCAATCTCGGCAGCATGGCGCAACACCGCCCCGCAGCGCCTCGCGGAACAGTTCCGGGATCGTAGGGTGGGGTAAGAGGACCAGCCGTCCCGGGCGGTGGCCCCTCAGTCCACCGGTCAGCGATCGTACTTGCTGATCTCAATATTGAGATACCGCCGCCTGCATTGACGCCATCGAACCCCCGCCCCTAGAATCAGTACAATCCATGCCACTTTACGAATATGAGTGCGAGAAGTGCGGTCACCGTTTCGAGAAAATCCAGAAATTCTCCGACAAGATGGTGAAGAAGTGTCCGGAGTGCGGAGGCCGGGTGGAGCAGATGATCTCCGCTCCCGCCGTACAGTTCAAGGGATCGGGCTGGTACGTCACCGACTACCCGAAGAAGTCCCAGGAGCCCGCTTCCTCTGACGGCGGTAAAGACTCCAAGAAGGAAGACAAGTCTAAGGCGGAAGGTTCGGCCAAGGAAAGTTCCTCGACGGCTAGCTCCTCGAAAGAGAGTTCCAGCAAAGAAAGTTCTACGAAAGAAAGCACCACGAGAGTAAGTTCGTCCCGGAAGCCCGACAAGCGCAAGTAGCGCCGCTCTACTTCAGCTCGCGCTCAAAGTGATCGTCAATCATGTGGTACAGGTGCTCGCGCGCATCGCCTCCGGAGATGCTGTGCGTCTTGTTGGGATAAATCATCAGCCGGAATTGCTTGCCCGCCTTGATCAGCGCGTCAATCATCTGAATGCTGTTCTGGAAGTGCACGTTATCGTCGCCGGTGCCGTGGGCCAGCAACAACGCGCCATGCAGATTGGCGGCCACCTTGGTCACGTCGGACTCGCCATAACCCGTCGGGTCCTCCTTGAGCAGGCCCATGTAACGCTCGGTGTAAATGCTGTCGTAGTTAATCTGGTCGGTCACGGGTGCCACCGCAACTCCAGCGCGAAATCGGTCGGAGTGCGTCATGGCATAGAGAGTCATCGAACCACCATTCGACCATCCCCAAATCGCCATGCGGTCCTTATCGAGTTGCGGGTATTGCGCGAAAAGCTGATCGAGCGCGGTAAGCTGATCTTTCAACTCGATCGCCCCGAATTCGTGGCGAATCGCTGTTTGGAACTTGCGATCGCGGCCCGGGGTCCCGCGATTGTCGACGGCAAAAATCGCAAAGCCCTGGCGCGCGAGAATTTCGTCGAACGCACTCGGCGGTTCTTTCAGAACCATCTGCGCCGCAGGTCCGCCGTAGATATTCACAATTAATGGTATTTTGCCGCTGGCCGCCTCCTCCGGAGGAAGCAACAAACGTCCGTAAAGCGTGGCGCCGTCCTCCGCCTTGAACTCCAGGTACTTCGGAGCCCGCAGTCCGTATTCCGCGACGTCATTGCGTGCCTCCCACACCGGGGAGCAGGTGCCGCCCACTGCGCACAATGACATCCGGGGCGCAGTCGACGGTCCCATAAACGTCTGCTCGTAGTGCTTGCCATCGTCGGAGAATTTGCCGAAGTTAAGCCCCTCATCATGGGTAAGCGGTTCGAAGCCGGTTCCATCCAGCTTGACCGAGAACAGATGCCGTTGCCTCGGGTCGTCTTTGTTGGCGGAGAAAAACACAGTGCCCGCGGCTTCATCCACGCCCTCAATTCCTAGCACCTCGAAGTCACCATGGGTAAGTTGCCGCTCCAGCTTTGCCTCCGCTCCCGTCGGGTTCTGCTTATCGAAGCTGTAGAAGTAGAGATGCATGTTCCCGTCGCGCCAGCTCGGCCACAGGAATCCGCCACCGGACTTCAGGAAACGAACCTCCACGTGTTCGAAGTCGATCCAGGCGCCGGGGGTGGTTTCCGTCAGAACGATTCGCGACTTCCCCGACTTTGCATCGATGAAATACAAATCCATTTTGTCCTCGGTGCGATTCAGCACCTCTGCCCAGATCACTCCATCGCGCACCCAGCCAAAACGCGGAATGTAAGATTCGTCGTCGTTGCTCAGGGAAATCCAGCGCACTTTACCATTGCTCTTGTCGGCGTCCACCACGCCCAGCTTCACCGCAGGATTGGGATCCCCCACGTTAGGATACTTTTGGTTGTCCACCGTCGGGTGGGTCGGGATCAAGTTAGCGATGGGATAGCTGGGCACCTTGGTTTCGTCCATGTGCAGGAATACGATCTGCTTGCTGTCGGGCGACCAGAAATAGTTGCTGCGCACGGACAACTCTTCGGCATACACCCAATCGATGTCGCCGTTGAACAGGTTGTCTCCGCTATCCTTGGTGAGCTGCTTTTCGCCCACGCCGCTCGCCGGCCGGACGTAAAGGTTGTGCTGGCGCACGTAGGAAACATGGCCGCCATCGGGGGAAAACTTGGGGTCGCCACTGGGGTTGGGCGCGGAGGTAAACTGCACGGCCGTACTCGTCGCCAAATCAAAAAGCCAGAGCTGTCCCTGGGAGTCGAAAATCAGGTGCTTCGAATCTGGCGCCCACCGGTAAGCTGCGACGTGATAGCGCGTGAGGCGCTCTCTTTCGCGTTCATCCTTCACTTTGTTGGTGTCGGGCGCGAGCGAGGCCAGTTTGGCGGCGCTGATCAGGACCTTTTTCTCACCCGTAGCCGCATCCACGTACCACAGTTCGCCATGTTCTCCTTCGTCGTCGCGCGCGACGAATGAGAGCTTGGTTCCATCGGGACTCCACTCGGTGTTTTCAGGACCGCGCCCGGTCAGACCGCCCGGCGCGAAAATTGCCTCAATGGTAAGCGGTTTCACCGGCGAGGACGATTGTGCCCAAACCGGCGCTAGCGGGGTAGAGATAACAGCAAGAACAGCGGCAAGAGCGGAAAGCACGATCTGTTTCTTCACGATGAAACCCCAGGAACAAAAAGTAAAAGGCAAAGCGCAGGGCGCGAATGAAAGAGTTTACACCCGCGAAGGCCTCCCGTGCGGCTGCCTTAGCCGGTCAACAGGACCGGCGTTTCCGCGTGGTAGAATCAAATCAGAGCCGTCTCGGGATGCTTCCAGAAATAGAAAACCTGTTGCGCCTGCAGGAAGCCGACAAGGAAATTCGCCGCCTGCAGGATGAAATCGCCGAACTCCCCAAACGCGTCGCTGTGATCGAGCACAAACTGGCGGACACCAAGGCCGGACTGGACAAAGCACAGGCCGCCGTCAAAGCCGACGAGGCTGCGCGCCGCAAGTATGAAACTGCGATTACCGACCACCGCAGCAAGATTTCCAAGTACCGCGACCAGTCTCTCGACGTAAAAACCAACGAGCAATACAAGGCGCTGTTGCACGAGATTCAGTTTGCCGAAAAGGAGATCGCCGCCACCGAAGACAAGATCCTTGATTTGATGGTCAATGCTGACGCGCGCGAGCAGGAAGTGAAAGCCGCCCAGGTGGAACTGAAGGCGGAAGCCGCCGAGATCGAAAAAGAGAAAATTGAAGCCCGCCAGCGCACGGCCGAGGACGAAAGCCAACTCACCGAGTGGCGCGCCAAGCGCGATCAGATGCGGGGGGGCGTGAATGAGGATCTCCTGCACCACTACGAACGGGTTGCCAAATTTCGCGGCAGCGGCATCTCCGAGGTGCGCGATCACAAATGCATGGCTTGCCAGGTCATGCTGCGGCCACAGACCTACAACGAAGTGCGCACCGGCCAGCAAACTGTGGTCTGCGATTCCTGCCAGCGCATCCTCTACTTCAATCCCGCCAACGAAATGTTGGCTCTCGAGCCCGAACACAAGCGCTCACGCCGCCATCATCCCAAAATCGATGCGCCCCAGGCCTGGTACTATCGTCAGGAATTCGCCGAGGCGGGCGAAGTTTTCCTGTGCTTGGCGAATGGCGCAGGCCAAGCCAGCCGCCGCGTCTTCGACATGCATACCGGCCGTCTCGTCGGCGACATCCTCATTCGCGAAGGCGACTTCCGTCACGCCTTCCCGGAAGACATCACCGGCGCCATCCGCCTGAACGGAAGCTGGACGGAACATGAAATGGAAAACTGGGGCGCCGAGATGCCCATGACGGCTCTTGATTCCCTTCATATCGATCTGGAAGCCGCCCGTTACGAGATGAGTTCGCGCACATCTGCCAAGCCTGAGAAGCCCACAGCCGTTCCCACCGGGCAAGCCGCCAGCTAGCGGCGGCATTTAAGATTGCTGCATGTCTAAGACGACCGGCAATCCAGCGGTCCCTACCGTCAAGGTATCTCCCCGTGGTGCATCCCGCCTGAAGGACGGCCACATCTGGGTTTACCGCTCTGACATCGTTTCAGCCGACGGAGTCAGGCCCGGCACGCTGGTCACAGTAGCGGATCCTCGCGGGCAAATCCTCGGCAGCGCGCTCTATTCCAGCGCTTCGCAGATTGCCCTCCGCCTGATCTCGCGTGAGCCGGTTGCCGACTTTAGGGCGCTGCTTCGTCAACGCGTCGCCGATGCCATCGCGTATCGAGCGCCGATCATCCAGAACACCAATGCCTACCGCGTGATCTTCAGCGAAGCCGATTTCCTCCCCGGCCTCATCGTCGACCGCTACAACGACATTCTCTCCATGCAGATTCTGACCCAGGCGATGGATTCCGAAGATGTGCGCGAGCTGCTGACTTGCGAATTGGCCGAGCGCCTTCACGTGGCTTCCGTCATTGAGCGTGTCGACCCGCGCGTGCGCCAACTCGAGGAACTGCCGCCGCGCCCATCCCGCCTAGTCCAGGGCGAAAGAACCTCGACCATCTTCACCATGAACGGCGTCCAGTTCCACTGCGACACGCTCGAAGGCCAGAAGACCGGAGCGTTCCTCGACCAGCGCGAGAACTACGCTGCCGCTGCCCAATACGCCCACGGCGAAGCCCTCGACGTTTTCTGCTACCAGGGAGGCTTTGCCCTTCATCTGGCCTCGCGCTGCCCGCACGTCGCTGGCGTCGACAGCTCTCGGCCCGCGCTCGAGGTCGCCGACCAGAACGCCACGCTCAATCGTCAAAACATCGAATGGATCGAAGCCAACGCCTTCGATCTGCTCAAGGACTACGCTTCCTCCGGCCAGCGCTATGACACCATCATTCTCGATCCACCCGCCTTCGCCAAAAGTAAACGTGACCTTGATGCCGCCCTCCGCGGCTACAAAGAGCTCAATCTCCGCGCCCTGAAGATGCTTCGCCCCGGCGGCATCCTGGTCACCTGCTCCTGCTCCTACCATGTCGGCCCCGCAGACTTTCTCGAAGTGCTCACCGACGCCGCCCATGATGCCCACCGCACCCTGCGTCTGGCCGAGGTCCGCGGGCAGGCCAGAGACCACCCCATCCTCCTGAACGTCCCAGAAACTGCCTATCTTAAGTGCGTTGTAGCTCTCGTAAGCCAATGAAAACGAGCAATATGCTTATGTTGACAATAAGACACTCATGTTTTATGCTTCCTTTGTGCTAAATAGACATCTAAGTGGGTGATCGGCTTTGCCGAATTCCTAAGAAGAAACCAGCACAAAAAAAGGAGAATATTGCCATGACCGTACTTACCCGTTTTGAGCCTTTCCGTGAGTTTGCCACCCTGCAGGACCGCATCAACCGCCTGTTCCGCGAGTCCATCCATGAAGATGGCCGGGATGAATCCCTGACCACCTCAAGCTTTGCCCCCGCCGTCGACGTCTACGAGGACGAGCACAACGTCACGTTGAAGATCGAAGTCCCGGGCATTGACGAGAAAGATATCGATGTCCGCATCGAGAACAACACCCTCACCGTGCACGGCGAGCGCAAAATCGAGAAGGAAGAGAAAGAAGAGAACTACCGCCGTGTGGAGCGCCAGTATGGCAGCTTTACCCGCACCTTCACTCTGCCCAGCACTGTGGATTCCGAGAAAGTTTCGGCGAACTATGACAAGGGTGTGTTGAAGATCGCTTTGCCCAAAAAGGCCGAAGCCAAGCCCAAGCAGATCAAAGTCAATGTGGGCACCGAGAAGACCCTCGAAGCGAAAGGGCCCAGCAAAGCCGCGTAAGAGGCAGCGTGTGGGACCGGGTCGGAGCCTGTCCTGAGCGAAGTCGACCGAACCTGGTCCTCGAGCGCAGTTCGACGGTTTACAATCAGCGGGAGGCGGCAGAACTGCCGGCCTCCCCTTCATTTTGTAATTTAGCAATTGTGCAATCTGGTTAAATTGCCCGATTACCAAATTACAAAATTACCAAATTGGAGTTTCTATGCCCATCCGTTGGGACAAATTCACTGTAAAAGCGCAGGAAGCCGTCCAGCGTGCCAACGATCTCGCTTCGCAACACGGCAATCCCGAGCTTCTGCCCGTCCATCTGCTCGCCGCCCTGCTCGAAGACAAAGAGGGCATCGTTGCGCCCGTGCTCGAAAAAATCGGCATCGGCCCGCAGGCGGTTCTCAGCGAACTTTATCGCGACATCGAAAAACTTCCCAAGGTTTCCGCAGAGGCGGCGCAGGCCACGCTCTCAAACGCCGCTAACAAACTGCTCGAGCAGGCTTTCAAAGAAGCCGCCAACTTTAAGGATGAGTACGTCTCCACCGAACACCTGCTGCTCGCCATCACACACCTGAAACAGGATGCGGCCCAGGCGATTCTCGCCCGTCACGGTGCAACTCACGACGCAATTCTGAAAGCCCTAACCGCCGTCCGCGGGTCCCAGAAAGTAACCGACCAGAATCCCGAAGCCAAGTATCAGGCTCTCGAACGCTACGCCCGCGATCTGACCGAGCAGGCCCGCCGCGGCAAGCTCGACCCGGTCATCGGCCGCGACGAAGAAATCCGCCGCGTGGTCCAGGTTCTCTCCCGCCGCACGAAAAATAATCCCGTGCTCATCGGCGAACCCGGCGTGGGCAAAACTGCCATCGTCGAAGGCCTCGCGCAACGCATTATCTCGGGTGACGTGCCGGAAGTGCTCAAGAACAAACGCGTGGTCGCACTCGACCTGGGCGCCATGCTGGCCGGAGCAAAGTATCGCGGCGAATTTGAAGACCGCCTCAAGGCCGTCTTAAAAGAAATCGAAGACTCGCAGGGCCAGGTCGTTCTTTTCATCGACGAACTGCACACCCTCGTCGGCGCCGGTGCCGCCGAAGGCGCCATCGATGCCTCCAACATGCTCAAGCCTGCGCTTGCCCGCGGAGAACTGCGCGCCATCGGCGCCACCACGCTCAATGAGTACCGCAAATACATCGAAAAAGACGCTGCTCTCGAGCGCCGCTTCCAGATTGTTTTCGTCGGCGAACCCAATGTCGAGGACACCATCGCCATTCTTCGCGGCCTGAAAGAGCGATATGAGGTGCATCATGGGGTTCGTATAAAAGATTCCGCCATCGTCGCGGCCGCGACTCTCTCCCACCGTTATATCTCGGATCGCTTCCTGCCCGACAAGGCCATCGACCTCATCGACGAAGCGGCCGCATCCATTCGCATACAGATCGATTCGCTTCCCACTGACATCGATCAGCTCGAGCGGCGTGCCACGCAGCTCGAAATCGAAAAGCAAGCTTTGAAGAAAGAAGACGACGCCAACTCCCGGGAGCGTTTGTCCGTCATCGAGAGGGAACTGGCAGGGATCCGCGAGAAATCCAACGCCCTCAAAGCCAATTGGAAAAAAGAAAAGGATCTGATCGCCCGCTCTCGCGAGCTGAAAGGAAGAATCGAGAAGCTCAAGATCGAGGAGCAGGCCGAAGAGCGCAAGGGCAACTTGCAGAGAGTTGCCGAAATCCGCTACGGATTGCTGCGGCAAGCCGAGGGAGAGTTAAACCAACTGACGGCCAAGATCGACGGCAAAGGCACGGGCGCGCCGCGCATGCTCAAGGAAGAAGTGGACGAAGAAGACATCGCCCGCATCGTCTCCAAGTGGACCGGCATTCCCGTCTCCAAAATGCTTGAGGGCGAAGTGAAAAAACTGGTCACCATGGAAGATCGCCTGCGCCTGCGCGTCATCGGCCAGGACCAGGCTCTCGAGCGCGTTGCCAATGCGATCCGCCGCTCCCGCGCCGGGCTCAGCGATCCCAGGCGCCCCATCGGCTCATTCATTTTTCTCGGCCCCACGGGCGTAGGAAAAACCGAACTCGCTCGCGCTCTCGCTGAGTTCCTCTTCGATGACGAGCGCGCCCTGCTGCGCATCGACATGTCCGAATACATGGAAAAGCACTCGGTCGCCCGCTTAATCGGCGCGCCTCCGGGCTACGTGGGATATGAAGAAGGAGGCCAGCTCACCGAGCAGGTCCGTCGCCGACCTTATGCGGTGGTGCTGTTCGACGAGATTGAAAAAGCTCATCCCGATGTCTTCAACGTCCTGCTGCAGATGATGGACGACGGCCGCCTCACCGACGGCAAAGGCCGCGTGGTGGACTTCAAGAACACGATTCTGATCATGACTTCGAACCTCGGGTCGAGTTATCTGCAATCCGACCACGTGCCAACGCCGGAACAGTTTGAGAAGGCCAGCGAACGGGTCCTGGAAGCGCTGCACGGCCACTTCCGGCCCGAGTTCTTGAACCGCATTGATGACATCATCGTCTTCGCCCCGCTCGGCAAAGAGCAGTTGGTCAAGATCATCGAGCTGCGCCTCGAAGACGTGCGCCGTCTGCTGGCCGACCGCAAGATCTCGATCGAGCTCACCGACGCTGCCAAAGATATGCTCTTCACCCAGGGCTACGACCCGAACTTCGGTGCGCGGCCGCTGAAGCGCGCCATCCAAAAGCTGGTGCAGGATCCGCTGGCTCTGCAGATTTTGGATGGCCAGATCCTGCACGGCGACCACATCGTGGTAGATGCCGACAAGAAAGCCGGCAAGATGAAATTCGAGGTTAGCAAGCGCGTAGGAGAAAAAGAAGCCGCAAAGGCAAGACGGTAAAGTTTCGAGCGCATACGGGCCGCGAAGGCGGCCCACCAATTTAATCGCGCGGACTCACTTGCATTCGTCGCCTACTTTCGGACGAAAGCCTCGACCAGTTCGGGCGACGCGGCCATGTACCAAGCGATCACGACCCGCACCATGATCTGGGTGCCGTAAAGCCAGAAGCGCCAAGTCAAATCCCTCGCGGCCGCAGAAACTGCCGGCACCGATCCCGCGATTCCGATTACCATGATCAGAATCGCGCACCAGCGCGCCCAATTGCGTAGCCGGTAAAGGCCCCAGCCAACCAATGCCCAGCCTGCGCCGACGGATAAGGCCGTCTGCGGTCCACTTAGCTCTCTTCCATACGTGATCCCCGCTCCCAGCGCCATGGAAAGCGAGCCCGGCACAACGAACTCGATAATGCCGATCGCGGCCAGATATCCCGCGACCAGAAAAAACAGAACTGCGATCACCATGACACTGGCCGGGCGTTGCATAGGGACCAGAGTACCGCAGTTTCGCAGGCGAAATGCCGATTAGGTCTGTGGCACACTAGAATCATGTCCAGCCTCACTGCCGGCGACTTCGAACTCAGCATCTTCTCCGACGGCACCTACCCGCTTGACGGCGGCGCATTCTTCGGCGTCGTTCCCAAGATCATGTGGTCGCGTAAAGTTGCCTCGGACGAAAGGAATTATGTTCAGGCTGGGCTTAACTCGCTCCTCATCCGGACCGGTACACAAAACGTGCTGGTAGAAACCGGCATGGGCAACAAGCTGTCGGAACGCATGGTCAAGTTCTATGGCCAGCCCGCGCAGCTACTCGCGAGTCTCGCCGCTGGCGGAGTCGCTCCCGAAGACATCGACGTCGTCATCAACACGCACCTGCATTTCGACCACTGCGGTTGGAATACTGTGCGCAAGGACGGCAAGATCGTTCCAACTTTTCCGCGCGCGAAATACTACGCGCCGGAGGGCGAGTGGCAATACGCCCGCCGCCCCAGCGAGCGCGACGCCATCAGCTACATCCCCGAAAACTACGACCCGCTCGTCCAAAGCGGCCAGATGACGCTGCTCAAAGACGGCGAAGAAGTCGTCCCCGGTATCTCAGTGAAAACTTTCCCCGGCCACACCGCGCACATGCAGGCCGTCATCGTAGAAAGCGGAGGCCGCACGGCCTGCTATATCTCCGACCTCATCCCCACCATGGCGCACATCGACCTCACCTGGGGCATGGCCTTCGACCTCTACCCGCTCGAGACCATCGAGAGCAAGAAGCAGTACTACGCGAAGGCGGTCCCGGAGAAATGGCTGACGGTCTTCACGCATGACGCGAGAGAGCCGTGGGCGTACGTGGAGAAGGATGAGTTGGGGAAGATGGTGGCTAGAGTAGTGTAGCCTCTAAGGCTGTGGGTTTGGGTGAAACATGAAATTATGCCCGCATAACCTGAAATTTGGTGCCTGGGAGAGTTGAACAGTTGAACCGCCCACGCCAGCCTTATCAGAACTCATCGTTCCAGTGTTTCCAACAACTTCAGGACGATTTTAGAACTCTAATCTCGTCCGTTTTCACCTCGACGATTATGAATCATTAGACGAAAAGCCTATCTCGGGTGGCCAGGGTCGCTCTCTGACGGTTTTAGCGGTCGGAAACGAGGGGCACCTCACTCCCCAAATCTCTTGCAAACTCTCCGAAAATATGCATCCGCTCAGTTCAGCGTCTGAAGATCAGTTTACGACGACCAATCATGGACAGGGCGTGTCTTGAAAGTTGGTGCTGCGTCAATGTATCTGGTGCGAGATTAGCATGTGCTCCACAAAGTCAAACGTGCCTCCCAACCAGCTCAGTGCGTTTTGTTCGACCGCAATATGCCCGCCATTCATTGCAAGGCTACGGCTGGCCGCAACTCGGACAAACCTTGAATACCACTCCGAAGCCCAAAGTGCCTCCATCTATGGTGCCGTAGAGTACCCTCCGCATCTCGCACCAAGCTCGCATTTCTGGGGAGGGCTTCCGGTTCGTTACTTGGCCCGCGCAGCGATAGCTGCCGCCTGCACTCTTTCGAGCGCCCGAAGCCGCCGCAATACTTTGTCCGCTACTTTGCCGGTTTGCGCGAGCTGCTCGCTGACTGGCTTAACGGTTGCCTTCACTGCGCTAGTTCGGACGATCTGCTCGTTTACCCCCACACAGCAGCCAGATCCCTGATTAAAAGCATTACCGATCACGGTCCCCACTGCGGTGTCACCGAACTGATCGTTGATCGACCGGGTTACCTGTACCTCGCCGTTGGCTACGTACGAGCCAACGTCGTCGGTCAGGGTCGCGGTGAAGAACAGCGGGTCCGAGGGAACGGTCTTGGTGAAAACAACGTCGATGGTGCCGACTTCCGTTGGGCAAGTAGGAGCCGTACAATTTGGAGCCACAATTTCCACTACATTGGTACAGTCGCCGTCAGAGTTCCAAGCGTAGCAGTAGTAGCTAGCGCCGTACATGCTGCCGGATATGATCGTGGCAGTCAGCCTTAAAACATCCGCCTGATTAAGTCCGGTCGTGATATGCCCCTTGAGGTCGGTATCGGCTACTTCCATAAAACCTTCGAGACAACCCGGCGTCTCGTCTAGACAGAAGCTGTAGTCGACGGTAGTACAGGTGAGGTCGCAGGAGAAAGCTTGTCCACCCTGTCTACCAACTGAGACAACTGCCGGTGCATCGTTCGAAGTGGCGAATACAATCGATCCGTTAGTTGAGAGCACCGTCTTTGTCTTAGTGGTTTGCGCTTGTGCTGGCTGCGTCACTGCGGACAGCAATGACAGTGAAAGAAGAGTCAGGGCTACGAGATGGCCAGATTTCAACACGATGTGCCTCCTTTGCGTTGAAGAACTAGAAGCCGGGTACAACCAGGACCGTGGGCTTTTCCCAGAGATGGCTCTGGGGCGGTTCTCAGCGTGCTTGATTGCAGGGGAAGGCCAGAAAAAGGAGAAAAGGAAGTGTACTCTCATCACGAAAATTGTCAACGGTGAATTTCCTCAGATGTCAACCGACATTAGAAATGACCCCATTCATACGACGTTAGAAGATTAGAAGTGTCCCCTTTTGGTGACACCGCAGCTACGTTCCAGTCGCTCCTTCTATCGCGGTGTGCTCAGAACAGAAACAACTTCACGATTGGCACGTCTCTGGCCCTCTCCATCACTTCGATAACACCTTACAGTCAGCCCGGATAGGTAAGCAGTCGAAATCGTGCGACGTGCTGCGAATGGCGCAGGTGCGTGACAAATATTGGTCGCTCGATTCAGTCGCTTCTATGGGGATATTTTTCCATCTTCAAGCAACTGAAAGGACGAAACGTGCTCCGCCGACCTAGCTCTTGGACTGCTCGGACTTCTTGGTCTGTTCCTCAGTCCTGTAAATCTCGACTTAAGCCGAAACCTCGCAAGAAATCCAATGTGACGCAGGCGTAAGAGTTGTTATCAGGTTAGCACCAACTGACATAGAGGGCCGCACCACACAATAGCCCCGCGTAAGCGGTCGACAAAATGAGAAAAAGCATGTGCAATCACCCGGCGCGTCTTCGTCCCCGGGGCAGGCTCACGACAATGGCGGGGCGGGTTCAGGTTGGCGGGGGCTTTGCGTTTTAGGCGTGAACAAGAAACCCTCTCCCCGTAGTCGGGAAGAGGGCGGTTGCAGTCAGAAGGTTGCCCTGGGGAAGTCCGGCTGCAAGACTTGTTCCCAGTCCGTGTTTTAGTCGTCCGAGTCGGCGGTGGTAGGTGCCGGTCGGTTGAAGTCGCTCGGGGGACGAACCGTGCTCTCGCCCGGATAGGGCCGCGTAAACCCGGTGGACATGTACCAGTTCAGATGGTTGACCGTGTCCGGGTCTTCGGAGTCGGGCTTGGTCAGTTTGCCAGCGAAGATCTGCGCCTTCTTCTGGAGCCAAGCCGCCCTCAGAGCCTTAATCTTAGGGTTGCTCTTCGGGTCAGCTGAGCTTGCTGAAACGCCCTCGGTCAGCGGGACCTGGTTCGGCACATGCGTCCACGGTTTGAAGTTGTCCGCGGGCGGCGTGCCCTTGACGAAATCCGTCCTCATCGGCGATGCCACGAGGTCGAACTGGTTCATGGGCGGCAGACCGAGGATTTGCTCGATCGTCCGCGTCATATTGACCTGCGTGTAGTAGGTGTTGTCGGTGGGGCCGAACTGCACGGCGTATGGGCTGACGACATAGCCTGGGCTGCGATGACCGTCGATGTGGTCGACGCCGTTCTGCGCGTCGTCCTCCTCGAGGAAGATCGCCGACGAGGACCACACGTTGCTGTGGCTGATGTAGTCGATAATGCGCCCCACGGCCAAGTCGTTATCGGCCTGTTCGGCCTGCGGGGTCGGCGGCCCGCCGGTGTGGTCGCACATGATCCAGAGCATTTCCAACGCAGGCACCGTACCGGCCGCGACGTCATTATTGAAATCCTGCACCCACAGATCGACACGGAACTGGTCGGGGATGCCCAGGTCGAAATATGGGAAGTTCTTGACCATGTGGTCATACACGGCCGGGATCGAGGACTCTGCCCGGACCGTGTTCTGGTAGTACAGCGTCTTCTCGCCCGGGGTCCCAGGTGGTGCGCAACCAGGCCCTTTCTCGAAGCACTGCGAGTCGGCGTAAAACTGGCTCCAGCTCGGCTCGCTGGTCGATCCGTTCGGCTGTTTGTAGGTATTGTTCTCGATGTATTCGCCGTAGATCTTCACCGCCAGACCAGCGAGCGCCGCTTCCGAGAACAGGAAGCCCTTCTTCTGATAGGCGAGTGCATCGCCGGCGTTCCCCCCGGGATAGCTACGGACCCAGTCCGGCGACTGGATGTCGTCGGCGTAGGGCGCCATGCCCTCCTGGATCCATTGGTGACCGTCAGCCGACTGGCGGCTCGGGTCGTAGAAATTGTCCAAGAGAGGGAAGCGCTTCACCAGTGCGTGCACGTTTGGCGTGATCGGGGTGCCTCCGGCTGCGAAGCCGTCGCCGAACACTGCCAACGAGGGGTCGCCATCGCCGGCGGCCACATCGCCCAGCATCTGATCATAGGTGCGGTTTTCGCGGACGATCAGGAACACGTGCTTGATCAGCGACGGACTGCCGATCTTTTCAGGGATTGCGACCGGCTTGGCATCCGGAGCGCCACCGGAGGCAGACTGGATATTTACCGCCAGATCCCAGTGATTGTTCTGGAAAACCTGCGTCGACATCGTCGCCAAGGTCGCGCGATCCGGCACGGCGACGATGCTGACGGTGCCATTGTCCTGGTGGGTATTGTAGCCGCAGACTCCGTGGTCGCACTCGAACGAGTAACGCGCACCGATGCCCTTGTCATTGGCAACGATGAGCACGTTCTGGGCCCTGTCCAGGCCGACCGAGGCCGGCGCATAGGCTACCGGGATCATGCCCAGGACGGGATTGGTCGCGCCCTCTTTGAGATTGACCACCGCGACCGCGTTGGCATTGTAAAGGGCGACGTAGGCAATGCCATTCTTGGCATCGACGGCGATCGAGTTCGGCGCGGCGCCATAGGCCGGTTGGCCTGCGCCGGGCACTCCGATCGGCAGCCCAAGGTTGATCGTCCACGCCACCTCGTTGGTCGCCGTGTTGATAACCGAGATGGTGTCGCTATAGGTATTGGCGACTAACAGGTACCTTCCGTAGAACGCCAACCCCGTCGGGTGCAGACCACCAGTCTCGATGGTAGCAGTGACCTTCAGCGAGGCCAGATCAACCACAGAAACGGTACCGGTGATCGCGGCGCCGACGTACGGGTCGGCGACTATTTCAGTGCCAGCGGAGTTGATCTGGAAGTCCGCCTCGGTAGCGATGCGGCCACCCTCGTTGCTGACATAGGCGGTCGTCCCGGTGCTGTTGATCACGATGCTGTGCGGGGCGTTGCCGACGCGGATCTGCACACCCTGAACCGGCGGCTTTGCCTTCAGGTTGATCTTGGTGAGCGTATCTTGCTGGTTCAGCAGGGCGTAGGCGCTCGTGCCGTCGGCTGAGAACGCGACGCCGCCGGGATAAGAACTGCTCGGAGTATAGAACGAGCCGCAGGGGTTGCCATAAGAGGCCGGCGGGCTGTTGGGGAAGCAGGTGATGAAGGGATCCGCCTGCAACGGTGGCACGCTGACCTGGGCGTCGTCTTCCAGCAAGCCTCCACTATCGACCTTGGCGATGGTGACATTGCTGCTGTCCTGGCTGAACACCAGGTACTTGCCATCCGCCGAATAAGCTATGCCGCTATAGCTGCCGCTCGGATCCTGTCCGAGCGTAGGCGAATACGGGATGTAGCTCTCGAGGACCACGCCGGTAGTGGTGTCGAACACTTCGACGGCTCCGTTGCCATCGGACGTCGACGTGCCCATGGTGAGGACGGCGGCGGTGTGAGTGCTGACATTGGGGTTCAGCGCGACGGCCTTGGCGCGGACCCGGATGCCGAGGTCGACTTGCATGCCCGCTGGCGTGATGATCTGACCACTGCTGACGACCCACGAGCCGTTCGGCTGCGGGCCGGTGAAATACTTCGGGTAGGGCACGGACTGAGCGGCGGCGAGCGTTGGAAAGCTCAGCCCCGCCGCCAGCAGGCTGGCAAGCGGCCGCACCCGATTATTGTGAGACTTGTTTCGAGACTTATTTCGAACTTTCATTCGAGACATATACCGTCCTCCTTAGCTTTTTTTCACCACGCAACGGTTCGTAGAAGGAATTTCGTAGAGGTCCTCATCTTGTTCGTCAATCTCCAACGGCTTGGCGCAAGCACTCAGTGCACCAAGGCGACCAGTCTAGTTTTGAGAAAAAGACACCAACATGACGCCGAGATTACATTTTTGTCATCTTGGTCTTTAAGGTGACGCTGACGCCATTGACAACGCGGCGAGGCCTCGAGAGCCGGGCCCTGCGACACCTGAGTGGAAATACGACTGCGACGGCCGTATGACGACCAGGTGAAATTTCCGTTTTACATGTGCTGAACTTTTTCTCGCGGATTGTGACGCGCAGCTCCACGTTAAGCAGAGTCTGTTTCGTGGACGTTGTCTTCGTGTCTTTTCGGTCAGGTGGGCTGCTTCAGCCCACTCAGCATCGGACGATACCCGCGTCCAGTTCCGACCCGTCGTCGACGAGCGCGCGCAGGGGCCCCAGCCAAGGTTCGTAGCGTCGCCAGCGCGCGACGGAAGTGTGATAGATCGGCTGCCGGGTCTGCCACTTGCTGGGGGTCTTCACAGCCCGCGGATTCGATTCGGGGCGCAGGCACGCGTCGTGCCACGCCAGACCGCAGGCCGCGATGATGCGCCGGATGACTGGTTCGGGCATGCGGGTCAGGTCCTCGTAATCGATCTCGAGGAAGCGATCCGCCGGCAGCACGCTCCGCCAATGGTCGATGAGCCGCTGGTAGCTGCGGAAATAAGCGACCAGTTCGGCACCACCGGTCGGAAATGCCAGGCTGGGATGGAAGTGAGTTTGATGGATCGACAAGGCCGTGTCGATTGGAGCGCGGCGGCAATGGACGATGATGGCGCGCGGGAATGCCACGTGGACCAGCCCGGCCCAGAGGAAGTTGAACGGCATCTTGTCGGTAACGCGCGCCGCCTTCGGCGCGATCGCGCGCAGCACGCCGAGATAGTCTGTCGCCGCCTTGGCAAGGAATGGCGTCTCGTTCCCGGCCGCGTCGGGGCGGTGCCACGCCGCTCCGCGCTCGTTCCAGAAATGCAACTCGCCGCCGGCCCCGACCTCGGGATGCATGGAGACGATCTGCTCGACGAGAGTTGTACCGGACCGCGGCATGCCGATGATCAGCATGGGCGTCGCATCGCAGCTGCCGAGTTTGTGCGCCCGCGCGATCCATTCGGGTGTGCAGCGGGCAATCAGGCGGTCGATCTCGATGGAGAACGCGGCCGAGTCGAACGACGCAGAGCCGCGGCGCACGGCGTCTGCGGCGTCGAAATGCTGCATGGCCAAGGCGTAGTCGCCAAGATCCTCCGCCGCCTTGCCGATCGCGAGGTGAAGCCGCAGGCGTTGCCCCGCTTCCAGCCCCGGCGTGGCCACGGCGGCTTGCATCCCTTGAACCAGACCGTCGTCAACGCTCGTGACCGGGCGGCACCGGACCAGATCGTAGTAGCTTCCCGCCAGCAGCGGCGCGATCGCGATCGCGCGTTCGAAGCACGCACGGGCCTCGTCGAAACGGCCGAACTCAGAGTGCAGATTGCCCAGCAAATCATACGCCATGGCGTTCCTCGGATCGGCCACCAGCGTCTCTCGCAACGCCTGTTCGGCTTCCTGATTGCGATCCTCGATCAGCAGCGCCCGTGCCTTGCCAAGGCGGCCGAAGCTGGTCCTACCTCCGGTCGCCGCCGCATGGCGGAAACAGCCGATCGCCTCCTCGCGATGGCCCAGTGTGTAGGCCAGGGCGCCGGCGCGGAACCACGCCTCGGTCAGGGATGGGAGCAGCTCGGTAGCGCGGTGGTAGGCAACGATTGCCCCGCCGATGTTGCCCAGCTTCTCTAAAGCAATTCCCAGGCGGAAATATGCATCGGTGTAGCGCGGGTTGCTGGCGACGGCCCGCTCGAACGCCGCGACGGCATCCGGTAGGCGACCGACCTCAAGGCAGGCGAGGCCGAGATCGTGCTGGATGACGGGATTGGACGGCTCGAGCAGCGCTGCATCGCGCAACGGCGTGATCGCATCGGCTGGTCGCCCGGCCCTGAGCAACTGAGTGGCCAACGCAAGCAGAGGCGCCACCTGCTGCGGTGCGGTTGGGTTTGGAGACTGGGACATGGCGCGAACCTAGCGTGGCCATCGGAATCGCCAGCGCAAATTGTCACCCGACCATGATCTGCCAACCAGGACAATTTTGCCATAGGCATGGAAGGCCTATGGATTGGGCAATACGTAAGGTTTACAGGTGAAAACGGCCACGCCATTGTCGCATGACGTGGAGATTACATTCTTCTCGCGCAGGAGGTTGGCATGTGGAGCGTGACCCGGGTGCCTTGTCCCGGTTGGCTCGAGATCTCCACATTACCGCCATGAAGCAGCGCGATACTCTGAACGATCGCCAGCCCCAAGCCAGTGCCCCCCGAACCTTGGGAACGCGACGAGTCGACACGGAAGAAGCGATCAAAAACCCTCGGCAGGGCTTCCGCTGGGATGCCGACGCCTGTATCGGAGACTTCGATGCGGATTGTGGAAAAATCGGCGTTCGTTCCCAAGACAACGGCTCCGCCGCGTGGCGTGTGTGCCAAGGCATTCGAGACCAGGTTGCCCACTGCCCTCTGCAAGAGCGTGCGGTCTAGTTCGGCAATGACCGGTTCGTCGGCGACAGCAGTGGTGAGCGAGACTCCACCGTCGGCAGCCGAGGCTTCGTAATATTCCCGCACTCCGCCCAGCAATTCGGCCACATTCACCCGCTCGCGGCGCAAATGCGTCAACGGGCTTTCCGCACGCGCCAAAAATAGGAGGTCACCGATGAGATCCGATAGTCGCACGGCTTCTTCGAGGCAGGACTCGATCACATCGCGATATTCATCGGCGCTTCGCGCGCGAGCCAAAGCAACCTCTGCTTCGCCGCGAATGTTATTCACGGGCGTGCGCAGGTCGTGCGCAATGTCCGCTGAAAATCTCGAAATGCGCTCGAACGACTCTTCCAGGCCGTCCAGCATTTGGTTGAAGGTACTGGCCAGGGATGCTAGCTCGAATGGATATCCTTCCGGAAGAATGCGTTCCTGCAGGTTCGTCGAACTGATGTGGCGTGCGGTCGTTGCCATTTCCTCCACGGGACGAATGCCGTGCCGCGCAATCTGATACCCGACCAGTGGAAAGATGGCGAAGGTCGCCAGGAGAATGGCCCAGAACCAAAACCGGTAGCGTGCCAGCAGCACCTGCTTCTGCGAGACATCAATCGCAATCTGAATGGTGTCAGTTTGAGCTGCAAGGGAACCGACCGGCGCCGACGCGCTGGCCGTGCGAAAGGCTCGACCGTCCCTGCCCTTCATTCGAATGGTGCGATCAGGGCGGCTTTGGGTTTGACTGGATAATTGCTCCAAATCCAATTGATCCGCCATGCCCGGGGTCATCAACAGGGGTGTGTTTCGTTCATCCAGCAGGCGAATATAGAATTGCTCGTAGCGCCGCGCGGCGGATTCCAACTCGACTTCCTCCCGCAGCGCGTCCCAGTCGTCGGGTCTCTCCCGCAACATGGTGCGTAACACGTGCACCTTGTCCGCGAGGAATAAGTCAGTGCTTTTCTCCAGTTCGCTCACCAGCACGAAATAAAGACTTGCGGTGGCGAGGAACACCAGAAACAAGCCTGCCAGCGCGTAGCCTGCCATTAACCGGAAAGCCAAAGTTCTCCACAAGCGTGAGACTTTCGCGAGGCTACTAGTCGGATTCCAGGACATAGCCGGCGCCCCGAACGGTATGGATCAATTTGAGTGGGAAAGGGTCGTCCACCTTGCTGCGCAGTCTGCGCACATTAACATCCACCACATTGGTGTCGCTGTCGAAGTTCATGTCCCAGACCGCTTCGGCGATCAGGGTTCGCGATAGCACCTCGCCCGCGCGCCGCGCCAGCAAGGATAAAAGAATGAACTCCTTAGAGGTCAGATCCAACCGCTGACCGGCGCGCGTGGCACGCTGGCGCAATAAGTCGATCTCCAGGTCCGCCAGACGAAGCGTCTCTTGCGCGCGCGGAGGCCCACGGCGCAGCAGCGAC
Organism: uncultured Acidobacteriaceae bacterium; assembly: GCA_963714225.1. Taxonomy (GTDB): domain Bacteria; phylum Acidobacteriota; class Terriglobia; order Terriglobales; family Acidobacteriaceae; genus Sulfotelmatobacter. The sequence goes on along the minus strand of CAVQNY010000045.1, from coordinate 227,739 downwards.
CGCACCCGCGCCAACAATTCGGAAAAGGCGAACGGCTTTATCAGATAGTCATCCGCGCCCAGTTCGAACCCTCGTACCCGTTCGTGCACGGCATCGCGAGCGGTCAGAAAAAGCACCAGCGCGCGCCGGCCTTCTTGGCGCAGGCGAGTGAGAAGCTGCCAGCCATCCAACCCCGGGAGCATCACGTCGAGAATGACGAGATCGAACTGGAATTCCTGCGCCAGGTGCAGCCCATCCCATCCATCTCCGGCGACATCGACGACGAAACCTGCCTCTCCAAGTCCCTTTTTCAGGAACTTGGCAGTCTTAGCTTCATCTTCGATGACCAGAATTCTCATGACCGCCAGCCTAGAACGTGAATCTCGCGGAAAACTGCAATACCCTGGGAAGACCGTTGGGACTGATTTCCTGAAAGGTTCCAAAATTGCCCGGACCCGAATTGGGCACCAAATAACAGGTCTGGTCGGCGTGAATGCCGTCGCCGCAGGTGGTTCCGACGGGGTTGTATTGGAGTTGGTTGATCCCGTTGCCGTTCTGCACGTAGTAATTGGCGTGGTTGAACAGATTGAACGCCTGCGCCTGGAACTGCAACTCTTTGCCCTCCCCGATCGCAATACTGCGGGCGAGCCCAACGTCGATCCTCTCCAGCCACGGGCCGTAAAACGAGTTCAGTCCGATGCCCGGCGTCGGACCAGCGCCATTAATGCCTCCCGCGGTTGCAGCAGTGTCCTGGTTAAAGGCGGTGTCGTTCAGGTTGTCATCGGCGCCGTTGCAATTGCTGAATGACAGAGTCGAACTGGTGCACGCCGGACTCAACAAAGCCGCGTACGGCCGGCCGGAGGAGAACTCCATGACACTGCTCAGCGTCCAGCCCGAGAGAACCGCGCGCCCGGTGCCGGAACTGGTCAGCTTTTCCAGTTCAGGGCGGTACACCGCGGCAAAGGTAAGTCGATGCCGCTCGTCTAACAGCGAGGGAGCATGAGTATTGCTGAAGTCGAATTGATTGTTGAAGTCCATTCCATCGAGCATCATGCTCTTGGCGAACGTGTAGGAGAATTGCAGCGCAAGGCCCCGCGACATGCGGCGCTGCAGCTGCACGAAGAAAGAGTTGTAATCGTTTTGCGCCGGGCTGATGAGCTCCTGAATCTGGCCGAGGGTGTTGGGATTGACGATGAGGCCGTCTGCGAGCAGACCATTATCCATGGTCGGCAGGGTATAAGTCGGTCCACTGCAGGGCGCTGTGGTTGCGCTTGGACGACAGACGATGTATGTGGTCGTGCCTTGTAACGGCTCCAGGTTCACGTCATAAGCGCTGCCCGAAATAATGTGTATCCCGTGATTCCACATCGTGCCAATAGTCAGAGTCGTGTTCTCAAAAATCTCGCGCTCAATCTGCAAGCTCGCCTGCAAAATATCGGGCACCCTGAACTGCGGAGAAACCAGGGAAATATCCGGAGAAGCCGCGAACAGAGGGGAATTGGCGGGGAGAATATTCGGGAAAGTAGGCAATTGCTGGTTCGGCGGACCCCCGGTGTAGCTGGCACTTACCTCCGATTGCTGGGATCGGAGCCCGTTCGAGATCACCGCATTGCGGTAGTTCAGCCCGTTCATGTTGGTATAGAAGTCCCCGAATCCTCCGCGTATTACTGTTTTCGAAGCGGGCTGCCAGGCGAATCCGAAGCGCGGCGCCAGGCGCCGATACTGGTTGGGATACTGTCCGGTGAGAGGGAAGAGCGGATTTTGCGCCGGCTGCGGGTACACCTGGAAGTCTTCGCGCAAGCCCATTTCCAGAGTTAACTTCGGCAATGCGCGGAATGTGTCCTGCACGTAGAATCCGTAATAGGGCACGGCAAAAGAAAACGTCGGGCTTCCCGCCGCCTGACTGAAATTGGTGTACTCGCCGAGAGCGAAGTCCTCGAGATTCGTAAATTCATAGAGGCCGAGCGGCGAGCCGAAATCGACAGCCTCATTCGGATCCGCGCCGCCATCGTCGGTGTCCGCGTCCCAGGAGCGATTGAAATCGAAGCCCAATTGCAAGGTGTGCTTTCCAATCACGTAGTCGATACGGTCGGATAGAGAGTACTGTCTTTCAAATACTCTTCCGAGGGAGAAGGCAGCGTTCCCCAGCGTAAAAGCTGCGGGACTGTCCAGGATCACGGTAGGGGTGTTTGGAGCCAGCCCGGTCGGCGTGGCGATCTCGTTGTCTTCGGAAGTGCTGGCGTGAAATTCGTTTAGCAGTCTCGAAGAGAATGTGTGTGTCCACCCCAGGCTGGCCTGGGCAGTGCGAACGTAGGCGTTCGCCAGAGTCTGGGTGCCGTAATTGCCCACCGTAGGGTCAAGAATGACCCCTCCGGGGGAGTTGAAGCGGTTCAAATTCAAGCTAAGGAACAGGCTATCGCGGAAACTGGCCTGATAGTCGAGCCGCGGAGTAATTACCCAGTCGTTGCCCTTTCTTGCCTTGAGTCCAAGATTGGAGTTCAGAGCATTGAGCGTGTTCGACACTTGCTGGAGGTAGTACTTTTTGAATAACGGATCGCTCGGGCCCGCCGTGACGTCAGCGTCAGTGTCGATGTTCGGTACCGGCAGAGGCCCGTTCGGCGCCGGCAGCACCGTACCGGCTGGAACATCAAAAAGGCTCAAAAGCGTAGGCAAGTTTGCCCGAGTCGTCGCCAAATCCGAGTTGATGACGGGAATCGGATTGTTCCGCAGTTGTTGTTCATAATCCACGAAGAACCATAAACGGTCGTGCCGGATTGGCCCGCCCATCCCGGCGCCGAATTGCTGCAAAGCATCTTCCGGTTTCGGATTGCCGGCGGCTTTATCGAGCGCGTCATTGGCCCCGGTCGCGGAGTTCCGGTTGTAATAGAACACACTGCCGTGGTACGCGTTGCCACCCGACCGGGTCACCGCATTCACGAAACCTGCTCCACCGCCATAGACTGCCGTGTACGGGCTGACCGCCACTTGAAACTCCTCGATCGAGTCCTCGCCATACAGGTACGGGATACGATTACGGCCCACAATGTCGGCGAAGTAGTTGTTGGTGGCGTTACTTCCGTCCACAGTAAAAGCGTTGGAGCCATTTCCGTTGGCATATCCCGAGTCCTCACCACCCTGCTGTCCGGCAACACTCACCAGGCCCGTGTCACCGTCGTAGCTGGTATTCGGCGTGAGCATCATAAAATTAGTGTATTTACGTCCGTTGAGCGGTAATTCCTCAATCAGCGACCGATCGATTACCGTGCTAGCGGAGGATTCCTCCGGCCGCAACAGCGGCGTCGTGCCGCTTACTCTGACCGTGTCCGCGCTGGCTCCCACCTGCAGCTTAATGTCCTGCGACGTGGTGTTTCCTACCAATACTCGCACCAGGGCCTGGACATCGCGAAAATCTTTGAGGCTCGCCGTTATGGAATAGGATCCGGGCACGAGGACAGGAAACCGGTAAAGTCCGGCATGGTTTGTCTCGGCAAACTGTTGGACCCCAGTGGCGAGGTTCCGCACAACCACCGAGGCTCCCGCTACTATGGCTCCGCTCTGGTCGGTGACCCGTCCTCCGAGCGCCCCGGTTAATACAACGTTCTGTGCTGGTAACTGGAGAGTGCTCGCTAAGACGAACAATGCGGCGCGGAGCAAGCGAGTTCTGAGCAGGCTTGGTGTTGCGGTGAATAAACAGAACGTTTTCGTTTTCGAGTTGATTGTCATCGAACCGACCTCTTGAGTTGCTGCCGCCCGAGTCTGGCCAGAACTCCAGAAGAATTCAAGCGACATAACTCACTCCTGTTGCGGATCGTACTAGCCTTGAAGAAAACTGGGCAGACTGAACACCCAAGGCGTAATTGCCGTGCGAGGACAAAACTATGTTCATGGGAGGCTGCCCACGTTCATGTGAGTTCCAACCGGTAGCGAAACCATATTCTTTCCCGTTATCAGAACCTGGGTCTGTGCGTCACCATCACGGAGATAAGCAGATCGTCAGGCGCAGCAGACTCGAGTTCGCTTGCGATTTGTACCGCGGATCTCATCACCAGTCTCCCTTTCGAGAAGCTCAATGCAGGCCTGGAATTAAGAGCTATGGCGACACAGCGTCGCCGGCGGAGTACGGTGCTGAATTCGCCGCGTAGGGGCGAAAGACCAGGCTCGCCCCAGGCGGGGAACTACGACCCACGATCCTAACGTGCACATAGTTACAAAAAGTTGACGCGAATGTGAATTTCGGATGAAAAAAAATCCACAACTAAGCAAACGCCATGCCGATTCTCCTCGAAAACTGGAGACGTTCAATTGACCAATGCGTGAAGGTCAGTCCCGAAATTTGCAGTCACGAGATCTTCTCTGTCATCGCCTGACGGATCTCGATACTCCGGCTCGTCCAACCCGGGGCACGAGACTGGTGCAGAAAGCTGCTTTGAATCGGGGAACCGGTGCGGAAGTGGCAAACGATGAATGCCGGGCGACCCAAGCAGCGGGAGTAGGACGGGGGAGGCGGCGGATTGGGAGATCGGCCAACCCGGCAAGGACCGCGGCCCAATAGTCGCGCACTGGCCTGCGGCAGCTTTCCACGACCAAGAGAATCGCTGCAACCTTCGGTCCCGCTTGTCCGGAGGCTCTTACCAAATCTAACTCAAGAGGTAACTTGTTGACTGTAAAAGGAATGCCCACCAACTTCACTGTCCGGAAGTGAACCGCAACAATCAGATACGGGAACCAGGGCGATAAAGTCAGCCCACTTCAGGGGCAAGAGCGCCCGCGCCGCACAACCTGGCTTCGAAGAACTCCTCCACCCTCCCGAGAATCTCCACTGCGCTCTTCGACTCGTAGATCGCCTTGCGCAGCGCCGCTCCCCCCGGCACGCCGTGCGTGAACCAGGAGGCGAACTGCTTCATTTTGCCGACGGCGTCCGGCAGTTCTTCCTCGATCAGCATCTGGAAGTAGGTGCGGATCATCTGGTAGCGGTCGGCCTCGGCGGGCTCGTCGTAGGGAAGCGCGCCGGACGCACTGCGATGGTCCGCGCAGTACTGTTGAATCTGGCGGAAGATCCAGGGATTCGACGGCGCCGTCCGCCCGATCATCACCGCATCGCATCCCGTTTGCGTGACCATGGCGCAGGCATCCTCAGGCGTGCGAATGTCGCCGTTGCCGATCACTGGAATCTTCACCGCCGCCTTCACCGCGGCAATCCACTCCCAGCGGGCGTTTCCGCTATACCCCTGTTCCCGAGTTCGCGCGTGCAGCGCAACCGCCGCCAGCCCGCACGATTCCGCCATGCGAGCCAGTTCCACGCAGACGATTTCATCATCATTCCATCCCGCGCGAAATTTCACCGTAAACGGAATCTTCACCGCAGCTCGTACGGCTTCGAAGATGTGGCCAATAGCCGGCAAATCGCGCAGCAGCCCGGAGCCTCCGTTGCACTTCACGACCTTCTTTGCCGGACACCCCAGGTTCAAATCCACCAGGTCGAAGCCGAGCCCTTCGACCATGCGTGACGCCTCCGCTATCACCCGCGGATCGCTGCCAAAAAGCTGCGCCGAAATCGGATGCTCGTCGTCATAGAAATGGAGATAGCGCTTGGCCTTCTCGTCCTTCATACGGAGTACGCCATCGGCCGAGGTGAACTCGGTCATGATCAGGCCACATCCGCCCAGGTTGCGGATGAAGCGGCGGAAGACTGTGTCGGTAACGCCGGCCATGGGAGCCAGGACAGTTGCCGGGGCGATGGTGATGCTGCCGATGGAGACGCTGGCGGGCACTGGTCGCCGAGGTGCTGCCGGAGGGACAAAGCCTGTCCCTTCGGCAAGCTCCGGGCAGGCTCTCAGCCTGTCGAAGGAGGAGTCCGCCCCAGCGTTTGCCCCACCCGAGCCGTTCGAGCTATCCCAGAACTTCTTCACGTATCTATTCTACTTGGCGGTCCAAACGAAAGCCCCCGCCGAGAAGCGAGGGCTTAATTCTCTGCTATATCCGCTCTAATCCATGCCAAAGAAGTTAGCTCTTAGTTCTTAGCCAGCTCGGCCTTAGCAGGTTCGGTCTTGGGCGCGTTTTTCGCGTACTTGCGGCGGAACCGCTCCACGCGTCCGGCGGTATCCATTAGCTTCTGCTTGCCGGTAAAGAAGGGATGGCAGGCGGAGCATATTTCTACGCTGATGTCTCCTTTATGAGTAGACCGCGTAACAAACGCATTGCCGCATGCACAATGCACGCGCACTTCGTTATAAGCGGGATGAATGGCGGGCTTCATATGGGTTCATACCTCGATACGAATCCTTAGATTCTACCGGAATGCCCAAGGATTCAGCAACGCGGAGCGGGGCCTCTTGCGGGGCCTCCGCCGCCCTCAGAAGCGGACCTGATACGACACTTTCACAAAGAGCTGCCGGCTGTCGTTGATATAGCCCTTCGCCGTGTACAGTCCCGCCGGGCCTTCGGGGCCTGGGGTCAGCTCACGGTCCAGATTCTGCAAGTCGCTGTTATAGCCCACATAAATCGCGGTGCCCGGATGCACCAGGTAGGTGAGCAGGAAATCGGCGTTGAACTCCTTCTGCGTAGGCAAGTAGGTATAGGGGTAAATCGTGTTGCCCGGGGTATTCGCCAGCACTGAGTTGTACTGCAGAATCACCCGGAGCGAGAGTTGGGGTGTGAATTGCCAGTTCCACTTGCTGCGCACAATGTGATTGTTGAAAATACCTTTGCCGATGGGAACGCCAGAGTTCTCGGAGAGCGCGGCAAGATATTCATTTTCGGTCGCCCGCAAGCGTTCAAACAGATAGGTATTTTCGATTTTCAGCGGCTTCATTGGTCGGAACGTCAGGGACGCGCTGGCCGTATTCAAGCGCGACAGAAGTGACTGTGGCAGCGCGTTAGCCGCCGGCACGAAATTCACTCCGTCGCCCCAGTCGTAGACGGCCGTCACCGCAACCTTCCGAAGGTACTGCGTGTAGAACCGGGCTTCGCTGCGGTGTTCGTGGTAGTCCTGGTTCTGGGTTACGCCGGGCAGGCCAATGAACGCGAAGTCCTGCGGCCTCAGCCGCTCCCGCAGCTCTTCGTAGGGATCGAAGTAGATAAGCGTTTGTCCCCGTCCTTCGATCTTAAAATAGGGGTCGTAGTAGGTATCCAGCCGATTGCCTTCGTGATCGAAGACGTAGCGCTGGATGATCGAGGGTCCCCAGTTCAGAATCCAGCCCTTCTTCGGGCGGAAACGGTAGTAGACCAGGTTGTAGAGCCCGCGAATGTCCACGCGGTTCACGAATCCGGGCACAGTGACGAACCCAGGACTGACGTCTTGGTAGCTGCCGTCGTAGTTGAAATGCAACCCGTTGCGCAGGACCTCGACTTTGTCGGCTGGGCCGGCGAAGTAGTTGCCGCTGCCGGCATTGCCCGAGCTGAAGGGGGACTGATTAGCCTCACAAGTCGAGAACGGGTTGGCGGCATTCAGCCCCAGCAGATGGCTCGAACTGGTAACCGCCTGGCCTTGCAGCGTCCAAGTGGCATTCAGCTTTAGCCACGCGTCCGCTCCTCCAACGCGGTTGTATTCGCCGGTGGCCGGACATTCCCAGTCGGTGTAAATTGCGCCCACGCTCGACTGCTTGAAAATGTCGCGGCTCACGCGGGCAATCGTGAAATACGAGCGCATGCCATAAAGATTATCCAAGCAGTCGAGAGAGGAACTTGGACAAGAATTTGGAATGGCCAGCCCCGGCGCGCGGTCATCGGTCGCTATCACTCCGACCGAATACGGCCCTTCCTTTCCCGTCAGCCGTATTCCAGCCGAAGGGTCTTGAATATTGCGCGTGAAAAACAAATCAAACGGCGTGCGAAAGTAGTCTTCATTCTCCAGGAAGAACGGCCGCTTTTCTGGAAAATACACTTCGAAGCGCTGATTCACCGTGATCTCCGGATCTTCCGACTCCACTTGGCTGAAGTCAGGATTGGCCGTCATATCCACGACAAAGTGATCGTGGATCACGAATTTTGCATCCATCCCGGTCTGGCCCTGCACTGCCGCGCTCTGAAAAAACGGATTCTCTGGATCCCGCGTATCCAGCCCGCGAAATCCACGTAGAATGCCATAGGGAATCAGCTCGATGTCGCGCCCTGGAGAAACCCCTTCCAGCCCGTACAGCGTAGCCTCATCCCTCAGCCGGCCTTGCACTTTGCGGGAAACCTTCGGCCAGAATGATTCCTCGTTCTTGCGCGTTATGTTGCGATACAGAACGATTCCCCACTTCTGCTCTTTCGTCGCCGGAAAGCGCAGGCTCTTGAATGGAATCGCCATCCACACCACGAAGCCGCGGCTGGTAACCTTGCCCCGCGAATCCCAAACCGCGTCCCAGGAGACATCCCAGTTGCCACCGGTCTCTTGGCGTGATGCTTCGGTATAGATCGCATCCCATTGCACGCCCAGAGGCGTGGTCTGAAACTCATAGGCTCGCCGCCGGTCATGAAAAGTATCGATCAGGACCGCGACCTGATCGTCGTCATAGACATCCTCGCGCGGTGACATCCGCGCCCGCACCTTGCCCGGGTCGTCAGAGCAGACGAACACGAGGTACAAATTCTTCTGGTCGTAGCCCAGATAGGCATCGGTCTCCTCCGACACTTTTTCTCCATCGTGTGGGTTGCGTTGCACGAAGCCCGTCACTTTCGCCATTTGCAATGCGATCTCGCCCTCGGGCTTCATCCCCAGAAAGTTTTCCAGCGCGGGCGCACGGGTCAAACGCGGAATGGTCAGCGCCGGGGGAGTCAATGCCGGCTTGGGCGCAGGCTTCACCTCCGGATTCTTTATCGGCGGTTCCGGCAACTGGGCCGATGGCGCAGGCAACTGCGGGGACGGCTCGGGGTTCAGTCCCGGCAGCCCGGGATTCGCCTCGGGAGGCGGAGGAGGATTCTGCGGAGTTGTTTGCGAATTTTGTCCCGGGGCATTCTGCGACGAAGCCGGACCCTGCGGCGGGCGCCGCGCCCCATCCCCCTTCCAAGGCCCCAACTACTGTCACCGCGGCCGCCAGGAGGAATCTCAGAAGACCTTTAACTGGAAAACCCCGATTTCGACCCAAACGCAAAGCGCCCTCACCTATCCCCACTCACCGTTTCCAGAGGAATCCAGCACGATACACCATGAACGCATCGCACAGGACAGGAAAGCATAGTCTTTAAGGTTTTCCGAACACGGTTATGCCGGGGGTTTTCGACGCGTGGGAATTGCAAGAGGAAGAGCCGCGGGGCGGGAACTTCGGCTGCGGATGACTGTGTAGCGGACCCAGAACTAGCGCAAACTCTAGAACAACGAACTCTGCCGTCGATTCGGCGTGATCCCGAAATGATCATAGGCGAGCTGCGTCGCCACGCGCCCGCGCGGAGTGCGGTTCAAAAATCCAATCTGCATTAGGAACGGCTCGTAGATCTCTTCAATCGCGTCCGGCTCCTCGGACAGCACCGCCGCCAGCGTATTCAGGCCCACCGGCCCGCCCTGATATTTTTCGATAATCGTCAGCAGCAGCCGCCGGTCCACTTCGTCGAACCCATATTTATCCACTTCCAGCATCTGCAGCGCCGCCTGCGCCGTGGGCAAATCGATCTTGCCTGCCCCGCGCACCTGCGCGTAGTCGCGCACCCGCCGCAGCAGCCGGTTGGCGATGCGCGGCGTCCCCCGCGACCGGCCGGCAATCTCCATCGCACCCGCACCATCAACCTCAACTCCTAAGATCTCCGCCGACCGCTCCACGATCACCCGCAAATCTTCCGGAGTATAAAACTCCAGCCGGAGCACGATGCCAAATCGCGCTCGCAGCGGCGCCGAAATCAGTCCCGCCCGCGTGGTCGCACCGACAAAGGTAAACGGCTTCACTTCCAGCGTGTGCGTGCGCGCCGAAGGCCCCTGCCCGATAATGATGTCCAGCTTGTAGTCTTCCAGCGCCGAATACAGCAGCTCTTCGAGCACCGGCTGCAAGCGGTGAATCTCATCGATGAACAGGACTTGTTTCTCCTGCATGTTGGTGATGATCGCCGTCAGGTCGCCCTTGATCTGCAGCAAAGGCGCCGCGGTAGGCTGGAAATGTACGCCCAGTTCGTTGGCGATGATGTTGGCCAGCGTAGTCTTCCCCAGACCCGGAGGCCCATAGAGCAACACATGATCCATGGCTTCGCCGCGCGAGCGCGCCGCCTCAATCGCCACCGCCAGATTCTCCTTGATCTTGGCCTGCCCAATGAACTCGTGGAGCCGCTGCGGCCGTAGCTTCAACTCAAACGAAGAATCGTCTTCCACCGGAGCTGCCGACACGAGACGGTCGGTGTTGTAGTTCAGGTTGGGATTGTTCTTGGCGGTAGCCACTCGCCGGATGTTACCACGAACCAATGGGACAGGTGCCGGTGCGTCACGCTTTCTGCCGCACGGATCCCAACGACCCGATAGCTTGCCCAAACAAGGTCTTAGAAGCGTGAGAAGACAGAATCACTAAGACGCTCGGGCGCGCAGGCCCCACAGAACAAGCACGGAGGAAGCAACGATGGCGATACCGACAGACATGAATCCGACGGTGACGAGCAGTTCCTGCCAGGGTTTCCCGCTGTAGCCGGCGCCTGTGAGTAGAAAGCGCCGCCGTACCGAATGTCGCAGCCAGCGTGGTAACCAGCCAATTCCCGTAGGTGCCGTAAAGCATGGCCCAGTATGCGATCGCTCCTGCCGGCGGGGACAATCGAACCTCGCCCCACACTGCGCCCACCGCCACCAGGAAGCTACCGTTCATTACTCCTTCCAGGTGCGCGGCCAGCGCCATGCGCACGTTCGTGAAACGCTGCTCGACGAAACCGGTCAATAATCCGATTAAGAACAAGCACATGCCATGCCACATCAGACGGCGGTTTCCGCTTTGCATCACGTTCTCCGCGCAACTTGTGGACCAAGTTTCTTTTACTCGCTACTCTTCCTCTTCCTTCACCTCTCCGCGCGCCGCCTTGGCCTTCTCAATAATCTTTTCCTGCAGTTGCCCCGGCACCGTGTCGTAGTGGTGCATCTCCATGTTGAAGCTGCCGCGGCCCTGCGTCATCGAGGTCAAATCCACGCCGTAGGTCAGCATCTCGGCCATCGGCACCTCGGCTTTCACTACGGTGTTGCCGCCCTTGTTGTCCATGCCCTGGATGCGCCCCCGCCGGCTGTTCAAATCGCCCATGATCGAGCCGGCAAACTCGTCGGGCACCGTGATTTCGACCACCATAATCGGTTCGAGCAGCGTGGGCTTGGCCTGTTCCATCGCCTTCTTGAACGCGATGCGCCCTGCCATCTGAAACGACAAATCATTCGAGTCGACATCGTGATACGACCCGTCATACAGAATCACCCGGAAGTCCACCACCGGATATCCCGCCAGATACCCGCGCGCCGCCGCATCCTTGATTCCCTTCTCCACCGCGGGAATGTAGTTCTTCGGAATCGCGCCGCCGAAAATATCGTTCACAAACTCAAACTGTCCGCCCCGCGGCATGGGCTCCATCTTAATCTTGCAATCGCCGTACTGCCCGTGCCCGCCCGTCTGCTTCTTGTGCCGTCCCTGCACGTCGGCCTTGGCGCGGATCGTCTCGCGGTAAGGCACCTTGGGCGCTTTCAAAACCACTTCCGTGTGATACCGCTTCTTCAGCTTCGAGACCGTAACCTCGATATGCTGCTGCCCCGTCCCAGCGATCAGAAACTCCTTGGTTTGCGGATCGCGGAAGAAGCGCAGCATCGCATCTTCTTCCATCAGTTTGTGGATCCCGGGCCCCAGCTTGTCTTCATCGGCGCGGCTCTTGGGCTCGATGGCAAACGTGATCGCCGGCTCCGGCAGCTTCACCCGCGGATACAGAATCGGCGCGGCCTTATCTCCCAGAGTGTCGCCGGTGAGCGTGTCTTTCAATTTTGCTACCGCGCCAATATCTCCCGCGTGCAGCTCCGTCACCGGCACCGCCGTCTTTCCCTGCATGATCGAAATGTGCGACAGCTTCTCCGCCGATCCGCGCGAGAAGTTCTGTACCGTGGCCTCATTCTTCAGTACGCCGGAGAAAACCTTGAAGTAAGAAATCCTCCCGGCAAACGCGTCCGAAACCGTTTTAAACACATACAACGACACCGGCTCCGCATCCGTCTCATGCCGCTTCGGTGCGTCTCCATTACCCGAGGCCGCCGGTTCGCCCTGCACCCACTCATGCTCGGAAGGCGCCGGAGTGTAGTCCACAATAAAATCCATCACCCGGTCCGCGCCGATGTTTCCCAACCCCGAAGCAAAGACCACGGGAAAGAGTTTGTCCTCGCGAATGGCGTTATGCAGCGCCGGGATCAGATCTTCTTCCGCCAGCGTCCCTGCTTCGAAGAATTTCTCCATCAGCTTGTCGTCGCCCTCGGCCACCAGCTCGACCAGTTGCTCGTGCGCTTCCTGCACTTGCGCTCTCATGTTGGCCGGAATCTCCGTCTCCTTGCCTTTTCCATTCCCTCCCAGCTCATACGTGTAGGCCTTCATGCGCACCAGATCGACCACTCCGCTCAGATTCTTCTCACTCCCGATCGGCAGCTCAATCGGAATCACATTCCGGCCAAACGCGCTGATCAGCGACTCCAGTACGCGCTCCGCATTCGCCCGGTCGCGGTCCATGCGGTTCACCACAATCAGCCGCGGAGTCTTGTACTCCTCGCAATCGTTCCACACCCGCTGCGTCACCACCTCCACGCCGGCCACGCCGTCCACCACCACGATCGCCGCATCCACCACTGGCAGCACCATCTTGGCCTCGTGCACAAACATGTTGAACCCGGGGGTATCGATTAGGTTGATCTTCGTCTTGCCCCACTCCACGTAAGCCGCGGACGCCGCAATCGACATCTTGCGCGCGATCTCTTCCTCGTCGTAATCGGTCGTAGACGACCCGTCGTCCACGCGCCCCAGCCGTGGCGTTGCCCCCGCCGTGTACAGCATGGCCGAGAGCAGCGAGGTCTTCCCCGCATGACCATGCCCCACAATCGCGACATTACGAATATTTTCTCCGGAATAAATTTTCACAAGTAGGCTCCTTCGCAGGCGTGGAAAGAGAGAAGGCCCAGAGTAGGATCAGTGCAGTATACAGGCCAGCCCGACATCACCTGCCAAAACTTAGGATGCTACCACGCGGGAAGCCGCGGCCTCAACCCACGGAAATCCGTGCAAAGAAACAGCCGCCGTTGTATTATCCTCCGCATGCTGGGCAACCGCACCAACGAGCAGTGGATCTCTCAATATGCCTCCAGCCATCAGCATCCCGTGAACCGCGCCTGCCACACGCTGGGTATCCCGACTATTTTGCTTTCGGTCGCAGTTTTTCTGGGCAGCATCTTCTTCCACCGCCTGTGGCCCTACGCGCTAGCACTGTTTGTCCTCGGATGGATTCTCCAATTCATCGGCCATGCCTTCGAAGGCAAGCCCCCGGAATTCTTTTCCGACTGGCGTTTCCTGCTGGTCGGCACCCGCTGGTGGTGGGCCAAGATCCACGGCAAAGCCTGAAGCCGCCATGCTCCCTTAACGAGCCCGCTTCACCGTCCTTGGCTTGCTCCTCATGCGCCTCATGGTCGGCCTGGTCTTCATCCCCAGCGGCTACAGCCATCTCAAAGACCCCACAGCCCGCGCCTAGAGCATCGAGATGTCCAAGCCCTTCACCATCTTCCTCGGCATCGCCGAAGTCGCCGGCGGCCTGGGCCTGGCGTTCGGAGTCCTCACCCAACTGGCCGCCTTTGGTCTCATCCTCATTATGTTGGGCGCCATCCTGAAAAAGATCTTCGCCTGGCACACCGGCCTTCCGGGGTGGGAAAGCCTCAGGCTGGCACTACGACCTGATCTTCGTCGTGATGAAGCTGGTCATCGCCTTCACCAACGGAGGCGCGTACGCGTCGATGCGATGAGCCGCACATCGGGTACCGTCCTTCTCTTGCATCCATTCGGGATTTTGTTCTATGCTGGCCCCACGTTGAAGTGCCGATTCACACAGGAAGCATGCATCGCCTAACTGCCAGATTTCTGCTGCTCCTCGCCCTCGTGGGAAATCTTGCCCCACTGGCGCTCGCGGCTACGGCTGCGCCGCTACGTGCATGCTGCCTCCGCAAGGGAGTTCATTCCTGCCACGATTCGCTGGCCTCAGACTCCGGACAGCTTGTCATCCGCGACGCCAGTTGTTGCAACCACGATTGCTGCCGAGCAACGATCTCGGCCCAATGGGCTCATCCAAAGTCGCGGGCGGCTGCCTTCTTCTTGCAACCAATCCATAGGGACTTAGCCGCACCCCGGCCGGAATCCCCCGCTACCGCTTCCGCCGAATTCCAATCTACCCGCGCCCCGCCTGCCTGCTGAAGCTGTCTCCCGCTTGACCAATTTCTTTCGCTCAACGCATAAGGCGGTTTTCGCCGGAGCGTGTCGCTGCACGCCGCTGAGGACAAGACGCTGCGCCACGCCGGTCCGCCCTAACCCGATGCCGAGAATGGAGACATTCTATGAGACGAGTTGTTCGCTTGACAGCTGTTATTTTCTTCCTGGTTGCCACGGCACTGGCCACGATTTTCGGTTCCGTTCGCGGCGTCGTCCATGATCCTCAGCACCGTCCCATTCAAGGCGCACACCTTACGCTGAAGGCTCAAAACTCGGACTGGACACAGTCCCAGGACTCCGACGATAGGGGAGAATTTGACTTCAGTTCCGTACCCATCGGGAATTACACGGTCACAGTCTCGTCGAAGGGCTTTCAGCCATTGCAACAAGGCGTGATTGTTCAGTCCGACACGAGTCCCGTGCTGCATTTTGAGTTGGCTATCGCAGGCTCGAGGGAAACGGTCAGCGTCTCGGGAGTTCCGGTAGAGGCGACGCTGGACAGTGTGACGCCGACGACGATGCTGAACCGTGAAGACATCCGGGAAACGCCCGGAGCGGACCGCACCAACGGCATGGAGATGATCACAGACTATGTACCGGCCGCCTATGTGACGCACGACATGCTGCATATGCGGGGAGGCCACCAGGTCGAGTGGCTGATTGACGGCGTCCCCATCCCCAATACCAACATCGCCACCAATCTGGGACCGCAGATTGACCCGAAGGACATTGATTACCTCGAAGTTCAGCGAGGCAGCTACGACGCCGACTATGGCGATCGCACCTACGGGATCTTCAACATCGCGCCGCGCACCGGTTTTGAACGCGATAAGGAATGCGATCTTGTGATCAGTGCCGGAAATTTCTATCAAACCAATGACCAGCTCAGCTGTGGAGGACACACTCAGCGCTTCGCCTACTATGCCAGCTTGAACGGAAATCGCAGCAACTATGGACTTCAGACGCCCGTCCCGCAAGTCGTTCACGACGCCGACAACGGCTATGGAGGCTTCGCTTCGTTTATTTTCAATCCCGATTCTAAAAACCAATTCCGGGTGGTAGGCTCCTTGCGGCAAGACTATTACCAGATTCCCATCGATCCCGATCCAAACTCAATCGGAAATTCGATCTATCCCAGCTACGGCCTGCGCGACGGCGAACGCGAGCCCGACGGCTACGCCACTTTCTCGTGGGTGCACACCTTCAATCCGAACATGCTGCTCACCGTCTCTCCCTTTTACCACTACAACGGCGCCGACTATAAAAGCAGCCCGAACGATTATCCGGTCGCCTCAATCGTCACTGAGAATGCCAACTACGTCGGCGCGCAAGGCGCCTTCAACGCAACCTTCTGGAAAAACGATCTGCAAGCCGGAGTGTACGGATTCGGCCAGCACCAGTACAACTACTTCGACAATTTATTCAACGACGGCGAGGCGAATTTCCCCGCCTCCTCCATCGGCGTGAATGGAGGCGTCACAGCCCTCTTCATCAACGACAAATTCAAAGTCACACCCTGGCTAACCTTTATTGCCGGTCTTCGCCAAACGGAGTTCGATTCTTCCATTTCCGAGAGTGCCACCGATCCTCGCTTCGGCGTCGCAGTGAAAATTCCCCGCCTGAATTGGGTTTTTCGCGGATTTTACGGTTACTTCTATCAGGCCCCGCCTCTCGTCACTGCCACCGGCGCGCTGCTCGATTTGGCCAACAGCCAGAATTTTACTTTTTCTCCTCTCAAGGGCGAGCGCGATATCGAATGGCAGTTCGGCGTCACCATTCCGTTTCACGGCTGGAACCTCAGCGCTGATAATTACGAAACCCGCGCCGAGAACTGGCTCGACCACAATAACATCGGAGATTCCAATCTCTTCTGGCCGATCACCTGGCAGTACGCGCTGATTCAAGGCTGGGAACTCACTCTGCGCTCGCCCAACCTCTGGCACCGCAGCCAGTTTCACCTTGCTTATGCGAATCAAATCGCGCAAGCCACTTCGCCCATCACCGGGGGCTTGGTCTGCCCCGTTCCCGTAACCTCGGCCTGCGGGCTCGACATTCCCCCCGGACTTTCCCCCGTCGATCACGACCAGAGAAACACATTAAACGTGGGCTTCAACACCAACCTGCCCGGTCACACCTATGCCTCAACCAATGTGTATTACGGCTCAGGCTTCACCAACGGCTTGCCCGGCGTGCAGTATCCCGGCGACTATCTGCCGGGCCATACGACTTTCGATCTTGCTCTCGGGAAAACCTTCGCCGAAAACTACACGGTCTCGGTCGATGCACTGAACGTCGCCAACCGCCGCGTACAGCTGGATAACAGTCTTACCTTCGGCGGATTTCACTGGAACGATCCTCGGCAAGTCTATGTCGAGTTTCGCTACCGGTTTCACTACTGAAGCTACTGAAGCTGCCGGCAATGAAATCCGCAACCATGATCGGAGATAATCAAAGGACGAGTGACCATGCCCGCTCATCTGAATACGCCCGCGTCCCGTCTGGCAGGGTTGTGCCTCTGCGCACTGCTCGCATTCTCGGCGGCCTGCAATCGCGGAAAATCAGCGCCCGGCGCCACGACCGCTCAGTCCGGCGCCAAGCGTTATGCCCTGAAGGGAAAAGTTGTCTCCGTGGATAAGAACGCTGGCACGGCCAACATCGACAACGAACCCATCCCCGGCTTCATGGACCGGATGGTCATGCCCTATACCATCAAGCCTGCATCCGATCTCGATCAACTGCAGCCCGGCGACTCGATCACCGCCGATGTCATCGTCGAGCCAGATAAATACTGGCTGGAGAACGTCAAAGTCACCGCGCATTCGAAAACTCCCGCCGGCAAGCCCAGCGCGACCGTGCACATCCCGGCTCCCGGCGATGACGTGCCGGACTTCAAGCTCATCAACCAGAACGGCAAGGCCATCTCGCTCGGTCAGTATCGCGGCCAGACCTTGCTTCTCACTCTCATCTACACGCGCTGCCCTTTCCCCGACTTCTGCCCGCGCGTCAGCCACGAGTTCGCCACTATCGACCGCCAGGTCCGCGCCGATCCCGCCCGCTACGGCAAAACCCACTTGCTCAGCATCAGCTTCGATCCCGCCCACGACACACCCAAGGTTCTGCGCGCCTACGGCTACTCCTGTGCCGGAAGCAAAGATCCCGCGCTCTTCACGCATTGGGAATTCTCCGCGATTCCGCCAGCCGAGTTACCTGAATTTGCCGATTATTTTGCTCTGACCTACAAAGAGGAGGGCGGATTGATTACGCATTCGCTTAGTACCGCAGTCGTCTCTCCCGATGGCAAAATCTTCAAGTGGTATTACGGTGCCGACTGGCAGGTATCCGACCTGTTAGAGGACATCGCCGCGGCCGCGCACCCCGTCAGTTGATCGTGTGAGAGAGTGGAGCGTGTCAGACAGATTGTTTCGTATCAGGGCACGGCTGAAGCCGTGTTGCAAAAGGGCCTGAACAGTTCGGGGCCTTAGCCCCTGGGTGTGTGCTTGGCGCGAGCCAGAGCACTGATGACCCAGTCTGTAATCGATAAGAAACAAGAAAGAGGAGCAGCACATGAGGTACGTTCTGGTTCTATTCGCGGCTCTGGGGATCGTCGTTTCCGCGCTTGCCCTGCGCGAGCATTACCGCACCGAGGGCGACTCGCCCTGCAGCATCAACGAACGCTGGGACTGCGGCATCGTCAATCACAGCCCCTACGCCATGCTGGCGGGCATTCCGGTAGCCGTGCTCGGTATCGCTGGATATCTCCTCATGGGCGCACTCGCCTGGCGCCGCGCCTATCGCCTACTGCAAGCGGCCGCGCTGGTAGGGCTTGTTTTCTCTCTGTACCTCGCCCGCATCGAAGCGCATGTTCTCGGAGTATGGTGCATCTACTGCGTAATCTCCCTCGCCGACATTTCCCTAATCACCCTGCTGGCGTTGGCAACCACGCTTGCTTCCTGGCGCAGGCCTGAAATAAGAAAAGGCGGCCTGGAAGGCGGCCGCTGATGCTTTAACTTTATCTGATTTTGGGTGCCACGGCGCTTCCAGTGCTGCGATAAGAGCCCGCGAAGATTGCGGGCTTCAGAGACGCGAGAACTAGCTTTGAAGATTTCGGGTGGAGTTCCACCACCGATTTCAGCTGCGAAGCGGCGTCAGAATGCAGCCCACGGACAAGCCGTGGGGAAGGAAGCGGGAGAGGAACAAGCCCCGCAGGGGGGAAAGAGTAGTTCTCCACGCCCACTCTTCAGCCCCTGAGGCACCTAAGCGAGCAGCTTGCTAAATATCCAGATTCTTCACATCCAGCGCATTCTCTTCAATGAACTTCCTCCGCGCTTCCACGTCCTCGCCCATCAACGTGGTAAAGATGGTCTCGCACTCGGCAATGTCTTCCAGCTTCACCGAAAGCAAAGTCCGCCGCTCCGGATCCATGGTCGTCTCCCACAACTGCGGAGCCGTCATCTCCCCCAGACCTTTGTAGCGCTGCACGTCATAGCCGCGGCTGCCTTCTTTCTTCACGTAGTCGAACAGCTCGCGCGCCGTCGCCTTCTCCACCGGCTCGATCACAGCCTTGTGCTTGGGTGCAGCTGGCGCGGTTTTCTTTCCGGACTTGCCCTCGGACTCAGCCGAGTCGCTGTCCGCAGTCTCGTCCTCGGCGACGTCATCGCCATTGCTGTTCGCCGCGCCGGCCTTGGTCACCGCCTCCACCACGAACGGCGGTTCCAGATAAGGCTCGATCTGCTTGAACTTCGAAATCAACTGCCGGCACTCCGCGCTCGACGCCAGCTCCCAGTTGATCGTGTGCTCGGAACCCTGCGAGTTCACAAAACGCACTTCCCACAGGTTGTGCTCTTCGTCGAAAGCCGCGTCCACGCTCTTGAACTTCCGATCTTTCTGCAGCTTCTTCAGTTCCCGTTCCAGGCGCTCGATCTTTTTGGGCGGCGTCTTCTTGTCGCCCTCGAAATCCGCGTGCTTCGAGAAATCCAGCCGGGGCAGCAGCTCGGTAACACTCTCATCGCGCAGCCGCTTGTTCACCTTGTCGAAGAAGTTAAGATACTCCTTCAGCACGCTCATAAATCGCGTCAAGTTCGTGCCCTCCAGCTTGGCCGCGCCCTCGCCGTAGCGCACGAACAGCCCGTCGGCCGCGCGTTTTAGCATCACTTTGTCGAAGGCATCGTCGTCCTTGATGTACTGCATCGACTTGCCCTTCTTGATCGAATACAGCGGCGGCTGCGCAATAAACACATTCCCGCGCTTGATCAGCTCCTGCATGTGGCGGAAGAAGAATGTCAGCAGCAGCGTGCGAATATGCGAACCGTCTACGTCCGCATCGGTCATCAGAATGATCTTTCCGTACCGCACCTTCGTCGCATCGAAATCATCCTTCGCAATGCCCGTGCCCAGCGCCGTGATCATGGCGCGAATTTCTTCATGCGCCAGCATCTTGTCGTAGCGCGCCTTCTCCACGTTCAGAATCTTTCCCTTAAGCGGCAGAATCGCCTGGAACCGCCGGTCGCGTCCTTGCTTCGCCGTCCCGCCGGCCGATTCTCCCTCCACCAGAAACAACTCGCATCGGTTCGGATCGCGCTCCGAACAGTCCGCCAGTTTCCCCGGCAGACCTCCTGAGTCCAGCGCGCCTTTGCGCCGCGTCAAGTCGCGCGCCTTGCGCGCTGCCTCGCGCGCCCGCGCCGCGTCGACCGCTTTGTTGATGATCTTGCGCGCCACGGTAGCGTTCTGCTCGAAGAACGCTCCCAGCCGCTCATTGATAAACGCCTGCACGATCCCCGCAATATCGGAATTCAGCTTGCCCTTGGTCTGACCTTCGAACTGCGGCTGCGACAGCTTCACGCTGATCACCGCCACCAAACCTTCGCGCACATCGTCGCCGGTCAGGTTTTCTTTTACATCCTTGAACAAACCCATCTGCTGGCCGGCATAATTAATCGTGCGCGTCAAAGCCATGCGGAAGCCCGAAAGATGCGTGCCCCCATCCACCGTGTTGATGTTGTTCGCGAAGCTAAACACCGATTCCGAGTACCCGTCGTTGTACTGCAGCCCAATCTCCATGGCCACGCCGCTGCGCTCCGCTTCCATGTAGATCGGCTTGTCGTGCAGCACCTGCTTGCCGCGGTTCAGATGCTTGATGAACTCCGCGATGCCGCCGTTGTACTTGAAATCCGAATGCTTGGCCTCGCCGCTCTTCGCATCGGTCGAGCGCTCATCGGTCAGCGTGATCAGCAAACCTTTGTTCAGGAACGCCAGTTCGCGCAACCGCTGCGCCAGCGTGTCGTAGTTATATTCCGTAGCCGTAAGAATGCTTCGGTCCGGCAGAAAGTGAACCTTCGTCCCCCGCCGCTTGGCCGCGCCCACCTTCTTCATCTTGCTGGTAGGTTCGCCCTTCGCGTAGGTCTGCTCCCAGGTCGCGCCATCGCGCCAGATCTCCAACTCAAGTTCTTCGCTCAGCGCGTTCACGCAGGAAACGCCCACGCCGTGCAATCCGCCCGAAACCTTGTAGGTCGACGAATCAAATTTCCCTCCCGCGTGCAGCGTAGTCATCACCACCTGCGCCGCCGAAACTTTCTCGCCGTCGATGTCCATGTCATCCACCGGAATACCGCGCCCATCGTCCACGACAGTGACGCTGTTGTCGATGTGGATTGTGACTTCAATCTTGGTCGCGAAACCGGCCAGCGCTTCGTCCACCGAGTTGTCCACCACTTCATACACCAGGTGGTGCAGACCCAGATCGCCGGTCGATCCGATGTACATCGCCGGACGCTTGCGCACCGCTTCCATACCGCCGAGCACTTTGATGGAATCGGCAGTGTAGTCGCTGTTGCCTCCGCCATTTCCGGCGGTAATCGGCGTCACAGTTCCGTTTTTTGTTTTGGTTTCGACGATGGGAGTATTGATCTCTTTGGTGGCCATTCCGCTCCGCGGGAGAATGCCCCGACTTTCTCTCAAGAAACTGGGCCTTGGTACGGCCCTGAGTAGGGACCTAGAAAACATGACCCATCCCAGGCCTGCACTGCGCCCACGAATTGACTTCAAGTTATTGAAATGTCTTATACTTAGGTTCGTTTGGCGACTGTCAAAATTATACCATGCAAGCCCCGTTTTTTCGACCCCCCGCAAGGCCCAGAACCGCCCCGGTAAACGCCCATTTCCCGCCCCCTGCTGAGAGCCTTTTCGACAGGCACCACAACCGAGGGAAACTTTCCCCCCAAGTTTCATTTTCGGCACCTCGACCCGGTTCGCCGCCATCTAACCTATCGTCCCTGATAAGATTGAAAGCACAAGAGGTTACCAATCGGCAATGTCAGTTCCTGTTTCACAGATGTGGACTGTAACGTCCTACGTCCTGCGCCAGAAGCTCGCCGGACGCAAGCAGTACCCGCTCGTGCTCATGCTCGAGCCCCTGTTCCGCTGTAATCTCGCTTGCGCCGGATGCGGCAAGATCCAGTACCCCGCCCACATCCTCAAGAAAGACTTGACTCCCGAAGAATGTTTCCGCGCCGTCGACGAATGCGGAGCCCCCATGGTCTCCATCCCCGGCGGCGAGCCGCTGATGCATCCCCAGATTGGCGAGATCGTCGAAGGCCTGGTCGCGCGCAAGAAATATATTTATCTCTGCACCAATGCCCTGCTCCTGAAAGAGAAGCTAAATGTCTTCCAGCCCAGCAAATACTTAACCTTCAGCGTGCACCTCGATGGCCAACGCGACGAGCACGATCTCGCCGTCTGCCGCGAAGGCGGCTACGACATCGCGGTAGATGCGATCAAAGAAGCCCTCAGCCGCGGTTTCCGCGTCACCACCAACACCACGCTATTCGACGGCGCCGATCCCAAGTCCGTCCGCGCCTTCTTCGACGACATGATGGAGCTCGGCCTCGAAGGCATGATGCTCTCGCCCGGCTACTCCTACGACAAGGCGCCCGATCAAAAGCACTTCCTGGGCCGCGCCCGCACCCGCCGCATGTTCCGCGCGATTCTCTCAAACCGCAAGAAGAACTGGCGCTTCAATCTCTCGCCCCTCTTCCTGGAGTTTCTGATGGGCAAGCGCACCTACCCCTGCACCCCGTGGGGCATGCCCACCTACAATATTTTCGGATGGCAGAAGCCCTGCTATCTCCTCCAGGACGGCTACGCCGAAACTTTCGCCGAGCTTCTCGCGACCACCGAGTGGAGCAATTACGGCACCGAGTCCGGCAACCCCGCCTGCGCCAATTGCATGGTCCACAGCGGCTACGAGGCCTCCGCGGTGAACGCCACCTTCAGTTCGCTAGGCGGATTCCTCGCCACGGTGAAGGCGACGCTGTTCACGAGCTATCGCGATGAAGAAGCGCTTCGCTTGTTGGACGAACCGCAAGCCCCGGTGCACCCGCTAGTCCAGATCGCGACGACCAACGAGCCTCTCGAGGAAACCCGCGCGTAAGTTATGACAGGCAAAGAATCCGGCCACATCGATCACGAAGCCGCGCAAGCCGTGCCCCACGCCAATCCTGACACCCTCGAAATCGCGCCCGGCACCGCCCACGAAAAACTAGAAGGCTGGATTCCCCAACTCGCCACTGAAGAAGAAATCCGCATCGCCCTAGAAAAAGCCTTCGACTACCGGGGAGACGTAACCATCACCCGCAAAGACGGATCGAAAGTCGAAGGCTATCTCTTCGACCGCCGCACCGCCGCCACACTGAAAGATTCCGTGGTCCGCCTCTTCCCCAAGAACACCAACGAAAAAGTCTCCATCTCCTACGCTGACATCGCCGCCCTGGCTTTCACCGGGCGCGATACCGCCGCCGGAAAAAGCTGGGAAGCCTGGATGAAAAAATACGCCCAGAAAAAAGCCGCCGGCGAAACCAACATAGCCTTGCAGCCCGAACCCTTAGATTAGATTTCAGTAGGTGTCATCCTGAGCGGAGACACGCGGTCCGCGTAGCGGAGTCCGCATCGGAGTCGAAAGCCTGCTCTGAGGGAAGCCGAAGGGGATCCTTTGCAGGTGAGCCTCACCGCCAAGCCTCTTGGAATTTCCATCGCGTTCTATGGTCCCGCCTTCGCTCCCGTGCCAAAACTCAACTCCCGCACCAACTCCTCCACCTCGTCCTCCGTCCCGCCAATAAACGTAAACGAGACTGCATACCCGTGCGCCAGCACCACCAGCGTCGACTGCCGCATCACCCGCGTCCCGACATTTTTCTGAAAGTCTGCCCGCACCACCGTCCTCGTCGGCACGGCAAACTCATAAGGCTCTTCCTCGACCTCGAACCCTTGCGCCTTCGCCACCTCTGTAACCGGACCAAAATACTGCGCCGCATCCTTCAGCCCCGGATACGCCGCCGCACTCTCCGCCGCAATCACAATCGACCCATTCACATCCTCCCCCCGGGCCTCCGGAGGCCGCGAAAATGCCGCCAGGAGCACGCGTTCAGCCTTGCCATCCCCTATCGCTTTCTTGCCCGCGTCCGCCTTCGCGTCTCCACCGTCTCGCGCATTCATCTCCTCGGTCCGCAACACCCACCCCGCCGGAATCCTGCACGTAAAGCCAAACGCGGGATTGCGGTACACTCCAGCGCTCACCGTCCCGGAACTCAACGGAGAATCCGCCGCTGACGCGCTCTTGTTCACCTGCTTAGCCGGGGAAGACGACGAACTCGCCGGTTGGCTGGTTTGCGCCCGAACCGAAACCGCCGCACAAGCCGTGATCCCGAGAACCGTGATCCCGAGAATTCGGATCAGCTCCGCCAACGCCACCCTCCCCCGGGCAATGCCACTCATGTTTCCATCTTACAAGGACATTTTGAATCGCTGCTTCTCGGACATTGCCGTCCTCTGGGGGATCTTGCCTTCAACAAGAAGGGCGGCCCGCCCGGCCGCCCCACGGATCACTGGCCACGGACAACTGGCCGCTGCTCTTACGCCGCCCGCCCCATCACCGGCTGTGTGCAATGCATGCACCGCCGGGCCTCAATCGGAATCTCGCTCAAACACTCCGGACACTTCTTGGTCGTCGGATCAGGCGGCTTCTCTCCCCGATTCATCCGCGCCACCAGCGCATTCACCGGCGTCACCACAAAGAAATAAATCGCCGAAGCGATCAGGAAGAACGACACACAGGCATTGATGAAATCGCCGACGGGGAAACGCGTGTTCCCAATAGCAAATCCCAGATAAGAAAAATCCGGCTTGCCCACCACCGCCGCAATCAGCGGCGTCAGCAGATCCTTGGTCAGCGCCGTCACCACGCCCCCAAACGCCGCGCCAATCACCACGCCCACCGCCATGTCGACCACATTGCCACGCAGAATGAACTTCTTGAATCCATCCAGCATAAGACACCTCGCAAAAGAGATTGGCGGCAAATGTATGACAGGAAGGCCCGCAGGTCAAGCCCAGTGGGGACTTTGTGGAGGATCGGGGGAAAAATGCAAGGGTGAGCCGGTCAGCCGCTCAGATCCGCATCGGCATAACAATATACCGGTACTTATAATCATCGCCCTCAGCCGGCCGCAACTGCCCCGCCGACTGCGAATCCTTCAACTCCAGCCGCACTTCGCTGGTGCCGGCGGCTTTCAGGAAGTCCATCAGGTA
Source organism: uncultured Acidobacteriaceae bacterium (assembly GCA_963714225.1). Taxonomy (GTDB): domain Bacteria; phylum Acidobacteriota; class Terriglobia; order Terriglobales; family Acidobacteriaceae; genus Sulfotelmatobacter. The sequence continues at coordinate 202,813 of CAVQNY010000045.1, read as the reverse complement.
TACCGCGTTGAAGCCGATGGTCAGCGTCTCGCCGTCATAGGGCGCTTCAATCGAATCCTCGGACTCGCCCGCTTCCGTCGACGACGCCGAAAGCTTCACTTCGCCTTTTTCCAGCTTCAGCCGGACCGCCCGCGAGCGCTCGTCGGCAAACTGCGCCACGCGGAGAATGGCCGAGTTCAGATCCGCGTTGTTCAGCGTAATGCTCTTATTGTTCTCCTTGGGCAGAACCGCCTCGAAGTTCGGGAACTGTCCCGTAAGCTGCCGCGAGGTCAGCAGTCGCGATCCGATGCGGAAGAAAAGAGTCGACTCATCTTTGGCAAACTCAACGGTCTCCGCGTCAGTCGAATCCAGCAGCGACTTCAGTTCGTCCATCGCCTTCTTCGGCACCAGCGTCTTCATCTCGCCCGAAACCCCTTCAAATTTTTCCCCAACGCGCTCGCAATGCGCCAATCGATGCCCATCGGTCGCTACCATCGCGATCGATTCCGACTTCAGCAGCATCAGCGCCCCATTCAGCGTGTAGCGTGACTCTTCACTCGAAATGGCAAACCCGGTCCGCGCAATCAACCCCCGCAACACCTGCCCCGGAATCTTTACCACGCCCGATGTCGGAAATACCGGCAAGCTGGGGAAGTTCGACTTCGCCATCCCCACCATCCTCGTATTCGAACGCCCGCAACGGATGCTGATCCAGTGATTTTCCAGCAGCTTGATCGTGATATCGGCGTCCGGCAGCAGTTTCACGTAGTCATGCAACTTGCGCGCCGGAATCGTGCATGACCCTTCCTTCTTCACCTTGGCATTGCACGATGTTCGCAGGCTAAGATCCAAGTCCGTCGCCGTCAGCGACAGCCTGCCCTCGGCAGCCTCGAACAAATAATTGGAAAGAATGGGAATCGTAGTCTTGCGCTCGACCACGCCCTGCATAGCTGTCAGCTCCCGCAACAGCTCAACTTTGCTGACCGTGATCTCCATCGTTCCCACCGCCGTCCCCACTGCAACGACCGCTTCCACCGGCATAGACTTTAATCTCCCCTGCCGCGTGCCACTTTTATTACTTCCCTTATATCAAATGCAAAACCTCTAAAACCAGCAGGAACCGTAGGCGCCCCGCAGAAGTGGGAAACTTTGACAACCTGCCTGTTCTCACCGCGTCGAACCCGATCCCTTCAGGGGAGAAATCGGTTCCCAACTTGGCGGAGTCCATCGAAGAAGATTTTCGCTTCCGCCATTTCACCTGAGACTTGCACCTACCCGCCCAATTGTTCGGTCAGCTTGTTGAGCAACCGGTTTAAATCTTTATCGTTCTTGCGAACCTCTTCGATTTTCTCCACCGAGTGCAGCACGGTCGTATGATGCTTTCCCCCAAATTGCCGCCCAATCTCGGGCAGTGACGCCTCGGTCATATGCTTGGCCAAATACATCGCGATCTGCCGCGGATACACGATCGCCCGCGAATTGTCCTTCGCTTTAATCTCCATCAGCCGCAGCCCAAACTGCTCCGCCACCATCTTCTGGATCGATTCAATCGTGACCTTACGCGCTTGCGAATCGATAAAGTTCTTCAGCACCTGCTGCGCGTAGGGCAGCGTGATCTCTGCCCCAATCAGCGACGAATGCGCCACCAGCCGGATCAGCGCCCCTTCCAACTCGCGCACATTGGACCGGATATTCTGCGCCACGTACAACGCCACATCGGTCGGCAGCGTCACTTTTTCCTGCTCCGCTTTCTTCTGCAGGATCGCCACCTTGGTCTCCAGATCCGGCGGCTGAATATCCGCAATCAGTCCCCACTCAAACCGGCTGCGCAACCGGTCTTCAATCTCCGCCAATTCTTTGGGTGACCGGTCGCTCGCAATCACGATCTGCTTCATGGTGTCGTGCAGTGCGTTGAAGGTATGGAAGAACTCTTCCTGCGTGCGCTCCTTGCCCGTCAGGAACTGGATGTCGTCGATCAGCAGTACTTCCACGCCGCGGAACCTGTCGCGGAAGCTGGTCATCTTGTCATAGCGCAGCGAGTTGATCATGTCGTTGGTGAACTTCTCGCTGGATACGTAGCAGATGGACGCCGTCGGCTGCCGCCGCTTCACCTCGTGTCCAATGGCCTGCATCAGATGCGTTTTGCCCATACCCACGCCGCCGTAAAGGAACAGCGGGTTGTAGGCCTTTGACGGACGCTCCGCTACGGCCTGGCACGCCGCATGCGCGAACTGGTTCCCCGATCCGATCACGAATGCGTCAAACGTATAGCGTGGATTCAGTTGTGCCGCGCCATCCCAGTCGAACCGCGCCTGCGCAGGACTTGCTGCCGCCGTCGCCGCACCCACCGAGAGTCCACCATTATGGCGCACCGTCGTGGCCGCCGGATCATCCTCCGGCGTCACGAACTTCACGTCGTTGAACTCCAGCCCCAAGTTGTCGATCGCCTCCTGGATCAGGTCCGCATATTTGTCCCCCTCACGCCGGAACTCCGCCGTCGGCACCCGCACGAACAACACTCCGCCACTGGAGTGGCTATAATGCATCGGCTTCAGCCAAGTATTGTAAGAGTGCCGGTTGATCTTTTTTTCCAGCGCATCCAGAATGCGCATCCACGGATTGGGGGAAAGTGTTGTGCCTTGAGCTGACATAAATTATGAAATACCCGCCGCAGCGTCCCGCGCGGCTGGCTTGAGGGCGCCTGTCTAAAACTGCCGTTTACCTGCTAGCTGATGGAACTGTTAGTGTACTGCGGAATGCGCCTCTTGTGTCGTGCGCGGTTGCCATGGCGAATGAGATTTTTCGAAAGCCAACAGTGCGGCATAGTAGCACAAATTTTTTCTCTCGGGCGGAAATCTTGGCACGAAATTTCTTTCGCGAAACCGATTCAGAACCCCAAACAGCGCGCCTGTCAAGTGTCAAAGATGTAACTGCAACAGGCACGGTGCAACCTTGCATGCGCTTGCTCACGGAGTGATGTTCAGCATCGCGCATGGGCAACACAATCGCAAAAATCGACTTGGTCGATTCGCCTCAGCTCACGACCGCAGTGTGACCCTTATCCAGCTTGCTCAACCGTTACGGATGCGGTTTCTGCATGAGCGACTGGCCTTCGCACTGCTCTTTGTTGCTGAACCTGCTGCAAACGTTGTTTGAGTGCAGGCGCTCGATTCGGATCAGGAGGCGTGGGGAAGCCCTGTACGACTGCCAACGCCTTTTTCATGAGTTCGTAGTACTGCGCCTCGCCATGAGGCTGGCCGGCCTCGGCCAACTGTCGGCGCGTCTCTTGCATCTCGGCCAGGTAACGCTTGGTCTCTCTAGCGACTCCATCTTGGCGCTCGGCTTCGATCATGGCATCGAGCATAGCTATTATTTCTGAGGGCACGGGCATATGCTTCGATTGCTTTACCCACTGGTGGAACGCGCGTTCAATGAAAGGTGAGGGATAGTCTTGTAACACAAATATCCAGTAGTCCGATTGGCGCTGAGTAAAGTCCTCACCGCCCAACGACATTTCCCGCACGAAGTCGAGCATTCTAGCCGCCGTAACGGCGGAGGCTTTCCCGGAGAACGTCGCGAGTTTGTTGGACGCGCTGTGCCCGCTTGCCTTGGGGGTATTGCTGAGTTGGAGCTCCCGCTGTTGCACTTCGTGATTTGCCATTGTGATCTCTAAGTCCTCTTTGTTCCTGAAGCTCAAAATCAAAAGCAAACTGAGAGGGAGAACAATCCCCGCACTCTTGTGGATCGCTGTGGGAACTGCGGATATCCACCTTGCGATGATTTCTTAATTTGTTGGTCTGTTCTTCCACGATGTTGACTAAAGCCGGCAGACACAGCATCTTCTGTCCTGCGATCTCTCGGAGCTCGAAGGCAGCCATGACCAGGGCACAATTGGCGTCCCAGTGTGCGCGGCGATGCGCTCCAGCGAAGGTCCAGAGAGTATTGCAGTTCGCAGTGACAGGAAGACAGCCGGGAAAGTCTGGATTGGCGAGGCATGCCCAGAATAGATTCCAAAACCATCCCACCTGAAAGTCAGTTAGACCCCGCGGTGGACCAATCGATCCATCCACGGGCAGGGGAACCCACTTAAGTTTTGGCTCCGGCATGACCAGAGTAGGACTAACAGGTTGCCGCCGAGGCGGGAAGGAATAGTTTTGATTCTTCTTTTCAAATGCTGTGTAAAACGGAGAAAAGTTGTGGGCGGTAGGGGAAAACCTGTCACGATGGTAGAGGGTTGGCAGATCTCGTCTGCTCGGATCTATAAAGCATCGGTTTGGCATCACCATGCCCCGTCATTTATACTTGCCGTTTGCCCTAACACTGTCGATGGAATCAGGAGCAGCTATTTTTCATGCCCAAGCGTACATTCCAACCCAACCGGCGCAAGCGCAGCAAGAAGCATGGTTTTCGCACGCGCATGAAGACCCAGGGCGGCAAAAAGGTGATTTCCCGCCGCCGCGCCAAGGGGCGGAAGCGGGTTTCCGTGAAGCCCGGCTTCCGCGAGTAGCTTTTCTTGTGCCGCTTACTTTCACAGTCGAGACCCTCCGCTGCCTGGCACTGCATGAGGGCATAATGGCTGATGCCACGCTGAGAACTTGGTCGGACTCCGCTATGCCGCCAAAGAAAGCAGCACGATTCCCCCGCACCGCGCGCCTTCTGCGCCACGCGGATTTCGAGCGTGTTTACAAGCAGGGACGCCGCCACTTTTCCGCCTCCCTCACCGTTTTCTATTTTCCTCGCCCGGAAGCGCAAACCCTAGTCGCCGGAACCAGGCCCAGTTCACGGCCAACCGCCGGCCTCCGCGTCGGATTCACCGTGGGCCGCTCCCTCGGCGGCGCTGTCCAGCGCAATCGCATGAAGCGCCGCCTGCGCGAGGCAGTTCGCATGTCCCTTCCGCAAGCTGGCGTTGCCGCCGACGTTGTCATCAACCCGAAGAAATGGTTGCTCACCACCGACTTCGCCGCAATACTGAACGAAGTCACGCGCGCCTTCGCCGTGATCGAACAGAAGCTGTCGCAGACTCCGTTAGAGACGGCGGCGCCACAAGCGTCAACGAAGAGAATTGCCGGGAGCCGAAAGCCGGAAGCCGGAAGCCGCTCTTGAATCAGTGCTCCAAATTCGTCACGCTGCAACTGCTGCGGGCCTACAAGTGGGCCATTTCGCCCATGCTGCCCCCAGCCTGCCGCTACGTGCCGACCTGCTCCGAATATGCCATGGAGGCCGTCGAGCGCTACGGCGCCCTGCGCGGCGGATGGATGGCCTTCACCCGCATCCTCCGCTGTCATCCCTTCGCCCGCTCCGGCTACGACCCGGTGGTAAAGCAGGCGACCGGCTGCGGAAAACTGTGATTCAGGGTGGGACCGATTCAGCCGGAGGGCAGAACCAGGGGAAGCGCGGGTCAGAGGGTTGGAGCAGGCCTTCCAGGCCTGCATTGATGCTCTCGCATTTGGATTGGGGCTTTAGCCTCCGAGGTAGCTAGGGTAAACTTTGGCCGAATTCAAAAATCCGCAACAGGAACCCGGCGCCGAGCGCCGCCTCCTCCTTGTCTTTCTTCTGACCTTTGTCGTCCTCATTGTCTTCCAGCCGCTGCTGAAAAAACACATGCCGCAGCCGCCCGCGCCCCAGCCGCAACCGCAAAACCAGATTGTGCCGGCTCAACCCGCAGCCGCTTCTTCCGTCCCCACGGCATCGGCTCCGCCCACGGTCACCACCAATGCAGCAACCAAACAAGCCTCCACCGAAGCCGAGACCGTCATCGAGAACGACCTCTACCGCATCACCTTTACCAACCGCGGCGCCCAGGTCAAATCCTGGGTCCTCAAGAAATTCGACAACGACGCCCAGAACGGCCTGCTCGATCTCGTCAACCCCGCGGCAGCTCAAAAATACGGCTATCCGCTCTCCCTCTGGACCTACGACGAGACCTTGCGCAATCGTCTCAACTCCGTACTCTACGTGGCATCGAGCGAAGGCCAACTCTCAGCCCCGGCTCAAATCACCTTCGAGTACGCCGATCAGGATCTTGTGGTCCGCAAGACTTTCCGTTTCGACCACACCTACGTCTTGAACGTCGAAATTTCCGTGGCCTACAAAGGCGCTGAAATCTTCGCCCCGCCCGCATGGCCGGCCGGATTCGGCGACCAGCTCACTGCCGCCTCCTACGCCGCCGCTCGCATCGACTACCACAGCGACGCCTCCACCGACCGCACCGCCCTGGTCTTTCCGAATTTCGTATTGCGCCTGCCCGTCAAAAGCATCAGTGGCGGCAACACTTTGAAAGGACCATTCGAGTGGGCCGGTACGGGCGATCAATACTTCACCGCCATCTTCATCCCCGACGATCCCTCCTCGGCCACCATGGTCACGCTGCGCAATCCCGTGGAGATTGCGCAGAAGCCCGGCTTCAATCCCGTTGGCCCCAGTTCCAAAGACACGGCCAACGTCGACGTCCTTGGCGCCGCCGTCGGCAACCTTCGTGGCCCAACCGCCGAGCGCATGTACGTCGGCCCGAAAGAGATCGCCGTGCTCGACTCCGTCTCCGTCCCCACCATTAAGAACGACAACCCCGATCTTCGCGGCATCGTCGACTTCGGCTGGTGGGGCATCCTCGCCCGTCCGCTTTTCCTCTGGCTCAAGTGGACCTACAAGCACATCGTTCCCAACTGGGGATGGGCCATCGTTCTCCAGACTCTCGTCATCACCATCGCGCTGCTCCCTTTGCGGATCACGCAGATGAAGTCGATGCTCAAGATGCAGCGCATCGCTCCCCAGATCAAGTCCATCCAGGAGAAATACAAGAAGTACAGCCTCCGCGATCCGCGCAAAGCCGCCATGAACGAGGAAATCAGCGCACTGTATAAAAAAGAAGGCGTCAATCCCGCCGGCGGCTGTCTGCCTCTTCTCATCCAGTTCCCGTTCCTCATCGCCTACTACCGCATGTTGGGCGTCGCCCTCGATCTCCGCCATGCCCACTGGCTCTGGATCATCGACCTTTCCGCGCGCGACCCTTACTTCCTGCTGCCCATCCTGATGGTCATCAGCATGTTCGCCATGCAGCGCATGACCCCGCAAGCCGGCATGGATCCGGCGCAGCAGAAAATGATGATGTGGATGATGCCCCTGATGATGGGTTTCATCTTCTTCAATCTGCAAGCGGGATTGAATTTGTACTACGCCGAAACCAATTTGATTTCGATCGCGCAGCAGGCCATCATGAACCGCACCAAGCTAGGCCGTGAAATGCGCGAAATGATGGAAAAACGCGCTCGCAAGAAAGAGAAGTGAACCAGCGATTGGCTCTTAGCCTTTAGCTCTTGGCTTGAAAGCGCCAGAGCCGCCGGTATTGCGATAAGATTTGTTCGAGACAAAGGGTTACCCTGTGAACCCCTGCGTCCTCTGTGGTAAAGGTTCTAGCCGCGGAGGAAAAGAAAACTGCCAGAAACCACGCCGATCAAGCTGACGGCTGATGGCTGAAAGCTGCCCTATGGACAAACTCGCCGCCGCCAACCGCATCAACGAATTCCTCCAATCCGTCGTCACCAACGGCGGACTTCACCTCAAATACCGCATCGTCGTCGATCCTCCCGCGCAAAGCGACTGGGAGAAGCCCGAAATCTTCGTCGACTTTTCCGGTCCCGATTCCGCCCTGCTCCTCGATCGCGGCGCCGAACTTCTCCGTGCCCTCGAACTGCTGACCCTCGAAATCCTGCACCTGCCCTCCGCCGATCACGAAAAAATTTCCTTCGACTGCAAGAACCAGCGCTCCATGCGCCTCCAGGAACTTCGCATGGCCGCCACCGTCGCTGCCGAGAAAGTTCGCCAAACCGGAACTCCCTTCCACTTCGCTCCCATGTCCTCGCGCGAGCGCCGCATCGTCCACCTCGCCCTGCGCGACCAACCCGACCTGCGCACCGAAAGCGACGGCGAAGGTTTCAATCGCTCAGTAGTCCTCTATCCCGCGGACTACAAACCCGCCGTCACCAAGCCCACCCGTCGTACTGTCCCGTAGGCTGAGACAGAAGCAGCCGCGAATGGGCGCGAGAATGCAGCCCACGGCGTAAGCCGTGGGGGGAAAGATGGACAGTGAATAAGCCCCAAAACGGGCGAAAGGCAAATCCCTTTGGCGAGCGTCGCGTCGATGTCCGGCAAGCCCACGAGAAGCTGCGCTTTGCCACAGCTCTGCAAAATTCAAAGTAGCCACTACCCAACGACACCCAACGACCCAAGCTCTGTACTTACCCCGTCCTCTCAGGCAAAATAGAGCGCTTCACCGATTCGCCCCCAAGAGGCCTTTTCATGCATCTAGTTCGCCAGGCAATAATTCTGTTCGCGCTCCTACTGCCCATGCTGACCCTGCTCTCCGCCGCCCAGACCTCGCCTCTCGTCTATCCCCCAGCCCGCCGCAGCGATCAGGTCGACGACTACCACGGCACCAAAGTCGCCGATCCCTACCGCTGGCTCGAAGACACCGATTCCGCCGAAACCAAGGCCTGGGTCGAGGCCGAAAATAAGCTAACCTTCAGCTACCTCGAGCCGATTCCGTACCGCCAGGCCATCCACGACCGCCTCACCAAGCTCTGGAACTACGAACGCTTCAGCGTTCCTGAACAGGAGGGCGGCCGCTACTTCTTCCAGCACAACAATGGACTCCAGAACCAGAACGTACTCCTCGTCGCCGAGTCCCTCAACGCCGAACCCCGCGTCTTGCTCGATCCCAACACGCTCTCCAGCGATGGCACGGTCGCGCTAGCCGGCACTGCGGTCTCGGACGACGGCAAATTAATGGCCTACGCCATCGCTACTTCCGGCTCCGACTGGACCGAGTGGCACGTGCGCGACGTCGACACCGGCAAAGACCTTCCCGACGACATCAAGTGGGTAAAATTCTCCGGCGCCTCCTGGACCAAAGACAACAAGGGTTTCTACTACAGCCGTTACGACGAGCCCAAAGGCGCCATGATGCGCGACACCAATTATTTCCAGAAGCTCTACTATCACCGCCTGGGCGCCGCCCAATCCGAAGACAAACTCATCTACGAGCGCCCCGACAATAAGGAGATGGGCTTTGGCGGCGAAGTCACGGATGACGGCCATTATCTGATTATCACCGTTACCCAAGGCACTTCCCCCAAGAACCGCCTCTACTACAAAGATCTCACGCAGCCGGATTCCCAAGTCGTGAGGCTGCTCGACGACTTCGATGCCCAGTACAGATTCATCGATAACGACGGTCGCGTCTTCTGGTTCCATACCGATCTCGACGCTCCCCGCGGACGCGTGATCGCCATCGACACCCGCCATCCCGAGCGCGCCAACTGGAAGACCATAGTTCCTCAGGGCCCAGACAAACTCGAGTTCGCCAATGTCGTGGACAATGTGTTTCTCCTCGGCTACCTGAAAGACGCGCGCACCGAAGTCCGCGTCCACGACCTGAGCGGCGCCTTCCTGCGCAACGTCGACCTGCCTGGCATCGGCACCGCCGCAGGTTTCGGCGGCAAACGCAAAGACAAAGAAACTTTCTACGCCTTCACCAGTTTCACAGCCCCGGCCACGGTCTATCGCTACGATCCGCAAGCCGGCAAAAGCGCTGTCTACCGCCAGCCCAAGGTCGACTTCGATCCCACCCGCTACGAAACCAAACAGGTCTTCTACCACAGCAAAGACGGCACCCGCGTCCCCATGTTTCTCACCTATAAGAAAGGACTGAAGCTCGACGGCCAGAATCCCGTCCTGCTCTATGCCTACGGCGGATTCGATATCTCTCTAACCCCGTTCTTCTCTGTCCCGAATGTTGTCTGGCTCGAAATGGGAGGCGTCTACGCTCAGCCCAACCTGCGCGGTGGCGGCGAATACGGCGAGGAGTGGCACCAGGCCGGAATGAAACTGAAAAAGCAGAATGTATTCGACGACTTCATCGCCGCCGCCGAATGGCTGATCGCCAACCACTACACTTCAACTCCCAAGCTCGCCATTCGCGGCGGCAGCAACGGCGGATTGCTGATCGGCGCATGCCTAACCCAGCGTCCCGATCTTTTCGGCGCAGCCTTGCCCGAAGTCGGCGTCATGGACATGTTGCGTTTCCACAAATTCACCATCGGCTGGGGCTGGACCTCCGACTACGGCTCCTCCGACAATCCCGAAGAATTCAAAGCCCTCTACGCCTACTCGCCGCTGCACAACCTGAAACCAGGGACAAAATATCCCCCCACTCTGATCGCCACGTCGGATCACGACGACCGCGTAGTCCCCGGCCACAGCTTCAAATTCGCCGCCACCATGCAAGCCGATCAAGCCGGACCAGCCCCCGTCCTGATTCGCATCGAAACCAAAGCCGGCCACGGCGCCGGCAAATCAATCACCAAGCTAATCGATGAAACCGCCGACACCTGGTCCTTCCTAGCCCACAATCTAGATATGAACGTGATCCTCGAATAGCAGCGGACTCCGACCCCATTCCAGAATTGTCATCCTGAGGCCCCGCGCTTTTTGCGGGCCGAATTGCGGGCCGAAGCACCGGTCTTGAACTGGTCGAAGGGACCTATGCGACCAGCCTGCGCGCCACCCCCGCCGCAGGCATTCTCTCCGGGAAGCCGCTCTTGCAATCGATGGTTTGAAGGAAAGGAACCCAGCCGGTCAGCAGGTTGGTTGAACCGATTCACGGAAATGGGATTGACCCTCTAACGAGTCTAGCCAAGCCTGAAGGGCAACTCCAGAGTCTTTGCTGACGTACAAGAAGCGCAGGCCCATCACAAAGGAGTCACTCCAAACTACATCCGCTTTTGCATGAAAAGCCTGGGGCTCGAGGCTGGGAAGCTCGAACTCCACGGTAACGACTCCTTTGAGTCGCAGCGGATCAGTGAGCTTGATGGCCAACCCGCCTTCACTCACGTTTTTCATCCTGGCCGTGAAGGATTGCCCAAGAGCATTCTGAAACCGCACAGGCAGATCAACGTAGTATCGGAAATACCTGCGATGTTCGCGTTCCATCTTGGGAACGGTGCCCTCTAGGATGCTGCGTAATCGGGCCTGCTGAATCGGTTTGCTGAGTGTGAGGTCGGCCCCTAGATCGAGAGCTTCTTGGGCGCTCGTCATACCGTTTAAAACCGCCAAAATAAGGGTCTGCTTGTTCGCGGGGGCGGCCCGTAGCGCGGGCAGTACTCTTGCGCCTCCGGGCACATCATCACAGTCGACCACAAGTCCATCCAGATGCCGGCGGGAGACGAACTCGATCGCACTCGCGCAATCCTGGCGGAGGTGAAGCGAGGCTCCGTGCGTACCCAAACCCGCTTGGACATGACCTAACAGGGTGGGATCGCAGGTCACGATCAAGCACTCTAAATCCATTTTGCGATCTTAGCGAACTGCGCACCCACGGCCAAAGTGACTAAGGTGCATGGCACTTGGGTTCTCATCCTGAGCGAAGTGGCTGGTTCGAAAAGGCTGGCTCGCGAAAGCGAACCCACGCAGTCAAAGCCTCCCTAGCGGTGCCGTTGACTACCAGTGTCTGCCAGGTTGGTCAAACATATTTGAGGGCAGGTCAAAGCCGACGGCTTTGAGTTTTTCGGCGAACTTGGGCCGGATGCCCTCGGCCTTAAAAATTCCGAGCACGCGCCCGTCGGATGAAACTGCTTGCGGTTCGAACACAAATAGCTCCCGCATGCTGATCAGGTCAGATTCCATGCCGGTGATTTCGGCGATAGGGGTGAGACGGCGCGTTCCGTCGCTGAAGCGCTCCACCGGAAGAACTAGAGAAACCGCGGACGCGATCTGTTTTCGAATCGCCCTTTCGGGCAAGTTCAGGTTCGCCATCATGGCCATAGTCCCCATGCGGGCGAGAGCATCCCGGGGGCTGTTGGCGTGAACCGCGGTCAGGGATCCGTCATGGCCTGTGTTCATCGCTTGCAGCATGTCGAGAGCTTCTTCGCCTCGCACCTCGCCCACCACGATCCGGTTGGGACGCATTCTCAGGCTGTTGGTCACCAGTTGCCGCGCGTGGACCGCGCCCTTGCCTTCCGCGTCGGCGGGCCGGCATTCCAGCCGGACCACGTGGCGCTGCTTCAGTCGCAGTTCCGCCGAGTCTTCAATCGTGACGATACGTTCTTTAGAGGAAATGTACTGACCGCGCTGGCTCGTAGAATGGGGCATAGTCTCTGCGCGTAAATTTGCTCCAAAGCAGGATTTTTCATAGTGACTCACACCATTTTGGACAAAGCCACGCGCGCACTGACATGCCAACGCGATCTGAGGGGAATAGGGCTAGTGCTCGTGCTCGGCGCTTCCAACAAGAAGTTCGAATTCTGGGTCGCCGTGGAGACAAGCAAGATCAGGATCGCGAGACATCCACGCAACGTTGTGGTAACCGTGTTCTCTGGCCTTTTTTAGCATCGCCAGCGCCTCCTGTTTCCGTGAAAGGCGGCCGTAGACACAGGCGGCATTAAACAGGATGTTAGAGTCGTTGGGGCGCAAGACAATGGCTCGCTTTAATTCCACAGTCGCTCGGTCCACTTCTCCAAACCCAGCGTAATTCGAGGCAAGCAGGACCCGTGCGCGGACGTCTTCAGGTACCATCTCCAATTGTTGTTCAAGAACGCGCGTATGGCGTTGGCGAATCTCGCGGGCGGCTTCGGTCTGCCCAAGGTTTTCCAAGGCATTGGCAATTGGAATGTAAAGGTTGTAATCATCGCCGTTTGCTTCCAGTGCGCGCTCGACGAGAGCGCAAGCGTCCTGGAAGCGGCCTGAAGCAAAATAGGACCGTGCCAGAACGTTATAAGCGCCTGGGCAATCCGCTTTGCGCTCAATGGCCATTCGAGCGTACTCGATCGCTTCCCCATATTTCTTTTGCGCGTAAAAGAGCAATCCTCGAGCAACCAGCACCTCCGCGAGATGAGGGTCCAATTTCAAAGCCCGCTCGCACGCGGCCAGTCCTTTATCGATCCAACGGGGAGCAGGGTCATGCCATCCATGAATCATTGCGCAAGCGTGTGCGATGCCCGCATGAGCTGAGGCAAAATCCGGGTCGAGCAGGATGGCAAGATCAAACATCTGCAGCGCGAATTCCAGATCAGGACGGGTCTCGCGACGAGCGTAGCTGCGCCCTCGCAGATAGGCGTCGTACGCCTGCGTATTCTCGGTCGGCTTGCGAGCGATAGCCTTTTCTTCTTGCGGGGAGAGGGTAATGCGAAGGGCCTGCGTGATGCTGCGGGCGATCTCGTCTTGTACTTCGAAAACATCCTTCAATTCCCGGTCGAATCGTTCGGCCCACGCAGAGTGGCCGCTGTGCGTCTCCACGAGTTGCGCGGTGATGCGAAGCCGGCTGCCGGCGCGGCGCAGGCTGCCGGCCAACACATAGGTGGCGCTTAACTCGTGTCCCACCTGAGGACCGGTGACGGCCTTGTCGCGGTACGCAAGCACGGCGGCGCGCGGGAAGACGCGTAGCTCCTTGATCTTTGAAAGCTCAGTGATGACGTCCTCGGTCATACCGTCACGTAAATATTCGTCTTCCTTGTCCCCGCTCAGGTTCTCAAAGTAGAGCACCGCGACCGATTTCTCCGCAATCGGCGCTGCTTTGGATGCGGTCGCAGCCGCGCCACCCTTCGTTGCCCCTTGCCTCTCCGCCGAATCATGGTCGCGCTTGAGACGCTTCAGGTCGGTTTTCATCTCCGTTGCAGTTTGATAGCGGAGATCGCGATCCTTCTCGAGCGCTTTGCTGATGATTTCTTCCAGCTTCGGTGGTAGGTCAGGGTTGAGGCGGGTCGGAGGACTTGGGCCCCGATCAAGTATCGCTTGGAAGATCACACCGGTGGATTCGCCTCGAAACGGTGGCGTACCCGTCGCCATTTCGTAGAGCACGACGCCGAAGCTGAACAAATCGCTGCGTCCGTCGAGATCTTTGGCGCGCACCTGCTCCGGAGACATGTAGGCAACCGTGCCGAGCGTAGAGCCGGGACTGGTGAGATGATCCGCGTCCACCGAACCCGTTTGCGTGTTAACCGCAGCAACGTTGCTCGAAGAACTCGGTGTAACCATGACCTTCGCCAGTCCGAAATCCAGAACCTTGGCATGTCCGCGCTTGGTGACAAAGATGTTGGCAGGCTTGATGTCGCGGTGGACGATGCCTTCCGCGTGTGCCGCGTCGAGTGCGTCCGCAGTCTCGATGGCCAGCGACAGAATCAACTCCGTCTCCATCGGTCGCCCACCGATACGGCGCTTCAGCGTCATCCCGTCCAGAAACTCCATGGCGATGAAGGCTTCGCCGTGCTGGTCGTCAATTTCGTGGATGGTGCAGATGTTGGGATGATTCAGTGCAGAGGCTGCTTTGGCTTCGCGCTGGAAGCGGCTGAGTGCCTGCGGGTCTTTGGCTACGTCGTCGGGGAGGAACTTGAGAGCCACAAAGCGACTGAGTTTGACATCCTCAGCCTTGTAGACCACACCCATCCCGCCGCCGCCCAACTTCTCGACGATGCGGTAGTGCGAGATGGTCTGGCCGATCATGGAGTCGTCCAATAGTAGGCCGGAGGCGAGGGTGGGTCAACGTATTGCGGGCAAAGCTATCTTCAACCCGCCACTCAATCGACTTGCAGGAAGCGCCAGCAGATCAGTTCGACATCGCAATAACTTGGGCTCCAAGTAACCAGCGGTCTCTTTTCGTCCCCTGTCCGAATGTTCACCCCACATCGGTGCTATTCCCCCTTCAGATCATCCAGTTTCGGGCTCTGGCAACATTGCTAGCCAACGGCTCATGCGTATCTGAGCCGCATCCGTTCGACTTCGACTACGGCAGTGAGGCCCTTTTTGATTGGATCACGGCAATTTGGAGGGAGCCACAAGTTGTGCTAATTTGTTGCGCTTCGGTTGACCGAATGCCAACAAATCAAGAAGCGCGGACGTTAGCGATGGGATTGGGAGCCAGCGTAGTTCCCTACCATCAAAGTGAAGGCATGTGCGACGGTCTTGTTTCATGGTGGCTCCGGAATCGATTACAGGGAAAGACGATCTTTCGGGACAAATATTTCGATCAGGTGCACAACGTCGAGTCGTATATGCAGGAACCCGAGGGCCGATTTGTGCCGGCGGCGCGCGGCTTTGCAAAGGGAAAGGCACTCCAAGTGCTCTTCCATGATCTGCAAGAGGATGACACGCTATATATTACGCTCGGAGTGCGCAGCGACAAACCTGACAAAGCCCAGAAGCAAGTGGCGATTCTCGTACATCATCGATCGTCACAACCGATCTCAGATTTCTCCACCAGGGATGAGAACATCGACAACCTTCGTAGATCCTTCATTGAAGCGGCGGCCTTCCGCTACGCTGTAAAGCTCAGCATCAGAGCTACAACCGCACATGCAGTGGGCCTCGACTGCTTGAGGAGTCCGCAACTGCGTTACTTTGATCCCAATTTAGGGCAATTCGTGTTCACCAATGTTGAGCAACTGATTCGATGGTGGCGCGATTGTTATCAGAACCGCGCCACAGGAGGAGGCGCATTCGGAATGCTCAGGGACTACTTTAATGCGGACTATTACCGGCCTGTTTGATTCAACAACGGGGCCGCCTTGCGCAAGTAAAACCCTGTCGTCAGCGTTTAGATCCAGATAGACGCGAAAGTCCCGCCCGCCATACTTTTTCGGGTCGCCGGGGGCCGGTCTGGTCAGGAGCGGTGGAACTCGGCTAGAGGCGCCCGTATTTAACCCTCCCCATCTTGAGGCGAGAATTATAGGACTCGGGTGACGAAAAACAATTACGCCCCACACTCTACCGTCCTTCATCCGCCGAAGGCCCATATACCGAAGGCACCGGCACTTCATTCAAGCGCAAATAAACTCCCAACTGCGCCCGATGATGAATAATGTGGCTCATCACCATCCGCCGCATCGCACCCATCCGCGAGCCGTCATAAAACGTTATTTCTCCCGCCGAGAGCTTCCAGTTCTTAGCCCAATGCTCATCACTGGCACCCGCGATCCCTGCCCGCAGCGCCGCAGTATTCTTATCGAATAATTCCAGCACATGCTCGCGCGACTCCGCCACCGTCGGCTTGCGCGCGATCTCGCCGGCCGGCCGATTTCGAAAATCCAGGGCATCATCTTTCATCACCCTCACTCCCATCCCCGGCAGCTCCGCAATGTGTCCCGCCAGCCGTCCCAGCGTCATCGACTTCTCATGCGGCTTCCACGCCAGCTTGTTCTCCGGAATCCGCTCCAAAGTCCGCCGAGCCGACGCCATCTCAAGATCAAACTCCGGCAGCAACTCCGCACTAATTCCCATCGCACCCTCCTAAAAGGTTTTTGAAGAAGCCAAGAATCTCAACTGGGGCCAGCCGCCTCAGCTTGCTCTGAGCGAAGCCGAAGGGGCTGTCCAGCGAGCAAAGCGAGCCAGCAATAGGACGAACCGCACACCGGCTTGGATGTATTGGCGACCGATTCGCTTCTCAAAAGTTGTCAGGAAGAAGTTTCTTGAGAAAAGAAGACCACTACACGGTCTTGTAGACAGCTATCCTTATATCCAGCAGCCGAATCAACCGCCAAAAATGCTCGGAACTTTCCACTATTACCAACCAGGTTCGCCCAAAGCTCACTCCGGCCCGAGCGACTCGGACTTCCACTTCTTAACATGACGACATAAGTAATTGCGCATAGCGATGAGGTTGTGGTTTCATAGAAGAATGAAACCACTTACCATTGCGGACTCTCCCACCATCATTCTCGGACTGCAGGATGAGATTCGCCGCTCGGAAGAATCTCGCTACGATCACCGTCTCCATGGAGTGCTTTTGGTAGCCCAGGGCATGACCTGCCCGGAGGTGGCACATCTTCTGGGCGATGCACCACGATCGGTGGAGTATTGGGTCGGTCGTTTTGAAAGAGATGGTCTGGCGGGATTGTTGGAGGGGGAACGACCAGGACGGCCCCGACGCTTGTCGGAAAAACAACGGCAGGCGGTGGATCAAATTTTGCGCCACCCGCCCCGGGAGATTGGTTTGAGTGGGAACATCTGGGATGGAAAAACACTCAGTACCTGGATTGAGCAAAGGTACGGCATCTCCATCGGGGTTCGCCAGTGCCAGCGCATGTTCCGTCAACTCGGCTTCCGGTTGCGCAAACCACGCCCCGCGCTGGCCCATGCCGATCCCGTCGCGCAGAAAGCCCATAAAAAAAACTCCAAGACTTGATGCAGAATACCAGCGTCGATCTTTGGGCGACCGACGAAGTGCACTTTCAGCAGCATGGCTCGCGCTGCCGCATGTGGATCCCGCCAGAAATCAAGGACCCCGTCCTCCTGCATGCCCCCACCCGCAAGAGCGTGGGCTATTTCGGGGCCGTGCGTCTACGGGATGGGCGGTTTGTGTTCCGTCTGGAAACCGGAAAATTCAACGGGCCCGGCTTTCTTCAGTTTCTCCAGCAACTCCGCTCCGCCAGCCGCGGGACTCAAAGACGGGTTGTAGTCATCACCGACAATGCCAGTTATCACCACTCCCGCCTGCACCGAGCGTGGCGGGAAAAGCACGCCCACCACTTTGCTTTGGACTTCCTTCCCCCGTACAGTCCCGAACTCAATCCGATCGAGCGCGTGTGGAAGCTCACGCGCCGTCGTTGCCTGCATAATCGCTACTTCGAGAATCTCAAAGACATCATTAGCGCGGTTGAATCCGAGTTCGCGACCTGGACCACTCGCAACGAAGTCCTCCGCAGACTATGCGCAATTACTTAAGACGCTGTGTTTATCAAGCGCCACGCCCGGCAGATCGATAAAGGAGCGCGGCAAGCCCCGATCGATCCCACCAGCTAACCAACCAGATTCGTACCAATAGGAATTACCCTGTGACCCTTATGTGACCCCCTGTGGTTGAGGGTTCTCCTCCGTCCAAGAAGAAAGAGCGGCCGAAAGCCGGCCCTCTAGCAACTCGCTGCCAGGTATTATCGACCAGCCGCCGCTGCCGCCGGCATCATCCCCGCAATCGCCATCCCTTCAATCCGCGCCAGCACATTTTCCAGGCTCGCCCCTGTGTCCGTGCAAGCATCCACGTAAGGATGCCGGCTTCCATCCGCGTGCATCACCAGCACACTAACTTCTGCTTGCGCCTTCTTCACCATATACGGCAGATGGTGCCGGTCATTGCGGCTAAGTGTCGGCCCCAATACGACCAGGTCGAAGCTGGCCTTGCCAATCGCCTCTTCCACGGCCTTACGCCCCACCGCTTTCTCCACCGTGTGCCCCGCCTTCTCCAATGCCGCTGCCAAAGCCGCCTGTGCTTCCCCATCCCCTTCACCGTAAAGAATCTTCAGCCGCACTGTCGCCATGAGTCTCGTCCTCGCTCAGTACCGGTGTCACTGCCCGGTACTCCCCACTCACGGTAGCAACCCACCTACCCGCTGAGTACATCACCGAAGACCAGCAACGAACGGGGCTTGTGATGCCCGTGTCGAAGCAACGCTCGTGTGGAAGGAATGCAGGTGGGGACAGCCGCCTCGGCTGTCCGGCCGGGGCGAAGCCCGGCCGCGCCCAAAGACCAGAACTCAAATCCTCTTTCCCTCCGCCCGTTTCGGCGCTACACTCTTGCCCCAGAGGGTCTCCCATGTTCCGCGCTCGCTTCGTCGTCGCCGTTCTTATTCTGCTCACGCTCACTGCCGTCTGCTCGGCACAATCCGAGCCCACCACCGCCACCTGCAATCTCGACGACGGCCGCCAGGTCTACATTCGCTACAACCCCGTCAGCGCCAAGAACGACAAAGCTCCCAACGGCAGGCCCTGGGCTCCAGGCGGCGCTCCCATGACTCTGTTTACCGAAGCCCAGCTCAACTTCGCCGGTTCCACCATCCCCGTCGGCGCTTATACGGTTTACCCCATCCCCGCTAAAGAAAAGTGGACCCTCGCCGTCAACAAGAACGTGACCCCCGGCGCCGCCTACGACGAGAAGCAAGACCTCGCCCGCGCCGCAATCGAGACCGAACAGGTAAGCCAACCCGCGGACGCCCTCGAAGTCGCCTTTGCCCACGTCGGCCCCAGATGCACCCTCCGCATCTACTTCGGCAAGACCGCCACCTTCGCCGATTTCGTCGCCAAATAGCACGGCCCTATTCCTGTACATGCAGTGAAACAGAATTGAGGACTGTCATCCTGTGCGCAGCAAAGGACCATGCAACTTGCCGGCACCGCCGATACCGCCGGCGCTTAACCTTAACTCCCGCGCAATTTCTCCCAGCCACCTCTTCCCGCTTTTTTCTGCGACAATCTCCCCATGCGCACCCTGCTAATCCTCCTCGCCGCTACCGCCGTCGCCCAGCCCCGCCCGCAAACCCATCCCTCCCACACCAACGAAAACCTCCGCGGCGCGAGTACTGTCTCGCAAACTATCGCGTGGGCCTCCGGCACCCACGGCACCTATCTGCTCACCACCGACGCCGGCCGCACCTGGACTCACGCACAAGTCCCCGCCGCCGCCGCCCTCGACTTCCGCGCCGTAGTCGCCTTCTCCGCCAGCGAAGCCTTTCTCATGTCCGCCGGTCCCGGCGACCAGTCCCGCATCTACCACACCACCGACGCTGGCCAGCACTGGCAGCTCCAGTTCACCAATACAAATCCCAAAGGCTTTTTCGACTCCATGGTCTTCTGGGACCCAACCCATGGCATAGTTCTCGGCGATCCCATCCCCGATGAAACCGGCAAAGACACGGGCAAACTGAAATTCGAACTCCTGATCACCAGCGACGGCCAAACCTGGACACCCATCCCACCCGATCAACTCCCGCCAGCTATAGAAGGTGAAGCCGCATTCGCCGCCAGCAACTCCTGCCTCGCCATCCTCTCCAGGACTACTGTGATCGCGAACTCACAAAGCTCCGTCATCCCGAGCGCCCTCACCCTTGTCATCCCGAGCGAAGCGAGGGATCTTGGTTTCGCCAGCGCGACCCATGGCGCCGGGCCCAACTCCACTACGTCGACACCACCGTGGAAGAGCGGCGCTTCAGCGCTGCATCAGTCTTCGGAAAAAGAAGCGGCTTCAGCCCCCGACCCCAACATCTGGTTCGCCACCGGCGGGCGCGCCGCCCGCGTCTTCCACTCCCCCGACCGCGGCCAAACCTGGCAAGTCTTCGACACTCCCATGCTCCACGGCCCCGACTCCGCCGGCATCTTCTCCATCGTTTTCCGCGACCCAACTCACGGCGTCATCGCCGGCGGCGACTACAAACATCCCAGCCAGGACGGCCCCAACCTCGCCTTCACCAACGACGGCGGCAAAACCTGGACCCTCTCCCAAATCTTTCCCCAGTCCTATTACTCCGCCGTAGGCTACGACCGCGGACGCAAAAATCCCAAAGCCCAAGACTTTGCGGAAAACCAGGCCCACGTCCGCCTTTTCCTCGTCGGCCCCAAATTCATTTATGATTTCCGCCCACCCCGAAATCCCACCAGAATCAGCCCGCCCAAAAAGTCCGGCCTCCAATTCAACGCCCTTAGCCCCTACCCCGCCGGCGGAGCCTTAATCGTCGGTCCCAAAGGCTCCATCGCGATCATCCCCTAACCCAGCCCTACCCCTGTGTCCCCTGTGGTTAAAGCTTGGCCGTAAGCTCCCCGGAAGCCCCCCGTCCCAAAGTTCCACGAAAATTCCAAACAACCCTTGCCCGGCCGCCCGAAACCCAGTACCCTATGTCTGGCACCGGTAATGTTCACCCCGCACCCCAACCTGGCGGATGACGTCAACCACGCCATCATCCAATCGGAAATCGAAGGCGGAGTCTTCCTCCACGATCTTCCACCTTCCACCGTTCTCCACATTCAAACCATGCACCACTGCTACACCGCCGTCCTCCTCGGGGGCAGCGAAGCTCTCATCTCCGGCCATCCCGAATTCTGTCCCGACCCGGTTCAAGTCGCTATCGCCGGCTCCACCTGGGGAGGCTCCATGCTCAAGCTCCAGTACGTAGGCCGCGGCATGCACCTCGAATTTCGCCACCCCGAATACGACACCCCCATCGTCACTTCTCCCATCCAGGAAATCCGCGACTCCCAACCCATCTCCACCGTGCGCACCGTCGACTCGCTTAGCTACTGACGAGAATTGCTCTGCATAAGGAAAATTGCTCCGCGCAACTAAGGACTGGCAGCTCCACCACAAGCCTGTCATCCCGAGCGCAGCAAGATCATTCGCTTTCTGAATGATCTTGCGAAGTCGAGGGACCTGCGGTGTGCCTGCGCCAGCACGGCCTCTGCGTGGCTGGAATACGATTCGCAATCGGCTGCATTCCACCATTCAACTTCGCACCCATTGACTTGCGAAGCCTCACCCTCTACCATTCACCCGAACTCCTATGCACGGGCCGGAAACTAGAAACTGGAAAACATGACCATCACCACCCGCGAAGTCAGCCACGTCACGATCGTCGACATCAACGGACGCATCACTCTAGGCGACGAAACCGGAAAGCTCCGCGACACCGTCCGCCAGCTCATCGCCCAAGGCAAGAAAAAAATCGTCCTCAACCTCGCCCAGGTCGATTACATCGACTCCTCCGGCGTCGGTGAACTGGTCAGCGGCTTCACCACCGTCCGCAACGCCGGCGGCGAACTCAAACTCCTCGGCCTCACGAAGAAAGTCCAGGACGTGCTCAACGTCACCAAGCTCTACACCGTCTTCGACGTCAAAGACGACGAATTCACCGCCGTAAAATCCTTCGACTACTTCTTCGCCAAGTAAATTGCCTCTGTCATGCCGAGCGAACTAGGATCGTCCAAAGGACGAGCCAGGCCGTCGAAGGATCCCTGCGCCCACTCCACCCCTGCCTATATTTCCGGCCGCATCGGCCGCAACTTCCACCCGTGCAAGAACATCGTCCTTGCAAACTGCTATATATCATTAAACAGCCTGATCGGCACCAGTACCGAGAACTGCCAATTGCGATTGCCTAACGTGCTATAGAGGTCTATACTGCCCTGGTTCGCATTTCAGCCGGAAGGATACCCCCATGAAACACACCTTCTCTCAGCGCATGTGGCGGGCTTTGTCTGCCGGATTGCTCATGACCCTGCTGCTCGCATCCAGTACGCCCGCCGCCCTCGCTCAAGACGATCAAGCCCCCGACGATCATGCTCACGGCCGCGCGCAACGCAAAATCCTCGCCGGATATTTCGAGGAGTGGAGCATTTACGCCGCCGATTACAACGTCGCCAATCTCCAATCCAATGACGTCGCCAACCACCTCTCGCATCTTCTTTATGCCTTCGGCAACGTCGCGCCCACCACCGGCGCCCCCAACGCCCAATGCCAGCTTGCCGACACCTGGGCCGACTACCAGGATCCCTATCTGCCCAGCGTCAACGGCCAACCATATCCCGGACCGTTGTATGGCAACTTTGCCGCCCTTCAACAGCTCAAGCAGCTTCACCCCAACCTCAAGATCATGATTTCTCTCGGGGGCTCTTCAAGCACCAACGCGGCAGGGTTCTCTTACGCTGCCAGTACTCCAGCGTTGCGCTCGCAGTTGGCCACTTCCTGCATCGACCTCTTCCTCGCCGGCAACATCGGTCCCGGCATATCCGCCCCAGACCTGTTTGACGGCATCGATATCGACTGGGAATTTCCCGCCGCGTCTGACAAGGAGAATTTCACCCTCCTGCTCCAGGAGTTCCGCCATCAACTCGACGCCCTCGGCCAAGTCAACCATCACCACTATCTCCTCACCATCTTCGCGCCCGCCGGCTCCCAGAACTATTCCGACATCGAACTCGCCAAGGTCGCTACCCAAACCGATTTCTTCAATCTGCAGGGTTACGACCTGAACGGTACGTGGGAGACCGTCACCAACGATGCCGCTTCGCTCCTCGACTCGCGGCACGATCCCAACTATGGCCAGGGCCTCTTCGTTGATGCCGTGGTGCGCGCCTACCTCAACGCTGGTGTGCCCGCAAGCCACTTGGTGCTCGGCGTGCCCCTCTATGGCTATGGCTGGACCGGCGTTCCCGACGTGAAGAACGGCTTGTATCAGACTTCGACCGGGCCGGCTCCCTCGCCCGCAGGCGACAGTCTGGAAACTGCCGGGCTAGCCACGTTCCTTACGCTCGAAAGTCTGACCGGATTCAAGCATCACTACGATCCCATCAGAATCGCGCAATGGATATATGACCCCGCAACCCAAACCTTTTGGACCTACGACGATCCCTACATCGCCTGGGCAAAGGCCCTCTATGTCGACTTCCGCGTTCCTGGTGGACTCGGCGGAGCCGTAGTCTGGGCCTTCAAAGACGACGACACCAACGGCACCATGGTAAAGACTTTGGCATTCGGTCTAGGCCGTCCCTAAGTCCGGTCCAGTTGGCCAAGCCGCGCAACGGCGCGTCTATGTGGGGGACTGCCGCCCCCGCCTGCCCTGAGCGTAGCCGAAGGGGCTGTCCACGGAGCGAAGCCCCGTCTTTGGGTGGCGCAGCGCTTCCAGCGCTGCGATAGGTTGGCCGTTATAGCTTGTATCAGGGCACGGGTTCGGCCGTGCCGCAAGAAGGGACAATCAAGGGTGGACGAGGCCTTCCAGGCCTGCGCCAAGAGCTACCAGAATCGCCAGGCTTCAGCCCCTGAGGTGCTAATCTTCAAGTGTTGGCAGCCTCGAGCTTGCTTGTGCGGGGACGGGCACGCACCCGCGCCGTGACTTGGTTTTGCGCTCGCAACTCGTAACTCGGTACTATCTCCCATATTCCTGCACCTCTCCATCCACTGACACCGCCACATATTTATGCGTCTCCACATCGCGAAACTGCACCACCTGATGCTTCTCCCGCGCCAGCTGACCCCATCGGCTGGGCTTCTCGCGGTTCTGCTCGATGGCCTCAAACACCCGCCCATTCATCCGGAACTGAACCATCCGCAGACGCCCGCTCCCCACCCGCTTAACGCGAATCTTCTGGTCCTCGAGAAGAACTTCCTCGCCATTCATCAATTGCGCCGCCACCGATCCCAAGACTTTCTCGACTTCAGTCAAGGCCGTCACCCACTTTCCCAAGATTCCCGCCCACAAACTCCATCATAATTCGCAAAATTCCGCAGCACATTCCACCATTACCATCTAGATTCCTTAACGTTCGTGATTCCTCCTGGCCACCCGAAACAAAGAAGGCGGCCACCAGGCCGCCCTCCCAAACTCGGTACTAGGTACTCGGTACTATCTACTCTTTACCACGGAGCATCGAAGTAACCCGCTCATAATCGTCCACGCTAGCGTACTCAATCACAATCTTCCCCTTGCCATGCCGATCCCTGATCCTCACCCGCATCCCCAAAGTCCGCTCCATATCCGTTTGCGCCGCCCGCACATTAGGATCCATCCACCGCGCCCCACCGCTCTTCTTCTTTTCACCCGGCAGAGTCTGTCCCGGCAGCATCGCAAACGACCCATTGATCCGCATCACCCGATCTTCAATCTGATCCCATTTCAACTTATGCGTAACCACTTCTTCCGCCACCGCCTCGATGGCGTCGTCGTTCTCCAGCCGCAAAATCTCCCGGGCGTCCGAGAAACTAAGCCGGTCCGACAGCATGTAATCCATCACTTTCCGCGGCAGCCGCAACAGCCGCATGTAATTCGACACCGTCTCCCGCGACAATCCAATCCGATCCGCAATCTGCGCCTGCGTCAGTTTAAACTCCAGGCTAAGCACCCGGAACGCCTCCGCCTGCTCGATCGGATTCAAATCCTCCCGGACAATATTCTCCAACACGGTCATCTCCGCCGCCTGTTGCGGCGAGAGCCGGCGCACCAAAGCCGGGATCGTCTCCTTCCCCGCCATCCTCGAAGCCCGCAACCGCCGCTCCCCGAGAACAAGGATGTAACGCTCTTCCTCCTCCGCCGGCCGCACCACGACAGGCTGCACCACCCCATGTTCCTTGATCGAATCCCGCAGTTCCCAAAGCGTCTCCTCATCAAACACAGACCGAGTCTGATAAGGATTCTTCTCAATCACATCGATCGGAAGATGAACCACCCGGTTGCCCACCACGCCACCCTCAGCCACCGCCGGAATAGAAATCACCTCGTGCGCGTCAGCTTGTTCCAATGAAGGGCCAGTCGATGTGGGGACAGCCGCCCCCGGCTGTCCAGCCGCGAAAGCGGCGGACGGCATTTGCTCATGGGAAGCAGGCTTGTATGGGTCGGAGACTCCTGTCCCATTAGCCTCCAGCTCCGGTGAAGCCGGTGGTTCGAGTGTAGCCGCTGCCCCATCACTTTTGTGATTCGGAGCGAAGCGAGGAATCTCGGTTTTGCCGACACCTCCATGGCCCTCCGCGCCCGCTACACTGGCAGCAAGCGACGAAGGGAAGGGCACGGCTTCAGCCGTGCCGCCTTGAGGCGAAAATGATTCGGGCTTTAGCCCCTGGGGGGATGCGACGGCTGCGTCCTGAGTGTCCTTCGCGAAGGAGCCAGCCCGAACCCCGTCGAAGTGCGCGGAAGGCTCGGTACCAGGTACTCGCAACTCGCTACTAGGAGCAACCACCCGCGGCCCCGGCAGCAAAGAAGCCAACCCCCGCCCCAAAGCCCGCCGCTTCTCCACCTTCTCCGCTTTCTTCTCCACGCCATGCCCAACCAACTTCTCCGCCGCCGAAGTAGTAGTCATCCCTTATTCCCTTTCCAAACTCTGTCATCCTGAAGGCCCGCGCCCTTTGCGGGCCTAATGGACCTATGCAACCTGCCTGCAGCAGGCCGGCCCCGACTCTCTTCAGTATATCGATGTACATCAATATATATATCGACGTACATCGATCTATTAAGCCGTCTTATCCATCTCCTCCGCACCCAGCGGCTTCTCCGCCTCTTCTGACGACTGATGGGTGATGGCTGATGGCTGGGAACTGGCGGCTGCCAACTGCTTCCCAAGAATCTCCTTAGCTAACCGGATATAACTCTCCGCTCCCTTCGACCGCGGATCGTACACCAGCGCCGGCTTCCCATGGCTCGGCGCCTCCGCCAGCCGTATGTTCCGCGGTATGGTTGTCTCACACACCTTCGCCCCAAAATAATTTCTCAGCTCAGCCGTCACCTGCTGCGCCAGGTTGGTCCGCTCATCCAGCATGGTTAGCACCACACCTTCAATCTCAAGCCCTGGGTTCAAGGCCGCGCGGATCCTCTCCACTGTGTCCATCAACTCGCTGATGCCTTCGAGAGCAAAGTATTCTGCCTGCATAGGAATCAGCACTGAGTCAGCCGCCACCAGCGCGTTCAGCGTCAGCAAGTCAAGCGCCGGCGGACAGTCCAGCACAATGTGCTGGAAGCGATCACGCAAGGGCGCGATCGCTTCCCGCAGGCGATACTCGCGCCGCTCAGCTTCCACCAGCTCAATGTTTGCCCCAATCAGGTTCTTGTGCGAGGGGATCAGCCATAGCTGTTCCAGCTCAGTGGTTGCCAGCGCCTCCTCACAAGAGGCTGCGCCCAGCAGCAAGTCGTACGTAGAAATGCGTTCCGGATCCTTCACCAGACCTAGGCCGCTGGTGGCATTCGATTGCGGATCGCAATCAATGAGCAGTGTGTTCACTTCAGCCGCCGCGAAGGACGCGGCTAGGTTGATGGCAGTCGTAGTCTTCCCCACGCCGCCCTTCTGATTGGCAACAGCGATGACGCGTCCCATAAATTGTCGAGGAGCCAGAGCTTTTGGAAGAATAGTGCGATTCACGTTTCGAATGCAAGGTCGATTGTTGTGCAGAAGTTGAATTTGTGTGCAAAACGTGTCCAGTGTTCCAGTCGGAACACTCGCGCAGCTTTTTAGCCGCTCCCCTCACTCGCCATGGGCAAACAGCTTGAATGTTCCAGTCGGAACATTCGAGCGATTTGGTTGGGTGGGATCCCCTTGGCGTGCGGGCCTTGCCAAGTGCGGCACATACGTTCCGACTGGAACACTCGTTCAATGTTCGTTTGGAACACATCGTCGAAATGTTCCGGTCGGAACATATCTTCATGATGTTCCAGTTGGAACATTTACGCTGAGTGTTCCGGTTGGAACACTGGATGATTTTCGGAGCGGAGTCGACCAGGAAAACTGGCGCAAAGCGCCGATGCTCTCCACTTTCAATAGCCCATTCTAGGGTTGGACGTCATTCCGCGCAGTATTTTGAGGATAAATTGGCCCTTACACTCCACTTGTTTACCTTAATGGTTCCGGACGACTGACTAGAACTAGGCGGGATTTGGACTGGGGGATGTGGATTGGTGGATCCCAGGTAAGGTGGGGGAGAGTGGAATGGATGGCTTCGAGCTGGGCGGAGGCGATCAGGAGGGCTAGGCGTCCGGAGGGGGCTCGGAGGTTGGCGGCTGTTGGGAGGACGTCGGTCAGGCGCTCTACGGCTCGGAGGGTTACTACGTCGAAGGTGGATGGGGGGAGAGCTTCGGCGCGGACGTTTTGTATATCGATGTCCGTCAATGTAAGGGCGCGGGCTACTTCGCGGAGGAAGGTCGCTTTCTTGTGGTTGGACTCGATCAGGGTAAGGGCGACGTTGGGGGCCCACAGTTTGATGGCGAGTCCGGGGAAGCCGGCGCCGGAGCCTACATCTGCTACGCGCTCGGCTGCGCGGTCGTTGGTCGTTGGTCGTTGGTCGTTGGCAGGGTCAAAGTCGAAATCCTTTACCACGGCGGACACAGAGGGCACGGGGTAAACACGCGGGAACAGATGGCAGGCGGCGAAAAGGGATTCGCCGAAGTGGCGGGTTACTATTTCTTCTGGATTGCGGATGGCGGTTAGGTTGATGCGGGCGTTCCAGCGGAGGAGTATATCGATGTACGTCGATATGCCTTGATAGAGGTCGTCGTGGGTCGTGGGTCGTTGGTCGTTGGCTTCCTCGAAGAAGGGGTGGAGCAGTTCGGCTATGAGGGTGGGGTGCATAGGATTCTCAGCGCCCACACGCGAAGAACCGCGGATATGCCTGCATCAAGGCCTGTGGGTCCGTGCCATCGATCACGCCATAATCTATGGTGCTTCCTTCGCTTGCCGACTTGGCCTGGGCTAGCTCATGCATGAGGTGATAGACGCTTTCGTCGACTGGACCCCAGTATTGGGTGAAGAAGACTTCGGCTGGGCTCCTGAAAAGACGCGGAATGCGGTTGCCGTTTTTTCCCATCTTCTTAGGCGTGAGATTGCCGCCCTGACCTGGACCCTTAAACCCGAACGCCGCATGCCTGCGCCTCCCATTCATTCGCAACCGAGTTGCGAGAAGCTCGTTTAGCTCGCCGCCCCAGCATAGCTTACCTAATATGATGGATCCTTCGGGGTGAAAACTCCTGATCAGGCTTTGGGTGAGTAGCGACGGGTAGGGATGCTTCGATTGTTTGGGATCGTCTTTCGGGCGATCCTGCTGCGCTCGGCATGACAGGATCATGGTGGCGACAGGAAGCTGTTGAGCTTTGCTCGACGGACAGCCGAGGGTGGCTGTCCAACACATGAGTCTCCGCGTCAGGTGCAGTTTCCGCCTTTTCGCGGGCGAGTCGCCCGCGTCTCCACACTGGTGTATCCGCACTCTCGGTGCTTCAAGAAGCTGGAATCGGCGTCAGAATCAACGTCAAGATCAAGGTCAACGTCAAAGGCAGCGGACAGGAGTGTCCGCTCTACACAGGCATATCTGGTGCACCTTGTCTGCACATGGGCTGGCTATGTTTGCGGGGGTGTGGCAAGCTGGAGGGATGAAGAAACAAGCGTCGGACCAGTCGTTTCATGATCGGCGGTATCAGGAGCGGAAGCGGGCGGAGGCGGAGCGAAAGGCTCCTCAGAAGAAGGTGGTTAAGCAGAGTGGCGAGGCGCGAGTGCCTGGTAGCGAGTCCCGAGTACCTAGTAGCGAGTAGCTATAGCTAGTCAGCGGCGGCGTCGTCGTCCGCCGGGACGGTCTTGATGCTGGCGAAACCGGGATGACAGGATCCTAGAGCCGACGTACAAGATCCAGAGCAAAGATCCAAGAGAGCGTGGAGTGGTTGACATGGCGGCGGTGTGTTCTGTAGATTCTGATTGAACTGAAAGTACTGATATGGCTACTTTGACGGCGATGCAGAAGCAGTACATTTTGCACTGGGGAGAGATGGGGACGCGGTGGGGGATTAACCGGACAGTGGCGCAGATTCATGCGCTGCTGTATTTGTCGCCGCGGGCGCTGCCGGCGGAGGAGATTGCGGAGACTTTGAGCGTGGCTCGGTCGAATGTTAGCACTTCGATCCGGGAGCTGGAGACTTGGGGGATTGTGCGGGCGGTGCATGTGCTGGGCGACCGGCGGGAACACTATGAGTCGATGAAAGATGTTTGGGAGATGTTCCGGCTGGTGATTGAGCAGAGGAAGCGGCGGGAGATTGATCCTACGCGGGAGTTGCTGCGGCGGTGTTTGGAGGAATTGGATCCCAAGGAGCCGGGGGCGGATTTTACGCGGGAGCGGTTGGCGGCTATGGCGGGATTCTTTGAGGCGGTGACTGAGTTGCATGATCAGATGAAGCGGCTGCCTACGGGGACGGTTCGGAAATTGTTGCGGATGGGGGCTAGGGTGCGGAAGAAGTAGCTGGTACCTAGTTGTCGGTTTCTGGTTTCCAGTTTGTACTTCGCGGGCTTCCTTCATTTATATCAATAATGGGGATCTCGAAATGGCGCTGGCGGGTGGGAGTGATCGACAAAAAATTTGGGTAACTCTTAGCGGGCTGCCGCTGACTATTGAGTTGGAGTGGCCGTTTCACCGGTCCAGTTCGGGGGCGGATTTTTGGGTGCTGCATGGGGACATCCGGCTGGAGGGTTCGGACGGGCTGCATGCGCCGGTGGCGGTGAATTTGTCGGCTACGGTTCGGGAAGTGCTGGCGTCGCTGGAGGCTAAGGATGCGGAGAGTCCGGTGATCAATGCTTTGCGCAAGGAAGTGGACCGGAAGCAGATTGAGTTTGTAAAGTCGGGGAAGCTGAAGCCGGTGGCGTTTTCGAGCCGGCATTATGACTTCAAGCGGCAGAAGTGGGTGTTTGGGAAAGCTTCGGATGAAGTGATTGCTGCTTTCTTGGAGCGGAAGCTTTATTGGCAGACTAAGTTCGGTGGGCAAGAGCGAGTTTGGATTTGGGATCCGAGTGAGGCCCAGTATCTGGAGACTACTGCGGAGCACTTGGTGGAAGTTGGAGGGCGATTGGCGGCGGATGGATTGGTGCGGATGGACGGTGAGTGGGCGGAGGCGACCGCTCGGCTCATGGCGCAGGCGGAACGATTTGAAGCTGCAATGCGGACTGCGGTCGAAGAGTTGGAGAAGAAGCATGCGTTTGAGCGAGGGTAGGGGCGAGCTGCGAGTACCTGGTACCGAGAGGCTAGCGATATAGGCGGAAGTCAACCTCCACTCTGATTTGAAGTGGCATAGGGTCACCATTGCAGGTGCCGGGTTGGAAGCGCCAGCGCCGGACTGTTTCAAGGGCCGACTTGTCATAATTCTTGCTCCCGGGTCGCAGCACCCTGACATTTTGTGCTTTGCCTTTTGTATCGACGACCAGCGACAGCATCACACTTACGGCGGAGGCTTCGTCACGGAATCCAAATCGCGACTTAGGGTTGGGAGTGAAGGTGGCGACCGAGCACGTGCCGATCTCGATGGCTCCTGGGGGCGGGGTGAACAGCGCGGGATCGGGCGATGGCTCGACGGAGAGCTCCGCGATATTGGCCTCGATCTTCTTATGCCGATCTTCGGAGCAGGCCATTTCACGGGGAAACCAGCGGTCGCCGAATTTGTGAAACAGGCCGTAATTGCAGGAAATGTCGACCGAGTTCATGGGCCGCGTTTCGGGAAAACTTTTCTCCAGAAGCGCTCCGCTCTTTTTATCGAAACAGAAGGCGAATTTTCGATGGCGGAGATAGAGCTTAGTGATGGCGCACTCGGCCGGAGGATCCACCTCAGCCTGGTCCGCGATTGATTCGAATGCGAAACTCGCAGACTTCGGGGGAAAGATATTCATTAGGCCAGGAAGTTGGGCGGCTTGTTCGGGAAAATCTTCCGTGTTGTCGAGTTGCCACATGCGGGTCGCGCCTCCGACCTCAACGCGCCGGGAATCTTTGACGACGGTCTCCCTGGACCATTGCGAGTTCGAAACCCACACTTCGCTATAGGTTCCCTGAACGGTCTCGAGGTCTTTTCCAATGAAGGAGAAAGTTGCCTTTAGCCGGAATGCGGGCGCGTTGGGAGAGCGGATGTCGGAGAGTTGGCGAGCTTTATCGAGCAAGGTTTCGGCGCGTGTCTGCACATCCTCGGAGTGGGCGCCGGGAGCGGCCGCGCTCTGCGCAAAAGATGCGGAGGGCAGCGCCAGGCAGGCGACCGTAAGAAAGACGCGAAGATTCATCGGTCGAGAATATGTTACTCCGATGAGAGCGGAAATCGAATGCTCGGGATTGTGCTCTGACGATTTGCGGGAGAAGAGTCCCCAGCAGAATTGGGGACTATCGTGTAGTTTATCTGGACGAGGATTATGGCGGCGATGCTGTAGTAGCTGTCGATGAAGCAGAGTGACGCGCCTGCGCAGAGAGATTGGGCGATTCCTATGCGGCGGATTACTGCGGGTGAACCTCGGGCGGGAGTCGTCGGTTAGGAGATTGGCGCGCCTGGCGTAGCTCCAGCTCCAGAAGAGTGTGAGTCCGAGGAGAAGGATATTGCTCCAATAGACGAGGAGGACGGTGCGGTAGTGGATGAATTCGGCTAGGAGAGATGTGGGGTGCGCGAGACGGCGCAGAGGAAAGAGAGGTGAATCCAGGCTACATTGCCGTCGGAGCGGGCGAAGTGGTTGAGCTGGGTTTGCCGGCCGATCCAGAAGACACCGAGGGTCATGGCGCTCTTTAGCGAGACTACGGCGCGGAGATCATGCGATTAGGATGCGGCGGAGGTCGTGCTCGGAGTGGACGGCTTCGGGGGCGGGGACGCGGAGGTCGGCGACGAACAGCGTCATGGCTACGGTGAAGATGCCATCGCTTAGTGCGGCGAGACGTTCTACGCTTTGACCTACAACGGGGTTGTAGAGCGAGGCATCCAAGGGAGTTTAGCATTGGGGGTTTTCGCTGGTGGAAAAGTCAAACGCTTCACCACAGGGGTTACAGGATAGGGCGTGCTTTGTGTTTGTGATGGCATGCTTATTTGGTGTTCTGGGCTTGGGCCGCGCGTGGGCGCAGGAGCCGGCGCAGAATTCTGGACAGGCCACGGGGAAAGAGCTCCCAGATGCGCCGGGAGAGAGTAAGAAGAAAGAGCAGAGTGGAAATCCGATCGAAATTACTAAGGATGCGGCTGCGGCGGGGCTGAAGAAGGCGCGGGACTGGGAGTCGGGGTGGATCGCCGGTGAGTATGTGGGCAGGAAGCGGCCGCTGGTTTCGCCGACTCGAGAGCAGCGGGAAGAGATTTATCTGCGGCAGACGCTCACTACTCCGGAGGCTTACATCAAGCGAATGTTTGCGGCGGGGATTGACCAGGTGCGCGGGGTGCCTTACCAGTGGGAGGGTGGGTGGGGAGGGTATGCGGAGCGATTCGCGTCGCGGGAAGGACAGTTTATCTCGGCGAATACGCTGGCGGCTTTGGGCAATGCGAAACTGGGATATGAAGTGCGCTATGACCAATGCAAGTGCCAGGGGTTGTGGCGGCGGACGCGGCATGCGTTTATCAGGAATTTAGTGACATATGATCGCAGTGAGGAGCATTTGCGTCCGCAGTGGGCTTTGTATGGAGGAGCGTTTGGCGGAGGAATGATTTCTACGGCTTGGAAACCGAGTCCGAAGAACGCGTTTACCAATGGTGGGCGGGCGGCGGCGGAGCAGGTGGGGTGGGGGACGCTGCTGAATTTCTTCACGGAGTTTTCGTGGGAGATTAATCGGAAGCAGGGAGTTAGGTAGTACCTGGTACCTCGTGGCGAGCTGCCCAGAAAGACCTCAGGGGCCAAAGCCCGCCAAAGTCAAAAGCAAGCGGGCAAGACTGGCCGCTCCACACGGGCACACTCCCACACTGGCAACACCTCTGGACTGGTAACTCTTCCTAACTTGCCACACTTCCTACTGGAGCAGAGTGCCTCCGTTGCCGTTGGGTTCTTCTTCTGGGGCTAGGACCACGGCGGCGGCTACGCGGTCGCCGGGCTCCATGTGGAGGAGGCGGACGCCTTGGGCGTTGCGGCCGGACTCGCGGATGGTTTTGGAATCCATGCGGATGATTTTGCCGTATTGGCTGATCAGCATTACCTGAGAGTTGTCATCTACGAGGGCTATGGCTACCACTTTGCCTACGCGCTCCGTCGTTTTGATATTGATTACGCCTTTGCCGGCGCGGTTGGTGAGACGGTATTCATCGGCCGGGGTGCGCTTGCCATAGCCGTTTTCGGTTACGGAGAGAATTAGGGTGCCTTTTTGAGTCAGGTCCACGGTTTCGGTGGTTGGGATTTCTGCATCCCCTGCTGGGCTCGCCTCGCTCGCCGGACGGGCGAATGCGCCCGTCCCCGCATGCTCCTCCCCTGTCCCCACATGGTCCGTCTCTGTGCCTTCGGCTTCCGGTTTCGAGGTTACAGTCATGCCCACCACGTAGTCGCGTTCTTCGAGGTGGATGCCATTTACGCCGTAGGCGGCTCGGCCCATGGGGCGGACGTGGTTCTCGTCGAAGCGGATGGCCATGCCTTCGTGCGTGGCTATGAAGACGATCTGGTTGCCGTTGGTGATGCGGGCGGCTACGAGTTCGTCTCCGTCTTCGATGTTGATGGCGTTGATGCCGTTGGAGCGGACGTGAATGAACTCCCGGAGCTCGGATTTCTTTACCAGGCCGTTGCGCGTGGCGAAGAAGATGAATTTGTTTTCCTCCTCTAGGTTGCGCACGGCTAGCATGGTGCGGACGGTTTCTCCGGGTTGCAGGCCGATGAGGTTGCCGATGTGTTTGCCTCGGCCGGCGGCGCTGACGTCGGGAATTTCGTAGACCTTGAGCCAGTAGACTCTGCCCTTGTTGGTGAAGATTAGGATGTAGGCGTGGGTGGAGGCGATGAAGAGATGTTCGACGAAGTCTTCGTCGCGGGTCTTCATGCCGGTGCGGCCGGTTCCACCACGGCGCTGCATGCGGTAGGTGGAGATGGGCGTGCGCTTCATGTAGCCGGAGTGGCTGAAGGTTACGGCGACCTGTTCGTCGGCGATTAGATCTTCGAGGACGATTTCTGCGGCTTCGTCTTCGATGCGGGTGCGGCGCTCGTCGCCGTAGAGTTCCTTTACTTCTTCTAGTTCCTTGACGATGACTTTGCGGAGTTTGCTTTCGGAAGCCAGGATGGATTCGTAGTCTTCGATGCGGTCGCGGGTTTCTTTTAGTTCGTTGGAGATTTCATCGATCGAGAGCTTGGTCAGGCGGTGCAGTTGCAGTTCGAGGATAGCTTCGGCCTGGCGTGCGGTGAAAGGCTTTTCGGGATCTTGCTTGGGCGCGCGGCCGGTGGTGTTGATGTCGATTTTCTTGCCGCCGAAGTAGGCGACCAAGTTTTCTCTCGCGTCGGCGCGGTTGGCGCTGGCGCGGATTATCGTGATTACGTTGTCGAGATGATCGAGCGCATTGAGATAGCCTTCGAGGATGTGCTCGCGCTCGCGGGCTTTGCGCAGCAGGAAGGCGGTGCGGCGGCGGACTACTTCGACGCGATGATTGATGAAGTGCTTGATGGCCTGGATCAGCCCCATTTCGCGGGGCTGGCCGTTGACCACCGCCAGCAGGATCATGGAAAAGCCTTCCTGCATGGAGGTGTGTTTGAAGAGCTGGTTGAGAACGATCTGAGGCTCGGCGCCGCGCTTTAGTTCGACTACGATGCGCATGCCGTCGCGATCACTTTCGTCGCGGATGTCGGAGATGTCTTCGATATCTTTGTCGTTGACTAGTTGGGCGATGCGTTCGACGAGGCGGGCTTTGTTTACCTGATAGGGAATTTCGGTAACGATGATGGCCTGACGCTCTTTGCTGATGTTTTCGATGGCGGCCTTGGCGCGCATCATGAAGCGGCCACGGCCGGTGCGGTAGGCTTCGAAGACTCCAGCGCGTCCGTGAATTACGCCGGCGGTGGGGAAGTCGGGGCCCTGGACGAACTTTAGAATGTCGGCTAGCTGAGCGTTGGGGTTGTTGATGAGCGTAATGGTGGCGTCGACGATTTCGGTTAAGTTGTGCGGCGGAATTTTTGTGGCCATGCCGACGGCGATTCCGTCGGAGCCGTTGATTAGCAAGTTCGGAATGCGCGCGGGTAGAACGTCTGGCTCGACTTCGCTGCCGTCGTAGTTGGGACGGAAATCGACCGTCTCTTTATCGAGATCTTCTAAGAGCGCGGTGGCTACTTGCGCTAGTTTGGCTTCGGTGTAGCGATCGGCTGCGGGAGGATCTCCGTCGACAGAGCCGAAATTTCCCTGGCCGAAAATCAGCGGGTAGCGCATGCTCCAGGTTTGCGCTAAGCGGACTAGGGCGTCGTAGACAGCTAGATTGCCGTGGGGATGGTATTTGCCCATTACGTCGCCGACGATGCGGGCGCATTTGCGGGTGGCGCGATTGGGCTGGAGGCCCATCTGCTGCATGGTGTAGAGAATGCGGCGATGGACGGGCTTGAGTCCGTCGCGGACATCGGGGAGGGCGCGTCCGATGATGACCGACATGGAATAGTCGAGATACGACTTGCGCATCTCGTCTTCTATGTTTACGGGCTGAATGTGCAGAGCGCCGGGACTGCCGTCGCCGGGAGGAGTCAGGGGGAGTTCGGGATTTTGATCGTCGGGCATGGCTAAGGTCTTAGGTCTTGGGTCTTAGGCTTCTCGCTAATGGCTTTTCTTTTATTCCTGCTGGGACTCCGACGCTGGGTGCTTTGATCGTCGCGAAGTTGGGGCTAAAGGGTTGCATTTACAGGCGGTTAGTTGGTGTTTGGATCGAATTCATATTGTAGCACGCGGCGGCGCGTGATTGCTGCAGGCAGGGAGTGGCGAGTGTCCCATAATTGTTAACCACAGAGGGCCCCTTGGGCTTCGCTCAAGGGGCAGGCTCCGAGGTTTACAGGGGGAAACTGCGGCGGCGAGATTTTGGATGCTGGAAACCTGTAAGACTAGGGACGGGTGATTACTTCGTTGGGAGAGGTGGGTAGGACGAATTTCACTTGGCGCGTGGTGTTGGCTTCGAGGGTTTCGGCAACATTGAGCGTGGAGAGAGCGATCTTTTTGTTCCAGTATCCGTCGGTGTAGTAATCGCCGCGGGCGTAGAGGACGCCGTCAGCGATGGCGTAGTCGCGCACTTCTTCGCTGTGTCCGTCACGAAAAACAAGAATCGCGGGGGGCAGGTCGCTGGCGGGGGTGATGGAGTTTGATGCGGCGGAGGAATTAGGGCGAGTTTGTGTCGCAGGCTGAGGATGGTTGGGTTGAGCGTGGCTGGGCTCGAGGGGCAGAGCCTCGCCGCCGTTGGCTGGGGTGCTGGTGACGCGGACATAGCGGCCGTTCTGGAGCTCGATCATCAGCGGCTGAGTCGAGGGCGATTCGCGGTCGTTCTTAGCTTGGGTCGGATAATCGGAGGTACCGGAGAGGGCGTGGGCGGCTTGAAGAGGATGATGGGTGGCTGAGAGGCCACGGGGTAGCCGGTGGAGTAGATGTCATCGAGATCGAAAAAATCGCCGAAGAACGGGAATGGCAGAGAAGTGTAAGGAGATGATCGGCGGAATCCGGAGGGATGCGCGCTTTGTCCGAAAGGAAAACCGGCACTGGGTGAGTTGAGGCGCGGGCTGGCGAGGCGAGGAACGGCGGCGTGCGCGGTTGAGGTTCTTTGGGCTGCGGTCCATGGGGTGAGAGTGGTTAGCAGCGCGAAGATGGCGAGTGGGCGCATGGTCAGTTTGCCAGGGCCGAGGACGGCAACTCGAAACTGACGCCGCGCTCGTCATTCTGTTTCTGGGTGGCCCGGAGATCGAGATCCGCGAGAGCGATCTTGCGGGAATGACCCGGGGTTAGATCGTAGAGCGTCTGCGCGACGACGGCGTAGTTTTCGATCTCGAGTTGATGACCGTCTTTGAAGATTAGCGTGGGTGGGATCCGCGGTGGTTCGGAGGAACCTTCCCGGGCTTGCGCGTGGGCTGGGCCTTCGTACGACGGGGGCACGTAGGAGTCGGGACCCGATCCGCGGCGGTCGAAGATGGTGGGACCGCCCTGGTACTCGGCGTCATCGTCATCTTCGTCGGAGGCGCCGGCGTCATCGGCGGCGTAGGCCACGGGCACACCGTAGAGGTAGGGGTAATAGACGTTGCCGGTTGAGGCGCCGTGGCGGGGATGTCCGTTATTGTGGCCGTTGGCGGACGGCGAAGTCCTGCTGGAAGAGGCGCCCGGGAGGGAGCTGGTGTGGCTGAATGAAACGGCGCTGGGAGCGGCTCCGCTGACGGCGTGACCGGAGCTGGAGGAAGTTGCCGACGCGCTGTTGTGTTGAGCAGGGCTGAGGGAGACAAGAAGAACTGGAAGCAGGAGGATAAGGAGAAGCGCTGGCGAAGCCGGAAACGAGCGCTGGACGGAGCATTTCACTGGAATATGATACTCCAATAAGGCGAGTTGCGAGAAAGGCGGATGCGAGGAAACTGTAAAGAATTGTTGGCGGGAGCAGTTGTCGACATCAGCCGGCAAAAGCAAGACCAAGGGCAAAGGCAAGAGCAACGTCAAAGCCAGGGGCAGGAGTGCCCGCTCCACGCGGGTGCCTTGCCGCGCTCGGGTGGGCTGCCGAGGCGGCTGTCCCCAACTGATCGAGCAAGATCACCCGCGGGGGACTTGGGCTAGCTTGTACAGGGTCCAGAGGATGTCGGCGGCTATCAATCCCCAGACTGAGGCGGTCACGAGCTGGCGAACGGGAGTTTCCATTAAGTCGGCCAGGATGCCGGAGACGAAGATTAGGACGAAGGGGACGGATGCGAGGAGAAATCCCGCGCCAGCCAGGTCGGGATGGGCCATGCCGAGTCCGATGAACAGCAGGGCGATGAGCCCGGGAGCAGTGTTGCCGAAGTAACGCGTGCGCGGCCAGGCAATGTAAGTTGCGATGGCGATGGGCAGCAGCAGAACAAGGGCAGGACAGGCCCGCAGGATATCGAGCGCGACTTGGCGGTAGACGGCGAGAACGGTGAAGCTGCGCCAGGTTGCTCCCCAGAAAGAGGCGTGCCGCATTCCTTCGAAAAAGTTGTGGGGACGGAAGAAGTAGGTGGCGAAGAGTAGGGCTACGGCCAGGAGACATGCGGCGGTCCAGATGGTGAGGGCTGCGGCGCGGCGGATGGGCGCGAGGTAGAGCAGGAAGGCTAGAGCTAGAGGTACGATGATGATCATGGAGAACTGGCTTCCGACGGCGATGGCTAGAGAGACGCCGAGGAGGACGATGCGACGCCAGTTCCAGAGAACGACTTCGCGCGGGGCGTAGAGAGTGTGGGCGACGGCGATGGCGGTGAAGACGGCGCCGAAGGATCCCCAGACGGCTAGAATTTCAGGCTCGGTGTGCCAGACGGCGCTGGCCCGGATCATGGAAGGAGAAAAGCAGTAGAGGGTGAGAGCGAGGAATCCTCCGGTGTTTCCGCAGAGACGGCGCGCGACATACCACAACGAAGCGCCGAGAAGGAATCCGCAGGCCAGGAAAGGAAGGCGCGGGAGCCAGCGCCAAGTGGAATTGAGCAGCCACCGGGGGCAGACGAATAGAGGCGCTTCGGTTACGAGCGAGAGAAGTGGAGAGTGTTGGGTATCGAAGCCGTTGACATCGTGGGAGACTTCGATGGGAAGCGAGCCTGGGGAATCGGGAAAAGGCGCGCCGGCGATGCCGCGGCCATGAAATTGGCGCCAGCCAGCGGCGAGGCGGGCTTGCTCGGGGGCGCTGGGGGCAACATCTCCAGGCAACTCGGACCCGTTGAGTTCGGAATGGACTAGCCAAACGGCTTGCGCCAGGAAGGCCAGGAGCAAGGCTCCGGCGAGAACCTGCGGGCGGCCGAAGCGTTCGCGGGCGAAAAATCGGGTCATAAGGCGGGACGAAGTGTTTTACCATGACCGAGCCGCTTGGGGGAAACTTCTGCGATGCGTGGTGGCGGCTCAATTCGTCAACCACTAAGGACACTCTTCGCCTGAGCTCGGGCAGGCTTCGTTACACGAAGGTTCGAATGGATGAAGGGACGAACATTTCAAAGCAGGAGCGGGCATCGTTGGTCCCGGGAGCGACTACGCCGGAACCGAGGGCTCCGGGGCCGGATTTTGCGGCCGCGGTGCAGCCATCGTATGTGCGAACGGTGTTTCTTGGTCCGGACGGATTGAGGGCGGGGTGGGGGCTGGCGTTTTATGTCGCGATGTTTTATCCGCTGCAGTTTGCGGCGGGCCGCTGGGCTTGGTCGCGCAACCTTGGGGCGGATGGGCTTTGGTCGATGATGTTGGAGGAGTTCGGACTTCTGGTGGCGGCGGTGCTTCCGGCAGTGGTGCTGGGAGGAGTCGAGAAGCGGCGGTGGGGAGTGTATGGTTTGCCGGGGCGGCAGGCGTTTGGAAAATTGTTTTGGATGGGTGCAGTATGGGGATTTGCCAGCATCACGCTGTTGCTCGGGGCGATGTATGGTCTGCGGGTGTTTGAGGTTGGCCATCTGGCAATGCATGGGGCGCGCATTGTGAGGTTTGCGGCGTTCTGGGCGACGATGTTTTTGCTGGTGGGATTGTTTGAGGACTTTCTGTTTCGCGGATATTCGCAGTTCACGCTGACACGGGCGATTGGTTTCTGGCAGTCGGCCGCGGTGCTGTCGTGCACGTTCGGCCTGATCCACATCCGGAATGAAGGGGAGCAGTGGCCTGGCCTGCTGGCCGCGGTGGTGATTGGGTTCTTCCTTTGTTTGACGTTGCGGCGCACGGGGAGCTTGTGGTTTGCGGTGGGGTTTCACGCGGCGTGGGATTGGGGAGAGACGTTTTTTTATTCGGTGCCGGACAGCGGGACGATCTTTCCCGGGCATCTGCTGAAGTCGTCCTTGCACGGTCCACGATGGCTTTCGGGAGGGATGGTTGGGCCGGAAGGCAGCGTGCTGTGCTTTGTGGTGATTGGGGTGGTGTGGGTGGGGTTTCTAAGGGTGTATCCGGAAGTGAAGTACGGGGCGGAAAAGTCTCTAACACAGAGGGCACAGGGTATCACGGGGTAGTTCCCGGCTTGACCAAGTGTCCGCAACAATGTTCCGTTCGCTTTCTCCTGATGTTTACCCTAGGGCCTATACTTTTTTCATGAGCACGGAAACGGATCTGCTGACGCCGCTGCGGCGGTACTGGGGGTACAGCACGTTCCGTCCGCTGCAGGAGCGGATTGTGCGCAGCCTGCTGGCCGGGCATGACACGTGCGTGGTGATGCCGACGGGCGGGGGGAAGTCGTTGTGCTATCAGTTGCCGGCGCTCGTGTCTGGAGGGACGGCGGTGGTGATTTCCCCGCTGATCGCGCTGATGCAGGATCAGGTTACGCAGTTGGCGCAGATGGGGATTCCGGCGGCGGTGCTGAACAGCATGCTGAGTGAAGCGGAGCAGGCGAAGGTGATGAGCCGGGCCCGGGACGGGGCTTACCGGCTGCTGTATATTTCGCCGGAGCGCGTGGCTCGCGGCGACACCCTGGGATGGTTGCAGCAGGTGCCAATCGCATTCTTTGCGATCGATGAAGCGCACTGCATTTCGGAGTGGGGCCACGAATTCCGTCCGGAATACCGGCAGCTGAGCCGGTTGCGCACGAAGTTTCCCGATCGTCCCATCGCGGCTTTTACGGCCAGTGCCACGCGACACGTGCGGCACGACATTCTGGCGCAACTGCAATTGCGCAATCCCGATAAATACATTGCCAGCTTTTACCGGCCGAACCTGCGATACCTGGTGCGCGAGTGCGAAGGGCAGGAGCAGATGAAGTTGCTGGTTAAGGCGCTGCGCAGCTACTCCGGGAGCAACGTGATTGTTTACTCTCCTACGATTAGTCGCGTGGAGGAGACGGTGGATTTCCTGGGAGATCACGACATTGCCGCGGTGGGATATCACGGCAAGATGGGAGGCGATGACCGGAGACGCAACCAGGAGCGATGGATGTCGGACGAAGTGCGGGTGCTGGTGGGGACGATTGCTTTTGGCTTGGGCATCAACAAGGCGGCGGTGCGGGCAGTGATTCATTTGTCGCTGCCGAAGTCGATCGAGCAGTACTACCAGGAGGCGGGACGGGCGGGGCGCGACGGCGCGAGCGCGGATTGCGTTTTGCTGTGGCAGAAGAAAGACGCTGGGCTGCTGGGATTTTTTGCCAATCAGATTACAGACGCGGCGGAGCGCGAGCGGGCTTGGGAGCGGTACCGGGTTATCCGGGAGTTTGTGGAGTCGAGGCGCTGCCGGCATCGGCAAATTTGCGGACATTTTGGGGAGGCTCCGAGGTGGGAGACTTGTGGCGCTTGCGACGTGTGCGGGAGCGCGGCGGAGTGGATGGTGGCGCCGGTTCGGGGGGTGAGTTATGCAGGGAGGGGATCGCGAGCCCAGGTTGCGCCCGGTGTTTCCAGCGCGGATGCGGAGCTGAGCGAATATTTGCGGGAGTGGCGGCGGATTACAGCGCAGGAACAGAATGCTCCTGCGTTTGTTGTGCTGCATGACACGACCCTGGAGGAAATTTGCCGACGGCGGCCATCTTCGATTGCCGAACTGCTGGGCATCACTGGAATTGGCGAGCGGAAAGCTGAGGTTTACGGAAAGGCAATTCTGGCGGCGCTCGCGCGCTACCGCAATGGCGCTCGCGCTTCCGCGGCTCCTGAGAAAAAGACTGCGCCCGCATTGGAGACTCTGCAGCTGCTGGCCGAAGGCCGCAGCTTTGAAGACATTGCGAAAATCCGCGGACGGCAGTTAGGTACGGTGGTGAATGCTGTGGCCAATCTGGTCGAAAGAGGCGACTGGGAGTTTCAACCGGCTTGGCTTGATCGAAACAAGCAGGCCGTGATCGAGGCAGCTTGCGCTCGGCTTGGGGTCGATAGGCTGAAGCCCTTGAAGGACGCTTTACCGCCGGAGGTCACGTATGACGAGATTCGGCTGGTGGTGGCGCGGCTGCGGCGGGAACAGCGGGTGAGTAAGGTTGATGTTCCGGCGTAGGGCTCGTACGGCGTCACCTCAGCGGCTGTCGCCTCAGCGGTTAACCAGGCGTAAAGACTACTTACTGACGGCATAGTGCAGCTGGACCACGCCGTCTGTGAACTTGGTCGAGGAGATCAGTTTCAGTGGCACGGTGCGACGGCGGGGCGCGATGCATGGAATGCCTTCGCCTCTAAGGAGCCTTCCAGAAATAATCTCCCACAAATAAATTTCTCAGGCGGTGCTGACTCTGGGTGACAGGGAATAGTTCCACTCCCCATGAAAGTCCGCCGGGATGATGTTCAACCTTGCCATTTCTTCATCGGATATTTTGATCCCTTTCGCGTAAGAATTGACATTGAGGTCGGCTTGGATGGTCAAGCCCTTGCTAGTTTGGGTGTTGGCAATCAGGTTGACGATCACCTCACGAGTTTCCAAGGGCCGACCCCGCCAATTGGCGGTGATGTGGCAAAACATGCGATGCTCAATTCGGTTCCACTTGCTGGTTCCGGGAGGGTAGTGACAGACCGTGATGCGGAGTCCGGTCTCGTTCGCTAGCTTCTGCAGTTGACACTTCCAGAGTCTGGCTCGATAGCTGTTACTGCCGCCGGAATCGGCAGTGATTAGCAGTTCCTGGGCCGCAGGGTAGGTGGGCTGGCCCATGCGCCTCCACCAGTGACGAATAGAATCGACGGCGAATTCGGCGGTGTCGTGATCTATCCCCAGGGTCACCCATCCTTGGTTTCGCCCGATGTCATACACGCCGTGGGGTGTGACCTTGCCTTTTTGCTTATCTTCGAAATCGTGCACGCGAACCGATTCGGGTTTGCCCTTGGGGTGCCACTCCCGACCGCCGTTTTTAAAATCCCCCACCAGTTCCTTTTTCTTACTATCTATAGAGATCACGGGCTGACCCCGCTGTTGAAATTCCTGACACTGGCGATTGATGTATTGAAACTGCGCGTCCCGATCGGGATGCGAGGAACCTTCTCGGGTCTTGCGCAACCCTTGCATGCCATAACCCAATTCCTCGTACAGGATTTTGCTCACGCTGGTGAGGCTAAGTTGGTAGCCTTGGCGACCGAGTTCCGCCACAAGGTGAGGCAAGCTTTTCGAAACCCAGCGCAACGGCTTCATCGGATCTCCGCGCGTGGCCGGATCCACGATCTGCTCGATCACGCTGCGCAATTCCGGATGTTTCTCGAGGATCGACTTCCGGCCTCCCCCGGGGCGACGGTGCCGGCCTCCCTCAAGATCGCGGCTCGGGCTCGGCTGGGCTTGCAGTTCGCGCTTGCCTTGCAAGATGGTCTTAGGAGTGATGGCCAGGGCTTCGGCTATCGCCCGCACTCCTCCCCGCCCAAACGAAAGCGCTTCATTGGCCGCCCACAACCTCGTTCCTCGTTCTCCCAAATGCGGCTGCAGCCGCTCATATTTTTCTCGCACCACCTGTTTCCGTTCCTCCCGTACTTTCCAATACAGGCGCAGCTTCTCTTGTTTGCTGCCTCGCCAATCGTTGTGGGGCATCAGTGGGGGATCCTCCTTGCTGCAGGGTCTCCCAGTGTGCTTTATCACCAGACCGAGAAAATGTCCAGCCTAATCGTAGTGTGGGAACTTATTTATGTAAGGCTCCTAACCTTCGGAATCACGTGAATCATGAA
Organism: uncultured Acidobacteriaceae bacterium; assembly: GCA_963714225.1. Classification (GTDB taxonomy): domain Bacteria; phylum Acidobacteriota; class Terriglobia; order Terriglobales; family Acidobacteriaceae; genus Sulfotelmatobacter. The sequence goes on along the minus strand of CAVQNY010000045.1, from coordinate 159,169 downwards.
CTCGTCGATCTCTCCTTCGTCGAGAAAAGAACGAATGATGCCAGCGCCACCCATCCTCCAGATGTCTTTCCCCTTTTCCTCCCGCAGACGGGTTGCGAACGCTTTGATTGGTTCTTTCACGAATTCCGCGCCCGCCGGCGCCGCCGATTGCGGCTGACTGTGTGTGAAGACACAGATAGTTCTTAACTCTCATATCGAAGGCCGACCCGGCTATGCCTTTTTTTGAAAGTCGAGCGCCATGTCGCACGTCTTCCTGCCCCATAAAACCCACCCATGCCGTAGTGGCCCTTCGGACGCGGACGGTCGAGCCAGTCGAAGGAGCCGTCGGGCAGGGCAATAAAGCCGTCGGCACTGGCGGCGAGGTAGACGATGATTTTTCGCTGGCGGACCATAGCGTGGCAGCGACCCAATCCTAAAACGGAACGCTCAGGATTTCCATCAAGCGGCCTTAGGGAAGAAGGCACACACTTTAACCAGTGAGAACTTGCTTTACTGCGTCGGTCCCGGAGCGGACGCAGTCGGGGATGCCGATGCCGCGGTAGCCGTTGCCGGCGAGTGCGAGACCGGGCAACTGCTGGCGCAGACGCTCGATGCGGTCGAGGCGTTCCAGGTGGCCGATGCCGTACTGGGCCATGGCGGACTTCCATCGATAGACACGGGCGAACAGGGGCGCGGCGCGCAGGCTGAGTATCGGCTGCAATTCGTCGCGCACTGCGGCGATGATGGCGTCGTCGGAGAGCTGCCAGATGTCTTCTGCGTTGGAGCCGGCGAAGAAGCAGCGCAGCAAGGCGCGGTCGTCGGGGGCGCGGTGGGGGAACTTGTTGTGAACGAAGGTCGCGGCCAACAGGCGCTTGCCTTCGCTGCGGGGTACTAGAAAGCCGAAGCCAGCTGGGAGCGACTGGCGTACGTCGCGGTCGTAGCCCAGGCCGACGGTGATGGAAGAGCTGTAGCCGATGGCGCCAAGTTCGGTGGAAAGTCCGGGGCTGCGGATCGCGAGCAGCTTTGCGGCGGCATGGGCTGGCACGGCGAGAATAACGGCGTTGAAGTGATCGGATTTCAGTCCTGCAGATACCGTCCAGCCTCCCGCTTCGGGCTGAACTGATTGCACAGCAACGTGGGTGACGAGGGAGGAGGGGTTCAGGCGCGGGGCGAGGGTTCGGATGAGCTGCTGCATGCCGTTCTTCAGAGAAGTGAAAAGTGGAGGTGCAGGTTCGCTGGTGCGGCGCGGGATTTTGTTTCTGGCGGCGAGCATGGCGCGGCCTAGACTGCCGTGAGTGCGCTCCATCTCGGCGAAGCGGGGAAGTACGGCGCGCACGCTGAGGCTGGCGGCTTCGCCGCCGTAGACGCCCGAGAGCAGCGGGTCGGCCAGGCGGTCGACCATTTCGGCTCCATAGTGGCGCTCGACGAGCGAGGCTACGCTTTCGTCTGCTTGGGCGGCGCGCGGCGGATGGAGGAGTTCCTGCGCCATGCGGAGCTTGGTGGTCCAAGAAAAAAGTGGCGAGAGTCCGGTGGGCAGAATTTTGGTTGGGACCAGGAACATCAGGCCGTCGGGCAGGGGAATGAGCTGGCCACGGACGAGAATGTAAGTTTTGCGGTCCGCGTCATTGGAGCCGATGAGCTGGTCGCCGAGGCCGAGCCTGCGGCAGAGATCGGTGGCCCAGGGCTTTTCGGTGATGAAGGAATCAGGTCCGGCTTCGACGATGCAGCCCTGGATGGGCTCGGTGCGAAGGACGCCCCCGAGGTGGGGCGAGGACTCGTAGAGGATGTATTCGGCTGCGCCGCCGCGGCGATGTTCTTCGAGGGCGAAAGCGGCGGTGAGTCCGGAGATGCCGCCGCCGATTATCGCGATGCGAATCATGGGACCCGGCTTCCGGCTTTCGGCTTTCGGCCTCCGGCTTGCGACAGGTGTGCGTTGGTGGCGACGAGAGACGCAGAATATTCTTGCACCAGGCGGGCAAGCTTCTTTACGTTCTCCACCGGAGTTTCGGGCAGGATGCCGTGGCCTAGATTGAAGATGTGGCCGGGGCGTCCGGCGGCGAGTTGAAGAATGTGTTCGGCGCGAGATTTCAGTTCATTCCAGTCGGCGAAAAGAAGGACCGGATCTAGATTGCCCTGCACCGCGCAGCGATGCTCGAGATCGTTCCAGCCTTTGTCTAGCGGGACGCGCCAATCCAGACCGATGACTTCGGCTCTGGTTTCATTCATCGCGGGAAGCAGCGTGGCGCTATCGGTGCCAAAATAAATGATGGGCGCACCGGTCTTGTGCAGAAGCCGGACGAGACTGGTGACGTGCGGCAGGACGTAACGGCGGTAGTCTTCCACGCTCAGGCAGCCGACCCAACTGTCGAAGATCTGGATGACATCGGCGCCGGATCGCACCTGGGCTGCGGAGTACTCGGCGGTGACGTCGACCAGCTTGCGCATCAATTCATCCCAGTCTGTGGGCGAGTTGTACATCATCTTCTTGGTGTGGAGGTAGTGGCGGGAACCTCCGCCTTCGATCATGTAGCTAGCGAGGGTGAAGGGCGCTCCGCAAAAACCGATGACGGGAAGTTTTCCGGCGAAATGTTTCGCGACCTGGCTCACCGCCTCGGAGACGTAGCCCAGGTCAGCGGCGCGATCGGTGCGGAGTTGGGCAACGTCCCCTTGGGTGCGGACGGGTTTCTCGATGACCGGGCCTTCTCCCGCGGCGAAGTGGAAGGGCAGGCCCATGACCTCGAGTGGAAGAAGGAGGTCGGCGAAGATGATGGCGGCGTCGACGCCGAGAATCTCAGCGGCGGTGATGGTGACTTCCGCGGCGAGTTCGGGCTTCTGGCAGATTTCGAGCAGAGAATATTGCTTGCGAACGGCGCGATACTCGGGCATGTAACGTCCTGCCTGGCGCATGAACCAGACCGGAGTGCGGTCGACGGGTTGGGACTTGCAGGCGCGAACGAAGAGGGAATTGGGCGCGGACATGAAGCGATCAATGTAGCATTTTTTTCGGGTGGGCGGGCGCGCCGGGAAACTACGGGTGTGCGAGACTAGGAAGAGGAAATCCCAATGAACTGCGGCAGTGCGCCGAGCAGAAACATTTCCAAGGTAGAGGGAAGGGTATGAGCGGAACAGCCATGGTGAAAGAGAGCGTGGAACTGGCGGTTGCGGACGGAACTCGGATGGCGGCTTATGTAGCACGTCCAGAGCAGGGCGGGCCGCATCCGGGGCTCGTCGTGTTCCAGGAGGCATTTGGAGTCAACCGGCACATCCGCAATGTGAGCGAACGGTTTGCCGCGGAAGGCTACGTCGCGATTGCTCCGGAGCTATTTCATCGCACGGCGCCGCCCGGTTTTGAAGGCAGCTATACGGACTTTCCTGCCCTCATGCCACACTACCAAGCGGTGACAACCGAGACGGCGGAGTTGGACGTACGCTCGGCGTATGGCTGGCTGCGCTCGAATGCACAAGTAGAGCCAAACGAGATTTCGAGTGTGGGATTCTGCATGGGTGGGCGCGTTTCATTTCTGGCCAACAGTGTGGTTCCGCTGCGCGCCGCAATTTCGTTTTACGGAGGGGGAATCGCGCCTGGGTTGCTGGATCGGGCGGCCCAGCAGCAAGCGCCTTTGTTGCTCATCTGGGGTGGTTTGGATAAGCATATTACGCCCGAGCACCGGAAAGCGGTGACCGAGGCTCTGACAGCGCAGCAGAAGATTTATGTGAATGTCGAGTTCTCCCGAGCCGACCATGGATTCTTCTGCGACGAACGCGCATCGTATGAGCCGCACTCGGCGCGGCAGGCGTGGGCGCTGACTTTGGAGTTTCTACGCTCGTGAAAAAGCTTGGGACGCTTCTCGTAGCGGCGGTCTCTGTTCTGGTGATGGGAGCTGCGTGGCAGATCCCGAACGTTCGAGCCGGACGAGACGAAAAGATTTCAGCCCCTACCTTTTATAAGGATGTGGTTCCGATTCTCCAGAATAAGTGCCAGGGTTGCCATCGGCGTGGAGAAGCGGCGCCGATGCCGCTGGTGACGTACGAGCAGACGCGGCCCTGGGCCGCGAAAATTGCGGATGCGGTGGAGATGAAGATGATGCCGCCGTGGTTTGCCGATCCTCGCTACGGACATTTTGCCAATGATCCGTCGCTCAGTGAAGAGCAGATTGCGACGATTGCAGCCTGGGCAAAGGCGGGAGCGCCGGCGGGAGACGCGCGCGATGCGCCTGCGCCACGGACGTGGAGTGAAGGTTGGAACATTCCGCAGCCGGATTTGGTGGTGAAGATGCCCGAGCCGGTCGAGATTCCGGCGCGCGGCGAGGTGGAATATACGTATGAGATTGTAGCCACGCATTTTGCGGAGGATAAGTGGGTGCAGATGGCGGAGGTGCGGCCTTCGAGCGCGGCGCATGTGCACCATGCGGTGGTCTACATCCGGCCCCCGGATTCGTCGTGGCTGCGGCATGCGCCGGTGGGTGAGCCTTTCACGGCGTCGAGGTTGAGCGATCCCGAAGAGCGCCGGCAGGCGCACGAGACGACCAGCGATCTGTTGCTGGTATATGCGCCCGGGAGTGCGCCGGACCGCTGGGCGGACGGGATGGCGAAGTTCGTGCCGGCGGGATCGGATCTGGTGTTTCAGATGCACTACACCACCGACGGAGACGCGGCCCGCGATGAGACGAGCGTGGGGCTGGTATTTGCCAAGAGTGCGCCGAAGCAGAGAGTGATCACTTTGCAGTTGAACAATCATGCGCTGATCATTCCGCCCGGGGCGGAAGATTTTCGCGTGGAAGTGCAGGGGACGCTGCCGAACGATGCCACTCTGCTCAGCCTCTTTCCCCATATGCATCTGCGTGGGAAGCGGTTTGAATACGACATTGTGCGCGAAGATGGAAGCGTGGAGACGCTGCTGCGGGTGAATTATCACTTTCACTGGCAGTTGAGTTACAAGCTGGCGGAGCCGCGGGAATTGACCGCGGGGACAAGGCTACGGGCGGTGGCCTGGTATGACAATTCGAAGAACAATCCGCACAATCCCGATCCGGAGAAGACGGTGACGTGGGGCGATCAGACTTCGCAAGAAATGATGGTGGGCTTTTTTGATGTGGCGGTGCCGGCGGGGATGGACAAGTGGAAGTATTTTATCCGGCGCAACGAAAATTGAGTAATCGGGTAACTTTGCGATTGGAAAACCCAGTCGAGAGCAGGCGCGGGTCCAGAGTTGCGTACTGGGCGCTGGCTGCGGTGTTTCTGGCGGTTTATGTGGGATCGATGTTCACACCCGGACTGCTGGATGATGCCGACAGCACGCACGCGGAGGCGGCGCGCGAGATGCTGGTGACGGGAGACTACGTCACGCTGCACGTGAATGGCGTCCGGTATTTGGAGAAAGCGCCGCTGCCCTACTGGATGGTGGCATTCAGCTACAAGGTTTTGGGAGTGAACGAATTCAGCACCCGATTGCCGATGGTGCTGTCGGTCATGCTGCTGGGAGTGCTGGGGTTTTGCTGGGGTCGTCGTGCGTTCGGGGAGCGGACAGGGATTTATGCCGGACTCTTCGTCTACACCTGCGCAGGAGTGTATCTGTTCACGCGGGTTCTAATTCCGGAGGTGATGTTGAGCCTGTGGATTGCAGCGGCGCTGTATTTTTTCCTGACGGCGCTGGAGCCGGAAGCCGCGGCCTGGCGATGGTACGCGGGATACGCGATGATGGCGTTGGGCGTGCTCACCAAGGGGCTGATCGCGCTGGTGTTTCCTTGCGGGGCGGCATTGTTCTTTCTGATGGTTACGGGAGAATGGCGGCGGTGGCGAGAGTTCCGGCTGCTTTCAGGGCTGGCGTTATTTTTAGGGATCGCCGCGCCGTGGCATATTCTGGCGGGTTTGCGGAATCCGGGCACTGCCGAGCATCACGGCTTCTTCTGGTTTTATTTTGTGAATGAACATTTCCTGAGATTCCTGGGGAAGCGGTATCCGCGGGATTATAGCAAGCTTCCGGCAACGCTTTATTGGACACTGCATCTGGTGTGGCTCTTCCCATGGAGCATGTACCTGCCAGCGGCGGTGAAGATTGCCGTCGAGGCGTGGCGAGGCCACCGTGGCAGTGCGGGCGCAAGCGGTGAGAGCAGCATGCCGTGGCAAAGCGATTTCGCTTCGCGGACGCGGCTGCTGTGCTGGATTCTGGCGGGAGTGGTGCTGATCTTTTTTGCCATCTCCACCAACCAGGAGTACTACACGTTCCCCGCGTACTTGCCGCTTCTGCTGTTGCTGGCAGACGGCGTGGCGCAGTGCGAGCGGGCGGAGATGGAACGCGGCGTGCGCGCGGGCTGGTTGACGAGTTCCGCGGGCTGGCTGGCGGTGATTGGGGTTGCGGCCAGCGCGATGCTGGTGGTGGGATTGTGGAAGTCGCGGAATCTGCCGTTCGAGCCAGACATTGGACGTTTGCTGAGTGAACAGGATACAAACGCGTATACGCTTTCGACGTCACACATGCTGGATTTAAGCTACCCGTCGTTTGCCGCGCTGCGGCTGCCGGCGGCGCTGGCGGCGGCGGTGCTGCTGGTGGCTCCGTTGACGTCGTTTATTCTGCGTTTGCGGTGGCGACACTATGCTGCGACCTGGGTGCTGGCGGCGGGATTGGCGATTTTTCTGGTGGCGGCGCACATTGCTTTGGGGCGATTTGGTCCGTATCTTTCGTCGAAGCAGCTGGCCAGGGAGATCGCGGCGCGGATGCGGCCGGAAGACAAGGTGATGATCTATGGCGACCAGGCGTTTGGGTCGTCATTGCTGTTTTATCTGCGCCGGCCTGTCGATCTGGTGGAGGGACGGACGACTTCGATGTGGTTCGGTTCGACATTTGCGGATGCGCCCAAAATCTATTTGAGCGATGCGGACTTGCAGCAGGACTGGGCAGGGAGCGGGCGGGTATTCTTGTTTGTGCCGTCGTACGAAAAGGCAAGAGTCGACGGGCTTTTACCGGCGAAGTTCGTCGCAGCGGAGGTTGCGGGTAAGTACGTCTATAGTAACCAGCCGTGACCGCTCGCGCAAAAGTTTGAATAGCGGAGTGCGCGAAGAACGCCGCGGAAATTGCGAACCAGAAGGCGTTCTTCCATGTAGGAATGAGGCTTCAATCGATGAACGGGAAACTAGCGCTAGCGTTTGGGATGTTCGCATTTCTGGCGATTGGTGGATTTGGGATGGGCGTGGCGAAGGCGCAGTCGGCCGGAGTTCCGCAGGCGGCGGGCGCTGCCGGGCCGAAGAAGGCAGAGGAGCAGTTCAAGAATATCCAGGTGCTCAAGGGCATCCCGGCGGATCAATTGATTCCCGCGATGCAGTTCATCACGGCGTCGCTGGGCGTGGAATGCGAGTACTGCCACGTGCAGGGCGCGTTTGAGAAGGACGACAAGAAGCCGAAACAGACGGCGCGGAAGATGATGGAGATGATGTTCGCCATTAACAAGGATAACTTCGAGGGACATCGCGAAGTGACCTGCTATTCATGTCACCGCGGCAGCGCCGATCCTATAGGGACGCCTATGGTGAAGGCGGAAGGAGCGAAACCTGGTACCGGCGAAGCAAAGCAGGCCGAAGAAACGAAGGACGAAGGCGCAGAAGCGAAGGAAGCAACCGGGCCAACCGCCGAGCAGTTGTTCGACAACTATCTGCAGGCGACGGGCGGAGCTGCTGCCATCGAAAAGATTACGAGCCGGGTGATGAAGGGTACGATTACCTTCGGAGACAGGAACGTTCCCATCGACATTTTCTCGAAGGACCTGGACAAGCGGATATCGTACATGCATACCCCCGAGGGAGACAGCGTGACCGCTTTCGACGGTCACGAAGGCTGGCTGGGTTTTCCGGGGCAGCCGGTGCACGAAATGCATGGGCCAGACATCGACGGGGCAGCGATGGATGCGGATCTTCACTTTGCCGCACATTTGAAAGGGATGTTCAGCCAAGCGCAGGTGCGGGGCACGGAGAAGATCGACGACCACGACGCCTACCTGGTGATTGGACGGCGCGAGGGAAAGCCTCCGCTGCGACTGTATTTTGACCAGCAGTCTGGGTTGCTGCTGCGGCTGCTTCGATATGGAGAGACGCCGCTGGGGCGGATGCCCACGCAGATCGATTATGCGGACTATCGCGAAGCGGGCGGTGTGAAGATTCCGTTCCGTTGGACGCTGGCGCGTCCCGCTGGGAGGTTCACGATTCAGGTGAGCGAGGTCAAGCAGAACGTTCCGGTGGATGACGCGAAATTCGCCAAGCCGCCAGCGCCTCCGGAAGAAAAGAAGGACACGGCTAAGTGAGTGCTTTGCCGTGGGTGTGACGGTTACGATAGTGACGGGCCAGGGGCCAGACTTTCGGTGGGCAGGGCGCGAATGGAGGCGAGAAACTCCGGGTTAAGATGCTGCAAGGGGGGATCTACATGCGAATCATGATCAGGCTGGCAGCTCTAGGGATGGTTGCGGTTTCCGCAATTTTGGCGGCGCAAGCGCAAACCAGCGCGAGTGCCGCGGAGCAGCAATTGGTTGCCGGGGTGAATCGAGCGCGCCGAGCCCAGGGGTTGCCGGGGTTGAGATGGGATGAAGCGCTGGCGACGGCGGCGCGGCGGCATGCCGGGTTGATGGCGCAACATGGTGCAGCGGAACATGGGTTTGCCGGGGAGCCCAGCCTGGCTTCGCGAGTTACGCAGGCTGGAGCGCATTTCGTCTGGCTGGCAGAAAACGTGATCCAGGGCCCCGGAGTTGAGGTTATTCAAGAGGAGTTTCTGAAATCCGCGAACCACCGCGCGAATATCCTGGATTCAGACATGAACTCGATCGGCGTGGGAGTGGTCGAGCGCGGTGGGCAGCTATTTGCGGTGGAGGATTTCTCGAAGGCAAAGTGAGAGACAGACTATCCGGGAGTGGTCGCGCTTTTTTCTGCTCCCTTTCTGCAATAACAAATCCTGATGGGAACGATAAATAGTTTCGATTTCCGTGCCGGGGCGGCAGACGATAGAGTGAGCGTGCGGTGTTGTGTTCGCATGGAGCTCGCGGGCGGGAGCACGAACATGAGAACAACATCATGACGAAAGTTGAAGCAGTCATCCAGAACTCCAAGCTGGAAGCGGTGAAGAGCGCGCTACACGAGATTGGCGTCGAAGGCATGACCGTGCTCGAGGTGCGAGGGCATGGGCGGCAGAAAGGCCACACCGAGGTCTACCGCGGCCGCGAATACAGTGTGGACCTGATCCCCAAGACCAAGCTGGAGGTTGTGCTGGCGGACGCAATGGTAGAGAAGGCAGTGCAGGCCATACTGGGTGCGGCGCGCACGGGCAAGATCGGCGACGGGAAAATTTTTCTGACTCGCGTGGATGAAGCGATTCGCATCCGCAATGAGGAGCGGGGCGAAGGAGCATTGTAAGACGGCGGTTGGGCGAGGATCACAACCAGACTGGGGAAACAAGGAACATTCGAGCGAGCACGACCGGACGGCATCCTAAGCAGCAGCGTGTCACCCGCCCTCTCCTAAAATGACACGCGGCATGCGAGCGTCGATTAAAGACGTCGATTCATTGAAACATGGTCATGACGGCAGTGTCTTCACTGATCACTGAACTGCGGGGTTCTCTCGCCGAGGAGTCGGCGCGAATTGCGCGCGAGTTCGCGATGACGGGAGACGGTCGTGCCGCGGTTGCGCAGCGGACGCGGCTCATCGAAGACATTCTCACGCGGCTGTGGCGGGACCTGGTATCAGCCGACGACACGGGGCTGCAGGATTTCGCGCTGGTGGCGACGGGAGGCTTCGGACGCGGCTGGCTGTTTCCTTATTCCGATATCGATCTGCTCTTTTTGTATGCCCATCGCGGGAGCGAAGAAACTCACAAGGAGGCCGTCCGGCGGTTCTCGCAGGAGTTGTGGGATCTGAAGCTCAAGTTGAGTCCCGCGTCGCGGACGGTGGCGGAATGCGACCGCTTCGATCCGAACAATACTGAATTCACCATCTCTCTTTTGGATTGCCGCTACCTGGCGGGCGACCGGGAGCTGTTCGCTCGGCTGCACGACAAAGTGATTCCCAAGCTGGTGATGCGGGAAGCGAAACCATTGCTGCAGGGGCTGGCCGAGGTGACGCGGGAGCGGCATGGAAAGTTTGGGCAGACAGTATTTCACCTGGAACCGAATTTGAAGGAGACGCCGGGCGGGCTGCGCGATTACAACGTGGCTTGCTGGCTGGCGCTGATCTCGTCCATGGGCAAGCTGGGCGACTGGCCCGACGCGAGTTTGCTGCGCGCGCCGGTGCGGAAGCAACTGGATGCGGCTTTGGAGTTTCTGATGGCGGCACGGTGTTTTCTGCATTTCCGCCACGGCCACGACGACAACGCGTTGAGCTGGGAGGCGCAGGACGAAGCGGCTGCGCAAAAGATAGGCGCTTCGGATGCTGCCGACCTAACCCCCGCAGATTGGATGCGGATTTACTTCGGGCATGCTCGCGCCGTGCAGCGCACCGTGACGCAGTTGCTGGAGGAGATTCCCGAGGCATGGTCTTCGCTGCGGCGCCAATTTCAGGGCTGGCGGTCGCGGCCGTCGAGTCCCGACTTTTCTGTGGTGGATGGGATGATTTTTCTGCAGCAGTCTTCTTCGCTGCGGGATCCCGAGATGCTGCTGCGGCTGTTTCATTTCATGGCGCATCACGGGTTGAAATTGAGTGCGACCACCGAGCATCGAATCGAACAGGAGCTTCCGGCGCTGGCCGTGACGCCGCCGCGCGGGGCGGAACTCTGGCTCTACCTGCAGGAAACACTGCTGCAGCCCCATGCGGCGGAGGCGCTGCGGGCCATGCATTCGCTGCGTTTGCTCACCTTGCTGCTTCCGGAATTGAAGCCCATCGATTCGTTGGTGGTGCGGGATTTTTATCATCGCTTCACCGTGGACGAGCACTCGATCCTGGCCATTGAAAGTCTGCACCGGTTGAAGCAATCGCAATCGGAATGGGATAAACGGTATGCGGAGTTGCTGGGGGAGCTGGAAGATCCGGAACTGCTTTACCTCGCGCTGTTGCTGCACGACACCGGGAAAGGAGTGCCAGGCAGCAATCACGTGGAGGCGAGCTTGGAGATTGCCGGCCGCTGCCTGGACCGTCTGGATGTGGATGCGGGAGAACGCGCGGTAGTGCTGTTTCTGATCGGGAACCACCTGGAAATGTCGGCGCAACTGCGGCGGGACATTTTCAATCCGGAGACGGTGTCCGCTTTCGCAGAGAAAGTGGGCACACCGGAGCGGCTGAAGATGTTGTGCCTGCTGACGTATGCCGATATCAAGGCGGTGAATCCAGAGGCGCTGACGCCGTGGAAAGCGGAGAATGTGTGGCAGCTCTACATCGGCGCGGCGAACTACTTGAACCGCAGTGCAGACCAGCGCGTGCATGGCGATGCGAACGGAGAAAAACTGGCGCGGCTGCGCAGCCTGGCTCCGCGGATGGGCGCGAAGTTCAAGGATTTTGTGGAGGGATTTCCGCAGCGATATTTGCGGGTACACTCCGCCGAGGACGTGATGCGGCATATGGAAATGGCGGAGGAGTTTGGCCACGATCCGGTGCAGGTGGACCTGAAGCGGGGGCGGCACTGGTATGAGCTGACGCTGGTCACCCGGGACCGGGCATCGTTGTTTGCGACTTTGACGGGAGTGCTGGCGGCTTGGGGAATGAACATCGTTAAGGCACATGCCTTTTCGAACCAGGCCGGAACCGTGGTGGACACGCTCTACTTTACCGACCGATTTCGCACCCTGGAGTTGAATTTGTCAGAGTGGGATCGGTTCAAGCGCAGCATCGCCGCGGTGTTGGCAGGTGAAGCGGATCTGGACAAGATGCTGCGTGATCGTCAACGCGGGGAGAAAAATGCCCGGGTCAAAGTTGTGGTGGCGACGCGAATTGATTTTGACGATGAATGCTCGTCGACGACTACGCTGCTGCAGGTGATTGCACAGGACCGGCCGCGGTTGTTACACGGGATCAGTTCGTGTCTTTCGCATCAACGATGCAACATTGAAATCGCCTTGATCGATACTGAGGGACAAATGGCGATCGACGCGTTCTATTTGACGTCGGGGGGAAAAAAGCTGACCGTGGAACACCAGAAGAAAGTGCAGAAGGCGTTGCTCGATGAGTTGAAGAGTCTGGAGCTGGGCGGATGAAAGCCCGCAATCGTCGGTGACATTGATCGCAGCGCTGGACGCGCTGCGCCAACCCAAAGCAGTGTGGCCTCGGCAAATCTTAAAGTGGTACCATTCCCTGCTGACAACATGACCAAACGCCGTTTGTTCCTCTCATCCTTATTGCTGCTGTCGCTCAGTGGGCTTTCTCCGGCGCAGACTCCATCCCAGACCACAACTCCACACCCGATTGTGCTGCACGCGGCTCGTTTGCTGGACATCAAGAGCGGGCGCGTGGTGAAACCGGGCGAGGTGCTGGTACAGGGCGAACGGATCGTGGAGGTGGGCTCGGCGGTCAAGCGGCCGGCTGAGGCGGAGGTGATCGATCTGGGAGACCGCACGCTCGTGCCGGGTCTGATCGACGCCCACGTGCACTTGTTTCTGCATCCGGGGGCGGAGGATTTGCAGACCGTGCAGGAGTCCGTGCCGCAGCGTACGATTCAGGCGCTCGTGGCGGCACGCGACGATTTGATGGCGGGCTTCACGGCGGAACGCGACATGGGGACCGAAGGCGCGGGTTCAGCCGATACGGCAGTTCGCAACGCGATTGATCAGGGTCTGGTTCCGGGGCCGCGGCTGCGAATCAGTGGGAATGCCATCAACATTCTCGGCGGACACGAAGACGCTATTGGCTACAACCCGGCGCAGCACGTGCTGTCCAACGCCGATTACGCGAACAATGCCGCCGAGTTGGTGGCGGTGATGCGGCAGCAGTTTAAGGAAGGCGCAGATTTCACCAAGATTTATGAGACAGGGCCGGACCAGGTGCGGGATGGCCAGTTTTCCACGATTTATCAGTACACCGAAGCTGAACTAAGTGCCGCAGTGCAGGAGGCGGCGCGTGTGGGCAAGCGCGTGGCGGTGCATGCTACGGGCGAACCGGGCACACTGTTCGCGGCGCGGGCGGGAGTGGCTTCCATCGATCATGCCAACCAGCTCGGCGACGAAACGATGCGGCTGATGCGCGAGAAACAGATCTTCGCGGTGCCGACCTTTACGATCTTTGCCTATTTTGCCGATCATGCGGCAACGCCGGCGCGGGCTGCTTATGAGCATCAGATGTTGGATTTGAAGGTGCAGGACTTCCGCAAGCAGATCGCGGCGGGAGTTCCGATGGCAGTAGGCTCCGACGTGGGACCGTTTCCTCACGGGACGCAGGCGCAGGAATTTGTGCGGATGGTGAACTACGGCATGTCGCCGCTGGCGGTGTTGCAGGCTGATCTGCTCAATGGGGCGAAGCTGCTGGGTTGGGATGGGCAGATTGGCGTGTTGGAGCCCGGCTATTTCGCGGATATCGTTGCAGTCTCTGGCGATCCGCTCGAGGACATCAGTGCGCTCGAGAAGGTTTCGTTCGTGATGAAGAGCGGCATGATCTACAGAAAGTAAGAATAAGCGGGATAAATGGGCGGCTTGGTGAGGGCTGCGCCGGTTTGCTAGACGCGGTAGGTTCTGTGTGAGGTGCGAGGAAATTGGTACGAATTTTCCCATGAGCGCGATCACCCAACCGCTGGTTTTGTTTCGCAAGCAAGCAAGGTCTCTGCTGCGTGACTATGCCGAGCTCATGAAGCTGCGCGTGACCACTCTGATTGTAATGACGGCGTGGTGCGGCTACTATTTCGGGGCGCAGAAAGCGGGAGTATCTTCGCTGTCGTGGGGGCTGCTCCACGCCTTGCTGGGAATCGGGCTGGTTTCCGGCGGGACCGCGGCGCTGAATGAAGTGATGGAACACGAAGTGGATGCGCACATGCGCCGGACGGCGCAGCGTCCGCTGCCGGCGGGCCGCATGAGCCTGGCTCACGCCACCATCGCCGGCCTGCTGGCCACCTTGGGAGGGTCCATCTATCTGGCGGTTTTCACCAATCCCCTGACCGGGCTGCTGACCTTGCTGACGTCGGTGGTCTATCTGGCGGCTTACACGCCCTTGAAGCGGGTCTCACCCATCTGCACGTTCGTGGGAGCTTTTCCTGGAGCTATGCCAGGAGTGTTAGGTTGGATGGCGGCGCGGGGCCGGGTGGAGTGGGGCACGTTGATATTGTTTGCCATCCTGTTTGTGTGGCAGTTCCCGCATTTCTTCTCCATCGCGTGGCTCTACCGGGAAGATTATGCGAGCGGTGGAATTCGCATGTTGCCGGTGGTAGAGGAGGATGGACGGTCGACGGCGCGGCGCATCGTGGGCTATTCGCTGATTTTGATTCCGCTGAGCACCTTGCCCAGCCTGTTCGGGATGGCGGGGAAGATCTATCTGGTGGGAGCGGTGGTGCTGGGCATTGCACTTTTCTATTTCGGCGCGCGGCTGGCGCTGCTCCAGCTACCTATGCATAGCCCGCGATCGAAAATGTTGGCTCGTCATGTGTTGCAGGCCACCGTGATCTACCTTCCACTGCTGTTCGCGCTGATGATGGGCAACGCGTCGCGGCCCTGAGACCGTCTATCGCTTTGAAAACCGCCGTTGTGCCTGCGGAGCATCCGCTTCGCATTTGCTGGAGTTATCGCCTGCGATACTCGATCCTTACCTACTGGATTGCGCTGCCGACTTGCGAGAACACATTGCCGGCGTTCCCCCCGATCAGCCGGACCGTGGTTAGGACGATGACGAGAACGACGGCCAGCATCACGGAATACTCAGCGATGTCCTGTCCTTCTTCATTTGACCAGAGTGTTTTCAGAAAATAGTCCATGGTTCCTCTTGCTTCAGGCTGCTCCATGCATTACTGAGGCTCTTGTTGCCCGTGCGCTGGAACCAAGAAGCCTTATCCCCCAGGGCTCCTTCTCCTGCGTAAAAGGCTGCAGGCCAACCTGGTGTTCGCCCTTGCCGTCAAGCAGCTTGGTCCAGACCACCGTGAATTCCATTCGGCGCTGGTGATAAAGATTGGTTAAGGTGTCGAGCGCTTTGAGTTGATAGCGAATCGCCCCCAGCCGCACTCCAGCCGGCGTAAGGTCGAGAGTATGCGCCAGTCCTTCAAACGACACGCCGGAAGCGTCCGTTCCTCGAACTCGCACGGGCAGCACGGCCTGCATGCGATCCTGCCGTCGCCGGTTTGTTTTGACACGGGTTGCTTGCATTGGAGGTGCACAAATAGTTTGCGACAAACTTGAACGAATCGGAATAGCTCCGATGAGGGAGGCACAAAGGTGCCAGGGTCTTCTCAGGTCGTTTGGAAAGGAGGTCCGGATGTTGTCACCGTGACCTGTCACCCGCAATCCCGAAGCGGGAAAGAAGATCAAAAGGCAGCCCCCTGCTCCTTCGGGACCTATCGATCTCAGTTAGACTGGAAGCGCCGGTTCGGCATCCTCAAGGATAGATATGCGGCACACGCAAGTCAGAAGTCAGGTGGTGTTTAGTCTGTTGCTGCTGGGTTGGAATCTGGCAGCCGTCTGCCAGTCGCTTCCCCAAGGACCGGATGCAGTGGGCTCGTCGTATTCGGCCGAGAATGCTCCCCTGCCGGTCGAGCAGGTAGCCAGGAAACTTCAGGAAAGAAACGCGCAGCGAGCCGCGGCGCTCAGTCAGTTCCATGTAACCCGCGTCTACCGCATGCAGTATCGCGGTTTCCTGGGCGATCGTGACGCTGAGATGGTGGTCAGCGTGACCTACCGCGCTCCCGATTCGAAGCAGTTTAGAGTGGTGTCGCAGACGGGTTCGAAATTTATTATTGACCGCGTCTTCAAGAGACTGCTAGAGGGCGAGCAAGAAGACACGGATGAAGAGAACCGCGGGGATACCGTACTCAGCACCCAAAACTACAATTTCACGTTCGCGGGGTATGAAAATACACCGGATGGCGCGCAATACGTGCTCAACCTGCTGCCTAAGACCAGTAACAAGTATCTCTATCGCGGGAAAATCTGGGTTGACGCGAAAGATTTCGCGGTCGTGCGGATTGAAGGAGAGCCAGCCAGGAATCCATCCTTCTGGATCAAGAACACGGAAATTAAGCACCGATACGTCAAGGTGAGTGATTTCTGGCTTCCCGCCGAGAACCACACAGAAAGTATGATACGGATGGGCGGCCGGGCCATTCTCTCCATCGAGTACAAAGATTACAGAATCACAAAAGCTTTGCCGGAGAGAGCGCGCGAAGCCTCGAAGTGACCCGATCCAGCTTACCTCCGGGCTTACTTGCGAACCCACGGAAATGTATAGTGTGAATTGCCGTCCTGCCTGTGAAGGCTGGCAATCCGGCCGTGCGGACAATACAAATTGATTGGGCTGATTCTATATTTCGTTTTAGGGGTGGCGCTGGTTGGTACCTTATCTTCGGCTGTGTTTCTTGGCCTGGCGCTGCTGGGAGTAATCCGGTTTCGTTCGGATGCGCGGAAGCAGTTCGCCTCCGTTCCGGACGATGCGAACCTTCCTCCGGTCTCGGTACTCAAGCCGGTTCACGGTCTGGAAGCGCGGCTGAAGGAGAACATTGAAAGCTTCTTCCGGCAGGACTATCCCGACTACGAAATTTTGTTTGCCGCAGACGAAGCGGACGATCCAGCCTTGGAAGTGGTGCGGGAAGTGTGCGCTCGCTATCCGCGCATCCCAAGCCGGGTGCTGGTAACCGGCGCGCCGTGGCCCAACCCGGTGGTCTACTCGTTTCATTGCTTGGCGGAAGCCGCGGCGCATGACATTCTGGTTACAACCGACAGCGATGTAGGGGTTGACTCGCGCTACTTGCGAGAAATTGTGCCGCCCTTGCTGGACCCGCAAGTTGGCATGGTGACCTGCGTCTATCGCGGCAAGAATGCGGCCGGATTCTTCTCTGGGCTCACGGCCATCGGCATGTCGGTGGAAATGACGGCGGGAGTGCTGGTGGCGAATCTGCTCGAAGGAATGAAGTTCGGGTTAGGGCCGACGACGGCTGTCCGCAAGGATTCGCTGGCGAGCATTGGCGGATACAGCGCGCTCAAAGATTACATTGCCTATGACTTTGCCATCGGAAACCTGATCGCCAAAGCGGGTTACCGTGTGGTGCTCTCGGGCCACAT
Source organism: uncultured Acidobacteriaceae bacterium (assembly GCA_963714225.1). Classification (GTDB taxonomy): domain Bacteria; phylum Acidobacteriota; class Terriglobia; order Terriglobales; family Acidobacteriaceae; genus Sulfotelmatobacter. The sequence goes on along the minus strand of CAVQNY010000045.1, from coordinate 142,043 downwards.
CATCGATCATGTGGTGAACCAGAAATCGTTCCGCCGCATGTGGCAAAACCAACTCCGCTGGGCGCAAACCACGCGCTACTCACGTCCCAAAGGCCACTTTGGCAGCGGACTGATCTTCGCCATGCCCTACGGCCTGCTTGGATTCCTTGCGGCGGCAGGGTTGGGACACTGGGGAATGGGAGCGCTTCTGCTGAGTGCGGCCGTGTTAAACCGGCTGGCCGAAGCGTGGCTGGTGGGCTGGATGGTAGTTCGTGATCCGCAGGTACGGCGCGCGCCCTGGCTCTATCCGTTGCGCGACTTGCTCGGCTTTCTGGTCTGGTTCGCCAGCTACTTGAACCTGCGCTATGTTTGGCGCGACAGCCGCTTTGAGTTAAAGGGAACGCGAATCGCGCTGCGGCAAACATCTTCGAATAGCCGATAGACTCTTCTCAGGTCAGGTTGGGAACTATTCAGGTCTCGATTCCGTACGGAGGTTACTTTGCGCGTTTTCGTCACCGGCGCGGCAGGCTTTATTGGCAGTCACATGGTCGACCGCCTGCTCGCCGCGGGCCATCGCGTCGTTGGGTTCGATAATATGTCGACCGGACAGCGCCGGTTTCTGGAAAGAGCTCTGGGGCACCCTCAATTTAGTTTTCATCAGGCAGACGTGCTCGACCGGACGAGCTTGGCGCAGGCGATGGAAGGCGCGGAACTGGTGGTTCATTTCGCCGCCAATGCCGACGTGCGCTTCGGCACCGACCATCCGCGCAAGGATCTGGATCAGAACACCATCGCGACCTGGAACGTGCTGGAGGCGATGCGCGAGCAAGGCACGAAACGAATCGTCTTTTCTTCGACGGGATCAGTCTACGGCGAGCCAGACATTTTCCCCACGCCTGAAGCGTGTCCCTTGCCCCTCCAGACTTCGCTCTACGGCGCTTCCAAACTGGCTGCGGAAGGCCTGATTCAAGCCTACTGCGAAGGCTTCGGGCTGCAAGGCTACATTTTTCGATTCGTGTCGATTCTGGGGGAGCGTTACTCGCATGGGCATGTTTTTGACTTCTACCAGCAGCTCGCTGAGCACCCGGAGCATCTCCATGTGCTGGGCAACGGCCATCAGAGGAAATCGTATTTGTACGTGCAGGATTGCATTGACGGTATTCTTGCTGCCATCGAGCGGGCGAACGACAAAGTGAACATCTTTAATCTTGGGACCGACGAGTATTGCAAGGTCAACGACTCCATTGGCTGGATTTGCGAGCATCTTGGGCTGCGTCCGAAGTTCACGTACTCGGGCGGCGAACGCGGCTGGGTGGGGGATAGTCCCTTTATCCTGCTGGACTGCTCGCGGATCCGCGCTCTAGGTTGGCGGCCGCGATTAACCATTAAGCAAGCGGTGTTGGCCACGATCGAATACGTGAGTACAAACACCGCCCGCAGTTCGGCATAGGTTCTGCGAACCAGCTATACTCCATCGGCATGAATGCACGAACGAATCCGTTCTCTATTTCCTCGGCGCTTCTTTCGGCCATCGCATCCGTACTCATCTGTGCTTCTGTTTTCGCGCAAGACCAAACCGCCGCACCTTCTCGTGCGGCCGCCATACTTGACTCCATGCCACACGCCAAGAAGATCGATCAAGTGGCTCTCTCTCCGGACGGAACGCAGGTTGCTTACATCGTGAATGGAGAACTCGCGGTGGTTGCCGCGAGTAGAGAATCTTCGCACGCGATCTCCACGGAAGGGAATCTTCCAATTCGCGAAGTGGCGTGGTCCGCGGACAGTAAACGCCTCGCATGCATCGCCGATCTTCCCGGCGACGTTCCTGCCTCTCAAGTCTGGACGGCGACGGCCGACGGCGGTGCTCCGGTTAAACATGCGGAGCTGAAGGGGTATGTCCAGAGTCCGCGCTTTTCTCCCGATGGGTCGAAGCTGGCCATCCTCTTCATCGAAGGGATGCCGCGGGTCGCGGGACCACTGCAGCCGATGACGCCACTCGCGGGAGTGGTCGACCAGAAGATTTACGAGGAGCGCATCGCAACCATCGATCTGAGCACGGACCGTTTGGCGCAGGTCACGCCCGCCGATGCCTACGTCTACGAGTACGACTGGACTCCGGATGGACAAGCGTGGGTGGCAAGTGCGGCGCATGGTTCCGGCGATGCCAACTGGTGGATCGCTCGTCTCTATCTGGTGAATGCACAGACGGGCGAGATGCGCGAGCTTTATAAACCGAGGCTGCAGATCGCGGATCCGCTAGTCTCCCCCGATGGAAACAGGGTCGCGTTTATCGAAGGGTTGATGAGCGATGCAGGCCTTACGGGGGGCGAAATCCATGTCGTCCCGATCACGGGAGGCGCGGCACGCAATCTGAGTCCCAACAGCAAGACATCTCCTTCCGCGCTGGCATGGAAGTCTTCCGGCCTGATCGTCTTTGTCCAAAACGTGGATGGAAATTCCGGCTTCGCAACCGTGAGCACCGCGAGTGGTGTGGTGAAATCACTGTGGGCCGGGGAAGAGTTGACTGCCACAACCAGCGATGCCTGGGTCCCCGGCGGTTCGTTCTCGCACGATGGATCCATCACGGCGATTGCGCGTCAATCGGCGAGCTCTCCACCGGAAGTCTGGGCGGGCCCGATTGGCGAATGGAAGCAGCTCACCAATCTGAACGCAGGAGTTAAACCGGCCTGGGGCGAGATGCGCAACGTGCATTGGATGAACGGTACCACGCGGGTGCAGGGGTGGTTGATGTTGCCGAGGGATTTCGCCTCCGGCAAAACTTATCCGCTCGTCGTCAACGTGCACGGAGGACCTTCGTGGGCGTGCACCTCCCACTGGGACGAGAGTGGCATGGGTCCGCAATCGGCGATGGGTTACTTCGCTCTCTGTCCAAATCCGCGCGGCAGCTACGGACAGGGAGAAGCATTTACCCAGGGTAATGTGAAAGATTTTGGCGGCGGCGACTACCACGACATTATGGCTGGCGTGGATGCGATTTCCAAGCAGTACCCGATCGACAGCAAGCGCATCGGCATTCGCGGACACAGTTACGGCGGATACATGACGATGTGGGCCGAAAGCCAGACCCGGCGTTTTGCGGCCGCAGTCGCGGGCGCCGGGCTCTCCGATTGGCTGAGCTATTACGGTCTGAACGATATCGACGAATGGATGATTCCGTTCTTCGGCGCATCGGTGTATGACGATCCTGCGGTGTACGCTAAGAGCGATCCTATGCACTTCGTCAAGGCGGTGAAGACGCCGACGCTGATCCTCGTGGGTGACCGGGATGGCGAAGTGCCGATGGAACAATCGGTCGAATGGTGGCACGCGCTCGAAACTCTGCACGTGCCGACCAAGCTGGTGGTCTATCCCGACGAGGGGCATTTGTTCATCAAGCCGGCCGACGCCCGCGACTACTCGTTGCGCACTCTCGCATGGTTCGAGGAATGGTTTGCGAAAGCTCCCCAGGCTGCGGCGAAATGAATGCAATCTGCCCGCGGTTAGTGCAGCTTCGCATATTCCGCCTTAGCCTGCTTCAGGATGGGGATATCGGAATCGGCATCCTTCCAGAGGGCGAAGAAATCCTGGTAAGCGGTGCGTGCCCCGGCGGCATCGCCAGAAAGCGCGCGGGCCCGCCCCAGTCCGAGATGAGATAGAGAAATCAAGGGAAAGTTCACGATTACGCCGGGATGATCGAGGATCTTCTGAAACTCCGCGGCCGCCCGCTCGCCGTCCCCTGAATCATTCCCCGAACGCAAATAGGTTTCGCCCAGCAGGTAAACCGGATACATGGTGCCCGCCGAAAACGGGGGCGGAGCGGCCAATTCGTACGGCACGGACGCGCGCAGAATCACGATCGCCTTGGCCGAATCGTGCCGCTGCAAAGCAATCGCTGCCCGCATCGTGGGGATCCAATAATTTTGCAGGAGCGTATCCAGGGGAAACTCCTGATTGAGCGCGTCCACCAGTTTTTCGGCGGTAGCGACGTCACCGCCGCGGGCCGATGCCAGCGCCGCTTCCACCTTCACGTCTCGTCCGGGGGCCAGTTCCAAGGCCTCGCGGGCTTGCTTGAGGCCCTCGGCGAAGTTGCCGTACTCGACTTCGCGCAGTGCCTCATTTCCATGCCAGAACGCCGCCGTCTCTTTGGAGTCGTTGCGCTTGGCTGATTCTTCTGCCTGCGCCGAGAGCTGGCGGGACTTCTGCAGGTGGCCGTAATCGGCCTGCGTGTCGGACTCAGCCGACATCAGAATGTCCTCGGTCCCCGGCTTGCCCATCGCCCACGCGAACTGCTCTTGCATGCCCGGCGCATCCTTACGCAGGAAGTCGAGGTAATAGATGGATTGCCGCAGGTAGGGGCCGTCCAGCTTGCGAGCCAGGGCTTCATCGAACGTGGACTTCGCCTCATCCAGCCGGTTCATCGACAAATAAGCCAAGCCGAGATTGTTGTAGCCAAGAATGTTGGCGGGCTCCAGGCGCAGCGCTTGCCGGGTTACCGCGGCCGCTCGCTCGACCTGTCCCATGATGAAGTAATTGACTCCCAGATTGGTTTCGGCGACGTAATCCCTGGGATAATCGCGGATCCACAATTCATATTGCTGAATCGCCTTTTCCAACTCGCCCGTAACCAGCGTGAAATAAGTACAGGAGATGTAATACTTCTCGCGCTCGCTGACCCGGTCGCGTAATTCGTAAGCTCTGCGGACGTTCTCGATCGCCCGGGTGGCCTGGCCGAGATTGTTGTAACGAATGCCCAACGAGGCGTAAGCACGAGCAAAATTCGGATCGAGTTCCACCGCCCTCTTGAGCAAGGGAAGAGCATCCGTATCGCCCTTTTCGCGGGCCAGTCTGGCGCCCTCGGTGTAAGCCTGAAGCGCCTCGAGAGAGGGAGTGGTTGCCTCGTCGAGCGGCTTGTCAAACTTCTCGACCGACGCCAGGGACTCGCCCAGCTTGCCGCGCAATGTGGCGGCTGCCTCGCCTAGGGTCGACAGGATTTTCTCGCGGCTCTCTGCCTCCGCCTGCGCTGCTCCCAGCACATCGCCCGTCTGGCAGCTCACCGCCTTCAGAACGATCGCGTAGTGGCTTCCCAGGCTGGCGATCGATCCCGCCAGCAAAGCCTTGCTTCCCGTGCGCAGGCAAACTTCGCGGCCCAGGTCCCGCGTTATACGCTGGTCCGGGGTCCTCCCCATCAGCTTCAGGGTCTCGCTCAGCCTTCGGTCCGAGAGCACGTTGAGAAATGGCGATTGCTCCAGATCGACCGCCAAAGCTTCTTTCAAGGTGGTGTCAAATACGGGATCGCCGGTGGTGTTGGCGAAATCCGCGATCACGATAACGTCTTTGTCGGTGAGTTGCGGCGGCTTGCGGAAATGGAAATAAACCATAACGGCAGGCACAGCGATGAGTGCGACGACCACGGCCGTCGCCAGGATTTTCAAACCCATTGGGCCTTGGCCCGGACGGCTGAGAACCTGTCCTGAGCTTGCCGGGGAGGCCGCTTCCGCATGAGGCGTGCTCGCCGCGTGACTGCCGGTGCCGACGGCTGGCCTCATGCGACCTGAGCTTCCGGGTTGCTCTTCGACTTCCGCCGGCTCCGCCATCAAGGTCACACGCTTCGACTCGCTGTCTCGTTTCATCCGTTGCAAGTCGGTGCGGATGTCGGCCGCGTGCTGATAGCGCAAGCTCCTGTCTTTTTCCAGCGCCTTGTTGATAATGCGCTCGAGTTCCGCGGGAACCTCGGGGCTGAGCCGCACCGGCGCGACCGGAGAGCGATGCAGGATGGAATCAAAGACCGCCGCAGTCGTGTCCCCGCGGAAGGGCGGCGCGCCGGTCACCATTTCATAGAGCACCGCGCCGAAGGAAAACAGGTCAGTGCGTGCGTCCAGCTCTTTTCCCAAAGCCTGCTCGGGTGACATGAAGGCAATCGTTCCCAAGGCAGACCCAGGACTGGTCAAGTTCTCCTGCGTGGCCGTCAGCCCCGTGGTTACCGATGAGCCCGAGCTGGGTACAAAGCGGGCCGCGACCTTTGCCAGACCGAAATCTAAGATCTTGGCCTGCCCGCGCTCCGTGACCAAAATGTTCCCTGGCTTGATGTCCCGATGAATGATGCCCTTGGCGTGCGCGGCATCGAGAGCGTCGGCGAGCTGGATGCCCAGTTCGATCACCATCTCCGGGTCGAGCGCTCGCCCGGCGATGCGATGGGCCAGGGTCACACCTTCCAGATACTGCATGGCAATGAAGGGACGTCCCTCATGCTCTCCAATTTCATAGGTGATGCAAATATTCGGATGGTCCAGGGCCGAGGCGGTGCGAGCCTCCCGCTGAAAACGCTCCAGCCTCATCGGATCATTGGCGAATTCGTCGGGCAGGAACTTCAGCGCGACAAAGCGGCCGAGTTTCAGATCCTCAGCCTTGTACACCACGCCCATGCCGCCGCTCCCGACCCTCTCGATAATTCGGTAGTGCGAAACAGTCTGGTCGATCATGAGCGGCGCAGAAACTCTGGGTGTCATGTTAGGAGTCCAGCGAAGTCGAAGTCAATGAGGACAGGGCCAGACTCGGGGTTCGTAGCGCTGGTGAGGTGCAAGAGCGAATCGTATACAAAGTTTCGCGTGCGGGCGTAGGCGCAGTAGCCTTTGTGGGATTCAACGATTCTTGGCTCCTTCAGCACGATGGCTCGTTGACTGGTGCGATAAGCTAGCAAATGGTCACGCTTGCGATCTTTTTCATATTTGGCGACCCGTCTCTCTCTCTTCTGTGGCGACTCGTGTCGGCGCTGGTAACAGCATCCAGCTTCCTCTGTTCGTCTGCCTGCTCGTCGGGCGTGAGCGGCTTGCCATTTACGGCAATCAGGCGCTCGTACGGCCAGCCAAGGATCATGATGTCCTAGTATGTCTTCGTTTGTCGTGTTTCCTGGTCGCGCTCAAAGTAATCGTAGGCAGGCGCGGCATTCCAATCGGCATTGTTTGCTTGGACGGAGCGTTGAATGATGGTAGGTGCGTCGTATTGAGCTGAAGCGCCTGCGGAGGACAGCATGACGACAAACGCAAACTACGTCATCTTCCATTTGATGTGAGCCAGAAGTGACATGGAATGCCTATATCGAGCCAAGCCTTCAACTGGCATCAAGGAAGGAGATCATGCCGGCACATCTTAAATGTCGTCTTTCGCCCGGACATCAGGCCAATTGAAACGGCCAGTTCTTCAGCTCTGGCCAAATCGCTCTTTGGGCTGTTGTGCTGTCGCACCTCGTCGTACCCCAGTATCCCGTAGTACACGGCGCGATCGAAGAACTGGATCAGCATCTGATGCAATTCCAACTCGCCGTGCAGCGCCACGATATTGTCGGCAAAAGCCTCCTGCTGGAGGAAATGCCACAAATGATCACGCGTGAGCATCAATGCCCACACGAATTGATGCAGGCCGATACCCTCGACTGCTCGGCGTGTGCCGATTTCCCCAAACCGGCCCTCGATATCCTTCTCGGTCTTTTGCAACAACCATTCCCCCAGGTTGCGATAAACCTCAACCCCTGCCAGTTGCAAGTCCTTAGTTGGAATCTTGCGGAAGTCAGAGGTACGTTCCGACTTGCGAATCTGTTCAGTCAGTCCTCGTGCCAATGTTTCCGAGTGCCTCTCAATCAAGCGCACCAATCTCAGGCCCACCATTTGGTATTCTCCTTAACCTCTGTCTACAAAGATGCGGACAACTCGTGAGAAGGATGTTCTTTCCTAGAGACGAGGATTAGCGCATGTACGATATATCGTAATACGATATTAGTATATCACGAAGAGTGTACGGGTTGTGACAAGACCCCTTGTCAGCCGCGACTTGGGACTTGTCTGTGCGGAGCACTTGTCCGGAATCCGAAGGCAAAAGTGCCTCGGATATATCGTTTCATGGGTAATTCTGCGTCGGCTTGCAGGAGACTGAGGACCTGTCGGAGGAGCGATTTCCTTCCTGCTGCCGGGCACAGGGCCAACCTCGAGTTCGTCGGTGACCTTCCGGCTCGTTTCGGGAGCAAGGGTAATTATCGCGAAAACGTGTAGTGCCAACTGGGGGCGCTTACGCCTTGCCAGGGATTCAATCAATCTGTCACGGCAACATCACGTACAACAACAGACCCACCAGGATCGCAACGGATAGTGCGCAGAGCAAATAACACATGATCCGCATGCCCTTATCTTCGTCTGGAGACTGTTGTGCATGGCCCACGATGGCGGACCTCTCCTGGCGGCCAAAACGAGCTCTACCTCTGTTCATTCGACGATCCCACAAAGGTTCAGGGTTGTCTGACCGATTGAATAAATATCGTGTCACGATACAATAAAATCTCTTGCAAGAGAATCCGTTAATAGTGGGGCTCACGATCTGAACTGATTGAGTTCTTTCTCGTCCCCCGCCTGCTTCGGGCCTGTGGCGAATGACGATGTTCAGCGCGGACCTGCGCCGCACAGCAATCTGTCATGCCTATGTCGCATCTCTCAGAAACTTCCTGTCAAGAAAGATCACCAGCAGCAATCGTTCTATAGCCCGTTCTCACGCCGCGAACGGTCGCGCGTGGGGTCTGAGTCAGCACCATGCAACCAGCGCTGCTTATTCGCACGGTGTCTACACTGGAGCCGGAGCCGAGCATGGCGCCTTCCACTCGGAGCCGGCGATGGCATCGAGGGGTATGCGCGGCGGCTTCGTTGGTGGATGCCATCGCGGTGGATCTTCACACGAAGGCTTCCAGGGTGGGATGACAAGGATGCATTAAGAATAGCCAGCCGTGAAGCGGGGCGCAGAGCGCCGCCCCGCTTTTTTCTTGTCTCAATCTGTTGCGATTCCTGTCGATACGGGTTGCCGGAGAAAGCTCAAGATGGCTTGAACCACCGTTTCGTCCCCCGCACCAGTGTTGACCATGGCATGGTAAACCGAGCGATTGGGCCATTCAGCGTGGAAATACGCCTTGATGAACTCGGCACGTTCACTGTCGACCGTGTCCACCAGCCCTTCTGCATCGGCTTGTGTCTTCCCTTCTGAAATGAGGCGTCGTAATTTTTCCTCTCTGGAGGCATAGAGAAAGAAGCGCAGCGTGTCGCTGCGAGCTCTCAGAAAGTGCTGCGATCCTCTCCCTACGATAACGCAGTTACCTGCCGCTGCAGCTTGTTCGACGACACGTTCGGAGATCCTTACAATGCTGTCGGCATCGAGTGTCTCTACAGGGACGGAGGGAGCGCAGCCCTCATAACTTCCGAGCGCAAAGGATTTGAGCAGCCGATAATATAAGGGGTCCCGGCGCTCCGCACGTTTTTCAATTGTGAACTGCTCGCAGTGGGCCAGACGGGCGATCTCCTGTGTCAGGAGTTGGTCCCAGAGTGTCCAGTGCAGCCGGGTAGCCAGCTTCTGAGCTATTCCAGCCGCCCCGCACCCGTATTCCCGTTCGATAGTGATGATTCGGATCACGGCCTTCCAAATCGTTAGATGCATTTTCAGTCGACGACTTGATCTTTATATCGTAGCACGATATATTATTGGAGGAGAAACATCCGGATTTCACTGCGATTGATTACGTGGCAGAAGGAAAGGTGAACTCTCCTCACTCGCCAGTGTCATAAAACCTGATGAATTTCATAAAAAGGAGAGAATTTAATGAAAAGAAAACTGGCAACGAACCCACAAGCGACCACTCAACCTGCAGTCTTCAGACTTGGAGAAGAGGGTACTTATGTCGAGCGGACGCGGCACATCTCCGATGCTATCGCTCGTCGTGCCTACGAACTGTTCGAAGCCCGAGGTTTTGAGCATGGCCATGACCGGGAGGACTGGTTCCGCGCCGAGTCTGAGTTGCTGACTCCAATCCCGGCGAAAGTTGTCGCCATAAATGGAGGGCTCACTATCCGAGCCAAATTCCCGGGTTTCGCACACAAAGACGTCGAGGTGCACGTGGGACCAAAACACCTGATCATCTACGCCAAGCAGCGAGAAAGCTCGGAACAAAAAGCGGGAGGAGCGCTCTCTGCGACAAAAATGTCCGATGAGGTTTTCCGTGTTCTCGATTTGCCCCACGAGATAGATCCAGACAAAATAACGGCCACTCTTGAAAACGAGGTGCTCGAGGTCACTTTGCAAAAAGCCGAGCCGCGCAAGAAGATTGCGGGCAACGTTAGAGCTGCGTAGGGGTTCGATATATACCCATGTTCTTTACAAAGGAGAAAACCAGGTGACTAGCGTCACGCTTCAAGGTATGAGGGTAGCAATTCTTGTAACCGATGGATTCGAACAGTCAGAACTGCTGGAGGCAAAAAGAGCGCTTGATCATGCAGGTGCGGCCACGTTCCTCATTTCCCCCATCGAGGGCAAGGTTGAAGGATAGAATCACAATGAGTGGGGAAATGAAATTCCCGTCGACATTCCCCTGAAATCTGCGAAAGCCGAAGATTTCCATGCACTGTTCCTTCCAGGCGGGGTCATGAGTGCCGACCATTTGCGCTTGAATCCTCGGGCAGTGCCGTTTGTCAAACACTTTATGGAAGGAGGGAAGCCGGTGGCGGCAATCTGCCATGGGTCGTGGACATCCTTGAAGCTGGAGCGGTGCACGGACGCACTATGACTTCCTGGCCTTCCCTCAAAACGTCTCTTACAAATGCCGGCGCGAACTGGATAGATAAGGATGTCGTTGTGCGATCGCAACTTAGTTACGAGCCGAAAGCCCGAGGATATTCCCGCCTTTAATCGTGAGATGATTCGTGTGTTCTTCGAAGTCCGAGAACACTCGACAGATATGGGCAGGATCGCCTAAATGTTACAGAAGCGGTCTCTGCCGCCGCACAAGTTCTGAGTAGCGTTCTGCCTCCTGGTAACGGTGGCTGGGGCGCAGACGAATGCTGAAGCCAACCAATCCGACAATCCAAGCGGCGTGCGACCCTTTAACACAACCCTCCCGGACTTGGAGTTACGAGGAACGACGCCAACGATGTTTGCCGCCTTGGTCAGGGAGGCTGGTCTGTCGGGCGGTGTTCTCTATCTCCGATCAAGAGTGTTCCCAAGGTCCAGAGTTTTCCCTTTCTGTCGGGGCTGGAACCACCCTCGACAGGGCGGGTTGCAAAGAGCGGAACCACGTTGAAGTGGCAGGTCCGAGATGGCATTGCGAACCTGCTCCCGATGGGGTTCGTGCCGCCCCTGCTCCAGGTTCAGATACGCCGGTTTGAGTGGGACCGGTCGGCTCCGATGAAGGAAGCCATCGCCCGTCTGCGTGACCTGCCCGAGGTGTCAGCAGAGGCCCTGAAACTGGGTCTTAAGGAGGCACCCTTCGAGGGCGGGGTGAGCCAGCTGGAGCAGGCGCTAGAAATGATGGAAGAGGACGCGACGCTACTTACAGTACTAAACCATATCGCGGTTCTCACCGGAGGCGTTTGCCGGGTCTTCTCTTCAGAATATCGTTGGCAGCCAGCTTCGCGAGTCCGAGTATTGGTTCCAAGCATCGCGGCCGAAGCTCTTGGGCGTCCTCACGGCGCTACGGTGGGATCCGGTTGAGCTTGCCATTTTTCAAGCGGAACCGGTCTCCGCGCCAGGTCACGGTGTGACCGCCTAAGCTCGCAATCCAGACTACGACCGCAAGCAAATCCCGGAGCGGAATCAGCCAGGCATCCTTCAGGATTTGGCGGTTCCCCAGAACCCCCCGGCCCACAACCAGAGCAACCGCGAAGCGAAGAAACAGCGTGACCACCAGCCCACCGCAAGCCCAGAACGCTCCTCGGCTCGCCGCCACGGCCAGCAATGCCCACAGCAGACCGAACGTCAAAATCAGACCAAAGTATCCGCCCCCGCGCGCGTCCCGGACCCCACGTGCCCACCGCAGTTGATGCGCGAGAAATTCCCGTGGGCGATAAGACGGGAGATATGTTTCAACCACAACATCGGAAAGCTTCACGGTCAAACCCAGAGCAGCAATGCGTTTTCCCAGTTCGTAGTCATCGGCAAGATAGTCCACAAATGAAGTGAACCCGCCGATCTTCGCCAAGTCGGGGCGGCGGAATGCCAGGGTTGAACCCAGCCCAAAACGAATGCCGCCCTCCAGTTGGCGCGCTGCCAAAACGCTCGCGCAAAAATCCGTGCTAATGCCTAGCGCCTCCAGACGAGAGCCCAGCGTCGAGCCGGCCACTCCGCGGTAAAGGCAAGTGATCATTCCCACACGCAGGTCGGCCAACGGCGCAGTCACCCGGCGCAGATAGTCCGGCTCCACGCGAATGTCGCTGTCGTTTACAATCAGGCGGTCATAGCGCGTTTCCGCCAGCATCTGCGCGAGGTTGCTGACTTTCACGTTCGCGCCCAGGATCTTCTCACTCACCACCAATTGAATTCGGCGGTCCGGAAATTCCTGCTGCAATGCCTTCACGCTCTCGATCACAGCATCGTTGGGATCGTTCACGCCAAAAATGATCTCGTATTCCGGATAGTCCTGCTGGCAGTAGCTGCGAAAGCTTTCATAGATTTCCGGATCGGTCCCTTTGAGCGGCTTAAGAATCGAGATGGGAGGCAAGACTGGCGTGTCGGTCTCGCCCGCCGCTTTCCGTTCACGCAGGAACGTGGCCGCGCTCCAAAGACAGAGCAGGTAATAGATCGAGCTCGAAACGATGCCGACGGCCGCGATGATCTGAACTATTCTGAGGATGAAGTGAGCCATGCAGTCCGTGTCGAACTGAGTAGCGCCGGCGTCTCGCCGGCCCGATCGCGCGTGGGCCACCCGCTGTCGAGCCACCGGGACGGCGGCGCTACGACGCAGGCCAGACTATTCGTAACGCAGCGCTTCAATTGGATCCAGGTTCGCTGCCTTCCATGCGGGATAGATGCCAAAGACGAGTCCAGTTCCCGCGGCAGAAGTGAAGCCGAAGATGGTCCAGAACATCGACATGTGAGCGGGCAGCGAGGGCCACAACGCAGGAATAAGCCAAACGATGGCCGCCCCCAACAGAATCCCAATCACGCCGCCGATCGCGGTGAGAATGATCGCTTCCAAGGTGAATTGCAAGAGAATGTCCCGTTTGCGGGCGCCGATCGCTTTGCGAACACCAATCTCCCGCGTCCTCTCGGTGACGCTCACCAGCATAATGTTCATCACGCCCACGCCGCCGACAATCAAGCCTACGCTCGAAATTGCGAACATGCCCACGAAGAGCGCGCCGGTGAGCTGGTTCCAAACGTCAGAGATCGAGTCTGAGGTGAAGACGGCAAAATTATCCGCCTTGTCGGAGGGAACTTTTCGGCGCCGCCGCAGCAGTTCGCGCATTTCGTCGACGGCTTTCGGCACGTCTTCGTGGGAGGTGGCCTTCGCGATGATCCAATGGTCCTTCAATTCCGGATGAAGCGCCCTGAGGGTAGTCAGCGGGAAAAAGACCCGGTTATCGTTCGGATCTTTTCCGCCCGCAAACACCGATTTCACTTTGGCTACGACACCAATCACTTCAAACAATCGCCCCTCGATGTTGATTTCCTTGCCCAGGGGACTCTCCACCGGGAATAGTTCTTCTGCCGTATCATGACCCAGGAGGATGACCGCAGCACGCCTCTCGTCGTCAGCCTCAGTGAACCACCTTCCAGCGTCCATCTGCAGGTCAACAACGTCCTTTACCGAAGCCGTGTCTCCTTCGAGAATTGTGTTCTTGGCCTTGCGATCTTGATACTTCACCGCGAAGGTTCCGACTCCCAGTTCAGGACGGAGGAACTGGATCAACGCGCCTGCGCCCTTCACATGCGGCAGCTGGCCGACCGCTTCCGCGTCCTCGAAGGTCAACTTCTTGCGCGTGCGCATTTCTTCAGTGGGGCGACCGAACGTGAACGGCTCCAGATGATAGGCAAAGATCACGTTGGAACCGATGCTGGCGACTACCGCTCGGACATTGTCGTCCAGTCCGCGCCCGATGGAGGAAACGCCAATCACCATCGCGACACCAATCACGATTCCCAGCACAGTCAGTGACGAGCGCATCTTGTTGCTGCGGATGGTATCCGTCGCCATCTGCACAATCTCGCGGAATTCGTCTTTGCGAATCATGTTGGATTGAGTGATTTGGTAATCTTGTAATTGCGTAATCTAACCGCAATGCTTGGAGTCGCGGTTAGGTCTTGAAAATTACCCAATTAGCAAATTGCAAAATTCCCCAATTCTTTCTACGTTTCGAACCGTAACGCGACAATCGGATCCAGCTTCGCCGCTTTCCGCGCGGGATAAACTCCGAAGAACACCCCCACACTTGCCGAGACCAGCAGTCCGGCCGCCACGGCCCAGAGCTTGATCGACGAAGGCATCCCGATGAGCAGCGTAACCGTCAGGGCGATGACCACTCCCAACAGTACGCCCAGGACGCCGCCTGCGAGCGCCAAAGTAACGGACTCGATCAGAAACTGCAGCAGCACATCGTCGCGGCGCGCGCCCAGAGCCTTCCGGATGCCAATCTCGCGCGTGCGCTCGGTTACCGATACCAGCATAATGTTCATGATCACAATGCCGCCGACCACCAGGGAAATGCCGGCAATGCCGATGGTGGCAATGAAGAAAGTCTGGCTGAAGCCGGTCCAGATCCCTAGCAGGCTGGCATTGGTCTCAATGTCAAAACTGTCGTCGCCGCCGAGCGGATCATGGCGCTTGGCGCGCAGGGCGGCGCGCGCTTCGTCGACGGCCTCGTTGAGCGGCACTCCTGCGCTTTCGGCCTTGGCTGCAATCCGCAGGCTATTGTTGTGCGTTCCATATTGTTTCAGGCATGCCGTCATGGGAATCATCACGTAATTGTCGGCACTTTGCCCCAGGGTCTTGCCCTTCTTCGCGCCCACACCGATTACCAGGTACGTCCAGCCATCGATGCGGATTTCCTTGCCCAGTGGATCCGTACCCGCCATCAGATGGTCCACGATGTCCGTTCCCACCACGGCCACCGGGGACCGATTATCCACGTCCGTCTGGTTCAGCATGCGGCCGGAGCTCAGGTCGATATCCAGAATCGTAGCCATGCCGGGAGTGATTCCCCTCACCAGCGTGTCGCTGATCGATTGCTCGCCGTACTTCACATGGCCGGTTTCGTTGCGGGTGGAGGCTGCAACCAACTCACAATGCCGGCAGGCATCGGCGACCGCCTGGTAGTCCTCCATGGTGAGGTCTTTCCGCTTCTCACCTTCCAAGTAGTGGTCCACGTTCACAGCGGCCGGAGAAACTTTGAAGATAAGGAAAATATCCGCGCCCAGATTGAAGACCTTCTGCGCCACGTAGTCGTTGATGCCAGAGACGAAGGTGACCACGGCGATAACCGCAGCCACTCCGATCACCACGCCGAGCAGCGTCAGCACGGAGCGCAGCTTATTTGCCCACAGCGACTGCAAAGCAATTCGGATGGCTTCGGCGATGTTCATGGCGCAGGCGTCGGGCCTCTGGTCTCAGGTCTTGGTCTTAAGACGTGGGTGTAGGCTCTAGGCCTCAGCCTCATCGAAGCCCCTCCCATACGACCTCTCGATGTACAAGTCTACCAGCCGAGTCGACGGCAAGGAGAAATGATAGACTCCTGCCTCGGCAAAGGAAAATGCCGTCGTCAGTGGAGGAATGAATATGAGATCACAGCAGCGGCCCGCACCTGGGGCGACAGGCGGAAAGGCAGCGGGTGCCGTTCGGGCTGCTGACGCGGCGTGGCTGAAAGCTTACCGAAGTCGGCGTAAAGCCCCTGCCTTCAGGCCTGAGGATATAAGCCGACGGTTTTGTTCTTGCTTTTGCTCTTGGTTCCGGTATCTGATCTGTGACTCCCAGTCAAGTCGTTTATTTTCAACATCCACTGCTCCTGCAAAACCCGAGCCTGGGCAGCCCGCTGTCGGTTGTCGTTGGAGTCACAGACCGGTTCAATCCGGCACCGCCGGTGGCAGGGCTTAAAAGTGGCTAGGCGATAACCAAGCCGAGCCACCGTAAATGCTGCACTGTACCAAACGTCGCCTCGGGATACGTGGAGACGCTAAACGACTGCGGACAAGATGTAAGTCTGGCGATAGCCAGCAATCTTGGTTGAAACAGTTAAGGTCGCCGTGAGGCGACTAGAATCCCCCGCCTTCAGGCGTGGGGAGTATCAACAAGCGAAAGACGTCGGCGGCGTTCTTCGGCGAGCGAGGCTCCATGTTAGTGCCCAACACTCCCATTTTGACTGGGACGGATGCCATTGCGAAATTCATTGCACGGTCGTTCACGACACAGGATTACAAGTATCACATGGCGTCCGAACAAAGCCGACGTCGCTCGTTCCGGCGAACTTGGCTACACCAGCGGCACATACGAAATGAGCTTCAAGGACGCATCGGGGAAAGCTGTCGCCGACAAAGGGAAGTATCTAATGGTGTGGAAAAAACAGGCGGATGGTGCGTGGAAGGTGTTGTTCGATATGTCCAATTCCGACCTGCCCCGGGCCTCGCCGCTCTAGTTGTTTCTTCCCCAGGCAGGACGTCAACTAAGAAGATTTTTCGGGCGCCTCAAGAGCCCAGACCTAAGATCCACTATCGCGCTAAGTGATCGCATATAATGATGGAGTTGGCAGCTGGACCGGACGGTCGCTTCCTGCGTCTTCGGACGCGGGGAGAGGAAAGTCCGAACTCCACAGAGCAGTGTGCCGGATAACGTCCGGGAGGCCGGGTTCAAGCCCGTCCGACGGAAAGTGCCACAGAAAACATACCGCCCGCGTCTTTCGGGATGGGGGTAAGGGTGAAAAGGTGCGGTAAGAGCGCACCGCCGCCGCAGCAATGCAGCGGGCAGGGTAAACCACACACGGAGCAAGACCAAATAGGAAGGGAGCCGGGACTTGATTCTTGCGAATCAGGTTTCGGCACGTGCCGGCTCGGTGCGTAAAACCTTCGGGTAGGTCGCCAGAGCAACGCAGTGATGCGTGGCCCAGAGGAATGACCGTCCCGCCGGAGCAATCCGGCGGACAGAATTCGGCTTACAGGTCCGGCTGCCACAAGTTCTTATTTTCAATCACATACGGAACCGCGAATCCCGTTGTGACGCCGGTGTGACGCGGTCGAACGCCAGCGGAAAGCCCAGCGAACTCAGCGATACGCACTCGCCGTTGATACACCCACTACCAAAGAAGAAGCATCTCCACCACCACCTCCGCGGCTGGCGGCTCCCGCTTGACGCGCTGCCGCTCGACATGGTATTACATTTCACATAATGTAATGGAGCTAACATGGAGTCTGCAATCACTGTCAAGGGCCAGGCCACGATACCGAAGGCTATTCGCGAGCATCTCGCGCTGAAGCCGGGGGATCGGGTTAAGTTCTTTGTACATCCCGATGGCAGCGTGGTTCTTTTGCCGAAACTTTCCGCTGCCGCTTTGCGCGGCATCGTCAAATCCCGGCGCAGGCGGCCGGTGACAATCGAGGAAATGACCAAGGCCGCCGCTGAAGGTGCCGCTGGCGGCACGCCGAAGAACAAACGCCGATGATTGGGCTCGACACCAACATCCTCGTACGCTACCTTGCCCAGGACGATCCGGTTCAGTCGCCTAAGGCAAGGGAAATCCTCGAACGCAGACTGACCGAGAAGAACCCCGGCTTCGTCAGCGTTGTGGCGATGGTAGAGACTGTTTGGGCCCTCGACCGCGCCTACGGCTTGTCATCCCAAGAAATCTCCGCCGCCGTAGAGCGCATGCTTCAGACCGACGTCCTCATAGTCGAGAACGAGCACGAGGTTTTCACAGCCATGGTGGCACTAAAGAGGGGCGAGGGCTCATTTGCAGATGCTCTGATCGGGGCGCTATGCGCCCGAGCCGGCTGTGCTCGTACCCTGACATTCGACCACAAGGCGCTCCACCTCCCCGGCTTCGAGCTTCCGTGAGCGGCCCTTGGTCAACCGAACACCTTGACTGCCGCTCTATCGGTTACGGTTGTGACGCCGGTGTGACGCAAAACCTGCCAACGCTGACAAAGTTGACATCATTGACAGTTCTCGCAGGTTTCGATTCAAGAACTTACGTGTTTGCAACGCGGCCCGGCGAATTCGGCTTATAGGTTCGGCTGCCACAGCTTTCTGTTTTCAATTACTTACAGAACTCCGGATCCCGTTGTGAGGCCGGTGTGACGCACTCTGCCCGGCGCGATCAATCAAAATCAATCAACTACGGTCCTATCCATGGCACTTGACACTGGGATAGGTAAGACGATATCTTACTTTCCATGAAGACGACCATCTCTTCCAAGGGCCAGATTGTTTTGCCCGCAGAATTCCGGCAAATGGACCGGATCGAGCCGGGTCAGGAGTTCGACGTCAAGCGTCTTGATCGTGGAGACTATCGCCTCGTTAGGCGCGTTGCTCCTCGGAACGAGGGCACCATCGATTGGCTACTCGCCTGCCCGCACAAGGATTTTTTTGTTCCCATCGAATCTGAGTCTACCGATACCCTGTGAAGTATCTGGTTGACGCCAACGTTTTGAGCGAGCCAACGAAACCATCGCCGGATCCGCGAGTTGTGGACTGGCTTCGCGCACATGAGCCTGACATGGCCGTCAATCCTGTGATTCTCGGGGAATTGCGCTTCGGCATTCTTATCCTTCCCACGGGAAAGAAGCGGACCGCGCTGGAACGCTGGTTCGATGCTGGGGCCGGGCGTCTCCACTGCCTTCCCTGGGATGCGGACACTGGCCTGATCTGGGCGGAACTGCTAGCGCGTCTTCGCAAAACCGGGGGAACTATGCCGATCAAGGATAGCCTGATCGCAGCGACCGCGATTGTGCACAGTCTCGCGGTCGCTACGCGCAACCGCATCGATTTCGCGAAGGCCGGTGTGCACGTCGTCGATCCCTTTGTTCCTTGACGCCTGTCGTGTAGGTCACCCGCATCGGGACAGCGTGATGACGGAGCCTCGGAAGCTTTTGTCATCGACCTTGGCCGTTATGTCCGTGAGTTTACTTCGCTGTCAATCTGCCGCCTGCTTTCGCATCGCCGCGAGGTTGCGCTGCATTCGGTCGACACCCACCGAGATGCAGTGCATAAGTGAAAGCGACTTCCGCATTGTTTGTCGGGCACGGACGTGAATACACCGGTGAGAGCCATTTCGAGTTCGGCGGCTGCCAGGGTCTTCACGCCAATTCCAGTTGCTGATTGTGAGGCCGGTGTGACGCAAAACCTGCCAACACTGCCAGCGTTGACATCATTAACAACTCCGCGCGACTGATTTCAAATAACTTCCCTGTTTGCAACGCACCCCGGCGAATTCGGCTTATAGGTTCGGCTGCCACAACTTCTTGTTTTCAATCACTTACAGGACACCGTGTCGCGTTGTGACGCCGGTGTGACGCAGTGGAGCGGTATCGGACGGAAGCTCGGTTCTCGTTTGCTTGAGAATCGCCTTGCGCATGAGCCCGAAAAAAGGGCCAACCACACCCCACTACAGGCGAAACTTCCAGAACGCTGCAGCGAAACACTTGATTCCGAGTCTCGGTGGAATGAACGATGAACGATGCCACCTTCGCGTAGCCTAAGCTCCCTGCGGAAACCCCGCCACCCACTGCGAAAAAGAACCGACAATCCCGAGAAGAGGCGTGGTGTGTGGGCTGCTTTCTCGCTTCGTCCACGGACACACAGGGACGTCCGCGGGTGTGAGATTATTCTTTGATCGAGTTCTGGCAGTACCAGTGATGATGGCTTTACGTGAACGAATCTGATCCCAAACTTTTGGGCCTGCAATCTGCTCTTGCTGAGATGCAGCGCCTACGGGAAGAAAATGTTCGTCTGCGGGGTCTTTTACAAGAGCACGGCATACAGCTTCCGGTGGTGCACTCCCCGAACGGCATTCCCGTCACAACGAGCACCCAACCAAGTGCGCATACCCCTGTCTTGAAAGCTGAACAACGCATTGCTTTGTTCCGGAGCCTCTTCCACGGACGCGACGACGTTTATGCAGTTCGCTGGGAGAACGCCGACGGGCGATCTGGGTACATGCCCAAGGCAGATCGTGACTGGAAGGCCTATCTTCGCGCCAAAGACGAGGATCGCAAGAAGGTTGACCGCCAGACTCGGAAGTTCAGACCGCTGACTGACGAGGTAGTCCGTGGGCACCTCGTCGGAGATAACACCGTCGGCATTTATCCGCTGCTGCAGGATGAGACCTGCTGGTTCCTCGCGGTCGATTTCGATAAGAAAACATGGCAAAAGGATGCCGCTGCGTTTTTGGCCGTATGTCGCGAACTGAGCGTGCCAGCGGCACTAGAGCGTTCACGGTCAGGCAACGGTGGCCACGTGTGGATCTTCTTCGACCGATCAATCCCAGCAACCACCGCGCGAAAACTGGGCTGTGTAATCCTGACTCGGGCCATGGAGTCCCGTCACCAACTTGGATTGGATTCATACGACCGCTTCTTTCCCAACCAAGACACCATGCCAAAGGGCGGATTTGGCAACCTGATCGCTCTGCCGCTGCAGAAGCTTCCGCGCGCAGATGGAAACAGCGTCTTCGTAGATGCCGAGTTTCGTCCATATGGTGACCAATGGGCATTTCTGGCAAGCGTGAAACGAATGCCCGTTTCTGCTGCTGAGGCCGTTGTTCTGGAAGCTCAACGAAGAGGGGACCTTATCGGAGTGAGAATCAGCTCTGCTGAAGATGAGGCAGAAGACCCTTGGACATTGCCACCATCCCGAAAGCCAGTAGAACGTTCAATACCAGGCCCCCTTCCGGTGCAGGTCCGAATTGTTCGCGCCAACCTTTTGTATATCGAAAAGAAGGATCTTCCTTCCGCAATGCTCAACCGGTTGCTTCGCCTTGGGGCATTCCAGAACCCCGAATTTTACAAGGCGCAGGCAATGAGGCTTCCCACTTTCAACAAGCCACGAGTCATCGCCTGTGGCGAGGAACTCGCTAACCACATTGCCTTGCCACGCGGTTGTCTGGTGGAGGTCATCGAGCTGTTGAAATCGCACCGCATCAAGCCAGAAGTCAGTGACGAACGGTTTGTTGGTCGTCCGATCGACGTGGAATTCTCCGGCCGACTGCGCCCGTTACAGCAGGATGCCGTTGATGCATTCGTGCAGCACGATGAAGGAATCCTCTGTGCTCCCACGGCTTTTGGCAAGACGGCTGTGGCAGCATGGCTGATCGCGGCACGAAAGGTGAACACTTTGGTCTTGGTACATCGTCAACAATTGTTAGACCAGTGGCATGCGAGATTGGCAATGTTCCTCAACCTTCCCGCCAAGTCAGTCGGACAAATCGGAGGAGGGACGACAAAACGCAGCGGCTGTGTGGATATTGCCATTCTTCAAAGTAGCCACGACAAGGAAGGCGTGAAAGACTTCGTGGCAGACTATGGTCAAGTGATTGTTGACGAGTGCCACCATCTATCGGCGTTTACCTTTGAGCAGGTGATGAAACAGGTGAAAGCGAAGTACATCGTCGGACTGACAGCAACTCCCGAGCGAAAAGATGGACACCATCCCATCATCTATATGCAGTGCGGTCCGATTCGATTCAAGCTCAGTGCTCGCTCGATGACGTCAGCTACGCCTTTCGAGCATGAGGTAGTTCCTCGGTTGACCGACTTTTCCTTGCCGCCTGAGCAAACTGATATGACGATTCAGGAAGTGTACGCCGCACTCGTCGATGACCGCGTCCGCAATGAATTGATCCTTACGGATCTCGTCAAGGCAGCCGCAGACGGGCGTTCACCGTTGCTTCTTACCGGCAGAACTGAGCACTTGGAATACTTCGAAACGGAGCTTGCTGGCAAGCTGAACCACGTGTTTACGCTGAAGGGTGGCATGGGCAAGAAACAACGACGATCGACAGCAGAGGCAATCGCAGCCGTTCCGGAGTGCGAGCCAAGAGTAATTCTGGCGACCGGCAGTTATATAGGCGAAGGGTTCGACGACGCTCGCCTGGATACGCTCTTTCTAGCGATGCCTATTTCGTGGAGGGGAACTCTACAGCAATACGTGGGGCGTCTCCACCGACTTCATGATGCCAAGCGTGTCGTCCGGGTCTACGACTATGTTGATTCTAATGTCCCGATGTTGGCGCGAATGTACACGCGCCGCCTAAAAGGCTATAGCCTCATCGGCTACACGATCCGGGGCGCGAGCAACGAAATGCCGTTCCTTCACCAGGTTGAGCATCGATTCCGCGAAAAGCCTTCTGTGAAAGGAGAAATATGACGAAACGGAACAGTCGCACAGCCGTTGTGCATATGCAGAAGCTGAAAGCAGAACCTAGGACAAATCTCCCTTCACTCAGCAAGGCGAGGCTCAAAGAACTGATCGAACAAGCGATCGTGGATGCTTACGGCGAAGAAGAACAAGCCGGCGGTTTTTTCACCATGATTGAGGAACACTTGGCGTTGCCGTTCTCTGTGAAGGTCCTCGGCGTCGATGCTGACGTGGAGAAGGTCGACATGACGCCAGATGGCCAAATTGTTGCCATTTGCCGTCGAGGCAAAACGCGCCAGAAGATCCCAATCCTGGACCTGCCTTTGCCAACGCCGGCACCGGAAGGCGTGGAATGGATTGTCGCTTATCGTCACTGGCGCCGAGGATCCTGGTGAGCGAATACCAGTATTACGATTTCCGCGCGGTCGACCGTCCGCTGACGAGACGAGTGAGGGCGGAGCTGTGGCAACTGCGCCCGGGTTTAGGAAACTGCTTCGGGAGAAGTGTTTCGACGCTTTTGTTTACGTAGCGAACTGGCTTAAGGCAAGTGCGCTTGGCGAAGTGTCCTACGCAATGCTCTGAAAACCCCCTCGAACGGTGGCGGCGAAGCCATTTGGTGCGCTATCCTTTTGGTCCACAGCGCCTGTAGTCGCGCTTTCTTTCCGCACAATTGCCGATTGGAGTCCCTGGTAAGGTTTGCCGCGAAATTCCAATTTCTCGGAGATCGCGGAAATCAACTGGCTCATGTCGATCCCTGCGTCCGATGTCAGATACCAGCCTTGCCGCCGGCGCGGTGTGGTTGATTATCATCCATTTCGTGGTGTATTATCATCCATGAAACGGTGGTTGTGACCGGTATGATTCGCAGAAATGTTACTAATCATCTGCTTCAAGCTCTGACGGACACCCCTGTCGTGCTGGTAAACGGCGCCCGGCAAACCGGCAAGAGCACCCTCGTACAATCGCCAGAACTGGTAGAACGGAGCCGCGAGTACCTGACCTTCGACGACCCCGGAGTTTTGGCGGCAGCCAAGCGCGATCCCAATGGCTTCGTTGCCGGCTTGGCCGCCCAGATCACTCTCGATGAAGTGCAGCACGTACCAGAACTCTTCCCGGCAATTAAAGTATCCGTCGACCGAAAACGCGAGCCAGGACGTTTCCTCCTCACTGGTTCCGCGAATGTTCTGCTTCTGCCTAAGCTGTCCGAGTCCCTGGCTGGACGAATGGAGGTGTTGACTCTCTGGCCGTTCTCGCAGGGCGAGATGAAGAAGGTGCGTGAGAGTTTCGTTGATGCGCTGTTCTCGAAGCAGACAGCATGGCAAGCTCAGAAGTCCGGCGTGGTTCGACGGGGTGAATTGTTTGAAAAGGTTATGTTGGGAGGATACCCGCCACTCGTTGCCCGCCATACGGAAGCGCGTCGCAGGGCCTGGTTCCAATCCTACTTGATGACGATTCTTCCGCGCGATGTCCGCGACATATCCAACATCTCTGATTTGACCGCGGTGCCTCGACTCCTGTCGGTCGTAGCGGGTCGTGCCGGAGGTCTGCTGAATTTTGCTGACCTGTCGAGAAGCCTCTCGTTGCCGCAAACGACCCTGAAACGATACTTCGCACTGCTCGAAGCGACATTTCTTGTGCAACTATTACAGCCCTGGTCGGTCAACACTGGCCAGCGGCTCATTCGGACACCGAAGGTCTATTTGAATGACACCGGACTGCTCGCGCATGTGCTGGGGCTTACTCTTGAGCGATTGGAGTTGGATCCCGGAATGGCCGGGGGTGTCCTGGAGAATTTTGCGTTGATGGAGCTACGCAAGCAGGCGACATGGAGCGAGACGCAGCCGCAATTCTTCTATTGGCGTACGGCCTCGGGACAAGAAGTGGACATCGTGCTGGAGAATTCTGCTGGACATCTCGTAGGCGTTGAAGTAAAAGCCAGTGCAACCTTGAATAGCGGCGACGTTCGGGGGCTGCAGGCTCTGGCCAGTGCGGCGGGCAGGCGCTGGATTCGCGGCATAGTGCTCTACGCCGGCACCGATGTTGTCCCATTTGCCAGTAATTTGCACGGCGTTCCTGTTTCCTGCCTCTGGACAATGCATACATAGGGCTCAACTCTTGCCAAATTAGGGTAACTATATACTTGCCGTAGCGTGCGAGCGGCAATTACCTCCACTAGCTTCACAAACCACTACGAATGCGGAGACCTGAGAGCCAATCCGAGTAATCTGCTGGAGAAGTATTTCGACGCCTTTGTCTACGTAGCGAACTAGGGGACTCATGAGTTCTATATTCGCCTTCCGCAGGAATCGATCGACTACAGACTGCTCGAGGCCATGGTCCGGGGTGCGACAAGCCGCGACATTCATAATCGTTGAATTTGGAAGTGAGTCGGAGGGGGATGACGTAGACGACGGGACAGGATGGATGGCGTCCCTGATGCCTCTGCGCTCAGACCTGCTTCGCGGCGTTCACCATGATTGAGGAACACCTGGCGTTGCCGTTCCGTGGGAAGGTCCTCGGCGTCGATGCCAACCCATAAAAGTGAGATATACATCACAAATGTATTGAAAATCGTCAAAAGTGATGTATACATCACATTATGCAGACGCTGGCAGAACTTGGCAAAGCGGTCTCAACCAGACGAAAGGCTCTTGGGCTGAACCAGAGCGAGGTTTCCCTGCGCTCTGGCATCACGAGGGAATCCCTGGTGCGCCTTGAACGAGGACAGGTATCGGAGTTCGGTGCCCGCAAACTCCTGGCGGTACTCGCCGTGCTGGGCCTTGAAATGAGTTTCACCGAGGTAGGAGCCTCAGGTACCCTCGACGAACTGCGGCGCGAACGGGGTGGTGCTTGAAGCTGAATGTCCACGTTCGCGGTCGCCACGTTGGCATTCTTGAACAAGTCGGCGACTTCAAGAGCGTGATGACTTACGTTCCAGACGTGGCGCCGGAGAACCTCGTCTCTTTGACGATGCCCGTCCGCACCGAATCGTACCCGTGGGACGACCAACTTCAGCCCATTTTCCAGATGAACCTTCCAGAGGGCTACCTCCTGCAGGTCTTGCAGGACGAATTCGGGCCGCACATCGGCGCGAGCCCAGTCGCACTTCTCTCCGTTATCGGTCGAAACATGGTTGGAAGGCTTCAGGTCGCTCCACCTGGGGCCGCACTGGACGAGACAGCAAAACCGATCGAAGTTGCCGAGCTACTGAAGGGAGACAACTCGGAGGAGGCATTTTCGCAGCTGGTTCGGGAACATGCGAAGAGCGGCGTTTCAGGCGTCCTGCCGAAGTTCTTAGACACCGAACAAAAGAAGCAAGTCGGGCCGGGGCCGCACAAGAAGGCTTCGTTGCTGACCCACGAGCACATTATCAAAGGGTCATCCAGCAAGCTTCCATTCGCGACCGCCAACGAGCACTTGTGCATGCAGGTGGCAGCGAGGGTTGTCGAATGTGCGAAAACCGAACTCTCTCAGGACGGCAATGTTCTCGTAGTGCGCCGGTTCGACGTCGATGAGAACGGGAAACCGTTCAGAGCGTTGGAAGATTTCTGTGCCCTGCTCGGACTTCGGCCATCCGCGAAATACGAAACGGCATGGGAGCGAATCGCGAAGGCGGTTCGGACCTATGTGCCGGGCGGAGATCAGCGCGAGACCTTCCAGAAGCTGACCACAATCCTGCTGTTGACGTACGCGCTAAGGAACGCTGACTGCCACTCGAAGAATTTGGCACTGCTATACACGTCACGAACGGACGCACGTCTCGCACCCGCGTACGACTTCTTCACGACTTCCGTTTACGAGGGTTACCAGAACAATCCCCCCGGAATCAGTTTCATGGGGAGGAAGACATGGTTGCCCGGAAAAACTCTGGGCACCTTTGTCACTTCCACCTTTGGCATTTCTCAACGCGAGCAGAAGGAAATCCTGGAGCGCATCAGTGATGCGGTGGCAGACACCGCTCCTGCCCTTCGTGAAGTAATGAAGAGCCTGGTAGGTTTTAAGGACACTGGAAAACGGATGCTAGCTGCATGGAGCGAGGGAGTGAGTGTTCTGCGCGATTCCCGTATGTACGGCTTGAGCCCGTGGAAGTCGGCCGCAGCGTTCGAGGGAATCTCCGACCCACCGAAACTCAAAAACCCCCGAACCGTCATCGGTCGCTCGGAGTTATTGGCTCACCGTACCAAATCCAAATCTAAGTGACCGGTGCAACAGCAAACCGAGCTCGCTATATAGATCAACTAGCGCGACGCGAACCGGAAATCTGGGAGCAGGTCGCCGTACATATCCTGAAGCGGCAGCCCAACGACTATGCCAGGGCGGTTGGCTTGCTGACCGACTTGCATGATCTCGCAGTCCGCCGGGGCGAAAGCGCCAAATTTCTGATGGAAGTTGAGAAGATCCGGCCGCCAAGCAGAACTTCTTGCGTCGACTTGCCAAGGCAAACTCGTAGGTAGGCTGATCGTGACTACCAGCAAACAATCGTCTCGGACCGCCCATTGTGACGCCGGTGTGACGCGCTTGGGATGCAGGGACGACCCTCCTCTTTCCTCATCTCCCTACTTACACTGGCGGGCAGATTCGTGGAGGTGGGATGTGCGCGGCACATGGTACCATTCCTGCGTGGGCGACTCCGCTTGCATCCCAAGTGATCTCTCGGCCGTCCCGACCACGACGGTTCCTTCGCGGCACTCCGCCCTGGTCCGCGTCACGCACTGGATTACCACTCTGTGCTTTCTTGCTCTGCTGGTCAGCGGAGCTGAAATTGTGATTTCTCACCCCCGCTTCTATTGGGGTGAAACAGGCAACGATTTAACGCCAACGTTGTTTAAGCTACCGATTCCGGCTTCGAGGCATCTGGTGCCGACCGGCTATGCGTACGTGCTGCCGGACCAGAACGGCTGGAGTCGGTATCTCCACTTTCAAGCTGCCTGGGTTGTGGTGTTGACCGGCTTACTGTACATAATCTTCGGCTTGGTTACTTCGCATTTTCGGAAGAACTTGTTCCCAGGTAAGGCGGATCTGTCGTGGCGATCGTTCGCGAACGAGGTCGTGAGCCATTTGCGCTTCCAGCGGCCGAGTGAGGAAGAAGCCTGGTCGTATAACGCTCTCCAGCGCCTCAGCTACCTGTTCGTGATCTTCGTTCTTTTTCCGTTTGCCATCTGGACGGGCCTGGCAATGTCTCCCGCGTTTGTTTCCGCGGTTCCGGCGGCCGTCAATGTGCTGGGTGGCCAACAATCGGCGCGCACGCTTCACTTCTTCGTCTCCCTGGCGCTCGTGCTCTTCCTGCTGGTCCACGTTGGGATGGTTTGGCTTGCCGGATTCAGAGGCCGCATGCGGGCGATGATCACGGGCCGCGCCAGTATACGTCGCGTTGGTACAACTGAGGAGCGCACGTGTGCACGAAACAGAGAAATTAAGCTTGCAGCAGATTGAGCAGTTTCTTTTGGCCGCGAAGGAAGTACGGTTCGAGGCCAGCCAACGGGAAGAGATTTACGGTTGGGTGGAGCGGTTGTTATGCCAACAGGAGTACGTAGGGCAAGGACGGCGAGCGCGCGGCCTGCTCCGGCGGTACTTAGGCAAGATGACGGGGCTGAGCCGCGCAACTGACGCGCTTGGTGGGCCGTTACCTGGCCACGGGGCGGGTGCGGATCAAAACCAGTCACCGCCATCGTTTTCCCACTCGCTATACGAGAGCGGATATCGAGTTACTGGCGCAGGTCGATGAAGCGCACGAGACCTTGGGGTCCCGCTACCCGACGCATTTTCGAGCGCGAGTTTGGCCAATACGGCAAGCTCGAGTTCCAGCGCTTGGCCGCAATCTCCAACGGGCATCTGTACAACCTACGCCGCACCCCACGCTATCGCCAGCGCCTGAAGAATTACCAGAAAACGCGGCCCAGCCCAGTGGCCATTGGCGAGCGCCGCCGTCCCGATCCGGGAGGCGCCCCGGTATCTGCGGGTGGATACGGTGCACCAAGGCGACACCGAACATGCGAGGGGCGTCTACCACATCAACGCCGTGGATGAGATCACGCAATGGGAAATTGTGGGAGCGGTGCCGCGCATCTCGGAAGCGTATCTGGAACCGGTGCTGGTCATGGTGCTGGCCCAGTTTCCCTTTGTCATTCACGGCTTTCACTCCGACAATGGCAGTGAGTTCATCAATCAGACCGTAGCCCGATTGCTGAACAAGCTGATGATCGAACAGACCAAAAGCCGGCCCCGACATTCCAACGATAATGGGCTGGCGGAGACCAAGAATGGGGCCATCATCCGGAAACATATGGGCTGGGGCCATCTTCAGGGGCTCCATGCCGACCCCATCCAGCAGTTCTACAGCGCACATCTAAACCCTTATCTGAACTATCACCGCCCCTGTGCGCAAGCCGATGTCGAGGTGGACGCGAAGGGACGAATACGTCGGCGCTACCGCCGCTACCAAACTCCGCTGGAGACGCTGTTGAAGCTGCCTAAGCCACAGCAGTACCTGCGTCCCGGCCTCACCGTGACCACACTCGAACGCATCGCCGGACACATGAGTGATACGGAAGCCGCACGGCGCATGCAACAGGCAAAGCACAGGCTCTTTGAACAATTGCGCAAGACCGCGTGAGGAAAACAACGCCAGGGGGAAGCTTCTCAGTCGAGGAGCGAGGCAAGGAGGCTCAAACGCCGCCCCCTTGCCTCGCGCTCCATTCCCCCGCTCAACCCAGACCCAAAACCAAGACCAAAACCCAAAACCCCAAAACCAAAACCAAAACCCCAAAACCAAAACATGAGCGAACTCTCACGCCGCAAACTGATCGCAACCGGAATCACTGCTGCCGCTGGCGTTGCGGGCCTGGGTGTGGCCGCGCGGCTGGCGGAAAAGTACGGACTCATCCCGCCCGATCACGGCGGAATCTATGGCCTCGGCGAAACGCTGACATACGCTTCCCAGCGGCTGCTGACGAGGCATTCGTTGGCGCGTGAATTCTCCAGGAGCCAGATCTCGAAGCCTCCATTCGCCAATGAGGTCGAGCCTCCGACCGACGAGTTCAGGCGTCTTCAGGCCGGAGGGTTCGCAGATTGGCGGCTCTCGGTCAGCGGCATGGTCGCCCGGCCAGCCTCGTTTTCGCTGGACCAGCTCAAGAGCTACCCGTCTCACACCCAGATCACGATGCTGCAATGTGAAGAGGGATGGTCGTATATCGCCGAATGGATCGGCGTGCCTTTGTCCCACGTTCTGGATGTTGTGGGAGTCCTCCCGCAGGCCAGATACGTCGTCTATTTCTCGATAGAACCCGACACGTGGGAAAGCATCGATATGGCTGACGCGTTGCACCCGCAGACTTTTCTGACCTATGGGATGAATGGCGACGAGCTTCCCGTGGGCCACGGCGGGCCGCTTCGCCTGCGGCTCCCCCGCCAGGTCGGCTATAAGAGCGTGAAATTCATCACCCACCTGACGGTCACCGACAATCTGAAAGGCTTCGGCAAGGGACTGGGCTCCGCGGCTCCAGAAGCAGGCTATGCCTGGTACGCGGGGATCTGACAAGTCATTCAAGCGAGTAGCGCATCTCCGTCGCAAACGGTTTTTCTGCGGGACTGACCCACTTGGCGAGGAAACAGAATATTAAGCAGCGAGCGTCCAGTTTTCTATGGCCAAATCACGGACTCGTCCGACTCACGCGTATTGTTTGTAACCAGCATCAACCCGACGCTACGCGCATGAGCAGCAATGAACAGATTGTTTGCACCGATCATCGAGCCAAGTGTCTTTAAGTCCGCGCGAATCCTTGAATAGTGCAGAGACGCTGCATCAGGGAAATCCAGAACCTCGAAATGCACTCAGCGCCACTTGATGCTCCCCGAGTAAACTCGGGGATTCTTTGAGTCTGGGTTAGGCATAAGCCACCTCCTGACCGCCAGAATAGGGCGTCACCAATAAAGCCCCACCAAGGCTCACTGAGTCCTTGGCGAATCCCACCAGTATGCCCAAACCTCGCTGGGCGATGTTGAAGGCAGCGTTAGCGTCCCGGTGGTCTTTGTGGCCACAGTGCTCACAGACATACACCTTACCGTCCGGAGTGTTTCTCTGACCGCATCGCGAACAGTTTTGCGTTGTATACGCAGGATGGACTGCGATGACGGGTATGCCTCGCAAAGCCGCTTTGTATCGGATCAACTGCAGCAGTTGGTAGAACGACCACTGCGAGCGGTTGACATAGCCTTTAATCTTGCTTTTAGGCTTGCGCACCCCCTCCAGATTCTCTACCACAATGACGCGGCGATGGGTTACGGCATAGGAAACAATCTGCTTGCTCACGATGTGATTTTCGTGCTTGGTGCGTCGTGATTGCCTTTTCCGTAGAGCACGCAGGGTACGACACTTGCCCTGACTTTGCAGTTTGGCTCTACGGTTGCGAAAGTTCTGCTTGCATCCTGCTGGGTTGAATCCGAGATGTCGAACTTTGCCATTCTGTGGGTCTGCCAGTACGGCGACATTCCCCACTGAGTTGCGGTCGATCCCGACGCAACCTTCCAAGGTTCGCTCTGCGATCACGGGCGTCCAGTAGCAAATCGAGCATCGCCATTGACTGCCACGTTTGAAAAACTCTACACTGCGAACAAATCCATACACCGGCTTGGGAAAGGCCACGGGTAGCACTTCCTTCTTGAACAGGGCTGGAATCCTCAATCCGCCGTCTACCAACTTGACCTGCTTTCCCTTGTCTCCGCAGATGGGCAGAACAATGTGCTTAACGGTAACGCACTTTCGATTCCGCTGGTACTTTGTGATCAGCGATTTCGCGACCACACACGGTAGTTCTGGGTAATCCTTAGAGGAGGAGAGTTTACGATTCTGCAGCATCCGAGGCAACGAATCCTGCCTGACCCGAGACAGCAGGACATCGAGTACGGCAACCAGAGAATCGGGAACATTGACTACACAAGTAGTAGCCACAGTGTGCATCGGCTCATCGATCCCATAGTTTTCGTCGTGAAGTTGCGTCGTCATGTTCTTACCTCCTCTCGTCTGAATTCCCTGATAAAACTGCTTCCTCGCATGGCTTCTTACAAATACCGAGTCCTCGAAGGGAATGGCCAGTCTGACCACATCTATTTCCTACTCGAATGCCCGCCATCCACTTCTGTTTCTAGCGCCGTTGCTCGTCTCAAGTCCGTCTCTTCCAAGTTCTTCCTCAATCGTTAGGGTTCTCGGTTCTGGTCTAACCATTCCCGAACGCCCCGGAGGCATATTCGCTTTCTATTCGCTTCTAAGAATCCTGCACCCGGCGACTGAGATTGTCAAGCGGAGAATTACGCGGTTCATCCGTCCAGAGAGTGCGGCTGTGCGGATAGTACTCGCTCCGAATGCGAGTGCCCTCATTCGGTCTCTTCCCAAGTCCTTCGCGCCCGGACCGATGCAATATGGAAGCGGACGGCCTGATTATCCGCCGGGTTGAGCCACAACAACCGGTCAAAAACGCGCTCGGCCGACCACGGTGAGCCTAAACGTCATCCTGCAACAGCAATGAGCATGATCTCGCAGTCCGCTGCGACCAGACGCTAGGATTTCAAACAGAACTGGAGAAGATCCGGCAAGTACGCCTGTCCACAAGGGGATTTCCGTCACAACGAGCGTCCTACCAAGTGCTCATACCGTTGTCTTGAAAACTGGAACAACGAATTGCATTGCTCCGGAGTCTCTTCCGCGGGCGCAACGATGTCTACGTCGCGAACTAGGGGGTGCATGAGTTCTGCATTTGCCTCCCGCAAGAATCGCCCGACCAACGAATCTGGATCTTTCCTTCCCCATATTGAAGTTGATTCAGACGGCTGAAGGGTTACAGCCGTGACCCACCTGAAGCGGCAGCCCAACGACTATGCAAGGGGCGGTTGGCTTGCTGACCGACTTGCATGATCTCGCAGTCCGCCGGGGCAAGAGGGCCAAATTTCAGATGGAACGTCAGAAGATCCGGCAGACACACGCCGCCAAGGAGAACTTCTTGCGTCGACTTGCCAGGGGCAAACTTGTAGGTAGGCTGATCGTGACTACCGGCAAACAATCGTCTCGGACCGCCCATTGTGACGCCGGTGTGATGCAAACCTGCCAACACTGCCAAAGTTGACATAGTTGACACTTTACAGCGACTGATTGCAAATAAGTTGTCTGTCTTCATTGCGGCCCGGTGAATTCGGCTTACAGGTCCGGCTGCCACAAACTCTTACGTTCAATCACTTCCAAAGCCAATCAAGCACGGTGTGACGCCGGTGTGACGCGCTTGCTTGGGCAGCGGCAACGGGCATTCGGAAACTGGAACGCGCGTGAGCTGTGTCGGCAGGAACAACCCGCTAGTCGCAGCTCGGCAGAGGTAAGGTCCCGGAACAATGTCACGACAGGGGCGTTATCGGGACCAATCTCGAAAACGAGGCCAACTTCTGTATTGCCTCTCACCCGTTCCTGAAGCGGTACCCGATAAAACATTTGTCGCGAATAACGGCCAGGTCGGACTCCTGGGCGATGGTTAGGAAGTGGCCGAATCAAGGCAGGCCGTCAGCCATGTAGCGCGGCATTACGGCTCACGCTCCTGCACCGGGAGATCCTCGACACCTTCCATGAAAGTCGGCGAGGCGACAGGAGCATCAGCAAGATAAGAAGACCAGTCAAATGGTCGGGGTGACACTCCAACGTCACTCCCCTCCTTCCGTATGAATACCTCCTTGCCGGTGAACCGAAACTCCTTGGGCATGTTGCATGGTCTCCCTTCGGATCGTCGACCCATTTGGCACATACATGGGTATATGCCACAACAGGGCTTTGGACAGCTGCCCGCAACTCGGCTTCGCGGCCATCTTGCTTGTGCATCTTCCAGTTCGGTCAAACTCATCCTATGGCCTTGCCAGTGTTGGCAAGAATTGCGAGGTCTGAGCCAGGTCAATCAAAACGGTATCTCCCAGTCCTCTTGCGCGGACAAATCCGTTGCCTCCCAATCCTCTGGGACAAAGACTTCCGCTTCTTCCGAATTGGGTTGGGCGAAGACTTCCCTAGTCCTAGTCTCCCAGTCCCAGGTATGGGCAAAAACCAAGCCCGTGTCCTCCAACTTGCGCAGCAGTTCCGGATGCTTCTGCGCAAGGAATTTGAGTCTCCTGGTTTTGTAGGGCTTTATCCGGGCCACTTCCAGGACAATCTCGGCGAGACTGGCGACCTGCGGATTGTCCGACTTCGCCAATCGTCCCAGGCGAATCACATTCTTTTCGGAGATGTGCGACTGTTTGAGAAACCCGAAGATATCGTCCTGATCCTCGATGGCTCGGCGCTCGGCCTTGGGTTTGGTCTGGCAGCGCTTGCACACATGAATCTTGTGCCCTTTGCCCGAGAACTGCTCGTTCGGCCGCTCACGCCCGCAGATCCTGCAGTAATGTCCCATACCGATCCCTTATGACTGAAACTACTCGACCGTACGCGTTTTGTGAGAGGGTATGGTGGTTGGCGACTGTGAATGTTGTTTCTTCAGCGCCAACCTCTCGGAGGACGTACAACTCGCAGCAACCCTTACACCTGACGGCCCAGTCCATCTCATCATCGATTTTGTCACCCCCAAAATCAACCTTTTTCTGCCGCACCTTCTCTCCCTCTCTCTCCCACCTTTCCGGGCCAATCATCCCGCCTATTCCCCTCAGGCGGCGGTATGCTTAGGTGTTGGTATCTTCTCAATAAATCGGGGGAATCTTCTCAGTCAACGGCCTAACCCACTCGGGCTGGACAAAACTTGGGTACGGAGTTAGTTTGAGGTGGATGAGTGGCCCAGAATCTATCCCGAGTGCGGTTGATAAGATTCTCGAGAAGCTCGATTGGGCGAATATTTCAGACGAGCGTACGCGCCAGTGCATTCGACTGCTGTTGAATTTGGTAGAGACGCTGAATGCAGAGTTGCAGAAAGCCCGGGCCGAGAACCAATGCTTGCGGGAACAAGGGCAGGGCCGCAAAGGCGGCGGGGGCCCTGGCTCGGGCGATGCCTCGGGAGCGGCGGGGCGGTCTTCGGAAAAGGAGCGCCGGGAGCGCAGCGAGGCTGGGGAACGCAGCCCGCGCCGGAAGCGCAGCAAGTTGGACCGCATTCCGATCGGCCGGGAAGAAGTGCTGAAGGTGGACCGGGCCACCCTTCCGCCGGACGCAGAGTTCAAGGGCTATGAAGATGTGGTCGTGCAAGAGCTGCGCATCGCCACCGACAACGTGAAGTTTCGCAAGGAAAAGTATTACTCGGCCTCCACCGGCAAGACCTACCTGGCGCCCCTGCCGGTCGGCTACGACGGGGAATACGGACCGACCCTGAAAAGCCTCTGTCTGCTGTTTTCCCACCTGGGCAACATGACGGAGCCGAAGATCGCTGATGTGCTGGCGAATACGGGGATTATTATTTCCGCCGGTCAGATCTCGCGAATCCTGCGCCAGGCCCAGGAGCGGTTGCAGGCGGAAAAGGAGGCCATCGTAGAAGCCGGGCTGAGCAGCAGTCCGTGGCAACACATCGATGACACCGGTACGCGGGTGAACGGGCAAAACCAGCACTGTCACGTGCTGTGCAATCCTCTCTACACGGCCTATAGCACCACGGCGCGGAAGGACCGGATGAGCGTGATCGATGTGCTGCGCAATCAGCGCGAGCGCGTCTTCCGGCTCAACGACGAAGCCTACCAGTTGTTGCGCCAGTTTGGCGTGTCGCAAGCGGTGCAGGCGGCCGTGCAACAGCTGCCTGCGAATCAGGATTGGACGGAGGCAGAGTTGAATCGGCGCTTGGCGGAGCAGATGCCGAATCTGGGCGCCGCGGCGCGGGAGCAGGTGGGGGAAGCGGCGGCGATCGCTGCCTATCACGCCGAGACCGAGCATCCGGTGGTGCGGCTATTGGTGTGTGATGATGCCAAGCAGTTTAAGCTGGTCACCGAGGAACTGGCCTTATGCTGGGTGCATGACGGACGCCATTATCAGAGTCTAGAGCCGTGTATCGGGCAGCATCGCGCGGGGCTGGAAGTCTTTCGGGAGAAGTATTGGGAGTACTACCGAGCCCTGCGGGCCTATCAACGAGCCCCGGTGCCGGAACGGGCCCTAGAGTTGGGCCGGCAATTCGACCTGTTGTTCTCTACCCTCACCGGCTACGCCGCCCTGGATGAGCGCATCGCCAAAACCAAGGCCAAGAAGGAGTCCTTGTTGAAGGTGCTGGAGCATCCGGAGATTCCGTTGCACAACAACCCGGCGGAGTTGGGAGCGCGGTTGCGGGTGCGCAAGCGAGTGGTGAGTTACGGGCCACGCTCTCCGGCAGGGGTCAAAGCTTGGGACACCATGGAAACCTTATTGGGAACCGCCAAGAAACTGGGCGTGAATTTCTTTCAATACATTCGGGATCGCGTCAGTGGTGCTAAGCAGATGTCCTCGCTGGCGGTGCGGATCGAAGAAAAAGCCAGATCGCTCGACCTGGGTAGCTTCGTCCAGTTCAGAGGGGCACCCGGGTTGGCTGACAGGATACCCGTTCAAGGTTAACCGCGGTATAGGAATTGCGAAGGGCACACCATGACCCATAGCGTCGTAGATCCTTCTACTACATTCTTCGAGAGCACCGAAGTGCAATGCGCGCGCTGTGGCCAGCGGAACGACTTCGGCTCGAGTGAACGGCTCTATTTCGCGGATGGGTCTCACCGATGTATTCATTGTGGGTTTCTCTTGATCCAGCACCTCCTCCGGAAGATGGGCAAAATGTGGGAGATGGTCGAAACCGACCCTGAGTGGCGAGCCTTGCTCCGCGCTGGCCGGGTCGCCGAAGTTACGCGTCGCCTGGACGCTCTGGTACCCATCGAACCTGACGCAGCCTTCTCCCCCACAGCCAGGCGATCGTCGAAGCCCAGCTGAGCAGCAGCCCGTGGTAACCACGATGACAACGGTATCCCCAGGAGGCACTTCTCTGGCGGACCTGATTCAGGAAAAAGCCAAAACCCTCGACCGTATAGTAGCTCGTGCTCACGAGATGCCAGTTCCCCGATTTATTGAGAAGATACAGGTGTTGCAAGCAGTCGCTCAGTAAGCAGGGTGAGCGTAAACGTCTGCAACAGCTATCGGAAACAGGTTGCAACGCATCAGAAGATGCGGCAGCCTAAAGATTTTAAGGAGAGCTTCCTGCGTCGACTTTTCAAGGCAAACGGCTGCTGTCTGCAGACCTGCTCTACAACCCGAGGACCGGACTCATCTGGAACTGGCGAAGGACACGCCAGCGGGTCGGCCTACCAGAGCAGTCCGCTCTGGAGCTGGAAGCAAGATGCAATCCCTGGCAAGACTCGGCGGCCTTTCACCATCGGTATGCAGCGGCAGCGTAGACTCGAGAGCTGCTGTTTTTCGGACGACCAAACGCTTTCTCTTGTAATCCTGCCGAGGTCACGGTTCAGGATTTCTGCGAGGATTTTTGTCGGTCGACGAATCAGCCTGCAATCCAACCCGAAGAGGTTGCACCAAGCAGCAGAAATCCTTAATCAATGGAGGGCACAACGATTTGGCATACTACAACTGGGCGCAAGTGTCGAAGAAAGCGGGAAGACCGGGTCGGCCTCCAATCCGCCGTCAGATCCGCGAGTTGATTCGAACGATGATGGGATTCAGGGCTTCGGATCTGGCTGAGAAAGTCCGGGCCAATCTGATTCTGCCTATGGTGCGCGCCGCGCCGCCTATGACATCAAGAAACTCCGAGGCAAGGGCATGGTGCTGAAGATCGGAGCCTCACGCCGCTACGAGCCATCGGGGCGAGTCCTGGCGACGAGCAAGGGTCGGATGACCCGTTCGCGCAGGATCATGGCTCCTAGTTTCTACTTACACTTTACCCATTCTATATCTCCCATCCCCCTTGCATCATTTGCCGCTCGCCGCGCTGGCAATATCCGCCCACGTCTCGCACAGGTAGCCCTGCGCTGCCGGTTATTTTGGACGCCGTGGCGGGTGAGCAGAACGTGGCGATCGCCGAGAAGCTCAGGGTGAGCCGCCCCACTGTGCTGCTGTGGCGCAGCGGGTGCGCGAGCAAGGCATCGGGGAGGTTTGGCACATCGCCCCCGGACGGGGGCGCAGCCGCACTACGATCAGGCCACGCGCGAGCGGTCATCCAAGCGACCTTGCGGTGCCCCCGGGGATGACCCATTGGAGTTGCCGACTCATGGCGCAGGCGCACAGGTCAGCAGTAGCACGGTGAACCGCTTGTGGCAACTGCACAATCTCAAGCCGCACCTCAGTCGCACCTTCAAGCTGTCGCGGGATGCGAAATTCTGGAGAAGCTGACCGATGTGGTGGGGTTGTATTTGAACCCGCCGCAGAAGGCGCTGGTGCTGTGTGTGGATGAAAAAAGCCAAATTCAAGCGTTGGATCGTACGCAGCCGGGGCTGCCCCTGAAGAAGGGCCGGTGCGGGACGATGACGCATGACTACAAACGCAATGGCACGACCACGCTGTTTGCGGCGCTCAACCTGTTGGACGGCAAGGTGATCGGGGAATGTCACGCCCGGCATCGCCATCAGGAGTGGCTGAGCTTTCTGCGCCGCTTGGACGGGGAGTTTCCCCCGCAGATTGAATTGCACTTGGTGATGGACAACTACGGCACCCACAAAGAGCCGCAGGTGCAAGCGTGGCTGAAGAAGCATCCACGGTTTGTGTGCCACTTCATTCCGACCAGTTCCAGTTGGCTGAACTGGTGGAGCGCTGGTTTAGAATTGAGTGAGAAAGCGATCAAGCGCGGCAGTTTCGTAAGTGTGCCGGATTTAAAACAGGCAATCGAGGAATTCATGCGAAGCTGAACCAACATCCGAAACCCTTCATCTGGACGGCCACGTCGAGGACATCATCAAGAAAATCGAACGGGCGCGGGCCAAGATACAGATCAAGCCGGATCCACCCTCCACGAGCAGCAAAAGAAGAATAATCTGTAAAGCTATTTAAGATACACTAGACTAGCCCTTCGGGAAGTGGCTTAAGATCGAAATTTATTTTTCATCCCTTCGGATAAGCTAATTTGAGAGCCGGATTCCTTCGACGTGACACGGCAGTGAACTCGAAGATGCCAAACTCGAAACGTAAAGTGACTCTGCCCAGTTCCATCCTTGATTTTGTCGAACGGCAGGCGACGCTTCCGCTCGAGAGTCTGTTGGAGGATACTGACCCGCCCTTTTATCCTTACCGCGAGTACTGGTTCCGAGCCGTCGCCGCAATGCTCCTTTCGGGGCGGATTGCGGCCAAGGATGACGGCTTCCCCAACATGACGGATGTGAACCGGATCTGCAAGGAAGCAAACTTCGATCAATACTTATTCGAAGCGACGGGCAGGTTTCTGGTCATGGCGAAAATCATCCAGCCCAGCAAGCAAAGTTCCCGGTATGAGCCGGCCAAGTTCTGCGATGCTTTTTGGAACCACCAACTCCAGCCTTTGCAGGAGACGGCACGGCAAACCTTTCTGGAATTGGTCCAGCACTTCACCCCCTTGCGCGTGCGGCGGCCCACCCTCGCCGTCAGTTCAATGTTGGACGTGCTTGTCGCCTTGTTTGCTACTGCATTTGCAGACCTGGCCATTCCCGAGGACCAGGCCGGCAATGTCTTCCTCGAATTCAGTAAGCTGCCATCTCCGGACTTGATCGATCTCGGCAAGCAACTGGGCTTCAACAAGCGCCACTGCGATGCAGGGGGCTGGCATTGCTGGTTGGACGAGCCCGGGCAGCAGGCGTTACTTTCCGCGCTCTATGTTTCCAGTTGGGCTTATGCAAGGGATCACCAGAAGCAGAGCTGGATCTACCTAAGCGATACTGCACGGATCATTTTGGGGCTCGCGACACCGCCGGAATTGCCCGCGCCGGTCGTCGATTTCAAAGTGCTCTCCAACCTATGTGTGCTGGCCGGTGCGGACCTGCCGCCGGAGAAACTCGTGCCGCTATTCCGCCATTGCAAAATCAAGCGCATCGATCGAGTATTCGAATTGCAGTTGGACAAGAGGCAGTTGACGGAGACAACACCGCAAGAGCCGTTGCTCTGGAACCTGCGCGAAGTGTTGGAAGAATCGGGGCCTCTTCCCGCGACGGCTGACAGCCTGCTGAGGCACAGGACTCTCGGGGGCGGGGAAATCCGGATTCGCGGCTGCAGTGCGATTGTGCAACCGGAAAG
Organism: uncultured Acidobacteriaceae bacterium; assembly: GCA_963714225.1. Classification (GTDB taxonomy): domain Bacteria; phylum Acidobacteriota; class Terriglobia; order Terriglobales; family Acidobacteriaceae; genus Sulfotelmatobacter. The sequence goes on along the minus strand of CAVQNY010000045.1, from coordinate 102,774 downwards.
CGCGGAGGTTTTGGATGCCATTCGGCAACACAGCCGCCTAAAGGGGTACCTGGAGGCGGGGGCGCCGAAGGGTTATCTGCTTATTAAGCAACAGTCGAATCCAAACAACTTCATTCAGCGCTGCAAGGAACTCGGGTTTAAAGTCACAACATTGCAAAGCTAGGCTGAGAGAAAAAACGCATGTCCACCGGCCGGTACGAAAATCCCTTCATCGTGCAGAGTGACCACACGGTTCTGGTCGAGGTGGACAGTCCTCGCTATGTCGAGGGACGGGATGCGCTGGCGCGTTTTGCCGAACTGGTGAAGTCGCCCGAGCACATTCACACGTATCGGATCACGCCGCTCTCGATCTGGAACGCGTGTGCCGCCGGCGTGGCGGTCGAATGGATCCGCGAGAAGTTGCGCGGGCTCTCCAAGTACGATGTGCCGCGTCATGTCGAGATCGAAATTGGGGAGTACGCAGCGCGCTACGGAAAACTGAAGCTAACGCGGGATCACCGCGGTCTGGTGTTGAGCATTTCGGCTGCGGTGCTCGCCGAGGAACTGGTTCGCCATCAAACTGTGGCGTTCCTCCTGGGCCAGCGTATCGGATCGCAGGAGTTCCTGGTTGAGCCCGCAGAGCGAGGTCGGTTGAAGCAGGCCCTGATCAGGGTCGGCTATCCTGTCGAAGACCTGGCAGGCTACCGCGAGGGCGAACAGCTGGAGATCATCCTGCGCGGGGAGACACGAGGGGGGCTGAGCTTCCACCTGCGGGACTATCAACGGGAGGCTGCCGAGACCTTCTACGCAGCGGGGACGGCGCGCGGCGGTTCAGGCGTAATTGTGTTGCCCTGCGGGGCCGGGAAAACCATCGTCGGTCTGGCGTGCATGGCCCGGCTGCAGACCTCCACCCTGGTATTGACCACCAGCGTCACGGCGACTCGCCAGTGGATCGCGGAACTCATTGACAAAACCACGCTGCCCGGAGAGGCGATCGGAGAATACAGCGGCCACAGGAAGGATATTCGCCCGGTGACCATCGCCACCTACAACATCCTCACTTGGCGCACGGATCGGACCGACAGGTTCGCCCATCTGGAACTGTTCGATCAGCGCGATTGGGGGCTGATCATCTACGACGAAGTCCATCTGTTACCGGCGCCCGTGTTCCAGGTGACCGCCGGTCTGCAGGGCCGCCGGCGGCTAGGCTTGACCGCCACACTCGTGCGCGAAGATGGCCGGGAGGATGACGTGTTCGCGCTGATCGGGCCGAAAAAGGTCGACATGCCCTGGAAGGAACTGGAGCGGCAGGGCTGGATTGCCTCAGCTCGCTGCCACGAAGTGCGTGTCGCGATGCCTGAGCCGTTGCGTATGGACTACGCCGTGGCGATCGCGCGTGACAGGTTCCGCATCGCCGCGGAAAACCCGCACAAAAAAGATATGGTGCACCAGATTCTCGCGTATCACCCGGATGCGCAGACCCTGATCATCGGAATGTATGTGGAGCAACTCCGCGAACTGGCGGATGAGCTCGAGGTCCCGCTTTTGACCGGAGCCACCCGGCAAAGCCGGCGCGATGAGTTGTTCACGCAGTTCAAGGCCGGCTCGATCCGCTTACTCGCGGTTTCGAAAGTTGCCAACTTCGCAGTCGATCTACCCGATGCGTCGGTGGCGATCCAGGTTTCCGGGACTTTCGGTTCTCGTCAGGAGGAGGCCCAGCGGCTGGGCCGCATTCTGCGTCCTAAGCCGGGTGAGAACCAGGCGCACTTCTACACCCTGGTCTCGCAGGATACCGTCGAACAGGATTTTGCGCTGAAGCGGCAACTATTTCTTTGCGAGCAGGGCTATCAGTATGAAATTCACGATATCGAGCAAATGCGCCAAAAGAAGCTGGCCGAGCAGAGTTGTCCGAAGCTTCCGTTCCCGACCAACAAAGGGGTAAATGAATGACACGTGTTTTTCCATTCTTGTTGAGAGAAGCGGGTTCTCATGACCGTCACGAATGAAATCTTGGATTCTCTTTTGCCGTTGCTGCAGCCCGATGGCCCGGAGGTGCATCTCAATGCAGCCGTCCTGGAGGTGGCCGAGCCGGCCCAGCTGGCGGAATTGGCCGCCGATCCCGGGATTCGCAGGTATCTCCTGGCGCGCCTTTCCGACACCGTCGCCCTGGTCGACCCCGGCCATGCCCGAGACATGGAGAGCGCGCTGCTGGATGCGGGGCACACTCCCAAGGTGCTCACAGGAGATTTGGAATGAAGCTCGGCCATGTACTCCAATCCACGCTCAGGGTGAACATCGAACTCGATAGTTTTCGCTCTGATGAATTGAAACGAGCGGCCCGGTTTTGGGTCGGGAAGGAAGCAGGATCGTACAACAAAGAAAACTGCATCGCTGCCTTGACCCGGGTTATGAATGGTGATGATGCCGCCCGGCGCGTGCCGCCAGCTTTGTCGGAGAAAGAGCGGCAGGTTCTGGCCATCTTCACACGCTATGGTCCTACGGTTCCCGGCGGCGTATTGACGGCCGAGATGTATGCCCGTGGCTTAGCCGAGATGCCGCCCACGGATAAAGTTTCGGGAGGTTACTACGGCGCTTACCACGAATGGAGAAGAAATGACCTCGTCCGCGGATTATGTGAAAAGCTCGTGCTGGCTGGAAACGCTTACGACTTGTACTATTCTAGTTCCTATACCCACAGCTATCCACGGTCAACGCTTCATCCCGCGCTCGTGAAGGCGGTCGCGCCCGCCGCTCCCTTGTCCTGGAACGCCTCCAGCGTATGCGATGAGGCCGTGGGAACCGGGCGCCGCTCACCCGCGGAGGTGGTTCTCGACCTGTGGCGGGTTGCAGTGGCGCTGCGCGTAATGGGGACCTGGCCGACCGTCAAGGGCGACTCGCCCTCCAAGGCGACGCGCGCCCGGATGCGAAAAGAGGTGGGTCTGCGCGATGCCCAAAAAGATCCGCTGTCGCCGCCCGATCCGGAGTCGTTGTTCTACGAACTGCTGCACGGCATGGGCTTGATGAATTTTGGGAACAAGCCGCAATGGATCCATGAGGAAGCACTGGAAGGACACCTGCAACAGCCTCCCGCCATACAGGCATGGCACTGGGTGCGGGCTTGGCTCCACATGGCCTTGTGGCAGGATGGGATTGGTGTCGTTCCCGAACGCGACAGCGATTACACCTTCGTTCGCATCGAGCCCGGAAAGCTCTATCACGCTCGTGAATTGCTCGCGTGGGCGCTGTGCGGCGTCGCGCATGCGTCGAATCGCTGGCTCGACCTGGAGGCTTTTCTGCGGGACCTCTGGCAGGCAACGCAGCAAGCCTCGATCAACTTCTACTGCGGTAGCTTCGCCTGGAATCCGGAATTCGAGATGGCTCTAAAAAGGGAGCAATATCCCGCGGGGGAGAAGCGCAGGCTTGCTTTCTGGTTCGGCTGCGAGGCTGTCTGGGCGGCGAATGCCATTATGGTCACGCTGGTCACGCTTGGACTGGTTGAGCGCGGCCACACTGCCGACGAGAAAATCCGCCCCTGTTTTCGCCTTACAGAATTGGGACGCATCGTGTTCGGTGCGCCGGAAGTCGAGGCCGCTCAAAAGCCGGGAGATGCGCGTTTTCTTACGGTGCAGCCAAATCTAGAGGTGGTGGCGTATTTGGAATCGGCCGATGCTCGCCAAATTTGCACATTAAACCGCTTTGCCGCCGGCGCGCCGCGGGCGAGTGGCCCCGTCCAGACATTCGCGCTCTCCCGCGCATCCCTGTACGGGGCGCTGGAATCCGGCATGACCCTTGATGAAGTTCGCGCTTTCTTGACCGCACATGGGAAAACCGAACTACCTGCAAACGTCGGCCGGATACTGTCGGAGTGGGCAGGCAAACGCGAGTCGCTGGTGCTGCGGACGAAGGTCGCCTTGGCTTTGGGGCCTGCGGAAACCCGGACTCAGGGCCGGAAATTGAATAGCAACGCATTTCTGTTGCCTTCGGCGACCAGCAAGATAGCCGCCAAAGAATTTGGGGGCTGGACGATCCTGGACCACGAGGACAAGCCTGAACGAACGTGGACCACCGATGAACTTGGCAGCCTGACGACCAACAGCGGTCACAGCATTTCACGATTGCGGCTTGCCCGCATCGCGGACCGCATGGCGACGGGTTGGCAGATTACGCGACAGTCCATCAGACGCGCAGGCGTCAGTGGAATGACGGCAGACCAGATTCTGGGATGGCTTAGCGAGAATCTGACCGCGGAGGTCCCGGCCTTGCTGGAAGTGGCCGTCCGCAATTGGACGGGCCGACAGGCAATCGAGCTAAGTCAAGTCCAGTTGCTGCGGATAATACAACCGCAGGCAAAGGAGGCCCTGCTTCATAGTGCGGCTTTCCGGCCACTCCTGGCCGGGCACATCCCGCCGGAATGGTTCTTGATTCGCGATGATCATTTGAGCGAAGTCCGCGGATTGCTGGAAAGGCTGGGATTCACGATCGGTGACTCATTGAATCCGCCACCGCTCGAGGCAGTGCAGAACCCTACGAAAGATTCGCCGGCGGCCATCCTTCGAATCAGATCGGATCCGAAGCAACGACGCGGACCATAGGATCAAGCTGGATTCCGGTGCTGTCCACAAAGGGGATTTCCGTCACAACGAGCGTCCTAGCAAGTGCTCATACCGTTGTCTTGAAAGGCCTCATCGACGCGCAGCGGCGCGCCGAGGAAGAACAGGCGAACCGGGAGTCTCTGCGTGCCATCCAGCGTGCGTTTCGTGAGGCCATGCTGGCCTTGCCGCCCGAGGAATACGATTGGTTTGACATCCAGTCACGCTCGCCGCAAGCGGTCGGTGGTGGCGAGCTGCCGGAGCGACGCGTGGAGCCATCTGGAGAGAAGGAGGAGCCCGTGCCGGGTGTTCCGGAACCGAGCGGAAGCGAATCCGCCCAGGTCAATTCTTCGACTATGCTGGGCCTTTGCGCACGGTCTTGATTTCGCTAGCGGCGAGTACATTGACCGTGAACCAAAGTCGGAGCTTTCGCGCACTGCCCCGGGATCGCTCGCGCCGGCGAGTCGAGCAGGATTTGCTATTTCGCTCGGAGATCGGCGAAGGAGGTGGCCTGCTCTCCTCCGCCTCCGATCAAGAAGTGAGCTTCCAGGCGCCGTCCTCACCCGGTCTCGTGCGTTTGTCTGTCACCGTCTCACAGCGCGAGGTGCGCTGCAGCGCGGAGGCACTGATCACGGTCCCCGATAGCCTCGATGCGGCTGTGGGCCCTGCTCTCGTCAATGCGCGCGGCTTACCGGGCTACACGTTTGAACGAGCCGCTGGGGAACTGTGGCGCTCGCCATTCGATGCCGAGCGGAACCTGATCGTCGTGAATAACGGGCATCGCGATTTTGTCTTCGCCACGCGCAGCCGCGCCCTCCAGTTGCGGTATCTTGTGCGGCTCTATGTCAAGGAGTTGGTGTTCAAAAACTTTAGGGGACTGCCAGCCGAGCAATTGATGGAGCGCATGATTGAGCTCTCACTCTATGTCGAGGAGAAATTGAAACCTGCCTGAAGAGTTGTAACGTACGGTTCGGATTGGATAGAGAATCGGCCCTCGCCCAGAGCCTACGCTGAATCAGGCCTATTGGTTCGGGGCGGCAGTTCCTGTTCCACCCAGCGGATGTCAGTACCACAACTTCGCCTCCCGTCGCCGCCCTTGATGGTTGGCGACATGTCGGGGAATACTTCAACAGTAAGTTGCGGTACTGTCGGAAGCATGAGGCTTGGGCTGCGATGTTGTCAGCAGATGAATGTCTCATCCCTTATGACGTGGCTGAACTACTCGAAACGATGATAGATGCAGGGCAATAACCGACACGGGCCGGGGCAGTTGGGGCGGCCAGGTGAAAAATAGATGGCAATGCGGAAGGTGACACCTACCAAAGCAGAGGTGGTTCGTTTGGTGAAGGAAGGCAACACTGTCGTTGCTTGGGTGACTACCAAAGGTGCGATTGTACACGTACCAACGCAACCTGCAGGTTTAATCGCAGGGGCGACTGCCACATTTTTCGAGGGCACTCCTGTAGTGGTTGTCTCTGGTGTCCGTGGGCTATCTGCCATAGATCCAGAATGGGATGGTCAGGATTTATTCACATGTTCCAACCCCGAGTGCAGGCAAACGCACAACTCGGACTGGGCTACCCACGATAACTTATGGAAGAAGGTAACCAATGCATAAACAGGGGTCGCAACATCAGCGCTGACGTCCGCGGCACCCGGGGGGCCCTCCGCAACTTCTACGGCGCATGTGCGTTGGCAGATGAGCGAACCGCCGACGCGCTCCCGGGCGCCGCCGCAAAGAACGCGCCACAGAAGCCCACAAACCCTTCCTAGGTGATTCTCGGATTTTGCCCGCCACGGCCATGGTTGACATCATTGACAGTTTGCTCAGGTTGGCATTCAATAACCTACGTGGTTGCAACGGGACCCGTCTATTCCGCTTACGGGTCCAGCCGCCGCAATTTCTCTTCAATTCGCTTTCAGGAGTACACCGCATGTCAGCACCCAGCCGCCGGCCGGAGATTCGCCGGCGCCGCGCCCGTCAGCACAAGATCGCTACCCTCCGCAAGCGTCTCGCCTCGGCCCAGACCGACGCCGACCGCACCCGGGTCACCGCCAAGTTGCACAAGCTTGCCATCGCTTCGCCGGGCCAGCCCTTGCTGAAGTAGATTCTGTTCAGGACAGGTTTGATGCGCGCGGCGAGCGACAAGCAGGCCGCATCACGCTACGCCTGCCGTGGTCTTCCTGCCCGGTGCGGCCGGCTGGCTGGGAGGTTTGCCTTTTGCACTCAAGACTTCCCGATACACGTCCATGATCCGGCGGACCGATTTCTCCCAGGAAAACTTCGTTACCTGCCGCAAACTGCGTTCCTTCATTGTTTCGCGCAACGGCTGGTCCATAAGGACCCGGTGCAGAGCCCGCATGATCTCGAAAACATTTTCCGGGTGAACCAGCACTGCGGCATTACCCACGACCTCGGGAAGCGACGACACGTTTGAGGTCACGACCGGCGTGCCATGTGCCATCGCTTCCAGCGGCGGCAAGCCGAATCCCTCGTACAACGACGGAAAGACGAAGATCTTCGCGGCATCGTAAAAAATGCGCAGCACTTCGATGGGCACGAAACCTAAGAAGCGCACATCGTTTTGCACTCCGCTGCGGATCACCGTCCGCCGCAAGTCGGGATTGCCGGAAACGTCGTCCCCAATAATGATGAGCTTCAGATCGGGAAACGCCTGCTCCTTTTCCAGCTCCGTTTTCAGCGCGGAGAAGGCTTCGATCATGCGCACGACGTTCTTGTGAGGACTGATTCGTCCGGCATAGAGCAGGAAGGGATAGGTGACCTGGTAGCGCTCGGCAATCAATTGGCGGTCGGCTGCGCTGGCGTGTCCGTGAAGGAATCTCTCGTCGATCGCGTTGTAGACCACCTCGATACGCCCCGCCGGAATGCCAAACAGCTTCTCGATTTCGATCTTGGTAAAGTGTGAAACCGCGAAAATGCGCGCCGCGCCCCGCAAGACCCGCTTGGTCCACTGAAAGTGCCAGGCCCCCCAAAACCCGGTCTGCTGGCGCGCCCGCGACAGATGCTCCAGCATGTCGTGCACCGTCATCACGTAGGGACAAGGCAGCGCGCGCGGGACCGAGAACAGATACGGAATGTGTACCAGATCGCATTCCAGCCGCTCGACAATGGTGCGAAACTCCCAAAAGCTCTTCAGGGAACGCTCCGGCTCGGCCAGAGGAACGGTATGGAAGTTAGGCGGCAGGGGGCCGATTTCCTTGACCTTGGCGGGAGCGCCGATGAGGAAGTACGTGGTCTCGTGGTCCAGCCGTCCCAGAGTCCGAACGACATTACGGATGTATGTGCCTACGCCGAACTCGGTCATCCGCCGAATGTCGATGGCGATCTTCACGGAAGGCAATTTAACACAGGGAACGTGCCGTTGCTGAATCTACTTGGAATGCGGAGGAACAAATCCAGGGCAAACGGAATCGCCGCCACGAATAAATGAGCTTTCAGCCACACCAATGCCACCTGGAACCAGTTAATTAACGGGCCTCTTATCCAAAACCTGGAGTTGCTTCCGGCCTTGTTCGCGCGAGAGTCGGTAGGTTCCGATTGGAACGAGCGGCAAAAAGAAAACCAGTCGTATCCAAAACGACAATCACCGGTGGGTTCGGGCCAGTCGGCGAGCAGGCTTATTAGGGCTGCTAATTTAGCCTCTTTGATGAGGCGAGTCACGTCAGCTTCGGTATAGCCTGGATTCCGACTGGCTGCGTACTCGCCGATTTCCTCCAGCGTGCGGCGCGCCTGCTGAGCATAATACCTGCGGAAAGCTTCGCGGAAGAGTTCGCTCATGGTCCGGCTGTCGCGCTTGGCAATTCTGCCTTCTGCGCGAGTTCAGCGGGGAGACTGATGGTGTAAACGCGAGAGGTGCGGGTCGCGGCCATACACCCCATATTGCAGTGCAACGGAATCCATTACAACACATTAAAGTTAAGCTCACACTTCCGCCTGCGCCTTGGCCCTGCGCTCGGCATACAGCGGAAAAGCTTCGCAGAGACCAAGCACTTCTCTTCGGATTCTCGCCAGCGCTGTGGCATCGGTCCTGTGCAGCAGCGCTTCTGCAATCCAGCGTCCGACCTGGCGCATCTCGGCTTCTTTCATGCCGCGCGTGGTCAGCGCCGGGGTGCCGATGCGGATGCCGCTGGGCTTCAGCGGTGGGTTCACATCGAATGGGATGGCATTCTTGTTGACGGTGATTCCGGCCGCATCCATCGACTTCTCCGCTTCGCTGCCCAGAATGCCCTTGGAGAACACATCGACCAGCATGAGGTGAGTATCCGTCCCGCCGGAAATGATGCGGAAGCCCTCGGCGGCCAGCGTCGCGGCCAGCACTTTCGCGTTGGCCACGACTTGCGTCGCATAGTCCCGGAACTCGGGCTGCATGGCTTCGTGAAAGCAGATCGCCTTGGCTGCGATGATGTGCACCAGAGGTCCGCCTTGCATCCCGGGAAAAACTACTTTATCGATCGCCGCCGCGAACTCGGCCTTCGAAAGAATCATGCCCGCCCGCGGTCCGCGCAGAGTCTTATGCGTGGTGGAGGTTACGATGTGCGCATGCGGCACCGGCGAAGGATGCACGCCGCCCGCCACCAGTCCGGCAAAATGCGCCATATCGACCAGATAGAGCGCGCCCACTTTGTCCGCGATCTGGCGCATGCGGGCGAAGTCAATGATGCGCGGATAAGCGCTTCCGCCGCCAATGATCAGCTTGGGACGTTCCTGCTCTGCCAGCTTTTCCAGCGCGTCATAGTCGATCGTCTCGGTCTCCTTGGTCACGCCGTAAGGGACGATCTTGTAAGTCTTCCCCGAAAAATTCAGGTGATGCCCGTGCGTGAGGTGGCCGCCATGGGCGAGATTCAGTCCGAGAATAGTGTCGCCCGGCTGCAGCACGGCCGCGTAGGCTTCCATGTTTGCTTGCGAGCCGGCGTGGGGCTGCACGTTGGCGTGCTCTGCGCCGAACAACTGCTTGGCGCGGTCGCGCGCCAGGTTCTCGACCACGTCCGCGAACTCGCAACCGCCGTAGTAACGCTTGCCGGGATATCCCTCGGCATACTTGTTGGTGAACACCGAGCCTGCGGCTTCGAGCACGGCTTCGCTGACAAAATTCTCCGAAGCGATCAGCTCCAGACCTTCGTGCTGGCGGCGGGTTTCATTGTCGATGGCAGCGGCAATCTGCGGATCCGCTTCGTAAAGCGGACGGTACATCTTCGAAATGGCGGAGCTCTTCATATCGTTTTCCCTAGGGTGTCTCGTATACGTTGGACCGGTGAAATTCCATGTACAGCTCCGGAGCCTTCACCGGCGTAAAGCCAAACTGTGAATAAAGTCCGTGTGCGTCGCGGGTCAAGAGAATCCAGCGCCGCAGATTCTGGAGTGCGGGATGTTCCATGACGCACTTCATCAGCCACTTGCTCAATCCTTGCCCACGATGTGATTCCAGCACGAAGACATCGCCCAGATACGCCACGGTGGCAAAGTCGCTGACCACGCGGGCAAAACCAACCTGCGCGGGTGCCCCATGTCTCGCCTCTTTTGCCAGACGTGGGGATTCGTCATAAATGCCGAAGCACAGCGAGTGCTCAATCGACCGCGCCACGACTTCCCGCGGGATGCCTTTGGCCCAGTAGCAATGGGTCAGAAAACCGTAAACCACATCCAGACTCAGGCGCTCACGGCTGGTACTAATCAGAAACTCGCCGCGCCGGTGTTCCATCAGTGCTTCGGAATCCACGATGCGACCTGTCGCCATGCCCCCATTCTACCGCTTCCTCCGCGACGGTACTGCCGCCGCCGGCGGCGGCTATGTTCGCTATCCCTCAAACGCCGTTCGCAAAAACGAAGCCAGTTGCCATCCATCCACGTATTTGTACGGCGTCTCGCCCATCGTGTAGTGACCGCAGGACAGCACTACGACTTTATGGTCCAGTCCGCGGCGCTCGAATTCATCCACCACCTGCCGCGAAAGTTCGGGCAGGAAGGTCAGATCGTATTTCGCATAAATGATGAGCGATTTTCTTGGCCAGCGAGAGAATTGATTGAAATAAGCCATCGGACTCACGGCGAGCCACGACTGCCGCAACGTCTCCAACGTGATCTGCGACTCCATACCCTGCCGGATGTGCCGCGTTGACTGGCCGTGCCACACCACATCGGCAACATAAGTCGAAGCATGATTGAACGCCGCGACTCGAATGCGTGGATCATGCGCCGCCGCGATGAACGCATAACACGAACCCAGACTCGTGCCCACGATCCCAAGCTTGCTGTAGCCCTGCTGTTCCAGCCAATCGAGACAGCAGCGGATATCGACCACTCCCTGGCGCACGGCATCGAGCGTGCGGCCGACGTTCGCGGAGACGGCATAGTCCGCGCGGCCGATCTCGGCGGGCATGCGGATATCGTGATAGGGCATGCTCAGCCGCAACACCGCGATCCCCAGCATGTTCAGCACGCGGCAGAGGCTGACGTAAGCAATCGCATCCGCGTTCCAATGCGGCAGAAGCACGATGGCGCGACGCCCTCGCGCTGGAAACCAGCGCGCATTCACCAGATTATTTTCCGGATAGGGCGTTGTAATGGGCGCAGTGAACCGCAAGAACTCCGCGAAGGTTCCTTGCACCTTCGCCTCGAGGTTCAGGTCAGGAACTTCGCGGGTGGAGAAGACCTGAACCTGGCGGTTCTCTAACCTGAAATCGGTTGGCCGCGTGTAGGAATAAAACTCATCGCTGGAGGCAACGATACGCCGGTTGAAATCGATAAGGAATTTCGCGGGATCCTCCGCGGCCTGCCCTGGCTGCCAGCCGTTCCGGCAAGGCCAATCCCGCGTCCACTCGACACCCCAGTCCAGCGGACGCACCACGCGGTTGTTGTCCACCGAAGTGAGCCTGTGCTCCCAGTCGTACATCCATTGTGCGTAGCGCGAGGGCATGGTCAATCTCCTAGTGTAACAAGCAGGAGTCCTGCGACTCATGCGAGAATCAGCGAACAGCGGCAACCAGTGGTTGGCATCTGACATTTGACACTTGAGCGGTGCGAAGACAGGATGACAAGGTTATCGTTTGCGGAACCGAATCAGAGTTTCGCAAGCGCAGACGGAGGGGACATGCCAGGAAACGGTCTCTTGCAGGCAGCAAGCCCGTATACGGTGGACGAAACCGTGAGTCGGCTGGAATCGGTTCTCGCCGACCGTGGAGTGCAGGTGTTCGCGGTAGTGGATCACAGCGGCGAAGCGGAGAAGGTCGGGATGAAGATGCGGCCAACCAAGCTGGTAATCTTCGGCAATCCGAAGGGAGGGACGCCGGTGATGGTGGCCGCGCCCACGCTGGCGATCGATCTGCCGCTGAAGGCGCTGGTGTGGGAAGACGAAAACGGCAAGGTTTGGGTTTCCTACAATAGTCCGGAGTACCTGCAGCAGCGGCACGGCGTGCCCGAGGACTTGATCAAGAATATTGCAGTCGCGGGCGCGCTGGTGGCGAAGGCTGTGGAATAATGCTGCCGTCGTTGTCGTTTCGTCATGGGGAGACTCTGTGATTGAGAATTCCAATCGAGCCCGCGACCATTTAGCCAACGAGCGCACCTTTCTGGCGTGGGTGCGAACCAGTGTCGCCGTTGTGGTGTTTGGGTTCGCGATTGGCCGGTTTGCGATCGCCCTGCGGCAGTTGGCGCAGTTTCAGGGCCACACGCCCAAGACCACGGGGCTTTCGGTTTGGATGGGGATGAGTTCGATTCTGGCAGGAGTGGTGATGGTGGTGGCCGGGCTAATGCGATATCGAAAGACACGAGCACAACTGGATGAGGGGAAGTTTGAGCCGGCGGGGTTCATTGTGGATCTGGTAACGATTCTGACGGCGTTGTTTGGACTGGCGCTGGCGGGGTATTTGTTTTACGTGGAAAAGAATTTAGGCTAGGCGAGCGGCGCAGCGGGTAATGAACTGTCGAGAGCAGTTCCTAGGATCGAGAACTTATGGCGAACGATCAGGAAAAAGAGGCGGCGGCACGGGCGAGCTTGCGGTTCGTCAAGGACGGTCAAATCGTCGGCCTAGGATCTGGATCGACGGCGGCGTACTTCATCCGACTGCTGGGCGAGGAAGTGAAGAATGGGCTGCGGATCCGGTGCATCCCGTCCTCGGACCGTTCGCGCGAGCAGGCGGCCAGCTTGGGGATTCCGCTTACGACTCTGGATGAATGTCAGCAGATCGATGTGACCGTGGACGGCGCGGACGAAGTAGATCCGCAATTGCGGTTGATTAAGGGTGGCGGCGGGGCGCTGCTGCGGGAAAAGATTGTGGCCTCAGTGACCAAGCAACTCGTGATTGTTGCCGATGCGACCAAGAGAGTTCCGGTGCTGGGAAAGTTTCCGCTGCCGGTGGAAGTGATCAAGTTCGCGCAGGCGGTGGTGGCGAAGAAAATTGCAGCACTGGGCGCGGAAGTGGGGTTGCGTCAGGGAGCGGATGGCAGGCGGTACTTGACCGATGAGAACAACTACATTCTTGATTGCCGGTTCGGGCAGATTCCGGATGCAGATGGGCTAGCGCGTCAGCTTAGCGATATGCCGGGGGTGGTGGAACACGGGCTGTTCATTGGCATGGCGAACGTGGTGCTGATAGCAAACGGTAGCGAGGTTGTAGAGCTGCGGCGCGGTAGGACTGACAAACAAAAGCCTAATCGCAGAGGGCCCTGAGGAACGCCACGGAGATCGGGGAGAAACGTCAATTGACTGTTGTTTAGAACAGAGTGAGGCATGGCAGCGGCGGCACAAACACAAGGATGGGATGAACCCTCGCGGCGGCGTGCGCTGCGCTATCGCGTGCAGGCGCCACTGGATGTCACCGTGCTGCGGTCGGGAATTCCGGATACTGTGCCGGGGCGGTCGGTCAACTTAGGCGAGGGCGGAGTGGGCGCGGTGCTGGCGGGAGAATTGTTGCCGGGCGAGGCGGTGGGAGTGGAGATCCAGCTGCCGCAGGCGTCGGACCCGCTGCGCACGCGGGCGCTGGTGCGGCATCACGACAGGCTGCGCTCGGGGATGGAGTTTGTCGGGCTGTCGGCGGAGCAGCGCGCGGCAATTCTCGATTGGGCCGGAGAAGCGAAAGCGGAACCGGAGTTGGGGGTCCGCGCGACGATTCCAATCGAAACCGCCGCGGGGAAAGGTTCCGAGAGTGGAGGATCGGGCGGTGCGCAGCCTCCTACCCGCAAGGGGCGTCTGCGGGGATGGACCTTCTTTTTGCTGTCGATAGCAATCTTATTAGCAGTTTTGTGGTGGCGCTGGAACCGCGAATGGGGAGATCTGGAGTCCAGCCTGCAGAAGAACGAAAAGACAACGGAGCCGCAGCGGCCGCAGGCCCATGTGCCAGCTGACGTGATGGAGAAGCTGGTGACTCACCGTGTGGATCCCGACTATCCTGAGGCGGCGCGACCGGCGAATCTGAACGGAGTGATCGTGCTGGATGTAGTAGTGGGTCGCGACGGGTCAGTGGTGAAGATGCACCCACGGAATGGGCCGGAGGTGCTGGCCCAGGCCGCGATGGATGCCCTGCGCTGGTGGCGGTTCAAGCCTTACCGCGTTGACGGCCAGCCGGTGGTGGTGGAGACGACGGTGGCGGTGGAGTTCAAGCCGTAGGGACGGTCCTCCGGCCCTCGGCAGCCGGCCTCAGCCTTGAGAGAGCCGCAGTTCAAATACGGTGTTTGCGTAGGGTGCTCAGAATCATAATGCCGCCGACCGCGAAGGACACTACGCCGGCGAGCGCGGCGACGAGCATGAACACTTCGCTGAGGTGAAGAACGTCGGCGAATAAGGCTCCGACGGCGCAGACGACGCCAAAGGCATTGAGCCAAAGCGGTCCCCGAGGGGAAGAAGCTCGAATGGAGGAAAGATCGGGACGCAGGCGCAGTTGCAAAAGCAACGCGGCCACGCCGATGGCAGCGACCACGACCAAAGCCACCGGACTCAGGAACGCTCCGCGGCTGGTGTAGAGCACCACCAGCGCAAGAGCGGCGAGCAGCAGTCCGGCGGCGACGATAGTCGCGCCGCGCGGCGGGGGATTGGGGTTGGGGCCGGGGTTGGAATGGTCGTCAGGCACGGAGGTCCGTTCCCAGATTTATACAGGCGCGGAGGAAGGTTTTCAAATTGGAGCGTGCTACGCCTGCATTCGAGTCCCTTAGATGTCAACAAAGCCACCACCCGGCAGATTCATCGCCCTCACTGCAGCTTCGAGTACTCCGCCTTGGCTTCTTTCAGGATGGGAATGTCGGGGTCGGCGTCTTTCCATAGCGTTAGGAAGTCCTGATACGCCGCCTTGGCTTTGGCGCTGTCGCCTTGCAACGCATAGGCTCTGCCGATTTGGAGATGCGCCAGAGCGCCTATGGGATCGCTGTCCACGATCCCGCGGTGATCGAGAATCTTCTGGAACTCCGTGGCCGCTTCGGCTCCTTGGTGTAAGGCCAGATAAGCCTCGCCACGCACATAAACGGGATAGAGCGCCCCAAAGAGCGCATGTATGCTGCTGCGAGGCGCGCCCAGTTCATGGGGGATGGCAACCTGCAGCAGTTCGATGGCCTTTGAGACGTCGCCATGATTCAGTGCGAGGCGTGCGTGAAGCGCCGGCAGGTAACTGAATCGGATTGACGTATCCTCAGGAAACTGTCTCTCCAGGCCATTGGCGAGTGCTTGAGCCTGGGAAAAATCCCCTGAGCGGGCCAGCGCAAAGGCAGCGCCGTACTCCACCTCGCGATCCTTTGAAAGCTCAAGTGCGGCCATCGCCCTCTTCCTTGCTTCAGACGTATTCCCGAAAAAAGCCTCCCGCACTGCTGCTCCAGATTCCCACAGACCCGCCCTCTCCTGCTGCGCCGCCTGCCGAGCGTGATCGACCGCTCGGTGCGACATGGCACGCGCCTGCTGGAGGTGACCCGAGTAGGCCAGGGCAAAAGCCTCTTTGTTGGAGATCCAGTTTTCCCCTCCGGACCTTCCCCGAGCCCGAGCGGCTTCCCGTTCCATCCCCACCTGGTCCCCTCTCAGGAAGTCGATATCGTACTCCAGCATGATGAACTCATCCGTTTCCAGCCCACGTCCCGCCGCGCGCCGCAGGGCGTTCTCGGCTTCTCCCAGGCGATCTAAATAAACATTGTTGACGGCAACGTTGAAATACCCCATGGCAAAATCCGGGTCGAGCTCGATCGCTTTCCGGGCTTCGGCGGCCGCCTTTTCGTATTGACCTGCAGCTTTGTTGATATACCCCGACAACTGTGTATGGGGCAGAGCCTCACGAGGGTAGGTTTGCGCCCAGGCCTCGCAGGTCTGTTGCGCCTTTTCCAGGTTTCCTGTTACTAGCGTCTGGTAGCCAGCAGTGATAAAGAACTTCTCCCGATCACTCGTGCGATCCCGCAATTGCCAGGCCCTGGTGGTGCTTTCCGCGGAGAGATCGGACTCATCGAGATCGGCGTACATGCGCCCCAGCGCCGCGTGCGCCATGGCGAAGTTGGGATCGATTTCGGTAGCCTGTCTGAAAAGGGGCAGCGCGGCCGTTGCCCCACTTGAGGAGTGAACCTTCCAGGCCATGCTGTACGTTTCCAGGGCTTCGAGCGAAGCCGTCGTCGCCTCGGCGAGCGGAGTATCGTGCTGTTGGATCGTGGATAGCGATTCGCCGACACGACTTCTGAACTTGCTGGCAATTTGACTGAGCGCATTTAGAACATCCTCTTTTCTCGTCGCTTGCGCCTGCTCGTCATCAAGGATGTCCCCGGTGCGGCAGCTCATTGCACGTAACCCCAGCACATATTGGCTTCCGAGGCGTGCAATCGAGCCCTCCAGCACGGCAGCACTTCCCGTCCGCTCGCAGATTTCGCGAGCGAGTTCAGGAGTGAGCGCCGCGTCTGCCGACCGCCCCATCAGGTGGAGAGTATGCCGGATTCGTTGGTCCGAGATGAGGTTAAGAAATGGCGACTGCTCAAGTTGCACCGCCATGCCCTGCCGCAGCGTCCCATCAAAAACCGAGTCACCGGTGGAGTTAGCAAAATCGGCAAGCACAACCGCGTCTTTTTCACTGAGAACTGTCCCACGGTGCAAGAAAAACCGTAATGTGACGGCAGCGACGACAAGCAGGAGGATTCCTGCCACTGCGATCCATCCCCAAGGTTTCGTTTCCTCGACCCGTACCTCGATCTTGGAGTGGTTCGCCGCAACAATACTGAGTTCCTGCTCCGGCACCAAGCGCACATTCTCTGCCAGACGATACCCTCGGCCTGGCACAGTAAGGATGTAGCGGTGGTCTTGGGGACTCTCGCCCAGCGCCTTTCGCAGCATGAAGATGTTGCGGCTGAGGTTGGCCTCCTCCACAAACGTATCCGGCCAAACCGCTTTCATTAAGTCGTCTTTCGTGACTACCTCTTTACTGTGGCGAACCAGAACCAGGAGAATTTGGAACGTCTTCGGTGTCAGCGGGATAGGGTCGCCGGCACGCAGCAAAATCTCCTTTTCAGAATCGACGCGAAAGGGGCCGAATTCATAGAGTTCTTTAACCCTCTGGCCTTCGTTCGCTGACATTGGGAGCACCCCACCCAAGGCTGGAGGAGCGAATTTTAGCACGATTCTGAGTCTGAACCGGCAGGCTCGCTGCTCACCCACACTCTATGAAGTGCCCTGTTTTCTTGCTGTTATCCACCTGCGAGAAATTATCAGAAACTTTCAGAAGGTTTGTAAGGACTTGTTCACCGCCTCTCGGGCAAGCTGGGCTCGTTTCAGCACGCTGCCGGTTTCAGAAAGTAGGTTCTTATGGCGAAGCAGACGAAGATCACGATCGAAACCGATTCTTTGCTGATTCTGCGAAGCCGGAATTCGAGACGTGCATGGTGTCCGCTCTGCGCGGCTGAAGGCGAGATGATCGCGCTGGAAAACGTCGGAGTCGTCTCGAACCTGGAACGGCCTGCGCTAGAGGAATGGCTCAACTCAGGGAAGCTTCATCGGTCGCAGGCAACAGATGGCTCGGTACTGGTTTGCCTTAATTCACTACTGGCTCGCGTGCAGAACAGAAGAATCAGCTAACCGCTTCGGTTGAAATACACAGAAAAGGAGACGATGTGAAATCCAGATTGCTGCTTACCATTTCATCTTTGAGTTTGCTGACTCTTGTCGCAATGCCGGTTCGGGTTGTCGCGCAGGAAGAGCAACAACAGCAAGCAAAGCACCTTCAGCGCTACACCGTCACTGACCTTGGCCCGGCGGGCAATCCGTTTAGCCAGGCGACTTACGTGAACAATCCTGGCTTGGTAACTGGTCTGGACACCGCTCCTGACGGCGCACAGCATGCCGTTCTCTGGTACGAGGGACTGTTCACCGACATCAGCACACCCGGACTCGGAGGGCCGAATAGCGGAGCGGGCGGCGTCAACAAATTCGGCCAAGTCATCGGTGGGGCTGAAACTTCCGATAAGGATCCGAATAATGAAAACTTCTGCGGTTACGGTACCGGACTCCAATGTCTGGCGTTCCTGTGGCAAAACGGCGTGATGACTCGGCTCCCAACGCTGGGCGGTACCAACGCCGGTTACGGCGCGATCAACAATTGGGGTGAAGTGGCCGGCTATGCGGAGGAGAACAAGGTGGACCCAGACTGCCCTGGCAAGGTGGCAGTCAACGGCCTCGGACCTCAAGTTCTCTATTTTGAGGCTGTAATATGGGGGCCAAAGAGGGGCGAGATTCGGAAACTGCGTCCGCTCAAAGGCGACTCCGTCGGCGTAGCACTCTCGATCAACGACAACAGCCAGGCCGTCGGCACGTCAGGTTCGTGTGCAAACACCACACTTCCTGGTCCCACAGCCGGGCCGCACGCCGTGCTTTGGGAAAGAGACGGTTCGGTTCATGACCTCGGCAACCTCGGCGGGACATCAAATCCTGCCGTGCTGGCGGTTGGAAATGTCGCAGTTTCGATCAACAATCGAGGTCAAGTGTCGGGTGCTTCAGCCCTGCCAGAAATCAGGGGCCAGGGATGCCCCGGAAATCCGCCGAACCCTGTTTGCTTTCCCTTTCACCCATTCCTGTGGACCAGAGAGAAAGGGATGCGCGACCTCGGCGTGCTCCCCGGGGACTTTGTTGGCGCGGGCCTGGGCATTAACAACCGGGGCGAGGTGGTTGGTCCGTCATTCAGCTCGCCCGGCCCGACCAGTGGAAGCCCACGCGCGTTCCTGTGGCGAAACGGTGTGATGCACGACCTCAACGCCCTCGTCCCGGCAGACTCGCCTTTGTATCTGCTGATTGCCTACGGGATCAATGATTCTGGAGAAATCGCAGGCTTTGGCGTGGAGACGAGCACCGGCGACATTCACGCCTTCCTCGCGACGCCCTGCGACCGCAATCACCCTGACACAGACTGGTGCAAGGATTACGCAGACGGTGCAGCCGCCGAAGCAGACAAGACCGTCGAGAGGCCGACTGTATTCCTTTCGGAAAGTGCGCGCAAGCTGCTTCAGCAGCCACTAGGCTTCGGCCGATTTGGAGTCGGGCACATGCCGCAGTGAACGTGTGCGAAGATAGTAATCGCCGAGGTACGATAGGCCGAGAGGTTAAGAAATGTGAGCCGCGACCAAGAGAGCAGGGGGGATCACCTGCTCCCTTTCTTTCCTGTGTCTCTCTCCGCGCCAGGTTTTCGGGCAACTTGAGGGCAACAAACCGGCCGAGCTCCACATCCTCAGCTTTGTAGACGACGCTCATACCGCCGCCAAGAGGACGGGGTCAATCCCGTCCTTTTTGTTTACAATTGGATATTTGTTCGCGGGCAAAGGTGTGGCGAGCGGTCGGTGCTATTGAATTCGAGGCAAGTTCCACTGATATGGAAAACACGATCCTCGTCACTGGTGGGGCAGGTTTTATCGGATCTAACTTCATCCTGCAGCGGATGGAACGGGATTCGGCTTCTGTTGTCAACCTGGACAAGCTCACCTACGCGGGGAATCTGCGCAACCTGGAAACCATTGCAAACGAGCGGCGGTACGAGTTTGTGCACGGTGATATTGCCGACCGCGGCTTGGTGCGAGGCCTGCTGGAACGCCGCAAGCCGCGGGCTATCGTGCACTTTGCAGCCGAGAGCCATGTCGACCGCTCCATTCGGGGGCCGGATGATTTCATCCGCACGAATGTGGATGGAACTTTCGGGCTGCTGGAAGAAGTGCGGGCATATTGGGGAGGTCTTGCCGAACAGGAAAGAATCGACTTCCGGTTTCTGCACGTTTCCACGGACGAAGTGTATGGCTCACTGGAGCCCGAGGATGCCGCTTTTTCTGAAACAACGCCTTATGCGCCGAACAGCCCTTATGCGGCGTCGAAGGCAGCCTCCGACCACTTTGTGCGTGCCTATCACCACACGTATCAGTTGCCAACGCTGACCACCAACTGCTCGAATAACTATGGGCGATTCCAGTTCCCGGAGAAATTGATACCGTTGGTGATCCTGAACGCGCGTGACGGTAAACCGCTGCCCGTTTACGGAGACGGGCAGAATGTTCGCGACTGGCTTTACGTGGAGGATCACTGCGAAGCGATCGCAACGGTGCTTGCCCGAGGACGAGTGGGGCAGACGTATAACATCGGGGGCTGGAATGAGAAGCGGAACATCGACATCGTGGAGATAATCTGCGACATTGTGGATGAGATGGCGGGGCGCCGCGGGGCGCCGCGTCGCGGGCTGATTACATTTGTGAAGGACCGTCCCGGGCACGACCGGCGTTATGCCATGGACGCAAGTAAAATTGAGCGGGAACTCGCCTGGCGTCCGCTGGAAACATTTGAGAGTGGAATTCGCAAGACAGTACGGTGGTACTTGGAGCATGAAGAATGGGTCCGTGATGTGACCAGCGGGAGCTACCGGCAGTGGATTGAAACCCACTATTCTTCCTGAAATGCGGCTGCGGCCCAGCGGAACCATCGTCCTATGATGAACGCTTCGAACAGCACGAGTTACAAAGGAATCATTCTGGCGGGAGGGTCGGGGACCCGCTTGTATCCTGTGACTCATGCCATGGGCAAGAGCCTGCTCCCGGTTTACAACAAGCCCATGATCTATTACCCGCTGTGCACGCTGATGCTGGCGGGGATTCGCGACATCCTTCTTATTACCACTCCGGAGGACCTGCTTAAATTTCAAGCGCTGCTGGGCGACGGAAGTCAATTTGGGATCCAGTTGCAATACAAGGTGCAGCCCAAGCCGGAAGGAATCGCGCAGGCTTTCCTGGTAGGTGAGAAATTTCTTGGAACCAGCCCTTGCGCCTTGGTGCTGGGCGACAATATTTTTTATGGTCACGACTTGGCCAAGGACTTGCGGGAAGCCGCAGCCAAGACTCAGGGTGCGCGCGTATTTGCCTATCCCGTACACGATCCGGAGCGCTACGGAGTTGTGGAATTCGACAGCGCCGGACGGGCTCTCAGTATCGAGGAGAAGCCCAGGCAGCCGAAATCGCGTTACGCGGTCACCGGACTTTATTTTTACGATGACCAAGTGGTCAAGATCGCGAAGTCGCTGAAGCCCAGTGCACGCGGCGAGTTGGAGATCACCGACGTGAACCGGGCCTATCTGGACCGCGGCCAATTGGAGGTCGTGGTCATGGGACGAGGCATGGCATGGCTGGATACGGGCACGCATGAGTCGTTGATGGATGCGTCGCTGTACATTCAAGCCATCGAGAGGAGGCAAGGGCTGATGGTAGCTTGCCCCGAAGAGATTGCGCTGCGCTCCGGTTACATCACGACAGAGCAGGTGGAGAAAATTGGTAACTCGATGAAGAACAATAGCTACGGCGCTTACCTGCTGCAACTCTTGCGCGAGAAAGTATTCTGATGGATGCGGCTCAAGTTCCCCCTGCGATGGAAGCGCTTAAGAAAATCCCGACTTCACTGCCAGGAGTATTCATCCTCGAACCACGGGTATTCGGCGACGAGCGAGGGTTTTTTTTCGAAAGCTACAACCAGCGGGTTATGGCCGAGGCGGGAATTCTTGAGAGGTTTGTTCAGGATAATCATTCCTGCTCCTCTCGCAACGTTCTGCGGGGCTTGCATTATCAGGTGAAGCAGCCGCAGGGAAAGCTGGTGCGCGTTGTCGAGGGTGAGATTCTGGACGTCGCCGTGGACATGCGCCGGAGTTCCCCGAGCTTTGGCCGCTGGGAAGCCGTGCGGTTGTCGGGCGACAACAAGCGCATGTTGTGGATCCCACTGGGCTTTGCCCACGGATTTCGCGTGCTTTCGGAAAAGGCTCACGTGTTTTACAAGGCGACCGATTTCTACGCCCCCGAACACGAACGTACGATCGTGTGGAACGATCCCTACCTAAAGATCAACTGGGAACTGGACGGCGAACCTATCGTATCGCCCAAAGACCAGCGCGGCGCCGCCTTCCGCGACGCCGATAGTTTCGACTAGATCCCGATGCGAATCACGATCTTTGGCGCTTCCGGCCTGCTGGGCAAGGCGCTCCTGCACGAGTGGAACGGAGATGCGGTGACGGGGCTCAGCTCACGCGATGCAGACATCCGCGATGCGCAGCGCGTGCAGCAGGTGGTCGAGGAAACACGTCCGGAGTGGATGGTGTTGGCCGCAGCTTACACCGATGTGGACGGATGCGAAGGCAATCCGGGCCTGGCTTTTGCGGTGAACCGGGACGGAGCGGTGAATGTCGCGACAGCGGCAAAGCGTTTCGGGGCGCGGCTTGTATTCCTCAGCTCCGATTATGTCTTCGATGGAAAAAAGACCACGCCGTATGACACTGGAGATGCACGGAATCCGCAGAGCGTGTACGGACGAACCAAGGCCGAGGCGGAGATCAAACTGCTGGAGTTGATGCCGGATTGCTGCATCGCCAGAACGTCGTGGCTGTTCGGAACGGGCGGGAAATGCTTTCCGGATACGATCTTGAGGCTGGCTGCGAGCCGTCCAGCACTGGACGTGGTCAATGATCAGCGCGGTTGTCCGACTTATGCGGTAGACCTGGCACGGGCAATCGTTCAATTGTGCCGAGACGATGCCAGCGGAATTGTGCATGTGACCAACGCGGGCGATTGCACCTGGTTTGAGTTTGCCCAAGAGATTGTCCGGAGCGCCGGGCTTACCACCACGGTGCGACCGGTAAGCAGCCAGCAGATGGCACGGCCGGCGCCTCGACCTGCATATTCAATGTTGTCGCCGGCTCGTTTGCGGTCCCTTGGAATTAAGATGCCTTCCTGGCATGACGCTTTGTCGCGTTACCTAGAAGAGCGGCAGAGGCCGACAAGCTCGACCAGCTAGCACGGATTGCCTCGCTTCCGGCTGTCCTGCTACGATTGCCGAGTCCCGCCTGGGGCTCTCGTGAGATTAATCCAGAATTACATTGATGGCCGCTTCGTGTCTGGGAGGCAGGAGTTCGCGGATGTGAATCCCGCGGACGGGACGGTGATTGCGCAGGTCACCGAAGCCGACGATGCACAGGTGGACGAGACCGTTCATGCGGCTCGGCGTGCCTTGCGAGGAGAATGGGGACGGTTCGGAGTTCGCGAACGGGCGGCGCGATTGCACCGGGTCGCGGATGCGATTGAGAAGCGCTTCGACTGCTTCGTTCACGCCGAGGTTGCCGACTCGGGCAAGCCGGTTTCCCTGGCGTCCAAACTGGATGTTCCTCGAGCTGTGGCCAATTTTCGCGTCTTTGCCGATCTCGTGAAAATGTCTGGGCTGGAATCGTTTCAGACGGAAACTCCAGATGGAGCAAATGCTTTGAACTACGCAGTACGCAAGCCTCTGGGTGTGGTCGGCGTGATCACGCCATGGAACCTGCCCTTGCTTTTGCTTACATGGAAAGTGGCGCCAGCGCTGGCTTGCGGGAATGTGGTGGTGGTCAAGCCTTCGGAAGAAACTCCGGCTACCGCCACGCTTCTGGCCGAGGCGATCGAGGATGCGGGGATTCCGAACGGTGTCTATAACGTGGTGCACGGCTTCGGGCCGGGATCCGCGGGAGAATGCTTGACGCAACACTCGGATGTGGACGCGATCACATTTACCGGGGAATCGAGAACCGGCGCAGCGATCATGAAGTCGGTGGCGCCCACGGTGAAGCCGGTCTCGTTTGAACTGGGCGGAAAGAATGCGGCGATCGTATTCGCCGACTGCAATTTTGACGAGGCCGTAAACGGGTTAGCGGAGGCGGTGTTTCTTAATACGGGGCAAGTCTGCTTGTGCGCTGAGCGGATTTATGTGGAGCGAAAACTTTTCAGCGCTTTGGTGGAAGCGTTGAAGCAGAAGGCGGAGAACCTGCATGCGGGCTGGCCGAACGACGAGAAGACCGACCTAGGGCCGCTGATTTCGGCCCAACATCGAGAGAAGGTGCTCTCCTATTACCGTCTGGCTGAGGAAGAAGGGGCGACCGTGGTAACGGGCGGAGGAGTTCCGAGGTTTGGCGACAATCGCGACCACGGCTTCTACGTCGAACCCACCATCTATACTGGACTGCCGGAATCGGCGCGGTGCGTGAAGGAAGAAATCTTTGGGCCGGTTTGCCACATTGCGCCCTTTGATGCGGAAGAGGAAGCCGTCGCCATGGCCAATGACACAAAGTACGGACTGGCGGCGTCGATCTGGACCAGCAACCTGCAGCGTGGTCATCGTGTGGCGCAGCAAATGAAGGTAGGCATCACGTGGGTGAATTGCTGGTTTTTGCGGGACTTGCGAACGCCGTTTGGTGGCGCGGGACTTTCCGGCATTGGCCGCGAAGGCGGGATGCATTCATTGAATTTCTACTCCGAGCTCAACAATATCTGCGTTCGGCTGTGATCTTTGAGTTTCGCGCGAAATCATTGAGATGAGCGGGATAGAAAGCAAAGTCGTTGATGGGAAAGCGGCGCCGCGCGGCAAATATCCGCACGTCAAGCGAGCCGGCGACTTTCTGTTTGTGTCCGGAACCAGCGCGCGCCGTGCCGACAATACGATTGCCGGCGCCGAAGTGGATCCCTTGGGCACAACCCAGCTCGACATCCGGGTGCAAACCCGAGCGGTGATCGAGAATATCCGCGACATCCTCGAGAGTGCAGGAGCGCAACTCGAGGATGTGATCGAGGTTTCCACTTATCTGGTGAACATGAACGATTTCGCCGGTTATAACGAGGTGTATGGCGAATTCTTCGGATACGATGGTCCGGCGAGAACAACCGTGGCCGTGCATCAGTTGCCGCATCCGCACTTGCTGATCGAGATCACGGCCAGGGCTTACAAGCCGCTGAAATAGGAGGCACGATGGCGTCCATCAAGAGTCTGAAGGCTTTTAACTTTCAGGCGTGGATCGAAGAAAACAAAGAGAAGCTCAAGCCTCCGGTGGGAAACGCGCAGGTGTGGGAAGACGGCGAGATGATGGTGACCGTGGTGGGTGGGCCAAACCAGCGACGCGATTATCACGACGATCCTACGGAGGAATTCTTCTACCAGTTGAAGGGCAACATATCTCTCCGCCTCATGGAGACGCCGGGCAAGCCACCGCTCGAAATAGCGATCAAGGAAGGGGACATTTTTCTTTTGCCCAAGCACTTACGGCATTCCCCGCAGAGGCCGGCTGAAACCATCGGAGTGGTGGTTGAAGTGCCGCGCCCTGAGGGCTCTTTGGACGCCTTCGAATGGTACTGCCCGAACTGCCACCAGTTGATCTATCGCGCGGAAGTGAAGCTGAAGAGCATCGTCAAGGATCTGCCGCCGCTTTTTGAACAGTTCTACTCGAACCAGAGCCGGCGGAAATGCAAGCATTGCGGCACGATTCATCCGGGCCAATGAAGCATGCCAGTCATCGACATTCATAACCATTTTTTCCCCAGTTCCTGGCCTGACTTGGCTGCGCGCTACGGCACACCGAACTGGCCTTGGATCAAACACACGGAGCCGGGGAAAGCGGACATTCTAGTGGGGGACCGCTTCTTCCGGCAGATTTATTCAGCGTGTTGGGATCCAGAGGTTCGGCTTGAAGAGATGGATCGTGACGGCATTGACCTGCAGGTGATCTCGGCCACGCCGGTGCTGTTCGCCTATGAACGACCGGCGGAACATGCCTTGGATTGTGCGCAGCTGTTCAACGATGCGGCGCTTGAGCTTTGCAGCCGGGGAAAAGGCCGGTTGAAGTCATTGTGCCAGGTGCCGCTTCAAAATATTGACGCGGCTTGCAAAGAACTAACCCGGTGCATGCAGGCCGGACACCTCGGCGTACAAATCGGCAACCACGTTGGAAGCAAGAACCTGGATGATCCCGGCATTGTGACTTTTCTGCAGCACTGCGCGGATGAGGGCGCAGCCATGCTCGTCCACCCTTGGGAAATGTTTGGGCATGAGCGCATGCCGAAATATATGATGCCGTGGACGGTTGGCATGCCGGCGGAGACGCAACTTTCCCTGGTAGCGCTGATTTTGAGTGGAGCATTTGACCGGCTGCCGAGCACGCTCCGCATCTGTTTCGCGCACGGAGGCGGGAGTTTTGCATACTTACTCGGGCGGCTGGAAAATGCCTGGCATCATCATCCCGTCGCGCGTGGTGAGTGTGAACATCCACCCAGCCATTATCTCGACCGCTTCTACGCCGACTCCGCAGTGTTCGATCAACGCTCGCTCGAATTCCTGGTGGGAACGATGGGAGCGGATCAGGTGATGCTCGGCTCAGATTATCCTTTTCCCCTGGGCGAAGAACGCGTAGGGTCGCTCATCCGCCAAAGTAATTTACCGCAACCTACCAAGACTAAACTTCTGAGCGCGAATGCAATCAAGTTCCTGAAACTTAAAGCCGAGCCGCGTGCGGCCGGGGATCGGGAGTCTGGCACGGCTGTGGATTCATCCCCGCTTGCAACTGAGCCTGGGCAGCTCACGTACAGCTCGTATTTGAAGATTCCGGAACTGCTGGAGTTGCAGCAGCCGCAGTCTTTTCCACCGCACCATGATGAGATGCTCTTCATCCTTGTGCATCAGACCTACGAACTTTGGTTCAAGGAATTGCTGCATGACCTCGATGCCGTGGTCGCGAATTTGCGAAGTGCTGGCGCGGCACCGCAATCGCGCGACGAAGTCTATGAGGCGGCCCGGTTGCTGCGCCGCTGTACGGAGATCACGCGAGTGTTGGTGGAGCAGTTCACGATTTTGGAAACGATGCTGCCCACGCATTTTCTCGCCTTTCGTGGTCTGCTCGAACCCGCCAGCGGATTTCAGTCTGAGCAGTTTCGGGAGATTGAATTTCTGTGCGGCTTGAAGGACGAGAAAATGCTTCGCTATCATCGGCCCACGGCGGAGGCATACGCCAGCCTGAAGCGCCGGTTGGAAGAGCCATCGCTGCGCGACGTATTCTTCGGGGCTTTACAGGCGATGGGTAAACTGCCGCCGGCCCGCGAGGAGGCAACCGAGCGGGAGCGATTCGAAGCGCGCGCCCGCGCAGTCCATGCGCTCTACAAGGATGAGCATCACCATCGCGACTGGATTGATGTGTGCGAGCGGCTGACCGAGTTTGACGAACTAGTGGTGAGCTGGCGATTGCGCCACATTCAACTGGTGGAGCGCATCATCGGCATCCGCATGGGCACTGGGGGAACTACGGGAGCATCCTACCTGAAGCTCACGCTGGACAAGAAGTTCTTTCCTGAATTGTGGGAGGCAAGGACGTTGCTGACCGAATGAGGCGCTTACCTCTTCCCCTTTGTTCGTCGAAAGGTTGGTTCGTCGAATCTCCAAGATGAAGCCCGCACTAGGAAAAATCACATTGATCGGTGCCGGACTGAACGGTCCGCTTCTGGCTATTCTTCTAGTGCAGAGGGGATTCGCAGTGGAGATCTACGAGCGGCGCCCGGACATGCGGAGGGTGCGCGTGAGTGCGGGGCGGTCCATCAACCTTGCCCTCTCAACCCGTGGCATTCACGCCTTGCAGCAGGCCGGCCTGTGGGAGCGGATGCGGAACATCGTCATCCCCATGAAGGGGCGGATGATGCATTCGGCTGCCGGTGCGCTTACCTTCCAACCCTATGGGCAGAATGAAGCGGAGGTCATCCATTCGATTTCCCGGGCCGAGTTGAACATCGCGCTCATAGACGCCGCCGAGGAACACGGTGCGACCATTCATTTCAATCGGCGGTGCACCGGATACGATTTGAAGACCGGCGCTATACGACTGCGCGATGAAGAAACCGGAAAAGAGACGACGCTGGAAGCTGAGGTTGTGATCGGCTGCGACGGTTCAGCATCGTCGATTCGAGCCGAGATGCTCAGGATGAATCGCTTCAACTTTTCGCAACAATATCTCGACTACGGCTACAAGGAGTTGACGATTCCCGCCGGTCCGCAAGGAGAGCATTTGTTGGAGACTCACGCCCTGCACATCTGGCCGCGGGGCAACCACATGCTGATTGCATTACCCAACATTGATGGCACGTTCGCCTGCATTCTATTCCTGCCGTTCGAGGGCGCAGACAGCTTTGCCGGCCTGACCACACCGGTCGAGGTAGACCAGTTTTTCGGGTTTCGCTTTCCGGACGCGGTTCCGCTGATGCCGCAACTGGCCGAAAACTACTTCGCCAATCCAACGGGGACGATGGTTACCATCAAGTGCTCTCCCTGGCATGTGGAGGGGAAAGCTCTGCTTCTCGGGGATGCGGTTCATGCCATCGTCCCCTTCTTCGGCCAGGGATTGAATTGCGGATTCGAAGACTGTAGCTGTCTTGTCGAGTTGCTCGACCGGGACGGCGCGGACTGGCCGCGCATGTTCGCCGAGTTCGAGAATGAGCGCAAGGTCAATACCGATGCGATTGCGGATATGGCCATTGAGAATTTCACGGAGATGAGAGACCGGGTTGCGGACGCGCGGTTTCTGTTTCGAAAAAAGGTGGAATTGGCGCTGGAAGAGCGGTATCCGCAACTCTTCGTGCCGAAGTATGCCATGGTGACGTTTCATCGCATTCCATACTCCGTCGCCTTGGCTCGCGGGGCGGTTCAGGACCGGATGCTGGAGGAACTGTGCGAGTCCATCCATCGTGTGGAGGATCTCGACTGGGACAAAGCGAACCGGCTGATTAGCCGCGACCTCACTCCGTTGGAGTTTCGGCAGTGACCCACTTCCAGCTTCAACCAGAGTTTCAACCGGGCGAGGATTTTGCCATCGCAATGGATGAACGCGATCCCCTGAAAGGGTTCCGCGAGCGCTTCTTATTTCCAAAACTAGCTGGCGGTGATTGCGTTTATCTGTGTGGTCACTCGCTCGGGCTGCAGCCTAAGACCGCAGCAGCCTATGTTGAGCAAGAACTGAAAGACTGGGCTGATCTTGGTGTGGAGGGCCACTTCCATGCGAAGAACCCGTGGATGCCCTACCACCGGCTGCTTACAGAGCAGACCGCGGAACTTGTGGGAGCAAAGCCCCTGGAAGTTGTGGTGATGAATTCGCTCACCGTGAATCTTCACTTAATGATGGTTTCGTTTTACCGTCCGACGAGGAAAAGATACAAAATTGTTGTGGAGCGCGGAGCTTTCCCTTCCGATCAGTACGCGGTGAAGTCGCAGATTCATTTCCATGGCTTTGACCCCGCGACTTCTCTGATCGAGTTGACCCCGCGGCCGGGCGAGTCCTGCCTTCGCGATGAAGACATTGCGTTATTGATCGAGAGCGCGGGGGATGACATCGCAGTGATCATGCTCGGAGGAGTGAATTACGCAACCGGTCAAGCCTTTGATATGGAAGGCATCACGCGCTTGGGTCACGCGCGGGGTTGCGTGGTGGGTTTCGATCTGGCCCACGCAGCTGGCAATTTGCTTTTGAAGCTTCATGAGTGGGGCCCGGACTTTGCTGTGTGGTGCAGCTACAAATATCTGAATGGCGGTCCGGGATGTGTTGCTGGCTGTTTTGTCCATGCCAGGCATGCGCGCGCCTGGGATCTGCCTCGCTTTGCGGGCTGGTGGGGTCACGACGAAGAATCACGGTTCGAGATGGGGCCGGAGTTTCGGGCGATGTCCGGCGCCGATGGCTGGCAGTTGAGCAATCCGTCGATCGTCAGCCTGGCTGTCCTGCGCGCATCGATGGATGTTTTCCGCGAGGCGGGCATGGAGCGGTTAAGGGCCAAAAGCGTGTCGCTGACGAGCTATCTGGAGTTCTTGCTAAATCAGAAGGCCTCTCCAAATTTCTCGATCATCACACCGCAGGAAAAGGAGGGGCGCGGCGCACAACTCTCTATCCGGGTCCCTCAGAACGGGCGGGCGTTGTGTGAACGGCTGGCCCAGGCAGGCATCGTCGGCGACTGGCGCGAGCCGGATACTTTCCGAGTTGCACCCGTGCCCTTGTACAACTCCTATCAGGATGTTTTCCGGTTTGTTGGGCGATTCGCGGCCGCGATTGGCTAGCGGGCGGGATGGTGGAATGTTTGCATTGAGTCGCGAATCTCCTCGGTTTGTTCCATGTCGCTTGACCTCGAAGGCTGCGTTGAATACAGTGAGA
Organism: uncultured Acidobacteriaceae bacterium; assembly: GCA_963714225.1. Lineage (GTDB taxonomy): Bacteria > Acidobacteriota > Terriglobia > Terriglobales > Acidobacteriaceae > Sulfotelmatobacter. Next base: position 72,769 of record CAVQNY010000045.1, on the reverse strand, counting down.
AGCCGCCTTGCCAGGGGCAAGTTCGCCCGGGTAAAGAAGCCGCACCAGGTCCAGGAAGCGAAATTGATGAGGCAGATAATGAATACGAAAACTTCTTCCCGCAAGATGGGTCTGCGCCAGAAGGCGCAACTCATGTCGGCATCAGAAATTGAACGCACACTGGTCCGTTTGGCCTACGAGATAGTCGAGAAAAACGACGGTGTCGACGGTTTGGGGCTGGTTGGGATTCGACGCCGCGGCGTCCCCATCGCAGAGCGCCTGGGCAAGATCATAGCCCGGATTGAGAACGCTAAAGTCCCAGTTGGCACATTGGACATCACCTTCTATCGCGATGATCTTTCGACGCTGGGGCCCAAGCCGGTGGTGCAAGAGAAGGAGATTGGGTTTTCGATTGAGGACAAGAACATCGTTCTGGTCGACGACGTTCTTTTCACCGGACGCACGACGCGGGCCGCCTTGGACGCGCTGTTCTCACACGGCAGACCGCGACGGGTGCAGTTGTGCGTGCTGATTGACCGCGGACATCGGGAATTGCCAGTCGAGGCGAGCTTCGTGGGCCGCAATGTTCAGACCACGATGAATGAGGTGATCGAAGTCAAATTAACTGAGATTGATGATGCGGAGAAAGTTCTGCTCATGGAGAAGTAGCGCTGGCAGGAAAGATGCGGCCAGCAAAATGAAAAGGACGGCGGTGAAACCGCCGTCCTTCTTATTGGAGCGACAGGCTAGGACAATCTGGTACAGATCGCCTTAGTCTGGGTGTACAGGCTAAGGGCGTCGTGCCCCATCTCGCGGCCCCATCCGGATTGTTTGTATCCACCGAAAGGCAGCGCCGCATCGAAAATGTTGTAGCAGTTGATCCACACCGTACCGGCGCGCAGATGTTCTGCCGTGCGGTGAGCCTTGCTGATGTCCCGTGTCCAGACGGCAGCAGCCAGGCCGTATTCGCTGTCGTTGGCGCGGGGCATGATTTCTTCGGGATTGTCGAACGGCATAGCCGCTACCACCGGCCCGAAGATTTCTTCCCGCACCACCTTCATGTCTTCGCGAGCGTTCACGAGAACTGTGGGCTCGACGAAATAACCCTTATCGCCTTTCTTGTGGCCGCCAGTGACGGCTGTAGCGCCTTCCGAGAAGCCGGCCTCCAGATAACCGCAGACCCGGCTTAGCTGTTCCTGGGAGACGAGCGGTCCCATGTTCGTCTCCGGATCGAGACCCGACCCTACTTTGATTTTCTTCGCATGGTCGGCGACGCCTTCGACGACCCGGTCGAAGATCGGTTTCTCTACGTAGAGACGCGATCCGGCGCAGCAACACTGGCCGTGATTGAAGAAAATCGCGCTCGCGGCTCCCGGGATCGCAGAATCGAGATCGGCATCCTTAAAGACGACATTCGGAGACTTACCACCAAGCTCCAGCGACACTTTCTTCAAGTTGCCAGTCGCAGCGTGCACGATCAGCTTCCCAACTTCCGTGGAACCAGTGAAAGCTATTTTGTCTACGTCCGGATGAGCGGCCAGTGCGGCGCCTGCCGTCTCGCCGTAGCCCGGTACAATGTTGACCACGCCCTCGGGGAACCCAGCTTCCATGATCAGTTCGCCGAGACGCAGCGCCGAAAGCGGGGTTTGTTCCGCCGGCTTTAACACTACGGTGCAGCCGGAGGCCAGCGCCGGACCCAGCTTCCACGCTGCCATCAGCAGCGGGAAGTTCCAGGGAATGATCTGCCCCGCGACTCCGACTGGCTCCCGCAGGGTGTAGGCAAAATACTTCGCTCCCGGCGTGTAGGGAACGGAGATCGGAATGGTGTTGCCTTCGATCTTCGTGGCCCAGCCCGCCATATAGCGAAACAGGTCCACAGCCAGCGGCACATCGGCGGCCCTCGCGATGGTGAGAGGCTTGCCGTTGTCGAGGCTCTCGAGATAAGCGAATTCTTCGGTGTGCTGACTCCAGTAAATCGGCGAGCTTCCAGATCAGGCGTCCGCGCTCGGATGCCGTCAACCGCCGCCAGGGGCCTTGATCGAAGGCTTTGCGCGCGGCCTTCACAGCTTGTTCAATATCTTCGCGATCGCCTTCCGCCACCTGCGCCAGAACTTCACCGGTGGCTGGATTGTAGGTGGGGAAAGTCTTGCCGGAAATGGAGTTTACCCACTTGCCGTTGATCAACATTTTGCGCGGCTTTTCGATGAAATCCGCGACCTGCGGATGAATCTGCGGTGACACTGCGATGCCCATATGTCCTCCTTAGATCGAGCACGAGATCAATTACGAAAGATCAAGCCAGAACTTACATGATGTAAAGCTCAAGATGCGGTTGGATAAGAATGCCGTGAATAATGCTAGCTCCGAGTCGGAACAAAAGCAATTCCGATTCGATGCTCCCCGATGCCTGACCCCCCGCATCCTCGGGGTCGCGACTTTTCGGCTTATTCGCCATAAGGAACCCAGATATTCTTCACCTGGGTGGCATGCTCCAGGAACCAGCGTCCTTCGGCCAGCTTCGGATTGAACCAGTCGATGGCTCGGCCCTCGTTGGTCCAGACCTGCTTTAAGTTGCCGACCGACATCGCTTTCGCGGCAGCGGCGCTGGCTTCATCCCCAAACGACCAGATGGCATCCACATCGTCGTGCTCAGCCAGCACTTTCAGGAGTTGAGAAGCATAGCCCGTCACAATGTTCACCGCGCCGCCCGGCAGATCGCTGGTGTCAAAGAGTTGATAGAGATCGGCAGCGATGAGCGGGTACGTCTCCGAGGGAATCGCGATCACGGTGTTGCCCGCAGCGAGGGCTGGCAGCACAAGAGAAAGGAAACCCAGCAAGGGAGCTTCCGCGGGACAGAGGATGCCCATGGTTCCGAGCGGCTCGTTCATGGCCATCGCGATATTGCGAAACGGAGGATTGTGCACGGCACCGTCAAACTTGTCGGCCCAGGCGGCGTAGGAAAAGATGCGCTCGATGCCGAGATCCAGTTCGGCCGCTGCTTGCTTCGCGCCGACGACCCGGGCGAGTCCGCGGACAATTTCGTCGCGGCGTTGAGAGAGGTTCTCGGCGCAGTAGTAGAGAACCTGCGCGCGATTGTGTGCGGTAGCTTTTGCCCACGTCTCCGCCTTGTGGGCAGCCTCGACGGCGTTGCGAATGTCTTTGCGGTTGCCGAGCGAAGCTTCGCCCAACAAACGCCCGTCCGCGGAACGCACTTCCATGCTGTAGCCGGAGTCCGGCCGCGCCTGCTTGCCACCGATGTAGAGCTTTACGGTGCGATCGATGGCCGGAGTGCCCGCTTCCGGCTCTTGGTCTGAGCGCGGAGCCGCAGGGGTGTGAACGGCAGGCAACATGGCAGCGTTGTTGAACCATGACGGTTGCAAATATTCCAGCAGGCCTTCCCTGCCACCTTCGCGCCCGTACCCGCTCTCGCGGTAGCCGCCGAAGCCGCAGGATGCGTCGAACAGATTGGTGCAATTCACCCAGACGACGCCAGCTTTTAGTTGCGCCGCAACGTGCAATGCCACGTTGATGTTCTCGCTCCAAACGCAGGCCGCCAGGCCATAGACCGTGTTGTTGGCCAACTCGACCGCTTCTCTCGGAGTGCGAAACGTCATTGCCGCGAGCACCGGTCCGAAGATTTCCTGCTGGGCGACGATGGATGTGGGATGCACATTGCTCAGCAGCGTGGGCGGATAGTAAAAGCCGCGCGAGGGCAAAGCGACCTGCGGTTGCCAGCAGGTTGCGCCTTCCGCGATTCCTTGGCCAACCATGCGCTGGATGCGATCCAGTTGCACGCGCGCAACAATCGCACCGATGTCAATTGCCTTGTCCAGAGGAAGGCCGACGCGCAGGCTGCTCATGCGGTCTCTGATCTTGCCCATCAAGGTCTCTGCGATGCTTTCCTGCATCAACAGGCGCGAGCCCGCGCAGCAGACCTGGCCCTGGTTAAACCAGATTCCGTCCACTAGTCCTTCGACTGCGCTATCCAGGTCAGCATCATCGAAGATGATGAAGGGGGATTTTCCTCCCAACTCAAGCGAGAGACGTTTGTGAGTTGCCGCCGTGGCACTGCGAATCGCGCGTCCGACTTCGGTGGAACCAGTGAACGCAATTTTATCCACGTCAGGATGCTTCACCAAGGCTTCGCCGGTCGAGCCGTCTCCGGTCACGATGTTGACGACTCCGGCGGGCAATCCGGCTTCCTGACAAAGCTCGGCGAAGGCGAGCGCGGTCAGAGGAGTGAATTCTGCGGGCTTCAACACCACGGTGTTTCCGGTGGCCAGAGCCGGAGCAATCTTCCACGCCGCCATGAGCAGGGGAAAATTCCACGGAATAATCTGCCCCACGACGCCACAAGGCTCGTACTCGGCAAACTCCTGCTCGAGAAGCTGCGCCCAACCCGCATGGTAGTAGAAATGCCGCGCCACCAGTGGAATGTCGATGTCACGGCTCTCGCGGATGGGTTTGCCGTTGTCCATCGTTTCGAGAACTGCGAGCAGCCGGGAATGTTTCTGCACCAACCGCGCCAGGGCATACAGATAACGGGCCCGGATATGCGGAGTGAGTGCCCGCCACTTTGGAAACGCCGCACGCGCAGCCCGCACGGCAGCATCGATGTCCGCGGCTGAACCTTGGGCGACGGAAGCCAGTTTCTCTCCATTCGAAGGATCTTGTGTCTCGAAATATTCGCCGGTGGCGGGTGCTTGCCACGCCCCGTTGATGAAGTGTCCGAAGCGATGGCCGTGGCGCTCCAGCCAGGCTTGCGCTTCCTTCGGATCTTCCGGCGCGGGACCGTACTCCATCGTCACAAATTTTTCCGCAATGCTCATCTAGGTCGGCTCGACTCTCTCGTTTTCTGGCGATTATGCGATGGGATGACGATACTCCGCCGAATAGCGTCCGGTCGCCTGGTGCTCCAGTTGCCGCTCGATATCGCCCAACAACCCACTCGCACCCAAGCGAAACAGATCCGCGCGCATCCACGACTGCCCGAGCTCTTCTTTCATCATGGCCAGCCAGTCGGTGGACTGCTTGGCAGTGCGAATTCCCCCGGCCGCCTTGAACCCCACAGCCATTCCGGTTTGCTCGGCATATTCGCGGATGGCGCGGGCCATCACCAAGCCCACCGGCAGGGTGGCGTTGGTAGGTTCTTTACCGGTTGAGGTCTTGATGAAGTCGGCCCCCGCCATCATGGCTACGACGCTGGCGCGCGCGACGTTGCGCAGAGTTAGCAGGTCGCCAGTGGCAAGGATGACCTTCATGTGAGCCGCCCCGCAGGCTTGTTTGAAGGCTGCAACTTCGTCATACAGCGCCTGCCAGCGTCCGCCAAACACGTGGGCGCGTGTGATGACAACGTCAATCTCGTGGGCGCCTGCCTCCACCGAGCGGCGAATCTCCGCAACCCGCTCCGCCAGCGGCGATAGACCCGCCGGAAAGCCAGCGGACACGGCTGCAACGTGGATGCCACTCCCTTCCAAAGCGTGCAGCGCGGTTTCAACAAAGAGGTGATACACGCAAACTGCGGCGACCTTCACTTCGAGTTCTTCAATTCCCAGCTTGTGCACCAGATCTTGCTGCACCGGCTGACGCGCCTTCGCACACAGACGGCGCACACGCTCTTCCGTGTCATCGCCGGAAAGCGTGGTCAGATCCATGCAGGAGATCGCCCGCAGAAGCCAGGCCGCCTGCCATTCCTTCTTCACGGTTCTGCGCGCGACCTGCGTTTGGGCACGGCGTTCTACCGCGCTTGTGTTCACCCGAACTTCCTGCACCCAATTCAGGTCGAGAGGAATTCCAGAGTTTGGCTGGAGCGGGCGCCCGGCAAGAATCGCGATAGAATTTCCGGCATAAGGCTGGAGGCCGCCCGCCTTACCCGTCATTTCGGGAGTTGCTCCGGGATGGTTGTGATCTACTGGCACTGAAGTTCACCACACTTGGCGGCACGGCGACTAAGCCGCCCGCCGCTTCCCTGCGCTGTAATTGTACGGCAGGAAATCTGACAACGCGAGGCCGCGGTGCGGCGGCATCCCTCCCTTCATCCCACCGCGCTCAAGAAAAACCGATGAATTGTACAGCCAGGGTTTACAATGGCCCTCGATTTCACCGGTCTGCCACCAGACCGTTTCCTCCTATGCGCAAGAAAAAGCTGTCGGGTGAGGTATCGGCAAGACTGCTGCGGTCTGCCAAGAAAGCCATGAAGCATGCGCACGCGCCTTACTCGAAGTTCCGGGTCGGGGCCGCCATCCTCCTCTCCAATGGTAAAGTTTTCTCGGGTTGCAATGTGGAGAACGCCTCCTTCGGAATGACCAACTGCGCCGAGCGTACGGCGATTTTCTCCGCCGTCGCGGAGCTTGGGCCCAAGATCGAGATCCGAGCGGTCTCTGTCGTCAACGATCAGGGAGTGCCCTGTTCGCCCTGCGGCGCCTGCCGTCAGGTCATTTACGAATTTGGCCCCGACGCGACCGTTTTCTTTCCAGGCGCTAAGGGGCCAAAGCAGTCGCACATCACCGAACTCCTTCCAGAAGGATTCCGTCTCCAGTGAATCCAACGTCAGCTGCAGCGCAGACTTTCCGTGCCATCGATGTGATTCGCAAGAAGCGGGATGGCGGCGAGTTGTCGCCGAACGAAATCGAATCCCTGGTGAACTCCTACACCCGCGGTGATATTCCCGACTATCAGATGTCGGCCTGGCTGATGGCGGTGGTGTTACGCGGCATGACCCGCGCCGAGACCGCGGCGCTGACGGACGCGATGTTGCGGTCGGGCGAAGTGCTCGATCTCTCCGCACTTCCGGCTAAGAAAGTCGACAAGCACTCGACCGGCGGCGTGGGCGACAAGACTTCACTGGTGCTGGCGCCGCTTGCCGCAGCCGCGGGCGTGATGGTTCCCATGATCAGCGGCCGCGGCTTGGGACATACTGGAGGTACGCTGGACAAGCTCGAAGCCATCCCCGGCTTCAACGTGAATCTTCCCGTGACGGAGTTTCGCCGCGTGCTCGAAACTTGCGGCTGCGCCATGATTGGGCAGACGGCAGAGATTGCTCCCGCTGATCGCAAACTTTACGCATTGCGCGACGTAACCGGCACGGTCGAGAGCCCATACTTAATTTGTGCGTCGATCATGAGCAAGAAACTCGCGGAGGGCATTGACGCGCTGGTGCTGGACGTGAAGACCGGGTCTGGCGCGTTCATGAAAAGCGAAAAGGATGCAGCGTTTCTGGCGGAATTGATGGTTGAAACCGGCGAGAGAATGGGAAAACAGGTGGTGGCGCTGATCACGGATATGGATCAGCCGCTGGGAAATAAGATTGGCAACGCGCTGGAGGTGCTCGAGGTTCTGGAAGTCTTGCGCGGCGGCGGGCCAGCAGATCTGAAGGAGCTGTGCCTCGAACTTTCCGCATGGATGTTGCATCTCGGAGGGGTTGCGAGCACGGTTACTGACGGACGACAACAGAGCGCCAAATTGATTTCTTCCGGCAAAGCTTTGGAAAAATTTCGGCAGATGATCGAACTGCAAGGCGGGGATGCGAGAATCATTGACGATCCCGAACTGCTTCCTCAAGCGCAGCACGTAATTCACGTGCTAAGTACAAAGGCGGGTTATCTGAACTCGATGCAGTGTGAAGATATTGGCACCGCTTGCGTCATTCTTGGCGGCGGACGCGAACGCAAGGAAGATTCCGTCGATCCTGCGGTTGGAATTGTGCTGCACAAGAAAGTTGCAGATCGAGTTGCTGCCGGCGAGCCGTTGGCAACCATTTACCACAATGCGGAGGTCCAAGCCGCGCGGGCCCGGCAACTGATTGAGGCAAGTTGCGTGGTAACGGATGCGGCGCCTTCGGCAAAAAGGCCGCTCTTCCACAAAGTGATAGGCAGCGGCGTCATGGGCAAATCCGCGGAAAGAAACTGAAATGGGACGGTTCACGGGAATTCTCGGACTGCTGACGATGCTTGGACTCGCCTATATTTTCTCCACGAATCGTCGTGCCATTCGTCTGAAAACGATCGCCTGGGGTTTAGGCTTGCAGTTCGCCTTCGCGGTCATGGTGTTAAGAGTGAACGCCGGTCGGATTGTTTTTCAGAAAGCTGGAGACGGCGTCGCCAAGCTGTTGAGTTATGCCTACGCCGGTTCACATTTTGTTTTTGGAGACCTAGCCAAGCCAGGATCGCAACTCGGATATTTTGCATTCGGAGTATTGCCTACCGTCATCTTCATCGCCGCATTCTTCGCTGTGCTCTATCACTTCGGCATCATGCAAATCATCATCAAGATCTTTGCCTGGGTCATGACCCACGTAATGGGAGCGAGCGGCGCGGAATCCTTAAATGTGGCGGCCAGCATTTTCATGGGACAGACCGAAGCGCCGTTGACGATTCGGCCGTTCCTGCCAGACTTGACTCGCTCGGAACTGATGACTGTGATGACCAGCGGCATGGCGCATGTCTCCGGCGGAATCATGGCCGCCTATATCGCGTTTGGCATTGATCCCAAACATCTTTTAAGCGCGGTCATCATGACCGCGCCGGGAACGCTGCTGATGGCAAAAATGCTGGTGCCAGAAACGGAACAGCCGCGCACCGCGGGAAAAGTCGTCATGAGCAGCGAGGAAGAGAAAACGGAAAAAGAGGAAAATGTGCTGGGCGCAATTTCGCGGGGCACGACCGATGGCTTGCACCTGGCGCTCAACATCGCAGCAATGTTGATTTCGTTTCTGGCATTGATCGCGCTCACCAATGGCATCTTCGGTGGCATTCATAATCACATCACCTGGTTTCCGCAGAGTCTGGAACAAATCTTTGGGGTCATCTTCGCGCCCGTAGCCTGGGTGATTGGCATTCCCGCGCATGACTGCAGAGTCATCGGCAACCTTCTCGGCACCCGCATGGTATTGAATGAACTGGTCGCATTTTCCATACTGGGAGCGCAAAAAGCTGCGCTCGATCCGCGCTCGGTAACGATTGCCACGTTTGCGTTGTGCGGCTTTGCGAATCTCAGTTCGATCGGAATCCAGATCGGTGGGATTGGCGCTCTTGCTCCCAACAAAAGAAGCGAACTCGCGCGGCTGGGAGTGCGCGCGATGCTTGCGGGAACAATGGCAAATTTAATGTCGGCCTCCATTGCCGGCATGCTGCTATAAATTTTCATTGCAAAATTACTTTTTAAGAAGGACGTCTGCGTGAAGCGATTCTCCGCTGTTTGCAGTTTGTTGCCGGTCGTTCTGCTGGCATGCGCCTTGGGCCAGACGCCGCAACGCATCATTATCGACACCGACCCCGGCGTTGACGACGCGATGGCGATTCTGCTGGCTCTGAATTCGCCCGAACTCAAGGTGGAAGCGCTGACGGTTGTGCCCGGAAATGTAGACAGCCAACTGGGACTGGAGAACGCGCTGAAGTTGGCGTCTTTAGCTGGCCGTTGCGACTTGATTGTGGCGCGCGGAGCACACCATCCGTTGAATCAGAAGTTGATTACTGCCCAGTTCTGGCACGGCAAAAACGGACTTGCAAATGTAGACTTGCCACCCTCGAAGTGCAAAGTCGATTCGCGCTTCGGCCCGGATCTGATCATCGAACTGGTTCACAAATATCCACACGAGGTTACGCTGGTTCCCATCGGACCGCTTACGAATATTGCACTCGCCGTTTCCAAAGATCCATCGATTGTGCCGCTGGTGAAGGATATTGTGATCATGGGTGGCTCGATCAGCGGAGGAAATGTGGATGGAGCCGCCGAAGCAAATATCTATAACGATCCGGAGGCCGCAGCGATTGTGTTTAATGCCGGCTGGATGGTCACAATGGTCGGATCAGATGTGGGAGAGCGCACGCTCATCACGCGTAAATATCTTGCGGATTTGCAGTCACTGCACGGGCCGCAAAGTGACTTCATTGCCAAGCTGGCGGATTTCTATCTGACGCGTTCCGAAAAGAGCGGCTACCAGGGCGCTGCCATGTACGATCCTTTGGCAGTCGGAGTTGTAATCGATCCCACGCTGGTGACCTTGAAGGACATGCACGTGGATGTGGAGACCAGAGGCGAGTTCACGCGCGGGGAAACTGTAGCGAATCGCATGGGATCGAACGAAAAAAACGTGCTGCACGGCGACCATTACGAAATCGAAGGCGTCATCGAATTGAAGCCGAATGCTCGAGTCTGCATGGCATCGAACGCGGACCGTTTCCTTGAACTATTCATCAGCCGCATCAAAGGGAAATAGATTCGCGATTCCCGCTCATCCATTTGCCCGCGCGACCAGCAGAATGGCCAGCGCGTAAAAAATAAACATGAGCGCGAGATATACTTTCGCGCGACTTCCAGAGCCCGCGAATTCTTTCCAAGCCAAAACTCCCCACAACGCCGCGACCATGGGCGCGGATTGTCCAATGGCATAGGAAATGGCCTGCCCCGTCAATTTGCCGGCCGTGAGATTGAATACCGTCCCTAACCCCCACACCGCACCGCCAATCAGTCCCAGCAAATGTCCGGAAGGATGTGCGCTGAAAAATCCGCTGAAGCTGACTGGATCACCTACCAACGGTTTCTTCATGAAATAAATATTCCAGAGGAAACAGGAAAGCAGCGCTCCTAGCGTCAGAAACGTGGCCGCACTGTAAGGTGTGAGTGAGTGTCCGCGGGTCATGGCATAGGTCATGAACGGGCTCCACAGTCCCATCAGGGTTCCCGAGACCACGCACACCACAATGCTCTTGCGTGAAGTTCCTCGTCCCACTTGAGCGAGGTTGCCATAAGCTTTGCCATCGAGAATCACTGCAACCAGCGCGCAGACGACGCCCCCGGCTAAAAGAAGGCCGTTGCCTTTGGGTTGCAGGATAAAGTTCAAAACCACCCCCACGACCAGCGCGATGCCAATCGACACAGGGAAGGCGACCGCGAGCCCTGCCATGTCAATTGCCGCCACCAGCAACAAGTTCGCCAAATTAAAAATCGCTCCGCCCACAAGGGTAAAAACGATATTCGAGGTGTCCGCGCTCTGAACGTTATTTACAAAACTAGTAGAGTCGTGGCCGCTGCTCCCCATAGTGAAAGCGAGAATAAGAGAGATCAAAAAAATACCGATCGCATAATCCCAGTAAAAAAGTTCGAAACGATAATTCTTGACGCCCTTGTAGGTGTTGGCCCAGGAACCCCAGCAGACCGCGCTGATGATCATCATCAAAAGCGCGATCGTTAAACTCGGTGGCGTGTACATTCGTTGTCTCCTGCGGAAAACGTGTAACTGTACTCTTCTTCGCGGCCGGTCACAAGGCAGAGTCTTAAATGTGCAACAGATTTGGTCTGCTATGCTACGCTCTTGGCTCGCACATTTCTCATCGATACCGATACCGCTTCCGACGACGCCGTTGCCTTAATCATGGCTTTGCGCACGCCGGATGTTCGCGTGGCCGCGATTACAGTCGTTGCCGGCAACGTCACCGTCCATCAGGCCACGCGCAACGCGCTCTACACAGTTGAACTTTGCAGCGCGAATGTTCCGGTTTATTCCGGAGCGGCGAAGCCTTTGCTGCGCCCCTATCAGGATGCGACTTGGTTTCATGGGCGTGATGGACTGGGCGACCACAAGTATCCCGCGCCACGGCAATCTGCGGAAGAATTGCACGCCGTCGACGCCATCATCGAGACGATTAAAAAAAATCCCGGACTCATTCTCGTGACGCTTGGCCCACTGACAAACATCGCCATGGCTTTGTCGAAGAGTCCCGGAATCACGACAAACGTCAGCCGCTGCGTTGTGATGGGCGGGGCGCCGTGCTGCGAAGGCAACGTTACTCCTGCTGCGGAGTACAACATCTGGGTCGACCCCGAAGCAGCGCGAATTGTCATGCATAGCGACCTTCCCATAGAACTCGTTGGATGGCAACTTTGCCGCGGAGCCGCCGTGCTGGATGAACGCGATATCGCGTACGTTCAAGGATTCAACAGCAAACTCGCCGATTTCGCGATTGAGTGCAACAGCCACGCTCGCGAAGCGTACAAAATTCAAACCGGGGAAGATGGAATTTGTCTTCCCGATCCGGTCGCGATGTGCTTAGCCCTTGATCCGACAGTGGGCACGGAGTGGAGCGAGCATTGGCTGGAAGTGGAAACCCAGAGCGAGCTAACTCGCGGCATGACAATTGTGGATCGCCTGAACGTTGCCGACGATGAGCGGAACCGCGCGGTGTGGGCGCAAGCGCTCGCCGGTAGAAAGTCGAAGGTGTGCTGGAGTATCGACAACAAGCGCTGGAAAGAAGCGCTGCACGCGGCTCTGCGATAGAAAAGTATTAGTCGTTTACGTGCGCGTAGGTTGAGCGCCGTAGAAATTCACCCTGTCCCGCGCGTCCCAGGAATTTTTCCCCGTCGATAACAATTCGTCCCCGCGACAGAACCACGTCCGGCATTCCCGTCACTTGAATCCCTTCGAACATCGAGTAATCCACTCGCATGTGGTGAGTCTTGGCGCTGATCGTATGTTTACGGTTGGGATCAAAAATGACGAGATCGGCGTCACTGCCAACCGCGATCGTTCCCTTCCGCGGATACAAGCCAAAGAGTTTTGCCGGAGTGGTGGAAACGAGTTCGACGAATCGATTCACGCTGAAACGTCCCTGGGCGACGCCGCCGGAGTAAATCAGGCTCATGCGATGCTCAACCCCGGGACCACCGTTCGGAATCTTCGTGAAGTCGTCGCGTCCGAGTTCTTTCTGCTCCTTGAAACAGAATGGACAGTGATCGGTAGACACGACCTGCAGATGATCGCGTTTGAGGCCGTTCCAGAGCTTTTCCTGATGCCACTTTTCGCGAAGCGGCGGCGTAAAAACATATTTCGCGCCTTCAAATCCGGGAACATCAAAGTTTTCGATCGAGAGATACAAGTATTGCGGGCAGGTCTCGGCATAGACCGGAAGGCCGCGGTCGCGCGCCTCCCGAACCTTTTCGAGGGCTTCATTGCAGCTGAGATGCACGATGTAGATCGGCGCTTCCGCCATCTCCGCTAATGCAATCGCACGCGACACCGCCTCAGCCTCGGCGGTGGTGGGCCGAGTCAGAGCGTGATACTTCGGCGCCTTCTTCCCTTCGGCCAGCGCCTGCTGCACGATGACGTCAATCGCGCTGCCGTTTTCGGCATGCATGCAAATGAGCCCGCCGTTCTTCGCAGTGGTCTGCAGCGCGCGGAAAATGCTGGCGTCATCGAGCATGAAGACGCCGGGATAAGCCATGAAAAGCTTGAAACTGGTCACGCCTTCGCCCACCAGAGCATTCATCTCCTGCAGTTGGCCATTGCCTATATCGGTAACGATGCAGTGAAAGGCATAGTCGCAGACGGCTTTCCTCGAAGCTTTGTCCATCCACGTCTCGAACGCCTTGCGCAAGGGCTGGCCTTTGTATTGGATGGCAAAGTCGATCAGGGTAGTCGTTCCGCCAAAGGCCGCCGCCCGTGTGCCCGTCTCAAAATCGTCGGCGCTGGTGGTGCCGCCGAATGGCATATCCAGATGGGTATGAACATCGATGCCGCCGGGGAGAACATGCTTTCCCGACGCGTCCAGCAACGTCGTAGCATTCTGTCGGGGAAGGTCTTTGCCGATGGCCGCGATCTTGCCGTCCGTGATGGCAACGTCCGCCAAGTAGGTATCGGTCGCAGTCACCACTCGTCCGTTGCCTATGATCGTATCGAAAGCCATCGATTGCTCCCCTCATGGCCGAGATGAAAAAGGAATTCTATGCTAAACTGCCGCACTTCAGTGGTACGTATTTGTCGAGCGACGAAAGGGGGCCTGCCATGCAGTTTGGCATTACGTTGAAGCCAGACATTTCGGTTGAGCGCATTCTCGGTTTGACGCGTCAGGCCGAAGCTGCCGGTTTCCAGTACGGTTGGATGTTTGATTCCCATGTTTTATGGAAGGAACCGTACCCCTTGCTCACGCTCATGGCCGCGAACACGCAGCGCATGCGGCTCGGTACGCTGGTCACCAACCCCGCGGTTCGCGATCTCACCGTTACCTCCAGCCTGTTCGCCACGCTGAATCTGATTTCCGGAGGCAGGATGGAACTGGGCATCGGGCGTGGCGACAGCTCGCGACGCGTGCTCGGCAAAAAGCCCGTGAGTTGGTCCCAGTTGGAAGCCGCAGTGAAAGTTTTTCGCGACCTCACTGCCGGACGCGAAATTGAATACGAAGGCCAGTCGACGCGCCTCACCTGGGCCACGATCTCTCCGCGAGTTTGGATCGCAGGCTACGGACCCAAGGTACTGCACATGGCAGGCCGGGTCGCGGACGGAATCATTCTTCAATTTGCCGACCCTGATTTGATTTCCTGGTGCCTGGGTTTTGTGAAAGAGGGCGCTCGCGCCGCAGGTCGCGACCCGGGCGAGATCGAGGTAATGTCGGCCGCTCCGGTTTGGGTTTCTGATGATTTGGCTGTGGCCCGCGAACGCGTGCGCTGGTTCCCGGCCCTGGTTTCCAACCACGTGATGGATCTCATTCGGCAGTACAAGCCGGAACACCTGCCTGCGGCGCTCACTTCGTACGTCGAGGACCGCGGCGGCTACGATTATCTGCACCACTGCGTGGTGGAAAGTGATAACGCGAACTTCGTTTCGGACGAGGTGGTCGATCGCTTTTGCCTGGTCGGGCCCGTCGAGGCACATCACGAGAAGCTGCGCAAGTTGGCCAGCGTAGGGGTTACCCAGTTCAATTTGTACCTGATGTGCGGGGACGAGGAACAATCGCTAGACATCTATCAGCGCGATGTTCTGCCCGCCTTTCAGGAAACCACGAAGACGAAATACTAAACTTGCGAGGCTTCGATCGGAGCGGGCGCGGCAGGGTGCTGAAACTTCATCAGCGCGTAATAGACTGCGAAGGAAACAGCAAAGCCGACGAACCAGGAATAATCGTAAAGAACTCGCACCGAAGGAACCGCGAGTCCGATCAGGGCCGTGCCTGCTCCGAAAGCGAGCGCGATCATCGCGCGCCAATTAAATCCACTGGAATACTCGTAGATTCCGCCGCGAAGATAAAGATCGTCGACTTCGAGAACACATCGCCGCACCACGAAATAGTCACAGACCATGATGCCCGCGACGGGCCCGAGAAAAGCTGCGTAACCACCCAGCCAGCCGAGGATGAATGTCTTGTAATCGGCGAGCAGCTTCCACGGCATCAGTGCGATGCCCATGAAGCAAGTGATCACGCCGCCGGTCCGGAAGCTGATTCCCCGAGGCCACAGATTGGAGAAGTCGTTTGCCGGCGATACGACGTTGGCTCCTATGTTGACATTCAGCGTAGCCAGCAGAATCGCGATCAGCGAGATCACCACAGCCACGGGAGAGTGGAAACGGCTGAGCAGTTGCACGGGATCCGAAATGGCCGTCCCGTAAATCACGACTGTGGCCGAGGTCACTGCGATGCCAATGAAAGCATACAGAGTCATGGTCGTCGGGAGGGCGAGGGCTTGGCCGATCATCTGTTCTCGCTGGTTGCGTGCGAAGCGCGTAAAGTCGGGGATATTCAGCGAGATGGTGGCCCAGAACCCAACGGTGCCATTCAGCGCCGGAATGAGAAACTTCAGGAAGTCGGCAAAGTTGCTGAATCGCGAGGGCGCGGCCAGCATGGGACCGAAGCCCCCCGCGCTGTGATAGGCCCACCCCAAAAGCAGCAGGCCGACCCCCAGCAACACCGGTGCACTGATCCCCTGCAGAATGCGGATGGATTCAATCCCCATGAGAATCACCGCGATGTTGATCAGCCAAAACAGAAGAAAGCAAATGGCTGTAGCGTAGGGAAAGCTCTTCCATCCTGGCGCGAGCGTGGCCAGCAGGGTGCTGATCGCTTCACCACCGATCCAGGTCTGAATGCCGAACCATCCGCACGCCACCAGCGCCCGCAGGACCGCGGCTACGTTGGCACCCAGCACTCCAAACGATGCCCGCGCTAGGACCGGAAAAGGGATGCCGTACTTAGCTCCGGGATGCGAATTTAGCAGCATCGGGAACAGCACGATGACATTGCCGAGAAAAATTGTCATCACCGCCTGTTTCCAGTTCATCCCGCCCTGGATCAAACTCGCCGCCAGCATGTAGGTGAGGATGTTGACGGACATCGAAATCCACAGCGCCGCGAAGTTGTACGTCCCCCAATGCCGACGGTCGGCTTGGGCGGGCGCGAGGTCAGGATTGTAGAGAGAACTGGATTCGATTCGAGAAATGTGGGTTGTCATTTCGTTTGTGGGTGGTGCAGCGTAGCATCAGCAGGTAACGGCTGCCAGCGTCTCGCCGCCGGACTGTCTCGCTGCCGGACACGGCCGGGACGCGGCGCTACTCGCTCAGTCTGCTGCTGCCGACTCACCAGTTTGCGCTGTGATTGGGCCGTAGCTGTCCGGCCGGCGGTCGCGGAAGAACTGCCACACTTTGCGGACTTCGGCGATCATGTCGAGATCGAGATCGGCGATCACCACCTCGTCTTTGTCGCGGCTGGCCTGAGCGATGATCTTGCCGCGCGGATTGCAGAAGTAGCTCTTGCCATAGAACTCTCCGATGCGCCATGGCTTCTCGACCCCGACCCGGTTGATGGCGCCGACAAAGTAACCATTGGCTACGGCATGCGCGGGTTGCTCGAGTTCCCACAGATATTCCGAAAGACCGGCCACCGTGGCCGAAGGATTGAATACGACCTCCGCGCCGTTCAGTCCCAGAATGCGCGCGCCCTCGGGAAAATGGCGGTCGTAGCAAATGTAGACGCCGACTCGCGCGTATTTTGTCCCGAACACAGGATAGCCGCCGTCGCCGGGGGTGAAGTAAAACTTCTCCCAGAACCCGGGATGGCAGTGCGGGATGTGGTGCTTGCGGTACTTGCCCAAATAGCGGCCGTCCGCATCGATCACCGCGGCGGTATTGAAATAAACCCCGGGCATCTGTTCTTCGTAAACCGGAACTACGATCACCATGCGATGTTTCGCGGCGAGCTTTTGCATCAGGCGCACCGTCGGACCGTCGGGCACGCGCTCGGTTAGCTCATACCAGCGCGCATTCTGCTCCGCACAAAAGTAAGGACCGTAGAAAAGTTCCTGCAGGCACAGGATCTGAGTTTTTTTTCGCGCCGCCTGCTCGATCAACTTCAGGTGCTTGTCGATCATTGCCTTTCTGATCTGGGCAAGAGGGCGCTCGGTGCTAAGCGCATTGCTGGCTTGAATCAAGGCACAGCGCACATTTCGGGGCATGGGGTGCAACCTCCGAGGAACGCAACTATAGCAGAAGTTCGACCCGGGAATCGCCGGACGATGTGGCCCCGATACTGTTGCCCGCATGTTTTTCTGGAGCTCGAGGCACGTGGACAGCAGGGTCCGCGCCACACGGCCTGCGTTGACACAATGGCGGATGGCAAATAGACTCAGCGTTCTCAGGCGGTCGCTGAAAGAAAATCATGCCCAGGCGCCCTCGCATTGCGGTGGTTGGAAGTGCCAACATCGATCTGACAACATTCACGGACCAGTTCCCGAAGCCCGGGGAAACCATTTTCGGCCAGAAATTCGATCTTGGATTCGGGGGTAAAGGCGCGAATCAGGCGGTGGCTGCCCGTCTCTGTGGCGCGGATGTGTTCATGGTGGCGCGAGTTGGAAGCGACCTGTTTGGTCCGGCTACAATCGAGAACTTTAAGAAACTTGGTATCGACGCAACCCACGTGAAGCAGGTTGAGGGATTATCCAGCGGGGTTGCGCCCATCTTCGTCGAAGCCAACGGGCAAAACCGCATTCTGGTCGTGAAAGGGGCCAACGACGCGCTGAAACCGGCGGATGTCGACGCCGCGGCTGAGACGTTGAAATCCGCCGATTGCATCGTCCTCCAGTTTGAGATCCCTCTCGAAACTGTCTATTACACGGTCGCATTTGCGCGCCAGCATGGGATTCGCTGCATCCTGAACCCGGCACCCGGTCAGCCCGTCGAAATGCGCGCTCTGGCTGGCCTCGATTACTTCATTCCGAATGAGAGTGAGGCCGAAACCATCACCGGGATCGCGGTCCGGAATGTCAAAGACGCGAAGAAATGCGCGGAGAAACTGCTAGGGGGCGGCATTGGGCGCGTCATCCTCACTCTGGGGGCCAACGGATCGCTCCTCGCGGGCCGCGGGGTAAGCGAGCACCTGCCTGCGTTTGCCGTAAAAAGTATCGACAGCACTGGCGCGGGCGATGCATTCATCGGGAGTTTCGCTGTATTCCTCGCGGAAGGAGCACCGGAACGAGAGGCAGTGCGGCGCGCCAATCTGTATGCTGGACTTTCGACCACGGGCGTCGGGACGCAAAAATCCTTCTATGATCGCGCGCGTTTTGATGCAGAGTGGGCTGTTCGGGGCCTAAACTAACTTGGCTCGCTGCATGTCCCTGCAAGTGAAATCGAACTTCGACGAGTGGCAGCGTTTTCCCGCTCATGAATCTGTGCAAAAAAGGAAGGAAGGTAGCAGCTAATATTTTTCTACTACCGAAAAGTCTTGACTTCGGAGGGAGTGGGGATTTATAAGGCCGTCCTACGGCACATATCCTCCCCGATTCAATGCTAAGGGGAGAGTGCGTGCTTCATTCGGTGTAGGGCCGCCGAAAGGGGTTGCAATGCTGCATAAGAGGGCGCTGCTCGTCGTGGTCGTTTTTTCGCTTGCAGGTTCGGTCTGTCCAGTCCTGTATGGCCAGGCAAATGGGAGTTTTTCAGGCACGGTTTCCGACAAGGCGGGCGCTGTCGTGTCCGGCGCGACAGTGAAGGCGACCTCGCAGGGCACGGGCCTGGTCCGCGAGTCGAAGACTGACGACTCAGGACATTATGTGATCCCCCTGCTGCCCGTCGCGTACTACACGATTCGAGTGGAATCCCAGGGTTTCCAGGCTACGGAGCAGAAGGACATCCGGCTGCAGGTCGATGAGCACCTTGAAATCAATTTCACCCTCGCGCCTGCGTCCGTTTCCTCGAGCGTTGAAGTCAGTGCCACCGAAGTAGCGGTGGAGACTGCGAACCCAACTCTGGGGCAGGTCATCACCTCCGAGCAGGTCGCCGAACTCCCGTTGAACGGCCGCGACTTCGTGCAGTTGGCGACACTAACCCCCGGCACAACGCAGGAGACGAACCCCAACAGCTTTTTTAACGGGGGCCCCAGCAGCGAAGTCTCGGCGCGAGGAACGTATTCGCTTTCGGTGGGCGGGTCGCGGGCCCAGAGTACGGACTGGCTGCTTGACGGCAACGACAACAACGAACTGACCGCCGGCGGCATCGCTATTCTGCCTTCGATTGACGCCATCCAGGAATTCAAGGTTCTGACCTACAACTACTCGGCGGAATACGGTACGCGTGCGGGTCCGACCGTGCTGGTGACAACAAAGTCGGGCTCGAACCAGTTTCACGGCTCACTGTTCGAATTCTTTCGCAACACCAAGCTCGATGCCAAGGCTTATGATTTCGGAGTTCCGTCCGCGAAGCAACAGTTCAACCTGAACCAGTTCGGTGGCGCGCTGGGTGGCCCGATCCAAAAAGATAAGACGTTCTTTTTCGCGGACTACCAAGCCAAGAGACAGCGGCACGGAACCCCGTTTACGGGCCTGGTTCCAACGCAGGCGATGATCGGCAACGCGGCGCTGGGGCTTCCCGGCGGCGATTACAGCTTGGATCCCTTTGGAGTGGCCCGCCCCGGTTTTGCCGCCGGGGCCCCTTCGGTGAACGCCGACGGTTTTGGCAACATCTCCAATCTCTTCACATTTACACCATTCGAATGCGACAGTTCGGGTAATCCAATTCCGGCGGGCCCGGGCGGCGTGCAGACAGGCGGTTCTCCCTGCAACAAGATCCCGGCAAACATGATCGACCCAACGGGCCAGCGGATCCTCCAGCTGTATCCCGTGAGCAACGCGAGCAACCCGGCTCTAGGCTTCAACTTTACCAACACGCCGGTGCGGAAGATCAACGAAGGCGAGTTCGATGTTCGGCTTGATCACAATTTTTCCAGCAGGGATTCTGCGTTTGCCCGTTTTAGTTATGACCAGGCCGTTTCGTTTGTTCCTGGCGGCGGACCTCCGGGATTCGCTGAGCTCAATACCTTCGGCAGCACAGAAAACATTCAAAACCACGGGCGTAACGTTGCCGTTTCTGAAACCCACGTATTTTCCGATCGCACCGTTAATCAAGTAAACGGCGGATTTAACCGCATTTTCAACCATTTCACCTCCGCCCAAAGCGGCACCTGCTATGCTGCCGATATCGGCATCCAAGGGGCCAACCTGGGAAGTGGGTGTGACAGCACGACCGGTTACCCCGCAAGCCTGAACCAATCGACCAAAGACTGCATCAGTTGTGGGATGACATCTGTGCTTACGGGTCAAAGCTACTGGTCCGTGGGTGATCGAGGGTTCGCGCCTTTCCAGGGCGGCACCAACGTATTTTCGATTTCCGATTCCTTTGACATGATTCGCGGCAAACACGATGTCCGTGTCGGTATGGGTATCCGCGCTCAGCAGATGAACGTGGAGAGCGAGGCCTTCCAGGATGGCTTCCTCATACCATTCGGTATTAGCGGCGACGACACGGCGGATCTGCTCTTAGGCCAAGTCGGTCTCGGAATTCATGATCAGACATTCGATGGCGCCACGACCGGCCGCCGCTGGAAGCTCTTCCGCCCCTTCGTCCAGGACGATTGGCGGGTTTCCAACAGCTTGACCCTGAACCTTGGCTTCGCCTGGGCCTTTACGACCCCTATCACGGAAGCCGAGAATCGCCAGGCAAACTTTGACTTTGCCACGGGCAAATTGTACGTGGCCGGGAACAGTCCTCTTGTGGCCGGGTGCTCTCTGTGCGTAGCCTCCGGCCCCGATGTTGGAATTCAAATGGACAAGACCGCGATCGAGCCTCGGATCGGCTTCGCCTGGAAACCCTTCCGGAGCCAGAATACAGCGATCCGTGGGGGATACGCGATCTTCCATGATTCCTCGTGGAATCAGGGTGGGCAAGGGCTGTGGGAGAACCCGCCATACTTCGCCGAATCGGACAATTTCAACGGCGTCCCGAATTGCCCGTTTGGCAACACAACGCTCAACTGCGGCGTGCAGCGCGTTTTTCTTCAGAGTCTCGGTGCGGGCGTAATCGGGCCTTATACGGCGCCCCCGCCCATTAGCACGTTCCCCGGTACCGTGTACTCGCAAAATCTTAACTTCAAACAGGGGAGGGTGCAGCAATTCAACCTGAACCTGGAGCGTCAGATTCCGGGAAACGTCGTGCTGACGGCTAGTTACGCTGGGTCTCGTAGTTCTCACATCCTGGTGGACGGGTTGAATCTCAACGTGACTTCGCCCTCGGCGTGTCCTGGCGGTGCGAATGCACAGCCCGGCTACACCTTGGGCTGCGGCTATACTCCGACTCCGTCTCCATTTGGCACTATTTCCAATCAAAACGACGACGGTCAAGCCACGTACAACTCTTTCCAGGCCAAGGCGGAGACGAAGAGCGCGCGGCACGGCATCTACGCTCTGATCGGCTACACCTACTCCCACACCTACGACTCTGGTTTTGCGGACGGCCTGGGTTCCTTTCCGGGTGCTACTTACTGGCCGCTCCCCGGGACACACAACTCCGACTGGAGCCTCTCTCAGCTCAACCTCGACCATCAGTTCACGGGCAGCGTGACCTACGACCTGCCGTTTGGCAAAGGCAGGGCCTACGGAAGCAACTGGAATGGGCCTCTGAATGCCATTGCCGGCGGCTGGGAAGTGGACGTAATTGAACGTGCCATTTCGGGGTTTCCGCTGTTCGTAGTGGACAGCAACAATAGCTCTGATGTGAATTTCCAGTGGAACGGAAGCAGCCTGATCCGGCCCAACGAGGTGGGTGACCCGAACCACGGGGGTCCGGTAGCGGCAAACGCGAGCTGCAACGCGCCCGCGCGGGTTCACACATTGCAGCATTGGTTCAATCCCTGTGCGTTTGAAGAGCCCTTAGAGGGAGAGCTCGGAACCGCTCCTCGCGCCCCATTTAGCGGGCCCCGCTTTGTCAATACCGATATGTCCTTCGTGAAGCATTTCGCGCTGCCTTACGAGAGCATGCGGCTTGATTTCCGGGCAGAGTTCTTTAACCTGCTTAACCATCCCCACTTCTATCTGCCGGGCAGCAGCGGCGTCAGCAACATGCAGGACATCAATGCGCCGTCCAGTTTTGGCGTGATCAGCTCCACACTCAACGACCCGCGTTTCATTCAGTTCGCGCTTAAGCTTGTTTTCTAGGGCGGGCTGCGTTGGTGCTTCAACTTCGGGCAGGCTTGGCTCGGTTTGCCCTTCAATCTGCAATCGAAGAGCGGTTGTTCTATGGTGGCGCTGGCGCCGATGTTCGGTCGCGCAACCGATATACGAACTGCTGGACTTCATGCCGTTGCCGCTCGGTTTCCTCTGCTTTTTCCTTGGATATTTGTGCGTACAGTTGCAACTCGGCTTGCGCGTTCGCAGTTTCCCCGGTTTGTCTGTAGGCCTGCGCCAGCCGAAAGTGCGCTTCTTCCAGCCGGGGAGTAGCCTCCATCGCTTGCCGATAGGCAGCGATTGCGTTCGAGAAATCCTTTCGCTCTGAATAGAGAACTCCGAGTTGCAGATAGGCGAGGCCGAGCTTCGGGTCAAGATGGACAGCCTTCTCCAATAGAAACTTGATCTGCGCTAAATCTGCCACGTCCTCGGGAGACTTCCGCCGCTTCCAAAGACTGACCGCGTAATAGTAGTTGGCTAGGGCATTCTGAGGTTGAAGCCTGACAAATCGTCCAAGTTTTTCCACAATCGCTTCGGATTGAGTGGGCTCGACCGCCTGCATTTTTCCCATCAAGAAGTAAGGGTTCGGGTCGTTGGGATCGAGGTCCGACGCCTCACACAGACGCTGCGCCGCGTGGTCGTAGGAACCGTGAACATACCACGATGCACCGAGGCCAGCCAGCATCCGCACGGAACGCGGGTATAGACGATTGCCTTTTGTGAAAACTTCGAGGGCTGGCTCAACCGCGCGGTGCATCAGCAGTTCAGCTCCCCAATCGAAGAGATTGGATTCGCTCGGGTTCAGTTCCGCCGCACGCTGATACTCTTGCACTGCTTCCAGAGGATTACCCAGTTTCTCGTCCACCTCGCCGAGCAAGTGATGCGGTTCAGCTTTTTCCTGACCAGACTTAATCTGCAAAGTGAGGAGGGCCCGAACATCCGTGCGCGCGCGCTCGTAATCACCGTTGTCGGCACGTGCAAGCGCGAGTTCGTAGGCGTTCTCATCGTCGCCGGGATTGAGGCTAGAAGCCCGTTCCAGGTAGGGGAGTCCTTCCCGCGCCTTTCCCTCCGCAACCAGCAATCTCCCGAGTTGGTGGTTGGCGTCAAAGCCTTCGGGCTGCTGCTTGACCGCTTCGCGCAAGGACTTTTCCGTTGTGGCGTTTTCGGAAACGGGTGCGGGACTGCCCGGCGGTGCCTCACTCAGCGAAACAGTTGCCTGGACCAAAGCCTCTATGTTCCGGACAATCGTATCGGAGCCATGACCGCCGAGATTCGTGGTATCGGTAACACCCGCCACAGTGAAGTGGGGTTCATCGAAGAACTCAGGCCGTCCCGTCAAATCTTGCCGGTCGGTAGTTTTTGCTGACTCGAGAGTAAGGTCAATGGTTAGAGATCCTTTCTGTGCGAGAACAATGGGGCTAACCGTTGCGGCGGCGTAGCCACTCATCTCCACGCGCAGGCTATAGACGCCCTGGCGAACCGCTGAAAAGCGATAGGCTCCTTCCGAATCGGTATGCGCGGTGAGAGGCGCGTCCTTGGCCTCGAGGCAAACGGTAGCGCCGGCAACCGGGTGTCCGCTCGAATCTCGCACGAAGCCCTGTAACGTTGCCCTCCCTGAGGGCTCCGGTTGTGCCGCAACGGATTGTCCCTGAAACGTCAACCCACCAAATATCACGGTCAACGCCACGATGCAGGTTGCGAGGCGAGGGTAGGTTGCGGTGACGCGGAAGCGGCCCATAAGCCAAGCGCAAGTCGGAGAGACAATCGAAATCAGCCTTGCGCGTTGGTTCGCCATTCTAGTCGTTCGAATCGCGATCCGCAATCCGCCGAGAGGTCGTTCTAATCAGTCCCGAGCTTACCCTGACCAAGTTGAGCCAGGAGATCGACGTAGGCTTTTCCAATCCATTGCTCTTTATCGATTCCGAAATCCGAGAGCAAGGCCGCAGCGATTATCTTTCCAGCAGCATCACTTTGCTCCGGCTGAAGCACCACTTCGAGTTCCAGAAAATCGCCCAGCCCCGCGACCTGGTCGATGTGTATGCGTGTCTGCCCGGCGAAATAAAGGGTTCGCGTTTTCCTGACCACGCCGGTCCTGCCCAGCGTGGCCGTCAGGATTTCGAGCAGGATTTGGGGGTCCGGAGTGCGAGCGATTAGGTAGCGTGACCGCCGCGCGTCCGCAATATCGGCTCTTTCATACCGGATCAACTCTCCATAATCCGGCGCCAAAACGCGCAGCTTCAGCCGTGCCCCGTTGCTGCTGAAGAAGAAATCCTCTTGATGGATTGTCTCCGGGCCAGCATCGCTCAGCCGAGCCGCGGTGGCCTCTGCCGCTGCCCGGTTTGTCAAAATGGCTTTGATTTCAATGTTCGACGGCATGGTTGACCTGACAAAACAGTGTACACACCGTCCCAGTTTTCAATGGACTTGAAACCTTTACGATCTCTACATTAGGTTGATGACCTATCAAGATTCAGAGGCTATCGATGAGATCTGACCGGATGTGGTACTGGACAGCAGCGGTGCTGCTCACTTCATGTCTTGCGTGCTGGGCTCAGGAAAAGCACAAGATCATCATCGATCAGGACGCAGCCGGACCCGCCGGAACGGACCAGCAGTCGATGCTCCTGCTGATCCAGTCGCCACTAACGGAAGTCCTGGGCATCACCGTGGTGACGGGCGATCAGTGGCGCAAC
Organism: uncultured Acidobacteriaceae bacterium; assembly: GCA_963714225.1. Lineage (GTDB taxonomy): Bacteria > Acidobacteriota > Terriglobia > Terriglobales > Acidobacteriaceae > Sulfotelmatobacter. The sequence continues at coordinate 47,849 of CAVQNY010000045.1, read as the reverse complement.
GAAGAGGTGGCGCACACCTTGCGCATGCTCGAACTCATTGGACGAACCGATATTCCGGTCGTGCCGGGAGCGGAGTATCCACTGGTGAGGCAAAAGAATGAGACCGAGCAATGGGAACAGCAGTTTGGTTCCGTGGCTTGGCTTGGCGCATGGACTCCTAGGGTCTATCATCCGGCGGACCAGTTGGGAGAGATGCCGGAAGGCAGGCCCACCACCAAGCCAGCCGACGAGGACGCCGCTCACTTTTTGCTGCGCATGGTGCTCAAGTTTCCGAACCAGGTGAGCCTTTACGAAGGGGGTCCCATGACAAACCTGGCGCTTGCCATTTCCATCAATCCTGAATTCCCGAGGCTGGCACAAGAATTGGTGTTCATGGGAGGCAGCTTCAATCCTCGGACTGACGATCCCGAGTTCGCCAACACGCCAACCCACGAGTTCAACCTCTGGTTCGATCCGGAAGCGGCTCGCATTGTGCTTCGCGCGCCGTGGAAGAAAATCGTTTGCACGCCGGTGGATATTTCAGTGAAGACGAGATTGACGTCTGATCTGATCAACAGAATCAAGGCGGGAGATTCGCCAGCGGCGCGCTACATCGGCAAATATGCACGTCTGCGTGGCAACTACAACTATTTGTGGGATGAACTGGCGGCGGCGGCATGGCTTGATCCGAGCCTGATTACAAAGAAGGAAACCCTCTTCATGGATGTCGACCTGGACCATGGCGCCGGCTACGGCAACACCTTGAGCTGGACAGCGCGGGATAAACCTAGAATCGAGGTCCAGTCGGTTGAGGTCGAGGACGATCTGGATCTTGAAAAATTTTACAAGATGTTTGTCGATCTACTGACCGCGCAAACGCCGCCGAAGAATTAACCGTCGGGCTAGTGCGAGCTATCGCGGAAGTTCCGCAAGCATAGCCTGCGCCTGCGCGTGATCTGGACGCTGTTTGAGTAGATCGAGCAGGACGGCCCGAGCTTTATCCGGCGCATCCTCCAAGCGGTAGACCCGGGCCAGGTTCAGATAAGACTGATCGAAACCGGGGGCAATGCGGATGCACTCTTCGAAACTGGCAACCGCCTGCTCTAGCCGCTGGGTGCGTACATAGAGTATTCCGAGATTGTTCAGCGCTTCCGGGTAAGCGGGGCGAGACTTCAAGGCTTTCTGCAGATACTCATAGGCATCCGCCGTGGCGTCGGCTTGCGCAAAGACCATCGCCAAGCCGTAGTTCGCCTCAGGATCGTTGGAACTGACTGCAAGAGCGCGCTCAAATGTTTTGCGAGCCTCAGCCCAGCTTTTCTGTAGACGATACGCGTTGCCCAGATTGTTGAGAGCGATCAAATGTTCGGGACTAAGCCGTACGGCCTCCTGAAAGCACCGTATGGCCTCGTCGGTGCGGCCTTCCTCGGTGGCGAGAAGCCCGAGGTTGTTCCAGGCGTTCGCTCGGGTGTCGGGATAGCTGGCGTGAAGTTTTGTCGCACGTTCAAAGCTCTCCCGCGCTGCAGCCGTTTTCTGCTGATTCAGATAGGCGCTTCCCAATCCGTAGCAGGCTTCGGCGCTCGATGGATCGTCGCGCAGGGCAAGCTGGAACGACGATTCGGCTTGATCGAAATAGCCACGCTGAAAAAACACCGAGCCGTAGGAGAGGTAGTTGCGGCCAAACTCAAACGTCTCGGTAACGCCTGGAAAAGGCAGCGCCCGCGCCAGTCGCTCAGCGTCGGTTTGCGGAATGTGCCGAAAGTCCTGTTCGACCTGCTCCGGGTTTATGCTCCCCTGATAGACCTTAACGATTTGGCCTTTGTCATCCATCAAGAAAGACGTTGGCAGGCTAATGTCCAGATGCCGGTCAAACAGGTAACGATAGAGAATGTTGTAAATGCCGGCCACGTCATCCGAACCCCGAAGGATGGGGAATGAAAGCCGCCGCTCACGCACCTGCATTTTCAGGGTTTCGGGGTCGGCAGGAAGGTCAACGTTCACGGTGAGCAGTCGAAGACCCTGAGCCCTCCACCGCGCATAGACGCGGTTGAAAACTTTCAGGTCGTCCTGGCAATTTGCCGATGGTGTGACCCAGAAATTGAGCAGCACCGGGTTTCCGCGAAGCGCGGCCAGAGACTGCAGCTGGCCGGTCAAGTCGGGAAGAGCAAGATCCGGCGCGGCTATCGGCGCGAGCAGCCAGGTCTCAACCGTGGTTGGGGGTGGTTCGGCTTCTTGGAGCGTGGCAACGGCAAACTGGCTGCGCGGTGACGTTTGCGTTCTGAACGGTTCGATTCGGAAAGTTTTGGATCCCTCTTCCACCCCGACCCTGTGGTTCAGCGGAAGGTCGTGAAGATTCTGCACGAGCCCGCTCGGCCAGCGAATCGACGCCTCCACCGGCCCTTTGGCCGCTCCCAAGCCGAAGAATACTTCCTTGCTGTGCTGCGAAAGAAATCCCGATCCGGCTTGCAGCATGCGAGTCTGGCGGCCCGATTCCGTGTTCACCGTAACCGCCGCGCCGATAGCGTCACGATTACTCTTCGTGCCGCGGAGGCGGAAAGCGATCGACGGCGGCAGATTCTCCATCACGTTCTTCACAATGCGCAACTGCGGGCCGTTGCGGTTTTTCAGCAACACTTCCTGCCGGCCATCCTGATCGAAATCGGCAAGGGCAAACGCCCTGCCGTCTTCGATAAAGTCCAGTCCCACTGCGCCAGAAACGTCGGAAAACGTTCCATCCCGGTTGTTCGCATAGAAAACATTCCGCTCGAACCCGCTCCAGGTGCCGTCAGCCCGAATGAGTTCGTTGATGGCGCTCCATCCTTGTTCGTAATCGTGGGAAGGTTTCGCTTGGTCCGGCGATTTCGCAACCACTTGCCGCCAGAAAAAGCTGTTCAGGTCCTGGCGCGAGATCCCGGAAATCATGCCATTCGCAATATAGAGATCGGGAAAGCCGTCATGATCGAAATCCAATGCATCGCTCGACCACGACCAGCGGCCCATTCCAACTCCGGCGGATCCCGTTCTATCCTCAAAAGCGCCGCTGCCATCGCGAAACCCGCTGCTGTGAAACAACGAATTGCCCATGGCGTGTTTCCGATAGAGAGCCCGAACCTGTTTCGGCGAATCTTCCTTGAAGATTGCTTGGGCTGAGACGCGCTCGCCGGCAGCGGTCCACATGTCAGCTACGTAAAGATCCTCGGCGCCGTCGTTGTCGTAGTCGAGCCAGCAAACGCCCATGCCCGCACCGATGTCTTCAGCTCCCACCTGGGGAGCAATGTCGGTAAAGGTCCCATCGCCATTGTTGCGGTAGAGATTCTTCCGGCCGAAATCGTTCACCACGTAAAGGTCGGGCCAGCCATCCCCGTTGTAATCGCTCCACCCGCAGCAAAAACTGTAGCGGGTGTTGTTCTGACTGAGTCCCGACTCTGCGGTCACATCGCGGAACGTTCCGTCGCGGTGGTTCCGCATCATGAAGTTGGGAGGACCGTTCTCGGCATCGTGATAGGGCACCGGATACTTGTACTGGTCGCTTCCCTGGTAATAGACGTAGAGACAAAAATAAATGTCCAACCATCCGTCGCGGTCATAGTCGGCAACGGCCGCGCCGGTAAAGGTCCCTTGCGGAGGGTTGGCGAACTGAAATGCGTCGGGCTTCTGGCGAAACTTGCCGCCGCCTTGGTTCAAGAACAAAAGGGGGCCGCTCGCGCGCACGACAACTACATCCTGGCGTCCATCGCTGTCGAAGTCAGCAAAGAGCGCGCATGCCGTGTTGTCGAGGATCCCCAGGCCTGAGGCTTCCGTGATGTCCTCGAACCTTCCGTCTCCCCGGTTTCGATAAAGCCGGTTGGGCAGGCCCGCCGGCTGGCAAACATAAAGGTCGTCGAGGCCGTCGTTGTCGATGTCGGCGAACGAGACTCCATTGTGTCCGTAGACGTCGATGCCACATGCGCCGTCGAGAACTCTCCTCCAGTAATCAACTCCCCGAAGCATCTGAGCAGAGTAAGAAACATTGCTGCCAAGGACCGGCGTCGTGATGTCAACGAAAACCGGAGAGGCGGAGCGGCTTCGCGTCTCGTCAATCACCCGCCAGTTCTGCAGGCGGAAGTCGCCGGGTGTGGAAGGAGACGAAAACCATTCCAGATCCCAATAGCCGACGCGCTGCTCACGGTGGAAAGCAGGGCTGGCTCCTACCAACTCGTAACGCACGCGGGTCTGCAGCCGCTCGGGAAGTTGAGAAGGCGATGCCGAATTCACTTCAATGTTGGTCACCTGGAATTCTGCGGTCACGAGCTTTGAAAAAACACTCATGGCCGATCGCAATTCCTGAAGAAAGGCATCCCGCCCGATATTGGCCTGGGAGGTGAATTTGTTCTGGTGGACTTCAAGCACCGGGCCGGGACGCACGAGCCGCGAGTCAACCGGTTGCAAGGATGCCCCCAAAAACTCGGGGGCAAGAGTCCTTTCAACCGCATGCATTTCCTGCGGAGATTGAAGCAGGCTCGAACTCCACTGCGCAAGAATGGCCGCGATCTGGTCATGATATTTTTCGGTGATGAACTCGTCCAGGCCGGCTTGCGTCTTTAGCAGGAGGGCATCCAGCGGTCGCTGGGCGCGATAGTGAGGCTGTAGGCGGAACTCTTCCCCGGATGAGAAGGCGGTGGACGAATCGAAAGGAAAAATGTAAGGAAGGGCGATCCCGCGTAGGGGCGCCGGGACCATCGCCACCGATGCTTGCTGGCAGCAGCGGACGAGAAAGTTCCGGCGGCTGAGGTTTACTGGATGAAGATCGGCCGGATGACGCGTCTTCCCTGCCCGACTCAGAGCGATGTCCCCCGGAGATGCCAGTGTAGAACCGAAATCTAACAGCCACACCGGAGCCCGTCAAGGTCGGGCGGAGCGGCTGCCAGAAGCCTTGTCGCCAGTAGATCCGCGCCCGCCGACCCCCTGGGACTTGCAGATATAATGATCCGATTCCTGGACCGTGGCAGCCCCGTGAGCATGCAATGAGGACTCCAAGCTTTCGGCGAAAGATCGTGGTGCGCTTGGCCGCGCTGGTATTGGTCGCCGCTTGGGGAGGCAGGGCTGCGAGTCAGGAAACACCGGCAGTCCAGGTCGCGGGAGACACACCGGAAGCGCACTTGGGCAAGGGCTACGACGCCCTGAAACAGGACATGTACGGAGTAGCCGTCAGCGAGTTTCGAGCCGCCCTGCAGTTGGATCCCAGTCTTGTCCTAAGGGCACGATTTCCTTTGGCCGTCGCACTTTTTGAACTGCACAAGCTCGATGAAGCGCGCCGGGAGTTGGAAGCCGTCCGCCACAAAGTCGGAGATCAGCCGGATGTGGCGTACTACTTGGGAAGAGTTGACCTGGAGGAGCGCAGCTTCGAGAGTGCAATCCGCAACTTGAACGAAGCGGCCGTCGCTAAACCCAAGCCGCCTTTTCCCGACACGGCGTACTATCTCGGGGTTGCTTACTTCAAACACGGTGATTTAGTGGCCGCTGAGAAGTGGTTGAAGGAAGCCGCCCGGCTCAAGCCGCGCGACCCTCTCGCGCTGTATCAGCTTGGATTCGTCTATCGCAAGGAGGGGCGCGAGGAGGAAGCAAAGAAAACCTTGGCAGCCTCGGAGGAATTGCGCCAGCGCGACGACAGTGAGCCCTTGCTAAGGACTGAGTGCGGAAAGAAGCTGGATCAGGTTTCTCGGGAAGAGGCGCGCAGCTTCTGCGAACAATTGTACGCTCCTGACGACGCAGAAGAACTGACAGCGCTGGGCACGATCTACGCGCAACACCGAGATCTGGAAGCGGCCCTCAGGCCCTTTCTCAGAGCTGCGGAGTTGGAACCGCAATCGCCCCAGATGCAGTACAACTTGGCTCTGGCTTATTTCCAGTTGAATCAGTTTGAGCAGGCGCGCGCATCTCTCGCGAAGGTCATCGAGCAATGGCCGGATTTATTTCAGTTGAACGCTCTCTACGGAGCCGTCTTGGCTAAGCTGGGGGAAGATGATGCGGCATATAAGGCGTTGAACCACGCCGAGCACCTCAATCCGCAGGATCCCGGCATGACGGATCTGCTCTATAAGATCACCCTCACACTTGCGCGGAAAAGCCAGAATGCCCGGCAGTTCGCTAACTCGCTTCATTATCTCGAAGAAGCGACAAAACTGCGGCCTCAAGAGCCTGAACCCCACCGAAGCATGGCGGAGATCTATACGCTTACGGACCATCCAGCCGAAGCAACGGCTGAAGAGCGCGAAGCCGATCGCCTGAGCAAGAACCCGTCACACTAAGATCGTAAAGATCTCCGGATAGGGTTGTGGAGTCCACATTTGGCTCCCTTGAAGACCATTTTCGGGAATCCTCAGAGACGTTCTTAGTTAGCGTGCACGATCGAGCGTGTGACGTAACCATCCATCACACCTCTTGACTGCGGCTCCAGTCTCCTGCATTTGGAGTCCTCCCATAGCTTAGGTTGGTTACGGAAGGTAACATTCCCGAACGAACTTGCGACGTGAGGGCGAGGCGCTCCCAGGTTACCGGCAGGGCTACGGGCATAATGGGAAGATACAAGTCTGCGAGAAGAATTCTCCTCGCAGGTTTCGAGAGCGCCCGGGATGGATGGACCGTGCCCTCGACTACACCCGGCCCATCAGCGCGTACCGGCGCTGAACCGGAATTCAGTCACGCTGTGAAACTCCTGCCCCGGCTTCAGCTCGGTCGAGGGGAAGCTGGGATGGTTCGGCGAGTCAGGAAAATGCTGCGTCTCCAGGCAAAGGCCATATCGCCGGTTATACACACGGCCTTCTTTTCCCGTGATCGATCCGTCGAGGAAGTTTCCCGTGTAGAATTGCAGTCCGGGTTCGGTCGTCAGCACCCGCAGAATCCGGCCCGTGGTCGGCTCATACACTTCGGCTGCTTCGGCCAACTGCCCGGGCGCATGATCCAGCACGAAGTTGTGGTCGTAGCCGTGACCGAGACGAAGCTGAGGATCGTCCGCACCAATCCGCTCTCCGATGGCATGCGGCGTTCGAAAGTCGAACGGCGTGCCCTCCACGGGCTTCAGCTCTCCCGTAGGAATCAGAGTTGCATCGACAGGAGTCATGCGGGAAGCGTCGATTTTCAACACGTGCCCCAGAATGTCGCCCTTACCTTGGCCCGCCAGGTTGAAATAAGAATGATTGGTCAGATTCAGCACAGTATCTTTATCGGTGGTCGCCGAATACTCGATTCGCATGGCTCCGCCACTCAAGGTGTAGCGCACGGTCGCAGTGAGCGTGCCCGGAAAACCTTGATCCCCATCTTTGCTCACATAGGTAAGTTCGACTCCATCCGGGATCGGTTTCGCCCCCCAGACCACCTTGTCGAAGCCGCGGATTCCTCCGTGAAGAGCGTTGTCGCCATCGTTCTTTGGGATGGAATAGGTCTGACCGTCAAGTTGGAAGCTGCCGTGCGCGATGCGATTCGCGTAGCGGCCGACAATGCCCCCGAAATGTGCGGTCTGCGCCACGTATTTCTCGACCGAGTCGCAACCCAGCACCACATCGTCGAGCTTTCCCTTTCGGTCGGGCGTGCGCAGCGAAACGATGATCGCTCCGTAGGTCATAATGCGGACTTCGACCTTGCCATCCGCCAACGAGTAGAGATCGACCGGCGTTCCTTCCGGCGTGTGCCCAAACGCTTGCTTGTCGACGTGAGTCTTCGCTGTCATGGTTGCCGTGAACATCATCAGAACTGTGAAAACTGCAAACCAGCGATTGGCCTTACCTGAAAGCATGGTTCCTCTTCTCTCGATCGAGACCCCGCACCGGATTGCCGGCTTGCTACCGAAGGGTCGCTTTCCCCGAGAGTTCGATCTCTGCCGCCGAACGAGCGACATAGATGTCGAAATCACCCGGAGCGACCGTCCACGCGTGATTCTTGACGTCGTAATAGGAAAAGGCTCGCCGATCCAGCATAACCTGAACGTGCCTGGTCTCGCCGGGATTGAGTTCCACCTTTGCGAACCCCTTCAGTTCCTTCACCGGGCGCGGGACCTTCGCATGCCGGTCACCAACGTACACCTGTGCGACCTCCGAGCCGGCTCGAGTGCCTGTATTGCTCACATCGAAGGCCACCGTCACTGGCGGATCACCAGAGGCAGGCGAAACCGTCAGGTGGTTGTAGGCAAAAGTGGTGTAGGAAAGTCCATAGCCGAACGGAAATAGCGGCTTGATTCCGGACGTGTCAAAATGACGATAGCCCACGAACACGCCTTCGCTGTATTCAACCTTCTTTTCACCGTCTTTTGGGTAATAACTGTCGTGGACGGCGTCGTCTTCCCAACGCCGCTCGATCGAGATCGGCAACCTTCCCGAAGGGTTGAATTCGCCAAACAGCAGTTGTGCCAGCGCCGTGCCGCCTTCCTGACCGGGGTACCAGGCTTCGAAGAGCGCCGGGACGTGATCCACCCACGCGGCCATGTCCACGCCACCACCGGAAGTCATGACTACGACTGTGTTTTTGTTTACGGCCGCGATCTGATGAATGAGTTCATCCTGCCCGGGAGGCAACTGGAACGTGCGGTCACTACTTTCGCCTTCATTCGAGGGGTCAAAGCCCACGGCCAGCACGACCGCATCCGCGCCTGAAGCCAATGATTTCGCCTCGGCGCTGACCAGGGTCTCGGGACGCACAATGCCGAGATTCGCGGTGGTCTTACCCCAGCCGCCGTGCACGTAGTAATCAAGTTCAACCTGGTGCGGGCCGAACGCCAGCGTCATTGAGGCCTCGCTGACGAATGCATACCAGTCCTTCCAGTTATCGAACACGAGCTTCTTGTCAATATAGAGTCTGTAGCCGCCGTTTTCTCCCGGACCTTGAACGAAGACAAGGTAGTCGCCCGGAGTACTCGGAGTGAAGTAACCCGTCCAACGGATTGACATGTCGCTATCGGCGTCGTCCCCGCCCCGGGCCGGTTGGTAATTCACATGTTTATCGGTACGGGTTACGCTAGGCGTGCCGTTCAGAGTGGCGTTGGTGAAAATTTCAGTGTTCAGCCCGCTCTGCCCCCCACCGGCTCCGGTGGTGAAATCGGTGCGCTTCGCGATCTCGTCGAGGGTGGGTATCCCGCGCTCGTAGTAAACTTTTGCGCTGCTTCCCGGATAATTCACCAATCCTTCCAGGTAACTTACCGCCGTAAAAGGCTTGGCTTCGGCGCTGCCGCCGCCGGCCGGCTCGGCTGGATAGGCATCCGGTCCGAGGACCGCAATCGTTCGCACCTTTCCTTTATCGAGCGGCAGAAGATTGCCGTCATTCTTGAGCAGAACCATTCCTGCCCGCGCCGCCTCCAGTGTTGCCTGTCTGCCTTCAGGATTCAGACGGGGGATCGATAAGTCGGTTTGTTCGCGATCGAGCCATCCAAACTGAATGGCCGTTCGGAGGATGCGCCGCACTTTGTCGTCGATCGTCGCCTCGCTCACCTTGCCCGCTCGAACCGCCGGCAATAATGTTGTGCGGTTCATGAATTTCCCCGACGGCATCTCCAGATCCAGACCGCCATTCGCCGCTCCGACACCATCGTAGGTGGAATCCCAGTCCGACATGATGATTCCAGTGAAACCCCACTCCTTCTTGGCCACATCGGAGTTGAGGTAGGCGTTTTGCGTCATGTGCAGACCGTTGGTGAGGTTGTAAGAATCCATAATAGCGCCCACGTGCGCTTCCTTCACCGCGGCTTCAAACGCAGGCATGTAGATTTCGCGCATCGTGCGCTCATCGATAACGGAATCCATATTGTGCCGGTCGTATTCCTGGTTGTTGCCGAGGTAGTGCTTGACGGTTGCACTCACGCCCTGGCCTTGCATGCCCTTGATGTAGGCGACAGCAGTGCGCGCAGACAGAAAGGGATCTTCTCCGAAGTACTCAAAATTCCTGCCGCACATCGGAGCCCTATAAATATTGAGGCCCGGGCCCAGCATGAAGTGCACACTCCGGGCGCGCGCGTCCTCTCCAATTACCGCTCCGATTCGTTGCGCGAGTTCGGGATCCCATGTGGCCGCGAGGCCGATTCCGCCAAACACCGTCGACGGCCCGTAGTTCCGGACTCCAACTGGCCCGTCGGCCATCTTGAGACGTGGCAGCGCTATGCGCTGGTTGGCGCGGATATAAAAACCGTCGACGCCGCCGAGGAGGTCGATCTTCTCTTCCAAGGTCAGTTGCTTCACTAGAGACTCGACTCGCGCCTCGGTGGCCGCCACGGACACCTGCGCTGTTTGGCACACTGCGGGCAACACGAGCAAAACAAGAAGCAGCCAAATCGATTGGACCTTGCGCACCATTGCGAATCCCCGATCAGCGTATGGCAGCAGTTTATACGGCGCCGCCAGTGCCGGCGGCAATGTAAGTCTTTTTGGAAATCCCGTCTTTGGACGACCTTCTAATTTCTGGATTAGAAATTTGGTCGGGAAGAGGGAATTTGAACCCTGATCCCGCACCAGATTCTAGCACTTGCTGAACTCTACTGAACCGAAAGAAGACGCCTGAGGCCATTCCCTAGGAGTTCCCGTCCTTGAGCCATGCTGCCCCCACACCTTGCGAAGCCTGACAGAGATAAATGTCGGTACACAGCCCAGTCGCGGAATGGTAGGCCTCGACGACCCGGCGCTGGAACTCGGCACTGTGCTCGATGTTGACCAGGCTGATCGTGCAACCGCCGAAGCCGCCTCCGGTCAGGCGCGAACCATAAACGCCTCCCTGACGATCGGCAATCTCAATCATGACCTCCAGTTCCGCACAACTGACCTGATAGTCTTCGCGCAGGCTGCGATGTGACGCACGCATCAGGGCACCGAACGCGCTGAGGTCACCCTGTTCCAATGCTAGGGCTGCGGACGTCACGCGTTCATTTTCGGTGACCACGTGGCGAGCTCGTTTGTAGAGTGTCGGCGTCAGCCGGCCACGATGGTGTTCCAGTTCTCTGCTGTTCAAGTCACGAAGAGCGCGCACATGGGGCAGCGCCTCGGCCAGGAGTCTTACTGCCTCTTCACATTCGGTGCGTCGCAAATTGTATTCGCTGCTGGCCAGTTCGTGCTTCACCTTAGTGTCGCAGACGACCAGAGTGGCATGGTTCGGGATAACCAGTGGGCGATATTCCAGCGAACGGCAATCCAGCAGGAGTGCTTTTCCTGTCTGTCCGTGGCACGCCGTAAACTGATCCATGATGCCGCATCGAGCCCCGACAAATTCATTTTCGGCGCGCTGGCATAGCAAAGCGAGCTGTAACGGTTCGATGTCATAGCCCGAGCTTCGAAGTAACGCGTATCCTACCGCGACCTCAATGCGCTGCTGAGGAACTCAGCCCAGCACCGAGCGGAACGTCGCTCCGAATGTAAAGATTGGCGCCTCGCAAAGAATACCCCTCCTGCTGGAGGATCGCCGCCACTCCCAGTGGATAGTCGCTCCAATTTTGGGAGGGATGCAAATCGGAAGTCGCAAGGTCTAGTTCAGCTGATTCATCCAGGTCTTCCGAATAGATGGCCAGCTTGCGATCGTCGCGTGGTCCGATGGCAACCCAACAGGAAAGGCCGATCGCCACCGGCATTACGTAACCTTCGTTGTAGTCGGTATGTTCCCCAATGAGATTCACTCTGCCGGGAGCGCGATACAACCCTGAAGTGCTTCCAAAACGCTCGCTGAACCGTGCCTGCAAATCGCCTGGCATAATTTTAGTGCTCCAATGTAAGAGCATGGACGGAGTTTTTGCGTAGCACAGCCACCTTGGGGAGCCCTGCGGTGAACGCGGGCATTAAGGCTAGGCCAGCAACCGGTAGACGTTGCCGGATCATCCGCTAGGACCCCGCGGGAGGTACGAGAGTCATGGCGAAGACCAGCACATACTCGTTGTCTGGCAAAGTGATGCTGCGCACCACCTTGCTGCTGTCGAGATTGAGGGAATAACCGTAGAGATAAAACGTACGGCTGTCCTTGGAGCCATCGCCGACCAGGCGATAGGGCGTGACTACAGCCTCGGACTCACCTTTGTAACCACTCGACTCATACCAGTCGCTGAGGCTCTGGGTGACAGACGAGGATGTGCCGTCGGCGTAGCGGATGGTAAAAACCTGCGACTCCTGTTCGGCGGCCACAGCCGTGGCGAGAAGCTTGAGGCTGGAGAACTTGCCCTCCGGAAGCGCGACGGTTTGGCCCTTGACCGCGTCCGGTGCGTCAGCAGGCCCAAGATTGAACGAGACGCCATCCCACAACTGCGCCGAGCCCAACGTTTCCTTCGAATAGGCGAAGCCTCCGCCGTCCGCACTGGCCGAAGCAGCGAACTTTGAGCCGTCGCTATAGATCCCTCTTACGTTGTACGCCGAAGAAAGATCGACCGCCACCGTGCCCTTTCTTACTTCGGCCACGCTGAGGGCGACCGTGACCGAATGCGACAGGTTGCCCGAACCCCCTGTGACGGTCACCGTTGCCGGTGGGTTCACTGCATTCGCAGCGGTCAGCGTCATCGTACTCGCGCCCGCTGTGCCAATCGGACGGAATGAGGCCGTCACTCCCGCCGGCAGTCCCGAAGCGGTCAGGCTGACGTCGCTCGTGAAACCGTTTCTGGCAAGCACGTTGATCGTGGTTGAGCCACTCTGCCCCTGCGTAAACGACAGGCTGGAGGCCGAGCTCGAAAGCAGAAAGTCGCTCGGGCCGGCCGCCGGCGGAGGAAGCACATCGTACAGTGGCTGCGCCGGCTTCACCGGGGGATTCTCATCAGCTACCGATAGAGCCAGAATGCGGATCTTGTCGTTGTCCGGCAATTGGATGGTCTTCGTACCGGCCGGCAGGTCGATCGGATAGGCAAACAGATAGGAGTAACGGTAAGGCACATTCTCCCCCGCGGCGTTGTGGTGGTGCGAGCAGTACCAGGCCAGGTCGGCGCGCTTGATATGGCCCGGCTTGATGCCAATCATCTCGCCATAGTGATCATGCGAGGTATCGGTCGAGCTCCACTGCCGGTCATCCCACTGTCCGATGAATCCGCCCCAGTCCTCAATGTTCAGGTCGACTTCAGTGTCGCCCACTTTGAACGTCGCCTTCTGGTCGCCGTCCGCCGAGGCGGCCAGAACGTAAGCGCGATTATAGTGGCCCTCCGGCAGATGAATCGTCTGCCCCTTGGCTACAACCGCGTTGGGTGAGCCCGTCTTGGCTGGCGCGAGCTGGAATTGCACATCGTTGAAGGTGATCTGTGCGGGCAGCATCTCCGCTGGCAGCGCGTTGCCTTTGCCGTCGAATCCGCCTTCCGACTTCGTGCCGTCATTGCTGGCAGTTGCAAGGTCATAGTGCAGCGCCACCGGAACGGAATGCACCGCCGCAACTCTGGTTGGAGCCGGGGCTAGTTTAACGGCGAAAGTGCGCGGCTGATATGCGGAGAACGACGCTACCAGCGCGCCGCCCTTCACGGTTTGCGGTTCCAATCGGCTGCTCCTGCCCGTTGACTTCGCGGGCGGCGGTGATCGGCGTGGCGAACGATATTCGGACGTCCGCCTGCGGCTTGCCATCCAGCTCCACCAGGCGCACGATGACTTCGTCGCCCTGCTCCGCTTTCTTCAGCGCCAGGACTCGAATGCGCGGGTTGCTGACCTTCAGCAAAGAAAACTCGCGGCCCAACGCACCCGCGTGTCTGGGAGCTTCAAAGGCGATGAGCGGATCGTTCAGGCGTTGGGCTTGCCAGTCGGTCTGGCTCTGGCGCCAGTCGGCGGCGTGGCCGGCGATGCCGTAGATGAACTCGTGATGTCCGATATCCTGCGTGCCCTGGTCGGCATAACCGCCGCGTGTGCCCGGGGTTCGCATCAGCGTCAGGCGAATGGTGTGGTCGTTCGGCTTATCCGATCCGTTCTTGCAGTCGGTCAGGATGGTGGCGCCGAACTCGCCGCTTCATGTCGGTCAAATCGATCCACTGGTGCGAGGGCACTTCGAACTTCTTCGGCTCGGCGCGTCGGCCGCTCGATCGTGCCGATGTCCCAGTTATAAGTAGCCATCTGATTCGAGGCGGTCAGCGGGAAAGTCGCCTTCAGGTTCGACTCTCGAGTGTTCCAGTCGATTACGTTTTCGAACTCCACCCGCTTGCCCGCATCACCCGCCGAAAGCCGGATGGTCTGGACGAACCTGGAGCCCGCGGTTTCCCGCGAAACTTCGACGGCCACCCGTGCCGGACCGTTCTCTACGACTCGAATCTTCGCCGGACCGCCGACGTAAGCTTTCGGGTGCAGCCTGCTCCTGATCCCAGTCCATGTTCCAGGCCGGCCAATGCTGGGGGTTGTCATAGGAGATGGCGAGGCGCGCCGGTGCGGCAAGCAGTTCCTTGCCGATCGACTTGTCGAAGATACTGGCGACGTCGCCATCGGCATTCAGTTTCACGCGGTAATACTGGTTCTCGAGAGAGTTCTCCGATGCTTGCAGCTTCGTGCCGGCGCTTGCCGCGCCTTCACCGGGCTGCACATCGTAAACCGCGTAGCCGACAGATGGCACCTTGGCCACGAAGATCACTTTGCCATTCGAAATCTGCGCCGGAACTTCCTTGCCGTCCGGACCGGTCACGTGCACCGCTTTCGGCATGCCATCCGGGAAGCTCACGCTGGCTTCCACCACATCTTCGCGCGCGATGTTCAGGGGATTGAAGACCACCACCGGGATACCCTTCGTCTCGGTGTTCAGCGCGGCAGCCACGGCTTCGGTGGCGTTGGTGAGCACGCCGGCGAACTGATTCATCGCGATCACGTCGTCGTTCCAGGCAAACTCGTAAGCTTTGGGTGTAGCGGTGCCGGCGGCGATGTCGTGAAAGTGGCCGCCCATGGCCAGCGTCCAGGCATCGTTCAGTCGCTCGAGCGGATACGGCCGCGCCCCCAGCCATTCCGCGGCAATCGAAGCCTTCTCCGCGGCATCCGCCAGCAATTCTTCTTTCCGGATCCAACGCTTCTGGTAGCCTTGCGACGTGAGCGAGCCGGCGGAATGGTTGGTCAGCTCCATTTCCCCTGTATAGCGTGGAAGTCCTGCGGCCTCGGATGGGGTGATGTCGAGGAACATCTGCTCCGCATTGGCGGAAATCACGTGCACCGGGCCATCGCCAACCTTCACTGGCAGGCCATTGCGGATGCGACCTGCCTCGTCGAAGGAACGAACGGTTCGATACCTCCGGCGGAAGGCTCGCCATGCCCTTGGTGACGATGGCTTCCAGCCGCTTCACCGATTCCTCATCCGGAGCCCCGCCGATGTCGCCCGTGCCGTAGTAGTGATAGTCGGTGAATACGCCACTGACTTTGCCGTTCTGCTCCACGCGCGCCGCCCAATCGTCCTTGATATCGGCTCTGGTTCTCGATCTTGCTCGATCCTGGGCGAGCGCTTTCTGCTGGTCTCGCAGATTGACGAACTCCTCAATGTCTTTCTGGATCGAACGGTTGTCCGCTGCGTTCGGCCTGGTCGCAGTTTCTGCCGCAACCGCCTGGAGCTTCCTGTGAAGTTCCTCGGAGAGCGGGGTTCGGCGGCAGCGGAGGCAACGGCTTGCTGAGATCGGTATAGATGCCTGCCGCTGTAATCGCCTGGATTCAGCCCAGCCAGCACGCTCTCGCCATCCGGTCCCACCCACACGCCCACATTGAACGGCGTGCCTTCCGGCGTTTTCTCGAGCGATTCCGGACCTCCGCCGGGAGCAGAAGATCCCCACACCAGCTTCTGCGTCGAGAATCCCTTCACCCCGGAGTGCGCGAGGATAGTCGGCAGCGAAGCCGGAAATCCGAAGCAATCCGGCAGCATATATTCCGCGCTGGCCCTGCCCAGCTCTTTGCGAAACCAGTCGTTCCCGTAGAGGATTTGCCGGATGATGCCCTCGGCGCTGGGCGCGTTGACGTCGCCCTCTTCCATGGACGATCCCGCCGGGAACCATCTTCCTTCATCGACGTACGTCTTCAGCCTCGCAAAATCGGCGGGAAAATATTCCTTCATGAAGCGGTAACGGTTGGCGCCGCTGAAATTGAAGACGTAGTGGGGATATTTGTCGAACAGCTTGAAATTATCCTCCATGGTCTTGCGAATATATTCGTCGATGACCTGGGGATACTCCCATCGCCATTCCGTATCGAGGTGGGCATAGCCAACCACGTAAAGGGTAGGCTGCTTGCTCAAATCGGGCTTGTCGACGCTTTGTGCGTGGGCCGCGGCGAGCAACATCAGGCAGGTCAGTGGAATCGTCAGCAAGGTCGTGCAGGATCGTCGCATCGTTACTCCCCCAACGTCGTTTGGAAACTGTCTAGCATAAACCGAAAACCGCTGCCGGTCGTGACTATTTCGGGCGGTTCTGGCGTTCTTCCTCGTTAGGTGACCATAACGCTCACGGTGGCCCGTGCCGGTCTGAACCATACCGTTTGGGATGAATCGTAGCGGTCGGCAAAAGTTGTTCCCTGGTCGGCAGTCGTGAACCCGAATTCCGCGAGACCCGCTGGCCTTGAAGAGAAACTCAACCCCGCTGAGTTCCTGCGGCCCCACCGCTCCACGATCGTGAATATCCAGCGTATCAAGGAGATCCAAGCCTGGTTTCACAAGCATCATCGAGTGCGGCTCGAAAATCGCACTGCGCTGAGAATGAGCCGATACCAACGCGAGATTGCAAGGAAGCTGGGACTGGCGTAAATAGAGGGAAACAGGCGAGCTCTTGGCGGCTATTGCTGAAGCGTCGCTGGCTGATGGGCTGATTGGACCGGAGTCGTCGGCCATGCGGAGAGCGCCGGGATAAACTTCCATGAACGAGCTACGCGCTCACTCCCGGTCATGAAACGAGAGGCAACGTTTTTCAGGGACGGGACTTGGCAAAGACAGGGATCACGAGCACAACCATCCACTTGCTGAAACACCTTTCCTCGGGAGCACTAGCTACGCTCGGGGTTCGACAGGACGATGCAAAAGGAAGAATGTGAACGTGAGTTTGATTTAGTATGCCTTCCGTGACCTCGCAAGCCGGTATCTTCCCTCTGACGCGCCATTCAGTGCTACTGGCCGCGCAAAGCGCTGATCCCGTCGCGCGTGCGCTGGCCATCGAAGCGATAACCCTCGCGTACTGGAGACCCGTCTACAAGTACGTGCGCATGAAGTGGAACATCAACCGCGAGGATGCCGCCGATTTTACCCAGGAGTTCTTCGCGCACCTTCTGGAAAAGGAGTTCCTCAACTCTTACGATAGCCGCAAGGGTCGCCTGCGCACGTTTCTGCGCACCTGCGCTGACCGGCTCTTCATGAACCAGATGCGGGACTGTAAACGGCTCAAACGAGGCGGTGGTAGCCCGCATTTTTCACTCGACTTCGAGCAGGCCGAGCGGGAGCTCGCAACCGTGCCCTCCTCTGAGTCACCGGAGGCGCGCTTCGACAAGGAGTGGGTCCGCAGCCTCTTTGCTCTCGGCCTACAGCGGCTCCGGGCCAGTTGCGCCTCCGGTGGCAAGATGATCCACTTTGAACTGTTCGAGCTTTACGATCTCGAGGATGACGATCCAAAACCGTCCTACAACCAACTCGCCGCGAAGTTCGGACTCGCGACCACGGACGTGACCAACTACCTGGCTTTTGCCCGACGGGAATTCCGCCGTTGCGTCCTGGATCAACTGCGGGAGATGACCGCCACCGACCAAGAATTTCGTCGCGAAGCGCAGGCACTGCTCGGAGTAGACATCAGGTGAAGCAACTTTCGGACAGGATCGTCGCCAAGCTCCAGGCTGAGATGCAAGTGCCCGATCTCGCCGGAACACGTTACAGTGTCGTGCGCCACCTCGCTCGTGGAGGCATGGGCAGTGTGTGGCTGGCGGACGACATGGTGCTGAATCGCCGGGTAGCGCTCAAGGTGCTCGATCTCGTAGCGCCTGCAGACGATCTCGGAGCGCTGCTTCTCCGGGAAGCGCGTATTCTGGCTGGTCTCGAACATCCTGGGATTGTTCCCGTGCATGATGCCGGCACGCTAGTGGACGGCCGCGCGTTCTATTGCATGAAGTATGTTGAGGGACAGACTCTTGCGCAGCACATCGTCGGGAAGAATCTTTCCGAGAAACTGCGGCTGCTCGAACGTATTGCCGAGCCTCTGGACTTTGCCCACGCCCGTGGATTCATTCACCGCGACTTGAAACCCGAAAACATCATGATCGGGGCCTTTGGAGAGGTGCTGGTCATGGACTGGGGGCTGGCGAAAGTAGCTGCCGCTGGCCGGAAACCCACCCAGGACGGAATCTCCATGGTTGTGCCTGACACGCAGGACTCGTCACGCGTCACCGGTCAGGGCAGTGTTCTCGGCACGCCGGGCTACATGTCGCCGGAGCAGGAGCGCGGCGGTAATGAGGTAGACCACCGGACCGACATCTTCTCGATGGGCGCGCTCTTGGCGTTTATGTTGACTGGAATCTCATCGGAAGAGGCTCCCACAGCCACTCGCGCGGTACCTCGTCCATTGCGTGCCATCTGCGAGAAAGCCATGGCCAGCGATCCGAATGCCCGTTACCAGTCCGCACGGGAGATGGCTGCCGATACCGCACGCTACTTGAGCAGTGAACCGGTTCTCGCCTATCCAGAAGGTTTGTTTGAGCGCGTGGGCCGGATTTACGCTCGGCACCGCACCGCCATCGTCCTGGTCGGAGCTTACTTGCTCATGCGCGTCTTCTTTATTTTATTTGCGCACCGTTAAAGGAATTTCCAGAACCGGGTAATACCACAATAGGACAGGAGATCGAACCATGAATAAGGTCGTTCTGGGTCTGATATTGGGAGCCATTCTAGGCGCTGTCGACGGAATGAGCGCCTGGTTCACGCCCGAGGTGCGTACCCAAATTGTCGGCATTGTTATCGGGTCCACATTCAAGGGCATTATCGCGGGAATCCTCATTGGGGTGTTCGCTCGCAAGGTACAGTCGCTCGCACTGGGCATTGTGTTCGGTCTGGGCGTCGGCCTTCTACTGGCCTTCATCGTCGCCCAGATGCAACATGGATTCTACTTTCAGATCATGCTGCCTGGGGGGATGGTGGGCCTTATCGTTGGCTATGCTACACAGAAATATGGGCGTGGGCCGCAACCGCAGAGACCTTAGGGACAGCCAGTGCCCCGGAGATCAGACACAATTCTGGTTGCGATCCATAGACCGCAGGGAGGACGGCGATGACGTCGCGGAAAAGCGTCTTCAGCGTTGCTGGGCAGTTTGGTTAGCCTTACCGCGACTAAGTCATCGCTGCACCACCCACACGGGTGCCACGGGGAAAGATGGGAGCAACGATGCCCACTTTTAGAGCTCCAATGATCAATCTCTACTCGCGCGATCGATCTCAAGCGGCAGCGTTCTATTCGGAACTCGGTTTTGTCGAGACTTTTCGCAGTCCGGCATCAGGAGAGCCGGTCCATATGGAACTCACGCTGGATGGGTTCACCCTCGGAATCGCGACCATGGAGGCAGCTAAGGAGCAGCATAACCTTCGACCGGGTGGAGAAGGACACTGGATCGAAATCGTCCTTTGGACCGACGATACGGATGCCGCGGTGAACGCCTTAGTTGTTAAGGGCGCGCCCCTTCTCTCTCCTGCACATGACTTTCTCGACGGCAAGCTGCGCTCTGCCTGGGTCGCCGATCCGGATGGCAATCCCATCCAACTTGTTCAACGGAGACACTGAAACGGCGGAGGTCAGAGCTCAATTGATGAAATCGGAGGCGTTCTACGGAACCTGTGCTTGCTGAGCGGGCCCTGACTCCATCGTCACGTTCTTCACGTTGTCCTCGGGAATTCGGTCAATCAACAACGCGAACGGATCGATTCCTGCTTTCTCCGGCGCTTGGGCCGTTGTGAATGTGAACGTGGAATTGCGCTGGGTGATATGCATACGTTCGCGGTAGAGCGTATCGCCGTATTTTCTCCCACTTGCGGGCTTGGCGAACGCCCCGATATCGATCCAGTCATCCACCGGCACTTCGGTTTCGGTGCCTTTGGCATCGGCCTTGAATTTGCGGGCTTCTACATTGATGGTGACGTCATATTTTCCATCCGCGCGCTTCACCGCCTTGGCTTCCAGCGTGCGATTTGAGAACAGAGTGATATCTTCAAACAAGTCTTTGATCAAGTATTGCAGGTTGGGTGGAGTCTGTTCCCGCAACGCATCCACCAAGGCGTACGACGTGGGATAGGGTGGAGGGGCATAAGCATACTGGAGAATCAGGTTGCGCAAGGCTCGATTCACCGCATCCTCGCCGATCATCTCCTTCATGTAATAGAGCACCACGC
The DNA here is from genome assembly GCA_963714225.1 of uncultured Acidobacteriaceae bacterium. Classification (GTDB taxonomy): domain Bacteria; phylum Acidobacteriota; class Terriglobia; order Terriglobales; family Acidobacteriaceae; genus Sulfotelmatobacter. The sequence goes on along the minus strand of CAVQNY010000045.1, from coordinate 27,614 downwards.
CCCCCTTGGCGTAGTGAATGTAACCCTGCTCGGACTCGACGGTAAGGAGCGGACGTTCCTTGAGCCGCTCCTGGCCGCGGGAGCGCAGGTAGTTATCCATCTCAAGCATTAGAAATTTCCTCATCAGATCCCGGCCATACTCTTTCTCCATGACCATGAAAGAGGAGTATTGCGCCAAGGTCTCAGAAAGCACGGTTGCTCCCTCCATGTCGGCGCCGATCACTTGATGCGCCCACCACTGGTGCGCCATTTCGTGGGCCACCACATAGAAAACGGAATCGATGTCGTCGGGATGATTCAAATTGGCAATGAAGCCGATGGATTCGGAATAAGGCATGGTCCCGGGGAATGCCTGGGCAAAGCCGGCGACGCGGGGAAACTCAATGATGCGCGCTTCCTTGTGCTGGTAGGGCCCAAAGTTCTTGATGTAGTAAGCCAAGGACTTCTTCATGGAGTTCATCATCCGGGGAACATTCCAGGGTTGTTCTTTGAGGTAATAAACTTCCAGCTTGATGCCGTTCCACTCCTCGCGCGCCACTTCATAGCGGCCGGACATGAAGGCGTAAAAATTCAACGAGGGATGGTCGAGTTTGTATTCGAAGTAGCGGCGGCCATCCTGCTGCCATTCGCGCACCAGCGATCCCGGGGCAATGGCAATCTGATCGGGCGTCGTGCTGATGATGGCGGTCACGTCGACCCAGTCTGAGTGCCCGGGGATATAGGTGTCACGGCAGTCGTCGGTGCAGTTGCGCTCCAGCAGAGGCATAAGGTCAAATTCCGGAAGGCCATATTTTTTGCGCTCCACTGCATCCTTCAGCTCGCGGAAGTAGTTGTAGCCGATGGTAGGGGCAACACCGTTGTTGAAGAATGTGCCGTTCTGGACAATATCTGTATTGCTCACGTTATTTTCGAACCCGCGATTCTTGCTCTTCACCGTGAAGTGCAGAGTGCGCTCTTCGCCTGGCTGCAAGGGCGGAGTAAAGCGATAAACGCGATAGGAGAGCCGCGTGTCGTCTTTCGTGGGCGCAGCTCCGGGAATGTCAATCGAAACGTCGTAGAGTGGGTCGAGTGAGAAATGAATTTCGTCCAGGGGATGGGAGTAGGGATTGTAGATAACTTCTTCGCCGCGTATGGTTGCGTTGCGGCTCGAGGGGAAAACGTCGATCGCGTACTTCACGCTGCGCACGCGCGGCTGGGGCAGCTTGTCCAATGGCTTATAGGTCTTCTCATAATCAGCCTGGACGCGCTTCACGTCTTTGGGTCCGAGAAGACGATTCAATACTTCGGTGTTGTACCAAATCCAGCCTCCGCAGCCGGCAAATGCCAGTAGAGAGAAAAAGGTGGCGGTTTTCCACCCGGAACCAAACCGCAAGGCTGCGTTGCGGCTGCGGGTTTGCCATCGCTCTTGCTTGCCACGCGGCCAGAACATTACGGTGGCAATGGCCATGAGCACGGAGAAAAGCAACCAATAGAGGGTGAACCAGTCCCACGCCGAACGGTAAGGCGCATCGCCAAAGAAATCTGAATAAATGACGTTGGGCCTTCCCGCAAATTGAACCAGGTTTGTGGCCACGTTCAAGGGCTTCCACAGAAAACTGTTTACGCAATAGAAGGCTATGAAAATGAAATACCCCACGTACTTGTTGGGCGCCAGGGCGTGGATAAAGAATGCCAGAATCGCCAGAAGGACAAACCATGAGGCGTCTCGCACCAACAATTCGTGAACATAAAGACCGAACTGGAAGCGATAGTAGCCATGAGCTGCCTGGACGACAATGCCGGCCGCCAGAGCCACGGCCTGTATCAGCATCACCATGCCGACGAGCGTAGCCAGCCGCGCCGCGTAGGACACCCACTCCGGGGTGGGCGTTGCGTCGGCGATTTCGTCCATGCGCTCGTCGCGGTCCTTCCAAACCAAAGCGCCGGAGAAGTAAGTGATGAGGACGATCAGAAGGAAATCAAGAGTTCCGCGAATCAGCTCAATCAACCAATAGGTGACGGGAAATGTTGGAACGGTTTGATTTCCCTGGAACTGGGTAGCTTCCAGGGACAGAGCCAAAATGCAAATCATACTGGCGATCATGACGACTACGACAAAAGCTGTGTTCTTGGCCATTCCGCGGAAATGAATTCGGAACGATCCCAGCAACTTTGCCCATGGCGCGTCTGCCAGTTGCAGATGGGGCGCGGGAGTTACCACCGGAACCATCGCCGGTTGGTCATGCGGTTCGAGGGCTTTGCTCTTCGTCCGCCTCTCGGTGAAGCTGAAGCGGGCGTAAGCGAGAGCAAAAGCTGCGCACCCGACTCCAAGCCAAATCAAACGGTTCCAGAGAAGTAAGCCACTGAAGCTGAGAGAGAGGATGTTCTTGTCGGCCACCGTCCAGTATTTGGTGACCTCGACAAATGTGGTGACGCCATAAGGGTCGAACAGGGATCGAATGCGATCCCACTGCGCGCCCTGCAGAAGTTGAGCGGTCACGGCGCGGCCTGCCAGCAGGAGAATCGCGGCAATAAAGGACGCGATGTCCCTGCGCCACACAACCGCCACGGCAAACAAAATGGCGGCCGTGAAAAAGGTGTCGGGCAGCGCGAACAGCAGAATGCCTCTCCCATGCGCGGTCCAACTCACCGCCTCCCAGCGTTCCCGATCCGCCCAGGGCATGTACTTGGCGAGCAGAATGCCAAAAGAGACTCCCAGCATGGGTATCGCCGAAACTAGGGTGGCCCCAAGAAAGCGTCCAAACAGGAAGTCGCGGCGCCGTATGGGCATCGAGAAGGTCATCTGGTAGGTGTTGTAGCTGAAGTCGCGGAGAGCCGCAAAATTGACAAATACGGCGGTCATGAGCAAGGTGACCACGCCCATGGCTGCGTAAAAGTATGCAATGGCGAATGGTGCATTACGGTAAAGATTGGAGAGGTTGAGTTCCCCCATGACCTCATCGGAGCTGATCGCGCCAAAAATCAGCAGACCCACGACGAAGAGGAAGATCCAGAGCATCCAGGAGCGAAGCCAGAAGCGAATTTCGAACCACGCGATATGCCAGAGCATCATGGTCTTCTAATTCCAGGAACGGATTTTGCTGAAGAAAACGTCTTCCAGGTCGGGTGCGCTGGGAGCAAATCCACCGGGGAGCGGCGCCGGGCTGTAGACATGAAGAAAAGGACGACCGCCGACCAGCTTGCTGGAGACCACCTGGTAACGCTGCTCGTAGCTGGCCAACTCGGTTTTGGCGATGGAGATTTGCCAGATTCGCCCGTTCAATTGAGCGATGGCATCCTGCGGGCGCCCCTCATATAGCACCTGGCCCTTGTTAATGATCGCCGTGTTGGTGCACAGGTCGGTCACGTCTTGCACGATGTGCGTGGAAAGAATCACGATCACCTGCTCGCCAATCTCAGCCAACAGATTGTAGAAACGGTTCCGTTCTCCGGGATCCAGGCCGGCAGTCGGCTCATCCACAATCAGCAGTTGCGGATTGCCAATCAGCGCCTGAGCAATGCCGAAGCGCTGGCGCATGCCTCCAGAAAAACCGGTGAGAGCCTTCTTGCGGTCGTCGTACAAGTTGCACCGTTTGAGCATCCACCCCACCACATCTTTTCGTTGCTTGGCATGGGTGACGCCTTTCAGCAGAGCGATGTGGCTGAGCATGTCCTGCGCGGAGATGCGCGGATACACCCCAAACTCCTGGGGCAGGTAGCCGAGCCGGTGCCGCACTTCGTCCTTTTGCTTCAGTACATCGATGTCACCCAGCATGGCCCGGCCGCTGTCCGGCTCCTGCAAAGTTGCCAGCGTGCGCATGAGGGTCGATTTGCCGGCGCCATTCGGGCCGAGCAGTCCGTACATGCCCGCAGGAATGGTTAGGGAGACGTTATCCAGCGCCTGAACGCCATTTTGGTATGTTTTCGAGAGGTTCTGAATTCGAAGTTCTATGCTCATGTCCTCGCTCTTAACGGTTACGAACCAGACTCTTACGAACCAACCTTTAGGAATCAGGAGGTAAACGCACGCTTCCTCCCAGAAGGAAGCTTCCGCAAGATTGTGCTGATGCGAAACTCGGGAGGTGCGATCAAAATAACCGTAGAACGATGGTTGCATCAGAACATGATTGCGTCAATTTCATAATATTCACAATTAACTTGCGTTTTCTGCAATATTAGTGGATGCTTGCTTTCGGTGGGACCTAATCTTGTTTGCGGAACTCCAAGCTCTTGTTGCCCTGGCTGAGACCGGCTCGATGGAACGAGCCGCCAACGATCTCTACCTTACGCCTTCCGCATTGACTCGAAGGATTCAGCGCTTGGAGCTCGAACTCGGTGTCGTTCTCCTCGACCGGCATTTCAAACCTCCAAAGCTGACGCGAGCAGGATTCGAGGTGCTGGAGAAGAGCCGCGCGATTCTCACGTCTCTGAGCAATTTGAAGACTTCCACGTCTGGGACCACAATCCCGGTGGGGCCTTTTCGTCTTGGTCTCTCGCATGCTCTGGCGCGGCCAGAAATATCTGAGGTCATTATCGAACTGGGCAAGCAGTTTCCCCTCCTTCAACCCAGTATTGGCAATGATATAAGTTGCCAGTTATTGGCCCGTCTGCGCCTTGGTGAGTTGGACGGAGCACTCGTCGTCTTGCCCACGGAAGCGGCCCTGCCCCACGACCTGGAGGGAGTAACGCTCGCGCATGACACGATGCGAGTTGTACAAGCACGAACCTCGGCCCGACCAAGGTCTGCGAAATGCTCAGAGTTTTATCGGCGGAATTGGGTTCTCAATCCAGCCGGATGTATGGTGCGAGAAGAGATAAAGAATCGGGTTGAACGGCTGGGCGCTCCCCTCATGGTTGCCGCCGAGCTGCACAATCCGGACTTACAACTCTCGCTCATTGCTGGAAATGTGGGTGTGGGAATGTTACGAGCGAGCTTTCTGCGGACCCACGCTCTGCGCACTCGACTCAGCATTATTGAGCATCCCAATTTCAATATTTCAATCCGGATCGCTTTTTTTCGCGCCAGGCATCTTGGCACAAGAGAGCAGGTAGCCCTCAAACTCCAGAGGATACTCGTGAAACACTTCGAAGGTGCCGATGAGGTCCCCCTCGGAGTCATTCGTGGGGATCTGATCGGTAGAGCAGCCGCACACCCTGGGCGAAGATAAGCAACTACCGGCAATTCCGGATAGTCCATGCCGGCTCGTCGCCGCCACGCCTGGAGCCTTACCGCGAATCCGCAACAGACGGCGCTCACTAGAACCGGTCTCATAAACCCCGGAGACTGATTGTTGCTGTTCACTTCCGGACAGTGAAGTTCGTGGGCGGACAGAATGATCCATATTCGTCCCTAACCGTAGTGTTCGATTTTCCTTTTACAGTCAATAAGATACCTCCTGAAGTAGATTTGGTCAGAGCCTTGCTCCCAGAGATTCACCTGGCACCTTCGTCGCCGTCGCGTGTCGAGTGTCGCAGCTGTCATTGCAAGTTGCGTCCCAGCGCGCGGTGCCGAGAAGTCGATCCCATTGTGGCTCTTGTGGTGAGGGTAGAGGAAGACCAAACAGTATGACTGGTGTGCTCCAAGACGCACGTTACGCGCTGCGTCAGCTCCGCAAGAGCCCAGGGTTCACGGCTGTTGCGGTGATCACGCTGGCACTGGGCATCGGAGCCAACACCGCCATGTTCAGCATGGTTTACGGCGTGCTGTTGCGGCCCCTGCCGTTCAAAGATCCTGGCCGTCTCTACACTCTATGGGAACGCAACCTGAAAATGGGCTACGAGCAGAACCCTCCTGCTGCGGGTAACTTTCGGGACTGGCACGACCGTAATCGCGTGTTTGAGCAAGTCGCGGCGTTCGATGCCTCTCGGACCTTCAATCTGGCGGGCAATAACCCCCAGAGGGTCGATGGCGCCGCCGTGTCACCTAGCCTTTTTGAGCTGCTCGATGTCAAACCTGTTATTGGCCGCACGTTTTCGTCCCAGGAAGACCAACTGGGGCAAGACAGCGTCGTCCTGCTGAGCTACGGACTCTGGCAGCGTCGTTTCAATGGCGATCGCTCGATTGTAGGCAAACCCATCACCCTCGATGGGAGGACTTCCACGGTGGTGGGCGTGATGCCGCCGGGCTTCCAGTTTCCAGGGGACACGGGAACGGTCCTGAACATTTTTACTGCACCGGCGGCTCAATTGTGGGTGCCGCTGGCGCTGACTCCTGTGGCCTGGAACGCGCGCTCGGCGCACTACCTCGAGGTCATCGGGCGCCTGAAACCGGGAGTCACGCCTAGTCAGGCTCAGGCGGAAATGAATTCCATCGAGCAGGAACTTGTGAAGCAATACCCACGCGAATACATCGGTTCGGATGTCAACCTTGTTCCGCTGCACGCGCAGGTGGTGGGCAGTTTTCGCTCTGCTCTCTTCGTTCTTTTCGGAGCCGTCGCCTTTGTGCTGCTGATTGCCTGCGCCAACTTGGCCAATCTGCTGCTGGCGCGCGGGGCTTCGAGGCGGAGGGAAGTGGCCATCCGCTCCGCGCTGGGAGCCAGCGGTCTTCGCCTCGTCCGCCAGTTAACTATGGAGAGTCTAGCACTGTCGATTTTTGGGGGAATGCTGGGCGTGCTGACGGCAACCTGGGGAATCAGTCTGCTTAAACTTATTCTCCCGGATAATTTTCCGCGAACAGCGGACATCCACCTGGATGGACCGGCATTGATTTTCACCGCACTGGCGTCGGTCGCCACAGGTTTGATCTTCGGACTTGCGCCCGCGGTCCAGGTGTCAAGGACCCATCTCACTGAATCTCTCAAGGAAGGCGAGCGTGGAGCCGAGGGTTTCGACCGCAATCGCTTGCGGGGTGCTTTGGTGGTCTCGGAAGTTGCATTGGCGCTCATCCTCCTGATTGGTACGGGCCTCTTACTTCGCAGCTTTGTCCGTTTGCAGGCAGTGGACCCCGGTTTCAAACCGGACCGTCTATTGACGATGGAAATTTCCCTTCCCGAAGCCCGATATCCGGCCCCCCAGAGAGCGGCCTTCTTTTCTCAGCTTCTTGATCGCGTTCGCGCTCTTCCGGGAGTCGAGTCCGCAGGAGCAATCGGACACCTTCCATTGGGAGGAGACATCGAGAGCTACGCGTTGGGAGTGGTAGGTCGGCAGCCGCTGCCAAATGAATACGCGAATCCCTCTTGCCACGTGGTCATGCCCGGTTACTTCGAAGCGATGAAGATCACGCTCGTGGAAGGGCGCTTCTTCGACGAACACGATAACGCGCAATCAGACCACGCCCTCATCATCAATGAAGTTGTGGCGCGTAATGTGTTTCCCAATGAGAGTCCAATCGGCAAGCGTCTGCAAATGGGGTTCAACGGCTTTACTGGCAAGATCGTCGGTGTGGTGAAACACACGGGGCACCTGACTCTGGATTTCGCTCCCACTGAGGAAGTGTATACACCTTACCTTCAGGCGCCCTTATGGGACACTCTGACACTCACTGTGCGTACCGCGTCTGCTCCGCTTGCGCTCGCTCGTCCCGTGCATGAGTTGATTCTGGCAATCGACAAGGATCAGCCGGCTTCAAAGATTCGCACTATGGATCAAGTGATTGAAGCCTCAGTAGCGGCGCCCAGGTTTAGGACCCTGCTACTGGGACTGTTCGGATTGACAGCCTTGTTGTTGGGCGCCGTTGGAATTTACGGCGTCATGTCCTATTCGGTCAGCCAGCGCACGCGCGAAATCGGCATCCGCATCGCGCTGGGCGCTGCCCACCCCCAAATCACCAAGCTGGTCTTGACACAAGGTTTGGTCCTGACGCTGGCTGGTCTGGGGATCGGGCTGCTCGGTGCGTTGGCCCTCAGCGACTTGCTCTCGAGCATGCTGTTCGAGGTTCGTCCCACGGATCCCTTGACGTTTGCCGGCGTGACGCTCGTGCTGACCGCGGTTTCACTCCTCGCGAACTATTTGCCAGCGCGCCGAGCAACCAAGGTGGATCCCATGGTGGCGCTCAGGTACGAGTAGACGCTCATAAATGCCTGAGCAAGATTTGCATGCAACCCAGGCGTACCATGCCGAAGAAGTTCTCGACGTGGTACTCCCAGCGGATGACCAACCGACGAAAGTGATGCAACCAGGCAAAGAGTCGTTCCACACGCCAACACCTTCGATAGCGGCGCAGGGGGCGACCATCTTGCGTCGGCGTCCGGCGCTCTCCGCGATGGGGTGCGATCATCTCGATGCCATAGCGCTCGGCCAGATCGTGGTCCAGGGGGTCACTGTCGTAGGCTTTGTCGCCGATCAATCGTGCGGGGAGGGTATCGAGGAAGCTGTGCCCGAGGACGCCTTCGACGAGCTGACTTTCGTGCGGCGAAGCGCTTTCGATACAAACGGCGAGAGGAAGACTGTGATCATCGGCGCGAGCGATGATTTTTGTCCCTTTGCCGCGCTTGGTCGGCCCGACGGCGAGGCCCCCTTTTTGCCCCGGTGAAGGAGGCGTCGATGAATGCCTCCTCCACTTCCAGTCTTCCGCGGGCGTGCAACTCCTCCGCCAAGGCGTGCAAGATGCCTTCCAGCTCGCCTTCCCGCACCCACTGCTGGAAGCGGCGATGGCACGTTTGGTACGGCGGATATTTGTTGGGCAGCTCGCGCCACTGTGCCCCAGAACCCAACACCCACAAGATTCCGTTGAGCACTGCTCGCGTGTCCTGCCACGGACGACCGCGACCGCCCGTGCGACGCTTGGGCCGCAAGAGCGGTTCGATCAATTCCCACTGACCATCGCTGAGTTCCCATCGTCCTCGCAAGCCCTCCTTAATGCCCGCTTTCCTATCCGCAGAAAATAGCTAAGTAGGTTCAACCACGATTTATGAGACCAGTTCTAGTACAAATGTGCTATGTGGCGGCGGTGCGCAACCGTGTAGCCTTCCCCCTGCGAGATTGCGGGGAAACCCGAAACGAAAGGCAATCGCGTTTATGACGTGGATTCGAACCATAACGGTGTCGGAAGCAGATGAAAAGCTGCGCAAGGCGATCGAGGGGCAGCGAGCGTTGTATCCCAAGGAGTATGGCGATCCGGTCCATCCGGATGAGTCCTGAGGGTCGTCGATTGTGGGGTCGCACACCCTGATTCCGGAGGCGCTCTATCACTCGTTCGCCACCTTTGGTTCCTTGATGTCGCCAGAGTTGCCGCTGAGCCGGCGGCAGCATGAAATGATTACCGCGATGGTCTCGGTAACCAACCGGTGCAAGTATTGAATCGAGTCGCACGCAGAGTTTCTGCGTAGAGTGACGCTGGACCGGGAGCTGGTGGGGGCGCTGGAAAAGGACTGCATGACCGCGCCCATCACGCCGCAGGAGCGAGTGATGCTGGACTACGTGGTCAAGTTGACCAAGGACGCGACCAAGGTTTGGAAGGATGACATCGAGGGACTGCGGGCAGTGGGATTTGACGATCGCGGAATATTGCAGATCACGCTGATCGCTTCGTGGTTCAATTACATCAATCGCGTGGCGGATGCGCTGGGGGTCGGGAGGGAGTGAAGTTTCTCGGAGGGTCCAGTCACCTCGCCGTCACGATCAGCTTTGCCGACGGCCTCCCTCGCACACTTCAGAGAATATGTCGTGGTCTTGAAGAAGGGGAAGTGGGCCTTGCGGGTAAAACGTTGCAGGCGGGTTTGCTTGCGATGGGCCACTTCTTCGGCCAGCAGAAGAGCCAGAAAATCACGATAGCTCCGGTTTTCTTTCTCGGCTCGATCCGCCACGTCTTGGTAGATACGACGTGTATGTGCCAGGTTCAACCGTGGGAAGAGAGACTCCAGTTGCCCTTCCGAAAGCTTCGGCAGGGTCGAGTTCAGCCCTAAGCTTGTGATGACTCGTATTCTTGCTCATCCTTGATCCTCCGTCTTACCGAGATCTTGCATCGAGAACCAGGTCTTTTCCTCCCCTCGCCGATTCTTTTCGCAGCGGTCCTCGCCGTCATTATTATAACCGGCCAATGTGCACTCATTTTGCTGTCAGATTATCGAGTTCGCGGCCGACGTTAAGGATCCGCTGTGTAAGGCGTCGAACTTTACGGCGGGCGCCAGGATCGACAAGCTGAACATGGAATAGCTGCAATAGATGGCGAACCGTGGCAATGGCTTGGCGGACGGTGGGCAGGTCGGCGTGGGCAGGATCGGCTGGAGAAGGAAGAGGCAGTTGGGGAATAGAGTGGACGGCAGCGTTATTTTGGCGAGCGCGATGAAATTCCCGCTGCAGATCCAACTGTACGACTTCCACATAGCGCAAGGTCATGTTGATGTCTTTGTGGCCAAGCATTTGCATGAGTGCCGGCAGGCTGACGCCGAGACGTACCATTTCTGTGGCGTAGGTATGACGAAGACGGTGTAGGGTCACCTTGCCGGTACAACCCGCGCGCTGGGCAGCTTGTGCCAAGGCGTGACAGAGCATGTCGTACACGGGATGAAGTCCCCCGCGGCGAGGTAGCAACAAGCCATCCGACCTTGCGAGCCAGAAGGGGGGAGCGGAAGCACGCAACTGAATGATACGCGCCACGATGCGCTGCGTTTCCTAATCCACCGGAATCCAGCGTTCCCTATGATATGAAGCTTCCCGAGTGGCACATGCAGCGCTGCTTCCAATCCCCCGAGCTGCTGAAGGCAATCCAAGCCGAGGTCGATGCATTCTTGCGCGGATTCCGGTTGCGCGAATCAGCCGCAGGGCATTGGACTGCAGCGTATCCGTTTCGCGGAGCTGTTGTTGTAGGCGTTCATCATCTTTCGGGGAAAGCGGTCTGGGCAGGAAATGGTCATGTGGGGGGAAGTCCTCAGGACGATTAGGTCGGGCGATAAGTGATGGCCATTGTCAGCTAAGTCGTGCAGCAAGCGGCGAAGTTGGATAAGAAGTTGGCTGCGGGTGTAATTACGTATCGGAGGATTCTGCTCGCACAGAAAACAGAGCCACCCGGTCAGATGGGGATCGCGATGCAGTTGAGAGAGTTTGTGCAATTGGGGAAAGGTCGCGTGGAGATACACAAGAAATTTGCGAGCACAGTAGCGATAGTTTGCCACCGTGTGCGGCCGGCGAGTTGTGGCCAGCAGCTGGATGTGGCGCTCAAATATCTCATCGCGACACGGTGCTAATCTCTTCACGGCAGTACCTTTGTTCGGGAGAGACAAACGGACCCGCTGCTCAACCGCGCGGGCATACTCACGCCAGACATCTTTGGGCGCAAGCTCCACGTGCAGCATCGTGGTGAGGATGTGCGCGTGCCCCATTAACCGCATCAAGGCCGGCAGCGAGATGTCGGCACGTACCATGTCGGTCCAAGGTATGGCGGCAATTCCGCATGCGGAATTGTCGCCACTATTCCGAGTCCCGACTATTACCGAGTAATTTTGTTTTTGCCGTTTTTTGCACCGAGTTATCCACATCGAGTCGGAATAGTTTGGCTCCTTCAGCCGTCTAAGCGGGAAAGGAACCAACTATGAGGTTCATCATCGATAACGGGCTCTGAGCGAGAATCTGTAACGACTCCTGATGGAATGGGCATTTTCCTTTAGTGGAATTCTGGATACACTCGGCAGCATGGCAGAGACGGACTGGAGCAAAGTACTGGGTTGGCCGGGTTATCGGGTCTACCGACACGAGATCGATGAGCAGGCAAAGACGCTGAAGCTGTGGGTACGGCGCAAGCGAGGAAACCGGAAATTGATTTGCTCGGGCTGTGGGCGGAAGCTGAGCGATGCCTATGACAGCTACGAGCGGGAGGTGCGAGATCTCCCGTGTTTCGAGTTTCGGACGACGGTGGTGATCGAACTGTATCGAGTGCGCTGTCCGGACTGCGGAGTGAAGACGGAGAAGGTGCCACAGTTACCGAGCAAGGCGCCGTTCAGCAAGCGCTTCGAAGAGGCGGTGGGGTTGGCCTGTGAGAGCGCGGCGGTGCGGCGAGTGGCACGACAGTTTGGTCTGGCCAGCAGCACGGTGCGAGCCATCGATGTGCGCTATCTGAGTCGCTGGTCGAAGGGGCGGAGGAAGCCGGCGTTGCGGCAGATGGGAGTGGATGAGATCTATCTGGGGAAGAAGCAAAAGTTCCTCACGGTGGTGAGCAATCTGGAGACGGGAGAACCGTTGTGGTTCGGAGGGGAGAGGAAGAAGCAGACGCTGGACGAATTCTTCGAGAAACATCTGAGTGCGTTTCAACGAAGTGCGATTCGGGCGGCATGTGTGGACATGTGGGAACCGTTTCGGCAAAGCCTGGAGCAGTGGGTGCCGGAGTGCCGGATCGTGTACGACAAGTTTCACATTCTGCAGCATGCCAGCCAAGCGGTGGACGAAGTGCGGCGGGCTGAGTTCTTCCGCAAAGGAGGAGCGGCACGGGATCTGGTACGAGGGAAGCGCTGGTTGCTTTTGACCAGTTGGCTCAATCTAGATCGCAGCAAGCGGCGACAGTTGAACGCTCTGTTTGCTCTGAACCGGCGCATTCTCAAAGCCTATCTCCTCAAGGAGAGTCTTTCGCATTTGTGGGATTTCAGCTACGAAGGAGCCATGTTGCGTTACCTGCAGAAATGGATCGCCCAGTTGCGCTGGCAGCGGCTGAAACCCATGGAGAAACTAGCCGGCATGTTGCTGGCTCATCTCGAGGGGATCTTGAACTACTGCCGGACAAAGGTACCGATGGGTGTGGTGGAAGCCGTCAATGGCAACATCAAAGCTCTGCTCCGCCGCGGCCGCGGTTACCGAGACATGAACTATCTGCTGCTGAAGGCGCAGCGCTTGGCCGCCACCAAGACCGAATTCGTTGCTTTTCAGAAAGCTGCGTAGAATGAGCACTCTTACCGACCGCAGTCAGCTAATTTGATCCAGCTCTTCTGCATGTAAGTTTGCCCCTGCCCGCCTCGGCGGTTGCAAGAGTTTTTTCTTTCCAAGCAGCCTCGTTTTGTCCGGTCGAGGTGTGTGCTGTCAGGGGCTGGTCAGTGATTAGAGAACGAGTAAGGGGATGGGTTCTGTTTGAGCACGTCATTCCAGTCGTGATGGTCGGGACGGAGACGGCGAACCTCGGGGTGGAGCACCATCATGAGTTGCGCTTGCTGATCTCCGACCGGATCGGCATCGAAGCCACAGTAGATCGGCAAGCCTTGCTGCAAGAGCACGAGTAACCAACGTGGATCGGCGCGAGCTCCTGACGTAGAGATGGCGCAACAGTCAGGATAAAGGACATAACAACTGAGGGCATCGATAGCTGATTCGCACAACGCAATGGTCGTGGGTGAGACTGGCCGCACACGAAAGTAGCCGAGATCTTGGCGTGAGCCGGGGGCGAAGCCACGCCAGCGTGCCGACCCTGTTCCGCGTAGTTCAGCTCCTACCGGCTGATGGTTTTCTCCCCGCAGCAGAAAGACCGCATTGGCGTGAGCGTCGGCATAGAGCGTGCCGGATTGAACCAGCGCTTCAATCAGTTTTCCGGGAAGCGCACGCTGCCGCTCGAGATAATACTTGACTGCAGACCAGCGCCGGGGGTCGGGTGAAGGCAACAGCAATGGGCGAGTTGCTGAACGAGCGGGCGATGCGGGTACAGGCAGCGAGAAGCGTTGCCGCAGCCAGACCGCGGCCGCCAAGAAGTCTAGCTCCTCAAGATGCATGACGAGGTCGATGGCGCCGCCACCACCGTAGCCGCGACTCCAGTTCATAAACTGCAGGCCAGTGACAGAAAGGCTGCCTTGGGGGGTATGCCATTTCTTGTGGTCACAGCGATCCGGGCGGGCACCACACGCCCGCAGTACCGCGGGCAGGGGAATCTGGCGCAGCGCGTGGAGCTCATCGGGCCCGAGATAGCGAGTCATGCTTCGGGTTTCTCTTGCAGCGTCGGGCGCAGACTGCGGCACTTACTCATGTTGCATACGTGACTGTTTTCCGTGAGCCGATCAATCAGGGCCGCTGTCAGATGCGGATTTTTGAGAAACGAACCCCATTCGGCGAAGCCTAGGTTCGACGTGATCAGCGTACATTTTCTGCGGTGCCGCTTATGCATAAGCGTGAAGAACAGACCGACCTGCGTCGGTTCCATCTCGACATACCCTAATTCGTCCACCAGTAATGGATCGTAGGCCAGGTAACGCCCGACCACTTGCGCTTCGGAGTGATCGGCAACAGAGCGAAACAGCTCGTTGACTAGATCGGGAAACAGAACGTAACGGCCACTGGATCCCCGTTCAATGGCCTGGATCAGGAAAGCAGTGGCTAAGCTCGTCTTGCCCACGCCTGTCGGGCCAATGAAACAGAAGTTGTGATGCTTCTCCATGTACTCAAAGGCATCATAGAGCGCGAGCAGGCGTTTCTTATTCAGATTGGGTTGCCGCTCGAAGGGGAAAGTCTCCATCCGCCATAGGTCTGGAATCTTGGCCCGCAGCAGGCGTAGGCGGCGAGAGTTGGCGGCGTGGAGTTTGGATTCTTCCTCCAGCACATAGCGCAGCCAGCGAACCGGCGAAAAATCCTGCTGCTCGGCCAAAGCGACATACTCATCCCAATGCGCCAGTACACCCCAGAGGCGCAGATATTTCAGCGTGTTGGCGAACGGCTCATCCATGCGGATCCTCTTCGTCATCGTCCTCGAACATCTGGTCGTAAACGGATAAGTCGGGAGCCTCGCTCAGACGTCCTTCTTCGTAGGCCGCGCGCTCCGAGAAGCTATCATCGACCTCGACAGTAAGGTGAAGATCCATCTGACCCTGCTGCGCGGAAAGGCGCGCGATGCGCCGCAAAGTCCCGATGTCGGTAATGCGATAGCGCAGCGCGCGCTCCAGGGTTTGAACCAACAGCGCGTCGGTCATGTGTTGCGACAAAGCAAATAACTCGCGTACGAAGTGGTGCCGTGCGAGTCCGGATCTTGTGGCCAGAGCGCAGTCCAGGAACTCATTCACTGCCGGCGCGAGCGCCCGGAGCCGTTTCTCTTCCCCTTCGGTCGGCCGCTTGCGATTGTTCGGTTGATGCGGTGGCGCTGGCAGTCCGGGTGGACTGATGCGTTCGTTCCGCACTCCATCACCCGCCAGCGGATACTCCATTACACATTCCCGATTTTGGTGGATCTTCATGTGATCGCTGTAGACGAATACCTTGACGTCACCCCGCTCCTTTCCCGGTACCCAGTAGTAGTTCTTGCCCAGCTCGACATACCCGTACTGGTCGATACGTCGCTCCAAACATAGATAGGGTGCGGGCAGATGAGCAGGTACGGCTACCAAGAAGGGACGCTCCTTCTCAAACGCCTCGGCCGGAACGATACGGCCATCCCCTTGCGGCCGATGTTCCAAGCGCACCGTGGCCCACTCCAAGGCCTGGCGATTCAGATCTTCCAGACTGGCAAAGTGGCGGCCGGGAAAGAAGTTTGTCTCCGTTGTCCAGAAGCTCCGCTCTTCCCCGGCCTTGCGGTTGGCATGCCCTTTCTCATGACAAACAAAACGAAAACCGTGCTCCCGGCCAAAGTCAGCCATCTCTGGCACGATGACCGCGTTCGCTCCAGTTCCCCGCAGACGGGCCAGATTGGTGTTGTCGATGATG
This sequence comes from uncultured Acidobacteriaceae bacterium, assembly GCA_963714225.1. Lineage (GTDB taxonomy): Bacteria > Acidobacteriota > Terriglobia > Terriglobales > Acidobacteriaceae > Sulfotelmatobacter. The sequence goes on along the minus strand of CAVQNY010000045.1, from coordinate 12,098 downwards.
CATATCTTGGCCGCATAGCCCCAGAAGCAGAGGGCTTCGTGTAAGAAGCACTTCATCAGGAAGCGATTGAAGCGGCGATAGAAGCGCAGATAGCGGCGCTTGGAGTAGCGCAGATAGATCATGCTGGCGATCAGCACCGTAGTGGTGGTGCCCAGCTCAACCTGATAGGGGCTGGTGTCATGTTGCATTTCGGCGCCGGCTAGATCGGGCACGCGGCCGCAACGTTGCTGCTCGCGACCTTGGCCCAGCCCGAGCTCGTGCACGCGGCGGAGCACGGTGGAGTAGGAAACTGCCAGGCTCTCTTCTTCCACCAGCTTCTCGTGCATACGCTCTATCCATCCTTTGCAGTCCGCATAGAGCCGCCGCAGCAAGTCTTCCTCGATGCGGATCTTGTCCTGCCGTGGACCGAGCGGCATCTCGCCCTTTTGTTTCAGGATGGCGCGCACCGTGTTACGACTGAGGTGGAGACGGCGAACCATCTCGCGCAGGCTCATTCCATCCTGGTGGAGCAGGTACACCGCTTTGCGCTTGTCCGCTGCGATCATGCAGTTGCCTCACACTGTCGAAAAATGCGCGCTGGCGGCTGAGAATCCCTGCCGTCAGCAGATGGGCCTGGGCGTAAAAGGGGGGCGACTTCAGCTTGGAATCCAGGCTTTTGCCCATCACCCGCAGCATGTACTTCTGCACCAGTTCCAGGTCGCGCAGCAGGATTCGTTCCCGCTCACTACAACCTTCGGCGTCCTGCGGAACCTGCTGCATCCAGGTCAAGACCTCGCTCGCGTGCCCGTTCTGAATCATTTCCCGCATGGACTGTGGACCGCGAAAGTAGCCGTACGCCAGCTGCTCGATCTCTCGCACGCTCATGTTTTGCCCGCTCACCGCCAGTACGAACTCCTCCACCTCCTGCTTGCCGGTCGGGTTCAGACGCATGAACGGCCGCAAGGTATACATGTAGGCATACATGGGGAAGCGGCCGGCGAAGATCTCCTCCTGCACGCGCGGGCTCATTTCTTCCAGCAGTCCCAGCCGCATGCTGACCCAGGATTTGCTGCGCGATAACTGTTCGGCAATATCGGCCACGCTCATTTTCTCCAGCCGGTGCAGCTGCTCGATGAACCGCGCCTGCTCCAGCAGGCTCAGCGCCGATTCATTGGACACGCGCAGCAGATGGACAATGGCCCCGGCTTCGTCGTCTCCCAGCGAAAGGTACGGCACATGATCTAGGCCCAGGCGCAGCGCGCAACGACGGCGCTTAAATCCGTTGAGCAAAATCTTGACCTCCCCCGAAGTGGCTCCCTCCAGGGCCTGCTCGATGCCGCGCTGCGCCATCGAAGCCAGCAGGCGCTTCTCCAGCGCCGGATTCTTCATCCGGTAGTTCTCATAGCGCACATCCAACTCCGCCAGCTCGATTTCCTGTCCCATACCGCTTCCTTCAGGGACTCTCCAGAGTCTCTTTCCAGCAACTCAGAACATAATCCCGGCGGCGACGTCGCGCCATGCTGTGTTGTCTCACAGCTCGCACCAGCATGCGCAAGATCTCTGCTTCGCTCACCCCTCGACCCTCGATCAGGCTGGTCACCATTTGCACATAGCGCACGATGCCGGAGTCAAAGCTCATCTCTTCGCCTGTTTTCCGAGACGGGTGATCGGCTCGACCCCTTCGGGGAGGCGATGGCCGCCGCGAGCGACGGCGCTGGTTGTGGAGCTGTTTTTTTACCTTTCCCTCTCGGCTGCGGTAGTACTCCACGCTGCGACGCGTAGAGTTCTGTTGGCGGTGGGCTTGCCGACACCCGAAGGCACAGCACAGATCGCGCCGTTGCGCATTTCGGGGATGAGTCAGAAAGAAAATCCGGCAATGCCGGCAGCGGCGCACATACCGTCGTAGCCGGGGTTTCTGTCTCAGCAGGGACCGGAAGACGACGTAGTACTGTCCCACCAGTTCCCGGATGGAGTCGCTGTGACGATACCAGTCCGGACAGAACTGGAAATGTTTCTGGATTTTAACGATCAAAAACCCAGCGTTTGGCTTACGATGGAGACTGCGGTTTTACACACACCCTTTGTTTTACCCTCTGGGTCACCTCGGTGACCCAAGGGAAAACAAAGGCATCTCTTCCAGTACCTCCCCCGACACACCTTTCCTAAATCTACTGCTGTTGTTGCCGCCAAGGAGTTTGATGGGCGCTAACTTAACTTATTGACGATGAGGCGGGTCAATTCTGCTGGCTCCTATAGCTCTTACAGATTGTTGTGTAGAACCCGATAACGAAGTGGTCCTCTCGCGCCCGCTGGAGGGTCCACTGGCTTCGCAGGTTACTGCATTTGCGAAGTGGGTAACATTGCTTCCTTCTCGCTCTGCACGTCACAGATCTTCGCTCTCTGGGTACTAACACGCTGCCAGAACTCCTCTTCGGAACAACGCCATCGCTCTTCAGCAAGCCTTCCTCCGATTCAATACCCATAGCGCCGGCACCATCGAGGCGGTTTAGTCCAATACATTTTTAGCTCACCGGCGCGGCTTCCAGGTTTCTTGCCGACCATGCTCCCTCGTAGCCGCGCCGCCGAGCTAGAAATGCTCTGCAGAATGTTGAGCTCAACATTCGTGGATGAAAAGAGCCAAATTCAAGCGTTGGATCGCACGCAGCCGGGGCTGCCCCTGAAGAAAGGCCGGTGCGGTACGATGACGCATGACTACAAACGCAATGGCACGACCACGCTGTTTGCGGCGCTCAACCTGTTGGACGGCAAGGTGATCGGGGAATGTCACGCCCGGCATCGCCATCAAGAGTGGCTGAGATTTCTGCGCCGCTTGGACGGGAGTTTCCCCCGCAGATGGAATTGCACCTGGTAATGGACAACTACGGCACACACAAAGAGCCGCAGGTGCAAGCGTGGCTGAAGAAGCATCCACGGTTTGTGAGCCACTTCATTCCGACCAGTTCCAGTTGGTTGAACTTGGTGGAGCGCTGGTTTAGAGAATTGAGTGACAAAGCGATCCAGCACGCCAGCTTCGTAAGTGTGCCGGATTTAAAACAAGCGATCGAGGAATTTATGCGCAGCTGGAACGAACATCCGAAGCCCTTCATCTGGACGGCCACGGTCGAGGGCATCATCAAGAAAATGGAGCGGGCGCGGGTCAAGATGAAGCAGATCAAGCCCGGATCCACCCTGCCCCGAGGCAGAAAAAAGAAGGAATATCTGTAAACCTATTTAAGATACACTCCACTAGCACTTGGTGTGCACGTTGGTTTAGATCCCGATGAGTCCCTCAATCCACAGTCGCCTTCAAAGCGCTTGGCGGTAGGGGTGCTGATGACGATAGGGGCGCTAGTAACAATATAGGGCTCTCACCCACGTTTAATGCTCCCTTAACCGTTCCTGTATTGTTGTTGAGGTCCTTCCACGTACTGTATTGCGCAGGTGGGGTGTAGGGGGATGTTGATGTAGATTGAAACACGTTGTTCCAAACTACTTGCGCTTGCTGCCCATTCGCCAAGGTCAATCCGCAGGTCCAAAATGATCCCGAAAGACCGCAAGGGCTGGTCATGGTTGAGCCGACCATCCAATTTTCCACGTTGCCGTAAGCAATGCCCAACGGCGTAAGAGTCGAAGTAGTTGGCTGGTTGCTCAAAGGCGCACAGCTACTATAGGCGTACCAGTAATGAGCCTTGACATTCTGCGACCAATAGATCGGCTCAATTCTACCAACGTAGGCCTGCTCGTCAGCGGATGCGATAGCATCACAGCTACCTACATCCCACCTTCCCGCCTCGGTCGCATACATAAGTGGATTTGAAATGCCGTTTGCACTCAGGTTTCCCGTGAAAGTGGTAATATCGGCAATCTGAGTCTCAGGCGTTGCTTCATTGATGTGGAAATCCCAACAATCGAACGGAATCGCAGCTCCACCACTAGAGAGAAAACTTTGCATAAAAGTACTGAAGGACGAGTCCGTTGAGCTGATAATGAATGCGGGCGAACACACCTGAGCTAGGGAATCAATTCCTTTGATTGTGTAGTACCAATCGCTCGCCATTTGCACGAAACTCGCCATTGGCATACAACTGCTACCAATCGCACAACCACCTGGTCCTGGGGAGTAAGGAGGTTCGTTCCAGAATTCGTACATTCCGATCACGCCGTTGCACTGAGGGTTGCCAGAAGTGCAGCCCGTCTGCGTCCCAGTGCTCCTGTAACGGTTGACCATGCTGGTAATAAATTCCTTGAACTGGCAGTCGGTCGTCGTGGTAGAAGCAAGCGGGGCTTGGCAAGTGGCGGTAGTGAATAGATCCGTGGGCGGTGCAGGACAACTGTCGATGCCTTCAGCAATTGCATAGCAGCCAGTAGTGTTGGAGACTGTCCACAAAGGCTGCTCCTGATAGCTCTCGAAGACTGGTTTGCCAGTGTTTATGTTAAAAATTGTCACATCATCCAGCGCTCCCCAGTTATACGTGCCACGCGCGGTTTCAAGATATGGCCAGTTGGTTACGGCTCCCTTCCCACCTGCGCCAAGGACAATCGGTGCTAGAACCGTGGTGCCGAAGCCGGTGGAGCCTTCATTCATGTGTATACCGAAGAAGTCGGCTGGGATAGGAGTAGGGGATGAGCCTTGTGCCCAAGCTGTGATGGTGAGTTCAAGAGCGAAAACAAACGCGGCCGCACATTTCATTCATAGCCTCCGGCCTGCCCTATGACCTTAGTGGATCTCTACATTCGGATTGAGAGCCTCAGAAAGATCACAACAGCTCTTGTTAATCTAATGCAGAATGACCGGTCGGCAGATGTTACAGAAGGTCAGGTATCGGGTTGTCTGAGAGGGCATACGTGGATCGGCAGGACTACAGGGGCATACACTCTCAAGAACTGAGCAACCCGGAGGACGCTTTGCATGCAGTTCAGAGTCCCTCGCAGTCAAGCAGCAGAGTTTGCGACAACGAAATGGCGGCTAGGAAAAATGCGCAAAACTGGCGACACGAATAGAGTGGCCACTGCCTTGATCGACAGTAAGCGTCAGACTAAGACACGGTTGACGGGTTGAGTCCGCAGCCAGCGTCAACACGCCGTGGTCGGGACCCACGCCCGGTCAATGCTGAGAGACACCACGACTTCACGAGCAATTCTCGGTTGGCGCCTGATTTCGACACCAATCTCCTTGTTGTCAAGCGGTGTACCTGATTTGGCGCAAGTTCACGTTGATTCCAGATTCGTGGTAGATTGCTGGGTTATGAACCTCACCGGAGTCGCCCGCATCGGTGCCGCGGTGATTTCATCGTGCCAAGGGGGCACCCCGGTTACGCTCCGAATGAGTTGGACACTGGGAAACACCCATTACGGTCCGAATTTCGTATCTCTTCAATCCAAATGTGCCAACCAAGCCTCGAATTGCTCATGCAGGATGGATTTTAAAGTCATCAGCTCTTCACCCAACTCTGCCGCGTTCGCTGATTACATACGGTCCTTCGGCAAGAGCGAGGTTCCTGTGACTTTCAAGGTGCTGCACGGGGCCGACCACAGAATCCTTGGTGCTGCGCTGATGTCAGTAGGAGATTGGTCCAGTGAAAAGTTCGCAACGAATGATCGCCTACTCGGGGTTGAGGTCAAGTTTGAACCGGGTAAGGATAGGAGCAAAGTCCCGCTGAACAGCCCCGGCGATTGCTTCCCAGGCGATTGATTGGTTGCTGTCGTAATATCGCGTCGTTCACGCTAACAACCCGGTCGTTTGAGCCTACGAATGCTGGGCGATCCAGGCAGCGGGAGTAAGTTCTGGTAGGCGCTGGATCGGGAGATCCGCGAGTCCGGGAAGAACTGCGGCCAGATATTCGCGCACCGGGAGTTTTAATCTAACGGCAGCTCTCCACCACCGAAAGAATCGCTGCGATCTTCGGTCCCGCCTGCGAGCTTCCGATGTGGATCCAGTTCCGCCGTCCGATCTGTGCCTTGAATCATAAAATGGCAGTGCTCGGAAGCATAAAATGGCACTACCGCGCTATCACTTAAAGGATAAAGTTGCCGTTTGGCAAGGTTATGCTTTAGAGAAGGAGGTGGTGGTCTTCGTCACTTTACGCATAGGCTGCAAAGTTGGAACCACAGGTTTGCAAAAACCCGCAGCTCCGATGAGGATTTACAGGCCTAACTCCTGCCGGACTTCGCGTAGGGCGGCCCGGCCCTCTTCCAGATTCAGGTAATTGGAGCTCGTCAAAAGAGGACGCAAATGGCAGCGCGTGAGTCTGACACCCTGGCTATGCAGTGCATGCGCGACCCGTTTCACCTCTTCAGCGGCCTCAGCCTTCCTTTCGACTGCACGTTTCACACGGTATCCCGCATAATTCTTGGCGATCTCACGGCAGAGTTCTGGGAAATGGCGACGAACTGTGACCTCCGAATGGCCGATCCGCTTCATGACTTGCACCACCGAGGGTGGGGGGGTCTCGTTTAACGCCGATTGGAGAGTTCGAAATACTTCAGGGCGGTTCATCCGCCGCCAGGGCTGGATGGTTATCCGTGGTCGGCCGCGGTCTGGCTCGACTGGCGCCGACCTGAGAAATCCTTGCCAAGAAACGCATGCTGGAGATCCGAACACAAAGTCCACCAGTGGTGCCTCCACGCGAAAGGCCATATTCAAAAGCAGCGCCATTTGCGGTCGCGCCTTCCCTCGTTGCCATCTGCTGACATCTCCTCTGCCCACCTGCATGAGGCGAGCAAAGGCAGAGGCATTGCCGGAACTCGTGCGCTGAACGCATTTTCCAATCGTTTGTGCGAGATGTTCTTTTGTTGGGGGTGAGGTAATGCGGGGAGAGGAGGAAATGAGATCCCCCAAAGCGCTTGCTACCCATGTCGCCCACATCAACTCATCACCGGCGAGTTCTAGGGTACTTGATGCCTGATCAGCGCACACAAGCGCTGCCTTGCACTGGGAGCAGTAACCGGGCCGTGAGTACCAGTCCAGCGGGCCAATACGACTTGAACAATGCGGACACGCATCGCGCAGTTTGCAGCGATGGGAGGGACAGATGTTCACGGCTCGCACTGTCCAAAGGAGAGGCTCGTATATCGGTTGCTTCGCTTGTAGCCACGCCTGAAAACAACGCTCGCACCAAGCACGCCAGCGACGCAACAGCGAATGCCTCGGCAAAACCTGCGCCCAGGTGAGCAGCGTCAAATAGCGGAGATCCTGACGGCCGGTGAGTACCTCCAGGGTTCGCACGAAGTCCGCAGCCGGTGAGCCGTGGCCATTGATGGTGTGCGTGGAATAGCCACCATCACCGGCTACCCGGAAACTGAAGATGTTGCCTTTACCTGCCAATGCCTTGATCTCTTTCCAATAGAGGAGACCAGCCGATACGCAATGCGCCTCGGCAAGCCGTGCGATATAGCCGGTAAGGCTCTCCGCCATGGGTGTACCGACCCCAATTGGAGACAGGCTGTACAGCCGGGTAGGGAGAGGTAGAACCGGCGAACTCAATTCCCACTGTTCGTACTCGCGAATCATATAGTTTGTGAAATTATGCGACGTAATCCGCAAACCAGCCTACTTTCAGGCCGTTCCATGTATGCCGACCTCATCGCGCACGGGCTTCCGTGAGCCAACACGCCGGGTTCGTGAGTTTCGGTTAGACATGGGCGTGGGTTGTGTCCTGTTCTGGAAACTGACTGGACGCTGAACTTCTACCTTTTCACCCAACCCCAACAGGCTTCTGAGACGATCAAACGCGTTCGGCTTTTCAGCAAGTATCGCCTCGCCGTCCAGGGCTTCCTGCACCATCTTTTCACACTGATCGAATGGCCACGCATGACGTTCCAGATCTGTTCGCGTCACCGTTGGTGCATTATGTTCCAATACCTCTGCCAACGTACGGGTGAACCAATCCTTGAGGATGCCGACACACCCCATCGAATGTGCGTAGCAGTACTCCCAATCATGGCGAAGCGCTGGCTCCTCTGCCACAGGGAGGTGTCGTTGAAAACTGTAGATGACACGCTGAAAAGCAACAACATCCTCCTGATTATCCGCCTGATAGCGCCGGAAATGGATGTCGATGCTGCGGCGACTCAGTTGCGCACTGAGATTCCGGCAAGGCAGTAAATCATAAGTACCGATGAGCACATGGACACATCCGGTCAGGCTGGCCAAGGACTTGAGGCAATCCAGTTGGTCTCCGAGCCGACGACCGCTGGCAATCTTTGTGAAGTGCTGGGCCTCGTCAATGAGAACGGCTGCCGGCCGGCGCTGTCGGAGAGCCTGCTCCATAGCCTGCCGCAACTCGGGATTTCCTATTCTGCTCGCGATCGCCAGTTCGCTGCTTTGATTCTGGATGACGTGCTGTGTGGCGTAATCGATTTTGTGGTCGATGAGGGGCTCTTCGAGCGCACGCAACGCTCGCCGGTAATAGTCCTTCCAACTGAAATTACCCGAGTCCGGCGCGACTGCTTCGAATCCGATCACCGGAATCCGACCGGGATCCCTCTCGCTAGAAGCCAGAAACTGCTCCTTCAGCTCTTGTTCAATCCGCAGACGCAGGGTCGTTTTGCCGACGCCAGTCGGTCCGAGGACCAGGATCAACGAACACCCAGCGGGTTCTTGGATGGCGCGCCGGAGAGCATCACTTACGGTCTTCAGCCGCGGATGGGCTATCGTATAGGAGCGGAAATATCCGAGACGCTCGCTTGGGGATCGATCCAGTAGCTCGCGAGGAAATCCTCTTGGCGGCATTCCTCAGTACTCCTCGTAGACAGCGAGCTCATCCAGACTCAGTGTTCTCGGTGATTCCCGCGATGGCACCGGCGAGTTCACTTCAGGAGCGCCTGGCTCAACGACGGTGGTATTGCGAGACCCATCAGCCAGGCCGCCACAAATCTGGGTCAGGATGCCTTTGGCCTCCCGATCCCTTGTGCGTTGGGCGCCTAAGATGCGATCGCCTTCGGCACAGGCCAGGAAATCGGCCAATTTCTTTGCTGTCAGCGTGAACTGAGCAGTATGCTTCTGCGCTCGTCTTCGCAACTCGGCAGTTGCCAGCATCAACTCGCGTTCGGATTTTCCATGTAGGTTGCTGTAGCACTCGGAGATGCACTGAACCCATCGTTTGTGCACATAGGCATAGGCCGTTCCGGCGTCGTAGGGATCGTAACGAACAGAAACTTGGCTCTCCTCCACATCAGGTTCCCGCAACGCCGAAGCCCAGTAGAAAACGTGGTTGATTTTAACGCCCTTGCCAGGCACGACCCGCGCCGTACCGCGAGCCGTTGTCGGCAGTGTCCACAGTCGGAACTCTTCGTCATAGGCGATTATGCGAAGAGGCCGATTCCCGCTCTGTGCAAGCCCGGCCACGAAGGCTTCACGGGGGCTCTGTCCAAGAGCGGGGTGGGAGATTGTGTCGTACACTTCGTAAGCCCACTCACACAAACACTCGTAGAGCCCGCTGAGCGTCCATTCGGCGTGGTGCTTCGGATTTACGCTCTTGGTGACCTGCCGAACATTTTTCGTGGCTTGCGTGTTTCCCGCCAGATTATGTACGAACTGGGTGTTTGAAGTGCCGAATAGCCTTTCGCAGACCGAGCCAAACCGTGCTTTGGCTGGTGGACGGGTCTTCTTGATGCATTCGTATCGAGCGAGCAGGGTCTCGAAGTACGTGCTCTCGAACTCAGCTCCGCCGTCAACCACAACAATTTGAGGAAGACGTGCATGGCGGCGAACGCAATCTCTGAGGATCATCATGCACGAGCGGTAGCTGGGAGAATCGAAGGAAAGATACAGGGCCAAGATGCGTCGGCTGAACGCATCCGTCATTAATGTCATCCATGCCCGACCTAAGTTCCGCCTGGTGTGAGAGCAAAGGAGTTCGATGTCCAACTCGGTGTGATCAATATGAGCTATCTCGAAAGGGCGGTCGCCATGGCGAGGCGTTGACTGCTCAAGAGTGTCATAGAAGGCCTCATACACGTATGCCGCCCGTGGACCCTGTCGCTTCAGCGTCTGGTCGAACTTGGGCCGCTGCTTCACCGCCACGCAGAAAGTCATATAACTGGGAGCGACGATGCCTTTCTCGTCGCACTGGCGCTTTAAAGCTGCCCAGCTTGCAAACCGGCTCTTCTGCTTCAGCGTCTCATAGTCATTTTTGACGAAGTAATCGAGGAGGGCGCGGCTTTCGCTAGGAAGTTTACTGAAACGATTTCCCCGCTTGTAAATCTGCGGCAGCAGCCCTATGTACCCGCTTCCATATGCGTCTTGCGCTGCACGGTACTTTGAAACCCAGAAGCGCAGCGTGCGATCTGAAATCTTTACCGCCGATGGCAGTGGCTCGCCGCGCAGATGGCGACGAACCAGTTCCACCCGATGGTTTGCGATCCGCAGGCCCTCTTCACTCGCTGTGGTCAGGCGGTTGGTGACCTCAGGATGCGGGGCCGCCTTGTTGCTGATTCCAACGATTCGACGGGCTCTCACCAATGATTCAAAAGCCGAAAGCGGCATCTCGATGAATGCCTTGTCGTCTCCGAGTAGGCTGATCATGCTGTCACCCACGTTGGCGACACTCCAAAGCTTGCCATCCCATGAGAACGAACTCCCCGAGTGGAGATCAAAGGACGGGTGGCCAGCATCCGTTTCTGCCTGAGCCTGAATTGCTCGCCCATAATCCAGAGCCGCCTGACGATCGGCAAAAACACGAACCTGGGCGGGGTCAGCGAGCGGCGCAGCGCTAAGATCCACACAAACATGATCGGTTACAATCATCTGATAGACATCATCACGAGTGACGCGATCCTCGCTTCTGACGAATAATTCCTCCAGGCTGATAACTGGCTCAGCCAAGACACAAGCGCGAACGAACTGTTCGATAGCCGGTGCAACAGGGAGTTGCCCTTCACGAAGATAGTCCTCAAGGAACTGAACGTTTCTTTGATATACCCAGTCGATTTCCGAGGAGGCGCGAACACGATAATAGAGGCCGGAAGAACTGGCACAAGCCTCTCCTGGTGGACAGCGCCATCGGTCTTCGTGATCGCGACAGTAACGATTCGGATTTTTGATTTCGAGTTCTCGGAGGTTGTCTTCAGTCTTACATTCTTCCCAGCCAGCAGAGTTCGCACGAATCACAAAAAAGTCCGGCGTGTGACGGACAGTCAACCGTCGGCCGCTGGCTGCCGCATATGCAAGCGTCAGAGGCGGCGGCTGATCGTAATACTCCAGAACACCGGAGTCATGCTCCATCTCGTACACGAAGGCAAGTTCCACGCGATGGCTTTCGAACTGGATGGTCACACCCATCTTCCGGCTCGGATACCTGCCACTCACGTTCCGGCGGCCGCCTCCGGTGCGGCGAGCAGGCGCTGATGAGCGAACATTCGAAATGACAGCCCGGGCTTCTTCGGACAACCCGACGCGTTTTGCCCACGCGAGGAAGTCGTCATCGAGAAGCATTTACTCACCTCTTCTGAACACGAACACTGGGTCTTGGGGCCCCATACGTTTTTAGATATCGTTCAGTCTTCGCAGCTTGAGCGTACCGTCGCCCGGCTTCCGCCATAACCTGCTGCAGCTGTCGGCCGTTGTGAATCGCTTGTTCGATAAGAGGGGCAATCTCGTCCGGTATGTAGATCGAGAACCGGCGGCCGCGCTGGCGGCCGTACAAGGCGTAGCTGACGTGCCGTTCTCCGGACTTACACAACGCGCAGTGCTCCCGAATGCAGGGACTTCTTCGTAGCGAAAGTGACCCTACCGCCACTGGCCAAAGGTCCTGCACTGCCTCCCCAAACCAGCGTTTGACCTCTTCAGGAGTCTCCCGAGGCATATGTACGCGTGTTTAGTAGCACGCATACAAACGCTTTACAAGTTGCTGGTCGTATACATTGCGAGCTGAGCTCTCTGCCTGCAGCACCAGACATAGAGCAGCTTCACTCCGGCTAGCTGTCGAGGTGGTGGGGGAGGGGATTCAGTGCGGTGAGGGACACTTGCGGCAACTTTATGGTTTAAAACTGCACTTTCGGCAAGATTATGCTTTACACCGAGTGGCGGCTGATGCTGCCCCGTACTCTTTTTGAAGGAGTTATGTTTCCCGCGCGGCAACTTTATGGTTTAAACAGCGGCAATTTTATCCCTTAAGTGA